>NZ_JRXE01000005.1:198520-206559 GCF_001267535.1 Winslowiella iniecta | reverse complement strand
ATCTCGGCGGCGTCAGTCCGCAGGCCTTTGAACAGGCCTCGTCGTGAGGACAGAATTTGTCTACTGGCGTGGGGTCAGTCCACTAGCTCTTATGTACAAAATATTTCGGCAATGTACAAAATTTATTAGTCCAGAACAACATCACAGCGCCTGCGCACACGCCCACGCCGAGCTCCACGCCCACTGGAAATTATAGCCGCCTAACCAGCCGGTCACATCGACCACTTCGCCGATAAAGTACAAGCCTGCCACATCACGCGCTTCCATGGTTTTCGATGAAAGCTGAGTGGTATCGACGCCGCCCAGCGTCACCTCGGCGGTGCGATAGCCTTCGGTGCCGTTTGGCTGTACCCGCCACTGGTGCAGTGTCGCCACCAGTTCACTCTGCTGACGGCTGTTAAGCTGTTTCAGCGTGACATCCGGCACAACCGCCAGGGTTTGCAGCACCTCGATTAAGCGCTTCGGCAGCACTTTTGCCAGGGTGTTTTTCAGGCTCTGATTCGGGTGACCCGCGCGTTCTTCATTAATAAACACGTCCAGATCCTGCGCGGGGGACAAATCGATGGTGACAAACTCTCCCGGCTGCCAGTAGCTGGAGAGCTGTAATACTGCCGGACCAGACAGGCCGCGATGGGTAAACAGCATCGCTTCTTTAAATACCGTGCCATCTTCGGCAGTCATCACCGTGGGCAGCGAGACGCCGGAAAGCGTCTGCAAATGGTCGAGCAAAGGTTTGTGCAGGGTAAATGGCACCAGCGCGGCGCGCGTCGGGAACACCCGCAGGCCAAACTGCTCGGCCAGCTTGTAGCCAAACGGCGTCGCACCCAGACCGGGCATGGATAAACCACCGCTGGCAATCACCAGTTTTTCCGCCTGCACCGTGCCGCCATTCAGTTGCATGGTATAGCCATGCTCATCGCGTTCAACATTCAGCACTTCACTGCGCAAACGCAGCGTGACATTGCCCTGCTGGCACTCTTTCATCAACAGCTCAACAATCTGCTGCGCCGAGTCGTCGCAGAACAGCTGGCCGAGGGTTTTCTCGTGCCAGGCAATACCGTGACGGTTGACCAGGTCGATAAAATCCCACTGGGTGTAGCGCGCCAGCGCCGATTTAGAAAAATGTGGGTTGTGCGACAGATAAGCCGCCGGGTCGGTATACAGATTGGTGAAGTTGCAGCGTCCGCCGCCGGACATCAGAATTTTGCGCCCTGGCTTTTTGCCGTTATCCAGCAACAGCACCCGGCGACCACGCTGGCCTGCCTGTGCGGCACAGAACAGTCCTGCGGCCCCTGCGCCGATAATGATAACGTCAAACTTTTCCACAACTCACTCCTGCCGGCTGGCAAAAAAACGCTGATTGTAGAGAGTTGCTGGCGGTGATGCCAGCGTAACAAAACTGCAGGGAAAGTAACACAATGTAACCGCCTAATTTATAGGCTTTTTTCACCCCCAAATCGGGGCCTGTTACGCTTTAATGTCAAAAAAAGTCTATATTTCACTTTCCCCCGGCGCGGTTTGTCGCTGATAATGCGCCGCGTTCATGTCCTCCAAAATGGCGTAACGCTTATGCTACATCTGTTTGCTGGTCTTGATTACCATACCGGCCTGTTATTAGTACTCGCACTGATGTTTGTGCTGTTCTACGAAGCAATCAATGGCTTCCATGATACCGCCAACGCAGTGGCCACTGTTATTTACACTCGTGCAATGCGCTCGCAGTTAGCGGTTGTTATGGCCGGGGTATTTAACTTCTTTGGCGTTTTGCTGGGCGGTTTAAGCGTTGCCTATGCAATTGTCCACCTACTCCCCACCGATCTGCTGCTCAATGTAGGATCGGCTCACGGGCTGGCGATGGTCTTTTCCATGCTGCTCGCCGCGATTATCTGGAACTTAGGCACCTGGTATTTCGGTCTGCCTGCGTCCAGCTCCCATACGCTGATTGGTGCCATTATTGGTATCGGTCTGACCAACGCGTTGCTGACCGGCTCCTCGGTGGTCGATGCGCTGAATATTCCCAAAATGATCGGCATTTTTATGTCGTTAATTTTGTCTCCGATTATTGGTCTGGTGGTCGCAGGGGGTCTGATTTTCCTGCTGCGTCGTTACTGGAGCGGCAACAAAAAGCGTCGCCGTATCCATATGACACCTGCCGAACGTGAGAAGATCGACGGCAAGAAAAAGCCGCCATTCTGGACGCGTATCGCCCTGATCGTTTCCGCTATCGGCGTGAGCTACTCACACGGTGCGAATGATGGTCAGAAAGGCATCGGCCTGATTATGCTGGTATTGATCGGCGTGGCTCCTGCGGGCTTCGTGGTGAATATGAATGCTTCCGGTTATGACATCACGCGTACCCGCGATGCGGTCAACCATCTGGAGCAGTATTACCAGCAGCACAGCACCACGCTGACGCACATCATTGAGATGGCGCCACCTGCGGTGCCCACGCCGGAACAGGTGCCAAGCGGGCCGAAAGAGTTCCATTGCGACAGCGCACGCGCTCTGGCGGCAATTCAGCAAACTCAGGGTCTGCTGAATAATTTGCAGAGCTATGACAGCCTGAACGTCGATCAACGCGCCCAGATGCGTCGCCTGCTGATGTGTATTTCTGACACCGCCGATAAAGCGGCGAAACTGCCGGAAACCAGCGCAGACGACAAACGCTTCCTCAATAAGCTGAAAGGCGATCTGCTGAACACCGTTGAGTATGCACCGGTGTGGATCATTATTGCGGTTGCGCTGGCACTGTCGATTGGCACCATGATTGGCTGGCGTCGTGTGGCGACCACCATCGGTGAAAAAATCGGTAAGAAAGGCATGACTTACGCTCAGGGGATGACGGCGCAGATGACCGCGGCAGTCTCCATTGGCGTGGCCAGTTATACCGGCATGCCGGTATCCACCACGCATATCCTCTCCTCTTCCGTAGCCGGTACGATGCTGGTTGACGGCGGTGGCGTACAGAGTCGCACTATCAAGAATATCGCGCTGGCGTGGGTGTTTACCCTGCCGATCTCGATTTTGCTTTCCGGTGGTTTGTACTGGATTGCATTGCAGTTTATTTGATAGCAGTGTCTTTAAGGGCGGCAGCGACAAACTGCCGCCCTTTTTCATTTCAGCGCCGGAACTCAGTGCCAGATAGCTAATCCCACCAGACTGAGTACCACCAGCCCACAGAGCGCGCTGGTCAGAATAAACTGCCCACGTAACCGCTCACAGCGGCGAATAAATTCATCGTCATGATGATCGCGATAACGCTCCGCCCAGATATAGCGCACCAGCCGCACCTGCTTACTCGGTTGCCCATGCGAGGTAAAGAAGCCTGCGCCGTCAACATATTGATAAAGTAATGGATCGCAGCCGCGCAGCACCACCAGCAGCGCACGCAGAGAAGAGTAATACCGCGCCATATTCACTAAACAAACCACACATAACGCCCAAAACAATGCGATGGTGCTGATCATGATCCCCTCCCGGCTATTACCGCAAGGACAGTTTTCAACGGGTCACGCTGAACACGCCCCACAACGTATTGCCAACCATTATTGAACCGGACCGAATTGTTTATTATGAAAGAAGATGGCGACCACCAAGCGATGTTGAGACCGTCATACTTCAGTGTAGGAGATCTGCTCAATTATTTTCCAGCGATGTTTCACCGCAGGCGACAAAATGGAAAAAAATTCACCTTGATCGACATCGCAAAGGATGCGCCGGGCAACAACATCTGTTAACAATTAGCGCTATACTCAAGACATAACAAAGTGATGCGGACAGCACTTGCGCCTCACGGCAGGCATCTAATGGAAGGAGTTTAATCATGTCTTATAAACATATCCTGATAGCAGTCGATCTCTCCCCGGAAAGTAAACTGCTGGTCGAAAAAGCAGTCTCACTGGCACGCCCTTATGACGCCAAAGTGTCGCTGATTCATGTTGATGTCAATTACTCCGATCTCTATACCGGACTGATTGATGTCAATCTTGGCGATATGCAGAAACGTATCTCTGAAGAGACCCACAGCGCGCTGACCGAGCTGTCGCAGAGCGCCGGTTACACCATCAGCGAAACGCTGAGCGGTAGCGGCGATTTGGGCCAGGTGCTGGTTGATGCGATTAAAAAGTACGACGTGGATTTAGTGGTTTGCGGACATCACCAGGATTTCTGGAGCAAGCTGATGTCATCCGCACGCCAGCTGATTAACACCGTCCACATTGATATGCTGATCGTGCCCCTGCGCGATGAGGAAGACGACGAGTAACCCTCGCGCGCGCTGATTCCGACCTTCCCCCATCACGTGGGGGAAGCGGGATTATGTCAGCGGTGGATAAATATCAAAGCGATGGCTTTTGGTGGTCACTGCTGATTGCGTGACCACCTCTGCCAGTGGCGGCGCATAGTCAGGGCGCTTAACCACCACGCGCTTCTTCGCCAGTAAGCGAGCCGGTTCCAGCAGGCCATCCGCATCTTCATCGGCACCGACCAGCGTCTGAAATACCCGCATCTCTTTCTTCACCAGCGCACTTTTCTGCTTGTGCGGATACATCGGGTCGAGATACACCACATCAGGCTGCGGCGTAATATCGGTCAGCGCCGTCAGGCTGGACGCATGTAATAACGTCAGCCGCTCGCGCAGCCAGCCGCCAATCTCCGCATCCTGATAGCCGCGTTGCAGGCCATCATCCAGCAGTGCCGCCACCACCGGGTTGCGTTCCAGCATCCGCACCCGGCAACCCACGGACGCCAGCACAAAAGCATCGCGTCCCAGTCCGGCCGTCGCATCCACCACATCCGGCAGATAGCCACTTTTGATACCGACCGCTTTAGCGACCGCTTCTCCACGCCCGCCACCAAATTTGCGGCGATGCGCCATCGCGCCGCCAGTGAAATCGACAAAGATACCGCCGAGCTTCGGCTCATCACGCTTGCGTAACTCCAGATGCTGCGGCGTCATCACCAGCGCCATCAGCGCCTCATCGTCATGCTCAAGCTGCCAGCGCTGCGCTAAAACAGATAAGGCGTCGTTATCGACGCCTGATTCATTGATTAAACAGATTTTCACGCGCGGCGTTATCCCTTAATGCCGTAGTGATCCAGCATCGCGTCGAGCTGCGGTTCACGGCCACGGAAGCGTTTAAACAGCTCCATTGGCTCTTCAGAACCGCCGCGCGTCAGGATGTTATCGAGGAACGACTGACCGGTTTCGCGGTTGAAAATACCTTCCTCTTCAAAACGCGAGTAGGCATCCGCCGCCAGCACATCAGCCCACAGATAGCTGTAGTAACCGGCTGCATAACCTCCGGCAAAGATATGGCTGAAGGCGTGCGGGAAACGCCCCCATGACGGGCTTGGTACGACCGCCACCAGCTTCTTAATCTCTGCCAGCATGGTCAGGATTTGCGCGCCCTTCTCAGGTTCGAACTCGGCGTGCAGACGGAAATCGAACAGGCCAAACTCCAGCTGACGCAGGATAAACAGCGCCGCCTGGTAGTTCTTCGCCGCCAGCATTTTGTCCAGCAGCTCCTGCGGCAGCGGCTCGCCGGTTTCGTAGTGACCGGAGATAAACGCCAGCGCTTCCGGTTCCCAGCACCAGTTTTCCATAAACTGGCTTGGCAGCTCGACCGCATCCCATGGCACACCGCTGATACCTGAAACCCCCGGCGTTTCAATGCGCGTCAGCATATGGTGCAGGCCGTGACCAAATTCGTGGAACAGCGTGGTCACTTCATCGTGGGTAAACAGCGCAGGTTTGCCGCTGACCGGACGGTTAAAGTTACAGGTCAGGTAGGCGACCGGCTTTTGCAGCGTGCCGTCCGCTTTACGCATCATGCCCACGCAGTCATCCATCCATGCACCGCCGCGCTTGTGCTCGCGCGCATAGAGATCAAGATAGAAACTGCCGCGCAGTTCGCCGCTCTCATCGAACAGATCGAAGAAACGCACATCGTCGTGCCAGACATCGACATCTTTACGCTCTTTCGCCGTAATGCCGTAGATGCGTTTGACCACTTCAAACAGGCCATTTACCGCGCGTTCTTCCGGGAAGTACGGGCGCAGCTGCTCGTCGCTGATGGCGTACAGATGCTGTTTCTGCTTCTCACCGTAGTAAGTCAGATCCCACGGCTGCAGTTCGCTGATGCCATGTTGTTGCTCAGCAAACGCTCGCAGTTGTGCCAGCTCCTGCTCGGCCTGCGGACGCGCGCGTTTCGCCAGATCGGTCAGAAACTCAGTGACCTGCGCCGGGCTTTCCGCCATTTTGGTCGCCAGCGATTTATCGGCATAAGAGTCAAAGCCCAGCAGCTGTGCCAGTTCATGACGCAGCGCCAGCTCTTCCGCCATCACTTCGCTGTTATCCCACTTACCGGCATTCGGCCCCTGATCGGAAGCACGCGTTGAGTAAGCACGGTACATCTCTTCACGCAGCGCCTGGTTATCGCAGTAGGTCATCACCGGCAGATAGCTCGGGATATCCAGCGTCAGCAGCCAGCCCTGCTGTTCTTTGGCTTCAGCCTGCGCTTTTGCTGCCGCCAGCGCGCTTTCCGGCATACCGGAGAGTTCCGCTTCGTCAGTAATCAGCTTGCTCCAGCCCATTGTGGCATCCAGCACGTTGTTGCTGTAAGTCGAACCCAGTTCCGACAGGCGCGCCGCGATTTCGCCATAGCGCTTCTGCTTCTCTTTCGATAAGCCGATACCGGACAGCTCAAAATCACGCAGCGCATTATCTACCGCTTTTTGCTGCGGCTGACTGAGCGCCGCATAGCTGTCGCCCTCTTTCAGATTGCGATACGCCTGATACAGGCCTTCATGCTGACCGACCCAGGTGCTGTACTCTGACAGCAGCGGCAGCGTCTGCTCATAGGCCTGACGCAGCTCCGGGCTGTTTTTAACTGAATTCAGATGGCTGACCGGCGAGAACAGACGACCGAGGCGGTCATCCACTTCGGCTAACGGCTGGCAAAGATTATCCCAGGTGTAAGGCGCGCCCTGAGCCACGGTTTTCTCGACCGCAGCACGGCAATCATCAAGTGCGGCCTGAACGGCTGGCACAACGTGTTCTGGTTTGATTGCGGAAAAAGGAGGGAGCGTAAAAGAAGAAAGTAACGGATTGGTCATAGCGCAGTCCTTATGGTTGTGAGTGGCGCTGCTTTGCGCGCAATCTGGCAATCTGATTAACATGCGGTTAAGTGTAGCGAAAATCAATGGTGGCCGGGCGAGTTGTCGACAACATAAGCAGGTCGATAAAAAACCCGCGCCGACTTTTCAGCAATTTTTCTCTCTTCCAGGTATACTATCGCCATACACGCGCCCGCATCGTCTGCGCAGCTATCGCCCCTCTCCTGTTTCGTCAGGAACGCACCGGATATCACCAAAGTTATGTTGAGTTATCGCCACAGTTTTCACGCCGGCAACCACGCTGACGTTCTTAAGCACACCGTACAAAGCCTGATCATTGAAGCGCTGAAAGAGAAAGAGAAACCTTTCCTTTATCTCGACACCCATGCGGGTGCCGGACGCTATCAGCTAAGCGGTGAGCATGCAGAGCGCACCGGCGAATATCTGGAAGGCATTGCGCGCATCTGGCAACAGGACGATCTGCCGGAAACCCTGCTGCCTTATATCGATGCAGTTAAAGCGCTGAATAAAAACGGTAAACTGCGGTTCTACCCAGGTTCGCCGCTGATTGCCCGCCACCTGCTGCGTGAAGATGACAAACTGCAGATGACGGAGCTGCACTCCAGCGATTTCCCGATGCTGCGTAATGAATTCCTGAAAGATAACCGTGCGCGCACCGAAAAGGCCGATGGTTATCAGCAGCTGAAATCGAAACTGCCGCCGCACTCTCGCCGTGGCCTGATTTTGATCGATCCGCCTTACGAACTGAAAACCGATTATCAGGACGTGGTAAAAGGGATTCAGGAAGGTCATAAACGCTTTGGTACCGGCGTGTTTGCGCTGTGGTATCCGGTGGTATTACGCCAGCAAATTAAGCGCATGTGTAAGGATCTGGAAGCCACCGGCATTCGCAATATTCTGCA
>NZ_JRXE01000005.1:150801-198484 GCF_001267535.1 Winslowiella iniecta | reverse complement strand
GAAAAGCAGATGCGCGACCTGCTGCCATGGCTGCATAAAACGCTGGTTCCTGCCGGTACCGGCCACACCAGCGTCAATATGATTGTCCCGGAATAATCACTGACCACGGTCTGAACCGATAAAAATCCGCTGGCGCGCTGCTGGCGGATTTTTTTTGCCCATTATTCGATCCCGCTCGACACTTCCACCGCATAAAAATAGTAACCTTGCGCAATCAGTCAGGGCTGTTACCTGGCAGAAGCACAAGGATGCTGCGCAATGAAAACCACCCCGCATTACTGCCGGTTTGACCACGGCACCGTGACCCTGCCTGAAGGTTATCTTGACCGGACGGTAAATGTGTTTATCCCTGAACAATCCGGCGCACCGAGCCTGAATATCTCTCGCGACACGCTGACCGACAATGAAACCACGGCAGCGTATATCGATCGCCAGCTGGTATTGCTAAGCCAGCAACTGACCGGCTGGAAACTACAGCTACGGGAAAATGCCTGGCTGGGCGATCAACCACGGGCGGGGGAATGTGTGCACAGCAGTTATCTGCACGCTGGCCGTCGTATCTGGCAGCAACAGGCAATATTTGCCGTCGATCAGACGCAACTGCTGGTGTTTACCCTGAATAAATCCAGTCCGCTCAATGCCGATGACACTCAGCTGTTCAGCAGCCTGCTGGGCAGCTTTGCTGTTCAGCAGCCTGCTGGGCAGCTTTGCTGTTCACCGTTAACAACAAGGATTGTTGCTATGTATGAAGCCGCACGCGTCGGTGACGATATCGGTCACTCGCATGCGCTGGCCGGGATGCTGGCTGGCACATTGGTGGGTGGCCTGATTGCGGCGGCCGGTGGCATTGCCGCCGGAGCCCTGTTAGTTGTCGGGCTGGGCGCTGCCTGTTGCTGGTCGCTGCCAGTCTGGCGGTCGGTTATCTGGCCGGCGAAGCCGCCGCTGCCGCACGCGACGAGATTAGCGAGAGCGGCAGGCACAAGGTACGCAAAAGAGGCACCATCCGCAGCGGCTCACCCGACGTATTTATCAACGGCAGGCCTGCCGCGATTGCCGGTGAGAGTGAGGTACATTGCGACGACGACAGCCACTCGATGGAGATGGCCGAAGGCTCATCCCGCGTTATCATCAACGGCTGCCCGGCGGTGCGCATCGGTGACCGCACCAGCTGCGGCGCGAGGGTGAGTACCGGTTCGAACAATGTTTTTATCGGCGGCGAGCCGGTGCAGACCGGGAAGATCAAAGCCGAAGTGCCGGAATGGCTGTATCAGGCCTCGGATCTGACCTTGCTGTTCGCCGGCCTGCTCGGCGGTGCGGGCGGCGTGGCGAGCAAAGCCGGGGCGCTGGCGAAAATGCTCAGCAAACTGCCGGGAATTAACAAGCTGGGGCGTGTCGCCTGCCGCGCCGGGGCGCTGATGGCCGGCGCGACGGCGGCAGGTATCGTCGCGCGTCCGGTGGATATCGTCAGCGGCCAGAAGTTTCTCAGCGGCGACGACGAGCTGGATTTCGTCCTGCCGTCGCGTTTAGCCGTGCAGTGGCAGCGCTGCTGGCGCAGCGGCAACCCTGGCTCAGGCGTACTGGGCCGCGGCTGGAGCCTGTTCTGGGAAACCCGCCTTGAACGCTGGCACGACGGACTGGTGTGGCGCGCACCGTCCGGGGATTACGTTTCCTTTCCCATGGTGCCACAGAGCAGACGCAGCTGGTGCAGCGAAGAGAAGTGCTGGCTGGAGCATCACGCCGACGACAGCTGGTCGGTATACGACATCAGCGGCGAACGTTATCACTACCCGCCGCTGGCTGACGCCCCTTCCCTGCTTTCGCGTATTTCTGACGCCTGCGGCAACGATATCCTGCTGCACTGGCATAGCGACAACACCCTGCGCGAACTGATCGACAGTGCCGGGCAGCGGGTGACGTGCCGTTATCAGAACGGACGGCTGACTGGTGCCTGGCTGGATGACGACATCTGCCTGGTCAGCTACGCTTACGACGACAGCGGCCAGCTGATAACCGTCAGCGGTCGTGGCGGTAGCGTGCGCCGCCGCTTCGGCTGGCGCAACGGGCTGATAAGCAGCCACGAGGATGCAAATGGCCTGCTAAATGAATATTTGTGGCATGAACTTGAAGGCCTGCCGCGTGTGGTGGCGTACCGCAACAGTGCCGGTGAGAAGCTGGGTTTTCACTACGATTTTGCCGGCGGCCAGCGCAGCGTGCAGCGCGACGACGGTGCGCGGGCAGAATGGCTGCTGGACGACGATGACAACATTGCCTGCTTCACCGACTATGACGGCCGTCAGACCAGCATGCTGTATAAAGACGGGGAGTTGTGCGGTCTGGTGCTGCCGGGCGGCGGCGTTCGCCGTTGCCAGTGGGACCGCTATGGCCGCCTGACCAGCGAAACCGACCCGCTGCAACACAGCACCCGCTGGCGCTGGCACCGACTGAGCGATCGCCCGGCGCAGGTATTCCATCCGGACGGCAGCCAGCAGCACTGGCAGTATGATGCTTTCTTGCGGCTGGTCAGCGAAACCGACGCGCTGAATAACGTCACCCGCTGGCACTACCCTGATAACGAGGAGAGCCTGCCCTGCCAGGTCACCGACGCCACCGGTGGCGTGATTTCGCTGAGCTGGAACCGTCAGGGACTGCTGACCCACCACACCAGCTGTTCCGGCAGCATCACCTGCTACCGTTATGACCGATTCGGCCAGCTGGTCAGCACGGAAGATGCACTGGGCAATATCACCCGCCGCGAGTGGACCGCTGCCGGACAACTGTGTGCGCTGATTTACCCTGACGGCAGCCGCGAGACGCTGGAATGGAACCCACGCGGCCAGCTTAGCGCCTGGCGCGACCCGGCTGAAAGCGCGACACACTGGCAGTACGATGCATTCGGGCTGCCTGTCGGCATAACCGACCGCATCGGCCGCACCCTGCGCTGGCACCGCGATCCGCGCGGTAACTTACTGCGGCTGGAGAATGGCAACGGCGGCGAATATCACTTTGCCTATGACGCAACGGGCCGCCTGATCGCCGACAGCGGCCCTGATAAACTGCGGCGCTTTTATGATTATGGCGATGACGGTCAGCTGAGCATGATGCGTGAGGCCGGTCAGCCCGCCGCCGACGGCGGTATGGCGCAGCGTTTTCACTACTTTCGCCACGACGAGGCCGGACAGCTGGAGTGGCGCGCCCATGACCACGCGGAGTTTTACTATCACCGCGACAAACGCGGCAGATTGACGGAGCTGGAGCGCAGACCGACAGCGGAAGGTGCCGTGCGCGGCGTGGAAGCCGACCGGGTCAGCCTGAACTATGACCACGCGGGCAACTTGCTTAGTGAACGGGGTGTCAACGGCAAGCTGGATTATCGGTGGGACGAGCTGAGTAATCTGTCGTCGCTGACACTGCCGGGCGGGCAAGCGCTGTGCTGGCTGCGTTACGGCGCAGGCCACGTCAGCGCGGTAAAGTTCGGCGAGCAAATGGTCAGCGAGTTCACCCGCGACGCGCTGCAACGTGAAACGACGCGCAGCCAGGGTCAAAGATTGCAAAGCCGCGAATATGACCGGCGGGGACGCCGCATCCGGCAATACGGCCTGTTGCACACACAGCCTGCGCTGCCGGAGCGGCAGATTGCTGAGCGCGCCTTCCGCTATAGCCTGCGCGGCGAACTGGCAGGCGTCCGTGACAGCCTGCGCGGCGATATCAGTTATGGCTACGATGCCGAAGGTCGCCTGAAGAGTCATTATGAACCGCGTCAGGGGCTGGCGGGTGCTCACTTTACTTATGATAACGCGGATAACCTGGCTGATAGCGCGCATCCGGCCACCCCGGATAATCGTCTCCGGTGCTGGAACAGTCTGTCTTTCAGTTACGATAGCTGGGGCAACCTGACCTGTCGGCGTAACGGTCTGCAAGAGCAGTGCTACTGTTACGATGCGGATAACCGACTGACCGAGGCGCGCGGCAGCGGCCCACAGGGCAAGTTTACCGCCCGTTATTATTATGACGCGCTGGGACGCCGCACCCGCAAAGAAGTGACGACAGTTCACGGCAGCACAACCCGCCATTTTCTCTGGCAGGGTTACCGGCTGTTGCAGGAGCAGTCCGGCGAGCACTTCAGTACATATATTTATGACCCGGACGAGTACTGGAGCCCGCTGGCGCGGGCTGATCATCTGGCAGATGACGCTCAGGGGGATATTTACTGGTTCAGCACCGACCTGAACGGCGCGCCGCTGGAAGCCAGCGCGGAAAACGGGGCGGTACACTGGAGCGGCCACTACACAAGCTGGGGCGAAGTCATCCGGCAGAGTGACGGCTTTCTGCATTCAGTCGGAAAACCTCTGACACTGCGCCAGCCGCTGCGCTATGCCGGTCAGTACGCCGACGATGAAACCGGGTTGCACTATAATCTGTTTCGCTACTATGATCCGATGGCGGGACGGTTTACGACTCAGGATCCGATCGGGTTAGAAGGCGGTATAAACTTATATGCGTATGCGCCTAACCCGCTGACGTGGATTGATCCGCTGGGGTTGAGCCGGGAGTGTTCAACAGTACGAACCCGGCATGTACCTAACCGTCATATAAGGCGCCACAACAATATAGGCAACAGTAAGTTTACACCTAAGGAACTAAGTAAGTTACAAATTAAAAGCAAATACAAAAAACCGGGCCAATATCAAAAGTTGGAAGATAGAACAATGAGAGACCCAAGCAGAGTAATAAACCAGGCAGATGGAAGGATTAGATATGAGCGTGACTATGATCGCGTAATTGGTACCCGTGGTGAACAAGGTCATGTCACGGTGTATGATCCAGCTAAAGATAAAATTATAACCTCATATCCAGCAGATTTTTAAAGGTGTGTATATGATTGATTTTTCATATTTATCTGATAAAACCGGCGTTGAACCATCATTTATTATCAAAGACGCTGAACTTAATATCTTCGAGGAGGCTTTTATATATCTTAAAGAAAAAACAGGTATATATATTGATCCTTACAGTAAGACAAGAGTATATCCAAGCCACCAAGGCATTTTGATAGAATATTTTAATAAAAGTGTCGAAAAAAGAGCTAAAGAATTTGTCGAATATTTAAAAATTTCGCAAAAAAAGGATGAGGTACTGATAGCTGATGGTGATTAATCTCTTAAAAAATTGCGCCGTTCGCAAAAAGTGTTTAGAAAATGACCGGCTAATATCAATTTTACAAGTTCGGATGGCTTATGAAATATGATGTAAAAATGAACGTCTATTATAACTAAAACCGAAAGTACAATTCCAAATATGGGCATTTTAATTTGCAAGATCCGATAGGGTGAAAGGCGGGCTGAATCTTTATCAGTATCCGCCAAATCCACTAAGCTGGATCGATCCGTTTGGTCTTGCACAAATATTCGACTCTGATATTGCATTTCTGCTTATCCCGGAACACATGTTGGCGATACAGATCATTCGCCTCCTTATTTGGATGTATAAGATTCCGGTCATGAAACTCGTGTACTTATGAACCGAAATCTTCTGGCTGATTTTAATCTCATCAGCGTGCGGGATTTATCAACGACAACCTGAAAATGAAGGTAAATTTCAAACGGAATCGACGAGGAGAAAAAGATGGCGAGAATATGGCATAAGCGCAAAACGGGTAATAGTTTCCGCTTACCCTTAATTACATACCTGATTGCCAGCGGCCAACGCATTGGCTGGCCGCAATACCCTACACCTTAAACACCGAAAAATCCCTTGCCAGTTCAGTGGCGGGAAAAATCTCCCGGCATTCGGCCAGCAATCTTTCACTGTCGGCAAAATCATAACGCGCGCTGAAATGCGTGGCGATTAGCCGCTTTGCACCCGCCAGCTTTGCGGCAGTCGCGGCCTGAACGGTAGTGGAATGACCGCGGCTATTGGCTTTTTCAGCCATCGACGCTTCCAGCGTGGTTTCATGCACCATCACATCGACATTCGCCGCCAGTTCGCTGGCTGCCGGAGTGGGTGCGGTATCACCGAATATCGCCAGCGATTTCCCTTTGATTGATGGCCCCAGGTAGTCCTGCCCGCACACTTCGCGCCCGTCTGCCAGCAGCACGGTTTCGCCACGTTTCAATTGCTGGAACCAGTTACCCGCCGGAATGCCCTCCGCTTTTAAACGCGCAGCGTCCAGCACACCCGGTTTATCATGTTGTTCTATGCGATAACCGTAACACTCAATCACATGCGACATCGGCCATGCGCTAACCCGTATCTGGCCGTCGTCGCACACTTCCCCGGCGGTAATTTCGACTATTTCCAATGGAAAAGTGACATAAGAAGCACTGAGGCTCAGCGTGGTCTCGACAAACGCTTTAATCCCCACCGGGCCATAAATGGTTAATGGCTCCGTCACTCCGCCCATTGAACGGCTGGTCAGCAAGCCCGGCAAACCAAAAATATGGTCGCCATGCAGATGCGTGATAAAGATTTTTTCCATTTTTCCCGGCTTCAGCGGGCTGCGCATCATCTGATGCTGCGTACCCTCACCGCAGTCAAACAACCAGTAACCTCCGCTGCCACTGTTGCCCAGTGTCAGCGCGATAGCGGTTACATTTCGCTCCCGGCTGGGAGTACCGGCACAGGTGCCGAGGAAAAGAAGTTCCATGCTGAATAATTCCAGTTTTACTCATCAAATCAGAAGACTGAATCGGCTATATTAAGCCAGTTAATCCCCACCCTATCACAACCATAGACGCAAACTTTGCGGCAATCCGCCGAGTGGCGTTACACTCTATAGCAATTTCCTACACAACTTATGGAACAGGTTCGATGACCAAACATTATGACTACCTTGCAATCGGTGGCGGCAGCGGCGGAATCGCCTCCATTAACCGCGCGGCCATGTACGGACAGAAATGTGCGCTGATCGAAGCAAAAGATCTTGGCGGCACCTGCGTCAACGTGGGTTGCGTACCGAAAAAAGTGATGTGGCACGCGGCTCAGATCGCCGAAGCTATCCATCAATATGGCCCGGATTATGGTTTTGATACCACGGTAAATCAGTTTAACTGGGATATCCTGGTTAAAAACCGCAGCGCCTACATTGATCGCATTCACACCTCCTACGACAACGTATTGGGCAAAAACAAAGTTGATGTCATTAAAGGTTTTGCCCGTTTTGTCGATGCGCATACCGTGGAAGTGAACGGCGAAACCATCACTGCTGATCATATTCTTATCGCCACCGGCGGCCGCCCAAGCCACCCGAATATTCCAGGGGCGGAGTACGGTATCGACTCCGACGGCTTCTTTGAGCTGGATGCCTTACCAAAACGCACTGCCGTGGTGGGTGCCGGTTATATCGCCGTAGAAATTGCTGGCGTGCTGAACGCGCTGGGTTCCGAAACTCACCTGTTCGTGCGGAAACATGCGCCATTGCGCTCTTTTGATCCGCTGATCGTTGAGACGCTGGTCGAAGTGATGAACACTGAAGGGCCGACGCTGCATACCGAATCGATCCCGCAAGCGATCGTGAAAAATGCCGACGGCAGCCTGACGCTGACGCTGGAAAATGGTAAACAGCAGACCGTTGATTGCCTGGTATGGGCGATTGGCCGTGAACCGGCAACCGATAACCTGAATCTTGATGTTACCGGCGTGGCGCTGAACGACAAAGGCTATATCAGCGTTGATAAGTTCCAGAATACCAACGTCAAAGGTATCTACGCCGTGGGTGATAACACCGGTGCAGTAGAACTCACGCCTGTTGCGGTTGCGGCCGGGCGTCGTCTGTCTGAACGCCTGTTTAACAACAAGCCCGACGAGCATCTGGATTACAGCAATGTGCCAACCGTGGTGTTCAGCCACCCACCGATTGGCACTGTCGGTCTGAGTGAACCACAAGCACGTGAGCAGTATGGCGACGACGACGTCAAAGTGTATAAATCGGCATTTACTGCGATGTACACTGCGGTAACGCAGCATCGTCAGCCTTGTCGTATGAAACTGGTGTGCGTTGGTAAAGACGAGAAGATCGTCGGTATTCACGGCATCGGTTATGGCATGGATGAAATGCTGCAGGGCTTTGCGGTGGCGCTGAAAATGGGTGCAACCAAAAAAGACTTCGACAATACCGTTGCTATCCATCCGACCGGTGCGGAAGAATTTGTGACCATGCGTTAAACGGTTCGCCTGCTTAACACATATACAGGGTGATAAGCTGCGGCTTATCACCCTTTTTTATCTCAGCAACGTCGTGGATGCCGTGCCAGCAGAGATTACTGATCAGGCAGCTGAATTTGCTCAGGTGAAATAGCCATAGCCTGCAACAACTCGATATTGCTGTAACCCTTCGTCAGAGCAATATTAATCATAGCCAAATCTGCATTTAAATGTTCAATACCCTCGTCATAAAGAGTAATGACACTCGCAGTGGACTTAATCTGGCCGAAACTGGAAACATTACCCTCGATATCAAAAACCTGAAGACCTTCAGCGCCTCTTTCAACAATCACATAAGCTTGTTTACTTCTGGCAATTTTTTGCGCCAGCATATCGCGTGGAATGCTGTTAATTTCTTCGGCTGATGTCCCTTGATAGATAAATTCAAAGGCACTATTCACCAGCGCACCATCCCGTTCAGACTGATTGGCTTGCTGCACATCGAGCCGATCCCCGCCCGATTTAATGATCTCGTCGGCAATATTAAGGATAACGCTTTTTACCTGAGTGTTTATCGCGCCATTAGCCACTGCTTTTGTCAATTCCCGGCTCAGGGCATCACGGCTTTGCAAGGCATCCTTAATAAATTCGGCAAGGCTATGGTAATAATTACCAAGCAACTTTTGCATTATATAAGGAATGGTGACTTTTTTGCTCTGAAAATCATAGGTCATCGCTGAGCCATGGCGCAAATAAACATTCGCCTGAAGATTAACTCCTGGCAGAGAAGGATCTTCAAGATTGTTCAGATTGGGAAAGACGGTCCCATTATAATCGGCATAACCAACAGACAGGCCGAACCAGAGATAATTATCACGTTGGTTTCCGCCAGGCACTGACCACTCAAGGATTCTGTCCATCACCGCCGGTACCGATAGCAGCCCAATCAGAGGACCAAAAATTCCCGCCTGCTGAAAAGCATTATTCAGCAAAATTGTGCCTGCCGGCACTTGTGTCAATGTATCCTGGACGGCGTGCTGTAGTGATTTGGCAAGCGTACGGGTTTTACTGGTGATTCCCAGTTCCAACGCCAGTGTAAATTGTAGGCCAGATTTTCCGTAAGGAAAATCAAGTTCAAACCTTCCCAGCTCTTGCCGATTATAACTCAGGCGCTGTTCATTCCAGTTATATTCAATTCCCTGTTGCTTAACACCTAATACGTAGCCATTCACGGCGTCAGAACCCGTTTTAATCACCGTTCCTATTTCGGTATGCCATAAATAACCTTCAATATGATCACCCGCCAGTACCACCGTAGGGGTAAATTTGAAATCAATACCGGTATCGGGATCCTTTATTTGCGGTCCGAATTGCAGGATCAGATGATTAGGAATGGAGTTCTGCAGGCAGTTCTTTATACCAACCAGTTTTTCCCTTAGAGGGCTGCCAGAGGGAACGGGGGGCTCAGCAACTGAGGGTTCCGCCAATCGCGAACCGTTTGCGACTGCGGGCAGTGAATACAATTTCACGCTGGCTGGCTCGTTACTTGCACTGACCAGATTAGCAGCCAGGGCTGATACTATCTGATTTTCATCTGCAACTTTTAAAGTCGGCACGGCCATCGGGCTAAAATTTTCTATATGTGACATGAAAACTCCCTACGGGTAATATCAATAGATAGCTTGCTTATTAGTAAGCAGGAAGAAGCAATCATCTATTGCTAAAAATAGACATTAATATACTATCGATATATCATGCGGACACTCCAATTTTAATTATTGTACAATATATAATTTTATAGATAATTAATGAGGTGTACTATCATAATTCGCTCAGATAAATGTCCAGTCAAGAGGCAGAATACAGGTATAAAAAAGCCCCTGGCGTTACATCCTGCTAAGGACGATGATCATGCAGAGGCATCACAATAAACTGGAGATTGACCCAGCGTTAACGCTCCCTGCCATTCAGTCGAATAATGGCATCCAGTAGACAGACTTTTTAGGTAGCGATTTTTGTGGCATATTTTGCAGACGTTTAAGTGTTTTAATCGTATCACCTCCCTGCTTAACCAGCACGGCAGCATAGCAACAACTGACAAAGGCACAGGAATCACGATAATGTTGCACCTCGTGTAAACAAGCTGCCGCTTTATCCATCTGACCGGTTCGGGAAAATAAAATCGCCAGCAGACAATTAATAATGATATCGCATGAGCTGTCACGTCCTTTCATTTCTGTTGCGTAGGTGATAGCGGCAGCAGGATCTCCTGACAGTGTCAGGATTACTGCGTACAGTATTTTTGCGGCAAAAAAATCAGGATTCAGAGAAAGTGCCACGCCCGTCATAATCTGAGCTTTCTCATATTCCTTATTCTGCACCAGACAACAGGAATAGTAATAATAAACTTCGGCACTTAAAGGCGAAAGAATAATCGCCAGCTGAAAGTCTGACTCTTTCTGCTTAGTGTGATTATCACGGCAAATCAGAGTCTTCATTGAAATAGCCAGAGCATTACAGGGCTCTTCAATCAGTACTTTATCCGTAATAACGTTGATGATCTCCTCCGCCTTTTCATACTTCATCAGCCCCAGACTGGCCAGCGAAAAATAGCATCCCGCAAGGTGACACAATGTCACAGTATCATAATTATCGAGCAACAAAGAGCGTGAATCGACATTTTTATAGGATTCAAACAGAAAAAAAGAGTAATTATTATAGTTATTTCTTATCTGACAAAGTTTATTATTTGCTGAAACCAATGCCTTAGCAAACTCTTTCTTTTCGCAGTGCGTAATTTTATGCAGCAATAAAGAAATAATATTGTTAAACCTGACGAGGTTAAGTGAGTTATCTTCAGAAAGCACCACGGATTCACGGAAAACTACCGTCAATAAAGCACTGTCAATCAGCTCAACTTTAATCACCGTATCTGACCCTGTTTTCAGCTCGATACCCGTGAGAAAATAACGCACGCCGGTTGTGCGTAAATTGTTAAAACTTTCCGTCAGATTATGGATGTTTACCGTTAACGCGGCCGGTAAAAACCGAAAACCTTTTTCCTCAAAAATAGCACTATGATTGATAATAAAATCAAAAATTATCATCGAAAGCGTTTTATCCTGCATGACAAAAGGAAAAATGGCTAAAGTGTCTTTCTGCTCAGGTAACTCTTTAACGGGCTGTCGCGTAACCCTGATCACATTCATGACAAAAAGGTAGCCTTTGCCATAGACTGTATTAATATAACGATATGTCGAACTTTCTCCCAGTAACTTCCTTAACACATAAATACAGCGAGAGAGAGATTCATCCGACACCTCACCACCTTTCCATACCTCCCGAATAATATGATCTTTTGTAATCACCTCACCCGCATTTTTAACCAGTAATAGCAATACGGCCATTTCCTTAGGTGGAACAGTAACAATCCTGTCTTTGTGATACAGGACTTGATCACCGCAAAGTGTAAAATCACTGAAACGATAATTTTCCATGTCAATTTATCCATTTTTTGTTAAACAAGTTTTTCTAAAAAATGTTATCAACTGTTATATCCACTCTTCTCATGAAGATGACAAGATATACAGATGCTCGACTGTAAAAAAGATAATATAACGGCATCAGTTAATATGTGAAATCATAGGGTGATTATTGAGTTATGAGGGTACCAACCAAGAACATTCTTAATATATTAAGAATATAATATTATTGAAGGGTAAAAAGAAGTAAATTTATCGAAATTTAAGAAGGGGAGCAGAGAAATATTTTCAGATGTCTTCTCGAGTTATTAGGCAGAGTTCAAAATATCATTACTGGCTCACAGTGGAGATAGCCATTTTTTGCCTCTTGCCAGAACATTTTAGAACGTTGATTACTTTCGGATATTTCGAGCAACTGACAAAGCTGCTGCAGACTTTTCTCATCACGTAAGGTGGTATTAAGGGTATCCCAGAAATTTTTCCTCTCTTTATCACTTAACCTGGCCAGCTGCTTACGCAATTCAGCTTGATGGCGCTGTTTACTACCCGTTCCTGGATTAGCCAGATAATCATGCCAGGTTTGTACCCCAGCAATAGCATAATGTGACGAGGCATTAGCATATTGCTTCACCCTGATGCAGTTAACCATATATTCATAGTGTCTTTCTGCCGTAAGGGAGCCCACTGAACCCGGCGAAATAGTCATGCAAACGCCCTGGATTGGGTGGTTCACCGCTGAGGGGGTCGAAACCCCACATCCTGCTGTCAGGATTAGCATCAGCAGAATTAGCTGCCAGTAAAAAAATCGTTTATTGTTGATTACCACTCGATTTTACTCTCTTCATTTATACCACCTTGTGATAATAAAATTTCTACGCGCCAGCGATCTATTATACCTTGCATCATCACATCCATAATCGTCTCCACAGGAACGGTTACCGGAAACTCTTCGGCGTCATCAACTCGACTGGGTGTATTACTGATTGAAATATCCATATTTTCCATTACGTTATAGCAAAAGGGATTTAAGCTGTTCCCTGGATTCATAGCTTATGTTCCTGATGCTGGATTGAATAGCTTCATTGTTGTAAACCAGATGTCTGATTAGTGTTGCAATGAATTCATCTGAATTGAATTCGATAAGCTGATCGCCGGATTTTACCTGAAAAAAATCATAAGAATGAAACGTAACTTTAGGCTCAGACAAAATCTGATGGCGTAATCTGTCACAGAGTTGTTCTGCCATTTTTTTGTGCCGTAAGGGTAGAGTCAGTAAAATCTCATCGTTTTTCGAGACTTTATTTTTTTTGTACCAGTCGATAACGATATTTACAAATAAATCATTATCCCGAAAATTTTCCTGCAACATAGACGTTATTCTCTCTGCCAGTAGAGACTCCATTCTTTGCTGCTCTTTATCTAGTGCATTGAAATGGGAAATAATATGACCAATGCAATAAATAAGCCCTGTTTCAAAGCCATGATTAAATGCTTCCTTTTTAATTTCGTCACTTTTCTGCCATGCCTGATTAATAATCTTCTTGGCTTCGTCTCTGGCAACAGCATCGATACTGCTCGTCCGTTTTCTGGCAGAAAAATAGTCACGGGTAAGTAACGTATCCTCAATTGCCGCCAGCTCAAAGTGAGACGGTAAATTTTTTTGCATGTTGAATCGCCATAAAAAAAAACACAGAATCAAATCCTGACTTATTTTCTGTAGAAACCTCCCTTATCCCTGCCGGAAACAGCAATCTTAACCGTTTGATAACCGCTTCAGGTAATAATGAATGAAGAGGTAACAGCTCAGCGTAGGCCAGCTGCCACATTTTTATCTCATCAACTTTTTCTCTCCCGTATAACTCCGCCGGTATAATGTTAAGCATCATAAAAGACCGCACTTTAGGTGTCAGAAAACCCTGAGATTCATCGTGTAAAATCCATGCACGATAACGCTGGCAAGCCATATTCCATGCAGCTTCACGCAACAAATACCAGTTGTCGATAACGGCCTGTGCAATACTGCCCTCCGTTATCAGACTGTTGTCTTCATCAAGCGAAAATTGTCGCACTAAGTTTTTATTGATAATGCCACGGGGAATTCCTTCACAGCATAAATCTGGCAAGCCGGTCCTTGAAGGATGGATCCATGACACAGGGTCAGAAATAATTCTTTGAGAATGAGTTGATGACACGATAGCACTCTACATTTTCTTTTTAATATTAAGGTTAAATTTTTTAAATAATCGCCGTTTATCAGCAAAGAAAATAATGGCGACCAGCGTCATTAACACGCCGATAATCAATATCATATTCTTAAATTTCCCATTATTTTTATTCGTCTTTACCGGTGGAAGTTGATACGTCTCCGGGGCAGGCGTCATGATCACCGAAATATTGTCATATTCGACATTTGAAAAACTGTTTTTCAGTAAACGTGTCGCATCCGCAATCAAATTCCCTGGTGCATTAATCGCGGTATCATAGCGTAATAAAACCGCTACATGCATCGGCTTACCTTTTTTCTCCGCATCAGTATTACTGATATCATAACTGACATGGACACGCGATGAGACGATACCACTGATTTGATTCAAGGTCTGCTCAAGGCGCTGCTCAATGGCAGAGTAGATTCTTGCCACTTCAGCACGCGGTGAAGAAATTAATGTATCAACTGGAAACATTTCTGCAATTTCTACCCGTGGCTTAGAAGGTAAATTATAGATAGTTGTCAGATCCACCGCCGCTGAAAAATCAGCCATACCGACATAGACACTGTAACCCGACTTGGCAATATTACGTTTACTGGCTTCGATGTTGTTTTTTTGCAAGAGCGCGACGACTTCATTGGCCTGATTTTGATCCAGGCCATTTAACAGAGCTTCTTCTTTACATCCGCTTATCAACAGCAATGTGGCCAGCAACGTCACTTTCAACATTCTCATCATTAAGCACGTATTAATGTATCGACAGCCGTGACTGCTTTTCTCGTCATTATTGAGTAGAGAGAAAGCTTAATACCATATTCTGACGTTTTTAACTGATACTGATATATCTCGTCAATATCAGTTGCTTTTACCGGATCATTGGCGCTGGCCAGTACGGCCATTTTATCCTGATATTCCGCTGCAACATGGTGGATATAGGCTTGCCTGAGCAAGCCTTCCAGCGATCCTGTTTCAACGTCATTACCCATTTCCTGCGCCTGTCCGGCATTTTCAAGGGAGATAGTTAACATTATTCATTCCATAAATTCAGAGGTTATCTGAAGTTAGCAATAATTGAAGTTGCGACATCCTTGTAACTTTTTACCACACCCGATTGGGTCTGCCGGTATACCTGGTAATCTGAAGCCAGTGATTGATATTTTGCCAGAATGACTGGATCGGATGAATCACCCGTCAATTTATCCAATGCCTCCTGCACCTCTTTATTTAAACTTATGACTTTTTCATTAAACTCTCCAGACAGATTGGTCAGATAGCCGTTCCATGCGTCGCCGACGCTAAAATTATTAGCCATATTGCCTCATTAACTTTGCTCAGGAAAAAACCATTGTTCTGCGGCTGTTTTTACATAACCATCCGCGCCATAACGCCAGGACTTACCTTTTAGCCGATCCTCTTCCAGTTTAATATCAAACTGAATATATCCTCCGCTCCACTGTTTTCTGAAATCAGTGACAATATCCTTAATCGCATTTAACTCACTATCATTAATTTTACCCACTACTGAAAAAGTCACACTATCGGCATTTTGTCTTTTATTAAAGTAAGGAGTAATGCTTAATATTCCCTGCTCCGCAGTATTAATGATACTGTTATCGCTAATATAACTAAAGGTGAAGACCTTTACCCAGCTAAACAACATCGATAGTTTCGCTGAAATATTATTAAGCTGAGCAACAGGAATCATTTCTGCCCGCTCCTGACTCAGGATAATTTCAGGTTTTGCAGGGTCATCAAACCGAATGCCATGAAACCTTACCTGCGGCCAGCGCGCCATTATCTCGCGGGAAATTTTTTCCTCTTCTGCTTTAGCGTTAAGCACGGTGACATCACGACTATCAGGGTTTTTAATCAGTGATTGCCATGCCCGGTTACTGCTTTGTGCCGTGCGTGCAAAAATATAGATCCTGCCGTCACCGCCGACAAAGCTGTTAAACTCTTGAGGTTTTCCTCCTAACGCCAGCGTCACGGAGTTTATTTCACACTCATTGCGGTCATAAAGAAGATAACAACCACTCAGCCCCATCACAGCCAGCAACAATAACAGCAACATTTTTTTCCACGGCTTGTGCGGCACTTTTGCTGGCGCGAAAATGTCGTTATCGCTGGCCTCTTCACTGCGACTGACTTCTTCGAGCGGCTGTTGCCACTCGCTGTACTCGGGGCGCAAGACAAAGTGCACCTCGTCGACATTGATCAATTGATGAAAGTTAACCGACCTTGTCACAGCCTGGCTTTCGTTCCCGGTTACCAGCTGCGGCAGGGACATCGCGGCGCTAAACAGGATGTCGAATCGGGTGTTAATCCTGTCATCCAGCACATAAATAGTGGCAGGATCATCGGTATTCTGTTGAACAGATTCAAGGGTATGACGATCAGCAACGATATAGGTGGTTCTTTCCTCGCGAATCACATATTCGCAGCCCACCAGCAATGTATTCATGAAACGTATCACATAATGACGCTTCACGTCGTCAGAATCCATTTCCATCATCTGTTGATTACCGCACGCCCTTAAGATTATGACGCCACGATATCATGTCAAAATTATCGATACTTGACAGAATAATGATGAATTCCCATCTAACTTTTTGAGTCGAATTTTCTCGCTACCATGTTGATGGTAACGAGTGACACAACGTTTGGCGCAGAGCAACAGACTCACGAAGGTATAGCCTTGTTCTGATGTCATTGTTATTAATCAGAAGTAAAAAGAGACTAATTTCCATCTGAATAGCGGGCAAGAAAGGGAAAAAATTTACTGTGTAAATCTTTTCCCTCATTAAAATTAACCGTCAACACCTGCTAGTTTTTTCTCTACCAGTTGATAAAAATCAGCCACTTCTTCAATTATCGCCATCTCACTTTCACTGATGGCAATATTGAAGGCATCTTCGGTTTCATAGACGATATCGGTCAGCATCAGAGAGTCAATATACAGATCCATCGCCAGCAGCGATGAGTCAGTAATTAACTGACTGTCCAGATCGCTACATCGGGCAATAATCTGTTTAATATGCTCACGACGCGTCATCGTTATCTCTGCATCCTTATCACCACTAAAACCTTCAATACTGACCATTATCGCTGCGCCTTATTTAGGAATAAACGACAGCCTGACCATTGCATCCTGCTCAGTAAATTTATTCATTATCAGCACCCGTTGATCAAATGCTGAGCTGGCGTTAGTCGTTTTTTGCGTCAGCAGATTCATGCTGTTCTGCAGGCCGTCGGCATGTGAATAAAAACCGCTTTCCCAGGCATTATATTTCGCTGAGTTAAGGGTAATCGGCGTGTTGGGTCCCCCGCTCCCCAGGTCAGTAAGCGTCTTAACGATATTTTCCAGAGGTTTGAGGTCGACCTGTATCCAGTAACCGCTTCCTGCATCACCTCTCAGGCAATCCGACGGCAGCCCCAGTTGCTCCAGCCAGTTTTTGGCGATGGTCAGAGTGGTAGTACCATACTTTCCATCGGCATCGGCCTGGGGAAAGAGTTGACCATTTTTGCCACTGAAACGGTCAATCAACGCTTGCACCTCTTTGGCAAAATCATAATTTTTGAAGTTCAACTCGCCTTCTTTTGCGCCGGGTGAAAGATAGGTTGATAACTCCCCTTTCAGTTTTACAAACGCCTTATAAAACTCACTCATCTTATCGAACGCCTGACTAAACACTTGCAGATAGTTGATTTTCATCTGCCGGATCGTTTCCAGATGCTTCTCTATTAGCTCATTGCCGCTAAGCACATCGTCGGCCTGGTGATGGATATCATCGTCGAGCGTCTCCTGGATTGACTGGCGCATAAGGTGATATTCAAGTTCATCATTGGCGTCATCGGGGTGGGTTAGCAGATCCATATTACCCCGGCGGAGCTGATCTTCTGATGATGCCAGATAGCGGTTCAGCATGAGCCTGGCGTTATCATTACTGACTTTGACTTGCGCAATACTGAGGTCAATTTGTTGCTTTTCAAGCGCCAGCAAGTTGTCATTTTTAACTGGCTGCTTTTCCTCAACCAGAGGAGTCAGATTTCGCATAGATGAAGAGGACGAACTAATGTCTAAGGACATAATAATCTCGCTTTAGAAAGACCCTCTGACTGAGAGGGCGAAGGGTCAGGCGCGCAGGGTCAGTAAGTTGATGGTGGTGTTAATGCGGCTGTTATTGGCATTCATCATCTCCCCAATGGTTCTGATAATGACCTCCTTCAGCGCATCGGTTTTGCGCTTGTAGTCATCTTCGGTCGCCGCCGTCTGCTGAAAAACACGTGAGTTCTCCTCCAGAATTTTTGCCTGCGCATTGTTGGCAGTAGCGCTGCGCTGTGCTTCTGCCTCAATCATGCCTGACGCCGGCCGTTGCGTTTGAGTCAACAATGCACCTTCCGACTGCGTTTTTTGCAGCTTATGTTGTGCCGCACTCAAACTGTGATTAAGCTGCTCCAGCTCAACATTCTGATCATCGTTGCTGGCAGTAAGATTCTGAACTTCTTTTACCAGTGCCTCCATCTGCCTGTTCCGCTCAGCATCAGCCTGAACCAGCGTTTTTATTTCGCTTTCTTTAGCCGTAATCGCTTCCGTATTCGCTTTCAGTTTGGCCGTCAGTTCACGACGCTCACTCATCAATTTTGACACGCCGGTAATATCGCCGTCGGCTCGCGCTTTTATCAAATCCTGCTCAATCACCGTAAGCTTTGCGTTAATTTCCTGGTTTTCGGCTGTCAGGATTTTCGTTTCTTTCGCTAAACTACGTTGTTGTGTACCACTCTGGGCATTGGCATTTTCCAGTTTTTTTATGGCGGCATTTTTTTCAATTATCAGGGTCTTATTCTCACTGACTGAAAGATGCAAAGACTCCTTTTGCTTGACGATTTCTGCTTCTTTTTTCATATGAATACTGGTGCCCTTCACCGTTTTGTAGGTGCCCGCACCAGCAAGTGCAAAGCCGAATATGCCGGAGCCTATTGCCCCGTTTAAGCCGTTCTCACCGGCTTTTTTGGTCTTGTCAGAACCGGCCAATACAGAACTGAACTGACGCAAAATATTTGCTGCCTTGAATTCACTATCGACCTTCAACAGCAGCACCAATATATGTACCAATTGATCGAGCGAAGCGATCATTTTCAAGGACCATTTATTGGTATTGGACCAGTCATGATTTTCAGGCGATTCTTTTTTAACTTCTGCCAGCAGAGCGGGAGTAAAAATATCAAGTAGCGCATTCAGCTCTGCGGTTCTTTCTCTCATTGGTTTACGCAGCTCAGCTGGCATATTGCTAATCAGCTGGGCAACGGTGGTTGAGTGGTTAATACTCTGCCAATCGGCAAAAACCCTACGTGCAGCAGTCGACGTTTTTCCTGTTAACTTGAGAGGGATATCAGTTAATACGTTTTCCGCCACTTCAGTTTGCCAGGCGCTATGTAATGAAGTAATCAGTTCCATATTTTCCTCTTATATTGCTCGTACGATAGACATTTTCGCCTGATGGCTGGATTGAATTAACTCACTGAGTTTCTCCCCTTTCACTTTAATTTCAGCATTATCTTTCTTCAGAATATCCAGCAAGTCATCGAGTTTTTTGGATAACAGGTTCATCAGTTCGCGACATATCTGATATTCAGCCATCGCATCCAGAGCTTTCTTACTGTGTGCGCCGATAATAATGCCATTAACCATCTTATTGGTGACATCACTTAGCGTGATAACCTCGGCAGCTATATTGGCGACACGCGCCGCTTTAAGAGGCGTGTCAGGAGAGAGATGCAATTTTTCCAGGGTTTTGGAGGCTAAATCATCCAGCATCTGTTTGGTCTGCAGAGCGAAATCTTTCATCGCTTTACCGGCATTTTTCAGTAACTTTGGCATCTGTTGCAGTGCGGATTTAATCGCCGTTTTAACATAGGAAACCACTGCCCTGGCCAGCGTTTTGCCAAAACTTTTGTACAGCGCCTTACCGGCACTTTTCAGGATAAATGCCGCAGCCACAATCACTGCCACCGTTGCCGCTGCCGCCACCGCGGTGTGGATAGTGCTCATCATATTGGCGCCAGTGGCTTTATCGATGGCGTTAAGTAATGCGCCAATGGGCGTGTTATCGAAAATATCGCTGACCACATCTTTCATCGCGTTCATTAATGGCATAAAAACATGATCCATTAACGGCCCCATCACCTTCTCGGTGATCGAAAAACCAAACAGCTTCTCACTAATCGTATCCGCCACCAGCAAGCCGAGGCCAAGTGCCATCAGTGGTGCACCAGCCCCGCCGAATACCATCGTCAAGGCTCCCAGCGCAGTGGCAATGCCGCCAAAAATCTTGGTGCACTTGCTCATCTTCTCGGCCGCTTCAGCAGCCTTTTTCTGCTGCTCATCGAACTGCCTGGCTTTCTCCGCTAAACTGGTGCGCATCGCCTCCATGCGTATTTCGTTGAGTTCCCGGTCATTTTTTAGCTTATCAATACTGTTTTTACTAAAAACGGCAAGTATCTCCGCCATACGTCTCGACAGGTCCGCCGCAAAAGATAATTCCTTCTTCTCCTCGCTAATTATCTGTTCGAGATTTATCACCACCACACCAGCGTTATTGGAACTGATTACGGTAAGTTTTTTGATCAGGTCCCCATGCTGAATAAGCAGTGCCTGCGACATGTCCAGTTTGCTTGTGACTTCAGCCTCAGCCTTTACCACGGACTGTGAGGTGGCATTAATCGCATTTTTGGCCTGTCTGATTTTCTCCTGAAGCGCAATATAACGTGGGTCGTCCTTATCAACGCCCTCCAGCGCAAGGCTGCTCAGCTCTGACTGCAAAGAGGTAAGTTGCTGTTTCAGCTCTTTCAATAGGGCGGTATTTTCCTCCAGTGAGCCGATTGCCGTATCCAGCTCGAACATGGCGACCTGCAACTGCCCGACAGCCTTATCTATGGCTCGCGAAAGATCGGTGACTTGCTTTTGATGTTTCGCCGCATTATCGACCAGCTTTGAGATCAGTTCGCGCCTTTTTTTTCTCAAGTCTTCTGCACTGTTAATATCAGATTCCGCGTTGCTATTTACCCAGCCGGCACAGGTATCATCAGATTCGGTTAAGCGCAGCAGAATATTGCCATCTTTATCGAACTTTGCTGTTGACGCGACTTTGCGCAGCACATGATTGCTGTCCGTACTGTTATCAAAGTTATCTTCAATAACTTGCTCGGCGATATCATGAATAAAGCGGGCATTTGCTTCAGACACCTTATTAATATCGCTAAATCGGTTGGAAACCCTGCCACCTGCCGCCCGATCGCTATTTAGCGGATGTTCTTTGTTGCTGTAAAAACTGGCAAACGTTCCATTAATGGAAAAATCTGTTAGATCAGACATGACTAACTCTCCTTAGCAGCCTCGGTTGATTTTTTTTCTTTACTTAATACCTTTCGATTCTTTTTGATGGTTTCAAAATAAACCCGTGCTTTTTTTACCAGATCTTCATTCAGACATTTTTCAATCACCACTTCAAAACATTGCAGTGCTTTGATCACATCTCCCATCAGCAGCTGGCATTGTCCGCTGTAAAAAACCGGACTGTAATCATCTTTGGAAAAGATATAAGCCAGAGAATAAAGATCGCATGCTTTTTGGTACTTTTTTTGCAACTGATTAACCGCACCCAGACCAATAAAATAATCCGGATTATTCAAATCATACATACACAGCAGGCTAAAATAGTGTTCAGCCTCATCAAGCCGCCCCTGATAGTAAAAGTGATGGGCGTGGGCATAAATATCTTCCATCGTATCATCCGGGATGCCCTGCAAATCTTTCAGTAATACACCTTGCTGTACATATTCCATTAACATGGAACACATTTCAGCTTCATGGATTGTCTCGTTTTCCTGAGTCATCTCTCTTCCTTAGTTAAACCATCCATGACGAATGGTGTTATTAAAGCAAAATTGTGTTTTTTTTACTCACAAAGAACGCTCATCGTCAGCCGGGTTTATTGCACTTTGTGACCCCTTTTAAGATTTATCATCGATAACTTCTGCCAGCTGATTATCAGGGTGTTCAGCCATCCAGTTGTTCTCCACCTGTTCCAGCCAAAAAAGAATATCCATAACTTCGGTGAACATCTTCAGGCTAACAAATTCATGTTTTTTATGAGTACGACACAGCTCTCTGGCCAGTGAAATATTTTCAACCACCGGCACACCGACTTTTTCTGCATAATGACGCACCGCCAGCGCCCGCTGATTTTTCTCTATAAATGAGATAAAAGGGATAGGGGTGATCGCCGGATTAAGATAAATACCGATCGCAATATGTTTAGGATTGGCAATAACAACATTAGATTTCTTGATATCTTTCTTAAATTCTTCTGACAGTAGTTCCTGGTTGAGCGCTTTTCTTTTTTTCTTTATTTCCGGATTACCATTAATCTCTTTGGATTCGTTTGAAACCTCTTTCTTATCCATTTTTAGTTCTTTGATATAGAGTAAATATTCCGCTACGCAGTCGATAAGAATAATAACGAAAATACAACTAAAAAAGATGAGCAGCAGTGAATGCACCAACTGCCCCCATGCCTTTAGCATGATGGCCGGTTCTGACCAGACCAGGCTGACGATCAGTAAACGATTTTCTTGCCAGAAAAACAGCGTGGCCAGTACAAAGCAGCCGAGGTATAGCAATGACTTAATCAGATCCTTTAACGTTCTCAGATTAAATATTTTTTTAAAGCCTTTTAACGGGTTAATCGCGGAAAAGTTGAGCTTAAACGCCTTAGTCGCCAGCCTCATGCCGGTCTGGATAAGGCCCGGCAATAACGACGCGGCAATGCAGAGTACCGCAATCGGCAGGAATATTTTTATGCCAAACCAGACGCATTGCAAAATATAGCCCTGCAATGAGTAGTCATACTGACGCGCCACAATGCTGTGCAGAATGTCTGAAAACTCGCGCAGAGAGGTAAAATTGAGCACCACCTCGACCCCTGACAGCGTCAGGCAGGTGGTGATCAAATCCTTGCCCTTAAACGTCTGTCCTTTTTTGGCCGCGTCGCGTTTCTTTTTGTCGGTCGGTTTTTCTGTTTTACTGCCTGCCATGATTTTGTTCTCCTGCGCAGCCTCACTTTTACGTCAGCCACCGGGAAAAAAGATCTTTTCCAGCCCGATGACCTCAGAGGGCAGAACCGGTGAAAAGTAGAGCAACAGCACCATAAAACCGATCAAGGTTTTAACTGTTAACGCCATCGAAAATGCATTCATCTGGGGGGTGTAGCGCGCAAGCAGGCCAAGAAACAGTTCAGTGATCAGAAAGACAGAGATGACGGGTGCAGAGAGCCTGACGGCATGTTTCATCAACTCGCCGATAAATCTAATCACATTCTCCCAGCCGGGCATCGTCATCGATAACGGCGGCCACAGCCGGTAACTTTGCTGCATCACCTGCATAAAGGTCAGCATTCCTCCGGCCTCCAGAATAATTACTACTGCAATCAGGTTAAATAAGTTCGCCAGCTCAGAAGTATCAATACCGCTTAGCGGGTTCAAGGTGCTGCTCAGCGTCGCCCCGCGCTGATTATCGATCAGGCTTCCTGCCGCATGCAGGGTCCAGAAAGGCAGGCAAATAAAGAGGGCAATAATCAGACCAATAACGATTTCTTTGACCATCAAAGCACCATATTCCAGCACGCTTAATTGATAAACGGCTATCCCCGGCGCATGCCACAGCGAGGCGCCCAGCAAAAATGCCAGCGGAAATTTAAACAGTCCGGTCAGCGTAGAATTACTGAGATAAGGTAGCAGCATAAAGGCCGGAAACAGGCGGGCGGAACTTAGCAGCACCATAAACAGCCAGTTGTTCAACTCAAAATAGAGATCGGTTTGCATGTTTTCCATTATCTCTTTAGCGCGAAATAAATCACTTCCTTACCGTAAGATAATAATGTTTCGCCATACCATCCTGATAATAAAAATAGACAAATACAGACTCCCAGCAGCTTGATTCCAAAAGGCAGGGTTTGTTCCTGTAATTGCGTCACCGTCTGAAACAGACCGACCAGTAAGCCAATTACCGTCGCCACGACCACCGGCACGGCAGATAAAATCAGCACCAGCCAGATGGCCTTATTTCCCGCCAGAATGACTTCATTCATCAGAAAACCGACCCGGATGCGCTAAGATCAAGATACTGCTCAAGTAGTCCTTTAGAAATTAATGTCCATCCATCCATCACAACAAACAGCAATAGCTTAATCGGCACGGAAATCGTCACCGGACTCATCATCATCATGCCCAGCGTCAACAGGATGCTGGAGATTAATAAGTCGATGACGACAAAAGGCAGATAAATATAGAAACCGATTTTAAAAGCGTCTTTTATTTCAGTTAAGGCGTAAGCCGGTAGCAAGGCAAACAAAGAGGGCTCGGGCGGTTCTTCAGTATCGTCAGGCTCACCATCACGCTGCCGCTGAGCTTGCTCAAAGAACACCGCTAAATCGCGATCGGTATATTTATGCAGGTAAGATTTGTAGCCAACAAAACCACTGTCAATCCAGGATTCAATCGCTTCAGCACTGCTTAAATCAATCGGTTGCTGTTTGAAATGGTTATAACCTTCCTTCATGACCGGCATCATCACAAACACCGACAACACAAAGGCGATACCATTAAGGGTGATATTGGAGGGAATTTGCTGTAATCCAATCGCGTTCCGGACCATCACAAATACGATAGAAAATTTGATATAGCTGGTGCCACAGGCAATCAGAAATGGAGCCAGTGAAGAGAGAGCCAGAACGGCAATCAGCGAAATATCATTTTCCATAATGTGCCTCATAGCACAGCGTCTGAATTTCCACTCCCAGCCGTTCATCAACCATGACCAATTCCCCTTTCGCCAGCAGCGCACCATTGGCACAAATAGTGATGCTGTTTTCTCCCCCCGTTCCTGTCGCTATTACATCGCCGATATGCAGCACGGCTAATTCATCCAACGTCAGGGTCATTTGGTTAATAATAAAGGTGAGTTGCACCGGGATATTATTAATACCCATCAGTTGCGGCTGAAGTTCCTGATGCTTATGCAATGGCGTATATTGCTCGTGTTCTTCCTGTTCATCGTAGATATCTTCCAGCATGAGATAGTCCTCCTGTTGTCGGTATTTAGCTAACGTCCTGTCGCCTGTAAGCACCGTCTCGAGCAGTTGATTCACCAACAGCACGTCGCCCCGCTGTAACTTTTTCAGATGGCGATAACTCAGCGCGCTGCTGCCGAGCATAAAGTCCAGCCGGAATGGGATCATGCCATGCAGCAGTGACGGCAACGCCTGACTGATATGACTACGATAGTGCGCATTCACTGCCGTGAGCCATCCGGGGCCGCAACTGGTGTTAACTATCGGCATCGCTTTGTCACGGTAATCATCCGCGGCGACCAGAGATGAGATAGTCAGCGGCTCTTCGGCTTCACCCGGCAACTGCAATGTGAGAGCCGCGCCGCTGTAGTGAAACAGATCTCTTATTTCATCAGGCGAGATCAGATCGGCGCGTAAGCCGCTTTTTTCCGGCAGGCTTTTGCCAAACCAGGCACGTACATCGACCAGCAATTCGACACCGGTTAATTGCGCCGTTGCCCTGGCGAGCACGGCTCCGGGCGGCGGCGTAGTTATCTGCACCGGCTGGTACTGCATCTCCAGATAGCGAAAAAACAGCTTCAACGCGCTGGATTGCGCGTCGTAACGTCGTATCGCCAGGGCTTTCATTCTTCATCCACCTCAGGTGGCTGCTTATCCCGTTCTTGCTGCTGCCCATCGCCAGCACGATCTTCCCACAGCGTCATTTCTGTCACCGGAGGGCGGGTGATGATTGCATGCTGCAAACGGTGGCTGACCAGCGCGTCAGAAGGCGTCATGATCACCGATAGCTGCTGGCTGCTGTCACGCACAGAAGTCAGCACCACCCGGTGTTGACTTCCCCATGAGCTAAAGGAGTAGCTGATTCTGTTTTGCCCCTCTGCTACCGGGACAGATTTGATCTGCCGGGCGTGGGCCTCTGCCGGAAGCGGTTGCGAGCCCCTTTTTGGCTTTAAAAGCGGATCTTTTGCGACCCATCCCTCACCGCTTTGCCGCGCTGGCGACATGGCAGGTGAAGGCACGGTGCTGCTCTCTTCGCGACGAGCTTTATCCAGCGGGCGAGCCGTTGGCGCGTTATTGCTGAGTAATACCGTACCGCCCGGCGCTGCCAGCCCCTCGCGAGTCAAAGGGGCTGGCGCGGGACTGTTCACCTCATGCGGCTCCGGCAACGGGCTGATGTTGTGAGTCACTGACGGCGCATCGCGCCTGAGCCGCGCGCTATGTTCCGGATAAAATGCCGGAGCTGGGCTGCTCACAACAGGCGATATTGGTGTCGGCGCCACTACCGGGCTAATGTTGCGGGGCAGTGATAACGCATCGCGCACCAGCATCGTGCTGTGTGGTGGCAATTGCGCCTCTGGCGGGACGCTGCCGCGCACCACCGGCACCGACATCGGCAATGGCAATGGCAATGGCAAGGCAGCCTGCTGCATCAGCACAGAAGCTGGCGTCACGGATTGCGGCGGAAGCTGACTGTTACCCGCCTGAAAGTCGGTTTTCACTTTCAGCGCCGCATGATGGACGAAATGCAGTGCGGCAGGCGGCGGTTCCGCCAACATCCGTGGTAGTGGCGGCATCAGGCTGGCCAGCGGTATCGCTTCCGGATAATGCTCCTTTTTGGCTTTTTTCAGCTGTTCATCCAGTCCGTTACCGCAACCGGCATCACTGCTGCGGTCTGGCGGCCGAAAATCTGCCGCCATGCGGCCAGTTATCTTTGCCAATTTAGCTGCTCCTCAGTTTCAGACTCGTGCTGACGCTGTCTGCATTGCACCTGATGCTGTTGACGCTGCCGCAAATGGGCAGTCATTTTTTCTGACTTTCGCTGCAACTTATTACGCTCGGCTTTCAGGCTGGCCTGCTGCTGGCTCTGCTGCTCCAGTTGATAATGTTTATCCGCCAGCAGCAGTTCCATTTCCGCGACTTTGCGCTGCAAAGAACCTTGTCGCGCCTTATTTTCCAGAATGGCTTCGAGGCTGGTGCTTCCGGCGATAACCAGTGAGGACAGATGCCTGAGCAGCAGGTCACGTTGCTGGTCGCCCGCCGTAATTTCTGCCTGAATATGACGGGTTCGGTGCTGGACGGTTTGCAACGCACTTTCTTTGCTTACCACGCGCTGGTCAATCCGACGAATAACGACAGAGAGGTTATTTAACAAGCTGTTGCATCCTTATTAGCGTATCGGTGAGCGCGAACTGTTCCTCTACCGGCTGACAGAGGAAGCGGCGAATTTCAGCGCTGGCGTTAAAGGCCATATCATTGTCAGGATTGACCCCCGGCTGGTACTCGCCGAAGTCGATCAGTACCTGCAACTCCTCGATTCTGGCGAGCATATTACGTATGTTGCTGGCGTAAGCCTGGTGGCCATCGCTGGTGACTCGCTGGCAGACACGGCTGACGCTGCGCAATACATCAATCGCCGGGTAGTGATTTTTGCTGGCCAATTTGCGACTTAGCCAGATATGGCCGTCAAGGATTGAGCGAATCTCTTCCGCGACGGGATCGGACTCCTCTTCATTTTCCAGCAGAATGGTGAAAAACGCGCTGATGCTGCCGCGCTGCGTTTTGCCGGGTCTCTCCAGCAAAGCGGGCAGTTTTTCAAATACCGAAGCCGGGTAGCCACGGCGCGCGGGGGGTTCTCCGGCAGCCAGTGCCACGTCTCGCAATGCGCGGGCGTAGCGCGTGATCGAATCCAGGAACAGCAGCACGTTCCGCCCGCTGTCGCGAAAATATTCGGCAATGGTCATCGCCACCGACGCAGCATTAACCCGATCCAGCGCCGGATAGTCAGAGGTGGCATAGACCACCACACAACGTGATTTTCGCTCCATTCGCCGCAGCGCTTCGACAAACTCCGTCACTTCGCGCCCACGTTCGCCAATCAACGCCACGACAAAAACGTCAGCATCTGCATTGTTAATCAGCATCTGCATCAGTGTGGTTTTGCCGCACCCGGCGGCGGCGAAAATGCCCATTCTTTGGCCAATGCCGCAGCTCAGCAGGCCATCTATCGCCCGAATGCCAGTGATTAACAGCTCATGGATGCCACAACGTTGATCCCAGGCAGGGGGGGATGCATTGATTGGACGACGCTCCACCGCCGTATCTTCAGCCGCGGGTGACAACCGCTCAGACACCGTGCCTGATGGGGTGAGTACCGCGCCCGTCAGCATCGCTGACACCTCCATCATCAACCCGTGACCGGTTGGACTGATCACGATGTCGCGAGACAAGCCTTCAGACGATCCAATCAGGCTGAGTATGGTTGAATCTCTTTCAAAACCGAGCACCTGTGCTCTGGCGACGAGGGTTTTATCTCTGTCACTTTTCAGCACATTACACACTTCGCCAATGGTGACCCCTGTCAGCCGGGCTTCGAGGATCGGGCCGGTGACACGCAAAGGATGCGCCTGATAGCGCACCAGCGTTTGCCATGGCATTAGCGCAGTACCTCACAATATTTGCGCAGGCTCAGATAAAAGGTCTCGAGCGCATCCACAAACATCGCTTCATTAAGGCAGCTCTCTTCCAGTACGCATTTCAATACCGTTGAATTCTCTTCTTTGGCGATCTGCAACTGACCGGTTATTGAATATTTTGCCGGTTCAAGCAGCAGCTCAAGTATCCGATCGGCTACCTGAGAAAGAACATGCATGTTGTGCTCACAAAGCTGAGACCAGAGCACAACCTGTTTATCTACCACACTGACTAAAATGCCGGGCATACCGTCGAAATCTAACAAAATGGTAGAGTGACCATCAAAATTGTTGAGCAGCGAAGCATCGCAACCGCCAGAGCGGAGTGATTCACGTACCAGAGAGGCAATATCAATATCCATCTGAGAGTCCCTTATTATTGAATTGATTTGATTACATCAATTGAAATGCCTTCTGAAATTTCGCCAAAAGAAAGCACCTCAAGGTTTTTGAATTTGTTTTCCAGAAAGCGTTTCACAAAGCGCCGGATATCGACCGACGCCAGAATGACGTAATCCTTCTGGGACATGAGAATGTCGCTTAATCCCAGAGTAAAAGTGTCCATCAGCTTTTCCGACGCCGCGGGTTCCAGATTAAGAAAAGTGCCTGCAGCGGTACTGCGAATCCCCTGGCGTAGGGTTTCTTCCATTTCAACGGAAATTAATACCGCCTTCAGCGCGTTACCGACGGCAAATTTATGGCTGATATAGCGACACAGGGACGTGCGGACATGTTCAACCAGGGTAATGACATCTTTTTCTCGCGGCGCCCAGACTGAGAGGGACTCCATAATCAATTTGGTATTACGCACCGAGATTTTCTCGCCGAGCAATCGTTGCATCACCTCCGACGCGCGTTGCACCGTGGTGTGACGCATCACTTCTTTAATCAGATCGGGATAATCTTTTTCCAGCTTATCGATATGCGCTTTGGTCTCCTGCACGCCAAAAAACTCACTCACATTGCGCACCAGCGCGTTGGCAATGCAGTAGTAAAGTTCATCGACCGGCGTCCGGGTGTGAAAACCCAGCTCGGTAAGCTGTGATCGCTGTTCAGCCGCCACCCATACCACACCGCCATAACTGCTCCATGGAATGCCAAGATGCTCAAGCTCATCAGAGACATTCACTACGGTGATTTGGCCGAGCAAAATATCAAACTGCTCCGCCTGAATTTCATTAATCAGCAATTCCACTTTGTTCTGCTGCTGATTTTCAGCCGCACGAATCACCACTGGCGGCAGATGTATGCCGTAATCGACGAAAAACTGGCTGCGGAAACGGTCAGCGGCATCAAGTTGGTTAAGGTAATCACCGGCCAAAGGACTGACCCGAAGAATTAACGGGATAGTCACCGGCGTGACCTGATCGAGATTTTCAATCAAGCCGAGTTGGGTATCAGCGTCGGCAGCAGCAGGTATCGCTTCATCAGCGGCATCGCTGCTGTGCTTCGCACTGCCCGCTTTACCCCCCAGCGGAGTGTTTTTCGCCTCTCGCCACTTGAAGAAAAATAGCCCGCCGGGAATCAGCGCCAGCAGCAGAAAGATAAACAGCGGAAAGCCCGGCAAAAAACCGATAGCAACAGCAATGATCGCGGCGATGATTAATACAAACTGATTATTCATCAGCTGCGACATCATGGTGATGCCCATATTGTCGCCCTCGCCGCTGACGCGGGTGACAATAAATCCGGCGCTGATAGCAATCAGCAGCGAAGGAATTTGCGCCACCAGACCGTCACCAATGGTCAGCATGGTGTAGGTCGACAGCGCCGTGGACATATCCATGCCGTGCTGGTTTACACCCACGCTGATGCCGCCAATAAAGTTGACAAAAATAACCAGAATGCCAGCGATGGCATCCCCTTTAATAAACTTCATGGCACCGTCGAAAGAGCCATATAACTGGCTCTCTTTCTCAAGAATGCTGCGCCGCTGGGTCGCCTGTTCCGCATCAATCGAACTGGCACGCAGATCGGCATCAATGCTCATCTGTTTGCCGGGCATCCCGTCCAGCGAGAAGCGAGCCGCCACTTCTGCCACGCGTTCCGCACCTTTGGTGATCACCATAAATTGCACAATGGTCACAATGGAGAAAATGACGAAACCCACCACCAGATTGTCACCAATAACAAACAGACCAAATGTGGCAATAATTTCTCCGGCATCGGCATCATTCAGTATCAGCCTGCTGGTGCTGATCGATAATGCCAGCCTGAATAGCGTGGTAATCAGCAATACCGCGGGAAACGACGAAAAGCTCAGAATGCGATCAATGTAAAAAGAAGAGAGAAAAACCAGCGCCGAAATAACAATATTCAATCCAATCAGAAAATCGACCAGATAGGTTGGCAACGGAATAACCAACATGGCAATAATCATTACCACCAGCAACAGAATAAATAATTCCGGATGCTTCCTCAGATTGATAAAAAAATCATTGACCATGTCTGATACCTGATATTTCAACGGAGATTAAGTTTAATAATTTCTGCTCTCTGCCAGCTCAGCCTGATAGCCATGGCCGATCAACGATTTAAAATGCTGATGCAGCAGTTTTTGCTGGTCATCACTGTCAAAAATCACCGGCGGAAAATCGCGCACAAAATGATATATCTTCTGGATAAAACACACTTTTTCTCTCTGAGATATCCGGCTTAATATATTGTTTCCAAGCTGCCTCAGTTGATCACATAACAGACCAGCATCATGCAAAATGGGTAGAATAAACAGCAGCCAGTCATCTTCAGAAAAATTAAAACGGCTGAAAAAATTATCGTTACTGACGCGATGAATAAATAAAGCATCACTTGAACGAATAACTCTTATTTGCCTAAGACGCCCCAGTAAATTACCAAATTCAATATCACTACATCCCGGATCGCTGGAAATCATATCCGCCCATAACGCACTCTCCATAAAATTAATCAGCATATGACGTCTGGCTCCGCCAAACATTAATACCCATCCCTGATAAATCCTGCGTTCATTCTCGTCGCTCTCAATAAAGTTACGATAGCTCTCACGAATCACTGCCGCAGAAAGATTTAATTGCTTACCAAATAAACGTGCTTTCAGTGCCACATTGATCCCTGACTTCAGACGCGCCGGGCTGGCATCATTTTCAGCGCGGGCCAGTGCTTGCTCTATAATTTCGCGCTCGATTTCAGATAAATTGCGATGCTTCAGCATTTCCCGCAGAGCAACCACGCGATTACTTTCATCGGGAAACAGCGTTCTTGCCTCCTGCAGTAATCGCGCAGCAGAGTTTGAATCCTGGATTTTTACCACCCGCCACAATGCGGCAATTTTTGCGGCGGCATCATCATCCAGCAGTTCGTAGATCTCCGCAGCGGCAGAGAAATCGCAGCGCCCGGCAAGATCTCTTAGCCTGCGAACCTGGCTGATAAAGGCCGAAAACTCATCGATGGAATTAAGAAATTTTCCCGCACTGGTTATCAGGCTGTCATCATCCACCGCGCCGCCGGGACGGCTGCCGGAATTAGCCGGCGCGGAGCTCAGATTGCCGCTAAGTAGCGTGTGCTTTTCTGCCACCAGCGACGCAGACAGCATCGATCCGGACAGTGCACCCGTTGGGCTAATCACCGCTGCGCATCCAGGAAATTATTCATCCAGTCAAACAGCGGGGCATCAGCAGATTTATTGCGTAGGCCGGCCACCATTCGCGACCCGTCGCGCGCTTCACGGCCATCAATTTCTTTGGGCTGAATCAGAAAGATACGCACCATATTGGCACTGCGGTTCTGACGATAGTTAAACAGGCCACCAATCAGCGGCAAATCTCTCAACCCCGGAATTCCCTGCCGTAAATTGCTGTTTTCATCGCGGGTATAGCCGCCTATCAACAGGCTTTTGCCTTTCGGTACGCGTGCCACCGTGCTGATATTGGTACGTCCGACTTCCGGCAAGCTGCTCTCTTTATCGTTATCCTGACGATACTGATTACCATCTTCGACACTCAGCATCATTTCTATCTCTTCCGCATCGGTAAAACGCGGCAGAACACTGAGTGACGTTCCATAGGTCACCTGCTCAAGGCTGGTGCTGCGTTCGCCAATCAGTTTGGTGTAAAACGTCCGGCTGTTATCAAAAATCGCCGGTACATTTTCCTGCGTCAGCAACATTGGGCGTGACACCACATTGGCGCGGTTTTGCTGCGACAGCGCCATAATCGCCGTCATAAAGCTGGCACCATCGACAGTGCTGGAAAAGCCGCCATTAAATGAGGCACCAAACTGGTCGGTTAAATTAAGCGATCCGCGCCAGGTCACCCCCAGTTGCTCCAGTTCGTCTTTTTGCAGATCGACAATCCACACCGACATTTCAATATGACGTTTCGGTATGTCCAGCAAACTCACCAGCCGCTTGATATTTTTTAGCTGTTCAGGCGACCCCTTAATCAACAAGCTGTTGTTATCGGGATTAGCAATCACCACCATATCGCCTTCAACTCGCACAGCCGCACGCGTTGCCGGTTGCCATGTTGCTTGCAGCGCTTTGTCTGCCACATCATCGGTCATGGCTGGCGACTCCGCCCCCTCTTCTGCGGCATCCTCCTGCTCAGCCGTCGGTCGGTTTTCCATCTGCGTGGCCGCGACGCCGTTAAATGTCAGGGCACGAATCACCGAAGCCACGCCGGGAATGGTAATCACTTCGTCACGGTATTTATATTTTCGATCTTCAACGAAGCTGTTATATAACGGGATCGCCACCAGGCTGGTTGCTTCAACTTCTGTTACCGCCAGCTGATCAAGATACGTCGCGGTCTGCATAACTAATGTGAAATAGACCGGCGGACCGGCGAGATAAAAAGTCTGGCTACCGGGCTCAGAGCGTAACGGATAACGCTCGTCGTAAAGATCGGAAGCCAGCAAAAACTTTTTCAGCTCTGCTACTGAGCTATTCTTAAGACGGAAAACACCATTTTTTAATTCACTGGCATCATAAATATAAATCGTATTGCCGTCGTGATACCAGACCATTCCCATATTACCGGTGATATTATTCAGTAATGTTTCCGGAGCGGAGAAATCAAAGTTACCGCTGATTCTTTTTTTCGCCGCCAGATTGCTGACAATAAACGGTATTTTCATTCTGGCTGACAAGGCATCAAAGAATTGTTTCACGCCGTCTTTCGCGGCAACATAGCCCTGAGCAGGCATTTTCTCCGCAACCGGCGTGTCAGCAATCGCCAGACAGCAATACATCAGAGAAACCGCAAAAAAAAGTAACAGAAGAGTTGAGCGCTTCATTTAAGCAACTCGCAGTTGATCATTTTTTTTAAGTCCCTTGGCGGAATACCAAATCTGTTTTTAACATCCCCGGAAAAATGCGACAGCGATGCATAACCATGTTTCATCGCAATGGCCGTCAGATTTTGCTCATCGCCCATAATATCGAGAATGGCCCGAATTAAACGCCAGTCGCACATTTCCACCTTCGCCGTATTTCCCAATGCTGATTTACTTAAGCGACGGAAATGCGAAACGGAAAGTCCGTAACGTCCACCGATTTCCCGCAGCGATTTATATTCATCCGCCCGGGTCAGTAAATAATTCACGATCCAGTAGCACTCATTATCACGAATCAGCTGGACGATATTATCCATTCCCTGGCACTGCTTAACGCTCTGGCTAATTAACCAGTATTCAAATTTTTTGCGCGACAACTCTTCAGGACGTCGGTAACGGCTGAAACCAAACAGCGTCTCTCTTTTTTTGGCATGCCCAGGCGTGCGGCTACCGGCATCGATAAAAGCCTGCAATTTTGCCATGGCAATCACCTTTAATTCGACACCCTGCACGTTGCCGGATTTAATCAGCACTTTTTTACTTTTCACCGCAAACATACCCGTCTCACCGGCTGCCAGATTCAGGCGAACGCAGCAACCATTTTGGCTGATGATCATTTCGCACCCTTCTGTCTCGCTGGCTTCTAACCAGAATAAACGCGTCATGGCCGCTGGAAGTTCATCGCCTGGGGAAAAACTCACCGGATATAAGAAATCGCCCTCATACATGCTATCTGAGTCCTTTTAGTCTGACGTCCGCTGAAAACCAGTCGTTCACTCACTGCGACAAAAGTGAAGGGTGCATTGGCGCACCGGTTTCACTCTGGCGCTGATTATCTCTGGTCAGTAGCGAGCAAGCCTGATGAATATTTGATTAAATATCTAAACGGAGTGTCGTGACGATAGCAGGGCCAGCAACTGTGGCCCTGAGCAGGAAGGCGGGAGAAAAGTGCAGACAGTTACGCGGCCGATTTACGGATATAACACCACCAGGTAATCACACCGCATAGCGCGTAGAACAGCAGAAAGACCTTTAAAGCGCCTTCTGCCGATCCGCTTAGCGCCAGTGAAGTCCCAAAAGCTTTTGGAATAAAGAACCCCCCGGCCGCACCAATAGCAGAAATAAATCCCAGCGCGGCAGAGGAATCAGTGGCGGCTTCCTGTGCCGCTTGCCGATCATTGCCTCCGGCCTGTTTTACCCGACGCAGTGTATCGGCGCGAATAATCACGGAAATCATCTGAAAGGTGGAACCACTGCCCAGCCCGGCGGTAAGGAACAGGCCGAGGAACACCGCAAAGAATGCGCCGAATGCACCCTGCTGCCCGTCGCCCGGCAGAGTAAAGAAAATCAGCGTGGCAAAAATCACCATCAGCACAAAGTTGATTAAGGTGACTTTCGAACCACCAAAGCGATCGGAGAGCGCGCCACCGACCGGACGCGCCAGCGCACCGATTAATGGCCCCCAAAAGGCATAATGCAGGATCACCACATGTGGGAACTGTGTTTTCGTCAACATGGCGAAACCGGCAGAAAAACCAATAAAAGATCCAAAGGTCGCCAGATACAGTAGCGCCATAATCCACATATGTGGGCGCTTTAATACTGGCAGCTGTTGTGCCAGTGAGGCTTTGGCGGTGGCGATATCATTCATCAGAAACCAGGCGGCAACGGCAAAAATTACCAGCGGCGGCACCCAGATAAACGCCGCGTTCTGTACCCAACGCACGTCACCGGACGGGCTAAGCTGACCGGCACCGGACAAGGAGCCAAAAACCGCCATGCCCATCACCAGCGGAGCAACCAGTTGCATCACGCTGACGCCAAGATTGCCGAGACCACCATTCAGTCCCAGTGCGCCGCCCTGCAAATGTTTGGGAAAGAAAAAGCTGATATTGCCCATACTCGACGCAAAATTACCGCCCGCCACGCCGCATAATAAGGCGATAACCACAAATACCCAATAAGGGGTCGTGGGTTGTTGCACCGCATAGCCCAACCACAGCGCTGGCACCACCAGAATAATAGTACTGAAAGCTGTCCAGCGACGGCCGCCAAATATCGGAATTACAAAGGAATACGGCACACGCATAATTGCGCCAGCCAGTGAGGGAAGCGCCGTCAGCATAAATAGCTGGTCGGTGGTAAAACGAAATCCGGCTCCGGGTAAGTAAAGCGCAACGGTACTGAATAACATCCAGACGCAGAACGACAGGAGTAAACAGGGAATTGAAATCCAGAGATTTTTAGCGGCAATTTTTTTTCCACTTCGTTCCCAAAAATTTTTATCTTCGGGAGTCCATGTAGCCAGCACGCCGCGGCTGCTTTCGGCTTGAATGTCATTTTTATACGACACAGATCAATATCCTCTCAATGTTTTCTGACATGCTATTGGGAAAATTTGACCGGTTTTATGACATCACTTTTGCCGAGTGAATTGAATTCTGGTTGATCGCAGGTGAGTTTGTAAAGTGTTCTGTGAAATTAATTTCTACTCACTTCGGGTTAGCGAGACGGTAATTTCATTACGTCAGTTAACCCTTATTGAGTAGCACGTTAGCAAACTGAAATTTTATTAACTGATCACGCCGAAATAACGCGTTTATTCGCGAATGATAATAAATCGTTTTTGCAGTTATTTGATCTGTGAGGAGTGTATCGAATGAGTAAGTTTCTGGATCGGTTCCGTTATTTTAAGGAACTGGCAGAGCCCTTTGCCGATGGTTATGGTCAGACGCTGGCAACCAACCGCGACTGGGAAGACAGTTATCGTCAACGCTGGCAGCATGACAAAATTGTTCGCTCCACACACGGTGTGAACTGTACCGGCTCGTGCAGCTGGAAGATTTATGTCAAAACCGGCCTGGTCACCTGGGAAACTCAGCAAACGGATTATCCGGAAACCCGCCCCGATCTGCCGAATCACGAACCGCGCGGCTGTCCGCGAGGTGCCAGCTATTCATGGTATATCTACAGCGCCAACCGCCTGAAATATCCGCAAATTCGCCAGCAACTGCTGGAAATGTGGCGTGAAGCGCGCCAGCAGCATCAGGATCCGGTGGATGCCTGGGCAAGCATTATTAACGATCCCGAAAAAGCAAAACGTTACAAACAAGCACGTGGCCGCGGCGGGCTGGTGCGCTCCAGCTGGCCAGAGATGAATGAGCTGATTGCTGCGGCCAACGTCTACACCGCTAAAACCTTCGGCCCGGACCGCATTGCCGGCTTCTCACCGATTCCGGCGATGTCGATGGTTTCCTATGCCGCCGGTGCGCGCTATCTGTCATTAATCGGCGCAACCTGTCTGAGTTTTTACGACTGGTACTGCGATTTGCCGCCTGCGTCACCGATGACCTGGGGCGAGCAGACCGACGTGCCGGAATCCGCCGACTGGTACAACTCATCTTACCTGATTGCCTGGGGGTCAAACGTCGCCCAGACCCGCACCCCGGATGCCCATTTCTTTACCGAAGTGCGCTACAAAGGCACTAAAACCGTCGCGGTAACGCCTGATTACGCCGACGTGGTGAAGCTGTGCGATCAATGGCTGGCACCCAAACAGGGTACCGACAGCGCGATGGCGCTCGCCATGGGCCATGTGATTCTGAAAGAGTTTTATCTGCAAAAACCCAGCCGCTATTTTATCGATTATGCCCGCCGCTACAGTGACTTACCGATGCTGGTTATGCTGGATCAACGTGAAGATGGCTTTTATGTTGCCGGGCGCCAGCTGCGCGCCGCCGATCTGCTCGGCGCACTGGGTGAAAGTAATAACCCGGAATGGAAAACCATCGCCGTTGATCAACAAGGCGAGCTGGTTGCACCGCAAGGCTCCATTGGTTTTCGCTGGGGCGAAGAAGGCAAATGGAACCTGGAACAGCGCGCGGGCAATGATGGCCGCGAGGTCACGCTGCAACTGTCGCTGCTCGGCCAGCATGATGAAATTGCCAGCACGCTATTCCCGTATTTTGGCGGTATTGAAAGCGAACATTTCCGCCCGGTGGCACTGTCTGATGTGATTTCGCGTCCGATCGCCGCCAAACGCATTACGCTGGCGGATGGTCGCAGCGCACTGGTTGCCAGCGTATTTGATTTAACGCTGGCCAATTACGGTATTGCCCGCGACTGGGGCGATGCGCAGGTCGACGACAGCCAGAGCGCCAGCGATTACAGCGAGATCAAAGCCTACACCCCAGGCTGGGCGGAGAAAATTACCGGTGTGCCGCAGCAGGATATGATCCGTATTGCGCGCGAGTTTGCCGATAATGCCGATAAAACCCATGGCCGTTCGATGATTATCGTCGGTGCCGGTATCAACCACTGGTTCCATATGGATATGAATTACCGTGGCATTATCAATCTGCTGGTGTTCTGCGGCTGCGTCGGTCAGACCGGCGGCGGCTGGGCGCACTATGTTGGTCAGGAAAAACTGCGGCCACAAACCGGCTGGTTACCATTGGCCTTCGCCCTCGACTGGACACGTCCGCCGCGCCAGATGAACGGCACCTCATTCTTCTACAATCACTCCAGCCAGTGGCGCTATGAAACCCTGAGTACCGAAGAGATTCTCTCGCCGCTGGCGGATAAAAAGCGCTACAGCGGCAGCCTGATTGACTTCAATGTGCGCGCCGAACGTATGGGCTGGCTGCCTTCCGCACCGCAGCTCAATACCAATCCGCTTGGACTGGCGAAAGCCGCCGAGGCCGCCGGCCAGACGCCAAAAGAGTATCTGGTCAACGCACTGAAATCTGGTGATATCCGTTTTGCCGCCGAACAGCCGGATGCGCCGCAGAACTCGCCGCGCAACCTGTTTGTCTGGCGCTCCAATGTGCTCGGCTCGTCGGGTAAAGGCCATGAGTACATGCTGAAATACCTGCTGGGTACCGAACATGGCATTCAGCAGACCGATCTCGGTGAGCAAGGGCGTCAACGCCCGGAAGAGGTCGAGTGGCTGGAGCAAGGCCGTGAAGGCAAGCTGGATCTGGTGGTTACGCTGGATTTCCGCATGTCGACCACCTGTCTCTATTCCGACATCGTGCTGCCCACCGCCACCTGGTATGAAAAAGACGATATGAATACCTCGGATATGCATCCGTTTATTCATCCACTGTCGGCGGCGGTCGATCCCTGCTGGGATTCGCGCAGTGACTGGGAGATTTATAAAGGTATCGCAAAAGCCTTCTCACAAGTCTGCGTCGGCCATCTGGGGGTGGAAACCGATGTGATTACCGTGCCGTTGCAGCATGATTCCGCCGATGAGCTGGGGCAAACCGGCGATATTAAAGAGTGGAAAAAAGGCGAGTGCGATCTGATTCCCGGCAAAACCGCGCCAAATATCGCGGTAGTCGAGCGTAATTATCCGGAAACGTATCAGCGCTTTACCTCGCTTGGCCCGCTAATGGATAAGCTCGGCAACGGCAGCAAAGGCATTTTCTGGAATACCGAAGAGGAAGTGGAACTGCTGGGTCGGCTGAATCGCCGTCATGAGAGCGGCAGCGCGCAAGGACGTCCGGTAATTAACACCGCCAAAGATGCGGCTGAAGTGATTCTGACGCTGGCACCGGAAACCAATGGTGAAGTGGCAGTGAAAGCCTGGCAGTCACTGGGCAAATTTACCGGCCGCGACCATGCCCATCTGGCGCTGCCAAAACGCGAAGTCAAAATTCGCTTCCGCGATTTGCAGGCGCAGCCGCGCAAAATCATCTCCAGCCCGACCTGGTCCGGCCTCGAAGACGAGCACGTCTCTTATAACGCCGGTTACACCAATGTGCACGAGCTGATTCCGTGGCGCACCCTGAGTGGCCGTCAGCAGCTGTATCAGGATCACCCGTGGATGCTGGCATTTGGTGAAAACCTGATGGCGTATCGTCCGCCGATTGATACCCGCAGCGCCCAGCCATTGCTTAACCGTCAATCGAATGGCAACCCGGAAAAAGCGCTGAACTTTATTACCCCACACCAGAAATGGGGTATCCACTCGACCTACAGCGACAATCTGTTAATGCTGACGCTGGCGCGCGGTGGGCCGATTGTCTGGCTGAGTGAAGACGACGCCCGCGAGCTGGGCATTGAGGATAACGACTGGATCGAAGCGTTTAATACTCACGGGGCACTGTCGGCGCGCGCCATCGTCAGTCAGCGCATTAAGCCGGGCATGGTGATGATGTATCACGCACAGGAACGCCTGGTAAATATTCCCGGCTCGGAAATAACCGGCCAGCGCGGTGGGATTCATAACTCGGTGACCCGTATCAGCCCGAAACCGACCCATATGATTGGCGGCTATGCCCAGCAGGCTTACGGCTTTAATTACTACGGCACCGTCGGCTCAAACCGCGATGAGTTTGTGGTGGTGCGCAAAATGCGCCGTGTCGACTGGCTGGATGGCGAAAACAGTGACAGTGAACAAGCGGCAGTGGCCAGGGGGAAAGTGAAATGAAAATCCGCTCACAAGTTGGCATGGTGATGAACCTGGATAAGTGCATTGGCTGCCACACCTGTTCAGTCACCTGTAAAAACGTCTGGACCAGCCGTGAAGGCATGGAGTATGGCTGGTTTAATAACGTCGAGACCAAACCTGGCGTTGGCTACCCGATCGACTGGGAAAATCAGGAGAAATGGCAGGGTGGCTGGATTCGTAAGATCAGCGGCAAATTGCAGCCGCGTCAGGGCGGACGACTCAGCATTCTGGCAAATCTTTTTGCTAACCCGCATATGCCGCAGATCGATGATTACTATGAGCCATTCGATTTCGATTATCAGCATCTGCACACCGCGAAACCCGGCAAAGCACAGCCGATTGCACGTCCTCGCTCGCTGCTGACCGGCAAACGGATGGAGAAAATCCATCGCAGCGCCAACTGGGAAGACGATCTCGGCGGCGAATTTGCCAAACGCTCGCAGGATAAAAACTTCGCGCATATCCAGAAAGAGATGTACGGCCAGTTTGAAAGCACTTTTATGATGTATCTGCCGCGCCTGTGCGAGCACTGCCTGAATCCGGCCTGTACTGCCAGTTGCCCAAGCGGCGCCATCTATAAGCGCGAAGAGGATGGCATTGTACTGATTGATGAGGATAAGTGCCGTGGCTGGCGCATGTGCGTCAGCGGCTGCCCGTACAAAAAAATCTATTTTAACTGGAAGAGCGGCAAATCTGAGAAGTGCATTTTCTGTTATCCGCGAATTGAATCGGGTATGCCGACCGTCTGTTCCGAAACCTGTGTCGGCCGTATCCGCTACCTCGGCGTGGTGCTGTACGACGCCGATGCCATTGAGCAAGCCGCTTCCAGCGAAAGCACGCAGGATCTGTATGAGCGTCAGCTGTCGGTATTCCTTAATCCTCATGACCCGGCGGTGATTGCTCAGGCTGAGAAAGATGGCGTGCCGATGAGCGTCATCGAGGCCGCACAGCGTTCGCCGGTATACAAAATGGCGATGGAATGGAAGCTGGCGCTGCCGCTGCATCCGGAATACCGCACCCTGCCGATGGTGTGGTATGTGCCGCCGCTGTCGCCGATTCAGTCGGCTGCCGATGCTGGCGTGCTGGCGCAAAACGGCGTACTGCCGGATATCGAGTCACTGCGCATTCCGCTGCAATATCTGGCGAACCTGCTGACCGCTGGTGATACCCAACCGGTCGCCCGCGCGCTGAAACGCATTCTGGCAATGCGTCATTACAAACGCATGGAAACTGTTGAAGGTAAACACGATATCAGTGCGCTGGAAGAGGTTGGCCTGACTGAACAGCAGGCGAAAGAGATGTATCGCTACCTGGCGATTGCCAACTATGAAGACCGTTTCGTGGTGCCTTCCAGCCACCGCGAGCTGGCGCGTGATGCCTTCCCGGAACGTAATGGTTGCGGCTTTAGCTTTGGCGATGGCTGCCACGGCAGCAACAGCAAATTCGACCTGTTCAACGCTAAGCGTATTGACGCGATTAATGTCGATGCCAAAACCACCGGAGGCCGCCGATGAGATCGTTACTGATACTTTCCCGGTTACTGGACTATCCCGATGACGCTCTCTGGCAGGCAAAAGAAGAACTGCTGGCGGCGGTGGACGAGTTAGCGGAACTGAACGCCAGTCAGCAGGCGATGCTGAAGCGCGTCATTGAGTGGCGTATCTCCGGCCGCTTGCTGGATGCGCAGGCCGATTACGGCAGCCTGTTCGATCGTGGCCGATCGCTGTCGCTGCTGTTATTTGAACATGTACACGGCGAATCACGCGATCGCGGTCAGGCGATGGTCGATCTGCTGGATCACTATCGTCAGGCCGGATTCGATCTGAACAGCAATGAGTTGCCGGATCATCTGCCGCTGTTTCTTGAATTTCTCGCGCAGCTCAGCCCGGAAGAAGCCACCAGCTGGCTGGAAAGTATTGCGCCGATTCTCGCGCTGCTGGCCGCCCGTCTGCATCAGCGCGACAGCCACTACGCCCTGCTTCTCGAGCTGCTCACCCAGCTTTCCGGCAGTGACGCCAGCAGTGAGCATCTGCAGGAAAAGGTAGAGCAGGAAGCGCGTGACGATACCCCCGCCGCACTGGATGCGGTGTGGGAAGAGGAACAGGTGCGTTTTATGGCTACGCAGCAGGGGGATTGCGGCGAAACGCGTCAACATCAGCAGCGTTTTTCCGGCGCTGTCGCCCCGCAATATCTGAATATTGCACAAGCGCAGCCGAATTATCGGGAGGGAAAATAATGTCGTTCTTAAACCTGTTTTTCTTTGATATCTACCCGTATATCGTCGGGACGGTGTTTCTGCTCGGCAGCCTGTTACGTTATGACTACGGTCAGTACAGCTGGCGCGCCGGATCGAGCCAGATCCTGGATAAACGCTGGATGCGTCTGGCGTCAAATCTGTTCCATATTGGCGTTATCGGTATTTTTTTCGGTCATATCGTAGGCATGCTGACACCGCACTGGATGTATCAGTCATTTCTGTCTTTGCCGGCCAAACAGTGGATGGCGATGGTGCTGGGCGGCATCTGCGGCGTCACCATGTGGATTGGCGGTATGATGCTGCTGTTCCGTCGCGTGTTTGTGGCGCGAGTGCGCGCCTCGTCCAGCGTCGCCGACATTCTGATTCTGGCGCTGTTAATGGTGCAGGTCACGCTCGGTCTCGCCACCATTCCGTTTTCGGCGCAGCATCTCGACGGCAGTGAAATGATGAAGCTGGTTAACTGGGCACAGCACATCGTGACCTTCCGCTTCGGTGCGTCACACTTCCTCGACGGCGTGGCACCGATTTTCCGCGTGCATCTGGTGACTGGTATGACGCTGTTTCTGCTGTTCCCTTTTACGCGCCTGGTGCATATCTGGAGCGTGCCGCTGGAATTTATGACCCGCCGCACCCAGCTGGTGCGTAAAAGAGGGTAAGCGCGCAAAAATAACGGCATCCCCCGACGGAGGATGCCGTTATATTTTTAGCGGCTATTTCTTACGCAGACGTACAATTAGCAGCAGTAATAACAAGGCGATAAATACCCCCGCCGCAATCAGATAATCAACATAGCGCACGATAAATGGCGCTTCGCCACCGTTACGCAGAGTTTTAACCTGATCCGCTGAGATATCCTCATTGATATTGCCAAACTGATGGCGCACGTAGTGAGTCACAGCCGCGATTTGCGCATCATTTAATTGCTGATCAAACGCCGGCATGCCGACATCACTGTCACTGCCTTTGCGATGGATACCCTCAACAATCGTCATCACCAGATTCTGCGCCGTCGGGCCAGAAACCGCGCTGTTATGGGTCAGTGAAGGATAGAAGTTATCCGCCGTGCCTTGCCCTTCGCGCCCGTGACAGCTGGCGCATGCGCCGTTGTACAGTTCAGCGCCATCGGTTGAGCGGCTGTCAGCCAGCGATGCCTGATCGCCCTGTCCTTTCACCACCTGATTAATATCCACCTTTTCTGCTGGCTGAGCTGACGGCTTAGCAACCGGCGTAGCGATCGCTGGCACCTGCTTAATCCAGGCGGCAATGGCATGCAGATCTTTATCATCGAGATAGCGGAAACTGTGCTCAACGGCTTCACCCATCGGCCCGGCAGCCTGCGCTTTGCCAGCCAGATGCCCGGTTTTCAGGTAGCTGACAATATCGTCCTGACTCCAGTCACCAATCCCGCTGTTATCCGGGGTGATATTCGGCGCATACCAGCCACCCAGCGGGCTACCGGCCAGATACTGACTGCTGTCTTCGGCCATCATCATATTGCGCGGCGTATGACAGGTACTACAGTGCGCCAGCACATCGACCAGATACTTACCGCGATTCAGCTGCTCAGATAAATCGGGCTTTTTTTCAAACGGTTGATCATTACGGTACAGCAGATTCCAGCCCCACATGATTTGCCGGATATTAAACGGGAAACTCAGACGGGTATGCTCATCCGGCGCAAAATCGGCCGGTTTTACCGCCAGCATAAAGTAGCTGTACAGTGCATGAATATCGTCGTCAGTCATCCCCTGGTAAGCGGTATAAGGCATCGCCGGATAGAGATTGCTGCCGTCGGCGGCGACCCCTTTACGCAGCGCATCGGCAAACTGCTGCTCGGTATACTGTCCAATGCCATATTGCTTCGACGGGGTGATATTGCTGGCAATAATGCGCCCCATCGGCGAATCAATGGCGTAGCCGCCGGCAAAGGGCGCGCCGTCCTCCGTGGTCTGACGATGGCAAGCGCCGCAGTCTGCCGCGACGGCGAGATACTCACCGCGTTTTACCCGCGACGCATCGGCAGAAGAGGGTTCAGCGCTTAGCGCGGCGGTGCTGCCGAAAGAGGCCAGCAGCAGTGTGGCGGCGAAAAATTTACTGGTGATCTGCATAATTAAATCTCCCGATCGATGATTTCAGCCGCACGAATACTCAGTGCAACGCCGGTCAGGGTCGGGTTAATCACACCGGATGCCGGAATAACGCCGGTGGTCGCGAGGAAAAGATTGCTGTGATCCCAGCTGCGGCACTCATGGTTCACCACCGAATCTTTCGCGTTATCTCCCATAATCACCGTACCCATCAGATGGTCACGGTTCTGCCAGCCGGTGTTGTCCTCAATCACCGTGCCGCCCATCAGGCTGACAAACTTCTTATAATCTGCGTCCACTACCGCTTTAGCGGCTTTAACATAGTCATCAACTTCGTAGTTAACGGTCAGCATCGGGATACCGAGCGCGTCCTTGCGGGTGGTGCTGGGGCGCACGGTATTGCTGGCATGCGGCAGGATTTCAAACACGGTGGAAATATCCACCCAGCGCGCTGCCTGATGACGAATCTGCTTATCCAGTTCATGACCCAATACGCCATCCGCGATCAGTCGCTGAGCAATATTCATATTCGGAACGTTATTGGAAATGGCATGTTTAATCGCGGCGTGTTTTTTACGGAAATCGCCATCGCGGAAGTTGAAAATACCGCCCTGCTGTACCGCACCCCGACCCGGCCAGACCGGCTCATCCGCAAGGAATTGCAGGCCCATGCCAGTGTGATCCATCAGGTTACGTCCCACCTGATCGGAACTGTTAGCAACATCAGAAATCAGCAACAGCTTAGGGGTTTCCAGTCCGTGAGCCGCGACAATAAAGTACTTCGCCGTCAGCCGTTTATCTTCGCCTTTTGAACTGCGAACGTGTACCGCAACAATATTGCCGTCAGCACCTTTTTCCAGCTTCCAGGCAGTGGCATCGGTCATCAGCTGCGCACCGGCATCTTCCGCATGCTGAGCATGTTTATCGCCGCTGTACATCGAACCAATCGGGCAAACCGGCATACAGTTATTGTTGCCGCTGCAAGCCGGACGACCGTCATACGGACGCGTCGCGCGCGCATTCGGCTCATGAATAAAGTGGTAACCCGCCGGGCTGATGCGGCTTTTCAGGCGCTGGAACAGGTAAGTTTCCCCTTCCGGCTCCATCGGATAAGGCTGCGAACGCGGTGGAAAAGCGCTGCCGCCTTGCCCGCTCTGGTCATCGGTGTCGCTACCGCATACGCCCATTGCCAGCTCAGCTTTGACATACCACGGCTCTAACTCGCTGTACTCCATCGGCCAGTCACGACCAACGCCATACAGCGTTTTCAGTTTCATATCATTGGGCAGATAGCGCCAGCAGGCGGAAGCCCAGTGCCAGGTCGTGCCGCCCACCAGTTTCAGCATGCCGGGACGGAAATCAAACGAGCCGGTATTTTCGATATATTGTTCGTCGTAAGAGTGGTGCGCCCACGGCTGATTAGGATAAGGCGAGTTGTAGTTGGCCTTTTTCGGGGAATTACGGAAATTTTCGACAATTTTCCAGCGCGGAATTTTCTCACCGGCTTCCAGAATAATCACCGATTTGCCTTTGCGGGCAAGGGTGGTGGCGGCATTGCTACCCAATGCACCCGAACCGATGACTATCACATCGGCATCATAGTGTTTGCTCATGGTGTTGCTCACAATAAGAAGAAAAAGATTAATCGTTTTTTATGGTGGCTGGCGGCTGCGTCCAGTAATTGGTATGCCCACGCGAATAAGTCGGAATAACCGTGGCATCAAGCGTTGGCGTATACATCAGGGCATCGGTGTAGGTGACAAAGCGGGTGTTATCAACCGCACGCAGCGATACCGGCGTGCCGGTAAACCCGAGATACCAGGCGGAGACAATTTTCTTTACCGTTTCGCCAGCGAGGCGATTTTGCATCATCGGGTGACCATTTAACTGGTCGGCATCGGTAATATTCGCCGTGTTTAATGCCGCCACCAGCGCATGCATTTTTACCAGGAAATCGGCATCTTCTGACACCAGACAATGCAGCGCACGGGCAGACACTACCTGACTTAATGCCGCACGCTGGGTCAGTAATTTCGACAATGTATAGAACACACCCGGATCGGACGCGGCGGCGGGCGTTGACGCCCATGACAAAACCGGATTCAGTGCTGCAAACCCGCCAAGGGCTGCACCAGAAATGAGAACCTGCCTGCGAGTTATCATCTAAACCTACATTTTTGAAACATGAAAAGGTGATATATCTCACACTCTGTCTATAGATTTGTAAAGATTTATTAACTTCTAAAGTGTTGCAAAAAATGAGAACGGCGGTTAATTAACCTGTTGATTGTTAATGGATTTTAATAGATTACCGGCAGTAACTAACCTTATGGCGGCAGGAGAAAGGCAAATTTCACGCCCCGATTTGATAACCAAAAATGAATTCAGGGCGAGATAGCGGGCAGGGTCAGACAGCAACGCCGTTACAATAATGGCAATTCGGTGGTCTGTTTATAACACTGCATCGGAATATCGGTTTTAATACTGGAAACGCCACGAATACGCGTCAGATGATTAATCTGTAACTGACGATAATCATCGAGGCTGGCGGTAATCACCCGCAACAGATAATCACACTCTCCGGCCATCAGATGACACTCGACCACTTCAGGTAACTTCATAATTTCAGCCGCAAAATGATCCACCGTTTCAGCATCCTGCCGGGTCAGCCAGACGCGGGTAAAAATGGTGACATTACGTTGCACTTTAGCACCGTCAATCAGCGCCACATAGCCCTTGATCACCCCACTTTGCTCAAGCTGCTTAACCCGCCGCAGACAGGGAGAGGGTGACAGGCCAACCTCACGCGCCAGGTCAATATTTTGCATGCGGCCATCGCGTTGCAGCGCATTAAGGATTTTGCGATCGGTAAGATCCAGATTCATGGCATCAGCTTCCATTTTTTGCGAAAAATTAGCATTTAAGTGCCAATTGATAACGAATGCCTGGCAGATTAGCAACCCAATTTCACGGCGAAAAGCGTATAATTCCCCTCCTTCAGGAGGTGATATGAGCGACACAGATTCGGTCTGGCCGGTTGCCAGTAACATAACAAAAAAATCAGAGTTCTGGCGCGGTGTCAGAGCCAGTTTACCGGTGCTGTTGGGCGTGATTCCGCTGGCGCTGGTACTTGGCGCACAGGCGGCGA
>NZ_JRXE01000005.1:120402-150706 GCF_001267535.1 Winslowiella iniecta | reverse complement strand
CGAAACGCAAAGCCTTCGCCGCGCTGTTTTTTATGACCGACGAGAGTTGGGCAATGGGCATGGCCGATGCCGCTAAACGCCGTCAGGCTGGCATCGTCAGTAGTTTCAGCATTCCTTACTACGCCGGGGTCTCGGCTTCGCTTTATATCATCTGGGTGTTGTTCACCACTTCCGGCGTACTGCTGGGGCCGCTGATGGGCGATATCAGTCAGTGGGGATTTGATATGGCGTTTCCGGCCATCTTTCTGGTGCTGTTGCGCGGCATGTGGCGTGGGTTCCGTGCGGCACGCCCGTGGATGGTCAGCCTGATCATGGCCGCATCGACTTACTACCTGATTCCGGGCGCGTGGTACGTTCCGGTGGGTGCACTGTCAGGGATGATGACCGCCCTGTTTTTCGTCGGGAAGAAATCATGATTAGCGGCATCACTGTATTAACCATTCTGCTGATGGCCAGCGTAACCTGGCTGACGCGGGTGATTGGCTATATCGGTTTACGCAACCGCGAACTGGGGCCGCGCGCCAGAGCGGTGATGGAAGCCGCGCCGGGCTGCGTACTGATTTCGGTCATTGCGCCCTACTTTGTCACCAACAATCCGGCCGACCTGCTGGCCATCGCTATCACCCTGATTGCCGCCAGCCGCCTGTCACTATTTTCCACCGTGGCCGTAGGCATTGTTGCGGCGGCACTGTTACGTCATCTGCTGTAATCATTCCACTGCCTGGCGGTACTTATCCACCAGGCAGGCACTTCACCAACCGGGTTGTCTACCTCCGTCGGCGCTATTGTCTTGCTGGCCTTGAGCCTGAATGCGTTCCATCCGCCGGTCGCGTTTTATTCCACCTTTGCCGTCGGGCGTATAGATTACAGGCCTGCTCTCCACCCGGATGGGCGGTGTATCCTTGCTGGTATCGTAATGCCAGGGCGTGCAGGAAATGGCGAGAAAACCTGCCGCACATATCAGTAAGCGCTTTGGCACAGAACCTCCTTGTCGATAAGAAGGTTGATCAATAAATTGTCGCAGCCATGCCGTCAATATTTTCGGGCGAGAAATGAAACAGAACTGCCTGGCGGTTAACGGTTGGTTGAATCACTGCGGAACGTTACCGATTTATCGCGCTGAGAAGCAGGATGATTTTCCCGATACTGGCCGGGAGTAATACCAAACTGGCGCTTAAACGCTTTATGGAAAGTTTCATGGGACGGAAAGCCATGTAACAGCGCCACGGTCAGGATCGGTCCGGGCTGGGTGCGCAACATTTTCGCTGCCGCAGCCAGCCTTTTTTCACGACAGTAGGCCGCTAACGGCTGGCCGGTGGTCTCACGAAATATCCGCTGAATATGCCATTTTGAATAGCCTGACTTCTCAACAAAATCGTCAATTTTCAGGCGATTATCGATATTTTCATCAATCCAGACGATCAAATCAGACACGATATTATCCCTGAACATTGTGCACTCCGGTTTCTAAAGTCTCTGTTAAACGCACTTACCCGGCAGCCGTCAGGGTCATGGCAACCAGCCGTTGTTCCATATGCGGAAACAATTCGGTGGTACGCACACGATGCAGCAGTGAAGAAAACCACAGTCCGTCGGATGCCAGTCTTGCCACTTCCAGCTGCGGATCGCTGTCGGTATGCTGATGTTGTTCCAGCCGGTTCGCCAGCCAGCTATCCCATTTGCGGGTCAGCTGAGTATCACTGCCGAGGGTAAAGCTGAGGACTGCCCAGCTATTCTCGGTGTGGCTATCGAGAAACACCGTGCGAATATAGGCGCGACTAAAGCAGCCGTAGTCCAGCGAATCCACGGCAATAAACTGGTCGATATCGTGATCCAACTGCCGAATAACCTCATCAAATAAGCCTTCAACCAGCGCCTGCTTACTGGGGAAATGGTGGAAAAATCCGCCCTTCGTCACCCCTGCCGCCTCGGCCACCGCGCTGACGGTAACACTGGCCGGGCCTTTTTCGACTGCCAGCCGTGCGGCACTGCTCAGCAATTGCTGACGCACATACTCCGGCTGTCTTTTGCGCGCTTGCGGTTTATCACTCATTAGTGCGAGACCATTTTAGAAAATCCATTCACCACCACCACACCGGTCACAATCAGCGCAATACCGACAATCGCGGGCAGATCCAGACGCTGCTTAAAGACCACCACACCCATTGCCGCTGTTAATACAATACCCAGCCCGCCCCACGAGGCATATGCCACCGCCAACGGCAGCGTTCTCAGTACCTGCGACAGTAAATAAAACGACAGGCCATACAGCATCACCGTCATCAGTGAAGGATAAAGACGGGTAAATTGTTCTGACTTACCGAGAAACACGGTGCCGGCGACTTCCATCACGATGGCACCCGCAAGCCCCATCCAGGCGAGAAAAAGGTTCATAAGGTATATATTCCGGTTAAGGGGCAGGAAAAATCCAGCCGACATATTACATACCTACCGGTCGGTATGTAAATTTGTTTTTGCTGACCTCAGCCGATTTCGGCGCGAAACGATTAAGGCATCAGCGCGGAGATTTGTTGGCGCGCAGTCTGATGGATGCCGGTAACCAGCGCTGAAGCGGTTCCGGCGAGCGCTGTTTAATCAGGTCGGTGATCATCTCAAAGCAGTTCCATGCCAGCAGCCGCTCATCCTGCGCCACGGTATCAATTGGTATGCAGAGCGAATCATATAAATAGTGATCGTCAAAACTGCACAGGCGGATATCGCTTTCCAGCAAACCGTGCTGACTGAGATAACGCAACACCCCTTCCTGCAAGCCACACGCGGCGCAGAACAGCGCTTGCGGCACGCGTCCCAGACGCGAGCAGAGATCGGCAAACAGTTCATAGCCTGAACTGGAATGGTAATGACCATAAATTACCCATTCCGGTTGCAGCTCGACACCGGCACGTTGCAGGCCGCGCTTAAATCCTTCCAGACGATCGCGGGTGGGAGAGATACGCGGCTGCCCGCCAAAGAAATAAAGCTCGTCATAACCTTCACTGGCTACGTGCTCAATCAGCTTCGCGGTGGGTTCAATGGCATCGGTAATCACCAGCGGCAACGACGATTCGCCGAGGTGACGGTCAAATAAAATCACCGGCAGCTGCTGGTTTATTTTCTGATACTCACCGTCACTCAGCATACTGGAGGCGACAATCAGCCCGTCGACCTGACGCTGAATCAGGTTGTTGACCGCCAGAATTTCCTGGCTGGCGTTCTCATCGGTACAGGCAATCAGCAGCTGGAGACCATCATCACGACAGAGCTTTTCCAGCTCATGGGAGAAGACGGCAAAGCCGTGGTTAGTCATCTCCGGCACCACCAGACCAAGGGTATTACTGTGCGATGAGTTCAGCGCGCGGGCGTGGATGCTGGGCTGGTAATGCTCCTGCTTCGCCACTTCCATCACCCGCAAACGGGTGCTTTCGGCCACCCTCAGCTCTTTACCCCGCCCGTTCAGCACCAGACTGGCGGTGGATTTCGAGACGCCGGCCAGTCGTGCAATATCATTGATGGTGACACGTTTGCTTTTATTCACATTCTGCTTAGTGATGGTGGCTCATGGCCTCATTCTATCACGCATCTTTTCAAGCTCCAGTGATGCAACGCCAGCATGCTGTGCCCCTGTAACCGCAGCTGCGGCTGGCTGCCGGGAAAATAGCGCGCTGACATCACCGCTTCACCGTGATTGATAAAAATTTCCACGCTGGAGCTATCGCACAGGATTTGCAGATGCGTTACGGTTCCACGCCAGTAACGATGTTCGGTTTCTCCACTGCGACGGTTGCTGCGCGTCAGAGTCAGACCGAGCCGGTCACAGTGCAGTTGCAGAATGCCGGCAAAGCTGGCGCTGAACTCGCCGTTTACCGCAAAATCGATTTCAGCGCTGGCGATATCCAACTCAGGTAGCGAAGCGGCCTCGCCATTAAAGGTGCGGGCGCAGCTGCGCAGCTGACGTAGCTCCCGCGCCGGTTGCTGGAACAGTTTTCCCGCCTGCCAGCTCAGTTCACGCGGGCAGGTCATGGTATGAATCCACCCATGATCAATGGTCGGCTGATAAAATTCTTCCTGGTCCGGCACGCCCATCCAGCCAATCAGCAGGCGACGACCCTCGTCGCTGGCCGTAGTCTGCGGCGCATAAAATTCAAAGCCGTGATCCAGCTCGTGAAACTCGCCATGGTGATAGTGACCCGCGTCGTAATCCAGCTCACCGCTGAAATAACCGCTCTGGAAGGTGTTCAGATAGCGGTATGACTCCGCCGCCAGCCCCTGCGGACAGACCACCAGAATATCCTGATCCGCCAGCCGGAACAGATCAGGACACTCCCACATATAACCAAACGCCCCTAAACCGCCCAGCCCACTGCCGGCGATTTCGCCCTTTAGCGTCCAGCTTTGCAGATCGGGCGACTGTAACAGCAGCACTTTGCCTTGCAGATCGCTATCCTGCGCGCCCAGCACCATCCACCAGCTCTCCTGATGTCGCCAGACTTTTGGATCGCGCACATGACCGGTATAGCCCGCGGGTAACGCCAGCACCGGCCCCAGCTTATCGAATTCGCCTTGCGGATTGAGCCGGGCGAGACATTGCCAGGCGGTGCGACCCTGCTCGAATTTCACATTGCCGGTGTAGACCAGCGTCAGTACCCCGTGGTCGTCCACCGCCGAACCGGAATAACAACCGTGGCTTTCATACTCTTCAACCGGTGCCAGCGCCAGCGGCTCATGTTGCCAGTTCACCAGGTCGGCAGAACTCCAGTGCCCCCAGAATTTTGCGCCGTGGGCGCAGGCCAGCGGGTTCCACTGATAGCACAGGTGATAACGCTGATTAAACTGAATAAAACCATTTGGATCGTTCATTAACCCGACCGGCGGTGCCAGATGCCATAATGGCCGATGAGGATCTGCTGCCGCCCGTTGCTGACCCGCCATCACCGCACGCAGGGTTTGTTTAAGCAGATGTGGCTCGTTCATTACCTGGCCTCGATTTTGTATTTCAGTAACAGCGAAACGGTAAACGCCACACCAAAGGCGATTAGCATACCAATCAGATAGTTAACCATAGAGCTGGCCTGCACAATTGCCAGTCCCGGCAACGCCGTCAGGCCCACCGCCGTCATATTGACCTGCATCGCAACCACCCAGGCACCGCCCAGCGCCCCCCCGATGATTCCGGCAATAAACGGCTTAATAAATCGCAGATTAACGCCGAAAATGGCCGCTTCGGTAATCCCCAGCATGGCGGAAAATGCAGATGGCAGCACGATGCTGCGCGTTTTGATATCGCGGGTTTTAAACCACACCGCCAGACAAGCACCGCCCTGCGCCACATTGGCCATTGACCAGATCGGCAGCAGGAAGTTAACGCCAATCGACGGATTGCCTAATAGCCCGGCTTCAATAGCATGGAAACTGTGATGGACGCCGGTAATCACAATCACCGAGTACAGGCCACCGAATACCATCCCCGCCAGCCATCCGGCATGGGCGATTAAGGTACTGAGTACCAAAGAGATACCGTCGCCAAGCATACGGCCCGCCGGACCGATAATCAGTAAGGCGACAAAACCAGAAATAATCACCGTCAGGAATGGCGTCAGAATAATATCCAGCGCATCCGGCACAATTCGGCGCAGACGTTTTTCAATCAGGCTCATAAACCACACGGCCAGCAGCACCGGAAACACCGTGCCCTGATAGCCGATCATGGCAATTTCCAGCCCGAAGAAATCCATGGTGTGGAAACCGCTGGCCACGCCCCAGGCATTGGTCAGCGCCGGGTGAGTCAGGATACCGCCGAGCGTTGCGCCCAGATAAGGGTTGCCGCCAAACTCACGCGCGGCGGTGAAACCAATCAGAATCGGCAGAATGATAAAGGCCGCCGAGCTGCACATATCCAGCATCACAAACAGCGCGCTGTCGGCATTGACCCAGCCATAGGTTTTCACCATGCCGAGCAGACCCATCAACAGGCCGGAGGCAACAATCGCCGGAATAATCGGTACAAAAATATTCGACAGCAGTCGCGCCAGGCGCTGGAAAGGATTGAGTTTTTTCGCCGCCATATCGGCCGCTTCATTTTTACTCGACTCGCTGATGCCCGCCGCCTGAATAAAGGCCGCATGCACTTTATTAACGAGACCACTGCCGAAGATAATCTGAATTTGACCGGCGTTGCTAAAGCAGCCTTTCACGCCGTCCAGCGCTTCAATCGCCTCTTTCTGTACCAGCGCGTCATCCACCAGCACCAGCCGTAAACGCGTCGCGCAATGCGCCGCGGTGGCGATATTCTCTTTACCGCCCAACAGTGGCACCAGTTGCCCGGCTACCTGATTAACATCCATACATCCCCCCTCTGTTCACTACGGTGGCCTGCGTTCGCTTAGAACCAGGTCTCCATTTGTACGCCGAAGTTCCATTCACCACCGGCGGTAAATCCGCTGCTGCCAAACGCATCATCACTGGCGTAGTTATCCAGCGACTTGTCCCAGTCCATCCAGCTGGCGAAAAAGCGAATTTCCGGCCGGGTAAAAAAGTCACCGATATCTGCCACCTTGAAGGTCGGCGCAAAGGTTAATTTGTAGTAGCTGCCGTTCACCGCCTGGCGATTTTTATAGCCCAGCGGCGAGAGATCCATGTACTGGTAGCTGCCTTCATAAGCCAGCGCGAAGTTCTGCGTGATTTCCTGAATCAGCCGGGCATTGAGGGTGACCCAACGGTATTCATCGCCATTGATATAACGATCTTTGCTCTGCTGAGCCAGCAGCGCCGGAGCAAAACTCCAGCGCGAATTCAGCGGCGTGACGCCATAGGTTGCCAGACGCCAGGTATTGGCATCCTGCGTCAGGTTACCGTCAGACCCCAGCCCCTTCACTTCCGCACCCAGGCCGTGACCGTACAGCAGCGCGGTTTGCGCCTGACCGTCGCGCAGACCATAGAAACTGTCGTTATGCAGCGCCAGCATGCCGTGAATCCCGCTGTCACCCGCATGTTCATTGCGCTGCGCCGGGGAGATGCGCCGATCGTTATCCTTTGCACGCAGGCCGCTCAGCATAAACTGCCACGGCCCGGCAAAGTTGTTGGCAGTGACGATGTAGTTTTGAATAGTGTTATCAATCGCTTCAATATCGCCGAAGTTACGCCCATAAATGGAGAAGTTACTCTTCAGCGTCTCGTTCCACTGCACATCGTAGATACCGCCTCCGGTTCCGGCGAGGAACAGCACGTCGGAATCCAGCCAGTGAATATCAAAGTTATCGCGGTCGAAGCGTTTACCGGCCCATAACGTGCTGTTTTTAAATACGCCGTTAAATGTTGGCAGGCTGCCCAGTTCAACAAATGCCTGACGAATATTGAGATCGCTGGTGTCGCCGGTCCAGTCGTTATAACTCTCCTGCCCGTCTGCCAGCATCACTTTAAAGCGCGTAGTGGCACCGTTTTCCAGCCGCTGTTTATGCTCCAGATTCAGCTCAACGTAGGTGTTGTTTTCGTTGCCCAGCCGCCCGACCGCACCGCCGGTTTCTCCGGCAGGCGTCAGATAAGGGCCACTTTTGGTCGCTGAAGCCGCATCATTCATGATCAGACCAGAACGCGCGTAGCCATGAAATTCGAAGCCATCCGCTGCGCGGGTTTTATTTTCGATTGCCGCAGTGCGTTCGGTGACCTGCTGCGTCGCCTGCTGATTTTGTTGTGCCTGCTGACGCAGCTTTGCCACATTCTGCTCGGCATCGCTGGCGCGCTGTTCTGCCGCGGCGGTACGTTTCTCCGCCATCTGCAAACGTTTTTCCATCGCGGCTAATCGCGCTTCGAGGCTGTTTAGTGTGGTTTCGGCATAAGAGGTATTGCCTGCCAGGGTTAATCCGATGGCGAGTGCCAGATGGCTTTTTCTTATCATTGTCTGTTCAGCTCCTGGATGAAGTACCGGAATTGCTAAACCGGTTCGACAAGGAGATTATTGGAATCAGCGAGAAGAAGGCAATGAGATTTGCTAACCCGGTTAGCGAATTGTGACCGGGTTGGCATTTTCACCCTTGGCAATCAAGCGGAAAGCAGATCATTGGCGTAGGGCAGCGCGGTCATCGCGCCTTTAGCGGTGGTGGCGAGTGCGCCGCAGCGTTGTGCCTGGGCAATGGCGGCAGAGAGATCGTCAGGATCAAGCGGATCGGCCTGTTGTGCCAGCGCGGCCAGCAGACCAGCCACAAAGGCATCGCCAGCGCCGGTGGTATCGACCGCCTGAACTTCGGGCGCAGAAAAGTGCTGCAACTGATTGTTTTTCCACAGCGTAACACCGGATTTCCCCTGCGTGACCAGCAGTAACGCGGGCTGATATTTTTCGCCGAACCGGCAGATGGCTGCGGCCGACTGCTGACCTTCGCTAAGCAGCGCCAGCTCTTCCAGTGACAGCTTAATAATATCCGCCTGCTGGAAAGCGCGGTCGAGCAGCGTCGCCATCAGATGTTTATCCGGCCACAGATCGTCACGCAAATTCGGGTCAAAACTCACCCAGCCACCGGCCTGTTTTATTGCACTTATCGCCTGAAACGCCGCGCTGCGTGACGGCTCGGCAGATAAGGCTATCGAGCAGAGATGTAAGCCTTCTGCTGCCTGAAATGTTGGCAGATGATCGACGGTAAGAAACAGATCGGCACTCGGGCGCACCATAAAGGTAAAGTGTCGTTCGCCATAAGCATCCAGGCTTACCAGTACCGTCGAGGTACGCTGATGACTGAGCTGATGCAAGTAAGCACTGTCCACCCTTTCCGCAGCCAGTACCTGACGCATAAAGTCGCCGAAGGGATCCCCGCCAACGCATCCGATAAACGCACTGTTTCCCGCCAGACGGGCAATACCCACCGCGACATTAGCCGGCGCGCCACCCGGGCACTGCAACAGCCGGAGAGACTCTTCAGGCAGCAGATCGACCACGGCATCGCCCAGTACCCAGACTCGTTTTGTCATTTTTAACTCACCCTTTTACGCATTCAGTTAAACAAGCTAAACCGTTTTAGCTCGTTTTGAAAAGAATAGCCAGCGCATCGTGCAAAGGGTCAGAACGGCAGAAACGCCGACGGCCTTGACAACGTAGCGATGAAAATCACGCCAGTTGCGCAAGACCGCAGGGTTTAAACGAGTCAGGCATACATAATAAAACTCGACGGCGGGTAGTTAAGTTCCGGGAGATTTTGCGAGATCACCACAACCAGGCCACCTAACATCCATTTCATATAACGTAGTAAGCGCATAGTTTCATCCTGTTTGAAGGTCATCGGCTACTGAATAGTCTGCTCACTGCTGCATTATCGCAGGTATTAATACAACAATTACTCACTGCCGGCATTCATTAACATCGACAGAGCTTCGCGCAAAACCTGTTGTTCTGCCGCATCAGACTCTGTTTCAAGACGTTCAACAATCACTGCCAGCAGATTTTTGCGCACCGCATTACTGGATGGTGCGATAAGCTGTTGATTAACCGCCTGCAGAATATCAGCGGTACTGCCAGGCGTGCTTTGCGTTAACTGCGAATTATTCAGATGAAGACGTAGCTCTTCATCAGTCGTGAGCTGAGTACTCATCGTTCTCTCCCGGGTATAAAAAAATCCGCTCCGGACAGGGAAGCGGAAAGCAAAACAGATAATCTGAAGCACAAGGAATGTCGTTCATGCGCGGTGTTCTTGGCACATTGCATGATTGTCGCTTAAATCTAGTCGCAAACTCTCGATACGCCAGTATCTGTCGTTAATTTTAGAGATTTTTCTCGGCAGGCAGGGTAGTGATGGGGTCAACACGGTCATCTGCCGGGGTAAACCAGATTGTTGTCGGCGGCGTTTTGGCAAGCCTGGCTGCGGGTCCGGCAAGGAAGATATACAAACCGCTTTCCAGCCAGCTGTCATATTGATGCTGCTGGCTGAGGGTCAGCGCACGATCGCTCCAGATCATAATATGCTCGGCCTGCACCCGGCTGAGATCGGGCTTAATAACGGTGCCACTCAATACTTCGACGCGAAAACCGTCGCCTGCATAGCGTATCGCTTCCAGCCATAGCTCCAGCGGGTCTTTCGCGCTAAAAGACATAATCAGCATGGTTGCCGCCGGGCGCTTGCGCACGCTACTTAACAGAAAGGTGGCATATTCAGTCAGCGCGGAATCCAGCAGCAGGCGCGACATATCCAGCTCGGGCTGCTTACCGGCGTTCAGCCAAGAGCGCAGCGGACGAATCACTTCATCAACAAAAATTGCCGGTGGGATTTCGCGGCCGTAACGCCAGATCAACGCCCGCAGCTTTTGCGGTCTGAACGCTTCGCAGTGGGCAAGAATTTGTTGCTGACAGGTCATCCAGCCCGAGGTCTGACGCAGGGTTTCGCCATTGATCAGCGCCAGCATATCGCTTAATGCCACCCCTTTTTTCAGCCAGGCAACGATGGTATTGATGCGGTTGATATGGCTACTTTCAAAAAAACGGTGACCGTTTTCATCACGCAGTGGTTTCAGCAGCCCGTAACGCTGCCAGCTACGGATATTGGCTGGCGTAACGCCGCACTGGTCAGCAAGCACATCAATCGTGAAGTGAGGCATGAAATGTCCCGAACGCGCGGAAATCCGCGAAGAGTTAACGTTTAAAAGCCGGCCGATGTCAGTGACGGGTGACCGCGCAAAACGCGGCGTTAGCCAATAACAGCAAGGCTTTCACGGTTTCGAACATTCACAAAGAGAAAGGCAAAAAAATAATGGGTGATTTACGTGTGGGATCACACTTCGTCGAAGCGGATCCCCACTCCGCAGCTAAGCTTATCACAGGCTAATCGGCCTGAGCCATCTCGCCAGTCTGGCGAGGACAGATCCCAGGAGATCATTATGAACGAAGATCGAATCAGCGGTAACTGGAAGCAGTTTAAAGGGAAAATTAAGGAGAAATGGGGCGATTTGACTGATGACGATATGACTGTGGTGGAAGGTAAGCGCGAGCAACTGCTGGGTAAAATCCAGGAGCGTTATGGTTACGGTAAGGATCAGGCGGAGAAAGAGCTGAAAGAGTGGGAAGACTCCAATAAATATCACTGGTAATCCTGCCGTGACAACACGCTGGCTGAAAAGCCAGCGTGACAGGCATTAACCGCTAATCGCCGCGATTGCGTTCATCGGCGCGCCCATTGCGCCCGCGCCATTGATGATGGCTGTCCTGAGTCGCAGCACCATCATTATCATTGTCCGCGTGGTTACCGCGTGCAGCATAAGATGGCAGAGTAAAGCCGGTTGCTGATTGCCTGATATGGCCCAGTTTTTTGCGTGCATTCCAGTAAATCAATACACGACGGTCATCGGCCTCGATTTCACCTAATTGCTGCAATTTCGCCATTACCGCATTTTTACTTAATACTTGCCGGTCGTCGGCCAGCAGGATAGTCGCTTCGCCAATCGCATGCTGAAGACTTCTTTTTTCATAATCAGTAGTCAAATCAGTTCCTCCGAGTTAAAAAAAATCGGCCGGGCAGTTTTGGTACTGTTTCCCGTCTTTTAAGCGGGCCACCGCGGCGGGCCGTTAAATTTACAGCGTGCCGGTGCCGCCATCAGAGCACCATACCTGACCTGAAGTGAAGCTGCTTTCCGTCGAGGCCAGCGTCACATACATCGACGCAATTTCGGCAGGCTGGCCGGGACGACCCAACGGTGTGTCTGCCCCAAACTGCTGAACTTTCTCCTGCGGCTGCCCGCCACTGGACTGCAACGGCGTCCAGTAAGGCCCTGGCGCGACGGCATTGACGCGAATGCCCTCTTTACCTAACTGCTTCGCCAGCGATTTGGTAAAGGCCACGATACTGGCTTTGGTCTGCGCGTAATCCAGCAGAATTTCGCTTGGCTTATACGCCTGAACCGAGGAAGTATTGATAATCGACGCACCGTGCGGCAGATAATCGAGCGCCGCTTTGGTTATCCAGAACATCGCATAGACGTTGGTTTTAAAAGTCGCGTCGAATGATTCGGTACTGAGATCGCGAATCGACTCGGCAAATTGCTGGCGTCCGGCGTTATTAACCAGAATGTCGAGACCACCCAGCTGTTCGGCGGCCTGATGCACCAGGCTTTTGCAGAAGCTTTCGGAAGTGATGTCACCGGGAATCGCAATCGCTTTGCGCCCCTCGGCCTTAATCAGCGCAATCACTTCTGCCGCATCGGACTCTTCTTCCGGCAGATAGTTAATCGCCACATCGGCACCTTCACGCGCATAGGCAATCGCCACCGCACGACCAATGCCGGAGTCACCGCCGGTAATCAGCGCTTTTCGGCCTGCCAGACGCCCCGAGCCACGATAGCTTTTCTCACCGTGATCCGGCACCGGGATCATCTTACTGGCAAGTCCGGGAATCGGCTGTGGCTGCTTTTCAAAAGGCGGTGCCGGATAGTCGACGGTCAGTAGCGATTTGGATGACGCTTTGTGGTGATCACTCATGCAGTACTCCTTCATCATTAGGATTGCCGTACTATTAAGCGTAGCAGATGTGATCGAACTCACATTGAGAGGGGCTAAAAGGTGGGACAGTTCCCGGCAGGGGCGGCGCGAAAGCCGCCCCTAAAAAATTACCGGATTCAGAGTGACTTTTTGGCATCCTTGCGCGACAAATTGTCGAGATAACCCATCACAAATGCGGAAAGGACAAAGGTCAGATGGATAATCACGTACCACATCAGTTTGTTATCGGCGATGTTGCGCGCATCCATAAACACCCGCAACAAATGAATCGAAGAGATGGCCACAATCGACGCCGCGACCTTGTTTTTCAGCGAGCCGGAATCCATTTTGCCAAGCCAGCTTAACTTCTCTTTGCCTTCATCAATATCCAGTTTGGAAACGAAGTTTTCATAGCCGGATAACATCACCATGACCAGCAAACCGCCCACCAGCGTCATATCAATCAACGACAGCAGCACTAACACCAGATCATTCTCGGCAATGGTCAGCACATGCGGCAACAGGTGGAAGACTTCCTGAAAAAACTTGATTGCCAGCGCCAGCAGGCCGAGGGATAAGCCGATATAGACCGGCGCCAACAGCCAGCGTGAGGCATACATAAGATTTTCTGCGAAACGTTCCATAGCATCCACTTCAAAGTTAAACAGCCGACAGTATAACTGATGCTTTCTCATCTTAATCAACAGCAACCACGGGATGTAGCAGGAAATTTACCGCACTTTACCTGTGGAGCCTGTCTGGCCTGATCTGCACGTAAAGCCATCGCGACTTATCCACAATATGCCAGGCTTAATCAGGCGTTCTTCCGCTTTAATTCTTGCAGAAAGGAAACAATAACCATGGATTTTCTGGGCTGGACTGCCGCAGTTGGCGGTCTGCTACTTTTAATGTCTTTAGCATCAGGGTGGATCCATCGCGGTCCGATCACCTCCTTTGGCCTGTATCTGGTCGCCGGGATAATTTGCGGCCCGTGGGTACTGGACCTGCTACAAATCGATATCGTTAAACACGCCACACTGGCATCACATATCACCGAAATTGCCATGGCGGCTTCGCTGTTTATAACCGGGCTGAAGTTACGCTTACCGCTGCGTGCGCCGGACTGGCGCGTCGGGATGCGGCTGGCATTTCCGGCGATGTTGTTAACGGTTGCCGGCGTGGCCGTAGTGGCGCACTTTCTCGCCCATTTCGACTGGCCGCTGTCGCTGGCATTCGGTGCCATTGTTGCCCCCACCGACCCGGTGCTTGCCAGCCTGATTTCGGTTAATGATGCACGCGACAATGACTCGCTGCGCGTGGCGCTTTCCAGTGAAGCAGGCATGAATGACGGCTCGGCACTGCCGCTGCTGATGCTGGCAATGCTCATGATTGTCAGTGAGCAGCCACTCTCGCTGGGTGTCTTCGCGCACTGGGCAGCAGTCGATGTGATTTGGGCGCTGGCCGGAGGAATCGCGATCGGTTTTGGGATGGGACGATTGATCGGCGTACTCACTACCCATCTGCGCAGCGCGCATCAGGATATTGCACCCAATGACTTTCTCGCGCTGGCACTGATCGCCCTCAGTTACGCGGCGGCACAGGCGGTGGATGCCTCCGGGTTTCTTGCGACTTTTGCTGCCGGCGTCGGTCTGCGCCGCGCGGAACTGCGGGTAATGATGCGACATCCACCGGAAAATCTGCCGGAGGACGATCAGCATCCCCCGGCGGAAATGCTGGTCGATATCAATCAGCGCCATCGCTACAGCGGTGCCGGGCTGACCAAATCAGTGGGTCTGGTGGTCGGCGATGCCCTGTCGTTTGGCGATACCATTGAGCGCCTGCTGGCGGCAGGGATGGTGCTGATTCTCGGTGTCACCCTTGCCCACCACTGGAACCTGACCGGTTTATTGATCGCGGCGATACTGTTTCTGCTGATTCGCCCGGCGGCGGTGTATCTGACGACTATCGGCACTGGCATGCCGCGTATGCGGCGGTTGCTGATCGGCTGGCTGGGCATTCGCGGCATTGGCAGTATTAACTATATCGCCTTTGCCTCAATGCACGGGCTGGCAGGCGCAGATGCGCAACGGATGGTCGATATGGCGTTTACCCTGGTGGTGGCCAGTATTGTGGTACACGGCATTACCGTCACGCCACTGGAGAATCGCCGTCAGGCGTGGCTGCTGGCAAGCCGCCAGCGGCAAGATTCCGAATAATCAACGCAGAAAGGCACGCATCACCGGGTTATTGATTGAGAGTTAGAGTGATTTTTATTATCATTTAATTTTCCAGCGATAATTATCACCATGCGTGCTTTTCTGCTGTTCCTGCTGCTGTTCTGCCATACCGCTCTCGCCAAACAAGTCACCGATATCACAGGTCAAACCGTTGAAATCCCTGATAATCCGCAGCGCATTGTGCTGGGCGAAAGCCGTATGCTGTACACGCTGGCGCTGCTGGAACCGGGCTATCCGGCGCAACGCATTGTCGGCTGGCCTGCCGATCTCGCCAAATATGACGCGCAAACCTGGGCGCTGTATCAGCAGAAATTCCCGCAAATTAGCAAGATTACTCAGCCTGGCTCCGGCAGCGTGCGCGATCTGAATGCCGAAAGCGTACTCAAACTGGCACCCGACCTGGTCATTCTGCCGCGACTGGCAAAAACCACCCATGAAGCTGCGCACTTCCGACAGCTGATGCAGCAGGCCGGTATTCCGGTGATTGTCGTCGACCTGCGGGTTGACCTGTTAAATAACACCGTGCCGAGTATGCGGTTACTGGGAGAAGTGCTTAATCAGCAGCAGCGCGCCGGTGATTTTATCGCTTTCTATCAGCAACATATGGAGCGTATTCGTCAGCGACTGGCTGATTATCACGGTGCAAAAACCTCAGTCATGCTGCATCTGCATTTAGGCCGTCGCGATACCTGCTGTACCACGGCTGTAAAGGGCAATCTCGGTCAGCTGCTGGCGTTTGCCGGGGGCGACAATATTGCCGCACCGGTGGTGAAAGGGGTATTTGGCGAGTTAAATCAGGAAGCGGTACTGGCCGCCATGCCGCAGGTGTATATCGCCACCGGTATGGCCGCGCCGGCCGCCGATGCCAGAACGCTACAACTTGGCCCGCAGGTTACAGCACAGCAGGCGCAACATAGCTTCCAACAGATTATGCAGGCGCACCCCATCCTCAGTCAGCTGAGCGCGGTTAAGCAGCAGCGCGCCTTTGCACTGTGGCACAACTTCTATCTCAGCCCGTATCACGTGGTGGCGGCCGAATTTTTTGCTAAGGCGCTCTATCCACAACTGTTTGCCGACGTCGATCCGCAGCAGACCATGCAACACCTTTACCAGCAGTTTTTGCCGCTGGAATTTTCAGGGACCTTTTGGAGTCAGTTACAACAATGAAAAAAATCACCACCTGCCTGCTGGGCAGCCTGCTTTTGCCGCTTAGCAGCCAGGCAGAATCCACGCTGATCGTCAATCAAGCGAGCAGTGACCAGAACGAAAGCGGTTATCAGCCGCACACTGCGACTACTGCCACGCGCAGCGCGGCAAAAATTATCGATACGCCGCAAAATATCACCGTGGTGCCGCATCAGATTCTGGCAGATCAGGACGCCAGTAACTTCGACCAGGCGCTGCATTACGTCAGCGGAATTACCCAGACCAACACCCTTGGCGGTACGCAAGATGCAGTGATGAAACGCGGCTTTGGTGATAACCGCGACGGCTCCATTTTGCGCGACGGCGTGCGCTCGATTCAGGCACGCAACTTTACCCCCACCAGCGAACGCGTTGAGGTACTGAAAGGCCCGTCTTCAATGCTGTACGGCATGAATGAGCCTGGCGGACTGGTCAATATCATCAGCAAAAAGCCGCTGCTGACGCCGCATGTTCATCTCGAAGGCCGCACCAGCAGTTTTAACGGCGGCGGCGGTCAGCTTGACGTTACCGGCCCGCTCGGCACTTCCGGTTTTGCCGGTCGCCTGATTGTCGATCACGATGAAACCGATTACTGGCGCAATTTTGGTCGTAACCGCCAGACGGTGGTCGCCCCTTCCCTGATGTGGTTCGGCGAAACCACCACCGTGCGTATCGCGTGGGAACATATGGAGTATCTGACGCCGTTTGACCGTGGCACCCTTATCGACCCGAATAGCGGTAAACCGGTTAACACCCCGCGCGATCGCCGTTTTGACGAAGGCTATAATGCCACCCGTGGCGATCAGGACACGCTGACTTTCCAGCTCGATCAGCAGCTGAGCGATAACTGGACCTCACAGCTGACTTACGCCTTTAGCCGTAATCGTTACAGTGATAATCAGGCGCGCGCCACCGCTTTTGATGCTGATACCGGCACCCTGACCCGTCAGGCGGACGCCACCGTCGCTGCGCAAAGCCGCTCGCAGACGGTACAGCTGACGTTTAACGGCGACGTTGACTGGGGTAAGATCAATCACCAGCTGCTGGCCGGTTTTGACTATGAAGCGGACCGCACTTTCCGTGGTGATATGATTCGCGGCACAAAAAACAGCGACTTCAATATTTATCATCCGGTTTATGGCCTGATGCCTTCCTCGACCGCCGTCAGTGCCAAAGACAGCGATCAGCGGGAAAATATCGACAGCCGCGGCGTCTTTATCCAGGATGCGATGCGCCTGAACGACGCCTGGTTGCTGATTGGCGGGCTGCGTTACGACAGCTTTGACGTGATGTCCGGCAAAGGCCGTCCGTTTGTCACCAATACCGACAGCTCTGACAGTCGCCTGGTGCCGCGTGCCGGCGTGGTTTACAACCTCAACAGCTGGTCCAGTCTGTATGCCAGTTATACCGAGTCGTTTAAGCCAAACTCATCCATCGCCACGCAGATTGATGCGCTGCCGCCGGAACTGGGCAAAGCCTATGAAGTGGGCGCAAAAGTGGATCTGCCGAACGGTATTACCGGCACGCTGGCGCTGTTTGATATCAACAAACGCAATGTGATGGTCAGTGAGTGGGTGGATGGCGAAAGCGTGACGCGCACCGCCGGAAAAGTACGCTCACAAGGGATTGAACTGGATGCTTCCGGTAAGCTGACCGACTCGCTGAGTGTCATCGGTAGCTACGCCTGGACCGATGCGCGCGTCACCTCCGATCCGGATAATAACGGCAATCAGCTGACCAACGTGGCGCGTCACACCGCTGCCCTGTTTCTGACGCAGGATTTCGGCGATACCGGTCTGTTGCCGGCGGATAATCTGCGAGTCGGGATGGGTGCGCGTTATGTCGGCCGCCGCCCGGGTGATGCCGCCAACAGCTTTTATCTCAGCGACTACACCGTTGCTGATGCCTTTGTCGGCTGGACCACGCCGATTGATAGCTGGCAGGTGAAGTGGCAGGTCAACGTGAAAAACCTGTTTGATAAAACTTATTATCCTTCCAGCGGCGGCAATCTGCGCGTGGCGGTCGGCGAGCCACGTGAAGTGGTACTGAAAGCCAGCGTCGATTTCTGATCCCTTGCCGCAGCCCGGTCAGTCCATGCACTGGTCGGGCAGTTAACCCGCGTAATGCAGAATTTTCTCCCTCACCCTTCACTTCGGACACTCTACACTTAAGGGTAAAAGGAGGAAAAAATTCATGTTCAAACTGGTTCGTTCACTGTTTTCCAGCCCGGAAAAATTACTGCAAGTACTGAATCGTAGCGATATTGAAGAGTCGATTGCCGACGGCGAACGCATCATTATTGATGAAGATGGCAACGCCACGGTGAATATCCTCAGCGAAGAGGTGCAACATGATTTTAATGAGCACGTTAACGCGCTGAAGAGGGCCTGAGATGGGTACCGCGATATTTATGGTGCTGATGGTATGCGGATACTGGTACACCAGCCGCGACCTCTCTACCCGTTTTAAAATCAAACGCTCTTTCGGCTGGGACGTCTACTTTTTGGTGGCGCTCTATGGTTGCATTTTTGTCCTGCAAGGGGTGATTGCGACCGGCCTGACCTGGCTGATTTTGCTGGCCGTGTCGGCCACGCTGAATGTCCTGCCGCAGTTTGCCGCTTTCGGCCACCATCATTACCAGATTGAGTTTATGACCTGGAGTTTCCTCGGCATTCAGGCACCGGTGGTGGTAATGCTGTCATTCGCGGTACTGTTCTGTCTCTATCGCTCAAACTGGGCGCCCAGTGCGCGTCTGAGCAGCAGCGGTCGCCAGCGGCTGTACAAACGCCTGACCCGCTCCAATGGCGTGGAAGGAATACTGTATCAGTGTATGGAAGAAGGTGAGCTGGCGTGGGTGACGCTGAAATCGCGGCGTATTTATATCGGCATGATCCACACCGCCTCATTCGATAATACTACCGCCAATAATCTGGTGCTGATCCCGATGCTGAGCGGTTATCGCAGCAGTAAGTCACTGGAACTCTGCATTGAGCACAACTACAGCGCCTGGTATGCAAAACATAATATTACGCTGACCTCGGAACCAAGATCGGCGATGATTTTCCGCAAGGTGATTCTGCTCGATCAGATTGAGAGTCTGTCGCTGTTTGATCCGGCCAGCGCCATGGCCTTACAGATGCATGCTGATGAGAAGTAACGGCCCGTCGGTGCGCTGATAATCTCAGACAGTCCCTGCCGATTTGCATTACACTCGATTTTTTATGCCAACGGAGCCTGTTGATGTCTTTCACCACGTTGACATCGTTGTCAGCACTGCCCGCTGCTGAATGGGACGCGCTGCTGCCGGACGATAATCCGTTTCTGCGCCACGCTTTTCTCTCCACGCTGGAAGAGAGCGGTTGTCTGAGTCAGCACAGCGGCTGGCAGCCTGAACATCTGCTGTGGCATCAACAAGGCACGCTGCGTGCGGCGATCCCCGGCTACCGTAAAAGTCACTCGCGCGGTGAATACGTTTTCGATCACGGCTGGGCAGACGCCTGCCATCGTGCCGGTATTGCTTATTATCCCAAATGGCTGGGTGCGATTCCTTTCAGCCCGGTAACCGGTGCCAGAGTGTTGGGCGAATCCGCAGCGGCCAGCCAGCTGCTGGCGCAGTTGCCCGACTATCTGCTGCGCCACGGATTATCTGGCGCACATATCAACTTTACCGACGCCGAGGCGGACAGCCTGCTGGCCGCGCAGCCAGCGTGGCTGGAACGCCATGGCTGCCAGTATCACTGGCATAATCGCGGCTACCGCGATTTCCAGGATTTTCTCGACAGCTTAATGTCGCGCAAGCGCAAGCAACTGCGCAAAGAGCGCGAGCAGGTCGCCGCATCCGGCATTGAATTTAGCTGGCTGGAAGGTGCGCAGGTGACGGAAAATCAATGGGATTTTATCTACACCTGTTATGCCAACACTTATGCGGCGCGCGGACAACGCCCTTATCTGACGCGGGAATTTTTCAGCCTGTTGGCACAGCGGATGCCGGAAAATATTCGCGTAGTGCTGGCGCAGCTACGCGGACAGCCACTGGCCATGGCCTTTAGCCTGGTCAGCGGCAGCACATTTTATGGTCGCTACTGGGGCGCGATAGCCGAGTTTGATCGGCTGCATTTTGAGGCCTGCTTTTATCAGGGAATGGATTACGCCATCGCCGCCGGACTGAGCCGTTTTGATGCCGGTGCGCAGGGAGAACATAAGCTGGTCAGAGGGTTCGAACCGACGCTGACCCGCTCATGGCACCACCTGTGTCACCCCGGTTTACGTGCGGCGGTCGACGATTTTCTTCAGCAGGAGCGCAGCGGCGTCGCCGACTGGATCGTCGAGGCACGCGACGCCCTGCCGTATCGTAAAAACGATTAATCGACGCCGACAAAACCACCGGTCTGATGCTGCCACAGGCGGGCATACAGGCCGTTTTGCGCCAGCAGCTCACGGTGGCTGCCTGATTCAACAATCTCGCCCTTCTCCAGCACCACCAGCCGGTCCATCTTCGCAATGGTCGACAGGCGGTGGGCGATGGCAATCACGGTTTTGCCCTGCATCAGGGTTTCCAGGCTCTCCTGAATGGCTGCTTCCACTTCGGAATCCAGCGCCGAGGTCGCTTCATCCATCACCAGAATTGGCGCATCTTTTAACAGCACGCGGGCGATGGCGATACGCTGGCGCTGGCCGCCGGACAACTTGACGCCGCGTTCGCCCACCTGCGCATCCAGTCCGGTTCGTCCCTGTGGATCGGAGAGCAGCGGGATAAACTCGTCAGCACGCGCACGGTGAATCGCGGCAATCAGCTCCTCCTCGCTGGCATCCGGTCGGCCATACAGTAAGTTATCGCGAATCGAGCGGTGCAACAGCGAAGTATCCTGGGTAATCATGCCAATCTGTGCCCGCAGGCTTTGCTGGCTGACCTGAGCGATATCCTGACCGTCGATCAGAATGCGCCCCCCGTTGATGTCATACAGACGCATCAACAGATTCACCAGCGTGGATTTACCGGCACCGGAAGGGCCGATTAAACCAATCTTTTCACCGGGTTTAATATTAAGATCGAGGCCGTTAATCACCTGGCGGCTGCCGCCATAATCAAAGTGCACCCGATCAAAATGAATCGCACCACGCTGAACCCGCAACGGTTCAGCATCCGGCTGGTCGGCAACGGTAATCGGCTGAGAAATAGTTTTCAGTCCATCCTGCACCATCCCAATATTTTCGAAGATGCCGTTAATCACCCACATAATCCAGCCGGACATATTCACAATACGGATCACCAGTCCGGTTGCCAGCGCAATCGCACCCACGCTAATCAGTGATTGCGTCCACAGCCAGAGCGCCAGACCGGTGGTGCTGACTATTAACAGGCCGTTTAGCGTCGAAATAGTCAAATCCATACTGGTTGCCATGCGCGTGGCCTGGCGCATTTTATCGGTCTGCTCCTCTATCGCCTCACGCGCGTAGCGCTGTTCCAGATCGGTATGAGCAAACAGTTTCAGCGTGGTGATATTGGTGTAGCCATCAACAATACAGCCCATCAGTTTGGATCGTGCATCGGAAGAGGCCACCGAGCGCGCTTTGATGCGCGGCACAAAGAAGCGCATCGCGCTGATATAACCCACCATCCAGATAATCAGCGGCACCATCAGCCGCCAGTCGGCCTGCGCAAATAACACTAACGCGGTGACGGCATAGATCAGCACATGCCACAGCGCATCCACCGTCTGCACGGCGGAATCGCGCAGCGCATTACCGGTTTGCATAATGCGCTGGGCAATACGTCCGGCAAAATCATTCTGGAAAAAATTCAGGCTCTGACGCAGCACATAGTTGTGATTTTGCCAGCGGATCATACTGGTCATGCCGGGGTTAATACTCTGATTAACCAGCAAATCGTGCAAACCGATAAACACCGGACGCAGAATCAGCGCCACAAAGGCCATCCACAGTAAAATCCCCCAATGTTCGCTGAACAGCGTGGCGGGCGAGGAATTATTTGCCAGATCGATAATACGGCTGAGATAGCTGAACAGCGCCACCTCAATTAGCGAGGCCACCAGCCCGACCGCCAGCAACGCGGCAAAACTGCGCCATACCTGGCGAAGATAGTAAAAATAGAATGACCAGACCCGATCTGGCGGTGCCTCGCTGGGCGCATCCTGAAAAATATTGATCAACCTTTCGAAGCGGCGAAACAGCATAGACAGCCTCTCTTGCAATCCATTATGAGACAGTCAGCTTAGACTTATTCACTACGGGCTTCAGCTTAAATGGTCAGAAAAAGCACAAATAATGACTTTCATGGCAATATCCTGCACTGACAGATACGCGATGAAAAAGTATTCTGGTACGTGAAAAACAGGCTGAATCAAGCCTGCAACAATTACGTGACCTTGTTGCTGAAGGATTAGCCAGTGGAGAAACCACGGAGTGGGATCGCAATACATTCCTCTCAAGGGTGAGAGGAGAAGTCAGTGATGAAGAGCAAAAGGATTAATTTAACCCCAGGGCCGAACAGGATTTAGCAGTTCATGTTCTGCATCAATCTCAGGATGCACTTCAACACATTAAATGGTTGTGAATGCACCCGATTCAGGAGTAAAGATGGCAAAAAGTTTAATCATTATGCTGCACGGTGTCGGCAGTAACGGCGACGATCTGGCCGGTTTGGGCAGCCACTGGGCACCGGCGTTATCCGGCGCGGCTTTTGCTTCACCAGATGCCCCGTATCACTTTGAACATGGTGCAGGTTATCAATGGTTTAGCCTGAATGGTGTTACCGCGCAGAATCGTCCGGCGCGAGTGGCTGAGGCGCGTGAAGCCTTTGACGATACACTGCGGAGCATTGTCGACGCCCATCAGATGAGCGACCAACTGAATCGGGTCGTGCTGGTCGGTTTTTCGCAGGGATCGATTATGGCGCTGGATGCCCTGGCCACCGGCCGCTGGCCGGTCGCTGCCGTGGTGGCATTTTCCGGGCGGCTGGCATCTCCTGAACCCTTTACCCCGGCGACACAAACGCCAGCGCTGCTGATTCACGGCCATGCCGACACGGTGATTCCATGGGCAGAAAGTGAGTCTGCGGCGCTGCGGCTGATCGCTGCGGGCGTACAGGTAAAAACCCAGTTTGAACCGGCAACCGGACACACCATTTCCGGCCAGGGCGCGCAAACCGCGGTTAAATTTATTGCTGATTGCCTGAAGTAAATCTGCAATAACGGGCGGCGAGAATGCCGCCCCTACAACCCACTGTTATTACAGGAATTATGTAGGGGAGCCGTTTTCGACTCCCGTGCCGAGGGCATGCAGCGTGGCATCCTTAAAGCACCGTAATTAACGCAAAACCGGCAAAGGTCATCAGCAGCGATCCGATCACATGGGTGATAATGCTGAGCATCGCCCACAGATAATTACCGCTTTGCAACAGCAGCATAATTTCGGCTGAAAAGCTCGAAAAGGTCGTCATGCCGCCACATAAACCGGTAACAATCAATAATTTCCACGCCGGATCCAGCTGCGGATTTTTCATAAAATACGCCAGCGCCATGCCGATAATAAATCCGCCGACCAGATTCACAATCAGCGTTCCCGGCGGCAGATTGGGAAATAACGCATTGAAACGCACTGAAATCAGCCAGCGCAGCACACAGCCCACCGCACCACCGGCCACTACTGCCAGCAAAGATTTAACCATTATTGCCACGTCCTCACGATCCCACTGCACCCTACTCTGTCAAAGAGGATACGTGCGCCAGACGTCATTGACTACACTATGGTGCATTCTTCTGCAGAAAGTGACCATCGGCGACAACGCGTTTACCGCGGCCGATAAACAGAAGTATCGCGAGGCGTAACCCTCGCGCAACCGGCGTAATTTCAGAAGTGAATCACGCCTTTAATTAACTGCCGGTTGTTAATCACCTGCGCCTCAAACACCTCGGCCAGACTGGCAAACTCGAAGTGCTGATTCAGCATCATCGCGGCGGTGATTTTGCCTTCCGCCATTAATTGCCTGACCCGGGTAAAATCCTCCAGCGTGGCGTTGCGGCTGCCCATCATGGTGGTCTCTTTCTTGTGGAACTCCGGATCTGAGAACTGCAAATCCCCTTTAAACAGCCCGACAAACACAATCGTGCCGCCATGACGGATCAGGCTGATGGTGTTATTCATTGCCTGCGGGCTGCCGGTGGCATCGATCACTTTGGCCGCCAGCATCCCGGAGCAGTGCTGACGCAATGATGTTTCAAAATCAGCGTCGAGCGGATTCAGTACTGGCAAGCCCAGCGCACGGGTGACATTCTGACGACGAAACTCGCTGGTATCAGCAACCACAACATTCGCCCCGGATGCTCTGGCTATCGCCGCCACGCCGAGACCAATTGGTCCGGCACCCACCACCAGCAGATCTTCATTTGGCTGCAATCCGGCGCGGCGCACTGCATGGGCGCTGATGGCAAAAGGTTCGATCAATGCCGCCGTTTCCGCTGGCAGGTCGTCAACCGCCAACAAATTCGCCGCAGGCACGCTGAGATAGTCGCAAAAACCGCCGTCCTGATGGACACCAATCACCGAAATATTTTCGCAGCAGTTCGTTTTGCCGCTGCGACAGGCACCGCACTCTGAACAGGACACATACGGAATCAACGTCGTGCGCTGGCCAATATGCAGATGTTTCACCTCACTGCCGAGTGCCACCACTTCGCCGCACAACTCATGGCCTAATACGCGTGGATAACTGAAAAAGGGCTGATTCCCTGCCCAGGCATGAATATCGGTGCCGCAAATCCCGGCAGCGATGATTTTTATCAGCGCTTCATTCGCCTTTGGGGCCGGTTTTTCAACGTGCTGATACACCATTTTTCTCGGTTCTGCGCATACCAGCGTGTTTATCATCGTCATGGCTACTCTCCTGTTGTCTGTGCGCTGTTATGGCGTAAAAAACCGGCGCGGAAATTTCATCAGTGCAGAAGTGTGACAGGAGACTGATTTTTTGGTCCTGATGTGGTTTTTAATGGATTTAAAAACCGGGAGACACCATGAGCCGATCGCTGGAACTTCGTCAGAATGTGATTAATCAGATGATCGATGCCCTGGTGCATGGTCAAATCCGTTCGCCGCTGCCCCCGCAGGCAGCGCTGGCCGAGATGTTTAATATCAGCCGCACCACCGTGCGCCATACGCTGGCGCATTTTGAGCAATGTGGCGTGCTGGAGAAAGTGGCTGAATGCTATCTGATTGCCCGCCAGCCCACTCAGCATGACGGCTTCAGCGAGCTGTATCCGCCGGTCGATAAACAAACGGCACTGTTTGAACAGGCTTTTTTCCAGATGATTAACCAGCGTCAGCTCAAGGCGGGCGACACCTTCTCGGAAATCAAGCTGGCGCAGTCGGTAAAGGTCAGCCCGGTAGTGGTCAGGGAATTTTTGCTGCGCTTCTGCCGCTATAACCTGATTGAACAGGTGCGGCGCGGCTACTGGCATATGAAAAAATTCGATCAGAACTACGCGGAGAAGCTGTTCGAGCTGCGCGAAATGCTGGAAACTCACGCGCTTAACCGCTTTATGAATTTGCCCGGCGATGACGGGCGCTGGATGCAGGCCAGAGATTTGCTGGACCGCCATCGTCAGATGCGCGACACCATCGCCAGCAGTTACCGCATGTTTGCCCAGCTGGATAAAGAGATGCATTCTCTGATCCTGTCAGCGGCAAATAATCCCTTCTTCAATCAGTCACTTGAAATTATATCCGTTATTTTCCATTCGCATTATCAGTGGGATGAGAGCGATTTAAAATCCCGCAATATCGTCGCGCTGGAGGAACATATGGCCATTCTCACCGCCATACTGAGCCGCAATGATGTGGAGGCCCATTGTGAACTGCATCGCCATCTCTCCACCGCCAAGCAATCGATGATTCGCTCGATTAATCAGTATAGCTGAGTCCGCTACGGCAATTTTTATCGCCCTGTCGGCAGAAAAATCGATTAAGTACCGATAAAAAACCGCAAAGCATTAGCTGCCGCACGGAAATGAAACAACTTCGTAACACGCTCACTTTTTACCCTCCAGGATGCTGATCTGTTAATCCCCAAACCCCGACTGGCAACTGACCTTCTGGCGATGTTGCCGATGCAAAATAATAAAACTCTACACATTCCGGGAGTGAGTAATGGAAAATAGTCGCAGCGTAACCGGTAACGAAGCCAGTACCGTGAAGGGCACCGATCCGGTTGATTTCGTGCCCGCTCGCGGCGCGATTTTACGATCGCCACGGATCAAAAAGATCCAGACCACCGCAATGATCTTGTTGTTCCTTGCAGCCATCATTAACTATCTCGATCGCAGCTCACTGTCGGTCGCGAATATGACTATCCGCGGTGAACTGGGTCTGAGCGCCACTGAAATTGGCTTCCTGCTGTCCGCTTTCTCGCTGGCCTATGGCATTGCCCAGTTACCTTGCGGTGCGCTACTGGACCGCAAAGGACCGCGAATCATGCTGGGTATTGGCATGTTCGTCTGGTCATTTTTCCAGGCGCTGTCCGGGTTGGTACATAACTTCACCCAGTTTATTCTGGTGCGTATCGGGCTGGGTATCGGGGAAGCGCCAATGAACCCGTGCGGCGTTAAAGTGATCAATGACTGGTTTAATATTAAAGATCGCGGGATGCCCATGGGCATTTTCAACGCCGCTTCCACCGTTGGCCTGGCGATCAGTCCCCCGATCCTCGCGGCAATGATGCTGGTGATGGGCTGGCGCGGCATGTTTGTTACCATCGGGGTATTGGGGATGTTTCTCGCGGTGGGCTGGTACATGCTGTACCGCAACCGCGATAACAGCACCCTGACGAAAGAAGAGATTAATTATCTGGAAGCGGGCAGTGTGCGCGCCAGTAAAGAGCCGTTAAGTTTCCGCGAGTGGCGTGGGCTGTTCAGAAACCGCACCATGTGGGGCATGATGATTGGCTTCAGCGGCATTAACTATACCGCCTGGCTGTATCTGGCCTGGCTGCCGGGTTATCTGCAAACCACTTACAACCTCGACTTAAAAAGCACCGGTCTGTTATCCGCCATTCCGTTCCTGTTTGGTGCTGCGGGTATGTTGCTGAACGGTTTTGTCGTCGATGCGCTGGTGCGTAAAGGCATGGAGCCGTTGAAAACCCGCAAAATCTGTATTGTCGCCGGAATGTTGTTCTCCGCCGCCTTTACTGCGGTGGTGGTGCGTGCCGATAACACCGGCAGTGCGGTGGTGTTAATTGGGATGGCGCTGTTCTGCATCCACTTTGCCGGTACTTCCTGCTGGGGACTGATTCATGTGGCGGTTAACTCACGCATGACCGCTTCCGTCGGTGGCATCCAGAACTTTGCCAGCTTTGTCTTTGCCTCATTCGCGCCGGTGGTCACCGGCTGGATCCTCGATACCACCAACTCGTTCAGTCTGGCGCTGACCATCTGTGCCTGCGTCACGGTGCTGGGCGCGATGTCCTACCTGTTTGTGGTACGCGACCCGATTATCGATACGAAACTCTGAGTCTGTAACCGGCTGGCGGCAGCACTGCCGCCAGCTTTCGTCAGTTTTTAAAGCTCACTTCATCGCTGGTCAATACGGTGACAAACGGCCCCGAAAGCAGCTTATTATGATGAGCCACGATTTGCTCAGCGCTCAGCACACCATTATCGAAAGTGCTGTGAGCATCGCTGACCAGTACGGTGTCCAGACCCAGATCGCGGCCAGCGCGACAGGTGGTATCAACACAGTAATCCGACTGCATTCCCGACACGATCAGCTTATTGATACCTTTCTCTGCCAGCAGGCTCAGTAACGACGTCTGGTAAAAACAGCTTGGCCGCGTTTTGGTCAGATAACTGTCGTGCTCTTCCCGCTGCAATTCGGGCGCGATCTGCCACATCTCGCTGCCTTGCGCCAGAATCGTTCCATCCGGCCCGGTATGCTGCACAAAAATGATGGGTTGCTGGCTTTCACGCGCTTTGGCGATCAGCTTATTGATATTACTCAGCAAACTTTCTTTGGCCCACGGCGTCTTTTCGCCATTTACCAAACCATTTTGCATATCAATAATCAGCAGAGCAGCAACGTGTTGACTCATGGTTTTCTCCGGTTAAATCGTCCATAAGGAAAGCCAGACTGGTTTAACTAATACATTGCCTGATAAGAGAAAAATAGCAAGAAGAGAGAATTTACCGGAAGAAACGGAGAGGTTTGATAACCATCGGTCGATCCTTAACCGTGGCTATCGAGGGTTCTTTGCAGACCGGTTTCGCGATGGAAACTCAGTGCAGTGCGCCCGGCGGTACGTGCTTATAAGCTTCAACGTAGGTGCGGAACACATATTTAAAAAATTTTTTCATGATACTACCTGGTTCAAATTTTGTTGAATAACGCTAAAAATTATACAAGCCGCGCGTTTTTCAGGCAAATTTATTTGAGGCAGATCACAGAAACTGACTAAAGTATGCAAAGATTAAGTTAAACAAAAGCTAAACGAGATGGGATTTTTAACCTTTAGCAAAGGCAGATTAATGCCACATGGGAAACCGATTTCGGCTCCCGTCCTGCTGGCAGGGTTCCTTCTCAGCTCAGCAACCCTAAATGTTCCACCAGAATGCTGCAACCGATACCAATCAGTACCACACCACCAACCACTTCGGCCCATTTCCCCATTACCGGGCCAATAAAGCGACCTAACAAAATTCCGCTTGCCGCCATCAAAGCAGTCATTGCGCCAATCGTCAGCGCGGTGGCGACAATATTCACCTGCAGGAATGCCAGACCCACTCCGACCGCCATTGCGTCGATACTGGTGGCTACCGCCGTGGTGGCCAGCAGCAAAAAACCGTGGCGTTGCGGTTGTTGATATTCTTCCTGTTGCGGACGGCGAAAGCCTTCAATAATCATACGCGCACCCAGTACCAGCAGCAGCGTGAAGGCGACCCAGTGATCCCACGCCATAATATACTGACTGGCCGCGAGGCCGATGGCCCAGCCGATTAACGGCGTTAAAGCCTCAATGGTGCCAAAGATCAGCCCGGTTCGAATCGCCTCTTTGAGCGTCGGGCGGTGCAATGCAGCACCTTTACCAATTGCAGCGGCAAAGGCATCCATCGACATAGCAAAAGCGAGAATCAGTGTGGCGTAAACGTTCATTGTTTTTATACCGACTGCGTGCTGACGAAAGAAAAAGCCTGCTATTCGTCAAAAATTGCGCGAACTTTTCAAAAGAGCGCGCATGCTATCACGCAGCAGTGAATATAAAAAGACAATAAAATCATGGATTTGAGTATAGCCAAGGCTATACATTTTAACGCAGGCTAACTTGCCGAATGCTGATGTTGGTGGGCCAGACGAAGCTGGCCCGAAAGATCAAAGCGTTATCTGCGGAAATGCCTGCGAAGAAAGATCGCCATACGAACCCGATTGCGGGCCACCGTCATATAACAGTTCCAGTTTACTGGCGTCTTTCACTGACCCTTTGGCGATAAAACGCCGTGAAGAGTTGTTGCTTTCAATCTGTCCACCGGCGAGGAATAGATTGCCCGTTGAATCAAATGCGATACCGATATAGCGGGTATATCCGCCAGCAAAAGTTAACTGCGGGAAACGGAACAGATAACGCGTTCTCCATTCCGTAGGTGAACGGGTATCTTCCACCACCCACAAATCACCGTAAAAGCCGATAAGCCAGGCGCGGTCATTACCATCAAAGACAATATCGGTAATCCACTGCTCTTCCAGTGAACCAAATGCCACGCGGGATTCCCCTGCACCCGGCAGTACCGTCAGAGTATGGCGCGCAATATTGGTGGTGGCAGGGTCGTGACTGAACCACGACACTACGTTTTTCATCCCACGAAACATATAGCCGGTGTTGTCTTTACGGAAGGCAAAACCATCAAGATATTCTCCACCGGAAAGCGAGCTCATCAGTTCAAAGGTTGCCCCTTCCTTACCACGATAGACGGTGCTGGTATCGACAGCCATATAGTGATAACCGTCGGTGGTAATCGCATTGCTCTGACCCATTCGCTGAGCGCTATCCACCGCTTTACGCTTCAATGCGCCGGTTTTCACATCATGGGAATAGATATCGCCATTATCATCCTTGTTTCCTTTCCAGATATAGCTATTGGATTGCAATACAATCGCAAATAACTCCTCATCTTTCGGCGCTTCAGGTACGGCAGGTAGCTCCTGCGGTTTGGCTGGCGTCTCCTGCTTTTCCGGAACTTTGCCATCAGGCTGTTTAGGTGAGGTGGCGGGCGTCGGTGAGTCGCTAGGCTTATCTGAACTGTGATCATCGTGACCGTGACAGCGGCAAGGCTTTTTGCCACCTTCCTGCGGTTTACAGGCAGTAACCAGTTCTTTTAAAACATCAGCAAGGGTATTGACCGCTTTAACAATCTCTTCCTGCAAATCGCAGATGCCTTTT
>NZ_JRXE01000005.1:112715-120377 GCF_001267535.1 Winslowiella iniecta | reverse complement strand
GATCCTTATCTTTGCCATCCAGTTGCTGCGCTTCGTCTTTTTTATCCGCGATGCTTTCATCCACCGGGACTTTACTGGCACAAATCGTCTCTTCCAGCACCTGTTTAAAATCCGCTACCCCTTTGGTATAGATGTAATATTCACCGCCGGTACGCAACGCCAACCGCTTGTACTCTTTGGTCATCGCTTCTTCGTCTGCCGGGGTTTTAAACGGCTCGTGAGGCGTGCCCTGATAGGTATGCACCTTAACTTTATTGGCAATGGCGGTATCAATGGCCTTGTCATTGGCCTGACGCGTTGCGTCCGTCACCACATAACCGCCGCCTTCGAGTCCTTCGTCACCGAGGATAAAAATTGCCCGCTCAGCACCCGGTCGCCAGTCATAGTAGCGGCTGATATCTTCAATCGCCCGAGCCAGATCCTCCTGTGCGCCAGCGCCGGGCACGCTACCCTTAACGCGCGCAGCCAGTTGACTGGCCTGAATACTCAGGTTTTTCGTCAGATATTCACGGGTGGTTTTTGTAAAGTTGGTTTTAGCAAATTTGCCTTCGATACCCAGATATTCAGTGCGTAAATCAGACGGACAGGAACGCTTCGCTTCTTCAACCGCGGTGTTAACCGCCTTGCTGAGTGCCGCCGCTTCATCCTTCATCGAATCACTGGTATCAATCACAATCACCAGATCAACTTTCTTCAAATTCACTGCGCTCATCACGCCTCCGCTTAGTTAAATTAATTAATATGACTTATGTTTTTTTGGCAAAAATAAGCATGGGCGTTACGAAAAACCATGAATGAGATCAGCAGAATAAATAAAATAAAAATCATTTATTGGTTGTTTATAATAGAAAATACGCTAATAAACGCAGATCTTATATGAGACACTAGTCTATTTAGACCTTAATATAACCAGGGTTAAATAGTTAATTTAATAAATGTAAATTTTGCTCAATATCGCTGCGGAGGGCGATTCCCATTGCCATGATGGTCAGGCATTGCACCAGCATGCAGGCTCGGCCTTGAACATTGAATCTGATGAGATATTGTCTGACAATGCAGGCTCACTTTAGCGAACAAGTCTGAATGCATGAAAAGCACCTTTGAAACCTTTTTGATCCCGATGGGCATCCTGATGCTCGGTTTTCTGTCAGCCCTGCTGCTTCCGGCACCGTGGTTTGGCGTGCAGCTGACTAAATCGCTGATGGCCACTTTCCATCTGCAGGATATTGGTCAGCTGTATACACTGGTATTTTGCCTGTGGTTTCTGTTGTTAGGCGCTATTGAGTATTTTGTTATCCGCTTTATCTATCGCCGATATTTTAAAATCTAATCGCTAAAAGGCTGGCAATCACGATGTTAAAACGGACAAAAACCTGGCTTAAACGCACAATAATTTTGTTTGTTATCCTGGCAATAGTGTTGCTGGCAATACGTATTACCGTGACCGAACGCGGGCCAGATCTTGAGCTGTGGCATACCTATGTGCCGGATGAGCTTAGCGCAAGCGCGATGGACAGAGCCGACTGGGCAGCGTGGACGGAAAATGAAAGCCGCGTGTTTGCTGAAGTCAAAGCCAACGTCACCGACAAACTCAGCGACGATCAGCCGGAAACCTTCAACCGCTATGCGGCGAAAAGCCCGGTTTATCCGGAAAGCTTTGCCCACGACTGGAACCGTTCTTATATTTTGCAGCCGCAGGGAAAACCGCGCGGAGCGGTGGTGCTGTTACACGGCCTGACCGACTCCCCTTACAGCCTGCGTCACTTTGCGGAAAATTATCAGCAGCACGGCTTTGTTGCCGTCGCCATTCGCCTGCCGGGGCACGGCACCGTGCCTGGCGGGCTGACGCGCGTCAATTGGGAAGACTGGATGGCGGCCACGCGGCTGGCGGTGCGAGAAGCCCGCCAACGGGTTCCGGCCGATGCGCCGCTGCATATCATGGGATTCTCCAATGGCGGCGCGCTGGCGATGAAATATGCGCTCGACGCGCTTGATGATCCGCAACTGGTGGTGCCGCAGCGTTTAATCCTGATTTCACCGATGATTGGCGTCAGCGGCTACGCGCGCTATGCCGGGCTGGCCGGGCTGCCATCGTTGTTACCGGCGTTTGCCCGCACCGCCTGGCTCGGCATCCTGCCGGAGTTTAATCCTTTTAAATACAATTCGTTCCCGGTAAAAGCGGCGCGGCAGTCTTATCTGTTGACCCGCGCGCTACAGAAAGAAATTCTCGATATTTCGCGCGCGAATCGCCTGAACCGATTACCGCCGGTTCTGACCTTCCAGTCGGTGGCGGATGCCACCGTCAGCACGCCAGCGGTGATCAATGCGTTATATAATCAGTTGCCCGCTAACGGCAGCGAACTGGTGCTGTTTGATGTGAATCAGTCGGTACGCTTGTCACCGTTAATGCGCAGCAGCTCGCTGCATGCCAGTGAGCACTTGCTACCACCTCCGCCAAGGCGCTATACCACAACGCTGATTACCAATGCTTCGCACACCAGTAGTGAAGCCGTCGCGATACGCACACTGGCCGGGGAGAGCGTCTCGGTGACTGAGCCGCTGGGAATAAAATATCCGATGGATATCTATTCACTGTCGCATGTCTCACTGCCATTCCCGCAAAGTGACTCGCTGTATGGCCGTTACCCCACCACACCCAATGAATTTGGCGTCAGTTTTGGTAGCTTAACGCCGCGCGGTGAGCGCTCGGTGCTGATTGTCAGCCTTGATATGCTGATGCGCATCTCATCCAACCCGTTCTATTCATGGATGTTACAGCGCGTCAATCAGACCCTGCCGGAGTAACCACCGGCAGATGCGCGTCAACCAGCTGGCGCAGCTGTTGCGCGCACCGTTCAAAGCCGTCGGCTGGCATATTGGTTGCTCCTAACACCAGACCATACTGGCGCAGCTCATCACGCTGAAACCATGCTGACAGCGGCGAGGGTGCCATGCCCCAGGCCAGCGCTTCACGGGCAATGGTGCGATCGGCGATCCCCGTCGGTAGCTGCACCACCACCGCCAGCCCGCCGCGCCGCAACTGGGGAAAATGCGGTTGCAGCGCCGCTATCATCTTCTCCAGGCGCTCGGCATACAGACGTTTCATCCGGCGTAAATGACGTAAGAAGTGGCCTTCCCGCAGAAATTCCGCCACCGCGTTATGCACGACGACCGAGGACGCCGGAGCCATTACGGTGGCGATATCGCCAAAACGCGCCGCCAGCGCCAGCGGCACCACGACAAAACCGAGGCGCAGCGTGGGACTAAGGGTTTTACTAAAAGTGCCAATATGTATCACTCGCCCGGCGCTATCGCGCGATGCCAGCGCCGGTGTTGCGCGGCTGCTGAGCTGGAGTTCACCCAAATAGTCATCTTCAATAATCCAGCGGTTATTTTCCTGCGCCCATGTCAGCAGCTCACTGCGACGCTCTGGCGACAGCGCCATACCCAACGGCGACTGTTGCCCGGCTGTCACCAGCGCAAAGCTGGCAGCAGGAGCGCGATCTCTCCCTTCGTTGACCCTGATACCCTGCTCATCAACCGCAATCGGCACCGGCTCAATACCAACTAATCCCAGTGCCTTACAGGCCAGTAAATAGCCCGGCTCCTCAATCCACGCCTGCGTATTACGGAACCCCATCGCCAGACAGATCAGCCCCAGCGCACCGGCATAGCCGTTAGTAATGATGATTTGTGCCGCCTGGCAGCTGATGCCGCGCGATACCGCCAGATACGCCACCAGTTCCTCGCGCAGTGCCAGACTACCGCGCGGATCAGGATAACCGACCGGCTGAGTGGTACTATTGCGCGCATGGCGTTGCAAAATACGTGACCAGACACTGGCCGGAAACGCATCGGTCGCCGGCACGCCCATCTGAAAAGTCAGTGGCGACGCATCAAAGTCACTCGCGATATCTGACAAGGGCGTCAGCGCCGGTGATGGCGCATTACTGGCGATTGCCACTGGCGGATAGCGGGTAATAAACGTTCCGGCCGCGCCTTTCGCCTCCAGCAGCTGACTGTCGGCCAGCATATCGTAGGCGGTTCGCACGGTGCCGCGCGCCACGCCAAGTTGCGCGGCCAGATCGCGGCAGGATGGCATTCGCGCCCCCGGCTTTAGCCGCCCCTCGCCAATCGCCTGGGTAATGGCACTGCGAATCTGCTCGGTTAACCCGGTACGCTCATCACGATTGACGCTCAGTCTGAATGGACCACTATTTTTGTCAATTCCTGGCACTTTTTCTATTCCATCGCAGAGAAGAGAATACTCACCAACGCCCCAAGGCTATCCCAACATCAATTATGGCAGGAGAGAAACAATGAGCGAACGTATTGATTTTTCACAGGTTGCCCCAGCAGGCATGAAAGCACTTGGTGCGGTTTACAGCTATGTCTCGCAAAGCGGTCTGGCGCATGAGCTGGTTGAACTGGTGTTTCTGCGCGTTTCACAAATTAACGGCTGCGCTTACTGTATCGATATGCATACGAAAGCGCTGCACACTGCGGGCTTAAGCTGGGAAAAAATTGTGCTGACGCAGGTATGGCAGGAGTCGGGCACGCTGTTTAGCGCCAGAGAAAAGGCGGCGCTGGCATGGGCTGAAAGCCTGACGCTGATCGCGAGCCAGGGTGCGCCTGACGCATTGTATGCGCCACTAAGCGACCAGTTCAGTGAGAAAGAGATTATTGATCTGACGATTGCGATTGGCCTGATGAACACCTATAACCGGCTCGCCATCAGTACGCGTAAATTACCGGACAGCGCACCGCGCAATTAATCCGTTCCGAAAATTTTTTTGCAGAAATAATTTTTGTTAACATTTCAGGCTGATACCCTTATCAGCCTTATCGATTCAGCCTGCCAGAACCCCGCTACAATTTTTAAATTTTAAACAATTTGTTCAAAAAAATTTCAAGAATGTTATATTTCTGCTCGCATGTATAACGTGCAGTTAAGCAAGATAACGCTTTATGTTGCTTTACTCGTGAGTGTCCTTTTTATCGTGGTGGAAATAGATTAACCGCTCATCAGAAGCTGGACCTATCGCACCTGCAAAGAAATGTTGAGAAATCAACGGTTGGAGATGTCGCATAATGCGCAAAACAGCATTAATTCTCGCGCTGTGTATGAATGCTTTTGGCTTTAGCAAACAAGCAGTTGCAGAACAAGAAAAGAACGTCGATGTATTACTGATCGGCGGCGGGGTAATGAGTGCCACTCTGGGGACTTACCTGCATGAACTTGAACCGAATTGGTCCATTGAGATGGTCGAACGTCTTGATGGCGTAGCACAAGAGAGCTCGAACGGCTGGAATAACGCCGGTACCGGCCACTCAGCGCTGGCTGAGATGAACTACACGCCGGAAAAAGAAGATGGCTCGATTGATATCTCAAAAGCGGTTGAGATTAACGAATCCTTCCAGATTTCACGCCAGTTCTGGTCTTATCAGGTACAGAAAGGCGTGCTGCAAAATCCACGCAGCTTTATTAACAGCACCCCGCATATGAGCTTTGTCTGGGGCGACGATAACGTCGAATTCCTGCGTAAGCGCTATGCCGCCCTGCAACAGAGCACGCTGTTCCGCGGTATGGAATACTCAGAAGATCACCAGCAGATTGAAAAATGGATTCCACTGGTGATGGAAGGCCGCGATCCTAAGCAGAAAGTTGCCGCAACGCGTATCCCAATTGGTACTGACGTTAACTTTGGCGAGATCACTCGTCAGTTAGTGGCTTCACTGTCAAAAAGCGACAAATTTAATCTGCAAACCAGCCACGAAGTGCGCGATATCAAGCGTAACGACGACGGCAGCTGGAATGTCACCATCGCCGACCTGAAAAATAACGGCGCAGAGAAAACCATTAAGGCGAAATTCGTCTTTATCGGTGCCGGTGGCGCAGCGCTGCCACTGCTGCAGAAGTCCGGTATTCCTGAAGCGAAAAACTATGCTGGCTTCCCGGTTGGCGGCGAATTCCTTGTGACTGAAAACCAGGAAGTGGTAAAACGTCACCTGGCGAAAGTGTACGGTAAAGCCTCAGTCGGCGCACCGCCAATGTCCGTTCCACACCTCGATACCCGTGTGCTGGATGGCAAGCAGGTTCTGCTGTTTGGTCCGTTCGCCACCTTCTCCACTAAGTACCTGAAAAATGGTTCACTGTGGGATATGTTCGGTTCCATCACCACCTCTAACGTGATGCCAATGATGCATGTGGGCCTGGATAACTTTGATCTGGTGAAATACCTGATCAGCCAGGTGATGCTGTCTGACGACGACCGTTACGAAGCGCTGAAAGAGTACTTCCCGGACGCGAAGAAAGAAGACTGGCATTTAGTGATTGCCGGACAGCGCGTTCAGATCATCAAGAAAGATGCAGAGAAAGGCGGCGTACTGCGCCTCGGTACTGAAGTGGTCTCCTCACAGGATGGCTCCATCTCCGCACTGCTGGGTGCTTCACCTGGCGCATCAACCGCAGCACCGATTATGCTGGATCTGATGAAGAAAGTGTTTAAAGACAAAGTCGCAACGCCAGAGTGGCAGGCCAAACTGAAGGAGATCATCCCTTCTTACGGCCAGAAACTGAATGGCAACGTTGCAGCGACAGAAAAAGAGCTGGGTGATACCAGCCGTATTCTGCAACTGGATTACACGCCTATGACTCCAGCGGCGAACGACGATACCGACGCCAGCGAAACCCCGGCAGCAGCACCCGCCGCGGCAGCGCAGCACTAGTCGGTAACTCATTTTGTCTGATCAACGGCGGCCACTGTGCCGCCGTTTTTTATGCCAGAGGAGAAATCTCGTTGTAATCAGGCTTTCTGACCAGAGTCGTTAATTCAGACTGGCGCTGCTCAGTCAGCGAGGGCAGTTCGTAAGCCACCACCGCAATTTCCCCTACAAATACCCCAGCGCTTTAAACCAGAAATAATTCAGCGGCAGCAGCACCAGCGCACTGACTACTGCGACAACCAGACAAAGCTTCAGACCGTCACGCGCCGGAACATTGCCTAATCCCATCGCCACCACAATTGGCGAGGCCTGATACGGCAGTAATGGCGTGGCATAGGCAAACACCTGAATCATCACCACCGTCAGCACAGAAAAGCCAGAGGCTTCTGCGAAGCTTTGCGCCATTGGCGTAAACATCGCCGGCACACCATTGGCTGTGACCACAAAATTAAGCACCGAGGTCATGGCATTCAGGGATATAAAACTGAGGAACGGGCTGTCTTCATGCAGCGGTGTGACCGCCAGCAGCGCGCGGGCAATGGTATTGCCGAGATTCGACTCCACCACCACCGCCGTCACGCCGAGAATCGCCGCTACATACAGGCAGGTACGGAAATTAACGCCGCTGCCAAAGGCGTCGCTGGAGATAAAACCGATACGTGGCAGCAGGCAAAAGCAGGCGGCGGTGAGTCCGACCCAGGCCGGGGAAATACCGTGCAGGCTATCGGTCATCCATAACAGCAGTGTCAGCAGCAGTACCGCTATCAACCTTAACTCTTCGCCGCTCAGCCTGGGCAAGCTTTGCTGCTGCGTGATGCGCACTGGCGTCGCCGGAAACAGCTTGCAGATACACAGCGTGAGCAGCATACCTTTTAGTAACCCCACCACTGGCGTATGCAGAAACAGCCACGGCATATAGCCAGGATGCAGACCAAA
>NZ_JRXE01000005.1:66262-112653 GCF_001267535.1 Winslowiella iniecta | reverse complement strand
ACCGCCAGCGCCAGCCCAATCCAGCCACGACTGCCCGGATGCAATCCGGCCTGTTTCGCCAGCGCGCCGACAATCGGCATCAGCAGCGCAATACGCCCCATATTCGACGGCATCACAAACGCCAGCAGATAACTCAGCAGAATCACCCCGCCGACCATACGCGGCCAGGAGGCGGTCAGCGGCGTAGCCAGCAGCTGTGCCAGCCGGTCGGCCAGCCCCACTTTGCGAATGGCGATGCCGAGGATAAAGCCACTTAATACCAGCCAGAAGGCCGATGACGCAAAGCCACTGAATACCGTGGCCGCCGGGGCAATATGCAACAGCATGGCGGCAGCAAAAAACAGCAATGCGGTGATAAATTCCGGCAGTAACGCGGTGGCCCACAGCAAAATGGTGACAGCGACGACGATCGCCGCCAGCCAGAGTTCAGGAGAGAAAGAGGTCAAAACAGTTGGCTCCTTGCACAAGTTAAGAGGAAAAAAGGCCAGTAAGTCCTGGCTGATGTTTTTTTCTTCCGTTGTGGCTGGAGTATTTAATTATTGATGTTGCAGGTAAAGTTTTCTTTTTAACCGTTCGCACGATTAGCAACATACTCTTTTCGATGGTGTGGATTTCCTTTGCAGCACGGTGTCACTTTCATCAACATTCTAAGATAAAGAGAGATAAGTTATATTTCCCTGGCATTGAGTAATGATAACTTCAGTTGATTATTATAAAATACTTGCAAGGTAATCAGTTATTAAACACACAGACGCTACATTATCAATATTTTGGGTTTAATTTTTATTCATATAGCGGCTGGGCCATATTTCTTCAGGTGCCACCCCAATTTCACGGGAAATAATTTTCTCTCCACGCGGCCAGGGTCTCTGTAGGGCATTAGTCAGTGTACCTGATGAAAGGCCATTTTCTCTTGATAGTGCAGCTAGCGACTTTTTCTTTTTCCTGACAGCAGCAAGGATATCTTCCCGATGCCAGTCTTTTAAAGTGATTCCATTCATGTTATCTCCTGATAAGACAGTTGTAATTTAAGAGTTAATACCAGGCTCTGTCAGTTTGATAGACCTCCCTTATTCACTTTCCGTCCCACATCTGGCTCCCCATAAGCTGCCAAACCAGTCAGCCAGTAGAACTCATGAAGAAAATTAACTTTTTACCTCAATAGAAGTCAACATAAAATAATATATTTTATCAAAGTAAACGTAAAAGAATACAGTATGCATAATAAAATGTATTCAATGAGAAATTATGTAATTACATTAACAGTTAACACATAAGACTTACTTCTCAAGGGTAAGAAGCATAGCATTTTTTAATATATTTATACTTTCCTTTATCATTAACTTATAGTAAAGAAATAAGAAACATAAATATTTTTAAACGGTTATGTACAAGGCAGGGAAAGCTTATCAATGAAAGCATCGGGGTCTCAAAGAAAAGAAAATATAATCAATAACATAGAATACATTATGCGAAGTCGTGGTGAAACAAAGGTTTCGTTTGCAAACCGTACTGGAGTAACTCGTGCAACGTTATACAAGATCCTTGAAGGTAAGGTAAATAACGTTCAACACTCAACCATAACCCGTATTGCAGACTTTTTTGGCGTTACTTGTGATATCATTGAAAACCATGATTTAGAGCAGATTGAGTTCATTGAAAAAATGCTATCTCCCGAAGGAGATAAAAATCCTGCGGCGATTCCAGTGATCCCGCAGTCAGATTTTCTTTCCTGCTTTAAGATGAGAATAGGATTTCTGGCTACGCAATACCCAGTTACATGGTATTTTGGCGACGTCTCCAACATGGTTGCATTAAGAGTAGAAGACAATATTAAAAATCTATTTTTTCCTGATGATATACTTATTATAAGGCGTCACACCCCTCCATCAAATAAACAGCTTGGACTGTTTTACTCAGAAAAGGATGGGATGTGTTTTAGACAAAACAACCCCCAGGAAGACCATATGCATAAATATGATGAAATTCTGCTGGGTGCGATTGTTGAAGAAAGAGTGAGCTTGAATGAGGTGTAGTTTAAATATTTAAGGATAAATATTTTATGGACTGCAATAAAAAATACAAACTATTGGGTTTTAGTCGCTCTGATACTATAAAGGCTAATATTATGGTACTCGCCACAGGCAAGTATATTAATATCGGCTTACAAGAGCTGGAAAACAGCATCATTACTGACGACTTTAATCGCAACGAACTTAAAGCACTTTATCGCCGTCTGTATGGTGATACCAACACCATAACATCCTACGATCTGGCGGATCGGCATGAACGATCCTGGTATGCTTATTTGATACTTAGTGTTGCTATGAGTGTGATTTATATTCTCTGCACCATCAGCGGAATCAAAGCTATCCATATCACGTTGATCAACTTCGTTGTACCACCGGCAATATTCTTTTATCCACTGACCTTTATTTTCGTGGATATTCTTAATGAATTCTTCGGGATGAGAATGGCCAGAAGAACTATTCTTATCTCTTTTATCGCCAATACTTTATTTGTTACCGGACTATGGGCAACCAGTCTGCTGCCTGGGCTGAGTGAATGGGAGCTGAATAAATCTTATAGCGAATTTGTTGAAAGTATTGTCGCCGTACTCTTCGCTTCCAGCTGTGCTTACCTGATATCTGAAAACATCAATTCATGGCTGTTATGTAAAATAAAAGAGCTGACCAATTCCCGTTTTCTGTTTATCCGGGTGATCACCAGTACGGTTATCGCTTCGGCGATAGACAGTGTCATATTCTGTACCCTCGCTTTCTACAATGTACTGAGTAGCGAAATAATAAAAACCATGATAATTTCACAACTTATTATAAAGTTAGCCTATGCTGTTATCGGCGTCGGTCCCATTTACGCTTTTCGTGAATTATTCAGACGATATATCAACGCACAAAACAAAAAGGAATGCAGATGAACAATATGGATGGAATGACCTTGCTGGGCAAGAATACTGACTATATTCAGCACTATTCACCTGATTTACTGGAAACACTGCCGCGGAGTTATGGCCGGAATGAGATCAATATCAAATCTGATAATTTACCGTTTTTGGGCTTTGATCTCTGGACCGGATTCGAACTTTCCTGGTTAAACCATCGGGGTAAACCGGTTGTCGCCATTGCCGAATTTATTATTCCGGCAACAAGCAGTAATCTTATCGAGTCGAAGTCCTTTAAGCTTTACCTTAATAGTTTTAATCAAACTAAATTTGACTCGCCGGATCAGGTGGCAACAACACTTGAAAATGATCTGACACTGGCTGCCAAAGGTGAGGTGAACGTTAAAATTTACCCTCACCTCAATCATTATCCATTATTAACGACATCACTGCCTGGAGAATGTATAGATCATCTTGATATCCAGATTGATGACTACCATTTCAACCCACAACATCTGACCGATGCCGCTTCCGGCGATTATGTGCATGAATCACTCTCTTCCAATCTGTTGAAATCTAATTGCCTGGTGACTAACCAGCCTGACTGGGGCAGCGTAGTGATCAAGTATGAAGGAAAAAAAATCGACCGGGAAAAATTACTTCGCTATTTAATCTCCTTCAGAATGCATAATGAATTCCATGAGCAGTGTGTCGAACGTATTTTTAGCGATATCCTTCACGCTTGTCGGCCGGATAAATTAAGCGTCTTTGCCAGATATACCCGCAGAGGAGGATTAGACATTAATCCATTCCGCAGCAACTTCGAAGAAACGCCTGCTGTGCCGCGTTTAATAAGACAATAAACCGATGCCCCTCGCTTATCACGAGGGTTATTCAGTTAATAGCGTTCTGGTGCAATAAACATCAGTGTTGCAGCGCCTCAATCAGCATCCACAACGTAGTGACCACCAGCGACAGTGCCATGACGCTATTAAATAACTTCAGCTTCCACGGTATTTGCAGATGATAGCGTAAACGATCGCCCATTACCGCCCAGACCAGGATGCACGGCAGGTTAAGCAACATAAAACCGGCCATTACGGTTAATACGCCGCTACTGGCACTGTACAACAGCGCGATATTGGTCGCCATCAGCCAGGCTTTCGGATTCACCGCCTGAAACAGTGCAGCACCTGTCAACGTCATTGGCCGGGCGTTGGCGCGCATTTCCGGGGCTGATGAACGAAACAGTTTCCATGACAGCCACAGCAGATAAACACAGCCAAGCAGCGTCAGGGGCAAACGCACCTGGCTCATCCAGTGCAGTAGCACCTCCAGCAACACTCCTGCCAGCATGGTTTGTACCGCACAGCCGATTAAAATACCAAAAACCATCGGCAGCGTTCGACGCAAACCAAAGTTAACCCCCGAGGTTGCCAGCAACAGATTATTCGGGCCGGGTGTAATCGACATCACGGTGACATAACTGAAAAATGAAGGATCGAGCATGGTGTCTGCCTGCTAACGGTTAATCAGAGCACCAGTGTAGGAATTACCGCGCGATGGTAACAGACACACAAAATGACTATTGTATTGAGTACAGTTTGACGTACTGGACAATTGTATCTATCAGGTCAGGGGGAAATTGTGTCCATTATCGAACCGCAGGAAACCACGCTTTATCATCAGCTGGCCGAGACCTTCGCCACGGCGATTCATCACGGCACTTATCCTTCTGGCAGCCGTTTACCGGCGATTCGGCGCGTAGCAGGTTCGCATCAGGTTAGCGTCAATACGGTGCTTAATGCCTGGCGAATCCTCGAAGATCGCGGCCTGATCGAGGCACGCCCCCAGTCCGGTTACTTTGTGCGTGGCGTACTGCCGTCCGTCACCAAAGCCAGCAAGTATCTTGCGCAGGTTTCATCACCGAGCAGTGAAAAACTGGATCTGATTGACACGGTTTTTGCCGCCCAAAACCATCCTGACTACACCAATATTTCGCTGGCCTGCCCACAAAATGGCGATTTCTATCCGGCAGCGAAACTGAGCCGCATTATGGCCTCAATGCTGCGACGCCAGCCGGGCATGATTGGCCGCTATGCCTTGCCTCCCGGCAGCCTGCGCCTGCGCCGCGAAGTCGCCAGGCGCGCAATGGATTCCGGCATGGCGCTGGTCGCCGACGATATTACGCTGACGCACGGTTGTATGGAGGCACTGCAACTGGCACTGCGCGCGCTGACCAAACCGGGTGATTGCATCGGACTGGAAACGCCGACTTATTTTTTCCTGTTTCCGCTGCTCGCCAGCCTCGGACTGAAATCGATCGAAATCCCCACCGATCCGCAGCGCGGACTGTCACTGGATGCGCTGGAAATGCTGTTAACGGAGAAACGTATCGCGGCGTTGATTGCCATGCCGAACGTGCAGAATCCGCTGGGTTGCAGCATGACACTGGAGGATAAAAAGCGGCTGGCAGAGCTGGTTAATCGCTACCAGGTTCCGCTAATTGAGGACGGCTTATACGGTGAGTTACAATTCTGCACGCCACTGGCTCCGGCGGTAAAAGCCTTTGATCGTGATGGCTGGATAATTTACTGCTCCAGTTTTACCAAAACGCTGGCACCGGATTTTCGCGTCGGCTGGATGGCGGCAGGCCGCTTCAGTGCCGAGATTGCGCGACTAAAGGCGGTGTCATCAATGTCGGAATCGGTGCTGCTTTCGGAAACGCTGGGGCATTTTCTGGAATCGGGCGGTTACGACCATCATTTACGCAGCCTGCGTCGTCGCTATATCAGCCAGATGGATGAAGCGCGTGGCCTGATCGCCCGCCACTTCCCGCAGGGCACGCGCGCCACCTTGCCGCAGGGTGGCTTTGTCTTCTGGGTTGAACTGCCGGGCAATGTCGACGCTACTGAACTGTTCCATCGCCTGCTACAGGAGAAAATTTGCGTCACGCCGGGCGCACTCTACACCCTGAGCGAACGCTGTAACAGTGCGCTGCGCCTCTCCTGCTGCTACCCGTTTGATGAGCGCTATACTTACGCGATTAAACGCACCGGCGCACTGGCCTGTGAGATGAGCGGCCTGTCGCCGGGTATCAGCTAAGCGTCAGGGCGTGCCGTTACGCCCCCAGGTGGCATAGCCGCTGCGCTCGGTCAGACGCTCATAATAGGCGCGCACCGCAGGCAAATTCGGGTGATCCAGCGGCGTTTCGTACCAGCGGTTCACCGACAAGCCGACCGGAATATCCGCCAGCGAAAAATGCTTACCCGCAACATACTGGCCGGTTTTCTCCAGTTGTTTATTCAGAATGCCCATGGTGTGCGACCAGCCTTTACAGGCGGCGGCCAGCAACCGCGGGTCCTGATGTGCCGGAGAATTACGCACCAGCGACATAAACGCGTAGCGCCAGGAGGTGTTCAGTTCGGTGGCTTGCCAGTCGATCCACTGGTCAACCGGCGCACGGGCGCGTGGATGCGGCGGATAGAGCCATTCGCCGCCATACGCGTTTGCCAGATAGCGAATAATGGCGTTCGATTCCCACATCACAAACCCATCGTCCTGAATCACCGGAATCATGGCATTCGGGTTAAGTGCTAAAAATTCCGCTTCATCAGGCGATTTAAATCCTTCACCCCACTCTTCACGGTGAAAATCGATACCCAGTTCGTCGCACAGCCACAACACTTTTCTGACATTAATCGATGACGCTCTTCCCAGAATTTTCAGCATAAAACCGTCACTTTCTCTTAAGGTACACAGTGTTATTCATAGACGCATTGGTTGACGATGGCAATCTCTACACAGTAGTAATAGTGCTTATTCGTCTTCATCACGAGAGCGCCATGGCACAATTTATTCCGTTTAAACAAGTCGATGTTTTCACCCGTTCTGCTTTTAATGGTAATCCGCTGGCGGTAATTATGCAGGCCGATGGCCTGAGCGACAGACAGATGGCTGATATTGCACGCTGGACCAATCTGTCGGAAACCACTTTTGTCCTGCCAGCCACAGAAGCCGATGCCGACTATCGCCTGCGCATCTTTACGCCGGATTATGAGTTGCCGTTTGCCGGGCACCCGACGCTGGGCACCGCCCATGCGTTGCTGGAGGCCGGGATCGAATGTAAAAACCCCGGCAAAATTGTGCAGCAGTGTGGTGTTGGTCTGGTGACGATCAACATTGCCGATGACGGCGCACTGGCCTTTGCCGCCCCGGCCGCTACGTTGACGCCATTCAGTGATGCGCTGTTAGCCGGCGCGTTAAACAGTGATGCCTTTGATCATCAGCAACCGGTAATGGTGGCGGATATGGGGATTCGCTGGCTGCTGGTGCCGATGCTTTCGGCGGAAGCCGTGCTGGCGATAAAACCGAACCTGGCGGATTTCGCGCAACTGATGGAACATGCCGACGTCAATGGCGTGATGCCATTTGGCCCACTGGCGGAAGGCGACGAGCAGTACGAAGTGCGTGGCTTACTGATTGAGCAGGGTTCACTGACCGAAGATCCGGTAACCGGTAGCGCTAATGCCTGCCTTGCACGCTATTTGCTGGCACAAGGCAATACCGCAGATTATCAGGTGCGTCAGGGCACGGCGCTGCAACGCAATGGCCGCGTACAGGTTAACTACCAGCCTGATGGCATCTGGATTGGCGGCCAGACGGTGACGGTGATTGACGGCACTATCCGGGTTTAATCCACGACGGCGGTCGATTTTACCGTGGGGGCGGCGTGAACGCCGCCGCTACGAATAAACCGGTAGCGATGCCACCTCAGATAAACATCCCGCCGGACACTTCAATACGTTGCGCATTAATCCAGCCGCTTTCATCGCTAAGAATCATCGCGATCGCATCACCAATATCATCCGGTAATCCGACGCGCCCCAGCGCAGTTTGCGAGGCGATAAAAGCATTTAACTGACTGTTATCCCTGACCGCACCGCCACCGAAGTCAGTTTCGATGGCGCCTGGCGCGATAATATTTACCGCAATGCCGCGTGCACCCAACTCTTTCGCCTGATAGCGCGTCAGCACTTCCATCGCGCCTTTCATCGCCGCATAAGCGGAGTAGCCCGGCAGGCTGAAGCGCGCGAGTCCACTGGAAACGTTCAAAATCCGGCCGCCATTGGCCAGCAACGGCAACAATTTTTGCGTCAGGAAAAAGGGACCTTTGAACTGGATATTCACCAGTTGATCAAATTGCGCTTCGCTGGTCTCTTCAAAGGAGGCGTGAATGCCAATACCTGCGTTGTTTAATAAAGCATCAAAATTATTTCGCTGCCACACGGTTTTCAGCTGATGGCTCACCTCAGTAGCGAAAGCATCAAAGCTGCTGCTGTCCGATACATCAAGCTGAAGCGCCACCGCACGGGCTCCGAGCGCGTGAATCTTTTCAACTACCGCCTGCGCTTCCTGTTGTTTGCTGTGGTAAGTCAAAATGATATCACTGCCCTTTTTAGCCAGCTTCAGGGCTGAATTTTTACCTAATCCACGGCTGCCACCGGTGATCAATACAATTTTACGCGTCATTTCTGTACCTCGGAGAGGAGTGGGGATGAAAATCAGGATATTCCTCTGATTTTGATCTATAAACACCTGTAGCTACGCTTCATTGTTTCACTACAGATAACAATCGGTGCACAAATGGATAAATTTCACGCAATGCAGGTTTTTGTCACCGTGGCTGAAATGCAAAGTTTCACCCGTGCTGCTGAAAGTCTTGGCTTGCCGAAAGGCAGCGTTTCGCGTCAGTTACAGGCACTGGAAAATCAAATGGGCACCCGGCTGCTGCATCGCACTACGCGGCGCGTTCACCTCACCCAGGATGGCATGATCTACTATGAACGCTGTCGCGATCTGCTGGCGACGCTGGATGAGATGGATTCACTGTTCCAGCACGATCCCGCGACGCTCAGCGGACGTTTGCGGGTGGATATGCCGGTCAGTCTGGCGAGCAATTTCGTCATTCCGCGGCTGGCAGAATTTTTGCAGCACTATCCGGGTATTGAGCTGGAACTCAGCAGCAGCGACCGTCTGGTTGATGTGATCAGTGAAGGCTTTGATTGTGTGGTGCGCGTCGGTACGCTGAAGGATTCCGGCCTGATTGCCCGCCCGCTCGGGCAGCTGCCGATGATAAACTGCGCCAGCCCCGACTATCTGACACGTTTCGGTACGCCGCAAACGCTGGATGATCTGTCACAACACGCCATGGTGCATTACAGCCAGCAACTGGGCACTCCACCCGTCGGGTTTGAATTTTTTGACGGGCAGCGTTGCCACAGGATTCAGACCGGTGGCGTGGTCACGGTAAACAGCACGGAAACCTATCGCGCCGCCTGCATCGCCGGGTTAGGGATTATTCAGGTCCCCCGCGTCGGGGTGCAAAGCGCGTTAAAAGCCAAAACGCTGCAAGAGATTTTACCGGCATATCGCGCCCGGCCGATGCCGGTTTCACTGATTTATCCCCACCGGCGTAATCTGGCTCGTCGGGTGCAAGTGTTTATGGAATGGCTGACTCAGGCGATGAAACGCTACGCGGAGTGACAGCCGGGCTATAATTGTTATTCAGGCAGTCAAAATAAGGACAAGAGCGGTTAATGACGGATAAGCAAAATCAACTCAGCCAACAACATGAAGTGGCAGAAGAAAAGCCACTGATCTCGATTAAAACCGGTAATAAGACCGTCGATCACTCGATTACTCGCGTGTCGCGTCTGGTCAGCTGGTTCCAGGCGATTCCTGCTGTTGCGCATTTTATTCGCGCCGGTGAACGTTTTAACGATCGCCTCGGCAGCCAGTTTGGCGCCGCGATTACCTATTTTTCATTTTTATCGCTGATACCGATTTTAATGGTCTCGTTTGCCGCCGTCGGTTTTATCCTCGCCTCGCATCCGACGCTGTTAACTGAACTGATCGAAAAGATCGTCAGTAGTATCAGCGATCCAACGCTGGCGCAAACCCTGAAAAATACCGTGAACACGGCGATTCAGCAGCGTACTACCGTCGGTCTGACCGGTTTGCTGATTGCGCTCTATTCCGGGATTAGCTGGATGGGTAATTTGCGCGAAGCAATTCGCGCCCAGTCGCGTGATGTGTGGGAGCGCAATCCTACCGATAAAGAGAAGATTTACTTTAAATATACCCGCGACTTTATCTCGCTTACCGGACTGGTACTGGCGCTGATTATTACCCTGTCGCTGACCTCGGTAGCCGGTTCGGCGCAGGCGGCGATTGTCCGTGCCCTTGGCCTCGATCATATTGAATGGTTACGCCCGGCCATGACGGTGATTGCCCTGTCGATTTCGATATTTGCCAACTATCTGTTGTTCTTGTGGATTTTCTGGATCCTGCCGCGTCATAAACCTCGCAAGAAAGCGCTGTTTCGCGGCACCTTGCTGGCGGCGATTGGCTTTGAGGTGATTAAATTTATTATGACCCTGACGCTGCCGAAACTGGCCTCATCCCCTTCGGGTGCCGCATTCGGTTCAGTGCTGGGGCTGATGGCGTTTTTCTATTTCTTCGCGCGCCTGACGCTGTTTTGCGCCGCGTGGATTGCCACCGCGCAGTACAAAGACGACAAGAAAATGCCTGAGTCAGCAACAGATTCTGCCGCGCAATAATGCCACCTTGCGCCACCGGGAATCACGGTGGCGCACGGCTTTCATAGCCCCGAAACGCGCCGAAAACAGTTAAAAATCTCGTTATGCGGTTGAATTCCGCGCAATAACCAGCATTTATCGCTGACAGCTAACTTTTATTTCGCCCTTTACTAGTGGTTCCCACTGAAAAATTGCTCGATCGCCTTGGCATTCGCCAGCAAATATCCGTTGATAAAAATTATCAACTTTTCGGCCGCTAAGTCCCGATTTGACGCGGGTTTTCGCCATTGAATGCGGCTTTTGCTGTGCGTAAGATTCCCTGACACGTATTAAAAATAAGAAATAATTATGCAAGCCTCCATCGCACCAACTCTCGACGCCGAACACGATGCCACGCCAGTTAACTCACGCGGAAAAGTGGTAGTCGCTTCGCTGGTCGGCACGGCTATCGAATTCTTCGATTTCTATATTTATGCCACCGCAGCGGTCATCGTCTTCCCGCATATTTTCTTCCCGCAGGGTGATGCGACCGTTGCTACGCTACAGTCGCTGGCCACCTTTGCTATCGCCTTTATCGCGCGGCCGATTGGCTCTGCGGTGTTTGGTCACTTTGGCGATCGCGTGGGCCGTAAAGCCACGCTGGTTGCTTCACTGCTGACCATGGGGATTTCTACCGTGGTGATTGGCCTGCTACCGGGCTATGCAACCATCGGTGTATTCGCGCCGCTGCTGCTGGCGCTGGCGCGCTTTGGTCAGGGTCTTGGCCTCGGTGGTGAATGGGGTGGTGCGGCGCTGCTGGCGACCGAAAATGCCCCGGCGAAGAAACGCGCGCTGTACGGCTCTTTCCCGCAGCTCGGCGCACCGATTGGCTTCTTCTTTGCTAACGGCACCTTCCTGCTGCTCTCATGGTTACTGACCGATGAGCAATTTATGGAATGGGGCTGGCGCGTGCCGTTTATTCTCTCCGCAGTGCTGGTGCTGATTGGCCTGTATGTGCGCGTATCGCTGCATGAATCGCCGGTATTCGCCAAAGTACAGAAAGCCAATGCGCAGGTTAAAGTGCCTATCGGAACACTGTTCAGCAAGCATATGAAGGCGACGATTCTCGGCACCTTTATCATGCTGGCGACCTATACGCTGTTTTATATTATGACCGTTTACTCAATGAGTTACGGAACCGCAGCCGAACCGTCTGGCCTGGGCTATTCGCGTAACAGCTTCCTGTGGATGCTGATGGTAGCGGTCATTGGTTTTGGTGTGATGGTGCCGATTGCCGGTATGCTGGCGGATCGCTTTGGCCGTCGCAAAACCATGATTGTCATTACGCTGATGATTATCGCCTTCTCGCTGCTGTTCCCCTCAATGCTGGGTTCCGGCAATCAGTGGCTGGTGATGGGCTTCCTGCTGCTGGGTCTGAGCATTATGGGTCTGACTTTCGGCCCAATGGGCGCGCTGCTGCCGGAACTGTTCCCGACCGAAGTGCGTTATACCGGCGCTTCATTCTCTTACAATCTGTCGTCGATTCTTGGCGCATCAGTGGCACCTTATATCGCCACCTGGTTAGCCACCAGTTACGGTCTGTATGCCGTGGGTCTGTATCTGGCATCAATGGCCTGCCTGACGCTGCTGGCGCTGATTGCGACTAAAGAGACGCGGCACCAGACGCTTTAGTCCCGGTTAACACAGACTAAAAAGCCGGACAGCGTCCGGCTTTTTTATGTGGTTTATTCCCGTTATTCTCACGACGATAAGAGCGGTAATGACAAAAGATTCTGTAGTGAGATGCTCACCCTCGCCGCGATAGAAAAACGTGGCAGTGATATAAAACTATCCACCATGAAACGCTATGTGGCCGCGTTGGGTGGAAAAATACCTATCGGGATCGCGTTTCCGGACGGAAAACATATCGCGCTCGATATGTAATACATAACGGCTTAACAGCTCGCCGGGGCAAGCCCTCTCACCCCGGCTCTTCGCTATTTTTTCGACTTCATCTGCTGTAAGACATTACTGCACTGATTGTCATCACCATCGCTGGTTGAAATCAGCGCCAGCAGTGCCGCCGCAGGCGCAACCACCGCGCCCAGCGCCACTGCCGCCGCACCGCGCGCAATCAGCGGACCGGCTTTCACACCCGCATCCGGATTTTTAAAGGTGCCACGAACATACAGCGGCGAACGCAGGGTAATAATACGCATGCCTTTACTCTCCGGATCGATCGATAAATCGAGCCGTTCACTGGCAAAATTAGTGGTGCCGGAGATATTGATCACCGCATTTTCCGTATCAAAAACAAACAGCCGTGTCGACACCAGACCATTGCGCACATTCAGGTCGGCGGCCGCACAGTTGATGCGCACCTCGTCATCGCCAAACAGTTTGCCGACCACATAGTTACCGACATTAAGCCCGACAATCTCCATCAGGCTGCGACTGATCAGACCGTCATTCATCAGTAATTTCACATCACCATTGCTGGTTGCCAGCAAATCCGCCACCGAATTACCGGTACCGGTCAGCGTCGCATCACCGTTCATTTGCCCCAGACTGCTCTGCATCGCCTCAACTCCGGGGAATAGCTGGCGCAGCTTCAGTTTGCGGGCATGAATATCGGCGCGTCCACGCATCGGCGTTCTGTCACCTTCCAAATGAATGGTGGAATTCAGGTTGCCACCGGCCATGGCAAAACGCAGCGGATCGAGACGTAAATCACCGCTTTTCAGCACCAGATGCGTATAAAGATCGCTTATCGGCAGCGAATTACTGTGCTCGATGCGCTTGCCGCTGAACTTCACATCCGCATCCATCACGTCCCAGCTTTTGGTGTCGAATTTATCGTGCGGTAAGATTCGGTCAGCGGGCTGGGTGGACGCCTCACCGCGTTTGGCCTTCGCCTGTTTAGTTTTCTCACTGCCCTTACCCGAATCGACGCCGATCAGCGGCCCTAAATCGGCCATACGTAGCTGACGTGATTCAAGTGAACCTTCCAGTTTCGGACGGGGCTGGCGCTGGCTGTAAGTCAGAGAGCCGTGGATATCGCTGTCGCCAATCTTGCCGTTGAAGTTCTGATAACGGAAGAGCGCGCCCCCTTTTTGCTGGAATCGCGCCTGTAACCGACCATCAGTTTCATACGGCGGCGTGTCAGGCAGCAACACGCCGGTCAGACCATACAGGTTGGCCAGCGTATCGCCAGAAAAGCGCAGGCGCAGATCGACACCGCCAAGATTCATCGGGTCCTGTACGGTACCGGCGACGCGTACGCGGGTGGTGCCATTGCGCACGTCGGCCTCAATCGGGAAAGGGGTGGTTTTACTGCGTAAAGAGAGCATGCCGCCGATCTTGCCATCGCCGTTCAGCTGCTCATTATTGTAGGTACCGCGCGCTTTCCAGCCGAAAACAAAGTCGGCTGCATTTTTCTGTTTATCGTCACCGCCAGCCAGTTGGCCGTAAGGCACCGGTTTGCCCAGTGGGTCAACCAGCACCTGCACTTTGGCTTTATTGATCGCGTCGCGATAATCGATCTGCCCACGGTCAAACATAATATTATCAAGGCGGAAGGACCAGGCGGATGGCGGCTGACTGTCGTCTTTGTTTTCGCTGCCAGCCAGATTAAACGTCCAGTTATTTTTACCGTCAGCGGTCTGGATCAGTTTGGCATCCGGCTGCTGCAATTTGATCCACGGGATCCACACCTGTTTGCCAATCAGCGCCAACGGTGCCAGCGTGGCGTCGACCCGTTGCAGATGCACCATGCTGACTTCAGGAATTTCAGGCGGGTTGCCAAGCAGAATATCTTCGGCGTGAACATGCGGCCAGGGAACCCAGCTACGCCAGCCAGGTTCATCACGATTACGCTGCCAGGCAACACCCAGATCGCCCCGAATCGCGAAAGGTCGATTTAATTCCGTCGAGACTTTCTGGTTGATGGTAGGTTTAAGGCGATTCCAGTCAAAGAAAGCGATAACCAGCACCACAATAACGACCAGCAACAAAAAAATCCCGACGATCCAGCTTATTATTTTCCCGCTACGCGACATCTCCCACTCCTTGCTCATCCCATATCTCTGTTTAAAGATAGTAGAGACCAATAAGATCGGCATCAGGCCAGTTGCAGAGGAAGGTCGGTTAGCTGGTCAAACGGCACTGGCCGCGAGAAAAAATAGCCCTGTGCAGCAAATGCCGGAGAGCTCTGCACCTGCGCCCACTCTTCAGCGGTTTCCACGCCCTCAACAATCACGCCCTTGCAGTAGCGATTGATTAACGCCAGCAGCATCAGAAAAAGGTGTCGACCTTCTTCAGTTTTACGCAGCAGAACAAACAGCTCACGCGCTAACTTGATGTAGTCATACTTTAATTCAGTCAGTGCAGAAAAATTTGCCATGCCGGAGCCAAAATCATCCAGCCACAGTGGCCCCAGTTCGGGCATCTGCGCCACAATCTCTTCCTGCGGCAAGACATGATGCTCAACCAGCTCAAAGCGCACCCATGGCAGCCGGGCAATCAGTGCCCGAATCTGGTGGTGATGCTGAATGGCGAGTAATGATGGCCCATCAATATTGACCGATGCCACCAGATCACCGTCAACAAATTTACTTTCCCATTGGATCAGTAGCTCAAGCTGTTCCTGGACAATATGTAGCCGCTGGGAAATATCAAGCGCGGCAAAGTAGTCTTCGGGCGATAACCTTTGACTCGGCGCGGCAGGATGAAACACCGCGGTAAGCAACTCAATTGCCATCAAGCGACCAGACACCTGGTAGATCGGCTGAAAAGTGTACAATCGCTGGCACTGTTTCCAGTACAGACGCTCTTCCTGATGTTTTTGCACCACAATTGAGGAAGGAAGCCGATGACTGATATGTTTCAGCATCATGGTTTACATCCTGGTTATTTGAGATTGCCTGCAAATGGCATCCCGCTCAGCAAGTATCGGCACTGGCCTGCATAACTTTACCGGCATTGAAAGCCAGTTTCACACCCTCCAGCTTATCAGCCACTTAACTTTTCAATCCGGTCAATAGCGGCCACTTTAACCGCTAATCAGGCTATTTAATCATCGCGCGGCGACGATAAAAAAATTTAAAACAGCGTTTTAAATCATTGACTGAGTTTGACCGCAAGGCGAGACTAAAGGCCGATATTTCCTGAGGCTGGAAACCATGACGCATAAAAAAATTGCCATTATTGGCGAATGCATGATTGAACTGTCGCAAAAAGGCGCAGATTTAAGCCGTGGATTTGGCGGCGATACCCTGAACACCGCGGTCTACCTCGCACGTCAGCTGCCCGCCGACACCCTCGCGGTGGAATATGTCACCGCACTGGGAACCGATACCTTCAGCAACGAAATGATTGACGCGTGGCAGCAGGAAAATGTTCATACCTCGCTGATTCAGCGTATGGAAGACAAGCTGCCGGGGCTCTACTTTATTGAAACCGATGCCCAGGGAGAGCGCACATTCTGGTACTGGCGCAATGAAGCTGCCGCACGCTACTGGCTGGAGAGCGACCGCGCCGATGAGCTGTGCGAAGAGCTGGCGCTGTTCGATTATATCTACCTGAGTGGCATCAGCCTGGCGATCCTTAACCCCCAGAGTCGCGCCCGGTTAATGTCACTGCTGGCAGAATGTCGCGGTAATGGCGGCAAGGTAATTTTTGATAACAACTATCGCCCGCGCCTGTGGCAAAGCCGTGATGAGGCGCAGCAGACCTACGCCGCCATGCTGGCCTGCACCGATATCGCGTTTCTCACGCTGGATGACGAAACCCTGCTTTGGGGTGAAGCGAGCATTGAGCAAGTGGTGGCCCGCACACGCGCAGCGGGTGTTGAGGAGATTGTGATGAAACGCGGTGCCGATTCCTGCCTGGTGGCATGCGGCGATGCGGCATTACTGGAGGTGCCAGCCGTAAGACTCGCCAAAGAGAAAGTGGTCGATACCACCGCAGCGGGCGACTCATTTAGCGCCGGTTATCTTGCCGTACGTCTATCCGGCGGCGGTGCAGAACAGGCCGCCGTACGCGGGCACCTGACGGCCAGCACCGTTATTCAGCACCGCGGTGCGATAATTCCCAAAAATGCCATGCCGCAGTAAGGGTGATTGATTTTTCAGTCAGTGCCCTGCGGGGCACTGTTAACGTCATGATCTCGCCAGAAAAACCCTTTTTTGTGCTTTTTACGCTAATAAATCACCGCCGGTAATTAATTCGCGTTGCGAATTTTATTTCAAATTATTAACCCTTTTTTCATATTGTTAATGTCCATTATTGACTCCCTTAGTTGATAACAATTACCATTTACAAAAGGAAATGATTATCAAACTCAGGGAATATATGCGTAAGCTCGTCGGTTATTTGATCTATTGTCTCGCCGTACCGGCGGTACAGGCAGCAACTGAAAACAAAAGCACGCTCAAAGAATCACCCAAATCGATACTAAAAATTGAGGACTTTCTTCCAGAGCGGAAGAGCTGGTCATTTGGTGCGGGTGTGAATATCCTGAACAACAGCAATGAAGGGAGCCAGCCCGGATATTATATTAACCAGATAAGCCCGGGGCAGTATATTATAGACCGTACAAATCTGGCCTATAAAAAAGAAACGAATGGGTTGTCAGGTTATCTTTCCGGGATGTATGGCCTGACCAGTCAGCTTTCTTTATCAGCAACGTTAAATGGACAGTGGGTAAACACTAAGTACTCTACCGAAAATAATACCAGCTCAAATAAAAGTGAATATAAGTTTAACGGTATAGGCTTTGGTGCCAGTTATCAGCTTTATCGTCTGTCAGATTTTACCGTTTTGTTTGGGGGCGTAAATGCTAAAGATGGTACGGTCAACAGCTACGTTTTAGGCACATCCCTTAACTGGATCTATGACCCTCTGGTACTTAATTTTTCACTTGGCTATCTGGATGGCATTTCCAGAGAGAAATTTTCTAACGACTACACGGCGTATACGACATCCGGCAAAGTTATCTTTGCGGTTAATCCAGAGATAAACCTGAGCTGGGGATTCTCTAAAGATTTTATTAACGCCAACAACTACTATCTTAATAAAAAAGAGTGGACCAGCACGACTTCTGTGTTAGCCGGAATGAGCGTGAATCTAATGGAAGACCTTGCAGGAAATATTAATCTAAAAGGAGGTGTGGGAAATAATAAAAGCTCAGTGATTTCTTTGGGGCTCAGTTATAAACTATAAGGAAATAATCATGAATAAAAGAATTTTCATGGCAGCCGCTTCCGTGCTTTTTGTCGCCCCCCTGTCTATTGTTGCTTACGCGATTAATAGCGACAATCTTGTCCCGGCTCAGACCACTGCGGCAAGCCTTAACTATGCTGACTTTGACGTCATGAATAGTCAGGAGATGGAGGAGACCAGGGGCAAGGTGGGGCCAGCCGTTATTATCGCCGGCCAGGGCGTTGCCGGCGCGGCAGCGGCCATCGGCAATGCCTACGCATCCGCGCCCAATAACTCCCCAGGCACCTCGGAGGTGATTTCTCAGGGAGTCGGCGGCTTCGTCGCCGGCGGCCTTAACCCGGTTGTCGGCCCAGTCGCCGCAGGCGCGTTGGGATTAAGTGCCTACGGTGCCACACAGGCAATGCTGGGCGGCGGAGGCGGTGGTGACAGCGGATGCCAAACCTGTCATGGAATGTCAAAACAATGAGTGTTGTGTCAGGAGTATTGTTGATATTTCTGTATATCGTCACATGCCGTATTATTTTTTATGGCAGACGTACGGGAGCCATTATTTTCACCGCACTGTTATTGCTGGCTTATAGCTGGGGATATCATTTCAGCATAAGTAGTTTATATTACCTGTTGGCCAGCGTGATAGTTAATATTATGATCATGATCTCCCTGAGAAACAGAGAACGCTTTGCTAAACTTCGGGATGCTGTTTTTCTGTTACCACTGGCAAGCTTAATCAGTTCTGCTGCACACTTCATCAGTTAATGACATATTTCAGGGAGGCTTCCTCCCTTTTAAAAGGGGATGGCGTGCGATTTATCGTAATTATTTTACTGATGATAGCCAGTCAGGGCGTGGCGCAGGCCAGCTGGACAGCACAACGCTTTGACGGGCAAAAAAAGCAAATACATGACAACACCTGTGGTATTGCTTCTTTAGTTTTCATTCTGGAGAAGTATTATAAACGGGGCGTATCCGAATCGGAGTTAATTGGTTTAGCTGGCATAAAACCCGAATATTCCTTTCTTGACCTCGCCAGACTGGCAAAAAAACATTCGATAAACACCCTTGGCGTAAAAATAACGTCAGACCAACTCGACAAAATCCACTCACCGACCATTTTGTATATTAAGCGATTCGGTCAGGATCACTTTGTGGTTTTTCAGGGAATCACCAACCATCTGGTTCAGATTTATGATCCGGCATGGGGCTATCTTAATTATACAATACAGCAGTTTGATCATTACTGGCGTGCAGGTGATGACGCTGGCCGCGCATTGATTTTTTTAGACGATATCAAGGTCAATATCAATCCGGATATCATTTTTCAAAAACGCATTCCTGTAGAATAGCGTGGGAAACCGCTATGCTGGATGTTCATGATTCCGCCATCAGGAGTACGACAGCATGCTACAAGTCTGGGGTCGAAAAACCTCTTCCAACGTTCAGGCCTTAATGTGGTGTATTGGCGAGCTGGGACTGCCTTACCAGCGTTACGATATCGGCCATAAATATGGTGGTAACGACACGCCCGAATTTCTGGCGATGAACCCAAATGGCCTGGTTCCGGTCATTAAAGACCTGCATGGTCCGGCGCTGTTTGAGACCGGCGCGATTCTGCGCTATCTGTCGGGCAGCTATGCCAGCGCCCCTTTCTGGCCTGAAGATATTGCCCAACGTACTCAGGTCGATATCTGGGCCGAATGGGCGAAGACCAGTGTGGCAGCGGGCTTTACCGCACCGATTTTCTGGCGAGTAGTGCGAACGGCAGCGCGGGACCGCGATCCACAGGCTATTGCTGCCGCCATTCAGCGCCTGACCGCGCTGCTCAGAATTGCGGATGCGCGACTGGCGCAGCATGACTATCTGGCAGGGAATGATTTTACGCTGGCGGATATCCAGCTCGGCCATCTGCTTTATCGCTATTATGATATCGCTATTGATCGCGCTGATTTACCGGCACTACAGCGATATTATCAGCGCCTGACTGAGCGTCCGGCTTATCGCGAACATGTGATGGTCAGTTATGAAGAGTTAAGAGTGGTTTGAACGCGCTTAGCGTTACAACCGACTGATTGACGCCCAGGCTTTAAATAAGTTAGTGCTCACACACATTATAACTAACTGATATAGCGCTTATTTCCCTGGTTTTTGCCCATATGGCAGCGATAACAGCCAGGTTTCGCGCTGCGCCTGTATCACGACTCCCCGCTGCGACGCACTTTGATGTTGCGGCTGAAAGTTCGCCTGCTGAATCCAGCGCTGATAGCGCTTATCGTGTAGCCGATTATCCGCCAGCGACAGCAGCGGTATCAGCCTTACCCCAACGCGATCCCGCGACGGATAAGGCCAGACACGCGCATCATCGCTGTAAGGTGCCATAAAATCCAGCGCGCGGATCAGGCCCGCCTGCTGTGCATTCTGGTAATGCCATAAATCTCCGGCTCCGGCTTTCGCCGCCAGTTCCGCCAGGGCGGTCAGCGCCTGTAAGTTGAAGTAGCTGTAATGAAATGAGCGCGTGCGTGCCAGTTCCAGCGGTTGCGAACCATCGGCAGCAATCTGATACGCCAGCTTACTTTCCGCCAGCGCCACCATCTGTTTAATTAGCGCGGGCTGCTGTAAATACCAGCCCAATGCGGCCAGCTGAACAGCATACCAGTTACCGTGATTATTCTTCGCCTGCGCTTCTTTTTTCGCCAGTTTACTGGTTTGCATCCAATGTAAGTACTCACTCATCCATTGGTGCATTGCCTGTTCGTCGCTGCTGTTCCAGCCTTGCGCCTGACGTAGCTGAATCAGTGAATCAACAATCCGCGTGGCTAAGTAGCGACCATCCAGCACACCCGATGCGCGCCCGTCAGCAATACCCGGCACGCCCTGCGCAAAATTAAGATTTGGGTTCATGCGCGTTTCCGGCGCGATAAACCAGTGGCGCAGCTGAGCGATGGCTTTATCGGCATAGCGCTGCTCGCCCGAGAAGTACCATGCCAGCGTCAACGCCTGCACATCAGCGGTAAACGCCGCCAGCCTGACGCCGTCCGATTGCGCGTTCTTACTGGCCGGATTCACCTCACCGTCGCGTCGAATCCACGGCAGGCCGTCACTTTTACTGCTGTCGGGCCACCAGTAGGCACTAAGACTCAGATAGTCATGCTTTGAGCCGCTCGGCGGCGTGAGTATTTTATCGGTTACGCTCATCAGAGGATGTTGTAGTGCTTTATCCGCCTGATGCTGTAATGCCCGCCAGGCCTGGAGGGTTTGGGGAGCGGCACGCTGCTGCGCCAGTTGCTGTTTCACTTCTGCCAGCTGGGTATCCGACAGAAACGCCAGCGAGTCAGCTTGCACCGCGAAGCTGGCGCACAGTGTCAGCCACAGTGCGTAGAGTAAGCCGCAGCCGAAGCGATTTCTCATACCGTTCTCCCTGAAACCTGCGCAATGTGTAGGGGGCGTTTTCGGCAAATGCTGATGGTTTAAGGAAACATCAGCGGGATTTCTGGAATGCCGTAGGGGAGCCGTTTTCGGCTCCCGTCCTGAGGGTATGCAGAGTGCTAACCCTCGGCATGGGCGGCGAGAACGCCGCCCCTACAACACATTTATCAGGACTGTGGAACAGGTATATCTGATACTTCTTGCTTATTGTCTTCGGCCGGTGCGCTGACCGTCGCGGGCGGCGTCATAATGCGCTGCCAGCTCTCCTGCAGTGATTTGACGTTGGTTTCGGCTTCACCCTGCGGTTGCATCAGTACCATCGTCAGCTCCTGAGTTAACTGCTGGCGCAACTCCTGATTCAGCATCGGCAGCGTTAATTCGGAGAGGAATGTCTGACGCAACTTCTGATATTGCTCAGGGGCAATATCCACCACGGCATTCTGTTGTGAACGCAGGCGCTGGCTCATCAGGACATCAGTATTGGTGCGCGCATAGGTGGCAAACAGTTTATTCAGCTCAGCGGTTTTCTGCGCCATCAGCGCATCGAACTCATCCTTTGGCAGACCGTTATCACGAATATTCGCCAGCTCACGGGCAATCATATTCATATTTTCCTGCAACGTGGCATTGCTGGAATCCATATTGATTCCGCACTGCGCGCGCTGATAGAGAACACGGCAATCGAAGCCCACCTGGACGCCCTGCGCTTTGCTGTCGCTCAGTACCCGCTGAACATGCCAGAACAGCGCTTCACGAGCCAGATCACTCTGCCAGTAACGCGTAAGGTTCTGTGAATCGCGAATCGGCGGCCATGCGGTATCCCAAATCAGCGACAGACGATCCTGGCTGACGGCATTATTCACCAGATTGACCGGCTGATGCGGCAATGGCGAGAGAGTGGGCATCGGTGAAGGCGTTTCACGTTTGCCTTCCAGCGGTGAAAACGCTTTATTGATTTGCTCAGACAGACTGCGGTTGTCAACATTACCCACCACAAACAGCGTCATCGCATCAGGGGTATACCACTGCTTGTAGAAGCTGCTCAACTGGTTGATATCAATCGGTGATTTGGCCGGTTCCGACGGATCGTGCCCCAATAACAGCGAGCCTTTCAGGCGATAACGCCACCAGACATCTTGCGGGTTAGCCGGCCAGGTCGCCACCGGATCATCAGCGCCAATCGCGGTATTGACCACCTGATCGTTAATCGTCATTTTGCCGGCAGTGGCGGCCAGCCAGTTGAGGGCATCTTTGACGACTTCCGGGCGATTATTCGGCAGGCTGAGGTTGTAGATAGTGAAATCATACGAGGTAATCGCAGGCGGCAATGGACGGTTCGGATCGATACCCTGCGTCCACAGTGCTCGCTGCTGAGTGGTATCCAGCGCGGCATTATGCACCAGCGCCAGACGTGGTAATAAGTGGCTGAATCCGATCTGCTGGGCAGTCTCCACCAACGATCCGGTATTCACCAGCAAACGGATTTCGACTCTGTCACTGGGGCGCTGCGGCGTGGTGAGCACCTGCCAGTTAAATCCGTTCGCTAATTTACCCTGCTGCCAGGCAGGATCAGGTTGTAGTGTTTCAGCCTGCACCGTGTAACTGACAGTTGCCAGAAACAACCCACCAACCAAAAGACCTATTCTGGTGCCCTGCATGTGAACCCCTACTCAATAACAAACCAATAATAATCACTGGCGCTACGTAATCCTTTGTTATCAATTTATAAGATCACAAAGGGAAGCTGCTGCTTTTTAAGAGAACAGCTTCTTAGACCACGCGATCACAAAGATGTCGCGCAACGAAGTGAAATACCATGAAAAAAATGCTAAGTGGGGATTATTATGCAAATGCCCGCAGCAAGGGCAAGCTGCTGCGGGCATTTGAGGGGCTTTTTCACTGAATTAGTCGCTCAGCGCAATTTTTCAGGCGGTTTTTTCCGTTTTAGCGGGTGCAGACAGTGTCTCTTTCATCTTTTTCTCGTCCAGCTGCCCGACCCATTTCGAGACAAACACCGTCGCCACACCGTTACCAACCAGGTTGGTCAGCGCACGGGCTTCCGACATAAAACGGTCAATACCGAGGATCAGTGCCAGACCCGCCACCGGCAGATGGCCTACCGCAGAAAGGGTCGCCGCCAGCACGATAAATCCGCTGCCGGTTACCCCAGCCGCGCCTTTTGATGACAGCAGCAGTACCACCAGCAGGGTAATCTGATGCACGATATCCATATGACTGTTGGTCGCCTGCGCGATAAACACCGCCGCCATAGTCAGATAGATTGAGGTGCCGTCAAGGTTAAACGAGTAGCCGGTCGGAATCACCAGACCCACCACCGACTTCTTGCAGCCCAGTCGTTCCATCTTCTCCAGCATACGCGGCAGCGCTGATTCAGAAGAGGAGGTGCCAAGCACAATCAGCAGCTCTTCTTTGATATAGCCAATAAATTTGAAGATATTAAAGCCGACGTAACGGGAGATCAGCCCCAGAACCACCACCACAAACAGCACGCAGGTGATGTAGAAGCAGATAATCAGCTGCCCAAGCTGAACCAGCGAGCCGACGCCATATTTGCCGATGGTAAAGGCCATCGCGCCAAACGCGCCTATCGGTGCCAGACGCATAATCATGTTGATGATGCCAAAGATCACTTTGGAGAAGCTCTCGATGACATTAAAAATCATCGTGCCTTTATCACCGAGGCGATGCAGCGCAAAACCAAACAGAATGGCAAACAGCAGTACCTGCAAAATATTACCGCTGGCAAACGCGCCAATCACGCTGGAAGGAATGATATCGAGCAGGAACGGTATGACGCCTTGCTGCTCAGCCTGCTGGGCATAGACCGCTACCGCTTTCGCATCGAGCGTGGCAGGATCGACATTCATGCCTGCGCCAGGCTGCACCACATTGACCACCAGCAGACCGATAATCAGCGCAATGGTACTGACGATTTCGAAGTAGAGCAGCGCCACTGCACCGGTGCGGCCGACCGCTTTCATGCTTTCCATGCCGGCGATACCGGTGACTACGGTACAGAAGATGACCGGGGCGATGATCATTTTAATCAGTTTAACGAACGCATCGCCGAGAGGTTTCATCTGCGCGCCCAGATCCGGATAGAAATGTCCGAGCAGAATACCGATGGCAATAGCGGTAAGAACTTGAAAGTAAAGGCTTTTGAACAGTGATGTTTTCATAAAAGCGTTTCCGTTTACAGCAGACCATGCGATTTACATCGCTATCATTAGAATTGAACGACAGCGCGGAAAATAACACCGGGTTAACAAGATTGATATATCTTGACACAACCTGTAGAAAGCATAATCGATAACTATGAACTGAAACGCTTCAGCATGAAAATCCATAACCCTGGATTAACATAAACTGTTATCAGGAGGGATCTGATTTCAGATAATCCGCACGCGGCAGCCATTTTTCAAAGCTTGCCAGTGGCAGTGCCGCAGAATAGAGATAACCCTGACCGATGGTGATACCGCGCGCCAGTAACCAGTCGCGCTGTTCGGTGGTTTCCACCCCTTCAGCCACCACATCAATATCAATAATTTCGGCGATCGCCGCGATGATTTTCACCATCGTATCGTCAGCAGGCAGGGCCGAAACAAAGCTGCGATCCATCTTCAGCTTGCTGACCGGCAAGGATTTAAACTGCCGCAGGTAGTTAAGATTGGAGTAGCCCATACCAAAATCATCCAGCGCTACCGCTACGCCAACTCGTTGCAGCTCACTTAACAAGGCCACGGCCTGCTGCGGATCGCCAATCTCGGCGGTTTCCGTAATTTCCAGCACCAGACTGCCGGGCAGAATGCGGTGACGCGCCAGCAAATCCTGTAAATGCGGCACGATGCCGGGATCGCGCAGCTGTACCGCAGAAATATTGACACTGAGCGGCAGGATAATATCGCGCTTTTGCCAGCCCGCCAGCACCCGGCAGGACTCTTCAAACACCCAGCGCCCCAGATCGCCGATGACGCCAAGCTCTTCGGCACCGACAATAAAATCTTCCGGCAGGTTGTAGCTGCCGTCCGGCTGGCGCATGCGTAACAGGGCTTCCGCCCCCACCAGCTCGCCGCTTTGCATATTGACCTGCGGTTGCAGATAAAGTGCAAACTGCTCCTGTTCCAGCCCGCGCAGAATGTCATGCTCCTGCGTCAGGCGCTTTTGCGCACGTTCCGTCAACAGCGGATCATAAAACAGAATCTGGTTTTTACCCTGATGACGCGCCGACATCATCGCTGAGGTCGCACGCCCAAGCAGCTCGACCATCGTCAGGGTAGCCGCATCACGCTGTGCCATGCCGATACTGACCGCCGGGCGAATTTGCATATGTTGCAGCGCGACCGGTTGTGTCAGGCGCGTCATGACGTTGCGCGCCAGACGAATGGCGCGGAACGGACTGTTGGCTCTTTTTGCCAGCAGCGCAAAATCGCTGCCGCTCAGCTGCGCCAGCACCGTCCGATCATCCAGGCAGCTGCGAATTTTTTCTGCCAGCGTCAGGATCAAGGTATCGCGCTGTTCGTCGGTCAGAATGCCATTGGCTTCCTGCAAGGTCTCAACACGCAGCACTATGACGGTGAAACCACTGAGGCTGCCTGCGGATTTCATATGCTGCTCCAGCAGAGCGAGAAACAGGGTTCTGTTCGGTAAATCGGTCAGTGCATAGTGGGTAGTCAGCCGGCTCATCTCATCATGGACTGATTCCAGCACCTGCTGATTGCGGTTGTAACTGCGAATCAACATGCCAATTTCATCATCACGATGCAGCGGCGGAATCGCCAGTTTGTGAGTGAGAATATCCTGCGGCGGCAATTCCTGTAGCTCGCGGGAGATATCACGCAGCGGATGAACAATCAGCCGGTTAATGCACCAGCTAATCGCCACCGACAGGATCAGCGCCAGCAGCAAATACGTGGTCAGCATGGTGGCAATGGTGCTGAGGATAAACTGATAGACGCGCCATGAGTCTGCCTGCAACACCAGATAAGCCAGCGGTTTAGGTGCAGCAGTGCGCTCCATGGCGTAGAGCGGCACCGTAATCTGCACCGGCAGTTCAAACACCCGTGCCACCAGCCGTGGTACCGGTTTTTCCGGGTCAAAATCCGTGTGCAACGCCTGAAATGCGTTCGGCAGCACCACATCGGCTCGCGACAGAATCCCGGCCGGTTTAAGCGAGTTAAGAATGCGTTCAGCCTCGGGGATATCGGCGCGCAGTACCGCTTCCGACAACGGCTGACGAACAGTATGCGCGATGTTCTCCATTTGCTGGGCGTAGTCGACCCTGCGCTGCTGCACAAAATGGAAAAGCTGAATAACGATAAAGATGCAGATGGTGATAATGGCAACCGCTGAAACCGTCGCCATCTGCTTGATCGTGAGTGAACGACTGACGCGCAAAGCTGTTCTCCAGGCTCCTCGTAAGGAGTAAGAAGGAAAAAACTGCTCCGAGTATATCCCATGCTCCCGGTTTTATCAGACAGCAGAATGCCCGATAGCCGTGTTTAAGTGTTTTCCGAGGAAAAACCGCCGCTCAGCAGCAAAATTAACAGCGTTTTATCGCCACAGACTATTTGAAATCGGCATACGGCGTCAGCGGTTGTGGCGGAATATCCAGATCCCCTTCCCAGCCCGCCAGCGAATAGCGCACATACAGCAGTCCGTGGCTGGGGGTGTAATCCTTCGCCTGCTGAATATCGACGCCAACACCCAGCGTCCAGTGCGCGCTTAAACGCCGCTCAACCAGCGCGTGCAACGTGTAGCCAGTTCCCGTACCGGAACTGTCGGATGAGACCGGATTCGCCGTGGTCTGAAAACCCGGGTTAACCGGGTAACGCGCCTGAGCTTTGGTTTTTGAGTGTGACCACGATACTGAGCCGCCCAATTCATACGACCAGTTTTCGCTGCGCTGACGCCAGTTCACTGGCACCGCCAGTGAGAAATAACGTTGCGGGCTGTAGTAACCGCCCTGACCAAATGAGTAGTCGCTCAGATCCTTCTGGTAGTGCCACAACATGCTGTTCAGACCAATAGTGGCACGGCGGTTATTTTCATTGATCAGCTTATAGTAGTAACCCGCCATCAACCGTTCGCGCGAGTTGTCCGCCACATTTTTTCCGGTGATTTGATGTGCGCTGAGATCCGCCCATACACCATGCGCGCCCCCCTGGTCATAGCTCATGCCGACGCCGCCACCGGTCGCAACGACTCCGCCCCAGCTGCGCCCGCCCTCGCTACTCGGGTCGCGGGCACCGGCATAAGCCAGCAGCGAACTGGAGATGGGACGCCGTGAGGCGGTGAATGACAAACCGATATTCCTGACATCCGTCTCCCAGCTGACACCACCAACCCAGTTCACCACTTCAAAACCAACTGGCGTAGTGCCGATATCGGCAGCCCAGCGGTCATTACGCCAGCCAATCGCCGGAGCCGTGCCCTCGGCACGCTGTGTCAGGTCGCGGCTACAGCCGTTGGTATTATTGTCCGCACAGCTGCCAAACACCTCAGTGTGAGAACCGTTAGTGGTGGAGAAACTGCCTGCCGAAACGGCGACATGATCCAGTCGCAGAAAGCCTTTGCCATCAGCGAGTGGCATTTCCGCCTCAAACATCGTGGTATGAGCGGTAAAGTCAGAAATCCCGCCGGTCCCTTTATTCCGCGAATAATCCTGCTCCAGCGTCAGCGTCGTGTCCTGCTGGCGATAAAGGTCGGCAGCATCGCTGCGTATCCCCCGTTTCAGCCAGTCATCACGCTGGTCGTTGCGCATCAGGCGGGTGAATTCGACATTATCCTGCGGGAGTTGTTGAGTGATGTCGCTGGCAACCATCGCCTGGCGATAATCATCCAGCGCCGCTTGCGGCTGGCGCTGCTGCGTTTCCAGCCGCGCCGCATCGCGGAACACCAGCGCACTGCTTTGTGAAGGCATCTCTTTGGCTGCGCGCGTTTTCAGCCCGCGATACAGTGTGGCAGCACGCTGGCTGTCGCCGACGCTTTGCCAGGCACTGGCAACCCGACGCTGCGTGTTAATGCTCTCGCCGACCGCCTCTGCCGGCAGCTGTTGCAGTGCGCTACGCGCATCGTCAGTACGCTTCAGCGCCACCAGCGCATCAATACGCCCCAGCGCGGCATCACTGTCTTGCGGTAGTCGTTTGAGAACCTGCTGATAACCTTGCAACGCCGCTGCGCTATCGCCGCGCGCCAGCGCCCAGTCCGCCAACGTATTATCACGCCGCGTCGAGAATGGCTGCTGCTGCAACAGCGCAATTGCCGCCGCTTCATTGCCGCCGTCACGTAACGCGTTGGCTTGTTCAAAGAGTTTATCCTGCTCCAGCCGCGTAGACAGATCGACGATATCTTCGTCCCATTGCGCCCTGGGCAGAGTGTTTAGTTGTGCGATGGCCCGATCGCGCCGATCGCTGGAAGAGAGGTACAGGCCGTATGCATAAACCTGCGCCGGATCGCTCGGGCGCTTGCTGGCCATCGCCGACATCACCGAATCCGCCTGCTCCGCTTGCCCTGCCTCACGCAGTGCGCCAGCCAGCCGGTAGTTCAGCCAGACATCATCCGGCGCATCGCGCTGCGCCCGGCGATATTTTTCCACCGCCTGCGCCCAGTTGCCCTGCGCGGCCAGCGCGTCGGCTTCCGCGCGCACTGCATCGCTGCGCAGGTCATTCAGCGTACTGCCCAGCGCACGCTGCTGGGCGGGCGTAAGCCGGTTGATAAAATCGATCGCTTTTTGCGGCGATTGCTGCTGATACAGTGCCGCCAGACGACGAGCCGCGGTACTGTTACCCGGCTCAAGCCGGAGGGCGCGCAGAAACTGCTGTTCGGCACTGGCGTTATTTTTCTTCGCCAGCGCCACATCGCCGAGACCAATCAGCGCATAGCTGTCGCTGTTATCCAGCGCGCGCGCATGCTGATACTGGCGCTCTGCGGCGGCAATATCGCCTTTCGCCAGCGCCTTGTCGCCGTTATCGATCGCCAGCCAGTAGCGGTTCGATGTCAGCAAACTGCGCCATTTGCCAATACTGGTACTTTGCTGACCCGCCCGGATCGCCCGTTCAAAATAGCCGATAGCGGTCGCCCGACGATTAGCACGTGACTGCGCCTGCCCCATTGCGCCAAGCAGTTCAGCATCATCAGGCGTCGCCCTGAGCGCAGCCTGTAACGCGGGGATCGCTGCCGCGCCAGCGCCGCCGTCAACCAGCGCCAGCCCACGCTCACGCTGGCGAAATGCCGGGTCTGCCAGCAGTTTTTGCTGTCGCGCCAGCTCCTGCTCACCATTGCGCTGAGCATCGCCAGAGGTAAAGGTATCGATATACCGTTTCAGTTCGGCGACAGTTTGTTCGGAAACCGGCTGCGACTGGATTCTCGCCAGCCATAAGGCACCGGCCTGCTCACGGCCAGCCGGGTTATCCGCCACCTTTTTCAGCTCCTTAAAAGCCTCAGCGGTGTTATCGTCCCGCAACTGCATCTGGGCAATCAGGAGCCGCACCCCCGTATTACCGGGATACTGCTGATCCAGCGCCTGCAATTGCACCAGCGCCAGCTGCTCCTGACCGTCAATGCGCGCCACCAGTCGCCAGTACTCCAGCGCAATATCCACGCCCGGAAAGATGCCATTAAACAATTTATCAAAGGCGACTTTCGCCTCTTCCGGATGGCCGGAGGTCGCCAGCAGACGGGCTTGTTGCAGCTGCTGACGTCCTTCGGGGGTGAGTAGCAGCATGCTGGCGGCGGACTGCCGGGTCGCCGCAGAATCCGGCGCGGTTTGATTCAGTTGCGTCATCAGGCGCTGAGCTTTCGCCTGATCGCCCTGGCGCAACGCCAGCCGCAGCTGCGCCGCCAGCACTTCAGGATTATCCGGATCGATTTTCTGCAAACGATACAGCGACTGTGTCACCAGCAAGGGTTTATTCGTCGCCTCACCAATGCGTATTTGCTGTAGCAGCCATGCCACTGGCGCAACCTCTCGTGGCGCTGGCGGATCTGCTGCCAGCGCGACCGGACCAAAGCACGCCATGCCGGGCAATAACAGCCCCAGCCATGGCAAAACTTTCCTGGCCACTACTTGTTATCCTCTTCGCGAAGGCGACGGCGGCTGACCAGGCTCATCACACGCCAGATAAGCAGCGCAAACAGAATCACCACGATAACGGCAAACACGGCCAGCCATACCGGATGGGTGGCCAGCGCATTCCATACCCGCTCCCACCACGGCAGATAACCGACATAATAGTTATCGCCAACCCGCAGGCTGTTAACGCCGGATTCGCGCACAATCGCCACCGAACCGTAAATCGCCGCACGTTTTCCGCTATCCAGCAGCGCATCGTTAAGTAATTGCCAGGCACGTGGACTGTCGGCCAGTAAAGCAATCACACTACGCTGCTCATCAAACGGTGACTGGAAACCCACAATAGCGGCAATCGGCCCGGCGGAATCGATCGCTGTGATGCTCTCCGCTTGCCGATCGCTGTCGGACACATTGTCGTTATTCAGTGTGGTCTGACGAACAGGTTTTTTTACCCAACTTTTCGCCGCATCGACCAGTAAATTGATCCGGGTATCATCGCGCAGATTCTCCGGGATCGTGCCGATCATCAGCAGGTCGCGGTCACTCTGTTGCGCCTTGCTCCAGTCATCGGTCAGCTGGATTTTCAATGCCGGGTAACCGGTCTGCGCACCGACTATGCCCAGCGCATTCAACAGGGTAGTAGTCTGCTCCGCTGAAGGCTTCTGATTCACCAGTACCAGAGTTTGCGCCAGATCGGCATTGCGGCTGAAAGGGAAACCGGCATTGGCAAAGGCGCGCAGTGACGGCATTTCGATATAGTGGCGATAGCCGGAGAAATCCACCGTCGAGGTGCCGTCGATCACCACATGATTACTGACCGGCGCGACCGTTTCGCAGCGACCATCACTGGTGCCGCCGATAAAGGTGGTGGCATAGTCAAAATCAAAGCGCATCTGGTTGACGACCCCAAGGCGCAGCGCCGGAATCGTCAGTTGTGTTGTGCTGTCCTGCAAACCCTGAATCAGCGGAATATGCAGCAGCTGGTTGCCCTTATCCTTTTTCGCCAATAACGGGTAATCCTGCATAAACTGATTGTTCAGGTGGATAGCCAGACGCGAACCATCGTTATCTTGCAGCGGCGAAGTATAGCGATAGTGGATATCCATATTGATGCCGCGCGCCCGCACCAGGAACAGATCCGGCGGCAGATTCATATTCAGCGCAATCGGCGCAGGCTGCATGCCACTGGATTGCAGCTGATTTTCGTACGCCTGCAACTCGCTAAAGGCGGTCAGACGGTCAGTGCGCACCCAGCGTGGCGCATCGTAAGGCTTTCTTGGCTCCAGTGATTTAACGCTATCAACTGTTGAGGTCTGGCCGCGCAGCAGCACATCCCCCTGAGCAATCCCCTGTACCGCGGTGATCAAATCCTGGTCATCGCGCCCCAGAATCAGCAACATTTTCTGATAAGGATTATCCGGCTGACTGGCGATTTCAACCGTCGGTTTCTGTACCGCAGGATAATCTTTCAGGAAGTCCGGACGCTTATCATTGGTGGCAAATACCACCGCATGCTGTTGCTGCGGCAGCTGGTTATACAGCACCGGATAAGACTGACCGCGCCACTCCGCTTTCACGCCAAACCATGAGGCCAGCATCGCCGCAGCGTGCTGCTGAGCCACATCCGGCTGAGCGCTAAATACCATCGGCAGCGTCAGCGGACGGTTGTCGCGGGCGTCAAAGAATGGCTCCGGGAAATGCGACAAATCATTTTTCACCAGCAATTTCTGCATGGTCAGATCCAGCGTGCTCTCTTTACCGATATCCAGCCAGATTGAGGAATAGGCCGGATTTTCACAGACGTTAGTGTAATGTCCGACCAGCTCAATGCGTATCTGGTTAAAATCGCCAATAAAACGCGGATCGATATTAATCTGCGCCTGATTATCTTTCCCCAGCTGCTCGGCGGTGACCGTAATCAGCCCGACTAACTCTTCGTTAAGATAAATTTTCAGATGCGACAGGGTGGGTAGCAGCGCCGGAGAGGGGCGAAAGTGCAGATTCAGCAGTGCTTTTGTCACCACTTCGTCACTGCGCACGCCAAATTCAATCTGGCCCTGGGGGCGTATACCGCGCAGGTTAAAACTGCCGGGCGGTGGCGCGACCTTGCTGAATGGCAATGCCGCATCACGCAGCGGAGCAGACGGATCGACCGGCATCGGCGCGAAATCAGCGGTGGCTACCGGATTATCTCGCGGCACAGCAGCGGGCTGCGCCTCTTCCTGAGGTTGCAGCGGGACGATGCCTTCAGGAGCCGCATGGGACACCGGCATTGTTGCCATCATCAGTGCGGTAAACCAGCTTATTTTTCTCGTCATAGTGTCATCATCATGTAGTGAGTTTCGCCGGGCTTTTGGGGAAAAACGAGGCGATCCAGAGAATAAAGGTGGTTAATAGCCTGAACAGTCGACGCACGCCTGCTGGCCCATATTCCGCCAGACGGATATAGCCTTTAAAGCCCAGCAACATAATGTCGGCCAGACTTTGCATCGGCTTATCTTCCGGAAAACCGTCCTGCCACAACGCCCAGGTGTCAGCACGGGCAAAGGTGCACTGAATAAATTCGATATTCTGTTTCGTGGTCAACGCTTTCAGGCTGATGCCAATTCGCCTGCCAAACACTCGCTGCACATAGCAAGGGAAGCTGAACTCCTGCTGGCCGCGTTTAAGCAGCAGAAAAATTTGCTCGTTATCCTGCAACAGTCCCTCTTCACGCAGTTCAATACCGACGCTGGCATCGGAGTAATCACGCAGAGTGCATGGCAACATATGTCCGTCGGCGCGCATTATCGCCGCGGGCATGGCAATTTCTACCCGGTGAGATTCACGGATCTGGCGCGCCTCAACGGAAACCGCCACCGCACCGCCAAGAATAATCATGTTGTAGAACACCCAGATCAGGCTGACCAGCACCGTTAATACTTCCGTCTGCGGACCGTAACTAATACGCCAGATGGCGGCGGCGACCCCGGCAAGATTCAGCAGTACCAGGAACATATAGGGCCGGGTAATGACCCAGTCGAGATGCTGATTTTCTACCAGCCCGCCTTTGGCGGTGACGTTAAACTTGCCTTTATGCGGATTAAACAGCGCCACCGTAGTGGGTCTGGCGATATACCAGGCGAGCACGGTTTCATAGATATCGCTCCAGAAAGAGTGGCGATAACGCCCCTGGATACGCGAGTTAGTCAGGCTGGTATGTATCATATGCGGCAGGACATAGATGGCGATGGCCAGCGCGGGCGCAAAAATGATGTAAGCGTGGAACAGCAGAAAAGCCAGCGGTGCCAGCAGGAAAATCAGCCGTGGAATACCGGACAGGAAATGCAGCATGGCATTGGCATAACAGAGCCGTTGTACCAGCTTTAACCCCTTGCCGAGTAACGGGTTATCCAGCCGGAAAATCTGCGCCATACCGCGCGCCCAGCGAATACGTTGGCCGATATGGGCCGATAAACTCTCGGTCGCCAGCCCGGCCGCCTGCGGAATTCGGATATAAGCTGAGGTATAGCCTTTACGGTGCATGCGCAATGAGGTATGCGCATCTTCGGTGACGGTTTCCACCGCGATACCGCCCACCTCATCCAGCGCTTTGCGGCGAATTACCGCACAGGAACCGCAGAAGAAGGTCGCATCCCATACGTCGTTGCCATCCTGCACCAGACCATAAAATAGCGTGCCTTCATTGGGCGTACGGCGAAAACGGCCAAGGTTGCGCTCAAACGGATCGGGTGAGAAAAATTGATGCGGCGTCTGCAACATCGCCAGCTCCGGCTCTTTTATAAACCAGCCCATGGTCATTTGCAGGAAAGAGCGGGTTGGCACATGGTCACAGTCAAAAATCGCCACATATTCACTGCGGCAGGCCACGCGCAGCGCATGATTGATATTGCCTGCTTTAGCATGTTCGTGGCTTGGGCGGGCGATATACTGAATCCCGACGCTGTCAGCAAATTCGCGAAACTCAGCACGATTGCCATCATCGAGCAGATAAATGCAGACTTTTTCGCATGGCCAGTCCAGCCCCAGCGCGGCATAAATTGTCGGCTTCACCACGCTAAGCGGTTCATTGTAGGTTGGCACCAGCAGATCCACCGTCGGCCAGCGGCTGATATCTTCAGGCATGGATACTGGCTGGCGGTTAAGTGGCCACAGCGTCTGGAAATAGCCGAGTACCAGCACCACCCAGGAGAAAGTCTCAGCAGCAATCAGCATCAGTCCAAAGGTCAGGCTGAGCGGATCGTCCCAGTTAAGCGTTGACGTATAGCGCCACCATAAATAGCGACAGGAAACCGTCAGCGACAGCACAATCAGCATGGTGGTGGATAAGCGCCCCGGCACCCGGCGCACCACCATCGCCACCGCCCACAGCAGCATGACAAAGATAAACTGGGTAAACAGATCGAAAGGCTGGGAAATACACAGGATTGCCAGCACCGTGCCGACAATAGCGCAAACCCCGTACAGCAGCTTGCGCACTGCCGGACTCAGTTGCTCCAGCCGCCCTTCTGAGCGCTGTCGCAGATTTTTTCTCTCTGCGTGCCGGGGCAAATTATCCAGCCACAGAATAACGCGCTGACGCCAGCGAGACAGCGTATGAAACGCATTGAAGCGCTGACGTTCACTGCGAATGGATGGCAGAAACAGGATTAACCACAGCGTTTGCACCAGGTAACGCAGGGCATCAGCCGGACGCGGCCGTTCCGGGGAGATTTGTGGGTACAGTGAGCGACGCCGTTCAGTAATAGTTTGCCAGCCCGGCGTTTCCAGCCGCAGCAGCGACCAGCCAAGAATAATCCACAGACACTGAATAGCGGCGGCCAATCGGCTGGCACCGTTGCGCCGCCAGGCCTGATAGCGCTGGCTCAGCGCCTGGCGGGCAGGCGGAATCAGTAGCCAGCGTAGCGGGTTCATCGCCGTGCTCCGCCGAAATTAATCAGTAACCAGTTAGCCAGCGTGGTGAACTCTTCCGCCGCCAGGCTCTCCGGCCGATATTCACCGACCGGCTGTTTGAACAGCAACGCTTCCGCCACCGCTTCGTCACGATGAATATTAACCGGAATCAGAGGGGTCAGCGTACTGAGCCATAACTGCTGCAAATCCTGTTGCGACTGGCTGATGGCGTTAAACTGATTGAGTAAAAAAAAAGTATTACTGCTGAAATGGCTTTGATGTAGGCGAATCTGGCAGTTGGCATCGGCGGTGACCACGCGAATGATATGATCGGCATGGGCCAGAATGTCGCGCGACCAGCGGCTCTGCTGCGCCGGAACATCCAGCAGCAGCCAGTGATAATCCGCTTTCAGTTGCGTCAGATGCTGGAGCCACGGCGTCAGATACTCTTGGCTGCCGGTTTCGAGCGCCTCACGCTGCTGATTATCGAGCAGGCCAAACGGCACCACATCCAGCCCGGCCTGATAACGTAAAGCACTCTGCTGCCAGTCGCCGTTATCCAGCGCCACGCGCATCCAGCCGCGCACCTGCCCGACCGGCACATTAAAATGCATCGCCAGTTGATTACTGCTGGAAAAATCCATTGCCAGCACGGTTTCACCGAGCTGATTAACAGCCCAGGCCAAAGCCGCGGTGACAGAACTGGTTCCAGTGCCGCCGCGAAGTCCCTGTAGTGCGATAATCGGCATTAATTAGGGTTCTCCTGCTGAACCGCAACCAGCTCCTGCAACAAAGGCCAGCGGGTGAGAATATTTTCGAGACGTTCGTCTCTTGCAATATCAATATAGTGAAAAGCAGTGAAAGAGAATGCCTCACCCAACGCGGTGATATCATCATGCTGCCCGCTGGCATTCGCTACAATAGAAATGTCTTTATCACTTTTATCATCAATCGCCATGAAAACCCGCCTTTTTTCTTGCGGTAAATATACGGCAGAGCCCCATGGCTCATAAAAAATATTACTGCTTATTAAAGTTGCAGGCGACATTTTTAAATTACAATTAGTGCCAGAGATATCTTTCTATAATACATTAGTCGTGGTTTACCAACTTTGCGAAACTTCACATGACGCTATCATTTACGCTTGGCATTGACCAGCTACAGGGTGAGTTGCTCCAGATGCAGTCACCGGGTTGCTACTGGATAACCGCCGATCGCCAGCCAGATGCACGTCGTCTGGCAAGGCAGGTTATTGCCTCTCAGCAAGCGTTGACCCTGATTAGCAGTGCCGAAAAACCGCAGGAGTTGTTCACCCCGCCACCCGACGGTATCACGATCAGAGTTCCTATGTACTCCCTGCCTGCAACGCGTAAGGCATTAATGAATCTCGATGAGGATTTGTCACGTGCGTTGTCGCCACAGCCAGGGCTGATACTGCTTTATACCGCCTATGCGTCATGGCAGACCTTAACCTCCGCCGAAATCTCATCATGGCTTAAGAAAATTACCTCACTGCTAGCCACGAAACAATCTGCACTATTAATTATCACCTCGGGAACAGGCGTTAATACCCTGCGTAGCCAGTTACAAAGTTTTTTCCGCTATCTGGATGGGACTTCACATCTGGAATGGCAACAGGACAGCTGGGATTACCGAATTAACTGGTGGTTTAATGGCGATCGGCTGCTAGCCGATCGGAAAGTTCGCCTCGACAATAATAATGAGTTTTTTTCATTATTAGCCGATGACGCTCAGAACACGCCGTTAACCTTAAATGATGAGACAATTTTTATTGCGGAAAAGCAGGTTTTAGAAGGTGCGCCACCATTATCACTTCAGTGGCTTGTTTTTGACAATAATGAAGCGGTCTATTCACGCGCACAGCAGGCCAGCTCAGCCACGGTTATATTTAATCTCAGTAACAATCAGCAAATAAATAGCCTGGCCGAAAACATTCACAGCCTGCGCCGCACACGCGGCAGCGCACTGAAGATTGTGGTGCGTGAAATGCAAACCAGTTTGCGTTACAGCGATGAACGCCTGTTGCTGGCCTGCGGTGTAAACAACATTGTGGCTTTTGGTACCAATCTGTCGAATTTTCTTACCACGCTGGAAGCGATTCAGGGGCAAAGCTACAATCGCCATGTTCCGGCTGACCTTAAACAGTTACAGGCTTCCATGCAGCCACTGCATGAGAAAGGTTATCTGCCGCTGGAGCGTTTCTGTCATGCCGTGACGCTGCTGATGAATAACACCCAGCTGCCGGAAAATGGCAAGGGGCTACTGGTAGCGCTGCGGCCGGTGCCGGAATTACAACCTCAGCAAGCATTAACGCTGTGTAAGATGCGGCGTTATGGCGATCTGGTGACCTTAATTGACGACCGGTTGTACCTGTTTCTCTCCTCCTGTCGCTTTAACGATCTCGATATCGCCTTAAAGTACATTTTCCGCCTGCCTCACGATGAAATTTTCACCAACCGCATGATTTGGTATCAGGATCTGCAAATTCTGTCGGAAGTGAGGCAAATTAAAGGGCTGATTCCCACCGACTGGCACGACGTAACGCCTGAGAGTGAAGCCGGAGAGGTTATTGAAAAAAATCATAAAATGCCTGTTTCACGTCGCGTGCCGGAGCCCATCACACTGGGTAATGTCACCCGCGAGGTGAGCCGCCGATGAACATAATGGATGCCGTGCAGATCCTGATTCTGCTGCTGTTGATTTTGCTGATTTTAAAGCCATTTTATACTCGCTGGCTGCCGGCAAAATGGCACAGCATTGTCCATCGTGTTATGCCGCCACGCGCTCTGAAATACGAGACAACGTGGCGAAAAAAATCCTTAAATAAGGACGACGATAAGTCATGAGCGAGCCAAAACCTTCATCCACTTCTTCCGGTCAACTGTGGAGCTACTGGCGCGGTCTGGGCGGCTGGAATTTCTACTTTTTGCTTAAATTTGCCCTGCTGTGGTTTGGCTATCTCAATTTCCATGCGTTAAGTAACCTGGTGTTTCTTGCCTGGCTGCTGTTTCCGATCCCTTCGCTGCGCTGGCACCGTGTCCGCCACTGGATATCGCTGCCGATGGGTTTTGCCCTGTTCTGGCACGATACCTGGCTGCCTGGCCTCACCAGTATGCTCAGCCAGGGAAGCCAGATGGCCGGTTTTAGCGCGGCTTATCTGCTGGATCTGGTGAATCGCTTTATTAACTGGCAAATGATCGGCGCTGCCTTTGTGATGCTGGTGATTTACCTGTTTATTGCGCAGTGGATTCGCGTCACGGTGATCGTGACCCTGCTACTGCTGTGGATTAACCTGGTAAATATCGCCGGACCCGCGGTTTCCCTGTTGCCCGGCAAGTCGGCAACGCCCGAAGTGGTGTTAAACAATCAACCGCCAGCCAGTAAGGATGCCGCTCAGCCGAACACGCTCGATCAGTCAGCACCGCCGACCAGCGCCAACCTGACGGCGTATCTCAATCGTTTTTATGAGCAGGAAAAACAGCGCGTTACCCACTTCCCGGATACGCTACCGGCGGATTCTGCCCCCTTTGATGTGCTGGTAATTAATATCTGCTCCCTCGCCTGGTCGGATGTTGACGCCGTCAATCTGCGCGACCACCCACTGTGGAAGCATTTTGATATTCTGTTTAATAACTATAATTCGGCTACCGCTTACAGTGGCCCGGCCGGGATTCGTCTGCTGCGGGCCAGCTGCGGACAAACCTCGCATCACGATCTTTATCAGCCGGTCGATAACCAGTGCTATCTGTTTGATAACCTCGCGAAGCTGGGCTTTAAACAGCAGTTAATGATGGACCATACCGGTGAGTTTGGGGGCTATCTCGACGAGCTGCGTAAAGTCGGTAATATGCAGGCTCCGCTGATGTCACAGGCGGACATTGACCCGGAACTGACGTCATTTGATGGCTCGTCGGTATTTAATGATGCCCAGCTAATGCAGCGCTGGCTGGACGATCGTCAAAAGAGCAGCGACGCGCGTAGCGCCACCTTCTATAACCTGATTCCGCTGCACGACGGCACGCGTGAACTCGGCAGCACCAAGGTCGCCGCCTACCAGCCACGGGCAAAAGTGTTGTTCGATCAGCTGGATAACTTCCTGACCAACCTGGATAAATCCGGGCGTCGGGTGATGGTGGTGGTGGTGCCGGAACACGGTGCTGCCGTCGAAGGGGATAAAATGCAGATGTCTGGCCTGCGTGATATTCCCAGCCCGGGCATTACTCATGTGCCGGTGGGGATTAAGTTCGCCGGTATGAAAGCACCGCATCAGAATCAGCCGCTTAGCGTTGAAGCGCCTGTCAGCCTGCTGGCCATCTCCGATCTGATTTCGCGGGTGGTGGATGGTCAGGTGTTTAATGCCGCCAACGTCAATATGTCGGTGTTAACCGAAAATCTGCCGCAGACGCCGGTGGTGTCGGAGAATGATAACGCCGTGGTGATGATGTATCAGGGCAAGCCGTGGATTCGCCTGAATGGTGGGGATTGGGTGGCTTATCCGCAATAGGGTATAAGCCACCAGCCCGGTCAGGTTAGTGTGTAATGGCGGTCCGGCAGCATTTTTTCCGGCAGCGGGAATTGGTCATTCATTTCCCGCATATTGCGCTCAATGGTGTTACAAATAGCATCCAGCGGCAGGTCGTTGGCGGCCATGCCGAACGGATGCTCCAGCTCTTCGGCCAGCGACTCCAGCGAAAGAAAGGTATAAGAGATAAATACCGAAACCAGCGGCGTCATATAGTGTAAATCCTCCACCAGCGCGAACGGCAGCAGGCTACAGAACAGATACACCGTGCGATGCAGAATCAGGCTGTAGGCGAAAGGAATCGGCGTATTGGCAATGCGTTCACAGCCGCCCAGCACACGAGCCAGCTGATCAAGATTGCGGTCCATCCCTTCATAAATCACATCAGAAACAGCACCGCGCTGCCGCTGCTCCCCTAACCACACGCCCATGCACAGCAGCAGACGATTGGTCGGATCGGGGCTGCGCTGTACCTCTTCAGCCAACGCCGCCGGCACCAGCCGCCGCAAATCGGCGTTGCCATCGGTCTGGCGTAGCTGATGTTTCAGGCTCCAGCTAAACGCCGTCAGCAGATCGGCAAAGATTTTCGCCTGCTCAGGTTGATGCAAAAACACGCTTTTAATCTGGCGCAGCAACGATCGCTGGGTTATCAACAGCGTCCCCCAAAGCAAACGTGCTTCGGTAAAGCGGGCATAGCTGGCGTTATTGCGAAAACCAAGAAAGATGGCGATAGCCACGCCGAGTAAACTAAAAGGGGCGGTGGTGAGACGAACGCCAAGTGCTTCGTACCACTGATAGCAAATCACCGCAAAAGCGGACATCAGCAGATTCAGGCTCAGACGAAAAAGGATTTTGGACAATACCGAGCCATGCCAGACAAACAGGCGGCGAAACCAGTGCTGATGCGGGCGGACAATCATAATGACCTGCGAAAAGTGACAGAGTAAACAAGGGAATAAGATACGGCATCCACGCCGCCAGCGACAATGTTTCCGTAGCGGAGCCGTTTTCGGCTCCCGTCCTGATGATATGCAGGGTGCCAATCACCGCCACGGGCGGCGAGAACGCCGCCCCTGCGGGTAAACGTCAGTTAGCCTGGCGGCTCTGCCACGCACTCCAGACCAGCAGCCGCAAGCTGGCAGAATAGTAGTTTTCTTGCGCGTCCAGACTGCTGGAGAGTTGCGCGGTATCCCCCATGGTCAAATCGCGTACCGCCAGCAACCCCCCGTCCATATTGTAAGGTGCGGCCTCATTATTGCTGACATTGATCCATGCTGGCGTCTGCAAACGTGAATAGCCTGCCCAGTAATGCTGGAAAGGCACCAGTCGCAGGCTCTGTGGGTCATACCACCAGATATACAGCGGAATACGAATCGCGTCGTAGCTGAAACGCGGCGGCCAGGCAATCGCCGGTGCCAGGCTGCCATCGGCATTGAGCGCCACCCAGTCAAGCGGCAGTGCTGAACGACCAAAGTTATTCATTTTGCCCAGCAGCGTAAACCCATCCTCAATTAACTGATTCCATACTTTCAGATGGCTGCGGCGGGCAAAGTCGCGCCAGGCAGGAAACAGGAAGTAGGAGGGATTCAGTACCACATAGCTGGTTTTATTAAAGCCCTGCGCGCCCGGTAGCATCACCGAATATCCGCCAAAAGTGGTGACATTACGCGAGACAATCGACCGCTGAATTTTGTCCGACTGTTTTAAATAGTCCGCCACATTCCACTTCTCACCGGCACGCAATAACGCCCAGGCGATCAGCACGTCGCCATCTGACGCATTGTTTTTATCCACAATCGGATCGCTGGCATCCGGATTGTAGCGCCAGTAGAACAACCCGTTCTGAGCATTACTCAGATGCGAGCGGGTCCACTGCCACAGGCGATCAAAGCTCTGGCGATCGTTATTATCCACCGCCAGCAGCATGGCAAAGCCCTGGCCTTCGGTATGACTCACGTTGTTATTTGCGGTGTCCTTAATGCGCCCGTCGGCAGCCATAAAGCGACTTTTATAGCTGCTCCAGCCGTCATTTGCCGCCGCCTGCACGCTAAACATCCCCAATAAAATCATCATCAGCCAATGACGCCAGACTAACTTCACCGTAAAACCTCGCTAACTGTTTTGATAACGGAACAATAAAGCGGCATCGTCAGATACCGAATCACAGACCAGAGGAACCCGCTCGCTTCCCCCCTGCGCCTGTAGCCAACCGGCATATAAACCGGTCAGCACTGCGCCCATCGCCGCACGCCAGCTGGCTGTTGCCAGTTGGTTATCACCTTCTGGCAACGCCATATGCGTCAGCAGCAAGGCATTTTCCCGCGGTTCGATATCGACGAATCCCCAGTTAAAGCGGGCTAACGCCAGATTCATCTGCACTTCGAGATCGCGCACCGTCTGAGCACTGTTCAGCGGATAACGCTGCGCCAGCTGACCACCCATCTGCTGTAAAAACAGCTGACTTTCCTGCTCGCCGGCATTTTCCAGCATGCCTGAAATAATGACGCTCAGCAGATCGAACCAGCCCGGCTGATGAGAGTGTAGACGTGATGGCTGAAAAGTGTGGTTCAGTTCACTCATGCTTATTTGTCTCCCAGCATATAGCGGAAATAGAGTTGCGCGGTGCTTTCGCTGTAGTCACCAAAGGTGTCGTAACCCAGCTGGCCGCCGACGGTGACATCTTTATTCACCTTATAATCGGCACCGGCATGCAGGTTGTAGCCGATACCGCTTTTGCTGCCACCGGAGTAATACGCTTCTTTGGCGTAACCGTTAGTGACGGCGGTTTCTAACTGATTCTGCCAGTCAGGATTGTTCGGGAAGTAAGCGCTGCGATCCTGTGAGTAGGATTGATAACCGGCTGCACCACCAAAACGCACCTTCAAATCGTCATACTTCTGGGTAAATTCCACCGGGAACGAGACGCTGACATAATCCTGCGGGCTGAAATAGCCGCCTTGCCCGTAGCTGAAATAGCTGAGGTTTTTCGAGAAATCCATCCAGCTGATGCTGATACCGGTCTTCAGCTCGCGGTCGTCATAATGATACGGTCGAAGATAAGCACCGGCGTTCGCCACCAGACTTTTATTACTGGCAACATTCTCGCCGAGATAGCTGTAAGCGCCGGCTCCGGCGTAAAAGCCCGCGTCACCGTCGTCGTAACTCAATAACGCGTTACCGCCATTTTTAGTGACGCGCCCCCAGCTTTCGCCGGAAAGCTTATCGGTTGCGCCGACATAAGCGAGCAGACTGTCAGTGATCGCCCGGCGTTCGCCAGTCAGGATCAGCGTCAGGTAATCAGTGATCTTTGGTGACCACTGAATGCCGCCCACCAGCGTGGTCAGATCCTGCCCCAGCGGCGTACTGCCAAGGTCGATCTGGTAATGATCGCCGGTTAACGCCAGCTTCAGCTCAACGCCAGAGGCGGTCTGCGATCCCGGTGAGTCGACCGTCACTTCGTCCAGATTGGCTTTGTCGGTGGCATTGGCCAGCTTATTCTGCACACTTTGCAGCGTCGACAGGCCTTTAGTGGTCAAGGGATTAAGATCGTCAAAGGCGAAGGCGCTGCCGTCGCTCTTTTTAATTTTCTCATTTTTCAGCGTCTGTACCGCGGCGGAAACTGCCTGCGACAGCGCACCCGTGCCGAAACGGCGACTTGACTGACCGTCCGCGCTGCCGGCATTAAGCGACACCGGCGTAACGGTAAATTCAAAGCGTGAATCACCAAACGGCACACTCGACCAGCTCAGCGGCGCTTTGGCTTCGGTCAGCTTACTCAGCCCCGATTCACCATCGCGACCACGAATCTGCACGCCGCCCTGCGCCCAGGTTCCGGTGCGCTGTTGCAGATCGTCCATCATGCTGTCGATTTGATGCAGCGTGCGGCTTTGTGGCGAAGGCTCGCTGGCCGCCATCTGCCCGTCGATATCGCGATAGCTGCTCGCGCCCGGCGTCTGCTGCCACGGCATCGCGGCACCATAAGCCGAGGCGGAACGCCGCGTATCTGGCGTGCTGCGGTTGATAAACGGATTATCACTCAGTGCCAGACCGCCGACCACCGGCACGCTGCCGGTTTCCGCCCCTTGTAAGCCGATCATTTTGCCGCGCGCGGTGCGCAGATAGCTCAGCGCCTGATGATGATCGCCTTCCGCTTCGGCAACGCGTGCCATCAGTAACAGGCGTTCCGGCGTCTGTTCACCGCGCAGGCCATCGGTTAACGCGCGGGCTTTTGGCACATCATTCAGCGCCAGCGCCACGTTAACCGAACCCACGCGCGCATCCTGCGTCGGGGTATCACGGGTTAACAGATAGTCGTAAACCACACCGGCTTCTTTGTTCATCTTGCCCGACTGATACAGGCGCGCCATGGCAAACATCAGATCGCGGTTTTGCGGATCGGTTTGCAGCGCACCAATCAGCTTGTCGTAAGCCGCCGCGTATTGCTTCTGCTCACGCAGCCGGTCGACTTCATTGATGATATCGCCATTACGGATGCTCGCCAGCTGGGCTGGCGTACTCCGCGACTGCAACGCCGGGCTGCTGAGGAAGTTGCGGGCTTCGGCGGTCAGACCCGCCTGGTTCAGCACCGCCACCTGCGCGGCATAATCACCGGCGTTACCCTGTACGCCACGCTGCATATTGCTACGCACCACCGCCACTGCGGTGGTGATATCACCGGCCTGCGCCAGGCTTTGTGCCAGCTTACCGGCATCCGCCGGGTTTGACGGCGGGTTAGCAGCCAGCGCTTTCAGCGTATTGGCTGCCGCCGCACTGGAACCCTGCGCCAGATACTGCCCGGCGGTAGTCATTTGCAGATTAAAGTTGGCCCGCTGTGCCAGCTCGCGCATCGCCGCGTTCTGGCTGCGTGCCGGAATGCGCGATAACAAGGTACTGGCTTGCTGCCATGCCCCACTTTCGCTGGCATTCAGCGCCCCGGCGTACAGTTCATTACTGCTGGCGCCGTTACGAAAAACGGGCTGCATCACGCTGGCGGCGGCGGCACTGTCGCCCTGCGCACGATAGATGCGCGCCAGATCGAGTCGCAACCAGCCATCATTCGGAAAGCGTTGAATGCCCTGTTGCAACACCGCAACGGCTTGCGTGGCATTGCCTGCCGCCAGCGCCTGCTTCGCCTGCTGACGCAGCGGATCGCTGCTGCTGCCGGTACGTGGCATCACGCTCTGACGCACGCTGGCTGGCAGTGATGACAACAGGGTGTTGGCTTCCGCGCTGCGATTTTGCTGGCGCAGCACGTAAAACAGTCCCTCTTTGGCGTTGCGGTTTTCCGCTTCACTCTGCAATACCGCGCGATAAGTTTGTTCCGCCTGATCCAGCTGGTTCGTCCGGCGTAACACGTCAGCGCGGAACAGTTTGCCGGCAATGCCTTTTTCTCCGTCGGCCTGTGCCAGCGGCTCACTGAGCGCCAGCGCCTGCGCGGTATCACCGGATTTCAGCGCCTGCTGCGCCGACGCTAACTGCGCATAAAAACGCGCGTCACTGGCCTGTTGCTGGCGCTGCTGGCTGTCATTGCCGCCCAGTTTTGCCGAGCGATCAAGATAATCTGCGGCAGCCTGATAATCGCCGCTGCGCTGTGCGGCATAACCTAATCCCGCCAGTGCATCGGCATCCTGCGGGTTAGCTTTCAGTACCTGTTCGAAGGCCGTTTGCGCCCCGGCGACATCCCCGCTGTTCAGCGCGGTAAAGCCCTGGCCTTTCTCGGCACCACCGACATTTTTGCGGTAATACGCCATCACTGCGCTATCTTGCGGATGGCGCTGCTGCCAGGTCTGATACAGCGCGGCATCGTCCGGCTGCGGCGCTAACCACAGTAACGCCTGACGCATAGCGCGGTCGGCATCCGGGTTTCCGTCGGCGATGCCCTGCAACATCTGCAACCCTTCACGCCGCGTCGATTCCTGCCAGGTCAGTGCTTTCCCCAACGCCAGCTGGGCACCGGCATCCTGTGGATGCTGATCGGCGAACTGGCGCAGACTGTCGATGGCCTGCGGGCGCAAACTGCGGTCGCCCGCCATGGTCAGATAGTATTCTGCGGCAATACTGGCCGGCGGTTCATTACCGGAAAACGTATTACGCCAGGTCTGCAAAGCGGCGTTAACGTTACCGCTTTGCGCCTGCTGACGTGCCAGTGAAAGCTGAGCCTGCGGAATAGACTGCAGCTGGCGGACATTATCCAGTTCGCTCAGACGCGGGTCCTGCGGTGACACCTGACTCAGGCGTTGACGCCACTGTGCCGCAGCCGCATTGTCGCCGCCCTGCTGGGAATAAAGCGCCATCAGATACAGTGCCTGGGTATTACTGGCATCCACCATCAGTACTTTTTGCAGCGCATCTTTCGCCAGATCGTCATGGGCTTTTTGATGCCAGTATGTCGCCTGATCAAACAGGGCCTGCAAAGCCGGATTATTTTCTGCCGCCGCCAGTGCGGATGGCAAAGCGGCAGCCAGCGCACTGCTCAGCAGCAGTGCCTGACGAACTCTGGCGTTTAAAGGGGTTCTTTTCATGGTTGCATCACTTCTGATCGCCAGAGGAATCGTTATTGTTTTTATGTCCGTGCAGACGCCGCCAGGCATGGCGTTTCAGCATCAGATAAGTACAGCCGCCGACCACTGCCGACAGCAGCAACGCCATCAGCGCCATTAATACCGCGTGCTGGTTGGCATACCACACCACCATCATGTACCAGGGCATCTGGCCACTCGGGAACTGCGGTCCGACACGGAA
>NZ_JRXE01000005.1:42276-66199 GCF_001267535.1 Winslowiella iniecta | reverse complement strand
AGTTGAGCAGTTGCTGATCGTTACTGGCGATGGTCATCACCACCAGACGCTCTTCACTCCATGGCGAACGATAACTGACAAACCCGCGCCAGGCTTCGTTAGAGGAGAAGTAGCGATCGGCATCCAGCTGCTGGCGATACCAGTCGCCGGTCAGCCAGCTGCGCATTTTTTCCCCGTTGTTCGGAGCTTTAACGCCAAAGGTATGGGCGCTGCTGTCATAAGGTGAACTGGCCAACATCTGTTGATTAAATGCGTCCTGTCCCAGCGTCGAGACGGCCAGCACGTCGCTGTTTTTCAGTCGTTGCAGATTCGCGCCGCCCGCCGGTATACCGAACATGACGCTGCTGTGATCAAGCGTCGCGCCGGTCGCATTACCCGCGCGTCCGGCCATATCCAGCAGCGCACTGATTTCAGCATCGGAAGGCTGTTCCGGCAGCAGCATCACGGTTTGTGAATAGTCAGCCAGACGCGAGAACGGGAACGAAGCACCGACAAAGTACGAGAGATTCGGCAACAGGGTAAAATGACGCGTGTTGCTCAGATCGATGGAGGCGTTCTCTTCGATGCGGCTCTTGATATTGTTGTTCAGCAGTACGCTGCAAGGCGCATCGGCTTTCGGCTTAATATTGAAATAGAGCTGAAGCTGGTTATCACCGTAAATCAGATAAGGATCGAGGTTCAGGGTGTACTTTTCCTGACGCGCATCGCCGCCCAACCGGTGCCAGATATTCTCCAGCAGGCCCACTTTATTCACCGTAAGATTGTGCAGAAAAGTGCCGTTCAGCATCACGTTCAGGAATGAATTTTTCTCATCAATCCAGTTTTCTGACGGGAATCGGTAATCAAGCTGAACCGGAATGGTTTCACCATCCCACAGGAACAGATCCGGCGCAGCACGGAAGTTCACCCGTAACGCATCATGCCAGATACCGTTGGCGGTCAGGCTCTGATCCTTGCGCAGCAGTTCGCTAAGCCGCACCGGCCGATCGGTATTAATCCAGCGCGGGGCATCATAAGGTTTACGCATTGGGATGGTTTGCGATGCCACGCTTAGCGTCGAAGCATCTTGTGCCAGCGGCGCGTTAATCAGACGGTACGCCGCCTGACGTAGCTGATCTTCATTTTTCCCGATCACCAGCATCAGCTTGTAGCCAGGATTGTCCGGATTATCCACCAGTTGTAGCGTCGGCCCGCTGACCAGCGGTAGCGTCAGGCTGCCAATTTTTTCACCCGGCTGACCAAACACCATGCCGTTTTTTTCGGGTAGCTGATTGCGCAGCACCGGGAAGCTGGCACCGCGATAGTCTGCCTGCAAGCCGACCCATGACGCGACCATCGTCGCCGCCGTGACTTGCGCTGGCGTGACGCTGGCAGAAAACACCATCGGCAGCGTGGCGGCGGTCATCTGCAACGGGTCGATAAACGGGCGCGGGAAATGGCGCATGCTGGTGCCAATATTCAGCTGCTGACCTTCCAGCGACAGACGGGTCTGCGGCAGGATAGTGACCCGATATTGATCGGTGCTCTCACGCTCACACAGCAGCTGATCGGCATCATTAATTTTAAAACTCAGGTTGTTACTCGACACCACCATCGCTGCCGGAATATCCAGCTGGAAACTGACGTTATCACTGTCAGAGGCGCTCAGCGGTAAGGTTCCCAGCGGCTGCCCGTTCAGCATCAGCTGCATTGAGGTATTGCGTGCCGCCAGTGCCGGGGAAACGCGCAGCGACAGATCGAGGTGCGCATTGGTAACCACCTGGTCGCCCGGCAGGGTAAACATGATGCCCGACTGCAACTGGCCGCCGCTCAGGGTAACGCCATGGTGCTGACCCATTTGCGCCACGCTGATACTGCTGGAGATCGGCTGCCAGGCCATCGCGGGTGGGCTGCTGACCATCGGTGGCAGTAACGGCAGATCTTCAGGCAGTGCAGCTGCCGGTTCGCTGATACTGCTCTCTGCGCCCTGGCTTTCCGGCGCATACGGCATGGCACCGGCGGTAGATCGCAGGCTGCTCTCTGCCGCATCGACATCCGCTGGTGTGGCGACCTGCGCCAGCGCTGCACCCTCTTCGCTTACGCCCTGCTCCGCTGCCCCTGCGCCGCTCAACGCCAAACTGCCACCGATCAACGCTGCCAGCGTCGCCTTGAGAAAAAGTTGCTTCATGCTGCGTTATCCTCTTGCACCTTACTGGCGGCGGCTTTGCTGGCTTTGCGTTTATCCCGGCGCGCCTGCCAGGTGAGCCAAAACAGCTCAAATACGGTGCGGATAATGGTTAACAGCGAACGCAGCGGGTTATCCGGCTGGTGCGGCGGCTGAATCCAGGCATCAGCACGCGCCAGCACCACACGCACCAGTTCGCGACGCCGTGATAACGGCATCTCTTCAAACTTCATGCGAATCACGCCGTCATTGGCACCCATGGTTTTCACCGGAATGCAGATCGCACCGGAGTGCAGCAGCAGGTCAATCTCTTCAATTTCATCATTTTCATGACGGTTATCCGGCGCGGTAATCTGCGCGCCACCCATTGAAAGGTTCACCGTGGTAGTCCGCGAAGAGATGCCGCTGGCATAGTGAATAATCACCGGGATTTTCACTTCAATACGAATGGTTTTACGTATCTGGCGGGTTTCGCGCGCCACGGCAATCGCTGCCATCAGAATAATCAGACTGAAAATAGCCCAGCCGACATTCAGTGCGATAACGTAAGGGTCGACGCCAAAATAGTCGTGCGCCACCGCACGCGTAATACCGGCAACCACGCCGACCAGCAGCAGTACGGCGGTGATCACGTGCGGTCGCACGATATTAAAGTCGAAGAAACCAACGTCCAGCAAACCGCCTTTATCAGTAACGTTAAATTTGCCGTGTTTCGGCGACAGCATGGTCAGCAGCGTCGGGATCACCAGATGGAACGCCATTACCGTTTCGTAAATCTCACCCCAGAAGGTGTAGCGGAAACGGCCGTTCATCCGTGAGTTCACATACAGCGACATCACCAGATGCGGCAGGACATAAGCAAAAATCAACGACGCCGATGAGTGAATGATATTCAGGTTAAACAGCAGGTAGGCCAGCGGCGCGGTGAGAAACACCACGCGTGGCAGGCCAAACTGGAAATGCAGCATCGCATTGAGATAACACAGGCGCTGCTGCCACTTCAGACCGCGGCCAAGTAACGGGTTATCCACGCGGAAAATCTGCGTCATACCGCGCGCCCAGCGGGTACGCTGTACCACATGCAGACCCAGACGTTCAGTGGCAAGCCCGGCCGCCAGCGGGATCGCCAGAAACGCCGAGCCCCAGCCCAGACGCTGCATTTTCAGGGCGGTATGTGCATCTTCCGTCACCGTTTCTACTGCAAAGCCGCCGATCTCTTCCAGCGCTGAGCGCCGGATCACCGCACAGGAGCCGCAGAAAAAGGTGGCGTTCCAGTTATCGTTGCCCTGCTGCACCGGGCCATAAAACAGCGCCCCTTCGTTTGGCACGTTACGCGCCGCACGCAGGTTACGTTCGAACGGATCGGGCGAGTAGAAGTAGTGCGGCGTCTGCAACAGCGCCAGCTTCGGGTCGGTCAGGAACGCCCCTGTTGTCGCCTGCAGGAAGGTACGGGTTGCCACGTGGTCACAGTCAAAGACGCAAATTAGTTCGCCTTTGGTGATTTTCATCGCATGATTCAGGTTACCGGCTTTCGCGTGGGAGTTATCTTCACGCGTGATATAGCCAACGCCGACATCGGCGGCGAACACCGCAAATTCGCTGCGCTTGCCATCATCCAGCAAGTAGATTTTTAGTTTATCGCGAGGATAATCAATGCACTGCGCCGCCAGTACCGTATCGCGCACCACGTCGAGGCTTTCGTTGTAGGTCGGTACGTAGACATCCACCGTCGGCCACAGGCTGATATCGTCCGGCAGCGGTTCGATAGTGCGTTTTAATGGCCAGGTGGTTTGCAGGAAACCGAGAATCAATATCAGCCAGACATAAAGCTCAGCAATAAATAAACCAATCCCGAGGATCGCTTCAATTTCAGAATTGAAATGCAAGGTTTCTGTGGCTCGCCAATAAATATAGCGCGTGGACATTAATGCCGAAAGAATCACCATCACAATGGAAACTTGCTTACTTTTACTCAGGCCGAGCAAAAACAAGAGAGAGATGCTGATTAAGCCAAATATATATTGTTTTTGACTGTCCATTGGCGTGATGACAATCACCGCCGCAACTGGAAATAATACCAGCAGCAGCAGGTAAAAAAGCGCTTTATTCATGGTAATCCTGCAAGCAAGGATAGATATTGACTGCTTATAAATAAGCTATTGTTGACCCGTTACGGGCACTGGCATCCTTGCCACAGAAACGTCAGAGCGAACGCAGGGTGGCGTGGACTTCGCCATCGCCAACCTTGATATTCAGCAATCCGGCCAGGCGTTTGCTGACCAGCTCGATATCAAAGGCCGCTGCTGAAACCGGGCTAAAATCGAAAATCGAGCGCTGAGAGGCGTTGGCTTCCGCCACGCTCTCATCACGATGCACCACACCAACCAGCTTCTCACCCAGGCGCTGCTGCATAAATGCGGTGACATCGCGGCTGATATTACGGCGCGTATCACTCTGATTAACAATAAAATAGTGTCCGGCCTTTTGGTTCAGCGCTTTACCGATCATCCGATCGTTTTCAATTTGCGGCAGCAATGACAGCGACGCCGTGTCGGCGAGCATCACCACCAGATGTAAATCTGCCAGCTCGGTCATCGCCTTCAGGGCCGGGCCTGGGCCAGGAGGGAAATCAGCGATAATCACCAGGCCGGGATAATTCAGTACCGTATCCAGCCCACGACGCAGGAAGTGGGGATCATTCGCCAGATTATCGTCAAACGCAACGCGTTGATCTTCCGAAACATCGCCGTAAGGCAGAATAAAAATATTGCCGCCGGTGGTCAGAATTGACTGGCTCCAGTCGGAATTTTCTGCTGAACGCGCGACAAATCCGCGCCCGTCGGACAGGGGAACGCCAAAATGCAAACGCAGCGCATTTTGTACATCAAAATCAATGGCAAGAACCTTACTGCCACCGCGTGCCAGCGCATAAGCCAGATTAGCCGCCATAGTGGTTTTACCCACACCACCTTTTGGTGAACACACACACACTAACGGCATACAGCAATCTTCTCCAGCAAGGGTTTTAGTAAGGCATCTTTGGTCACGCCAGCCGCCTGACCCGCATGACGCGAATGAAATAACTGCTTGTAACGCGGTGCATTTTCCGCTGGTGCAGGCGTAGCGCTAAGCTGGGCAGCCGCCTGCTGTAATAGCGGTACTTGCGCGGGCGCTGGCCACGACAACAGCGCAGAACTCGCCACCGCAGTCTCTGCTGGCGGTGGTGTCGGCTCCGCAGTCTCTGCTGGCGGTGGTGTCGGCTCCGCCGGAGCGGACGCTGGCTCAGCGAGTGGTTTTAACGTCGCGGCAATACTGTCAAACAGCGACGCATCCTGACTGGCTACCGAGGGTGCCGCGACAAAAGATTTTACGACCTGATGCGCACTGAGCTGGCTGGAGAATTGATTTTTATTAATGGGTTGCGGCTGAATGACATCAATACTCTGCCCACGTTCCAGCGCAGAATCACCGTTATTATCATTCAGTAATTGCTTGATGATCGCCCAATGACTGCTGTCTGATTCGAGCGTCTGCTCGGACATGTCCTTGAATTTTATATTATTTGTTTGCGTTTTTTCCTTAAAACGTTGCAGATCATCATAACTTTTCATAAGCGTTAAGGGTCTATAACTTTATTTGCGCGGAATATAACACACAATATATCTTTGAGTGAGAATATTCTGATTAAATAATAGCCATAATCCATCATTCTTTTTTATCTACAGGATTGAGTAATCGTCGATTAATTACTCTTGTTATTTATTATCCCGGTGACTGTTTAATAAAATTTTATGAATAACTGAGTAATTTATATAATGAGTAATGAGACGGCGGGACATTATAAACCATGACTCATTGAAAGGTTTTAAACATTGAGGGCGATAAAAAAGGCCGATGGATATCGGCCTGAAAGGATTTATACCGCCTGTTGTTGTTCATCCTGATCGACGGCAAAACAGGCAATTTGTTGTTCACCATACTGCTTTAGCTTCGGCTGCAACTGCGTGCAGGTACTGAAACGGCGGCGACAACGGGCATTGAATGCGCACCCCGGTGGTGGATTAAGCGGGCTGGGCAGTTCGCCCGTTAGCTTAATACGTTCACGACGATCGTCCGGATTCAGGCGCGGTGTAGCCGACAGCAGCGCCTGAGTATACGGATGGCGTGGGTTGGCAAAAATCGCCTCTTTGCTGCCTTTTTCAACACAGCGGCCAAGATACATCACCATTACCTCGTCGGCGATATGTTCAACAACCGATAAGTCATGGGAGATAAACACGTACGACAGGCCGAGGTCTTGTTGCAGATCCATCATCAGATTTAATACTTGCGCCCTGACCGATACGTCAAGCGCGGAGACCGGCTCATCGGCGATCAACACATCCGGGTCAAGCATCAGGCCACGGGCGATCGCGATACGCTGACGCTGTCCACCGGAAAACATATGCGGATAGCGGTCATAATGCTCGGTTTTCAGCCCCACTTTCGCCATCATTTCCAGCGTTTTTTCACGGCGCTCGGCTTTCGTCAGGCTGGTATTAATCAGCAGCGGCTCTTCCAGAATCTGGCTCACCTTTTTACGTGGATTGAGCGAGCCATAGGGGTTCTGGAACACAATCTGTATTTTCTGCCGGCGCAATTTTTGCGCCTGTGGATCATGTTTCAGCAGATCCTGGCCATGCCAGAACAGCTGGCCTTCAGTTGGGGTTTCAATCATCGTCAGCAGGCGGCCAAGCGTCGATTTTCCGCAGCCCGACTCGCCGACTACCGCCAGCGTTTTACCGCGCTCAAGATTAAACGATACGCCGTCCAGCGCTTTAACCAGGCGTTCCTGGCCAAACAGCCCTTTCTTCACCGGATAGTGCTTTTTCAGATCGATAGCCTGCAACAGATACTGCTGCTCGAGCGATTTATCATGACTCATAAGTTGGTCTCCCGGCATCATCCAGAGGGAAATGACATTTGGACTGACGCCCGGCAATATCACGCAGTTCAGGCTCTTCAGTACGGCAACGGACGTTGGCATACGGGCAACGCGGATTCAGCAGGCAGCCTTCAGGACGGTCATATTTACCCGGCACTACGCCCGGCAGTGAAGCCAGACGCGCTTTATCGGTGGCAAACTCCGGCAATGCGCGTAACAGCGCCTGGGTATATGGATGGCGCGGCGCGCGGAAAATATCGACCGCTTTCCCGGTCTCCACCACTTGCCCGGCGTACATCACAATAATGTGCTGCGCCGCTTCCGCCACCAGCGCCAGATCGTGGGTGATCAGGATCAGCGCCATATTCTCCTGGCGTTGCAGGTCAAGCAGCAGCTCAATAATCTGCGCCTGAATCGTCACGTCCAGTGCGGTGGTCGGTTCATCGGCAATCAGTAATTTAGGACGGCAGGCAATTGCCATCGCGATCATCACGCGCTGGCTCATACCGCCAGAGAGCTGGTGCGGATACACATCAAGACGCGAGGCCGGGTCGGGAATACCGACCTGGTTAAGCAGGTCAATCGCGCGCTGACGACGGGTGCGGCGATTACCGCCCTGATGCACCTTAATCGCTTCCATAATCTGGAAACCGACGGTATAGCACGGGTTAAGGCTGGTCATCGGATCCTGGAAAATCATCGCCACTTCCGAGCCAACCAGCTGACGCCGCTCTTTCTCCGAAATTTTCTTCAGGTCGCGCTGGTTGAACTCCAGCTTGTCGGCCATCACTTTGCCGGGATAATCGATTAATCCCATGATTGCCAGCGAGCTGACCGATTTACCGGAGCCAGATTCGCCGACAATACCGACCACTTGACCCTGCTCAACCTGATAACTGATGCGGTCAACCGCCCGGAACGGTGCCTTTTCGTCGCCGAAATGCACCGATAATTTGTCTACATTTAATAACGCCATTTCGGTGCCTCTTTACTGCTTGAGTTTCGGGTCGAGGGCATCACGTAAGCCATCACCCATCAGGTTAAATGCCAGAACCGTCAGCAGAATCGCAACACCCGGGAAGGTGACGACCCACCAGGCACTTTGCGCATACTGCAATACGTCGGAGAGCATGGTGCCCCACTCCGGCGTTGGCGGTTGCGCGCCCATACCCAAGAAACCCAGCGCGGCCATATCCAGAATCGCGTTGGAGAAGCCAAGAGACGCCTGCACAATCAGCGGTGCCAGGCAGTTTGGCAAAATATTAACGAACATCTGACGCAGCGCACCGGCACCGGCGACTCTCGACGCAGTCACGTAGTCGCGGTTTACTTCCACCAGCACCGCGGCGCGGGTTAAGCGGATATAGTGCGGCAGCGCGACAAAGGTCAGCGCAATCGAGGCATTGACAATAGACGGGCCAAAGATGGCGACCAGCACCAGTGCCAGCAGCAGACTTGGCAGCGCCAGCATGATATCCACCAGACGCATAATCGCCGCATCGACCGCACCGCCGACGTAACCGGCAATTAAGCCGAACACCACGCCGAGGATCAGCGACAGCACCACCACCATACAGCCAACCAGCAGCGACAGACGCGCGCCGTACATCAGGCGCGACAGCACGTCACGGCCCACATCGTCGGTTCCGAAAATAAACTGCCAGCTGCCGCCTTCCTGCCACACCGGCGGGCGCAGCAGTGAGTCACGGAACTGCTCAGCAGGCGCATGCGGTGCCAGTACGCTGGCAAACACTGCGATTAAAATCATGACCACCACGTAGACCAGGCCGATGACTGCGCCTTTGTTACGTTTAAAGTAGTGCCAGAACTCCTGAATCGGGGTCATCGGCTTTGGTGCAGCGCTGACGCTGCCCGGAGTAACTTGAGACATCCTGGCCCCCTTATTTTTTATGTCGGATACGTGGGTTAACCACGCCGTATAGCAGGTCGACCAGCAGGTTTACCAGGATAATCAAGGTAGCCACCAGCAAGACACCGCCCTGCACCACCGGATAGTCACGACGCTGTAACGCATCGATTAACCAGCGGCCCAGTCCCGGCCAGGAGAAGATGGTTTCGGTGAGGATCGCACCGGCCAGCAGCGTACCAACCTGCAAGCCGATCACCGTAACCACCGGTAACATCGCGTTGCGCAGCGCGTGAACCACAATCACCCGCATCCGCGTCAGCCCTTTGGCGCGCGCAGTACGGATATAGTCCTCGCCCAGAACTTCCAGCATGGATGAGCGCGTCATACGCACAATCACTGCCAGTGGAATGGTGCCCAGCACCACCGCAGGAAGAATCATATGCATGACGGCATCGTGGAAGTCGCCCGGTTCGCCCCAAATCAGCGTATCAATCAGCATAAAACCGGTCAGCGGCATCGTATCGTCAAGGAACACCGTATCGCCGATGCGCCCGGAGACCGGCGTCAGGTTAAGCTGTACCGATACCAGCATGATCATCATCATGCCCCACCAGAAGATCGGCATCGAGTAGCCGGTCAGTGAGATACCCACTGCGGTGTGGTCAAAGATGGAGCCGCGTTTCACCGCCGCCAGCACCCCAACCGGAATGCCGACCGCAATGGCGAACAGCATCGCGCAGATACCCAATTCCAGCGTCGCTTTAAAGCGCGGCACAAATTCGTCCCATACCGGAATACGGCTTTTCAGGGAAATACCCAGGTCGCCATGCAGAACACCGTTGATATAGGTGAGGTACTGCTTCCACATCGGCTGGTCCAGCCCTAGCTGGGCCAGTAACTGGGCATGGCGTTCAGGAGAGATGCCTCGTTCACCGGCCATAATCATTACCGGGTCGCCCGGAATCAGGTGAACGAAAGCGAAAGTTAACAGGGTGATACCAATAAACGTTGGGATAACCAAACCCAAACGTCGGAGTATGAACTGCAACATAATCCGTATTCTCTTTTTTTCCCGCGGCGCGTCGCCGACGGGATTATAATTGCTCACATCTTGCGGCAAACCAGACAGCGCTCACCGCGACGCTCTGACTCCCGTAAGAGACAGCTTGCGCCTTGACCAGTTTATTCATCCGGGAAAAGGGCCAGCCTGGCTGGCCCTACAGGGTATGACGACTTACTCTGCGATATCGACGTTAACGAAGTAGTGGCCGCCTAATGGATCGACGACATAGCCACTGACTTTCTTACTGACCGGCTCATAGACAGTAGAGTGCGCGATAATCAGAGCGGGCGCCTGGTCATGCATCACAACCTGAGCTTGTTTATAGAAAGCGATACGTTTTTCATGATCTTCAGTCGCGCGGGCTGGCTGGATCTGCTCTTCAAACGGCTTATAACACCAGCGTGAATAGTTAGAACCGTCTTTCGCCGCGGCGCAGCTGAACAACGTGGCGAAGAAGTTATCCGGATCCCCATTATCACCGGTCCAGCCCATCATCACCGTCTGGTGCTCACCCGCTTTGGCACGTTTCAGGTACTCGCCCCACTCGTAGGTGACGATTTTGGCTTTCACACCAATTTTCGCCCAGTCGGCCTGAATCATTTCGGCCATACGACGGGCATTCGGGTTATAAGGACGCTGCACTGGCATTGCCCACAGGTCGATATTGAAACCGTCCGCCATACCGGCTTCTTTCAGCAGCGCTTTGGCTTTTTCCACATCGTAAGGGTAATCCTGCACTTCATCGTTGTAGCCCCACATGGTTGGTGGGATCAGGTTTTTAGCCGACTGGCCTGCGCCCTGATAAACCGCTTCGATAATCGCTTTCTTATTAACCGCCATGGTCAGTGCCTGACGCACTTTCAGGTTATCCAGCGGTTTTTTCTCAACGTTAAATGACAGATAGCCGACGTTCAGGCCTGGCTGCTCCATCAGGTTGATGTTTTTATCCTGCTTCATGCGCGCGATATCAGCCGGGTTCGGGTACGGCATCACCTGGCATTCGCCTTTCTGCATTTTCGCGTAACGCACCGAGGCATCTGGCGTGATAGAGAACACTAAGCGATCAACTTTCGGCTTGGTGCCCCAGTAATCGGCGTTAGCTTTATACAGAATGCGTGAGTCTTTCTGGTATTGCAGCAGCTGGAACGGGCCCGTACCGACCGGGTTCAGATCCACTTTTTCCGGGGTGCCGGCTTTCAGCATGTTGTCAGCGTATTCGGCAGACAGCACGGACGCGAAATCCATTCCCAGGTCAGCGAGGAACGGGGCTTCAGGACGGGTCAGCACAAAGCGCACGGTGTTATCGTCCACTTTCTCAATTTTGCTGATAAGAGCAGGCATATCCATGCCTTCAAAGTATTCGTAGCTGCCGCCGGAAACGCCGTGATATTTGTTGTTTTTATCCAGCTGACGCTCAAAAGTAAAAATCACGTCGTCGGCATTAAAATCGCGGGTGGGTTTGAAATCTTTGGTGGTATGCCACTTCACACCTTTACGCAGGTGAAAAGTATAGGTTTTGCCATCGGCACTGACGTCCCATTTTTCAGCCAGCGCAGGCTGAAGTTCGGTGGTACCGATTTTAAATTCAACCAGACGGTTATAAATCTGACGGGAACTGGCGTCATAGGTGGTGCCGGAGGTGAATAACTGCGGGTTGAAACCCTCTGGTGAACCTTCTGAACAGTAGACGAGGGTCTTCGCCTGGACACCTGCGGCAACGGTCATAGCGATCAGGCTCAGACCAACCTTCAGCATCCCTGATTTAGCCAAGGAAATACTCATGCTTATGCTCCAATTGTGATGTGTTGTTGTGTGCGTTACACCCGACCTGTGTTTTTTTAATGTGGTCAGGACATCAATGAAGAGTGTTGGATAAACACGGGTTATTTACGTCTGACTCGGTGGAATCCATCAGACGAATCCGCTTCCTGCCGCCTCACTGAGGCATCAATTTGTCAACAGTTGCAACTAACGTCAATACAACTGTCAGGTATTTACACAGAGTGTGAGAAACAGCAAGCAAACATAAAAAAAACTTCCCGCTAACAATTGCAGTCAAAAAACACACTACAGCGACCAATAACCAGACAAAGATCGCGTGTAACAAAAATTTACCAGCGATTTACACCATTAAAAAACAATTAAAAATTATCGTTAAATGCTGAATAACTGCTCGATTAGTTTTGTGATCCAGCGCCAAAGTAGCTAAATATGCTGGCTGGGTGGCATAAGAAACGGTCAACAAGCGGGAATCGGTCATAAGAAGAACGTGTCGCGAATTAAGCACTCAGCCCATACGCTGCAAGGGTTTAAGGCAAATTATCGCGGTCAGCGTAAGAGAGAAGTATTTTAGGCTGGATAAATCAGCGGCAGAGAAAGGTTAAGCTGGTCAGATATGTGTTAAGAAGAGGATGATTTTGGCCGGTGCAGAATGCAAAAAAACCCCAGTCATTGCTGACTGGGGTTCTGAAGATGGTCGGCGAGAGAGGATTCGAACCTCCGACCCACTGGTCCCAAACCAGTTGCGCTACCAAGCTGCGCTACTCGCCGATGGGGGCGCATGTTACTGCTACCCCCTGATAGCGTCAATGACTTTTTGAAAAATGGTCGTCGATTGCCTGGAAAGCGTGCGCTCTACAGCTAAGTGGTTCATTTAAACCGGCTCAGGAGTGATCCTGCGCAGGCTTCGCCGGTGCCTGACACCAGTTATTAGCGGGATTAATGCCACCATCCGGTGAGGTGTAACCTAAACATCCCAGGATGGTATCAAATAGCTCAACATGGCGATGGGTTTTACCCAGACGCTGCTGCGCCTGCAAGCGCTCAAAGGCACGCTTATTGTCAGCATCCGCCAGATATTTATCCGACGCCCAGACAATCATCGGCACACGGAACTGCTCTGGTGGCGCCATTTCACGCGGCGTACCGTGCAGATGCATATTCTCCGCGATGGATTCACCGTGATCAGATGCATAGAAGACAATCGCCTTCTTATCGCGCAGCTGGTCATAGATGCTGTCCAGCACGGTGTCAGTATAAAGTACCGAGTTATCAAAGGCGTTAATCAGCTGATCTTTACTGCAAAAATCATCAACCCCCATACACTCCGGCTGATAGCGCGCAAACTCACGCGGATAGCGCTGTGAATAGAGATAATGCGAGCCTTTAGTATGCAGCACCACCAGATGCTTGCCCTGTGGGTGACGGTCAACCGACGCTTTCAGCTCCGGCACCAGCAGCATGTCATCCACCGGTTTGCCCTGGTTGCGTTTCTCTGAACCAATTTGCTCACGGAAAGCGTAATTATCGGCATCGGTATTGTTGTAGAACCAGACTTCGCTCTGCATCGCGAACAGCTCTGAACTGAAGCCCAGCTCTTTCAGTACCGCAAACACATTCTGCTCTTTCAGCGTGCGGCCCGGATTATCCATCGCACCGCCTTCACGGACAAACATGCAGCGCAGCGAAAGCTTGGTCGCGGTATCGCAGGATTCACCCCGGAACGCCACCAGGTTCTTCTCTTTCGACAGCTTTGGCGTGGTATCGCGTTCGTAGCCGAGAATCCCCATATGATCCCAGCGTGTGGTTTCACCAATGACAAACACCACATAGGTATCATCAAGACCGGCAGGAGCCACATAAGTAAATTTCTGCGCCGGATCCAGCAAATCCTGGTCGTTCATCGACTCATCGGCACGGGTATAGGCAAATAAACCCAGCGCGGCCAGCCAGTTAGATGGCAAATACGAGTGCGCCACCACGCCGCCATAGCTTGGCAGATCGATATTGGTGATTTTCTCTTGTTTTGACTGCGCTTGATCAAAATAGCGAATTGGCAGATAGACCAGCGCCAGTGAGACCAGCATCACCATCAGCGGTTTAATACGCTGCCCCGGCGTTTTCAGCTGCTCAAGCAGCGTCAGGGTCAACTTATTACGCCAAATCATCAGCAGCGGAAGTGCACTGACCAGCACCATCCAGATAACAAACTGGAAACCCACCGCTTCTTTTGACAGGTCAATATCGGTGGTCATTACCGACGCCACGATGCCGTAGCCAATCACTACATTGAAAAATGCCATGTAGTAGCTGGCCGCAACGGAAATAAGCACCATTAAGCTGGCGACAATGCGATAAAAGATCTTTCCGCCGAGCGATAATATGCGCATCAGGAAAAAAGTCAGTAATACAATCGCCACTACTTCAGCCGTGGCAGACAACCAGCTTTTAAGTGATGAGTGAGTTAACAGAGGATCAAAACGTCGATAAAAGACGGGAAGATTCAGCAGGATACCAATATAGAGGGCAAGCAGAATGGATAACTTCTGTTGCGTTAACGATTTTATAAAATTCATTCGACCTTTTTTCCCGGCGTAACGAAGTAAACTCTAAACGCTAATCAGACCCTATTGTCGCGCCAGAGTTCGGGAAAAAGGTCAATTAGGCGTCCTGAACCATATGAACAGGATGATTCTGAAGCGGAAAACCGGTTGTTTTCGCCCAAAATCGCCGCGTAGTTAAACATATTAAGCGAAATTGTTCAGTGAAAAATTAAACGTCGTCACAAGAAACTGCCGCAAATGGCGCATTTGGGTAAACAGGCGGGGAAAGCAAGGGCGGCAAGAGCGCCGCCCGGACAGCTTAGTTAATGATATTCAGCGTCACATCAATATTATTGCGGGTAGCGTTAGAGTACGGGCAAACAATGTGCGCGGCATCAACCAGCTTCTGCGCTTCTGCGCTGTCCATGCCTGGCAGATGAATATTCAGCTGCGCTTCGATACCAAAACCGGTTGGCAACGGGCCGATCCCCACTTCACCTTCAATAAAGGCCTCTTTTGGCATCGCAATTTTATCGCGGCCGGCAACAAACTTCATTGCGCCAAGGAAGCATGCTGAGTAACCGGCAGCAAACAGCTGTTCCGGGTTAGTTGCTTCGCCACCGGCTCCGCCCATCTCTTTAGGCACGCCCAGTTTGACATCCAGCACGCCGTCGGAAGAGGTCGCACGACCATCACGGCCGCCGGTTGCTTTAGCTTTTGCACGATAAACGACTTTTTCTAATGACATAAACGATGTTCCTTTTTGCGGTAGGATTGCCCTCAGGGGCAGCTTTATACACTATTAAATCGCGAGCGATTTATTTCGGAAATCAATAAAAGTACTCATCATCAGTTTAGCTGATGGCGGCCTGCACACCCTGGCTAATCAAGCAACAGTGGCGCGCCGGGCTATTTTTTGACATTTTGGTGTAACGTCACGAAATAAAATATAGATAGTGCACTATATAATTGCAAGCAACTTTTTTTTGTGGGGAGATAACGGCATGCAAACACTGGAAGAACGGGCGCGGCGCTACGCCACAAAAGCGCATGCTGAAGCCGGACAACGGCGCAAATACACCGACGAGCCGTATATTGTTCATCCGGCGGCGGTGGCAGAACTGGTGCGCAGTGTCACTGATGACGAAGTGATGCTAACGGCGGCGTGGTTACACGACACGGTTGAAGATACCGACACCACACTCAATGATATTGAAAGTCATTTTGGGGTTGAGGTAGCTCAGCTGGTCGCGATGCTTACCGACGGCGCACAGCCGCAGGCCAAAAATCGCGCGATGCGCAAAGCGGCACATTTTCGGCATACTGCTGAAGCCAGCCCCGACGCGCAAACCATCAAACTGGCCGATATCATCGACAATACTCGTTCAATTATTCATTACGATGCCAGCTTTGCGCGTATTTATCTGGTGGAAAAGCGGGTGCAGATTACATTACTGAAGGACGGCAATCGCGAGCTGTGGCAGCAGGCCTCTGCGATTATTGAGCAAGGTATACGCCAGTTAAGCGAGCCGCCCTACAATATTCCCGCTGACTGGTTTACCCGACAGGCGGCACGTTACGTATAGTGCCAGTGTGGCAATCGCCACGCCTGTTAAGTTAACTGCTGCAAGCCGGCTTGCGTTAAGCGATAACGCTGTAGCCGGCTTTGCGGTTTATCCACGGGGATCATTTCAAATCTAAAACCATTATATTTAACAATCAATCTCATTTTAAATAGTACAGGTAAATGGGCTTATCAGACAGATTGATAACTACATCAAAATTCATGAATTACAAATTTTCTTTATGTGGAGCATATTCAGGTTCATACATTCATTTCCTCTGAGGAAAATAAAATGCAAAGTGACCTGATTAAACTCAACCAGGAAGGAACGCCCTTATTCGATTTATTAAAAACTATTTGTCAAAAGGAAATATATTCATTTCATGCATTGCCCATTTCCAGCTTTGGTCATAGTGATATTCTTCCCTTTTGTGGAAAGGAGGATGTTTTTTTAGAATCCACTATTACAGATGAGGCTTTCGATAATTTCTTTTTCCCTAAAGGGGTCATAAGGGAGTCGCAAAAACTCACCGCGCAGATCTACAATGCCGACCGTTCATTCTATATTACCGGTGGCACCAGTGTAGCCAATCAGATCGCCATTACTGCATTATATGATAAGGAAGACGAAATCCTTATCGATAAGAACTGCCATCAGTCAGTTCATTTTCATAGTCATAGTCAAGCCCTGGGTGCGAATGTGGATTATCTTTGCCCTGATCTTATCGCTGAAGACGGGCAGCTCACAGCCTGGTCAATTGAGAAATTGACTAACAAAGTGTTGAGTAAGCAATCTGAGGAAGCAGGATATGATCTTATTATTTTGACAGCGCAATCCTATGAAGGTCTCATTTATGATATTCCAGCTGTACTCTTACATCTCTTGAAGGCTGGCGTGAAGACGAGAAAATTTTTTATCGATGAAGCATGGGGAAGTCTCAATTATTTTAGTGATGATACGCGACCTTATACGGTAATGAATATTGACTCTATTATTGAAGAGTACCCTAATCTGGAAGTTGTGTGTACACAGTCTGCACATAAGTCTCTTTTTTGCCTTCGTCAGGCATCGTTGATTCATTGTAAAGGAGGAAAAGAGTTACCTTATAAAATCGAAGTGGCAAAATTCAGAATACATACAACATCACCAAACTATGCCATTCTCGCGTCTCTGGATCTGGCGCAAGCATATATGCGTCAGTATGGCAATGAAATGGCTTCATATTCCAGAGCGTTAGTTAATACATTTAAGGAGGAGATAAATTCAGAGCCTGAGCTTGCTTTGCTGCATGCGGAAAGTGAAGTATTTCAGGACCACTGGCATATTCACCACGACCCAACGAAAGTCATGTTAAATGTAACGAGTTTAGGTGACAGCTCCGTAATCAAAGATAAATTATTGAGAGAGAATATATTTGTCAAAAGAATATTGAGCAATCATCTTTTGCTTAGCTTTCATATTGGCATTAATAAAGAGGCAGTCGGCGCATTAACCCGCGCATTAGTTTTAATAAGCCAGCCCAGTGTTATTAACAGAGATATCAAAATCAATAGCATATCCAAAACTTTTATCATTCCTTATCCACCCGGTGTACCTATCGTTTTCCCAGGTGATAAGATAAATGCAGAAATCACACAGAAAATAAAACAATATGAAGATAGCGGCATGCTTGTTATTTCTGCCTGATATAACAGCCTGTTCAGAAGACCGGGCAAGGGAATAATACAGTGATTACTTTAGATAAATTAAAAGAAATTGCCTCATATCACAGTAGCAACACTTGCCTCATTGATAAAGGAATACGTTATACGTGGCAACAAATCCTTAGTCGAGCAACGTCGCACGTGGCATTTTTGAAAAAAATGTATAATAATGAACAATTGCGTTCAGCCTGCTATTTATCAAAAAATAATGCAGATGTTATTTGTTGGCTTGCAGCCTTTACTACATTGGGTATTCCGGTCAATGGCCTCGATTATTCACTGCCTGTTGAGACGCTAACTACCTTGATCAAAAATATTAGCCCGGACATGTTACTCGTTTCGTATAACCTGTATTCAGCAGAAGAATTAAACCTGTTGCAGGTCACAGTGAGTACCATGTTGGCCATAGATACGCTAACAGCTCCGATAGTCCAGCGCATGGGTGAATCTCATACGCCCGATACAGATATGTTACTGAAAGACTATATTTTCCCACCATTTCGGGGGGTTTCATTGACATCAGGAACCAGTACTCTCCCCAAAATAGCACTACGCTACCAATCATTTGATGCGCGACGCTTTTCCTGGTTTCGTGAACGATATGGTTTCGGAAATGACGATGGATTCCTGCTTATCATACCACTGTACCATGCCGCAGGTAATAGTTGGGCAAGGATGTTCATGAGCCTGGGAAGTCCGATTTATCTTGTAGACCAGGATGATAATGACGAGATCGTCACAGCCCTTATACAAAATAATATAACAGCAAGCGTTATGACTCCCAATTTAGTGCGTAAACTGACCGATCTTGTTGATAACGGAGGTCATCAATTCCATCTTCGCTGGATTCTCGTTGGGGGCAGCTTTTTTTCTGTTAAAAACAAGCATGCGGCGATGAATGTATTTGGCCCTGTATTTTATGAATATTATGGTTGCACAGAGACTGGGGTTAATGTTCTGTCTGAACCAGAAGATATGATCCGTTACCCGCAAAGTGTCGGCAGAGCTTTTGATGGAAATCAGGTTGTCATCCTTGATAATAACTTTCAATCGGTAGAAGCTGGAATTAATGGTCGGGTCGCTATTGCTAGCTATATGCTGATGGATGAATACAGTGATGGTTTATGCCCTTTCCATGTTATTGATGGTGTCCGATATTTTTTAATGGCGGATCGTGGCCACCTGGACAGAGAAGGCAGGCTCTTTTTGATGAGCCGCAATGCTGATACTAACATCCTTTATGACCTGTATAGCATAGAGGAAGATATCCGTGACATTGCCTGCATTTCTGATGTTGCAGTTATTTCAGTCATAGAGAATGGAGAGATCGCCATTAAATGTATTTTCAGCACCAAAAATGGAGATAAAGCACAAGGAATTATAAGAAAAATTGAGCGAAATTTTAAAAAGCATCATATTAAAAACATCAAAACCAAAAGGGTTGATAAAATCCCTTATAGCCCCAGCGGCAAGGTTCGTTTTACTGAGTTTGTGGGAATGTAATCTTCGACTTTGCTAACTACTCTACAGATATCAGGATAGTTGATAGTGATATAAAAATTTACCAATATCCATCCCAAACGGATAGTGAAATAGTTAACTGCATCAGTGATGGTGCCAATACATTGGAACGTTCTAATTTAAGGATGATGGTCATGAATCACAGCTATTCAAAAGGTCTGATTTGCTGCTTGTTAGCGACACTCTCTTGGGGAGTAATGTTTCCGGTGATGACCGATGCATTGCAGTATATTGACCCATTTAATTTTACAACAATACGCTATGGCATTGCCGGGCTGGCCTTTTCTCTTATTCTCCTGTGCATGGAAGGAAAAAAAGGGTTCAATTTGCAAGGAGAACGTTGGGTGTTAGCCTGGTTGTTTGGCACCCTGGGGTTTGCCGGTTTTGGCTTTTTGGTTTTTCTCGGGCAACAAATGGCAGGTCCTGCTGGTGCTCTGACCGCATCCATCATGATGGCGACAATGCCAATGTCAGGTTTATTGACGGTATGGTTGTTAAAAAAAAGCCGTCCGCACGCCAGCACATTCGGATTTATTCTCATGTCATTTGCAGGTGTATTGCTGGTGATCACTAATGGTAATGCCACTGAGGTTGTGAACTCGCCATTAAATATGACAGCAAATCTATTGTTGATCACCGGCGCATTATGCTGGGTATTATACACTGTCGGTGGGAGTTATTTCCCTCACTGGAGTCCAGTGCGTTACACCACAATGACTACGCTGACAGGTATGATGAGTGTCGTCACCATTGATATGATACTGATGCTGACAGGCAACATCGCTGCACCCACTCTTTCAGCAGTTGGCGCTGTGATACCACATTTGTTTTATATGGCTATCGTCGCAGGTTTGATGGCTGTTCTTTGCTGGAACGTTGGGAATAAAATCATTACTCCAACTAACGGCGTGCTCTTTATGGACGTGGTACCTGTGACCGCTTTTATTGTGTCCGCGCTGAGTGGGGTTGTACCATCATCAATTCAGTTAGTGGGTGCAGGCATCACGGCAACAGCACTGATTTTGAACAACCTGAACCAGCGCAAACTGGCTCAAGCTAAACTGGCTATAACTGTCAGCCAGCTCTGACCCCTAATGCTTCCAGAGCGCCTTCACCGATTCAATCAATGCCATAACGACCGGTGAAGACTCTCTGCTCCTGGCCCAGATAAAGCAAAGCTGACTCACAGTTTTCGCTTCAGGCCAGATACAGAGCTGCTCACAATCCTGTAGTGTCAGAGCAAGATCCTCACGCATCAACGTCAACCCCATTTCAAGGCAGACCAGCTCGGTCAGTGTTCTCTCCTGATCAGCGACCATGGACGGGGTAAATGTTGCGTTATTGCGTTCAAAAAACTGCCGGGTGATAGTTGAGAAGGAGCATTTTTCCGGCGTTGAGACCCAGGGGAATGTCTGAAGATCTCCCCACTCCGCAGCCTGAATCTTACTGCGCCACGCCCATGGCCCAACGATGCAAAGTGTAATCGGTAAAATTGGCATAACCCCCAGGTTTTTCTCAGTGAAATCACCAATCACAAACCCGGCGTCCATTTCGCCACTGACAACAGCGTCAATAATATGCCCGGAAATATTCTGACGAATGGTCAGGTTCACATTCTGATGACGCTGGCGAAGTTCAGACAGCACACCAGGCAGGTTCAGAATCACGGGCACGGAAATGGTTCCCAATGTGCAGGTGCCGACATTATTTAAGGAACGCGCTTTTTGTATACAGTTCCTGGCCGCCGTCAGAGCGACACGCGCTTCATCACACATCACAATCCCCCCAGCTGTCAGTTCCATGCCTCTGGGATTTCGATTAAACAGGCGAACCTTAAATTCACTTTCCAGGGATTTTATATGCGCACTAACAGCCGGCTGACTAAGAAAAAGCAGGCTGGCAGCACGCGTTAAACTCGATGTTTCTGCTACCGTGACAAAAGTCTTTAACTGATTAAGGTCCATGTCGTTAACTCTCCCTTTGATGAATCAGATAAAAGCGGGCAACAACGAAAAAGCGCCTGGCCGGTAAAACAATCGGCTGCTCAGGATCGATTAAGTAGGATGAATAAATTCAAGTTCATAGAAAAAAACACAACTTCAACCTGCCCGCCTGGCGGCTACAGAAACAATAAACCCGCCAGAAGCGGGTTTTAACATCATCTTAATCTAACAATTGTCGACCAAGAGTGGGATTCGAATGGAGCAACTGCATCAGTTTCTGCGCCGAGCCAGATGGCCTGGTGCGCTTTGCTTCCCAACTTTTCACTGAAGAAATACTCACGCCCATTACACGGGCAAATTCATCAACCTGCATACCGGTAATTTCCCGCAGTCGCTGCGGCTCCGGCATGGCGACAGGTTGAACCTGCAAAGCAGGAGCAAGGTTAACCACTTCACGAGCTAATACAATGTGTTCAAGGCTACTCAACAATTCAAACATTGGATCTTTATTTTCCATCGAGAACTCCTTACAACTCGCAATGAAATGACATGATCAGGACAGAGGAAGAGTGCCAAAAATCCGAGGCGCTCAAAACTGGCAGGCAACAACTGAAAAAGGCGTCAGGTCAGTTCAGAAATCCACCAGAACGGTAAGTATTAGTTGAAGCGCAATGTTTTGCGCCCCCTTTTTTGACTATTTTTCAAACTTGCTTTATGAGCCTGAAGTCTTATTGAGCAGCAACCGTTGTCCCGCCTGCTACGACGGTTTCACTGCACCTTAAAGGGGCATAAATGCACCATGATGGCGCAACGCACTCAGTGATGTTCCCTCGCACCAACTCTTGCCAGTTCTTTTTCCTCAACCCGAAGAAAAATAAATACCCTTATATATCATACACCTGAAAAATTTATCTTCGCTGCATTTTGAACCAATTAATTATTGGTTCGGTTCTTGCCTACGCTTTAATCAACATGATTGTGCGATTCATAATCTAAACCTCTGAATAATCGCCATAACAACACTTTTTCTGATGAAAAGATAAGCGAACCAATTATGGGTGATACGCCAGAAACAGCAGCAAACTCCAGTTCCGCGCTGGAAAAGCTTCGTCAATTAATTCAGCAACATGACGCTCATCCCGACTTAGCCTTGCCGACCGAACGCGAGCTGGCAGAACGCTTTGCCGTTGGACGACGTGAAATCCGTCGTGCGCTGGATGTGCTGGAAGAAGAGGGGCGCATCTGGCGTAAGCAGGGTAAAGGGACTTATGTCGGCCCGGCCGCGCCGGTACAGCCACTGGCGCTCCAGGATCTGCCACAGCAATCGAACCTGGTGGAAGTGATGGAAGCCCGCCTTCAGCTGGAGCCTGGCCTGGCCCGCCTGGCGGCGATACGCGCCAGCAAAGAGCAAATTGCGCTAATGCAGCGTTTGCAGGAGCGCATGAATCATCTTTCGCTCAGTGATGGTGATGAACATGAACTGTGGGACAGCGCCTTTCACCGCGCCATTGCTGAAGCGGCAGGTAACCGGCTGATGCTGGGCCTGTTTGATGCGGTTGATGCGGTGCGGCGTGAGCCTGCCTGGCAACATCTGCGCGTGCAGGCGCGCACCCCGGCACGACTGGACAACTACGACGACCATCATCACCGGCTGGTTAAACATATCGCCGCACGACAACCGGCCGAAGCGGCAACGGCAATGCGCGAACATCTGTTGGCGCTACAACAAGCGCTGATTGAGGCCATTAATTTTGGCGATGAGGAACCATTATGACGAGTTCTGCTGCCCGTTTACCGGTGCTAAGCCTGCGTAATCTCGATGTGCAATTTAGTGGCTCGCCGGTCACGGTGCTCGACAGCATTTCACTGACCTTGCACGCCGGTGAGACGCTGGCGTTGGTCGGCGAATCAGGATGCGGCAAAAGCATTACCTCGCTGGCGCTGATGGGACTGCTGCCCGGCAGCGCACGGATCAATCGCGGCGAAATGCATTTCAATCAGCATGACCTGCAGCGGCTCAGCGCACGTGATTATGCCGATCTGCGCGGCAATCAGCTGGCAATGATTTTTCAGGAACCGATGACCTCGCTCAATCCTGCCTTCACTCTCGGCGACCAGCTCAGTGAGGCGGTGATGCGCCATCGCGATTGCAGTCGCCGCGAAGCGATGCAGGCCGCGCGGGAGATTCTTGAAAAAGTGCAAATTCCGGCGGCAGAAATGCGGCTGAAAGCATATCCGCACCAGCTTTCCGGCGGGATGCGTCAGCGCGTGATGATTGCGATGGCGTTAATTAACCAGCCGCAACTGCTGATTGCCGATGAACCCACTACCGCGCTGGACGTCACCATTCAGGCGCAAATCCTCGCGCTGCTCAACACCCTGAAACAGGATACCGGCACGGCAGTGCTGATGATCACTCACGATTTAGGCGTCGTGGCCGAAGTGGCACAGCGAGTGGCCGTGATGTATGCCGGACAAGTGGTAGAAAGCGGCGAAGTTAGCGAGATTTTTAACGACCCACAACATCCTTACACCATTGGCTTGATGGGGTCGATACCCAGCCTCGGTGCACGCAGCGCGGCGCTGGCGACCATTCCCGGCAGTGTGCCACTCCCGGAGCAGATGCCGGCTGGCTGCCGTTTCGCTACCCGCTGCCCCTTTGCCGAAACGCGTTGCCACCAGCATAAACCGCCGCTGCATGCCATTAACGCGCAGCACCAGGTCGCCTGCTTTCGCGCGCCGTTGGAAGAGCATGTCACTCAGGAAGCTTTCGCATGACTACGCCAATCCTTGAATGTATCGATTTAACCAAAACCTTTGCTGGCCCACCGGCGTTGTTTAAACGTAG
>NZ_JRXE01000005.1:32350-42224 GCF_001267535.1 Winslowiella iniecta | reverse complement strand
CCCGCCTGAACCAGCTACGCCGCGAGCTACAAATTATTTTCCAGGATCCCTTTGCTTCGCTGAATCCGCGTATGACGGTCGAAAATATCGTGGGCGAACCGGTATGGCTGCATGAATCGCTGTCACGTCAGCAGCGTAAAGAGAAGGTTCATGAATTACTGCGCACGGTGGGCCTGCCTGCCGCGTGGTCGCAACGCTATCCCCACGAATTTTCTGGCGGTCAGCGCCAGCGCATCGGCATTGCCCGCGCGCTGGCCTCCGGTCCGAAACTGCTGCTGGGTGACGAGCCGGTCTCCGCGCTGGATGTCTCGGTACAGGCGCAAGTGGTGAATCTGCTGGAGAGCCTGAAAGCCCAGTTTGGCCTGACGATGGTGATTGTCGCGCACGGTCTGGCGGTGATTCGCCATATGAGTGATCGTGTGGCGGTGATGTATCTCGGCCAGATTGTTGAGCTGGCCAGCGTCGATGAGATTTTTGATGCGCCGCTGCACCCCTATACCCAGGCGCTGATTGCCTCTGCACCTCAGCTTCAGCCCGGCGTTGAGCGTCAGATTCCGATGCTACAGGGCGATCTGCCCAATCCGGCCGCACCGCCCAGCGGCTGCCGCTTTCATACCCGCTGCCCGCATGTGCGCGATGAGTGCCGTCAGCTTGAACCGATCAATCAGATCTTGCCCGGCGGTCGCCAGGTTGCCTGCCATCGCTGGCAGGAGATCAATCGCGATCGCAGCGTGATTGAAATTGCCCCACCGTCACCTGCCTTTTTACGTCGCCGTGCGCTGTTCGATCAGGCTGCCAGGCAAAAACAATAAAACCCTCTGGAGAAGTGAAGCGATGAAAGTTCGTAAGACGTTTTTGGCCGCGCTTGGCGGTCTGATGTTGATGGGAGCCAGCGTTCCGTCACAAGCTGAAAGTACGCTACGTATTGGGTTAGGAGCCGATCCGGATATGCTTGATCCGCATCTGGCGCGTACCTATTACGGTCGTTTCGTGTTTGCTGCCATGTGTGATCGACTGGTCGATGTCGATGAACATCTGCAGGTGATTCCCGGCCTGGCAACCGACTGGGCGTGGAGCGATGACGGTAAAACGCTCACCATGAATCTGCGCCAGGGTGTGACCTTCCATGACGGCGAAAAATTTGACGCCGAAGCGGTGAAATTCAATATCGAACGCGCATTAACCCTGCCGGGTTCGGTGCGTAAAAGCGAAATCTCGTCGATTGAGTCTGTTGAAGTCAAAGCGCCTTACCAGGTGATATTTCACCTGAAAACCGCTGATGCCGCGCTGCTCAGCCAGCTGACTGACCGCGCCGGTGCCATGCTGGCACCGAAAGCCGCTGCCAAAGCGGATTTCACCACTCACCCGGTCTGTTCCGGCCCTTATCAGTTTGACAGCCGTGTGCAACAGGACCGCATCGTTCTGAAGCGTTTCGATAATTACTGGAATAAGTCCGCCTACCACTTCGATAAGGTGATTTTCCTGCCGATTCCTGATGCTTCGGTACGTCTGGCCAACTTACGTTCCGGCGATCTCGATCTGACAGAAGGGATTGCCGCCAGTGACGTAAAAACCGTCGAGGGCGATGCCAAACTAAGCCTGGCGAAAGTGACCGGTCTTGGCTATCAGGGCATCACTTTTAATATCGCTAACGGCAAAGTCGATCCCAATAACCCGTTTGCCAAAGATGCGCGCGTGCGTGAAGCCTTCTCGCTGGCCATTGATCGCGACGCGCTGAATCAGGTGGCTTTTGACGGATTATATACGCCGGCTAATCAGGCGTTCTCTACCGTCAGCCCGTATCACGTCAAGCTGCCGATCGCGGCGCGTGATGTGGAAAAAGCGAAAGCGTTACTGGCGGCGGCCGGCATAACCCCTCCGCTTAACGTCAAACTGCTGGTGACTAATAATCCGACATCGCAACAGGTCGGCCAGGTGATTCAGGCGATGGCCAGCGAAGCCGGTTTTAATGTCAATCTGCAGATGAGCGAGTTCGCCACCCTGCTCGATCGCCAGCAGAATGGAGAATTCCAGCTCAGCCTCTCCGGCTGGTCAGGGCGACCGGATCCGGACGGCAGCATCTTCTCATTTATCAACAGCAAAGGCACGCTGAACGACGGCCATTACAGCAACCCGCAGGTCGACAGTTGGCTGACGGAAGCACGCCAGACCAACGATCAGGCGGTGCGTCAGGCGCTGTATGACAAAGTGGTCAAACAGCTGCAAACCGATATGCCGATCGCTTATCTCTACTTTGAACCACGCATCTTTGGCATGAACAAAAAACTGGAAGGCTTTAAAGCCTGGCCAGATGGTCTGGTGCGTCTTGCTGGCGTGAAGATGGCACCCTGAGGGAGGCCGGAGGAGCACTGATGGTTGAATTGATCTGTAAGCGCCTGCTGCTGGCTATTCCGACACTGTTGCTGGTGAGCATTATGGTGTTCTCGCTACAGAAGTTGCTGCCCGGCGATCCGGTACTGGCAATGGCGGGCGAAGAGCGCGATCCGGCGGTGATTGCGCAACTGCGCGACGAATATCACCTCAATGATCCGATTCCGGCACAGTATTTTCACTGGATCAGTAATGCGCTGCGTGGCGATTTAGGTATGTCGCTGCGCACCAAAGAACCGGTAACCCAACTGATTGCCAGTAAGTTGCCGGTCACGCTGGAGTTGTCGCTGCTGGCGATGATTTTTGCGCTGCTGATTGGCATCAGTATGGGGATTATCGCCGCAGTGCGTAAAGACAGTTGGGTCGACCACACCACTAACTTTGTCGCGCTATCCGGCATATCCGTGCCGCATTTCTGGCTGGGAATTCTGTTGATTTTACTGTTTTCGGTTCATTTACAGTGGCTGCCCGCCTCTGGCTATGTACCGCTCAGTGAAAGTATTCCACAGAATATTAAAACGCTGCTGCTGCCCGCGCTGGTGCTTGGCACCGGGCTGGCGGCCACGCTGATGCGTCATACCCGTGCGGCAATGATTGCGGTGTTGAAAGCCGATTATATCCGCACCGCGCGTGCCAAAGGACTGTTGCCAAAACGGGTGATCCTCAAACACGCGTTTCGCAATGCGCTGGTGCCGGTGATTACTCTGACGACCCTGCTGTTTGGCGAATTGTTAGGGGGTGCGGTGCTGACCGAACAGGTATTCACCCTGCCCGGCTTTGGCAAGATGATCGTCGACTCAGTATTTAACCGTGATTATGCGGTGGTGCAGGGTGTGGTACTGGTGGTGGCGATCGGTTTTTTGTTGCTCAATCTGCTGGCCGATGTGCTCTACGTGCTGATTAACCCCAAAATGCGAGGCTGACCATGAGTGAAGTATTGGTGTCTGGCGCGGCCGCGCCGCTGCGCAAACCGGGTAATCGGGTACTGAAAAAATTTCTCGCCAATAAAAGCGCGATGCTTGGCGCGGTAATTGTGTTGCTGTTTGTCGCTATCGCGCTGTTGGCACCGTGGCTGGCACCGTTCGACCCCGTCAAAGCCAACTTTATGGCGGTACGAAAACCACCGTCAGAGTTGTACTGGCTGGGTAGCGATGAGCTGGGGCGCGATATTTTATCGCGCATGATTTGGGGGGCGCGCACCTCGCTGCTGGCGGGCTGTATTTCGGTGATGATTGCCATCCTGATTGGCGTGCCGCTTGGCCTAATCGCCGGTTACTGGCAGGGCATCTGGGACGGCGTGATTTCGCGCGTTATTGAAGCACTGCTGGCCTGCCCGTTTCTGATTCTGGCGATTGCGCTGGGTGCCTTTCTCGGCCCCAGCCTCGGCAATGCAATGATTGCTATCGGTTTGTCGGCAATGCCGATTTTTGCCCGCCTGACCCGCGGTCAGGTGATTGCCATTCGCAATGAAGAGTATATCGACGGTGCACGGGCAATCGGCCTGCCCGACCGCTGGATTGTGCTGCGCTACGTACTGCCCAACGTGATGTCACCGATCCTGGTACAGGCCACGCTGGCGATTGCTTCGGCGATTATTACCGAAGCCAGCCTGTCATTCCTTGGCCTGGGTCAGCAACCGCCCGACCCGTCGTGGGGTGCAATGCTGAACACGGCCAAAGGGTATCTGGAACAGGCTCCCTGGATGTCCATTTTTCCAGGGATAGCCATTTTTCTCACCGTGCAGGGATTCAATCTGCTGGGAGACGGACTGCGCGACGCGCTCGATCCGCGCAACGACTGATGATTAAGGAATAGCGATGAGTGGAGAAATAGATTTTAACGTCGGGTATCCCTCCTGGCGTGCACCAATGATGGGTCGCAACGCCGTTGCCACCTCGCAGCCGCTGGCCGCACAGGCCGGGCTGCGTATATTGCAACAGGGTGGTAACGCGGTGGATGCCGCGATTGCTACCGCCATCGCCCTGACCGTGGTTGAACCGACCGGTAACGGTATCGGCAGTGATGCTTTTGCCATTATCTGGGATGGCAAACAGCTGCATGGCCTGAACGCGTCGGGCCGTGCGCCTGCCGCGTGGAAACACGAGACGTTTGCCCATTTAGCCGCCATGCCAGAAACCGGCTGGGATGCGGTCACGGTGCCAGGCGCAGTTTCTGCCTGGGTCGAGCTGGCCGAACGTTTCGGCACTCTGCCGCTGACGACCCTCGCCCAGCCGGCTATCGACTATGCACGCAACGGTTTTCCGGTCTCGCCATTGATTGGCGAACTGTGGCAGCGCGGCTATAACAAGCTGCGCGATCAGCCGGGATTCAGCGCCTGTTTTGCCCCGCAGGGCCGACCGCCGCGCACGGGTGAGCTGTTCCGCAATCCTGACCAGGCCGACACGCTGGAAAAAATTGCCGCCACCAACGGCGAAGCCTTCTATCGTGGCGAACTGGCGGAAAAAATTGCCGCCTTCGCCCGTGAGCATAATGCTGCACTGACTATCGACGATCTGAAAAACCATCAGGCTGAGTGGGTAGAGCTGCTGTCGCGCCCGTTTGCTGGCGGCTCGGTACATGAACTTCCTCCTAACGGTCAGGGCATCGCAACGCTGATTGCCCTTGGCATTCTTGAGCACTGGGATATTGGCCGCTATCAACCTGATTCGGTTGAATGGCTGCATCTGTCGATAGAGGCGATGAAGTTGGCGCTGGTAGATCTGGAGCGCTATATCGCCGATGAAGACCATATGGAGTTTGCCGCCAAACATCTGCTGAGCGATGAATACCTGAAAAGTCGTGCCGCGCTGATTGATGCGAAACAGGCTGGCGATTTCACCTTCGGCGCACCGACCCAGAGCGGTACGGTGTATCTCTCTACCGCCGACGCCGACGGCATGATGGTGTCCTTTATCCAGTCGAACTATATGGGTTTCGGCTCTGGCGTCGTGGTACCCGGCACCGGCATCAGCCTGCAAAATCGCGGCGCAGGCTTTGTGCTGGATAAAGCACATCCGAACGTGGTGGCGGGTAATAAGCGCGCATTTACCACCATTATTCCGGCCTTTGCGCTGGATGGCGACGGTCAGCCATTGATGTCGTTTGGGGTGATGGGTGGACCGATGCAGGCGCAGGGGCATTTGCAGATGGTGCTGCGTATTATGCTGCATAAACAGAATCCTCAGGCGGCGATTGATGCACCGCGCTGGCGAGTGGTGGCGGGTCGTGAAGTGATTGTGGAACCCTCAATGGATCGCAATACGCTGGCAACCTTGCGCGCCATGGGCCACAAGATAGTGCTGGAAGATCCACTGCAAACCTATAACTTTGGTGGTGCGCAGGCGATTGTACGCGATCCGCAGGGTTTCTATATCGCCGCAACGGAAAGCCGTAAGGATGGGCAGGCATTAGTATTTTAAGCCTGTTGGGGGCAGTGAAAACTGCCCCCTTTTACGTTTGGTCACCCAGTGATATTTCCGGGCGATGGAAAAGACATCCTGCTAATCCGCCTGATAAGGTAGCACCCAAATAATTCTGATAGATTTTGGGTGTCATACCCTGGAAATACACTCGGTCATTATCCTTTTAATAACTTACATTGATTATTTGACATCCATTAATGCCAGTTTATTTGAAAGAGGATCGCGTATCAGGGTAAATCCAACCTGATAATAGCGCTTATCTATCCCGTTATCGAACCAGACTCCGTTAGAAAGGGTGTAACGACCTTCTTGCCAATCATCAAAACCAACAGGCAGGCACTCATTGAACTTAACAGGCAGGGGAGCATTATTCGGCTTGCCCGGCGTGGCCCAAATTCTTTCATAATGCTAATTGATAACCTTTTCCAAAATAAAACCTTCATGCATTGGGTTATGTTGCCTTATCGCACGATCGCCAGGAATGGTAAAACAGGGTAAGTTATCAACCATTTTTATCTTGAGTGGATAAAACCATGGACGATGAAAGTAAAAACAACCGGTTAGTAATATAACTAATATCATTACGACAAATGGACGATAGAGCGGTTTCATCTTAACATTTTCCGCTCAGATAAATTGAGTTGCTGTGTTTCAGGATCGCGAAGCAATAGAAACTCAGCATGATAAAGTCGCTGCTCTATCTCATTATCAAACCAGATCCCAGTATCTATTGCATATTGTCTTTCCTGCCAGTCATCAAACACGTTGACTAAGCACTGATCCAGAATAACAGGAAAGTAGTTTGACCTTGCCATTATCGGTGCAACCCAGACCGTTTCATAACTCCCATTAATCAACCTGGATATCATTAAACCATTGTTAACCATTTGATGCCTGCGTGTTTTAATGTCTTCAGGAATAATGAAGCATGGCGCATTATTAACCATTTTAACCTCCATAGACCATGACATTTGACGATGAAACAGACACGCACTTAATAATACCGTCACTGACACTATAAATATAAATCGGATACAATGCCTCATCTTAAACTTTTAACCTCTTTAGCATCTTTAAGAAAGTAGACAAGAGTATCTTCATAAAGTTGTCGAAAATCAGGCCCAATAATGCCGATGAAATTTTTACGCTGTGCAAAACCATTCAAACCAAATCGTGTAATATAATAATAATCAGCAATAATTGAGGCCTGTTATTCCAGACTATAGTCTCGCAAAGTTTTATAGTGTGGCAAACTGTATTTATAAGAAACTAAGCCACTAAATACCCCTCGCATTCTGACATTAACTCCCATCTGATATTGCCAGACATGAGCCATTTCGTGGATAAAAAGATGTTTCTCTCGAGGTGCCTCATGAGAAAAGTCATCTCTGTAAAGCATCGTCATAAAATAGATATTACCGTTAGGGGCCATCGCTACTTCATCCATTTGAAGATCAAATGGAAAATAACTGCGGTGATAAACCCTTTCCCGACTATAATCAACCCCATTACGAAATACTGATCGAGCTAACGATATCTCACCTATGGTAAGTAGTCGCGACTGGCCTTTTGCTAAAGTCATCATACTCACTCCTTGAGTTATTTTCGATTACGCTATCACATCAGAAATAAAGTTAAAAAATAAAATCGGTTATTTCTTTTTAATCAGATCGATCTCACAAATCATTATTAGTGTTTAATTTAATGCGATCTTATTATTTATTCGAAGAAAATGGCCTTTGCACGCGAAGAAAGCCCGTTATAAAGGTATTCAGCGCAGACACATTAGACTATCCTTTAGGCTCGACATCTTGCTAAGCGTTATCAGGTAGTTAACCCTTCTCAATGACAGGAGTTTGTTTATGGCGGCAGGAATCTCCCGTGTCTGGGCCCGCGTATGGGTGCCACTGGCGGCACTGTTTATTGTCTTTCAACTGACCGGCTGCGGCGATAAAGAGCCGGATCAGCGTAAAGCGTTTATCGATTTTCTCCAAAACACCGTGATGCGCAGCGGCGAACATCTGCCCGCGTTAAGCGAAGATCAGAAACAGAAAATGGGTAACTACGCCAGTGATTACGCCATTATTTATGGCTTTTCGCAGCAGGTGAATAAAGCAGTTGATAACGGGTTAAAACCGGTGGTTGATGAGCTTCAGATGATTCGCGTACCGCAGGATTATCTGACCCGCCGCAATAGTTTGCGCCAGGCCAGTGGTTCGCTGAATGTGCTGGCGCAGCAGATTCAGAGTGCCAAAAGCCAGGCAGACAGCAGCAAGGCGACGCTGAAGCAACCGGATGATTTAAAAACGGTCTATGACAACGTGTATAACAAAGTGGTCACGCAGCCAGCTAATTCACTGATTCCTTTATTACCGGCTCTTCAGTCGCTAAGTCAGGATGTACTGCAAGCGGGTGACTTCCTGCAACAGCAGGGAACCAGCGTCACCTTTAATAATAATGGTGTGCAGTTTGCTACCCGCGATCAGGCCGCGCAGTACAACACGATTATGAGCAATTTGTCGTCGAAAACGCAGGCGCTGGACCAGGCGAAAAGTGCCGTGCAGGGTGGTTTCCAGTAAACACTTAGCCTTTGTTATCCGGCAATTCTTTTCTTAAAAGGAAAAGGATTGCCGTAACTTTCTTACATTATGGCTTTTGGTCAATTTATCTGCGCAGCAAACGGTGAGTTGGCGCATTTCAGCCCAAAAATAAATTGTGATATTCATCACAATTCAAATATAAATCCCCAGCCTTATTTCGTGATACACATCACATTTATTAGCCATTTCAGGCCAGATATTCGCCATCGTCCTTTTTTTACACGGTAATTATGTGATCTATATCACTTAAATCCCCCCTAAAGCCCCTTCATTAGCGTGATGAGCATCACACTTTTTTCACTCACTACGCAGCGTCATATTGGCGTGCTAGAGTCCGCCTGCATACAGTAATGGTGTAGTCGGCTCCCCGCCGGAATGTCTCATACAAAAATCAACGCGCTCTCTTATTTGTCAGCGCGTAACAATAAGGGGTGTGTTTTATGTCCTCATCAGATATCAAGATCAAAGTTCAGAGCTTTGGTCGCTTTCTGAGCAATATGGTGATGCCAAATATCGGGGCGTTTATCGCCTGGGGTATCATCACTGCGCTGTTTATTCCGACCGGCTGGTTGCCAAACGAAACGCTGGCCAAGCTGGTTGGCCCGATGATTACTTATTTGCTGCCATTGCTGATCGGTTATACCGGTGGCCGCCTGGTCGGCGGCGATCGCGGTGGCGTGGTCGGTGCCATCACCACCATGGGTGTGATTGTCGGTGCCGATATGCCGATGTTCCTCGGCGCAATGATTGCTGGCCCACTGGGCGGCTGGGCCATCAAATCCTTCGACCGTATGGTTGACGGTAAAATTAAAAGCGGCTTTGAAATGCTGGTTAACAACTTCTCTGCCGGTATTATCGGTATGTTGTTGGCCATTCTGGCGTTTCTGGCAATCGGTCCACTGGTTCAGGGTCTGTCGCATATCCTCGCCGCCGGTGTAAACCTGATGGTGCAGAATAATCTGCTGCCACTGACCTCAATCTTTGTTGAGCCAGCGAAAATCCTGTTCCTCAACAATGCGATTAACCACGGTATCTTCTCGCCACTGGGTATCCAGCAGGCAAGTGAAGCGGGTAAATCGATCTTCTTCCTGATCGAAGCCAACCCAGGCCCGGGGATGGGCGTACTGATGGCGTATATGTTCTTTGGTCGCGGTAATGCCAAACAATCTGCGGGCGGTGCGGCGATTATTCACTTCCTCGGCGGCATTCACGAAATTTACTTCCCTTATGTGCTGATGAATCCACGTCTGATTCTCGCCGTTATTCTTGGTGGTGCAACCGGCGTCTTTACCCTGACGTTGCTGAACGGCGGTCTGGTTTCTCCGGCTTCACCCGGCTCTATCCTGGCGGTACTGGCGATGACGCCAAAAGGTGCCTACTTCGCCAATATCGCGGCGATTGTTGCCGCCTTTGCCGTCTCCTTTGTGGTTTCCGCGATTCTGCTGAAAACCAGCAAAGTCA
>NZ_JRXE01000005.1:532-32308 GCF_001267535.1 Winslowiella iniecta | reverse complement strand
CAGTCCAAAGGCCAGCACGGCACCGCCGTTGCCGCAGCTGATGGTCTGAACAGCGACCTGAGCCACGTGCATAAAATCATCGTTGCCTGCGACGCCGGTATGGGTTCCAGCGCGATGGGTGCTGGCGTGCTGCGTAAGAAAGTCAACGACGCCGGTCTGAGCAATATTTCCGTGACCAATAGCGCTATCAACAGCCTGCCGGGCGATGTCGATCTGGTGATTACTCACCGCGACCTGACCGAACGGGCGATGCGCCAGGCTCCTCATGCGCAGCATATTTCGCTGACCAACTTCCTCGACAGCGGCCTGTACACTGACCTGACTTCGCGTCTGGTTGAGGCCAACCGGTCAGCCGATCATCGTGAAAAAGTGATGACCACGCTGAATGACAGCTTCGACGAAGGTCAGGATCATCTGTTCAGACTGGGCGAAGGCAATATTTTCCTGGGTCTACAGGCAACAGAGAAAGAGCAGGCGATTCGCTTTGCCGGTGAGCAGCTGGTGAAAGGCGGTTATGTCGAGCCGGAATATGTGCAGGCGATGCTGGACCGTGAGAAATTAACCCCGACTTATCTTGGTGAGTCGATTGCGGTACCGCACGGCACGGTTGAAGCGAAAGATCGCGTGTTGAAAACCGGTGTGGTGTTCTGCCAGTATCCACAAGGTGTACGCTTTGGCGAAGAAGAGGACGATATCGCGCGTCTGGTTATCGGCATCGCGGCACGTAATAATGAGCACATTCAGGTGATTACCAGCCTGACCAACGCGCTGGATGATGACAGCGTGATTGAGAAGCTGGCGGCCACCACCAGCGTGCAGGAAGTTCTGGATCTGCTGTCAGGTAAAAAATCGGTCTGATTAATCAGGCGGATAACACTTTCCCAGGGGCTGCGCATGCCCAGCCCCTCATTCGGGCCAGGCATGCCTGGCCCTTTGATCGTTTAAATGGGTAAAAATATGAAAGCTCTACATTTTGGTGCAGGTAACATTGGCCGTGGCTTTATTGGTAAATTGCTGGCAGATGCCGGTATCGAACTGGTTTTTGCGGATGTGAATCAGGCGGTGCTGGATGCGCTAAATGCGCGTCACGAGTATCCGGTTCATGTGGTGGGTGAAAATGCCCAGCTTGAGACGGTAAAAGGCGTCAGCGCCGTTAACAGCACCAGTGAGGAGATTATCACGCTGATTGCTGAGGTTGATATCGTTACCACGGCGGTTGGTCCGCAGATTCTTGAGCGCATCGCGGGTAGTGTCGCGCAGGGACTGGCCAAACGCAGTGATAGCGGTAATGTCCGCCCGTTAAATATTATTGCCTGTGAGAATATGGTGCGCGGCACCAGCCAGCTGAAACAGCACGTGCTAAAAGCGCTGCCGGAACAGTATCACGCCTGGACTGAACAGCATGTCGGCTTTGTCGATTCTGCCGTCGACCGTATTGTTCCGCCGTCCGAGGCTGGCAGCAGCGATGTCCTGGAAGTCACGGTTGAGACCTTCAGCGAATGGATTGTTGATAAGACCCAGTTTAAAGGCGAGCTACCGGATATTCCGGGCATGGAACTAACTGACAATCTGATGGCATTTGTCGAACGTAAACTGTTTACCCTGAATACCGGCCATGCCATCACCGCCTATCTCGGTCAGCTGGCGGGGCATCAGACCATTCGCGATGCGATTCTCGATGAAAAAGTGCGTCAGGTGGTGAAGGGCGCGATGCAGGAGAGCGGTGAAGTTCTGATTAAACGTTATGGTTTCGATGCCGCTAAACATGCTGCCTATATCGAAAAAATCCTTGGCCGCTTTGAAAATCCGTATCTGAAGGATGATGTTGAGCGCGTTGGCCGCCAGCCGCTGCGCAAATTAAGTGCGGGCGATCGCCTGATTAAACCGACCCTTGGCACGCTGGAATATCAGCTGCCGCATGACAACCTCGTTATCGGTATTGCTGCCGCGATGCACTACCGCAGCGAACAGGATCCGCAGGCACAAGAGCTGGTGGCGCTGCTGGATCAGCTGGGGCCGCAGGCGACGCTGGCGCAGGTCTCCGGGCTGGATGCCAACAGTGAGGTGGTTGCCGCTGTGGTGCAGGCTTATGACGGCCTCACCGCAAAATAATTGGCGAGGCAGCAAGGGCACGGCTCTGCTGTGCCCTCAGGCGCAATGACAGATATGCAGGCGATAATGGAAGAGAAGCAGGCTTTTGAAAATCGGGTGCTTGAGCGCCTGAATGCCGGTCGTTCGGTGAGAAGCTTTCTGATCGCCGCGGTAGAGCTGTTGGCCGAAGCGGTCAACATGCTGGTTATCCAGGTGTTTCGCAAGGACGATTATGCGGTGAAATATGCCGTCGAGCCGCTGTTATTGGGCGATGGCCCGCTGGGCGAACTCTCGGTGCGCCTGAAGCTGATTTACGGCCTTGGGGTGATTAACCGCAACGAATACGAAGATTGCGAACTGTTAATGGCCTTGCGGGAAGAGCTGAACGACGATGCCACGGAATATCGCTTTACTGATGATGAGATCCTCGGCCCTTTTGGCGAACTGCATTGCGTCAGTGGGCTACCGCCTCAGCCGCATTGGGTCAGCGAAGATGACGAACTGCGCGCCATGCAACGTCAGCGCTATCTGCAAGTGGTGCGCTCCACGATGGTGCTTTCCCTGACCGAACTGATTTCCCGCATCAGTATGAAACAAGCCTTTAAAAAGTAACGCCGCGAGCAGATGAATTTTGGTGTATCCTTTGCCGCATAGCGTCAATTTATCAGGTAACAATCATGAAAGAGCAGGAAAAAGCAGAAATTAAACGTCTGAGCGATCAGCTTGATGCCCTGAATCACAAAGAGCCAGCGCTGCTGGAATCCGGTGATGCAGAGAAACTCGGCGAACTGCTGAAAGAGAAAGATAAGCTGTTGGCTGAGATCGAACGTCTGAAAGGCGTGCGTGAGCAGAAGCTCAGCCTCGAAGCGCAGAAGTTGCAGCAGTTACCGTTCAGCCGTGCCATCACCAAGAAAGAGCAGGCTGATATGGGTGGCCTGAAGAAAGCGGTACGCGGCATTGTGGTGGTTCACCCGATGACCGCGCTGGGCCGTGAGATGGGTCTGAAAGAGATGACCGGTTTCGCCAAAAAAGCGTTTTAATCAAGCCGGGCCGGCGTTCTCGCCGCTGCTGGAATTTTATGGGTCGCATTTATGCGACCCATTTTTTTAGCTTATTTCTTTGCGTACTGCGCTTCTAAAGTGGCAAACCATGGGGCAATAAAGTCATCAGTCTGACCCCAGCCCGGAATGATGTTACTGAGCGTCGCGACATTCACCGCACCTTGCTGGCTGGTGAGCAGCGATTGAGGGAGTGCAGCCGCTTTAAACTCATAAGTCGCAGGCGTTGATTCACCGGCAATCTTATTGGCAATCAGACGCATATTCACTGCGCCAATCAGTTTGGTATCCACCGCTACGCTGCTGACCCACGGACTGTTCGGCTGACGCATCAGTTGCAGATCCTGGTTAGAGATATCAATACTGTACAGTTTGATCTCGGTACGGCCATTCTCTTGCAGCGCTTTGTAAGCACCCTGACTGAACGCGTCCCAGGTTCCCCAGATCGCATCAATTTTGCCTTTCGGATACTTCGCCAGAATCGCGCCAACTTTATTCGCCGTATCGCCCTGCACGTCAGAAGAGACCGCACCAATTGATTCCAGCTGTTTGATTTCCGGCCAGGTTTTTTGCAGTTTTTCAAATTCGGCCTGACGACGTTCCATCGCCGGGAAGCCCGCCACCCATAGTTTGACGATATTGGCCTTACCGTTAAAGTCTTTCGCCAGCTGGCTGATGGAGAGATTCGCCAACGAGGCGTCATCCTGCTGAGAAACCGTCACGCCCGCGACGTCACTGTTTACCGGCGTATCAAACACCGCCACTTTGATGCCTGCATCGGCAATGCGTTTTACCAGCGCGGTTGAGTACGGGTCGCGACCGTGGGAGAGAATAATGCCGTCATATTTCTGGCTGATGGCCTGATTAACAAAATCCTGGAAGCGCGCATCGTCGCCGTTGCTGAGGAAGGTGCTGACTTTAAAGCCCAGCTTCTTACCTTCCTGAATCGCCCCGGCAACAAATTGCGTGGTGTTATCGTCCGAACCGAGGTTACGGATCACCGCTACGCGGATTGGGCCATCATGGTTAGCGATAGCCGCCGGAACCGGAGTAGGTGCGGCAAAAGCAGGAACCGCGGTCAGCAGGCTCAGAGCCAGCAGCGATGTCGTTATTTTTTTCATTATCATTCCTGTGATTTACAGTGAGCAGCGCGTTAGCGGCGCTGGATATAAGTGATTGCCAGCGCGACCGCCAGCACTAACCCTTTAATAATGTCCATCGCGTAGTACGGCACGGAAAGCATCACCAGGCCATTTTGCAGCACACCAAGGATCACAGCGCCCAGTAAGGTTCCCAGCGCATTCGGTTTACCAGAACCCGCCAGCGACAGGCCAATCCACGCCGCCGCCACCGCATCCATCAGATAGCCGCCACCGGCGTTAACCTGCGAAGAACCGATACGCGAAGCCAGCAGAATGCCGCCGAGGCCCGCCAGCAGTGAAGCAATCACATACGCTGCCACACGGTAGCGAGTAGTGCGAATACCGGAAAGCCGCGCGGCTTCCGCATTGCCACCAATCGCGTACATCCGCCGACCATGCCTGGTCAACGACAGCAGCAGTTGGGCAACCACCGTCACCGCCAGCATAATAATCACGATAGTCGGCACCTGGCCGAGCAGGGAAAAACCGGCCGGAATCGTGCCTTCGGCCATATCGCCACTCGGCAGCACCATATTTTCGGTAATCGAACCGCCGAAACTGTAGGTCATCGCCACACCCTGCACGACAAACAGACTGGCCAGCGTGGCCAGCATGTCGGGAATTTTCAGCACCACAATCATAAAGGCGTTAAACAGACCGACCAGCGTGCAGAGCAGCAGCGTCACCACAATCGCCTGCGTCGAACCAAAGCCATACCAGACGAACAGGGAAATCACCAGCGAGTTAGCCAGTGACGCCGTGGACCCAACTGACAGGTCGAAACCGCCGATGGTCAGCGAAACCGAAACGCCGATGGCAATCACCGTCACGATGGCGATAGAGCGTAAAATATTGATGATATTATTAGGATCGAGGAAGCTGTCTGATGCCAGGCCAAAACCGGCAATCAGTGCCACTACCGTCAGCAACATTCCCCACTTGTAGAGAAATTCAAAAAACTGGTGACGCCACGATGGCGTCCCTTTCAGGGAAATGTCTTTGCTGCTCACGCAGGGGTTCCTCCGGTGGAATAAAGTAAAAGCGTCTCTTCGTCGACGTGACGCGCATCCATTTCGGCAACAATACGGCCATCCCATAGCACGCAAATGCGATCGCACAGTCCAACCAGCTCGGCGAATTCTCCGGAGGCATAAATCACCCCTTTCCCTTCGCGTGCCAGCCGATCGATCAGCACAAATAAATCAGTTTTGGCTTTAACATCAACGCCTTTCGTTGGCTCATCAAAAATCAGCACGTCAGCGTTATTGCGCAGCCATTTGCCGATCGCCACTTTTTGCTGATTACCGCCCGACAAGCGGCGCAGCGTCTGCTGTGGCCCGGTGGTGCGGATGCCAAGCCGGGTAATGATCTCCTCAGCCCAGCGGCGCGCCGCGGTACGGGAAAAGAAGCCGAAACGGGAGAAACTGTTATCCGCGTTGACGCTGAGGTTCATGCTGACCGGCTCGTCGATAAAAATGCCCTCTTTGCGCCGCTCTTCCGGCACCAGCGCCAGCCCTTTTTCAACCGAGGCATGGGGAGAAGCGGGTTTCCACGCTTTACCGTGCAGTTCGCCGCTGCGCACCCGGCTGCGGCTGGCACCAAACAGCGCCTTGCACAGTTCGGTTTTACCGGCACCGGCCAGACCGGCAATACCCAGAATCTCACCCTTGCGCAGCGACAGAGAGATATCCTGCAACAGCTTATCGTCGTGCAGGCCTTCAATGCTCAGCAGGGTTTCGCCCTGCAAATCAGGACGGCGCGGCGGATAAATATCCTCCAGCTGATGACCGAGCATTTTTTCAACGATCTGCTCGCCGCTCAGGTTTTGCATCGGCCCGCTTTCAATCAGACGACCATCGCGCAGCACGGTGAGCTTGTCACAAATCGCTTTCAGCTCATGGATACGGTGAGAAATAAACACCACGCCAATACCGTTGCGCTGCAAACGGCGCACCACGCTGAATAGCCGCTCGCTTTCATGCTGATCGAGCGGCGCGGTCGGTTCATCGAGGATCAGGAAGCGGCAGCGGTGGGATAGCGCTCGCGCCAGCAGAATTTGCTGTTTTTCCGCCAGTGAACACTGATCGATGCGACGGTTCACATCAATCTGCACATCCAGCTGCGCCAGCAGTTCACGTGCCTGACGGCGAATCTGGCCCCAGCGATACAGCTGCCCGCCTTCAGCCAGCCGGTCCAGCATGATGTTTTCCGCCACGCTGAGCGTCGGCACCAGCGCCACATCCACTTCCTGCTGCACCAGATGAATACCCAGCTGTTTCGCATCGCGCGGCGAGTTGATCGCCACCACTTTGCCATCCAGCAAAATATCGCCATGATAATGGCTATACGCCCCCGACAGCACCGCCATCAGCGTCGATTTTCCCGCGCCGTTGGCTCCCGTCAGCGCATGGATCGACCCCCCTTCGAGGGTGAAATCCACCTCAGTCAGCGCTGCGAAACCGCCAAAAGCGATGGAAATGTTGTGCATTTCAAGGCGATTTAACAGGGTCATCAGGATTTCTGCTCTCGGATTTTAGCGCCAGGTTGGTCGCATTCTTATCGGAATGATTGCTCTCGGCAACCAACGAAAGCGCATAAGCTAACACAAAATGTTATTAGCCATCCAGACATCCAGACATAACAGAGAGATAGCGCAGAGAAAAAGAGAATTTGCAGAATGAATCTGATAACAATTCGGATAAAAGCAACAGGATATGCTGGTATCAGCGATCGGCAGGCTGAACGACGGACATTAAAAAACCGACGAAGCCAGCTCCGTCGGTTTGGTCGTCACGCGTTAACGTGAGCAGGAAATCTTATTTAGCTGAAGCGAAACGCGCTGCGGCTTCGTCCCAGTTAACCACTTCCCAGAAGGCTTTGATGTAGTCAGGACGCTTGTTCTGATATTTCAGGTAGTAAGCGTGTTCCCACACATCCAGGCCAACAATCGGGAAACCAGAAACGCCGGAAATAGCTTCACCCATCAGCGGGCTATCCTGGTTAGCAGTTGAAACTACCGCCAGTTTGTCGCCTTTCTTAACCAGCCACGCCCAGCCAGAACCGAAACGGGTCGCAGCCGCTTTCTCGAATTCTGCTTTGAAGGCGTCAACGCTGCCGAAATCTTTTTCGATAGCCGCTTTCAGGTCGCCCTGTAGCGTGGTGCCGGTTTTCAGGCCTTTCCAGAAGAAGCTGTGGTTTGAGTGACCACCTGCGTTGTTACGCAGTACGGTTTTCTTGTCAGCCGGAACCTGATCCAGTTTGGTGATCAGCTCGTCGACTGGCAGGTCAGCAAATTCGGTGCCTTCCAGCGCAGCGTTAGCGTTGTTAACGTAGGTCTGGTGGTGTTTGGTGTGATGGATTTCCATCGTCTGCTTGTCGAAATGCGGTTCCAGTGCGTCGTATGCGTAAGGCAGGGATGGCAGTGAATAGCTCATGTTCATCATCTCCATTAATGTTGGGCGGCACTCATTATTTGGTTTAGCACCGCGTAAGCAGTCGGATCATTATAGTTAAATAAATGATCTTGAAAATGGTTATCAATGCCCCGAGTTTGGTGTGGTTATTTTTCGCCCACTTTCTCAGCAGGCTAAATCAGTCGCTGCGGGTGAGTATAAACCGTTGCGCGCCCCGGCTTACTGAAGCCGATTAACGTCAGATTGCTGCGCTGCGCCACTTCAACCGCCAGCCGGGTCGCCGCCGAAACGGCAAACAGAATTTCGACGCCACACATTGCCGATTTCTGCACCATTTCATAACTGGCGCGGCTGGAAACCAGTGCCGCACCCTGCGTCCATTGTTGCTGGCTGCGATAACCGAGCAGCTTATCCAGCGCCACATGGCGGCCAACATCCTCACAACCGCCAATCAGTTGACCATCAGGCATGATCCAGGCGGCGGCATGCGTACATCCGGTGTATTCGCCGAGCGGCTGAAATGCCCGCAGCTGACTTAAGGCCTGGTCGAGATGCTGCAAATCGAAAGTCTGGCTAAAAGGCAGCGGCGCGATCGGTTTGCCGATTTCGGCCAGTTGCTCAACACCACAGACGCCACAACCGGTGCGCCCGGCCATCGCACGACGCTGCGCCTTTAGCGCCATAAAGCGGCGGCTGGAAAGCTCCACCTGCACTTCGATACCGTGACAGGAGTCGACCACATCGATACCAAAGATATCCTGCGGCGCGTCAATGATGCCTTCCGACAGGGAAAAACCGATGGCAAAGGCTTCGAGGTCTTTTGGCGAGGCCATCATCACCACATGTGAAATGCCGTTGTAGACCAGGGCAACCGGCACTTCATCGGCCAGCCAGTCTGGCTGCGCATGCTGTAAGTCCTCTTTTTTCCATACCTGAACCGAGTTTATTCCGGCAAGCTGCTGCGGATTAATCACTGAATCCGGGGTTGTACCTTTCACGTTAACGCTACCTGTTGGTCATTATCTGTAGCGATTTTGAACCGTTCGGCGGGCCGGCGCAAAAAATTCGTTTGCCCGCCGCAGGCAAAATCGGGTTATGAATAAATTTTGAGCAGAAGTGGCACTTCATGGCTGCTATCATCAGCTAATCAGTTCTCAGTCCGTCGATGGCTGGCAAACCCTCACGGACGCAACACCACAGGAAAAATCCCCTGATGAGTATTCGCATCATCCCGCAACAGCCGCTGGAGGAAAGCGATCGACACGTGGCGAATAATATTCCCCCGCTGCTTTTCCCCCGACTGAAAAACTGTTATCTGCGCCGCGCCGCACGCCTGCGCGATCTGGCGAAGAAAAATCCGCTGGGTGACTATTTACGCTTTGCCGCGGTGATTGCCGAAGCGCAGGAGATCGTCTTGTACGACCATCCGCTGCAAATGGATCTGCACCCACTGCTGGTTGCCAGCGCGGCCAGTGGCAAACCGCCGCTCGATATCCATACCCTGCCCCGCGACAGCCACTGGCAACGTCTGTTGCAGTCGCTGATTGCCGAAATGAAGCCGGAAATGAGTGGTCAGGCGCTGGCGGTACTGGAAAATCTGGAGAAAGCCTCCTCGCAGGAGCTTGAGGCGATGGCAGATGCCCTGTTCAGTAATGATTTCGCGCAGGTCAGCAGTGACAGAGCGCCATTTATCTGGGCGGCGCTGTCGCTGTACTGGGCGCAGATGGCGGCGCTTATCCCGGGTAAAGCACGTACCGAAGCCGGCGATCATCGCCAGTTTTGTCCGGTTTGTAACAGCGTTCCGGTCGCCAGCGTGGTGCATATCGGTAGTCAAACTGACGATCTGCGCTATCTTCATTGTAATCTGTGTGAAAGCGAGTGGTATGTCGCGCCGGATCAATGCACTAACTGCGAGCAAAAACGCGAACTGCATTACTGGTCGCTGGATAGCGCCACCGGCGTGGTAAAAGCAGAAAGTTGTGGCGACTGCGGTACCTGGCTCAAACTGTTTTATCAGCAGAAAGATCCGGCAGTGGAGCCGGTCGCCGATGACCTCGCCACGCTGGTGCTCGATGCCCGCATGGAGCAGGAAGGCTTTACCCGCAGCAGTCTTAACCCCTTCTTATTTCCAGGTGATTAAGCGGACTTTGTTAAGCGAAACAATGGAGAAAGCGTAATGAAATTGATCGGCAATTACACCAGCCCGTATGTGCGTAAAATCTCGGTCATCATGCTGGAAAAGGGCATTACGTTTGAGTTTATTAATGAATCGCCCTGGCATGACGAGAGCCAGGTGCCGCAATACAATCCGCTGGGTAAAGTGCCGGCGTTGGTAGTGAAGCCTGATGAGGTGTGGTACGACTCGGCGCTGATTGCCGACTATCTCGATCAGCTGGAGATTGCTCCGGCGCTGCTGCCGTCTGACCGGCTGGCGTCGCTGAAAGTGCGTCAGATTGAAGTGCTGGCTGATGGCGTGTGTGATGCGGCGCTGGTGATTGTGCGTCATCAGATGCTGCCGCCGGAACAGCAGTCGGAAAGCGAGCTGTTGCGCCAGCGTAATAAAATTCAGCGCGGGCTGGATGCGCTGGAAAAGCATGCTGCGCAGCGGGAATGGCTGAATGGCGAGAGTCTGACGCTGGCCGATATCGCCACCGCCTGCACCATCGGTTATCTTAATTTCCGCCGCGTGGTGCCGAACTGGTGCGTGGCGCGCCCGTCACTGGTAAAACTGGCTGAGAAGATGTTTCAGCGCGAGAGTTTTGCCCGCACGGTGCCGCCTTCGGCATAAGAAAGGGCGGCGAAAACGCCGCCCATGCCGCAGAGTTGCAACTATCGCATTACTGCAACAGCGAAATATCCGCAACTTGCAGGAACAGTTCACGCAGTTTAGACAGCAACGTCAGACGGTTAATCCGCACCGCCTGGTCATCGGCGTTTACCATCACTTTATCGAAGAAGTTGTCCACCGGCTTGCGCAGCTGTGCCAGCTCGATTAACGCATCCTGATAGCGACCTTCCGCGAAGAAAGGTTGCAGTTTGCTGGTCAGCGCGGTGACGAAAGTCGCCAGCTGAATCTCTTCATTTTCCTTCAGCAGTGACGCCTGCACACTGTCGTTCAGCGTTTCAGTCGATTTTGCCAGGATATTCGAGACACGTTTATTCGCTGCGGCCAGTGAAGCCGCTTCTTCCAGCGTGCGGAAGTGCGAAACCGCCTTCATGCGCGCATCAAAGTCTGCCGGACGGGTTGGACGACGTGCCAGTACCGCTTGCAGGGTATCAATGCTGTGACCTTCTTCCTGATACCAGCTGCGGAAGCGGCCGAGCATAAAGTCGATCACATCATCAGTGGCCTGCGCGTTGGTCAGCTTGCTGCCGTACAGACGCACCGCCTCTTCCGTCAGGGTTTGCAGATCCAGTGGCAGATTCTTCTCAACGATAATACGCAGCACGCCCAGCGCCGCACGACGCAGTGCAAACGGGTCTTTATCGCCTTTTGGATGTTGTCCGATACCAAAAATACCGGCCAGCGTATCCATTTTATCGGCAATTGCCAGCGCACACGCCACCGGGTTGGACGGCAGATCGTCACCGGCATAGCGCGGCTGATACTGCTCGTTCAGCGCCACGGCAACATCTTCCGCTTCACCGTCATGACGCGCGTAGTGCATACCCATCACGCCCTGCGTGTCGGTAAACTCGAACACCATATTGGTCATCAGATCGCACTTGGACAGCAGGCCAGCACGGGTAGCATGATTCACGTCCGCACCGATCTGCGCGGCAATCCAGCCCGCCAGCGCCTGAATACGGTCGGTTTTATCACGCAGGGTGCCAAGCTGCTTCTGGAACAGCACGGTTTCCAGACGCGGCAGGTTATCTTCCAGACGTTTTTTACGGTCTGAGTTGAAGAAGAACTCTGCATCGGCCAGACGTGGGCGCACCACTTTCTCGTTGCCGGAGATAATTTGCTGCGGATCTTTCGACTCAATATTGGTCACAAAGATAAAGTGCGGCAGCAATTTACCGGCATCGTCATAGACCGGGAAGTACTTCTGGTCACCTTTCATAGTGTAAACCAGCGCTTCAGCCGGGACCGCGAGGAATTTCTCTTCGAATTTCGCCGTCAGCACCACTGGCCATTCCACCAGCGACGTCACTTCTTCCAGCAGGCTTTCGCTCAGATCGGCGTTACCGCCAATACTGCGCGCGGCGGCTTCGGCATCCGCTTTAATTTTGGCTTTACGCTCGGCGTAATCCGCCATCACTTTGCCGCGCTCCAGCAGAATCTGCGGATACTGATCGGCGTTATCGATGGTGAATTCCGGCTCGCCCATAAAGCGATGGCCGCGAAGGGTGCGGGCAGAATCAATGCCGAGAATCGTGGCAGGAATCGACTCATCACCCAGCAGCAGGGTGACGGTATGCACCGGACGCACAAACTGCGTCTCTTTATCGCCCCAACGCATCAGTTTTGGAATCGGCAGCTTAGACAGCGCAGTCGCCACCATCGCCGGCAGCAGCGCCTGGGCGGTTTCGCCTTTGGTCTGTGCGCGATACAGCAGCCATTCACCTTTATCGGTGCTCAGGCGCTCGGCCTGATCGACGGTAATCCCGCAACCACGCGCCCAGCCTTCGGCGGCTTTCGTCGCCACGCCATTGGCGTCAAACGCGGCGGCAATCGCCGGGCCGCGTTTTTCAACTTCGCGATCCGGCTGCGAGGCGCTCAGGTTAGCCACTTTCAGCGCCAGACGACGCGGAGAAGCAAACCAGCTCACCTCACCGTGCGCCAGGTTAGCGGCATCCAGTTCGGCAGTCACATGCGCGGCAAAAGATTCAGCCAGGTTACGCAAAGCCTTTGGTGGCAGCTCTTCGGTGCCGATCTCCACCAGAAACGTTTTTTCAGTCATGGCTGCCTCTTAATCGTTTTCTAACTTCGGGGACTTATTGCACATCGGGAAGCCCAGCGCCTCGCGAGACGCGTAATAAGCTTCAGCCACGGCTTTGGTCAGGGTACGAATTCGCAGAATATAGCGCTGACGCTCGGTGACCGAGATCGCCTTGCGCGCGTCCAGCAGGTTAAAGGTGTGACCGGCTTTCAGAATGCGTTCGTAAGCCGGTAACGGCAGCGGTTTTTCCAGCGCCAGCAGGCTCTGTGCCTCTTTCTCGTACTGCTCGAAACAGGTAAACAGGAAATCGACGTCAGCGTATTCGAAGTTATAGGTGGACTGCTCCACTTCGTTCTGATGGTACACATCGCCGTAAGTGGTTTTTCCCAGCGGACCGTCGCTCCACACCAGATCGTAAACACTGTCCACGCCCTGGATATACATCGCCAGACGCTCCAGACCGTAAGTGATTTCGCCGGTAACCGGCTTGCACTCAAGGCCGCCAACCTGCTGGAAATAGGTAAACTGCGTCACTTCCATGCCGTTCAGCCACACTTCCCAGCCGAGACCCCAGGCACCCAGCGTTGGGTTTTCCCAGTTATCTTCGACAAAGCGGATATCGTGGATGGTCGGATCCATACCCAGCTCTTTCAGCGAACCGAGGTACAGCTCCTGAATGTTGTCCGGTGATGGCTTAATGATCACCTGGAACTGGTAGTAGTGCTGTAAGCGGTTCGGGTTTTCGCCATAGCGGCCATCGGTTGGACGGCGTGACGGCTGCACATAGGCAGCAGCGATGGGCTCCGGCCCTAACGCACGCAGGCAAGTCATTGGATGAGAGGTGCCGGCGCCGACTTCCATGTCCAGTGGTTGAACAATGGTGCAGCCCTGACGCGCCCAGTAATCCTGCAAGGTCAGGATCAGGCCCTGAAAGGTCTTAGTATCAAACTTTTGCATGATGATTTCGCACGCGATACGAGTGGATTAAAAAAGTGTGCGCCAGTATACCCTTTGACCGCCATTTATGCAGCCCGTGATATTGATTCGTCAGGATTAAGCGCGGAAAGGCTGCTGATTAGCAGCCTTTAGTTATGCAGCGACTTGAGTATGCTTTCGGCGATCTTCTGCAATCAGAATCACGCCATATCGATTGTTGTCAGGATGAATGCTCCAGATCTCTGCTTCTGGAATGCTGATTCCCTCGTAACGAACACGGGTACCGTCATAAGGGAAAAATTTTCCTGTATCAGTATCAAGTACAAACACCGTTAGTTTTTTCGAAGACTTAGCGATTTTTTTCCATAATGCTTTGCCCCCTTCATAATGAAGATTATCACTCATCAGAGTAATGTTCTTGTCGATAACCAGGCACTCATACAACAGGATAGCCAATCCCATATCCTGTAATGCAGGCTCAACCACCACGCCTTCAACCTTTAACGCATCGGTGTCCTGCCAGAAATCCTGTACGCTAAAAATCTCACCACATTGATCGCGACGTGCCATTTCCAGCGTAGCTACCACGCGATGGCGTGGCTCACCATTAATTTCAGAGACTTCAGCATTCACAATGGCAGCGAAAGGCGTTTTTTGGTCATAGAGCACCAGCCAGGTTGAACCGGCAAGAACCAGTTCATTAATCACTTCAAAACGCCGGTTAATCGTGCCAGGGCTGTATGCCTGCGGCATGTGATTCATCTCCTTCCTTAGAATTTACAGTCATCCTTAACCCGGTATCTAAAACAGTATCATATTGAGCAATAATCAACCAATCTGCTTCAGTTTGCGCTCATCACCTAAGCTGATTCCGATTCCCGCCGCCAGAGGTTGTTGAATAGCCGTCGCCTGGCTAACCTCTTGTTACGCATTGATGCGCCAGTAAAAAGAGGAAGTAATGCAGCAAAAGATTGGCTGGATAGATAATTTACGCGCCGTGGCCTGCCTGATGGTGATTATGATCCATACCACCACCTGGTATATCACCAACAGTCCACAGGTTGCCGAATTCCATTGGGATATTGCCAATCTGCTGAATTCCGCCTCGCGAGTCTGCGTACCGATTTTCTTTATGATTTCGGGTTATCTGTTCTTCGGCGAGCGCAGCGCGCAAAACCGCCATTTCCTGCGTATCGCGCTGTGCCTGCTGTTTTACAGTGCGATAGCACTGGCTTATATCACGTTTATGACGCCGATCAGCGAAGCGATTTCCATCAGGCATTTACTGCAAAAACCGGTGTTTTATCACCTGTGGTTTTTCTTCGCGATTATCGTGATTTACCTGCTGTCGCCGCTGATTCAGGTTAAAACGGTGAGCGCGCGCTATGTGGCTATATTGGTGCTTATCGTCGCGGTGGTGGCAAACCCGAACACCGTTGATCAGTCGGTTGGCCCTTTTCACTGGCTACCGATCAATCTGTATATCAATGGCGATACCTTTTACTACGTGCTGTATGCATTGCTGGGACGCGCAATTGGCACGATGAATACCGAAAAGCGCGCTATCAGCTGGCTGGCTGGCGCATTATTTGTGGCTTGTGTGGTGGGCATTTCTCTCGGCACGCGCAAAGAGTTGCAGGTTAACGGCGCGTTCTCCGATACCTGGTATCTGTACTGTGGTCCGCTGGTGTTTATCGCTGCGCTTAGCCTGCTGGTGCTGTTTAAAAACTGCCTGAATCAGCGACCATTGCCGATTTTAGCCACCATCTCGCGCAATTCCCTGCCGATTTACGGCTTCCATGCGCTGTTTATTCACTATATGCGCACCCACGATCTCGATCATACCGGCCAGCCGCTACTGGATATTCCGCTAATATTCGCCATTACTCTTGGCGGTAGCTGGCTGCTGGCGCTGGGCCTGCGTCGGATTGATAAACATCATCTGGTGAGTTAAGTGCTTTTATGCCTACGGGTAGTTAAATTTTTTCGGTCGATAGTTGAATTCTTCCGTATTTTTCATCACTTCGATGATGCGTTCTTCAGCCTGGTTTTCTTTAAAGTATTGCAGGAAGCTGCTTATATACCCCTGTGGATTGCTAACCGTCGCGGTATCCGACACATAATCTATCGCTTTTCTGAGTGCTGATGATGATGCCACAGTGACGCTGCCAAGGAAGCCTTTTGTCGGCAGTTGTGCGCTTCTGGAAAATCCACTCGCAAAGCTGAATATTCCACCGTTGGCGGAATAGCAGCTTAGCGTTCGCGCATAACCATATTGATTAAAACGTATACCCATTTCATCTTTCATCCAGTTGGCCAGTTCTGCTCCGGACAAGGGAATGGATCGCTCCTGGTCGATGAAACCCACTGATATAGGAAAATTTGGCAGCAGTTCGCCATGCACAATAATATTGATGCGGGGGCGTTCTTTGTAAGTATCTTCGAAGATAAAGCTGCGAAAATTGCCTGGTCCTGAAGTTCGGCCAACAGGCCGGATGTTTCTGATATCACTGCCCAGATGGATGACCTCCGGCGGTGCTGAATGCTCCATCATCGACAACTTCCGGCTGGCGACGGATAGCAGCCCGGATCCCAGTGAAAGTACACCGGCTGCCATGGATATCCAGCCGCTGATGGCAGACAGCTTTGGCTCTTTCCGCTCACTGACGCCACTGACAATGCCGCTGATATCTCCGACCATCGACGCCGCGCCGCTCAGCAAATCCAGAGTGCTGACACTGGCTAATGCGCCATTGATACCCGCCACCGCAATCAGCGAGAAGTCAGCGGTAAATGCTGCGCTCAAAAGTCCCAGAATGCTCAGTCCGATTCCCAGACCGGCCTGCCAGCTCAAATGCCCACCAGGGTCGGCGCGGTTTATCGGGTCCCCAACGCAGTAAACGTAAGGGTTAATCCCTCCGTCACCAAACGGACTCCAGCTATCGGGAGAGTGAAAACGCATCAATTGTGAATTGTAAGCACGATAACCATTTCCAAGATGCGTAACACCGCTGACTGGATCGCGACGCTCACCGTTAAATCCTGCAATGCTGACTGACATAATATGACTCCAGTGAAGGGGGAGTAGGCATATCACACGGTTTATCAGCCGTTGAGCAAATCAATTTTTATAAATTTAATCAATAAGTTATCATCACTATTCAACCTGCCAGCGCAACGCCGCACGCCGCAGCTGTCGCGACGATGAAAATCCGGCCGCCAGCGCCGCGCGTTCAGCGCTTTCGCCCTGTGTAACGCGCTGCTGCGCCACCGCCAGGCGCAGTTGCTCATGATAGTCGCGCACACTGATGCCGAGATGCTGACGAAACAGCCGCGTGAGGTGGCGCGCACTGACATGCACGCGCCCGGCAATCTCGTCCAGCTGCCAGCTTTTCTCCGGATGCTGAATCAGTAAATCCTGCGCACGATGAATTGCCGGGTTAAGGTGATTTCGGTGACTCAACCATGGCGATAGCTGTGGATCGTCACCCGATCGGCGAAAATAGACCACCATTTCCCGTGCCACATCCAGCGCCATTTGTGCACCACACAAACGATGAATCAGATGCAGCGCCAGATCGATGCCAGCAGTGATCCCGGCGCTGGTCCAGATACCGCGATCTTCGATGAAAATACGGTTTTCTTTGACTAATGCACGGGGATCGGCGGCTTTCAGTCGCGCCAGCACTTCATGGTGGGTGGTGCACTGCACGCCTTGCATCAAACCGGCGCGTGCCGCCAGCAGCGTACCGGAACAGACACATACCAGCGTGATGTTGCGCGCATAAATCGCCGGTTGTAGCTGCATCAACCAGTTACGCGCGGTCAGCGCCTGCGGCGTATCAAACCAGACGGTGGAGTCGAATGAGCCGGGCACCACCAGCAAGCTGCCGTCCGGTAAACTTTCCGGCAACGGCTCAACCCTGCTGATGGTCATATCGGTGGAGGTAGTGACCGTTTCCTGCGGACCAATATAGCGCAGAGAAAACGCGCCTTTTGCCAGCTTCAGCGTTTCCGCCGGACCGGTAACATCCAGCATCATTACGCCCGGTAACGTCAAAAACCACACCGGAATCGACATATTATTCAAGCTCCTGTAGGCATTGTTCCACGGTACGAATCTTCGCGAAGCGGTTGATTAACACACTTTCGGTATGATGGCGTAAATCCGCCACGCTTAGCGTCACCCCATTATGGGTAATCGGAAAAGTCAGCGTCGCTTCAGTGATATAAATGACGTTATACCCTAAATCCGAGGCAACGCGCGCGGTGGTTTCGCAACACTGTTCGGTACGCAGCCCGCTAATGATCACCTCGGTAATTTGCTGTTCACGCAGCCAGCTTTCCAGACCCGACTCCGTCAATGCGTTATGCACGTGTTTATAGAAGGTTTTATCTGCCTGGTGATGTAAAAAAGGCAGGCGTTCGACTAACCCTGATTCACGTGAAAACGGCCCTTCCGCCTCAACATGAAACACATCGATCAGTGGAATGCCTTTTTGCTGACAGCCGACGATCAGCTGGCTGATCTTCTGCTCAAAGGCCGGCGTTTCCGCGGTTTCTGAATAGCCACGCTGATAAAAAGATTGCTGGTTATCGATCAGTAACAGTGCAGTTTTGGACATTTCAGGACGCCTCGTCAGATGGGTTCAGCTCAATAATGACGGGAATCTTGCCGGTGATGAAGGCCAAAAACGGACATAACCGGCAGGGTTCAGGACGGATTAATGGGGCTGGGGAGCCATTTTCAGCAAATGCTGGTCACTTAAGAATTCCTGTCACCCGTTTTTGTCGGGGTGCCACATGGGTTACAGGTTTTACCGACCACACAAGGAGCAGGCTGACGTGGCCAGCCCTGACCATCGCGGAACCCTGCGCCATGTTCCGAAGAAAGAGCGTTGATTTTGCTTGGGGTATGATGGACCGGATTTAGCCTTTCAAATTAAAGATATTTTTTATGGTCGAAGACGAGAAAGACGCACCGGGCAATATCGGCTATTACCGGTATGAAATTATTGGGGATAACTCTCACCGGACCAACATTCACGGTACCGGAAAAGTCGTTCAGTGCCGGAGGGTGCCGGTCAGGATGACGGTGTGCTGGGACTCGGTTATCGATAAAAAGGCGTATGAGACGGAGATCTGGTTCAGCCGGGAGACCTGGCAGCAGATGCTCGCGGCCTATCCTGATACCTATCGTCCGGGAAAAACGTATTACCGGGATAACATGATTATCGGACTGGCCCCGGGAGGAACCGTGCGGGTCTGGCTTGAGAATAACGGCGATCCTGTAGTGCTTCAGCATCCCGCCCGGCAGCTCACCCTGACCGGGGATGATATGCTGATATGCAAGGGGATAACGAAACATCCTAATGGCTATGTTTATTACGGAAAGACACCCGAGTTCATCAAAGGGAAAACCTATCCATATGGCGAGTGGTAGGGCATAACGATCAGCAAAATCAGAAGGGTTTTTTGAGATCCTTTTTTGTGCACGGAATCGCTAATCCAGAAACGAGAAAAATCGCCAGTAACGATGCCCGGGGAGCAACTGCCTCAGTACAATGAGCTGTTGCGCCACATCCTGAAAGCGGGCGAGCGACTTATCAGGCTTCTCGCCGCCCGTCCTGATGACAAACAGGTGCTAATCCCTGCCACGCACGTCGAAAACCCCGCCGCTACATCAAAGGTTCAAGCTGTTGATACAACCGGGCAAACGTCTCGCGCTGCGCCTGATACTGTTGATGGCGAGCGACATCAGGCTGGTGCCGCTGCTCAAGGGGTAAGGTCGGTAATAGCTCTGCCAGCGGGGTGTGCGGATGCAGTGCAATCAACGCCAGCCGCGCCGCGCCCAGCGCCGGGCCGACATCACCGCCGGTGCAATAGTCCAGCGTCTGACCGCTGATATCGGCCAACATCTGTCGCCAGAACGGACTGCGCGCGCCGCCGCCAATCAACATAATGGTTTGCGGTTTCACCCCGGTGTCATGCAGCACCGCCATCCCCTGCGCCAGCGCAAAGCCGACGCCCTCCAGCACCGCACGCGCCAGTTCCGGGCGGCGATGCTGATGGGTAAAGCCAAAAAATACGCCTTTGGCCTCGGGATTATTGTGCGGCGTGCGCTCACCGGAAAGATAAGGCAGAAACCATACCGGCGGCAGATCGGTCTGCGCCTGTTCCGCTTCCGCCAGCAGTTGCGGCACGTCCTCGCAGCCGCTGAGCTGTGCCGCCCAGTCGAGGCAGGAAGCCGCGCTGAGCATCACCGACATCAGATGCCAGCGCTGCGGCAATGCATGGCAGAAACTGTGCACCGCGCTTTGCGGATTACTGCGAAAACCGTCACTGACGACAAAATAGACCCCCGAAGTCCCGAGCGACAGCATCGCCTGGCCGGGCTGAAACATGCCCACCCCCAACGCGCCAGCGGCATTGTCGCCGCCACCGGCAACCACCGGTATTGAGGACATGCCCCAGCGGGCGGCCACCTGCGGGCTTAAATGACCGGTAATCTGACAGCCTTCAAACAGGGCAGGCATCTGTTCACGGCTTAGCCCGCACGCATTCAGCAATGCGTCGTTCCAGTCGCGCGCCGCCATATCCAGCCACAAGGTGCCCGCCGCATCGGACATATCAGTGGCAAACTCACCGGTCAGACGAAAACGCAGATAGTCTTTTGGCAGCAAAACTTTAGCGACCTGAGTGAAAATCTCCGGCTGATGCTGTTTGACCCACAGCAACTTTGGCGCGGTAAAACCCGGCATCATCAGGTTGCCGGTAATCTGCCGTGAGTCGCTGACGGCCTCTTCCAGTTCGCGACACTGCGCCGCGCTGCGTCCGTCATTCCATAACATCGCCGGACGCAGCACCTGATGCTGCGCATCAAGTAGCGTGGCACCGTGCATCTGACCACTCAGCCCGATGGCCTGCACCTGACTGAGATCCTGCTCCGCCGCCAGCGCCTGTAACGCCTTGTCGGTCGCCTGCCACCAGCTTTCGGGATCCTGCTCACTCCAGAGCGCTTTTGGCCGCGACACGCTGAGTTTTTCCGTTTTACTGGCCAGCACCTGCCCTGCGGTGTCCAGCAAGACCACTTTCACACCCGACGTGCCTAAATCGATGCCGATAACCATATTGCCTGCCCCTTCGTGCGGTTATTTGTCGAACAGATAGTGATTCACCAGATTCTCCAGCTGTTCCTGACGTCCACTTTGATGCTGTGGGTTTAGATTCTGCTGCTGTGCATGCTGCGCCAGCGCCGCCAGTGAATATTCACCGGTCAGGATCTGCTGGCCCAGCTCGCCATTCCAGCCGCTGTAGCGCTGCGCCACACGCTTATCCAGTTCACCCGCCTCAATCATCCGCGCCGCCACTTTCAGCGCCAGCGCCATGGTGTCCATCGCGCCGATATGGCCGTAGAAAAGGTCATATTTATCGGTGCTTTGCCGACGAATTTTGGCATCAAAGTTTAACCCGCCGGTGGTAAATCCGCCGGCTTTAACGATCTCATACATCACCAGCGCGTTCTCTTCCACGCTGATCGGGAACTGATCGGTGTCCCAGCCGAGCTGCGGATCGCCACGGTTGGCATCAACCGACCCAAAAATTCCCAGGGCGATGGCGCTGGCAATTTCATGGTGGAAAGAGTGACCGGCCAGCGTGGCGTGGTTCGCCTCAACGTTAACCTTAATCTCTTTTTCCAGCCCGAACTGTTTCAGGAAGCCATACACCGTTGCCACATCATAATCATACTGATGCTTGGTCGGCTCCTGCGGTTTTGGCTCAATCAGTAAGGTGCCCTGGAAACCAATTTTGTGTTTATGCTCAACCACCATCTGCATAAAACGACCAATCTGCTCACGTTCCTGACGCAGGTCGGTATTCAGCAGCGTTTCGTAGCCTTCTCGTCCGCCCCACAGTACATAGTTCTCACCGCCCAGTTTATGAGTGGCATTCATCGCACTGTTAACCTGCGCCGCAGCCCAGGCAAACACGTCAGGATTCGGGTTGGTGGCCGCACCGGCACCATAACGTGGATGGGTAAAACAGTTTGCCGTGCCCCACAGCAGCTTAACGCCGCTCTGCTGCTGCTTTTCCAGCAAAACATCGGTCATTACCGCAAAGTTTTCCAGATAGCTGTGCAGTGAATCGCCTTCTGGCGACACATCGACATCATGGAAGCAGTAGTACGGCACGTTCAGTTTCTGGAAAAATTCAAATGCAACATCCGCTTTGCGTTTTGCCAGCTCCAGCGCATCGCCCGGCTGCTGCCATGGACGGTCAAACGCCCCGACGCCAAACATATCAGCACCATTCCAGCAAAAGCTGTGCCAGTAACAAGCGGCAAATCGCAGATGATCGGCCATACGCTTGCCCAGAATCATCTCATCGGGATTGTAGTGACGAAACGCCAGCGGGTTAGTACTTTGCGTTCCTTCGTAACGAACACCATCCAGCTTGTCAAAATAAGCGTGCATATCCGGCTCCTCAAGGTTGCCATTTAATAAAACCGTTAACTTGCGCTGATTGTGTTATCGCAACGGCATCCACTCAATTACGTTATTTCACACCCGGATTAAGATAATTATTAAATGTGCGCCAGCTCTCAAAATAACCAAATCTGGCCGATACGCGAGAAAAGACGATCGCCGTCATAGTTTCGCAAATAAACCAAAAAACATAACGTCAGGAGGAAAATCTGTAATTGCCGTGAGAAACGTCTGTGATAACAATTCATCCGCCTGACTATGCGATTGTCAAAAGCAGCCAACCCACAAGGTGACGACGATGAAGATTAAACACGCTTTACTGGCGGTATGTGCCGCGCTGGCGCTGATCGGCCAGACCGCGAGCGCAAAAGAAGTCAAAATCGGAATGGCCATCGATGACCTGCGTCTTGAACGCTGGCAAAAAGATCGTGACATATTTGTTAAAAAAGCCGAATCGCTGGGTGCAAAAGTATTTGTACAGTCAGCTAACGGTAATGAAGAAACGCAAATGTCACAAATAGAAAATATGATTAACCGTGGCGTCGATGTGCTGGTCATTATTCCTTATAACGGCCAGGTGTTAAGTAATGTTATTGCCGAAGCCAAACGCGAAGGAATTAAAGTATTAGCCTACGACCGCATGATTAATAATGCCGACATCGATTTTTATATCTCTTTCGATAACGAAAAAGTCGGGGAAATGCAGGCGAAAAGTCTGGTTGAGCGCGTGCCACAGGGTAATTATTTCCTGATGGGCGGCTCGCCGGTGGACAATAATGCCCGTCTGTTCCGCGATGGCCAGATGAAGGTGCTTAAGCCGCTTATCGACGCGGGCAAAATCAAGGTGGTGGGCGATCAGTGGGTTGATGCCTGGTTACCGGAGAACGCGCTGAAAATCATGGAAAATGCGCTCACCGCTAACAGCAATAAAATTGATGCGGTCGTGGCATCAAATGATGCCACCGCCGGTGGTGCCATCCAGGCGTTAAGCGCCCAGGGACTGGCAGGCAAGGTGCAGATTTCCGGCCAGGATGCCGACCTGGCGGCCATCAAGCGCATTAATAGCGGAACCCAGACCATGACGGTGTATAAGCCGATCAGCAAACTGGCTGACGAAGCGGCAAAAATCGCCGTAGAGCTGGGTAACGATAAACAACCCGAGTCCAATGCCAGACTGAATAACGGCCTGAAAGACGTCCCCGCCTTTTTACTCGAGCCGATTGCGGTGGATAAAAGCAATATCGACAGTACCGTCGTCGCCGACGGTTTCCACCAGAAAAGCGATCTCTGACGGTTCCTGTGACCGCCAGCCTGCCGCTGGCGGTGTCCTCGTGATGGCTAATCTGCGGAGGTCACAGTGACAACGCTGCTGGAAATGAAAAATATCACCAAGCTGTTTGGCGCGGTTAAAGCGGTCGATGATGTCAGCCTCAGTCTGCAAGCCGGTGAAGTGCTGTCGCTGTGCGGTGAAAACGGCTCGGGTAAATCGACGCTGATGAAAGTGTTGTGCGGTCTTTATCCCGCCGGCGAGTATCAGGGCACAATTCTGTTTGCCGGTGATGAGATGCAGGCCAGCGGTATTCGCGATACCGAGCGCAGAGGTATCGTGATTATTCATCAGGAGCTGGCGTTAGTGCGCCAGCTGACGGTGCTGGAAAACATCTTTCTCGGCGCGGAACTGACCCGCTACGGCATGGTGGACGATGAAACCATGACGCTGCGCTGCCAGCAGTTGCTGGCACGGGTCAAACTCGATGTGTCGCCGGATACCCGCGTCGGCGAACTGGGACTGGGCCAGCAGCAACTGGTGGAAATCGCCCGGGCGCTGAATAAGCAGGTGCGCCTGTTGATTCTTGATGAGCCGACGGCCTCACTGACCGAGCAGGAAACCGAGGTACTGCTGGCGATCATTAACAATCTGCGCGAGCACGGTATCGCCTGCGTCTATATCTCGCACAAACTGAATGAAGTGAAAGCCATCTCCGACACCATCTGCGTCATCCGCGATGGCAAACATATCGGCACGCGTGGCGCCGCGGTTATGAGTGAAGATGACATTATCACCATGATGGTGGGTCGTGAGCTGACTTCGCTCTATCCCAATGAACCGCATCAAATTGGCAGCGAAATTCTGCGGGTGGAAAACCTGACGGCGTGGCATCCGGTTAACCGGCAGATAAAACGGGTCGATAACGTCTCGTTCAGACTGCATCGCGGCGAAATTCTCGGCATTGCCGGGCTGGTGGGTGCCGGTCGTACCGAAACTGTCCAGTGTCTGTTTGGCGTCTGGCCCGGCCGCTGGCAGGGCCAGATTATGATCGATGGCAAAGCGGTAACCATTACTGACTGCCAGCATGCGCTGGCGCAGGGCATTGCGATGGTGCCGGAAGATCGTAAAAAGGACGGCATTGTGCCGGTGATGGGCGTGGGCAAAAATATCACTCTCGCCGCGCTCGATCAGTTCAGCGGCGCACTTTCCACGCTTAACGATGCACAGGAACAGCAGGCAATCCAGCAGGCGCTGGTACGGCTGAAAGTGAAGACCTCGTCGCCGGAACTGCCGATTGGTCGGCTGAGCGGTGGCAATCAGCAAAAAGCCGTGCTGGCCAAATGCCTGCTGCTCAATCCGCGCATCCTGATTCTTGATGAACCGACTCGCGGCATCGATATCGGTGCCAAATATGAAATCTATAAACTGATCAATCAGCTGGTACAGCAAGGCATTGCGATTATTGTTATCTCCTCAGAACTGCCGGAGGTGTTGGGATTAAGCGATCGCGTGCTGGTAATGCACCAGGGGCAAATTAAAGCCGACTTAGTTAACCAGAACCTGACCCAGGAACAGGTGATGGAAGCGGCACTTCGGAGCGAACACTATGCTTAAGACCGATTCGACTCAGCGCAGTCTGTTATCGCCAGCGGCGAGCGCATCCACCGGTAAGTTTCGACTGCTTAATTTCCAGGTACTGGTGATGCTGGCCGCGATCCTGCTGATTATGCTGTTTTTTACCTGGATGACCGACGGTGCTTACCTCAGCGCACGTAATATTTCTAACCTGCTGCGCCAGACCGCGATAACCGGCATTCTGGCGGTCGGCATGGTGTTTGTGATTATCTCCGCCGAAATTGACCTGTCGGTTGGCTCGATGATGGGACTGCTGGGCGGCGTGGCGGCGATCTTTGACGTCTGGCTGGGCTGGCCGCTACCGCTGACTATTCTGGTGACGCTGGCGCTGGGTCTGCTGCTCGGCGCGTGGAACGGCTGGTGGGTGGCGTATCGCAAAGTGCCGTCGTTTATCGTCACGCTCGCCGGTATGCTGGCGTTTCGCGGCATTCTGGTCGGTATTACCAACGGCACAACCGTTGCGCCCACCAGCCCGGCGATGTCACAGATTGGCCAGAGCTATCTCCCCGACGGCATCGGTTTTGGCTTTGGCGTGGTCGGGCTGCTGCTGTTTATCGGCTGGCAGTGGCGTTTACGCCTGCGTCGTCAAAGCATGGGTCTGCCGCAGGCTTCCGCCACCGGTTCGGTGACGCGTCAGTCGCTGACCGCGATTCTGGTGCTGGGCGCGATCTGGCTGCTGAACGATTATCGTGGTGTCCCGACGCCAGTGCTGATCCTTTGCCTGCTGCTGCTGGCCGGGATGTTTATGGCGACACGCACCGCCTTTGGCCGAAGGATTTATGCCATTGGTGGCAACCTCGATGCCGCGCGGTTATCGGGTATCAATGTCGCCCGCACCAAAATGGCGGTATTCGCGATAAACGGCCTGATGGTGGCAATTGCCGGTTTAATTCTCAGCTCACGCCTTGGTGCGGGTTCGCCTTCCGCCGGTAATATCGCCGAACTGGATGCGATTGCCGCCTGCGTAATTGGCGGCACCAGTCTGGCGGGTGGCATCGGCACGGTGGCCGGGGCGGTGATGGGCGCGTTTATTATGGCGTCGCTGGATAACGGTATGAGCATGATGGATGTGCCGACGTTCTGGCAGTACATCGTTAAAGGCGCGATTCTGCTGCTGGCGGTGTGGATGGACTCAGCAACCAAACGCCGCGTCTGATTATCGATATCGATCACATGACTCGCTAATTTTTTTCTGCTGGTTATGGCGGCGTGTTATTGAAATGGGGTGATTCACTCCGGGAAAGCCGCCATGGTTGAGAAACGTTTTCGCATCACTCTGTTGTTTAATGCCAATAAAGTCTATGACCGCCAGGTGGTCGAGGGCGTTGGCGAATATTTGCAGGCTTCGCAAAGCGACTGGGATATCTTTATTGAAGAGGATTTCCGCTGCCGCATCGACAATATTCGCGAATGGCTGGGCGACGGCGTGATCGCCGATTACGACGACAAACAGATTGAATCACTGCTGCAACAGGTTGATGTGCCGATTGTTGGCGTCGGCGGTTCGTATCATCGCCCGGAAGATTATCCGCCGGTGCATTACATTGCGACGGATAACGCCGCATTAGTCGAAAGCGCCTTTTCGCATTTAAAAGAGAAAGGCGTGCATCGCTTTGCGTTTTACGGTTTACCGCTGTCGAGCGGCAAGCGCTGGGCGCAGGAGCGTGAGTACGCTTTCCGGCAACGGGTGGCGCAGGAGCGTTATCAGGGCGTGGTGTATCAGGGCATGGAGACCGCGCCGGAAAACTGGCAGCATGCGCAAAACCGCCTTGCCGACTGGGTGCAAACCCTGCCGCCGCAAACCGGCATTATTGCGGTGACCGATGCACGTGCGCGCCATCTGTTGCAGGTTTGCGAACATCTGAAAATTCCGGTGCCGGAAAAACTGTGTGTGATTGGCATTGATAATGAAGAGCTGACGCGCTATCTGTCGCGCGTGGCGCTGTCATCGGTGGCGCAGGGATCGCGACAGATGGGGTATCAGGCCGCCAAGCTGCTGCATCGCCTGCTGGATAAGCAACCGCTGCCGTTACAACGCATTCTGGTGCCGCCGGTGAAAGTGATTGAGCGCCGTTCCACGGACTATCGTTCGTTGTACGATCCGGCGGTGATTCAGGCGATGCATTACATTCGCTTTAATGCCTGCAAGGGGATCAAAGTGGAGCAGGTGCTGGATGCGGTGGGGATGTCACGTTCCAATCTGGAAAAACGCTTTAAAGATGAGACCGGCGAAACCATTCATGCGCTGATCCACAGTGAAAAGCTGGAAAAGGCGCGCACTCTGCTGGTTTCATCATCGCTGTCGATCAATGAAATCTCGCAGATGTGTGGCTATCCGTCACTGCAATATTTCTATTCGGTATTTAAGAAAAGCTACGCCACGACGCCGAAGGAGTATCGCGAACGTTTCGGTGAGGTGACGCTATAAGCCATCGTTTAGCGTGACCTGCCTTAAAAAAATGCCGCCCGGCAAAATATGATTAGTGCCAGGCCTAACAGAAATGACTACTATGCTGATTATTCTCTGTTAACCCATCTGGATAAACCGCCGTTGAAATCATCCCTCTCCTTTTTACTGGCTTTGATGGTTATCGCTTTGCCAGCACGCAGCGAGCAAAACAGCTCGCCCGATCCGCTACTGGCTTCGCAAATCGTTGATCGCTATGCGGAACATATCTTCTACGGCACTGCGGCCACCGGGATGGCGATGGTGGCGATTGATGGTAATCAACGGGTGTTTACCAGTTTTGGCGATACTCGCCCCGGCAATAACGTCAGGCCGCAAAAAGACTCGCTGATCCGCATTGCGTCGATCAGCAAGCTGCTGACCAGCGAACTGCTGCTGAAACTGGCCGAGGACGGGCGTCTGCGTCTTGACGATCCGCTGAGTAAATTTGCCCCTCCGGGCAGCAATGTGCCTACTTATGCCGGTCAGCCGATCAGACTGATCAATCTGGCGACCCACACCAGCGGCCTGCCGCGTGAACAGCCGGGCGGTAAACCGGTACGCCCGGTGTTTGTCTGGCCGACCCGTGCCGAACGCTGGGACTGGCTGCAAACCGCCCGCCTGACCACGCCGCCGGGCGTCAGCGCATCTTACTCGAACCTCGCCTATGATTTACTCGGCGATGCGCTGGTACGCGCTTCCGGAATGACGTATCCAAATCTGTTGAGCAGCAAAATCACCCGCCCACTGGGGATGAAAGACACCACCTTCACGCCGTCACCGGACCAGTGCGCACGCCTGATGGTGCCGGAAAAAGGGGCCAGCCCCTGTGTGAATACGCTGGCGGCGATTGGCAGCGGCGGCATTTACTCAACGCCGGACGATATTGCCCGCTGGATGCAACAGTTTCTCGCCTCGGACGTGCATCAGCGCAGCCCGCAGGCCGACAGATTGCAGACGCTGATTTACTCCCGCAATCAGTTAACCAAACTGGAAGGCATGGATGTGCCGGGCAAAGCCGACGCGCTTGGCATGGGCTGGGTCTATATGCAGCCGAAGAACGGACGTCCGGGAATTATTCAGAAAACCGGCGGTGGCGGCGGGTTTATTACCTATATGGCGATGGTGCCGCAATATAACGTTGGCGTATTTGTGGTGTTGACGCGTTCGCCGTTAAGCCGTTTTACCACCATGAGCGATGGGGTCAATAACCTGGTAACAGAACTGGTGGGCAATCGCGCGGATTAATTATCGGCGAAGTTTAGCAGCAGGAGCCGAAAACGGCTCCTGTGGGGTGCGACCCGTCAATATTCATCACCGGTCACGCGGCTGCGATAGCTGTCCCAGTTAAAGCGTACCCACAGGCTTTTGCCGAGGCGCATACGATCCATCACGCGCTCACCCAGCAGCGTGTTCATGCCCGCCATATCGAGGTTAGACAGCATCCCGGTCGGGCGCTTGGAAGAGGAGCGACGATCAACAATCTGGTTGATAATCACCTTCTCATAGCGTGATTCGGTCTGCATGCCGATCTCATCGATCACCAGCAAATCCACGGTACTCAGATCGTGGATCAAGCTCTCTTCAGTAATGCCGCTGCTGCCGCTAAAGGTGCCTTTCATATTGGACATCAGATCGGCAACCGTCACCACCAGCACACTTTTCCCACGCAAAATCAGATAGTTACCAATCGCCGCCGCCAGATGATTTTTGCCGGTGCCCGGCTTACCGGAGAAGACAAAACTGGCGATGCTACCGTCAAACTCTTCCGCGTACTGCCGGGCACAATCCAGCGCGTACTGCTGCTCCGGGCTTTCCACGCGGTAATTATCGAAGGAACAGTTAATATGCAGTTCACGAATGCCGGAACGGCCAAGAATACGCTGCATTTTCATCGCGCGGTTTTCGCGCACAATGTCCTGCGAGCGAATACGCCCCTGCTCCTGGTTCCAGGCGAACAGCTCGGCGCTGTCCTTAAATCTCGGCTTGATATGTGCAGGCATTAAGCGCTGCATACGCTTCAGCAAATCGCTACTGTTTTTCATCGCAAACCTCTAAAGCCATCAGGAATGGATTGGTCAGGTTCCGGAAGTTGGTTAAGATCCCGTTTCTGCTGGCCACCGTTGGCCGCTCTGCTCAGCTGAATACTGCGCGCCAGCTTTTGCTGCCACTGGACATGGTGGAACACCCGACCTTCCGCTTGCCAGTAGCTGACAAACGAAGCCAGCTCGGCAGGCGTGACCGCTGAATTTAACGCCACGCCCCATATTGCTGCCAGACGCACAAAATCCGCATCCGGCTGCCAGCCCTGATACATCGCGAATTTACCGGCCGGAACCGGAATCGCATCGGGGTGAGCCAGCTCATCATCAAACAGACTCTCCTCCAGCGCCACATCCGAACGCGTCTGACCGGCGGCGGCTTCAAAAGCCAGCAGCTCTGCCAGCCTGTCGGGCGTGACCGCATACAGTACCGGCGCATTGTTGTCGAACACGGCGACTGCGCCTTGTTCCGCTGACGCCAGCGCTTCCAGCGGGTGATGACGGAATGCATCCATGCCGATAATGGTTGAGGTTAAGATTTTGACAGACATGGCTCAGTCTCTGGTTGGTGTTAATTTAAAGCAGCGGGAGCGAACAGCAGTTAACGTCCTTCCGCGATTCTAACAATTTTAGACCGGGAGATCGCCTGAATCCGGCGCGGAAGGTCGTAATCGCGACAATAAATTAGTTTTGCTGCTGCCACACCATCGCGGGCTTTTTCACCGTGGCGGTTTTCAGCTCCCACAGATAACGTACGCTGGCAAACAGGCAGAAGCTATAACCGAGCAATTCGCTGCCCTCTTCGGCGATATTTTTCACCGTGCGGTTATAACCGTCCAGCATCAGATGTTGCCACAGCTGATGCATACCAAACAGACGAGAGAAAACCAGCACCGTCAGCAAACCAGCAACCATCATATTCCACGCGGGATGTTGCAGCAGATGCACCAGACCGGACAGGGTTTTTGCCGGATGCTGCACGGCATTGCTCAGGCTAAAAGCGGCCAGCGCAAGGGCAAACCACACCCAGGCCCCGTGATGAATATCATCGAACAGGAAGTCCATCTCACGAATGAGCATACAGCCAAAGAACCCCCCCAGCAGCATCAGGCTCGGGCGATACTGCTCATGACTCGCGGCGGCAATGAAAAATGACGACGCGATCGCCGCCAGTATCACTTCCTGTGCAATTTCAGTAAAAGAGGACTCGTGAAGCGCATTATTCATCCAGTTCACGTCCATAAAAATCAGGCCCATCATCATTCCCATAAAGACGGCGCACGCCAAAAAGGCAAATAATTTATTACGAATAACAACAAGATCGGACTGCATAATATTTCCATAGTTATGATTAGCCCGATAATTATATTATTTAGCAATATTTTAACTTCACTTTTGATGCCCTGATTGCCAGCGAAGCGGCATGGATACTGGTTTTAAAGCCAAATCAGAAGCGCGCGCTGACGCCCAGATTATACATAAATTGTTCGCCCGAACTGAGGCCTCCGGTTTGAGAAAGTGAGGCAAATGCGGCGACATCTTTACCCAGCGGCACATTGGCGCCGACACTCACATCAACCCAGTTGGTGTCCTGTTGCGCGGTGTCACGCGTGAACGACGTCTGGGTTGATTTCAGTCCACCGCCTGCGCGCCAGACATTATCGCCAAACTGATGGTTATAACTGACCTGCGCCCAGGGATTCACCCAGCCAAGCTGCGAGTCAACACGCCAGCCAACCGCGCCAATCTGCGAATGGTATGTCTGATCGTTAAAGCGCATGGCGGTGAAAGAATCGCTCTGTTCGCTGTAGCCCGACACCTTGCTGTAGTCGAGCGCATATTGCAGCGTTGGCCCGGTGGTCAGCCAGCTGGCTACCGGGAAATCCCAGCCAGCGGTAATCCGGGCGCCCAGTTGCTTGCCGTCAGTACTGCCTTTTTCACTGCGGATAGCCGGGCCTAAGGTGATGCGGCGGATGATATCGTCATAGTCGGCGGCGGCAAAATGCAGATCGGCATTGATCCAGCCACCCGAGGAAAAGGCCAGCTCGCTGTAAGCTGAGATCAGCCAGCCACGCATTTTATAATCGTAGTCTGGCGTCGGTTGCTGGTTATCATCGGAGCCGGAAATCAGCGCACCCAACAGCCAGTTATCCGTCAGTTTATAATCAACCCCCAGCGTCAGGTTATGGGTGGTGGCATTGCCCTTACCCGCGACCAGATTACCGGCATAGTCATAATGCTGCCCGGCATAGCCGCCAAAGACGCTGAGCGATCCTTGCGGATTCTCGCTGTGACGCTGCTGTTGCAGATGGCTGTCGAGGGTATTGCGCATATCGCGCGACATGGCGAGCATGGCCTGATTCAGCGCCAC
>NZ_JRXE01000005.1:0-493 GCF_001267535.1 Winslowiella iniecta | reverse complement strand
CCGACTGAATATAGTCACCGATTAACTGATGAGTCGCCGGGCCGGGATGCAAATGATCGGCAAACAGAGAGTTCTGTGCACTGGAGAAGCCCGGCGTCGCGACGCCACACACCGCCGCCGACACGCCTGGTGGACAGGCCATACCTGCAGTATTACTCAGACCGTAGCGCGCCGGGTCAGCCAGCAGTTCATTAAACAGGCCGTTAACATCGACACGCACGATATTACCGCCCATTTTTGCCAGATAACTCTCTTGCTGCTGATTGTAACTGGCGGTCAGCGCCGATGCCTGGCTGCTGATGTGTTGCCAGGCAGCAAGTAGTTGATCGGCTATCGCTTTTTGCAGTTCCGGCACCGAGGTTGCGGTTCCGGCGGCGGCAAATAACGCGTCGTAAATGGCCTGCTGTCGCGCTGCCATGTTTAAGGTGGTCTGGCTATTCAGCGACTGGAAAGCGGCGGACAGTGCCGCATCCGCCACCGGCGTCAGTCCTTT
>NZ_JRXE01000004.1:146427-216362 GCF_001267535.1 Winslowiella iniecta | reverse complement strand
CCAGATCTGCTGGGTGGTGGTGGCGGTGAAACCAATATTGTCGCGGATGGCACGCTGGTTCCAGGGTTCGCCGACGCAGTAGCCACTCATATTGCCGATCTTCATATTCATCACCATCTGCGGCGGCGGCACCACCACGGTGCGCACATCCTCAAATGGGTTGATGCCCGCATTCGCCAGCCAGTAATAGAGCCACATCGCATGGGTGCTGGTGGGAAAGGTATGAGCAAAGGTGAAGGTTCCGGCCGGTTTGGCCGCCACCGCCTGTTTCAGGCTGGCCGCATCGGTCACCTTCATCGCTTTCAGCTGGTTCGACAGGGTGATGGCCTGACCGTTATTGTTCAGCGTCATCAGGTTAGCCATCTGATGTTGCGGCCCGGCTACGCCCAGTTGCAGCCCATACAACATGCCATACAGCACGTGCGCCGCATCCAGTTCACCGGAGGTCAGTTTGTCACGCACCGCTGCCCAGCTGGCCTCCTTGCTCGGGATCAGGGTGATACCGTGCTTTTTATCGAAGCCTTTTAGCGCCGCCATTACCACCGGCGCACAGTCGGTGAGCGGAATAAAACCGACGCGAATTTCTGTTTTTTCCGGCGCATCCGATCCGGCGGCCCAGACACTGTTCAGCACACCCGGCAGGCAATAGCTGCCGGTTAAAATGGCGCTGCCAGCAAGGAATCGACGACGCGACAGCGGAAAACGGTCTTTGCTCATCATTAGCTTCCTGGAAAAAATAAATAAAAAAAGGCGTCCTCCGACATGCATATGCATGCGGCAGGACGCCTTTATCCAAAGCACTCATTGCACCGCCGTTGGTGAAACAAATGCGTAATTTGCCTGATAAGTGTTGCAAGCACTGTGCCAGTTTTTTGTTACCTTGCTCCGGCTCAGTCAATTCGCCACGCGGGCTGTCTGGCGGTACGCATTGCCTTTATCTGGCGACCAACAATTGTGTTTTACGCACTATGCTGAGGCATTAAATGCACACCCTTTGTGCAGATACTCATTTCGGGGTATCGGCAAAAGCCGCGGCTACCGATAGCATCGCCGCCGCAATTTCTGCCACCCTTTTATTCTGATTCATCGCCATTTTACGCAGCGTTTGCCACGCCTGCTCTTCGCTACACTGGTGATGGTTCATCAACAACGCTTTGGCCTGATCGATCTGCTTACGATCGTTGAGCGTGGCGCGCATCATCGCCAGCTCATCGGCCTGCGCCTGTAAACGCTGCGCCTGTTGCTGAATCAGGGACAGCACCGAGCGCCCGAGCTGCGGCGAAACCCCTTCGGTATCCAGCGTGGTGCTGTGCTCTTCCAGCCAGCCCGCGCCGCCAACATACAGGCTGAAGCCCTGTTGAGGGTTAATGGTGTGTAAGTGTTGACTGATATCGTCCAGCGCGTCAGCGGCTTCGGCACGCTTGATGGTGCTGCGACAGCGCTGCATCAGGGTGTTTTCCAGCTGGTCCTCCACCGCTTTCATACCATCGAGCCGTTTGGTCAATAGCTGAAACCAGCGTAGCACCCCGCTCTCATCGGTTTTACTGCCCATGCAGGCCACCCGGCGCAGGCGCTCAATTTCACTGTCGGCTTCGGCGAGGGTGCGCCATAACTGTAAACTCTGCGTGTCGGCAAACTGGCTGAAGGTGACGAAGCAGCGCTGCTGCTGCTCAATCAATGCCACCAGGGTTTTACTCTGCACGGCGCTAAAGGCACCGGCGGCGAAACCCGCCGAACCGGTGGCGCGCTCCTGTCCTGCCAGCTCTTTGCCCTGCATAAAACTGAACATGGCGATTAAGGCGCGCGACACTTGCGGATCGCTGGCGGTATCAGCGGCTTCAAACACCAGGTTCAGCAGCTGGCGAATAATCTGGTTAAAGCGCTCCATCGCCGCGTCGTGACTGACCGCCAGATTTTGTACCTGCTGACGTAATGGCTTCAGGTCGCTCAGTCCATGCAGCGCGGCGGCAATCCGCGCATACAGGCGGCTGTAGCCCGCCAGCGGACTGACTTGCGTACCCGGCAGCAGCGCGATCATGCCGTCGGATTCGCGGCTGACATCCCGTGCGCAGCGTGGCAGATCGTCACCAAACAGCTTGCCGCCCGAGCAGATCCAGATATTCGAGGCACCGCGTTCACGTTGCAGCACATGGATTAGCTGGCTAATCTGGCCGATCAGCCGTCCGGTATGCAGCAAATTTCGCAGGCTGGCGATTTCACTCTGACGTGAAACCAGTAAGTAATTCAGGGCGGTGTTCATAAATGCTTTCCCGGAGTGCTGAGCAAGGTAAAGCAGATAAAGCAAAAGCCGTGCCGTCGGTTATTCACGGCAGGCCGAATTAACATGATAGCGATTAAGCTGCAATGGTTTTAAATCTCAAAAGTGTCAGGTAGACTGATACCCGCTTTATCTTTTTGTAAAACTGAACAATTTTTTGCGCCGTTCTGACGGCATGCCGCGTTGAAATAATCGCCAGAAGCTGTTCATTGTTACGCCGTCATGTCTGAATTTGTCCAGACGCTCAGATGATATTCACGAGGATCGCTGTGAAAATTTGTATCGCGTTAACGCTGTTAGCTGTGCTTACCGTAGCGGGATGTAAGGCTCCGCCTCCCCCTCTGACGGATGACACCCTGGTAACCAGTGAGGTTGCGGGTGTGACGTTAACTCACCGCTATGCGGTACAGGCACCTCAAAAATTTAAGCCGGTAAATGAAACCTGGCGCGCACTGTATAACTCATCGGTGATGACCACGCCGGATTACAGTGGAAAAATTGTCCGCTATCTGGAAACCGGTAAGCCTTTTACTGTATTAGGCGTGGTGGAAAATCACTGGCTGGCGATTGCTGACGAAGATCAGCCGCAGTTAGTGGGTTATGTGCCACTGAAGGCAGGCGTGATCAGTGACCGCTATGACGCCACGGTGCGCAGCGATCGCCCTAAACCGCGTAAAGCCGCTAAGCAACAGGTGTGTGTTGATGTCGGGGGTGACAGTAAAGCCTGCCGCAGCCGGGACACTGCCACCTGGATACTCGATTAGCTCCCGGTTGTTTCTGAAGGCGCACGACTGCGCCTTTTTTGCTTCTTTAAACGTTAAAGTCGCCTGATGGATCAGACGCTAAGCCAGGATTTACAACCGCCCATGACGCCGGAACTTGCTGCCCGCGATACGCACTCTGCGAGCGCCGAAAACCCACTCCATGCCGCAGCCGCGCCTTTACTGAATGCGATTGTGCAGATTCGTCTGGCCGCTACCCACGATGATCCGGCAGGACTGCGCCACCAGCTGATTGAAGAAATCCGCCAGTTTGAAGCCCGCTGCAAGCAGCGGGATTTGCCGTTTGAAATGATTATTGGTACTCGCTACTGCTTATGCAGCGTACTGGATGAGGCCGCCGCGCAAACGCCGTGGGGCACGCGAGGCGTCTGGTCAGGTAACGGCCTGCTGGTGACCTTCCATAATGAAAGTTGGGGTGGCGAGAAATTCTTCCAGCTGCTGTCGCGCATCTCGCAGTCACCGCAACAGCATCTGTGGCTGCTGGAAGTGATCCACTACTGCTTACTGCTTGGTTATGAGGGCCGCTATCGCGGTGCCGCCAATGGCCGGGCGCAGTGTGAGGCGATTCGTGTCCGCCTCGCGCAATTAATTGATACCACCCGTAATACCCCACCAACGCCGCCAGCCTCGCAGGTGATTGTCAGGCCGCAACAGAGCACGCTCTGGCGACCGCCGGTGCCGCTGTGGGCCTGTATCGCCGTGACGGCGTTTCTGGCCTGTATGATCTACAGCGCGCTAAACTGGCGTCTGGGTAACGCCGCCGAACCGCTGCTGCGCGCGATTTATCAAATCCCGCTGCCACAGGTGAAAAATAGCCGGAACTTCAGTTCGCCGCAGCGCCTGCTTGATCTGCGTAAACCCTTAAGTGACGTGATTGCGGCCGGTCAGCTGGACGTCAGCGACGGCCCGTTTGGCAGCAAAGTGATGCTGTCGAGCGACAAACTTTTCGACAATGCGGCCACCGCACTTAACCCGGTTGGCCGGGCGCTGATTACGCGCGTCGCGGCGGCGATGAGTGAGATCAAAGGCAATGTGGTGGTGACGGTATATACCGATAACCAACCGCTGCACAGCGCCCGCTTCGCTTCCAACTACGAATATTCGCTGGCACAGGCGCGCACCATTACTGCCCTGCTGCGCCAGCAACTGGCAACCGGGCACAGTATCAGAGCGGAAGGTCGTGGTGACAGCGCGGCGCTATACCCTAATGACAGCCAGGAAAATCGCGCCCGTAACCGTCGCGTTGAAATCACCCTGTTCGCCGCTCCCGAGTCGGCCAGCACGGTTAACAAAGGAACGCCGTGATGCGCAACCTGTCCTCACTGCTTACCAGCCGCTTGTTCTGGGGTTTTATCGGTATCACCGCACTCTCCAGCGTGATCTGGATGTTGGGGCCACTGATTACCCTCAATGGCTCACGCCCGCTGGAAGCCAAAATCAATCGTCAGGTGCTGACCGGCATCGGCTATTTCCTCTGGATCCTGTTACAGCTGATCCCGCGTCTGTATAGCGCCTGGTTTAACAGCAAACTACTGCATAACTTGCAGAACAGCAGTGTCGATCAGGGTGAGCTGATGGCGACGGAAGAGCTGTTAACCTCGCGGTTTAATCAGGCGGCAACCCTGCTGAAAAAGGCCCATTTTTATCAGCAGCCGCGCGCGGGCTGGTTGCAGCGCTACAGTGCGCGTTATCTCTATCAGCTCCCGTGGTATATGATCGTTGGCGCGCCGGGCGCCGGTAAAACCACGGCGCTGATCAACTCCGGCCTTGATTTTCCGCTGACCGATACGCTGGGAAAACAGGCGATACGCGGCGTTGGCGGCACCCGTCACTGCGACTGGTGGTTTACCGATCGCGCCGTGCTGCTGGATACCGCCGGGCGCTACACGTTGCAGGAGAGCATGCGCGCCCGCGATGCCAGTGAATGGCAGACCTTTATCAATTTGCTGAAGCAGTATCGTGCACGTCAGCCGATTAACGGGGTGATTATTACCATCAGCGTCGCCGATCTGCTCAGCGATTCTGCCGAGGCACGCCACAGCCAGGCCAGTGCGTTGCGTAGCCGGATGGAAGAGCTGCATCAGCAGACCGGCATTCACTTCCCGGTGTATCTGATGGTCACCAAGACCGACCTGCTGAAAGGCTTTATGAGTTACTTTGCCAGTCTCGATAAAGCACAGCGCGACCAGACCTGGGGCTTTACCTTTCCATGGGAGCCTAATCGCGACAGTGAACGCGCACTGAACACGCTATTCAATCAGCAGTTCCTTGAGCTTTCCGCCCGCCTGAACGCCGATCTGGCGAGTAAAATGGCCGGAGAAAACGATTTAACCCAGCGCGCCGACTGCTTCCTGTTTCCGCAGGAGTTTGCCTCACTGCGTCCGCTGCTGGCGGAATATCTCGATATTATCTTTTCCCCGACGGCGGGCGAAGTGGCGTGGTCGGCACGCGGACTGTTCTTTACCAGTGGGACGCAGGAAGGCTTGCCGTTTGATCGTGTGATGGGACAACTGACGCGTAAACTGCAATTACCGCAGTCGCAAAGCCACTCTATTGCCAACTGGGACAGCGTGAATCGTGCCGCACCGATCCCGGCCAACAAAGGCCAGAGCTTTTTTATTCGCAATCTATTAAGCGAAGTGATTTTTAAAGAGAGCGGACTGGCGGGCAGCGATCGGTCGTGGGAGTATCGCAATCGCCTGCTGCACTGGATTGGCTACGCCGTGCTGGCCGCCATACTGACGCTGACTACCGGTTACTGGCTGGTAAGCTATTATCAGAATCAGCACTATTTGCAGCAGATTGCGGCGCGCGTCCCTGCCGCCAGCCAGCAGGCGCAACAATTCGGCCATGCGGATGACGATGCGGGGGATATTCTCGATCTGCTACCGTTTTTAAATAATCTGGTAAAACTGCCGCAGCCAACCGACTTTTCGCTCGACCACCCGCCGCTGAGCCTGCGCGGTGGGCTGTATCGTGGCGATCAGGTCAGCGACGCCGCATGGACGCTGTACCAGAATGCCTTGCGTTCGCTGCTGCTGCCCCGGGTGGCGCGACAGATCACCGCCACCTTGCGTAACGACAAAGGCAATGACGGCGAATTCAGCCGCAATGCGCTGCGCGCGTACCAGATGCTGTATCAGCCGCGTAATTATGACGGCGAGTTTCTGCGTGGTTGGGTGATGCAGAATTTCCAGCGTACCCTGCCGTCGACGGTCACCACCCGGGATTTACAGCAGCTGGACTGGCACCTCAGCCAGCTGCTCGATCGCCAGATTCAGACCTCACCCTATGCGCGCGATAACGCTTTGATGATGCGCAAACTGGCGGATAATCTGGATAAAGCTGGCATTAGCCGTCAGACGCTGGCGTCAGCGCCTGGCGTACTGTTCCCGCCCGTCACCCAGGGCGTGCAATAATCCGATGGATAAGATTATGGCTGAGAACTTCTCTCCCGGCTGGTACGGGAAGCTGCCGGTTACCGGTGATTTTCTTCAGCGACGATTGCCTGAGCCGATTGTCGCCAGCTGGTCAAACTGGTTTCAGCAGGGGTTGACCTGGTGGCATTATCATAACGACGCCACCAGCGAGGATTTTCTGCGCGCGCCGGTGTGGAATTTTGTGCTGCCCCCCACCCCCGGCGTTCAGCGCATTCAGATGGGGTGTTTACTGCCCTCACGCGATCGGGTCGGTCGCGCATGGCCACTGCTGGCGCTGCGCAGTTTTTCCCTTAGCGAGTGGCATCCGGCGCAACTGGCCATCTCCGGCGACTGGTATCAGGCGCTGGGCGATGCGCTGTTGCATAGCGTCAAGAATGGCCTCTCCCCCGATGCGCTGGAAGCCAGCCTGCGGGCGCTGTCGCCGCTGCCGGTACCGGAAAATCAGCGCTCGGCGATAATGGACGTGATTGGTTATCAGGATTTATCCTGCACCCTTAGCTGGCGCGAAGTGGCGGACAGTTTCGATCCGCAACGCCATATCAGCTACTGGTGGAGTAACCGCAGTGACGGTTATCCTCATGCCACCCATAAACACAGCGGCAATCTGACCGCCCAACTTTTTTCGCTGCTTTTCAACCCGGCGGCAGGTGCGCATCCGGGGCGAAACGGACTTTATCCGCCGATGTTTGAGTAACGCGACTCGCCGCCAGGCCTCTTAATGCAGGAATTTTATGCGATTTACCCTTGAGCAAAACGATAGCGGGACGCCGCCGACCGCCGTTGATTTCCTGCCACCAGGCGGGACCATTGGCCGCAGTGTCGACAACGATCTGGTGCTGCCGGATGAAGATCGCGCCATTTCACGCCTGCAAGCACTGGTGCATGTCTCTGCCAGCGGCGAGTGTCGTCTGACTAACCGCGGCAGCGTGACTTCAGTGGTTCTGAACGGCGTACCGCTGGCGCGAGGCCACCAGGTTGAGCTGCAACACGGCGATTCCCTCGGTATCGGCGATTATCAGATTCAGGTCACCGATCCCGCTCAGCCGGTAGCCGCGGCCGACACACTCGATCCACTCGACCTGTTTAATCAGGACGCGTCACTGGCGGTCGACCCGTTAGGGATTCTTGCGGCCGAACAGCCGATTATCGCCGCCGGTAATGAAAGCAGTCCCGGCGAAAAACCACCGGTTCGCGCGGCGCACCACAGTGACGCACGGTTGGATATCGATCCTCTGCCGCATGAAGCCCGCGAACAGAGTGAACAGCACGCGGCCTGTAGCAATGAAAAACTGATTCAGGCGTTGCTGGAAGGAATGGGACTCGACAGCAGGCAAAATAAACTGCCGCTGACTGAAGAAGAGATGCGGATGACCGGCCGTATGCTCAGCCTGTTTTCGCAGGGAACGGTGGCATTACTCTCCTCACGCTCCATTTTAAAACGGGGCGTGAAAGCGGAAATGACCATGATTCTGAATGAGGCGAATAACCCGTTCAAGATCCTGCCGTCGGGTAAAACGGTGTTGATGCAGATGTATCAGAGCCAGATGCCGGGCTTTATGCAGCCTGAACAGGCAGTGCGCGATGCGCTGGTCGATTTACAGGCTCATCAGTTGGGGATGATCGCCGGGATCCGGGCGATTATCGCCGCGATGCTGCAATCGTTTAATCCGCAGCGGCTGGAAGATCAGGCCAAAAGCGACGGTCTGGTGGGGAAAATGAGTTTTGCCAGTTCGCGCAAAGCGGCAATGTGGGACTACTTTGTGCGCGATTACCAGAATACCGCAGGCGAAATCGAAGATGACTTCCATACGCTGTTTGGCGAAGCGTTTTTGCATGCCTATGACGTTGAGGTTAATCAGTATAAAGATTCACAACTCAAAGCGGATGCCGAATGAAGATAACCTTTAGCTCAACGTCGCAGACTGGCGCAAGGCAGAGCAATCAGGATTTAACCGGTAGCCTGCTGGGCGAGCGCAGCGCCTGTTTTCTGGTATGTGATGGCGTGGCAGGGCTGCCAGGTGGGGAAAAAGCCGCCCGCATTACTTGCGACACCCTACTCGGTCAGCTGGACGGCGATCGTCCCTGCAGCCCGCAGGAAACCCGATTTGCAGTGGAAAAAACCGCCCGCACCCTGCGCGATGCGCAGCAGATTAATCCGAAACTGGAACGCATGAGTACCACCCTTGCCGCGCTGTTTATCGATCGCGTCAGGTTACTGGCCTGGTGGGCGCACGCCGGTGACAGCCGCATCTATCACTTCCGCCGCGGCTATATTGAACAAGTGACGCGTGACCACAGTCTGGCGCAACAGATGATGGACGCCGGATACGAAAATACCGGTATTAACAGTAATTTACTCTATAATGCGCTCGGTGCGGAAACCGAACGTGACGCCAGTTACAGCGAAGTGCTGGAGCTGGAAGATGGCGATGCTTTTTTAGTCTGTACCGATGGTTTCTGGCTGAATCTGAAGCCGGAAGAGATGGAGCAGGCGTTGCGCATGGTTAACTCGCCGGACGAGTGGCTGGCGCTGATGCAAAAAGCGATCGATCGCAGTGCCAAAAGCGATAACTTAAGCGCCGTTGCGGTGTGGATTGGTTCGCCACAGGAAACAACGTTATTACAATCATTGTCTGACTCGGCGCGTTTTTTGCCGCCTCGCGATTAACTTCAAGGAACGTTATGAAATACTGGTTACCCGGCGTTTTGACATTGTTAATGGCTTCTGCCGCCAGTGCAGAGGATTACCGGGTGGTGTATGCACCGAGTCTTGAACTGGAAGTCTTTATTGATAATGTCGCGAGCAATGCGCCGGAGGACTGGTGCCAGCCAACACTGAATTTGCGCATTGTATCGGGTGAAAGCAAAGAATCGCAGATACTGAACGATTTCCTGCCGCGTGTCGGCACGCTGTTAGCCGGACAATGTAGCCAGCTGGAAACTCTGCCATGGCAGATGACCAATAAAAAAGGCTCGGTACTCGCCAGCGGCAGTGCCAGCAAAGCGCAGCGCTGGCAGCCGGGGGTTACGGCCGATGCCACTGCCACCGCAACCTCGGCCAATGCCGCCCCACTCGACCTTTCCCGCCCGGCAGACAGCCAGCCGTTACAGCATTTTGATCTGCCCGGTGGTTGTCATTTCCGTACCTGGTGGGATGAAAAGGGTCGGTCGCTGTTTATTCCCGACGATGGCGCGCTTAGCTGCTCCACTGAGGGCTGGCTGGAGGGCGAGACCCAGCTGACGCTGTCTGCCGACGGAAAAGCGACGCCGGTGCCGGTCAGCTTCTGGCAGGGCTACCCCTTGCTGAATATGCACCCGACGCGCAACGGGCTGGATATCGTGGCGATTAACAATCAGCGCATGGTGCTCGGCAGCAAACAGGCTGCTGATAGCTGGCTGGTACTGCCGTTTGATAACAGCCTGCACGCCTGGGTCTTCAGCGGCACGCTGCTGGTGAAAATGGACAAACAGGCCGCCACAGATATGGCCACGGTGAAAAGCCGCGTCGATACGGTGAAGAAAAGCTGGGCCGCTCAGTACGATCAGAAAGTGAAACTGAATGTGATGCTGGTCGACGAACTGCATGCCGATCTCGTCGACCCGGCCATTGGCGCATACCGTATTTTAAATTAATCGCAGGCGTACAGCCTGCTGTAATCAGGCCGTTAGCTCTCAGAGAGTGTCAAATATGTCGGCAAATGAGCATCAAAAAACCGTGCCAAATGCATTACCTGCCGGGCACCGTTTCAATGAATTCGAGATCAAGGAAGTGATTGGCGGCGGTGGATTCGGTATTGTCTATCGCGCCTGGGACCATTTATTAGAACGCACTATTGCCATCAAAGAGTACATGCCCCTTTCACTGGCGATGCGCAACGAGGATCTGAGCCTTGGCCTGCGCGGTGAACGTTACCATAAAATGTTCCATGCCGGGCTGAACAGCTTTATTCTGGAAGCCCGCCTGCTGGCGCGCTTTAATCACCCCGGCCTGCTGCACGTGTTGCGTTTCTGGGAAGAGAATGGCACCGCTTATATGGGCACGCTCTACTACAGCGGGATGACGCTGAAAGAGTGGCAGCTGACCAGTCCGCAAGCGATAGACGAGAGCTGGATCCGCCAGCTGCTGTCGCCACTGTTTGGTGCAATCAACACCCTTCATCGCGCCGGTTATCTGCATCGCGATATCTCTCTCGATAACATTCAGATTCAGGAAAATCAGCTGCCGGTGCTGCTGGATTTTGGCTCAGCGCGTAAAGAGATTGGCAACCTCGCGGATGAAACCGAAATCATGCTGAAGCCAGGCTTCGCCCCGATTGAGCAATACAGTGAAGAGAGCGACAGCGAGCAAGGGCCGTGGACGGATATCTACGCGCTGGGTGCGGTTCTGCATACGCTGGTCACCGGTAACCCGCCACCGGCCAGTGTGGTGCGCTGTATTGAAGATAACTATCAGCCGCTGGCGCAGCTGCAACCCGCAGGCTATTCGCTGTCACTGCTGCATGCGATTGATTGCGCGCTGGCGATGAAGCCGGAGGATCGTCCGCAAAATATCGACGCACTGGCAGCATTAATCGATCTGCCGGTCAGTGAGGTTCAGGAGCTGGTCAGCGCGGTAACTGCACCGAATGAAGAAGCGGAGGAAGCAGAAGAGACTGCCGTTCCTGAAGCGGTGATCCTCGCGGTTAACCCGACCGCCGGCGCGGCAGATAATCTGGTGACGCCAACCACGCCGCGCCGCCTTTCCCCTGCCCTGATGGTGCTGAGTGGCGTGGCGCTGCTGGCGGTGATTGCGCTGACGCTGTTTATCAATCGCGATAACAGCGGCAATAACACCGTGGAACATGCCGCCTCCGTCAGCAGCATTCCTGCTGCGGTCGATCCGGTGGCAGCAAGCGCCAGCGATGCGCCTGCACTGGCTACGGTGTATCTTAAGCTGAAAACCGGTGAGTCGTTGGTGCTGAACGGTGAGGCAATGGATATCAAGCCCGGTAACAAGGGTTTTGCTGTGCTCCATCTGGCCGCCGGTGAATATAACATTGAACTGCGCCAGAAACAGGGGGTGCGGGCGCAGACAGTGAAGATTGACCGCGCGGGCACCTGGCTGATTAATCCTGGACAGCAGCAATAGCGAAGGCCGGTCAGCAACGCTTTTCAGTAATGAAAGGTCAATTTAGCTATTCGAACGGAAACGCCTCTTCTCACTTAACCGGGACCCAACATATCGGGTCTCGTTTTCTGCATAATTACTTTTGACACTGAAATAATCGTGTTAATTAACAGCATTCTTAACCGGAATTATCACAATTTAATAATCATTTAATTGATTATAATATTAAAAGATTTTAATTAAAAATTCTAAATCATTGACAGGTCGTTGACACCGGTGATATCAATATCGTCGGAATAGACGTTGCATTCCTTCTGTATTCTCAACTCAAACTGACGGGTAATTTAACACATATCTAAACGAGGTGTTTTATGATTAAACTTTCAGAAGTTGCAAGAATGTATAAAGATGCTCCCGTGATTGTCGATCAAGATATTGAAACTAATGTCTTTACCGATATGATTCTGCAAACCAGAAATGCCACCACAGCAGCAATCGACAAGCTAGCCTGGCTGGCTGGCATAAAGAACGCTCCGGCAGATGATAAATATGCTCAGTTGAATACCAGTAACCTTTGCACATTGTTAAGCAGTGCTCAGGAAGCCGGGTATGATATTGAAATAGTCAATATTTAATCACAAGAGGCAGCTCAGGCTGCCTTTTTACACAGGGCGATAATATGAGCCATTATATCGAAGAACTTAATAGCGATATGTTGATAGCAGGCCTGCACTGGATTCCTCGCTGGCGAATTAACAATGGTCAGAAAGACTCATTTGTTATTCCCTTTCCGACCACTTATCCTGTTAATATTGTTTATCATGGAGAGAGCAAGTTTAAGTATGGGCAATATGGCATTCACCTTGGCCAACAGGATACGTTAACGTTTCTCGGCGATGAAAAGCAGAGAATACTGGCGAAATTTATTGACTGCCGTAAAAACTCAGTCACCTTCAAACAAAGAATGAGCTTTTATATCACTCCCTCATCAGAAAAAACACTCATCATTCCTCCCGGGGTCGCACATACTTTCCATAACTTAGAAAATATATTCACTTTGAATACCTATAAAATTTTTCTGCCGCCACTGGAGCAGTTCCCTCACGGCACGACGCAATGGTCGCCAGAAAATGACATTATCAACATACCGGAAGATATCCTGACAGAAGAGATCGTGGGGTATCAGCCCATGTCAGAAGCGGCAGCGGATTTAGTTTATCATCGGGTGGCAGATTTTCAGGCCGAGCACTTACAAAAGCATCAGTATCAACATGCAGAAACACGTGAGTTCATGCTGGATGATGGTAGGAAGGTCAATTTGAAACTGAGGGAAAAAATCGAGGAAAGCAGTCATACTGACTTAGCTATCTCCAGGATCAATGGCGTATCATTCAAAACCCTACCCTCAATTAAAACCGGAAAAGAGAGCGGCATTATTCCGCTCACGAGGAAAACCCCTTTTTATCTTGTCGAACACGGAACAAAGAATTATGACTTTGACTCCTATGGATTGCATCTTGGGCAGGAAGATCATCTGATTTTCCTTGGCAGCAAAAAACAGCCGATCACGCTGATGTTGGTTGATATGCGAGAAGGTTCGGATACCTTATTTGTTGAAGAAGAGCTGACATTTTATCCTTCTCCTGACGTTGAACTTATTATCCCGTGCGGAGTTGCACATGCCCTGCTTAATATGGCAAAGATCATTACTGTCAATCGTCCGATTATCTATCTTGATAAACAAGGTGATTACTTGCCAGGGCATGATGTTATTGACTGGCCTATTGAGAACACCGATTATATCAGTTACAAAACTAACCCGACAGCAGCTGATATGGATTACTATATTGAGATGGTAGCCAGACAACATGAAATGATGAAAGATCTTCCCAGCCATAACACACCGAAATCGGTGGTAGTCTACGATGAAAGCACGGGAAAATATGTGAAAGTCCTCTTAAAAGAAAAAGTACAAGACAAGGCAACCCCATGACCACCCGCTTATTTTCCCTGCTATTTTTAGTGCTGACCGCTGACGGATTAATGGTGTTTTTAACCCCGGTGGTGGTGTATATGCTGACCGGAAGCCTGGCGTACTCCGGATTATCTTATGCCATATGGTGGTTACCGCGCCTGATTCTGATACCGTTAATCGGGAAATATATTGATAACACGGGCGTCAGGCCGTTATCGATTATTTCTGACTGCATTAAAGTTGCCGGGTGCTTGTTGCTTATTTTCAGCAACTTTACCGATCCGTTGACTGTGGCTATTGCCTTTGGTGCCGTGGGTAGCCTGATTTCCATCGGCAACTCGCAGACCATGATTGCCTATGAAAAGCTGATCGCCACGTTAAGCGTACAGCGTGAGCACCATGTTAATCTGATGGCAAGGATGGACTTCCTCGGCATGATTATTGGCCCGATAGTCGGAATGCTGTTAATTGATTACGGCTATAAGAATCTGCTGCTGATACCCTGCGTGTTTTATTTGATTAATGCCTGGTACTTTTTCCGCGCTGCCGACCAGTTAAACACCGTTCAGCTAAGTGAATCATCATCTACGGCACCTGAGCAGCAGCCGTTCAATCGGTTTATCGCCTTACGTTTTATCTTGTCCACGCCGCTGGTGCTGGCGATTATCGGGCTGGCGTTGGGCAATAATATGTTTGATGGATTAGTCGAATCATCAGGCACCGCGTTAATCGATAAAAATATGCAGTTGCCGGTTAAATACTTCGGGCTGATTGATGTGGCAGCCGGCGTCTGTGGCGTGGTCGGCACCTATGTTTATGGTGCTATGCTGACAATGCTCTCCAGAAGGCTGCTTTTATCTTTTGGCTTAGTGATGATTGTTATTCCCTCTTTGCTGTTAATCTTTCATACCTCTTCCCTGACGATATTTATTTTATGCTATGCCCTGACCATTATCGGCAAGGTGATTACCGGAAATATAAACAGAATAATAAGGATCGAAATTATTCCAACATCCATACTGGCCAGTGCTTCATCGTTGGTGGTGTTGTTCTGCCAGTCGATCCTGCCGGTGGTCGGGTTTACGCTGTTCTTGCTGGCGGGAAATAATGGCGCGGTGCACTACCTGATGCTGTGCGCGGTTTTGATAAGCTTACTCTCCGGGTTACTGCTGTTGATGTTATTCAGACCTGAAGCGACGGCGAGATAAGCAGGCCAGCAGCGGCATTAGCGCCGCTGCTGGAAAAACGCTTACCCCTGCATTCCGTGATGACAATTTTGCAACTCGCGCACCTGCTGTACTAAATCTGTCAGACAATCATCGTGCATACCACGATTTTTTAGCTCCTGATCCAGCGAGTAGAGATACTGCGCATTGGTGCCTAACGGCCCGCTGGCATGGGCGATTAATGGCGCAATGGTGGTTGCGCAACTGTCAGATTCATACAATGGATGGCGCGGATCCATCACAAACACCAGCGCGGTCACTTTACGTCCGTCATCCAGCGCCAGCTCACACCAGGTCGGCAGGTAACAGCCGGTAATCATTTCGCGCTTCCACAGCAGCTCAAGCTCTTCATACAGCTTCTCTTCCGGTAAGCGAAATGCCAGACCACTGGTGTTCCCGCCCTCTTTCAGCGCCAGCATACGGCCAGGCTGATGATGAGTACCGCGTCCGGCAGTCAACCGTAAACAGAATGCGCGATGCCAGCCTTGCAGCGTGCCACTGGCCACCTCATCTGATTCAAAGATCGGGTTCCACATCAGTGACCCATAGCCAAAAATCCACACCGGGCTGTTATCCGGACGGCAGGTTAATGCTGCCGCCAGCGATGCTGCGCGCTGTTCGCAGGTCCACAACAACGACTCCTCGATGGAACCAAAAGCAGTTTTACAGTCTGCTTTTAATAAGAAATCCCGCGTTAACATATGAACCTCCCGTGCCACAGCTTTACTTCCCTGTTACTGACGAGCGTTTTTTCCAGTGAGTTATTGATTTGCGCACTTAGCGTTACGCTTACTCCCTTGACCATATTCATTTATTTGTTGGCGATCAAGTTCGACGTCGGTCAGCAGACAAAAAAGTGTCATCATTCGCCCTGCGGTTCACTGTGTTTTATGCCATTTATCATCTTCGCCTTTCTGGTACTGATGCTTTACCGCCGCCCAGGCCACTTTATGCGCCACTTCCTCACGCGACTCATCGCCACGACGCTCCTGCTTATCCTGATACTGCTCCCAGGCACTGTTAAACGCTTCCTTGTAGATCTCCTGAGCATGGGACGGCAAAACATTTTTCACATTGTCGGGTAACGAACGTTTCGTCTTATAAGGCATAACCTTGTCTCCTTTCTCCACACACTTTCTAAGCCTGGCGCATTTGGCAGAGAGTTCAAGCCCCTGGTTTTAACAGGGTCAGCTTGAAACGGCGTTTAGCCATCATTTATCGTTGTTACCGGCGAAGGAAAGCACCATAAAAACCTGAATTCAGCCTTTCTTCAGTTAGCTAACATTCAGATTAAGTTAAGGATAATCGGGATAACCCTCATTTATCAGCGCTGTAGCATGGATCTCAGGATAACGGGTAAAATAACGTAAAGTTGAATAATTTTAAGGCGAAGATTGTTACACTGTTACAGCTTGTAAAATAAACAAACCGCCATAATGCTTAGAAGCCTGGCCTCGGGTTTCTGCGAATTGCACTGATTAAGGAGATGAATGCCTATGGGAGCGCAAGAAGGCTCAAAAACACGTCATAAAGAATTTTCACTGATCTTCCCCATTATCGCGCTGGCCGTGCTGGCAATGTGGGGCTCATCGCAATCACTTCCTTTTGTCGTCGGCATCAATGTGCTGGCATTGATCGCCATTCTTAGCAGCGCATTCAGCGTTGTCCGCCACGCCGACGTGCTGGCGCATCGTTTAGGTGAACCCTATGGTTCATTGATTCTCAGTTTATCGGTGGTGATTCTTGAAGTCAGCCTGATCTCGGCGCTGATGGCCACCGGCGACGCCGCACCTGCGCTGATGCGTGATACCCTTTACTCCATTATTATGATTGTCACCGCCGGTCTGGTGGGCTTTGCTCTGCTGTTGGGTGGCCGCAAGTTTGCCACTCAGTACGTGAATCTTGCCGGGGTTAAGCAGTATATGATTGCCATCTTCCCGCTGGCGATACTGGTCCTGGTGTTTCCTAATGCGCTGCCGGGCGGCAACTTTACTACCGGTCAGGCGTTGTTGATCGCCGCCATTTCCGCCTCAATGTATGGCGTTTTCCTGCTGATTCAGACCAAGACGCACCAGAGTCTGTTTGTTTACGAACATGAAGATGATGGTGACGACCCACATCACGGCAAGCCTTCGGTACACGGTAGCGCCTGGCATACCACCTGGCTGTTGGTGCATCTGGTTGCGGTGATTGCCGTGACCAAAATGAACGCCAATCCGCTGGAGTTCCTGTTAACTGAACTGAATGCACCGGCCCAGTTTACCGGCTTCCTGGTGGCGTTACTGATTCTGTCCCCGGAAGGTCTCGGCGCGATCCGTGCAGTACTGGCCAACCAGGTGCAGCGCGCAATGAACCTGTTTTTTGGTTCGGTGCTGGCGACCATCTCATTAACTGTTCCGGCAGTATCGATTATCGCCACGCTGACTGACCAGCAGCTGATTTTCGGTCTTGAACCCCCGCATATGGTGATGATGATCGCAGTGCTGATCCTCTGTCATATCTCATTCTCGACCGGACGCACCAATGTGCTGAACGGCACTGCTCACCTGGCACTGTTTATCGGTTATCTGATGACGATTATGCTGTAACCACCGCCTGTAAAACCCTCGCGGAGCCTGTCGCCTGGCAGGCTCCGCGAAGGCTAATCTGACGCGCCCCTGCTCGCCACTCTCTTTCATTGCTGGCTTAACTCTACAGATCCTGATCTTTTGCGGCGACAACAGCGCTTTTTGGTGGCGCTCAGAATTGAACCGTGGAAGCTATTATCCTGACCTTAATGCCGCGGTAGTCGCCACTCACCCTCGCGCGATGACGGATAACTGTGATTAATTACTCAGGCGGACTGAAATATGTATATGCACACACTTCCACCACTCTCTTCTCAGATGCCTGCCCCGAACGGACAGCATCATGTTGCGGATCCCATTCTTGAGCACCAGATAAAATACCCATCCGCTGTGCGTCTGGCGCACAGTCAACTGGCCAATAACAGCGACATTATCTGCCAGCCCTACGAGCTGGTGAATAATCTTTTTCAACCAATGGATAATGGTATTCGCCAGGCGATTGAACCGGTTTTGCAGGATGCCTATTTGAAGTCGGCGACTTTTCGTTGCTTATATCACTATTGGGTTGAACAGCATCGCGCGATTCCGGATGCGAAATACACTCTTCAGCGCAGCGATACCTACAATATTGCCATCGTCGCAGATGAAATCCCGGTCTGTGGCCACGTGCTGGCGCTTCATTTACATGCGCAGGAGGATAAACTGCTGCCGTTTCCAACCACGACTGCGCTATCGGGCAATATTTCAGGAGAGCGCGCGTTGATAAATCTGATAGTTGGCATGCTGACCGGCCTGCTGGAAGTGTCTGATACCTCCCCTCAGCGAGGCCCGATTACCGAATGGGCCAACCTTATTCAGAGCGAGCGCGGTGCTGACGAGCCCTGTCAGACCCTCGGCGCGGCGCCAGAGATTGCCATGACCGCCACCAGCAGTGAAGTCATTAAACTGGAGACGCTTTTGCAACGCGTGAATGCTATTGACAGTGAGGCTCCTGATGGCATCCTGCAGGCCGTCAAACTCATTGAGACCTTTATTTTGCGAGAATCGTTGCTGATCGGGCAGACCACAGACAAAGTGTCAGAGGATTATTTCAGCATTGTGACGCAACATTTCCCGCACTTTCTTGCACACTACAGCCGGGTTGGGGTAGTTATGGCGGTTTTCCGTGGCATCCCAACCATTAAGAAAAGTGAAACCGCATTATTTCATGTGATGCAACAGCATGCCTGGTTTAAAGATTTGCCGCCCGAGAATTACTGGCGATTATCACTGGACTGGAATAAGCAAACTACGCATTCGAAAACCAGCTTTGAAAACGAAGCCGGATTTATGTCCGGCATGAATAACGGCTGGATATTTATGCTGGAAAATATTAATAAGCGATTTGACAGCCATATTTTCAGGCAGCTACATGATAATTGCATCAATCAGGTCTGCCGCTACGACACTAATGGGGTTGCGGTTTATTTCGAAACCGGCTATCGAAGTTGCACTATGGGTTTTCAACTCAAGATGGGGGTATACCTGACACAAACCGGGCGGACTGAACGATTGGCGTTATTTAAACACTATCCCTGCTTAACCAGAATGGTGGGGACAGGTGAAGATTATTATATGCGCGATCCCTATTTGCGAACGCCTGAGGAACACCAAAAAAACGCTGATAATTTTATCGCTGAATATCATCATAACGTGGCATTAGCGGGCGGTAATAAAGAAGAAATAGAGAAACAGATTGTCAGGCTCTGTGTCATTCTTGAGTGGGCGCATCTGTTTGAGGATGGTAACGCCAGAACCATCGGCATTTTGTTAGTGAACTTCCTGCGCCTGCAAAATGGCTTACCACCGACGATTATGTTGAATCCCAATAATTTTGATGGTCATTCCACCGATGAACTGGTGGCGGAGATGAGACTGGGTGAACAACGCTTTCGGTCATTACTGGCGGAAAAAAAACCACGGAATATGCCTTAAACCACAAGCAGGCAAGGAATCGCTTGCCTGCCTGTTTTCAGATGTTGTTTTTACTTAGCAGCCTGATACTTCAGCGTATGACCGTTGCCGGTCAGGGTTAAACTGCCCTGCTCCAGCTTGAGGGTCGCACCGTTATTTAATACATCGCTAATCACGCCATCCCAGTTCGACAGCTGACTATCGCTGCACATCATGCGCGTCGAGCCGATCTGTTTCACCGTCAGCACATCGCCATTCAGTTCGCCCTGGCCGAAGAAGCGGTTGCACATGACGCCGCTGACGCGTAAATCGCTGCTGAACGCGATTTCCGGCTGTTTCTGCGCGTCGTCACTGACGTTAACGCCATCAACGCTTTGTAAGCTGAAACTGTGATTTGCCAGCTGCTGAGCATCGATACCACTTTCATCACGACTGCATCCGCTTGCCATCAACACCAGCAATGCCAGTGGAAGGATCTTTTTCATGCTACTGCTCCTTATCGGGATTTTCCATCATGCGGGTAAGCTGAGCGATAATATGCTGACTAAGCCCCTTTCCGGCAAGCAGATTTATCTTTAAGCGCGCATGGCAATTGTAATGTTTTTTGAACAGAGACAGGAAGGGGTCAGACAGAAGGGTAAGGCCCGCACAGCAGCGGGCCCCGGGACGATCAGTTGCTGGTATCCAGCTCAGGGAAGCTTTTAACCATATCGTCAATCGCTTTCATCTGCTTCAGGAATGGCTCCAGCTTATCCAGCGGCAGCGCCGACGGACCATCACACTTGGCGTTGGCCGGATCCGGATGCGCCTCGATAAACAGACCAGCAAGGCCGACTGCCATACCGGCGCGCGCCAGTTCGGTTACCTGACCACGACGTCCGCTGGACGCGGAACCAAATGGGTCGCGACACTGTAATGCGTGGGTGACGTCAAAAATCACCGGGCTGCCGTTAGTCACTTGCTTCATTACGTTGAAGCCGAGCATGTCGACCACCAGGTTGTCGTAACCGAAGTTAGCACCACGGTCACACAGAATGACTTTATCGTTGCCGCCTTCCGCGAATTTTTCAACGATATTGCCCATCTGGCCCGGGCTGACAAACTGGGGTTTCTTGACGTTAATCACCGCACCGGTTTTCGCCATCGCTTCAACCAGATCGGTCTGACGCGCGAGGAACGCAGGCAGCTGGATCACATCAACCACATCCGCCACCGGCTGCGCCTGGCTCGCTTCGTGGACATCGGTGATCACTTTCACACCAAAAGTCTGTTTCAGTTCCTGGAAGATTTTCATCCCCTCTTCCAGTCCCGGACCGCGATAAGAGCGAATCGATGAACGGTTAGCTTTATCAAATGACGCTTTAAATACGTAAGGAATACCCAGTTTTTCGGTCACGGTGACATAATGTTCACAGATACGCATCGCCAGATCGCGAGATTCCAGCACATTCATACCGCCAAAGAGTACAAATGGCAGATCGTTTGCGACGTTGATGTCGCCAATGTTAACCACTTTTTGAGTCATGCCTTCGCCTTTTCCTTTCTTCAGGTCTGCACCGCTTAGTGAAGCGTAACCTGTTTATGTTCGATAGAATGAATTTGTACTTTAATCATTTCACTGACCGGATCTTCCGGGCACTGCTCAACGAAATAGGTCAGGTCAGTCAGCGCGATATGTTCACACTCCAGCTGAGCGTAGATCAAACCGCGATCGCGAATTTCATACGGATCGTCAGGATCAATTTGCAGCAGCACATTGCTGACATTCAGCGCCATTTCCATGCGCTTCTCTTCCATCAGTGCCGATTTCAGCGTATCCAGCATTTTGCGGATAACCGTGGTCGACTCGGCTTCTTCCAGATCGTCTTCATACAGCTCAGCCGTCGGGCTGATATTGCCCTTCAGCCACACTTCCAGCGTATGTTCATCAAGGGTTTCGCCGTTAAACGGATTAATCAGCCACATTTCGCCATCGAGCCAGTCGGCGCGCAGAATCAGCTGGGTCGGGAAAATCACCGGCAATAACGGCACATCCAGCTCTTCGGCAATATGCAGCAGGATAACCCCGAGTGAAACTGCCGTTCCCTGACGGCTTTTCAGCACGTTATCCAGCCACAGCGCATCCGACAGTTTATAGATGCCGCTGGCACCGCCAAAGCCCCACTGCTGATAAAACAGCTCGAGCAGTTTTTCCAGCTTTAAATCTTGCTGGGTCTCGGCGGCCACATACTCCCGCGCCTCAGCGACCAGCGCTTGCAGTTGAGAACCCACGTCATCGGTTGGAAAATCATCGCGTATCGCCCGCGATGCGGCAATCACCGCTTCACAGAGCGGTGATTCAGAAATATCAAATTTGGCTTCGGACGTCATACAATCCCCAACAGTGGCACTTTACTTGTGGCCAGCTTAATGATGACGAAAATCACCACTAACGCCACGAGGAAGGCAACCCAGCGTACTTTATTAGCACGCGGTCGCCGTCCAAGGACGATTGCGCCGAGCACGATATAGATAATAACGCCAAACAGCTTCTCAGTCAGCCAGCTACCTTGCGGTGAAAACGGATAAAAATGGGTAATGTTTACCAACAGAATACCGGAAATAAACAGTAAGGTATCATTCAGATGGGGAACAATGCGTACCCACCGGCGTTGCAGCATGGCGGAACCCGCCTGCAACCAGTAAAAACGCAGGATAAACATAGTGATGGTGATGGCAACCGTCAGCAAATGAAAGTGTTTGATTGCTCCATAATAAGCGGCCATAAAAAAATCCTGTTCTCTATGATAGTAATTTCTGTCCGACGGTAACGCGATCGTTGCCGCCGTAATCCTGACAGGTTTCCACCTGCAAAAACTGGTGCTGACGCAAAATTTCCCGAACGTCTGCCGCCTGTTGCCAGCCATGTTCCAGCAACAGCCAGCCGCCCGGCTTTAAATACGTCGGCGCAGCGGTGGCGATCTGTTTGATATCGGCCAGCCCATGATCGTCTGCCACCAGCGCGCTAAGAGGTTCAAAGCGCACATCGCCCTGTAACAGATGCTGGTCTTCGGCATCAATGTAAGGAGGATTGCTGACAATCATGTCAAAACGGCGTTCTTCCAGCGCGGAAAACCAGTCACTGCGCACAAAGTGGCTGTTGGTCAGCTGTAATCTGTCGGCATTATATTGCGCCAGCGCCACTGCTTCTTCAATGCGGTCGACGCCAGTTACCCGACAGTCCGGGCGCTCGCTGGCCAGCGCCAGCGCCACCGCACCGGTTCCGGTACCCAGATCGAGTAATGAGGCAGGCACTGCGGGCAGACGCGCCAGCGCCTGTTCAACGAGGATTTCAGTATCGGGACGGGGAATCAGCGTGGCGGCAGAGACGCGCAGCGGCAGTGACCAGAATTCGCGTTCGCCAGTGAGGTGCGCAATCGGCTCCCCGTGCGCGCGGCGGGCGATTAACGCCTCCAGCTGCGTCAGTTGCTCAGCGCTCAGAAGCGTATCATCAAACGCGATCAGCCAGCTGCGAGATTTGCCGGTGACAAAGCCGAGTAAGATTTCAGCATCGCGTTTTGGGCTGTCACCGCCGCACAGCGCGGCGGTAGCAGCTTTTAGCCAACTGCGTATATCCATTAATCCTGCTCAGACAACGCGGCCAGCTGGTCAGCCTGATATTCCTGCACAATCGGCTCGATCAGCGTATCCAGTTTCCCTTCCATCACTTCATCCAGACGGTAAATGGTCAGGTTAATACGATGGTCAGTCACACGTCCCTGCGGGAAGTTGTAGGTACGGTTACGGTCCGAACGGTCACCGCTGCCCAGCAGGTTGCGGCGGGTTGACGCTTCTTCCGCCTGACGTTTCGACATTTCCGCCGCACGAATACGTGAACCCAGCACCGCCAACGCTTTGGCTTTGTTTTTGTGCTGCGAACGTTCGTCCTGACACTCCACCACAATCCCGGTCGGTAAGTGAGTAATACGGATGGCGGAATCGGTGGTGTTAACGTGCTGACCACCGGCACCGGAAGAACGGAAAGTGTCAATTTTCAGATCGGTCGGGTTAATATCCGGCAGTTCGGCTTCCGGCAGTTCCGGCATCACCGCCACGGTACAGGCGGAGGTATGAATGCGTCCCTGCGACTCGGTTTCCGGCACGCGCTGCACGCGGTGGCCGCCCGACTCAAATTTCATCCGGCCATAAGCCCCGTCACCAATCACTTTGGCAATCACTTCTTTATAGCCGCCGTGTTCACCGTCGTTGGCGCTCATCACCTCAACGCGCCAGCGGCGGGTTTCCGCATAGCGGCTGTACATACGGAACAGATCGCCGGCAAAAATCGCCGCTTCATCACCGCCGGTTCCGGCGCGCACTTCGATATAACAGTTACGCTCATCATCGGGATCTTTCGGTAACAGCAGCAGTTGCAGCTGTTGCTCCAGCTCTTCGCTGCGCTCACGCGCCTCTTTCAGCTCTTCCTGCGCCATATCGCGCATTTCCGGGTCGGCGATCAGCATTTCGGCGGTTTCGATATCTTCCTGCACCTGCTGCCACTGACGGAAACACTGGCTGACATCGGTAAGCTGGGCATATTCGCGAGAAAGTGCGCGGAAACGATCCTGATCGGCGATCACGCCCGCATCACCGAGCATCGCCTCCACTTCTTCGTGGCGCTCCTGCAAGGCTTCCAGTTTGGCAACAATAGAAGTCTTCATGTGGTGTTATTTACCTTGTAAATGGAGTTCGTTAAATGGGTAGTGTCGCGGAACTGCCGGTGACACTACCTAATCCAGCCCGAGGCTGTCGCGCAGGATCTGCAGACGTTCGTCATCGCCATCGCGAGCGGCCTGCTGGAGAGATTTGGTAGGAGCGTGAATCAGACGGTTGGTCAGTTTATGAGCCAGATCGCGCAGAATGGCCTCTGCATCGCCACCCTGTTGCAGGGCAGAAAGCGCACGTGCTTCCAGTTCCGCACGCACCTGATCGGCCTGCGAACGGTAATCACGGATGGTTTCTGATGCGCTTTGCGCACGTAGCCAGGCCATAAACTCACCGCTCTCTTGTACCACGATGGTTTCGGCCTGAATGGCGGCGGCTTTACGCTGCGCCATATTTTTTTCGATAATCTGCTGTAAATCATCAACGCTGTACAGATAGGCGTTGGCCAGCTTACCCACTTCCGGTTCCACATCACGCGGAACAGCAATATCCACCAGCAGCATCGGCTGATTACGCCGCGCTTTCAGCGCACGCTCCACCATCCCTTTACCAATAATCGGTAATGGGCTGGCGGTAGAACTGATAATGATATCGGCTTCTGCCAGACGGGTATCGATCTCCGCCAGGTTGACCACTTCCGCCCCCACTTCATCCGCCAGCAGCTGGGCGCGTTCACGGGTACGGTTAGCGATAATCAGTTTTTTAACTTTATGTTCGCGTAAGTGACGCGCTACCAGCTCGATGGTTTCACCGGCACCAACCAGCAACACGTTGACCGTTGCCAGTGATTCGAAAATCTGACGCGCCAGTGTACAGGCGGCAAACGCCACCGAGACGGCACTGGCACCGATATCGGTTTCAGTACGCACGCGTTTCGCGACGGAGAAGGTTTTCTGGAACATGCGCTCCAGCTCACTGGAGAGCGAGTGGCCACGCTGCGAGTCGGCGAAGGCTTTTTTCACCTGACCAAGAATCTGCGGTTCGCCCAGTACCAGCGAATCGAGACCACTGGCGACACGCATCAGATGGCTGACCGCCTCATTGTCGTGATGCCAGTAGAGACTTTTTCTCACCTCATCAGCACTGAGCTGATGGTAGTCGCACAGCCAGCGAACCAGCTGCTCTTGCAGGTTCTCTTGCTGTTCCACACTCAGGTACAGCTCGGTTCGGTTACAGGTAGACAGGACAACGCCGCCCTGCACAAGTGGCTGCGCCAGCAGGCTGTTAAGGGCCTGTTCCAGCGTATCCGGCGAAAAGGTAACGCGTTCGCGCAGAGCAACAGGTGCCGTTTTGTGATTAATTCCGAGGGCCAGCAGTGTCATGGTGATTAGGTCTGGATATCCCACTCTTGATAGGGTTTTGTGCAGCGCATTCTACAAGATGCGCGAGATCAATAAAAGCCATACAGAGCATATGCATTAACAAGATATAGTCGATTGCAGTCAAATAAGACAATTTGAGCATTGACGGCTTAAACGCGGATGGTTAGCGTTAACGGTTAGACTGGGCAAGCATGCCCTGATTGCGTCTGAGGAGATGACCACGCTATGACCATGAAGCTCGTTACGAAAAGGGACTGTCGCCTGCTGCGCCTCCTCCCGCTGGCCAGCGTTTTGCTGGCAGCCTGTACCCTGAATAAACCGCAGGGGCCAGGTCAAAGTGTCACCTCTCCCCAATGGCAACAACATCAGCAAGCGGTTGAAAAAATCACCCAGTATCAAACCCGTGGCGCTTTTGCCTATCTCTCCGAAAGGCAAAAAGTTTACGCGCGCTTTAACTGGCAGCAAACCGCGCCGGATCGCTACCGTTTACTGCTGACCAACCCGCTGGGCAGCACCGAATTGCAACTTGATGCGCAAGGCTCAGTGGTTCAGCTGGTCGATAACAAAGGCAAACGCTACGTCAGCGATGATGCGGAGAAGATGATCACTCAGCTGACCGGGATGGATATTCCGCTGGAGAACCTGCGCAAATGGATGATGGGTCTGCCAGGCGACGCCACCGACTATGCGCTAAACGATCAGTATCAGCTGCGTGAGCTGAACTACAGCCGCAACGGCCAGAACTGGAAAGTCAGCTGGCAGGATTACGACAGCAAAGTGAACCCGGCACTGCCGGCGAACCTGGAACTGCGCGAAGGCAGTCAGCGTATTAAACTGAGAATGGACAGCTGGACCGTTAAATGATGACCACCTGGCCCGCTCCGGCAAAACTGAATCTGTTTCTCTATATCACCGGCCGTCGTGCCGACGGCTATCACAATCTGCAAACGCTGTTCCAGTTTCTGGATTATGGCGATACCCTGACCATCACCCCGGACAGCAGCGGCGAAATTAACCTGTCGACGCCGGTTGACGGCGTACCGGACGAGCAAAACCTGATTGTGCGCGCCGCGCGTCTGCTGATGCAGCATGCCGCGACTGCCGGTACGCTCCCCCCGCAGGCCGGTGCCACTATCGCCATTGATAAGCAATTGCCGATGGGCGGTGGCCTTGGCGGCGGTTCATCCAACGCCGCGACAGTATTGGTCGCGCTGAATCATTTATGGCAAACCGGTTTTGATTTCGACCAGCTGGCGGCGATGGGATTAACCCTCGGGGCCGATGTGCCGGTATTTGTCAAAGGCCATGCGGCGTTTGCCGAAGGTATCGGCGAGCAACTGTTGCCGGTTAACCCGCCGGAAAAATGGTATCTGGTGGCGCATCCTGGCGTCAGCGTACCCACGCCGCTGGTATTTAATCACCCGGAGCTGAAACGAGACACGCCAACGCGTGATTTTTCGACTATTATGCAGGCAGGTTTCAGCAATGATTGTGAAGCAGTCGTAAGAAAACGTTTTCGTGAGGTTGAAGAGCTTGTTTCCTGGCTGCTAGAATACGCGCCGTCGCGCCTGACAGGAACCGGCGCTTGCGTGTTTGCAGAATTCGACACCGAGTCCGAAGCCCGTCAGGTGCTTGAGCTGGCCCCGAAGTGGTTACGGGGATTTGTTGCGAAAGGGGTTAACCTCTCTCCGCTGCACCGTAACCTTTCAGGGCATTAAGCGATTACGTGACAGTGTCACCCTGTTCCTGATACTGCACGTGGCGCATTAACACACCCGTATGAAACAGTCGTAATTGGTATGGCGCCCATTGCCAATTACGATTATGTTCATTCTCTGGACGCAAAGCCTGAGGTTCTTCTCGTGCCTGATATGAAGCTTTTTGCTGGTAACGCTACGCCGGAACTAGCACAACGTATTGCCAACCGCCTTTACACCAGCCTGGGCGACGCCGCTGTCGGTCGTTTCAGTGATGGTGAAGTGAGCGTACAAATTAATGAAAATGTACGCGGTGGTGATATTTTCATCATCCAGTCCACCTGCGCTCCAACCAACGACAACCTGATGGAACTGGTTGTTATGGTTGACGCCCTGCGTCGAGCTTCCGCTGGTCGTATTACTGCTGTTATTCCCTATTTTGGCTATGCGCGTCAGGACCGCCGTGTCCGTTCTGCGCGCGTGCCGATCACCGCGAAAGTGGTGGCGGATTTCCTCTCCAGCGTTGGCGTTGACCGTGTTCTGACCGTGGACCTGCATGCAGAACAGATTCAGGGATTCTTTGATGTCCCGGTTGATAACGTATTTGGTAGCCCGATTCTGCTGGAAGATATGCTGCAGATTGGCCTGGAGAACCCGATTGTGGTTTCTCCGGACATCGGTGGCGTAGTACGTGCTCGTGCTATCGCTAAACTGCTGAACGATACTGATATGGCGATTATCGACAAGCGCCGTCCGCGCGCGAACGTTTCACAGGTGATGCATATCATCGGTGACGTGGCGGGTCGTGACTGTGTGCTGGTCGACGACATGATTGATACCGGCGGTACTCTGTGTAAAGCAGCGGAAGCGCTGAAAGAACGCGGTGCCAAGCGCGTCTTTGCTTACGCAACGCATCCGATTTTCTCTGGCAACGCGGTAGAAAACCTGCGCAACTCGGTTATCGACGAAGTGGTGGTTTGTGACACCATTCCGCTGCCGGAAGAGATCAAAGCCCTGCCAAACGTGCGTACTCTGACATTGTCTGGCATGCTGGCCGAAGCGATTCGCCGTATCAGCAATGAAGAATCTATCTCTGCAATGTTCGAACACTAAGTTCAGCGCAGAGTGTCTAAAGCCGGGCTTGCCCGGCTTTTTTTATGCGCCCAGCAAGTGATGAGAGTGGTGAACTGTCAGGCTTGCAGCCCCCGCTGTCACACTGTTTCGCCGCTGGCAGCGCGCGATCTGACGCGCAGTATCTGGTCAGCGGCAATCTGACCCGCGCCAGTGAGTAACTCGGGCCGAGTCCGGCGCAGCTAACCGGGCACTCTTTGCAGGCCTTTAATCCGTTATCACTGATACTGATGGCGATCACCCTGCTTTCCGCGCTGCTGATCTGGCTGTGTCTGCGAGGAAAAAAGCTGAGACAACCAAAAGCATCCTGGAAACACCAAAAACGCCATTAATTGTGCTCAACGTTGTCACCCGGCAGCGCTGAGCATAATATGCTGCCACGCTGCCTGATACTCTCCCACTCCAGCTTATGTCGCTATCTTTCTCCTTTTTTGGCGTAAAATGCACCAGTAAAAACTTTTTTAGTTACGCACCGGGGCTAATTCTTTTTCCACTGATTTATTAGTGGTATTTTGCTGCGATCGCTTATCTGGAAAGTTTCCCCCATGCCGCTCGACGTCTATACCCTTTATATCTGTGAGCTTTTCGTGCTGGGCTTTGTCAGCATCATTATGGTATTTGCCTGGAGTGGCACGCAGTACGATCGGGTTCTGGGCTATAGCTGCCTGAGTATGGGCCTGACCCTGCTGGCGGTGTTCCTGAGCAGTCTGCGCAGTTTCGGTTTCCAGTTTTTACCCATTTTTGTCGGAAATCTGTTGCTGATGCTCGCGTATGGCATGTTACTGAATGCTTTTCGCAGCTTTTGCGGCAAACCCGTACGCTACCACTGGGTACTGGGTGCCCTGATATGGGCAATACTCTGCCTGTTTCCGGGATTTTACCATTCGCTGCCGCAACGGATTTTCGTCTGCTGCGTATTGTGCATTTTGTATACCAGCGCCTTAATTATCCTGCTGGTGCGTTCGCGCGCCAGCCTGCAAGTAACATTCTGGCCTGCCCAGTTCCTGTTATGGGTTCATTTGCTGTTTCATATCGCCCGAATGCTGATCGATACCGGTAGTATCAGTAAAGTGCATGGCGCCATCGGCGGGTCGACTTTTTCACTCTATGTGATTCTGGAATCGATTCTGTTTGTTATTGGCGTCACTTTTACCATTCTGGCGATGGTGAATGAGCGCAGCCAGATTATGTATAAACAGGCTTCACTGCGTGACCCCCTCACCGGGGTCTGGAATCGCCGCGCGCTGTTTAATCAGGCGGATAAACTGACACTGCGCTGTAGCCGCAGCGCCGAACCGCTGTCGGTGATCCTGTTTGATCTCGACCATTTTAAAAGTATTAATGACCGTTACGGGCATTATCAGGGCGATCGCATTTTGCTGGATTTTTGTCAGGTGGTGCAGCAGATATTACCTGCCGACGGCCATTTCGCCCGTCTTGGCGGTGAGGAATTTGCTGCCATATTGGTGGTTGATGAGCCTGCTGCCGCCAGTTTAAGTGAGCAGATCCGCAGCGCGGTACTGGCCTCGCTACCCGATAACGTCAGTTATTCGGTCAGTATTGGCTATACCACCCGCTGGCTGCACCAACAACCGTTTGCTGAGTCAATGGTTGCCGCCGACGAAGCGCTGTATCGCGCCAAAGCCAATGGCCGCAACCGCGTCGAAGCCTTTATTTCGCCTGCGCTGGTGTAAATCAGCGCTGTCACACGGCTTTCACACCGTCCCCTTATGCTTCGCTCTGTCGCTAAAATGGAGAGAAGCATGAATCGCAGAAATTTACTTAAATCAGGACTCGCCTGTGGCACTGCGCTGTTATTGCCGAAAACGGTGTTTGCTAACCCGCTGATCGGTCGCGACGCCCAGCGTCCGGCTACCCCTTCCGGCCTGCAAACCGGGGATGTGTTGCACGATCGGGCAATGGTCTGGTGTCGCAGCGATCGCACCGCACGTCTGTGGCTGGAGTGGGATACGGACGGCAGTTTTCGTCAACCGCAAAAAATTCGTGGCCCCTGGGCACTGCCGGAAAACGATTATATCACCCGCCTCGATCTGCGCGGCCTGCCCGCAGACCAGCAGATTCACCTGCGCCTCAGCTACCGCGATGCTGACCTTAATCATCTGATTTCTGAACCGTTACTCGGACAGTTCCGCACCCCGTCACTACAGACGCGCAGTATCCGCTTTGTCTGGTCCGGCGATACCGCAGGCCAGGGTTACGGTATTAACCCCGACTGGGGCGGGATGCGCATTTACGAAATCATGCGTCAGCAGCAGCCTGATTTCTTTGTTCACTCCGGCGATACCATCTATGCCGACAGTCCGATTGAGGAAACCGTCACGCCAGGCGAAGGTGGCGTATGGAAAAATATCGTCACGCCGGAAGTCAGCAAAGTGGCAGAAACGCTGCATGAGTATCGCGGGCGCTATCGCTACAATATGATGGATGACAATGTGCGCCGCTTTAATGCCGAAGTGCCGCAAATCTGGCAGTGGGACGATCATGAAGTCACCAATAACTGGTCCGACAGTAAGCAACTGGACGATCGTTATCAGGTGAAAAGTGTTGAACTGTTGCAGGCGCGCGCCACCCGGGCGTTTCTCGACTATGCGCCGATGCGCCATTTTGATGACCGCGAGAGTGAACGCGTCTACCGCTACCTGCCGTGCGGGCCACTGCTCGATCGCTTTGTGGTGGATATGCGTAGCTATCGCGGTCCGAACAGCACTAATCTGCAAACCACCCTCGACGACGACAGCGCCTTTATGGGTAAGCAACAAATTGCCTGGCTGTTGGCCGGACTGAAAGCGTCAACGGCCACCTGGAAAGCGGTGTTTGCCGATATGCCGATTGGCCTGCAAGTACCGGACGGAAAAACCGCCGAAGGCGTGGCGCGCTGGGAAGCCATTGCCAATGGTGATAACGGCGCACCCAAAGGCCGCGAGCTGGAGATGGCGCTGCTGCTGAAAGCGATCAAGGATGCGGGAATCAAAAATGTGGTGTGGTTTACTGCCGATGTGCACTATACCGCGGCTCACCATTATCAGCCCGATAAAGCGACATTTCAGGATTTTGATCCGTTCTGGGAGTTTGTCTCCGGGCCGCTTAATTCCGGCAGCTTTGGCCCTAACGCGCCGGATAACACCTTTGGATTGCAGGTGGTGTATCAGAAAGCGCCGGAAAAACAGAATACTTCGCCGCTGGCGGGCTATCAGTTTTTTGGTCAGGTAGATATCGATGCCGATGACCGTAGTATGACGGTGCGCTTAAAAGATGTGGCTGGCGCAACGCTGTTTACTCAACAGTTGCAACCCGCCTGAGTATTCCGGGCGGGGTAGCCCCGCCCGCTAACATGATTAGCTATTATGACGATGGGAAGCACGGCGACAGCGTTTATCTCCGCAGTGACGCAGCCAGTAGTAACGATCCGCGACTTTTTCGCGACCGCTGATACGGGCACCCACCAGCCAGAGCAGCGCACCCAAAAAGATGCTGAAAATCGCGCCATGGGTCATATACTGCGGCAGTTGCAGCTGCGGCAGTTGATTCAGGATCGAGTAACCGACCCCCACAATCATGGTTAACAACCCGAGTCCCATCAGGAAATTACCTGCAACATGTGCATTTTTACGTTTCATCAGTCACCTCCATTACCTGAGTCAAGAGGCAATAGCACGTATTGCCTGGATGCCATAAGTTTAGGAAATGACCAGCATCTTCGATGCGTGCTGGATCACAATATTGACCGATGATTGACATTTCTTTACGTCTAATCGACTGAATTTATATAGAAAATGTATTGTCACGCCACTGAACTACTTTTTTGTTGCCCCTCCAGCCGGGCAATTTTGTAATCCGTACCCTGCCGCAGTAAACTAGCGCCCTTAGATTAAGCACTTATCAGGAACCTACCACTGTGAGCAGTATTAAACTGATTGTTGGCCTCGCCAACCCCGGCGCTGAATACGCCGCAACCCGTCATAATGCCGGTGCCTGGTACGTTGACCTGCTGGCTGAACGCCACAATCAGTCACTGAAGGAAGAGAGCAAATTCTACGGCTACACCGCGCGGCTGAACATTGGCGGCGAGGATGTGCGTCTGCTGGTGCCGACCACCTTTATGAACCTGAGCGGCAAAGCGGTCGCAGCAATGGCGACCTTTTATCGCATCGCGCCGGAAGAGATCCTGGTGGCGCATGATGAACTGGATCTGCCACCGGGCGTGGCGAAGTTCAAACAGGGCGGCGGCCACGGAGGCCACAACGGTCTGAAGGATATCATCAGCAAACTGGGCAACAACCTGAATTTCCACCGTCTGCGTATTGGCATTGGCCATCCGGGCGATCGCAATAAAGTGGTGGGATTTGTGCTGGGTAAACCGCAGGCGGCGGAACAGCAGCTGATTGACGACGCCGTTGACGAAGCCGCGCGCTGTACAGAAGTGTGGTTGAAAGAAGATCGTTTAAAGGCGATGAATCGCCTGCATGCGTTTAAAGCGGGATAATACCGACGGGCAACCGCCGTTTTTCAAAGGGCGGCGTTGTCGCCGCTCGTGCCGAGGGTTAGAACACTGCATGCCATCAGCACGGGAGCCGAAAACGGCTCCCCTACGATATTCCAGAAATCCCGGTAATTTTTCCTTAAACGATCAGCATTAGGCATTTTCGCCGCACGCCTGGCTGATGACCAGCCTGCAAGATAAATCAGGCATCATCCGCCGCCACTTTATAATCGGGATCGTCCAGCTCATGCATGCAGTAAGGTCCGGCCTTCTGCAATAAGCTGATGCAGTCTTCACTCAGATGGCGCAGACGTAAGCTTTTTCCTGCCTGCTGATAGCGGCTGCTGAGCTTATCAATCGCTTCCACCCCGCTGGAGTCCATCACCCGGGTACGGGCAAAATCGATCACCACATTTTGCGGATCGTTTTCCGGGGAAAACAGCTCGGCAAACGCGCTGGCCGAACCAAAGAACAGCGGCCCTTCCAGCTGGTAAGTTTTGCTGTCGCCCTGCTCCTGCTGCTGCAAAATGGTGATACGGGCATGCTGCCAGGCAAACACCAGTGCCGAAATGATCACGCCGAAGATCACCGCCATCGCCAGGTCGGTAAAAATCGTCACCAGCGTCACCGCAATCATAATGACCGCATCGGCCTTTGGCATGCGCTTCAGACGACGCAGCGAGCTCCATTCAAAGGTTCGGATACAGACCACAAACATAATGCCCGCCAGCGCCGCCACCGGCAGTAAAGCAATATATTGCGACAGGCTGACCACAAACAGAATCAGCAGAATCGCGCCGACCGCATTGGAAATCCGCCCGCGTCCGCCGGAGGTAAAGTTAATAATCGACTGACCGATCATTGCGCAACCGGCAAAGCTGCCAAAGAAGCCACAAATCGTGTTACCGACGCCCTGCGCCACACACTCTTGGTTACCCGCGCCCTTTTTACTGCCCATCTCATCCAGCACCGCCATGGTCAGCAGCGACTCAATCAATCCGACCAGCGCAATGATCACCGAGTATGGCAGCACAATTTTCAGCGTTTCCCAGCTCAGTGGCGCATCCGGCAGATGAAACATCGGTAAGGTTCCGGAGATATCGGCTAAGTCACCAACGCGTTTGGTATCCAGATGAAAACCAATCGCAATAGCGCTAATCGCAATCAACGCCGCCAGTGAACCCGGAATAATTTTGCTAATTTTGGGGAACAACCAGACAATCAACATCGCCAGTGCCACCAGCCCGTACATCTGCGGCCCCTGGTTTTTGATCATCGGGATCTGCGCCAGCATAATGACGATTGCCAGCCCGTTAACAAAGCCAAAGATCGCCGGTTGCGGCACCAGCCGGATAAACTTACCGAGGCGAAACACGCCGGTCAGTATCTGAATCACACCGGCAAAAATGGTCGCCAGCAGCACATATTCATAGCCATGCTGGGTAATCAGACTGATTAACACCACCACAATCGAGCCCGCAGCACCGGAGATCATCCCCGGTTTGCCGCCGAAAAACGCCGTCACCAGACCCAGTATAAAAGCGGTATGTAAACCAATGGTCGGTGATAATCCTGCCAGTAATGAAAACGCGGTCGCTTCGGGAATCAGCGCCACGGCCACGACAGAGCCTGCCAGCACGTCATTTTTGACGTCGGTAGCCCTGAGGTTGCTCAGGTTAAACATAATCTATTCACTTTTTTTATTAAAATCAGACTGCTGTGCTGCCGACGAGGCCGGGCACAGTAAGGTTGTCATTCAGACAGCAGCGGCAATCACCGCGCGCAGGAGAGGGAAAACTCAGGGTGGCGTAAGCAGAAATGAGTTCATCCGCGGGGGTCTCCGTTTGTCATGAATGGCGTTAGTATCGGAAAATCAGATCGCGATCACAAGCCATAACTTAACACTCAGGATGAAATCGCCGCCATCCAGGTAATAATTACGTGTATAATGCCGGAAGTTTTTTCTATGTCATTATTGAGGTATTTTAAAATACCTTGATTATCAAGCTATTAAGGTGATTCAAACATGGGATTCAAATGCGGTATCGTGGGCCTGCCTAACGTGGGTAAATCCACCCTGTTCAATGCGTTGACCAAAGCGGGGATTGAAGCAGCAAACTTCCCGTTCTGCACCATTGAGCCGAATACCGGCGTGGTGCCGATGCCTGATTCACGTCTCGACAAGCTGGCTGAGATTGTTAAGCCGCAGCGTATTCTGCCAACCACGATGGAATTCGTTGATATCGCGGGTCTGGTAAAAGGCGCATCGAAAGGTGAAGGTCTTGGCAACCAGTTCCTGACCAACATTCGTGAAACCGAAGCGATTGGTCACGTGGTGCGCTGCTTCGAAAACGACAATATCATTCACGTTTCCGGCAAAGTTAACCCGGCGGACGATATTGACGTGATCAACACTGAACTGGCGCTGTCGGATCTCGACACCTGCGAACGTGCTTTGCAGCGCGTGCAGAAGAAAGCCAAAGGTGGCGATAAAGACGCGAAAGCAGAACAGGCGGCACTGGAAAAATGCCTGCCGCATCTGTCCAACGCGGGCATGCTGCGTTCACTGAAACTGGACGAAGATGAAAAAGCCGCCATCCGTTACCTGAGCTTCCTGACGCTGAAGCCGACGATGTATATCGCCAACGTCAACGAAGACGGTTTTGAAAATAACCCGTATCTGGATCAGGTGCGTGCGATTGCCGAGCAGGAAGGTTCCGTCGTTGTACCGGTCTGTGCCGCAGTAGAATCTGATATCGCCGAACTGGACGACGCCGACCGTGACGAGTTTATGGCTGAGCTGGGTCTGGTAGAGCCAGGTCTGAACCGCGTAATCCGTGCAGGTTACTCACTGCTGAACCTGCAAACTTACTTCACCGCTGGCGTGAAAGAAGTGCGTGCATGGACCATCCCTGTTGGCGCAACCGCCCCGCAGGCCGCCGGTAAAATCCACACCGACTTTGAGAAAGGCTTTATCCGCGCTCAGACCATCGCGTATGAAGACTATATCGCCTATAAGGGTGAGCAAGGCGCGAAAGAAGCCGGTAAGATGCGTTCAGAAGGTAAAGAGTACATCGTTAAAGATGGCGATGTGATGAACTTCTTGTTTAACGTCTAAATCTTTATTGTTTCATGAGGTTTCATTGAATCTTATGAACGTCATAAAAACTGATAAAATCCACGCAGTTGCGTGGATTTTTTTATTTCTGAAGTGCAACCCAACGGCAAAAAGCATGTATGCGTACACCCAGCGCCGTCTGTTAATTCTTCATCTGATTGAGGAATCCTGCCCATCATTTTTTAAATGGACACAATTTTTGGAGCACTTTTCTGCCAGACCTTCAAGCTGTCGCCCGGTTCATTTTTCATTGGCGCTTGTTCAGATAAGATTCTATAAGACGAATGGAAATTTGGTAGCTGACGAAAGTAGTCACCGCGCTGATAACAAGCAAGGCGACACCGACAAAGCCATCAACATCGTTCTCCCCAAATAGACTGGCTGCATTATTCCAAAATCTGTATTCCCCCTTCGTGACAGGATCTGATGGCCTGACAAGTAAGAAAGTCAGTATGAAAAAAAACACGCCAAGCAGAAATCTAAACCCCGTTGGGACACGTCTCACTGCCATTCAAAATCACCTCAATCGTTCCATATGACATTAAGCCGTTTGGCAACTTAGTCTGTTGTGTGGATAGCAGAGCTTGCCTTACTGTCAAAAAATCGATTCGGTGCTGGAAAGTGATGCACCCCAGCGATATACCCATTGGCCCAGGTGGATGAAGGCGGAAATTTCCTCTTTCAACGCCGTTAATCCACGTATGGTCATCAATCATACCGTCATCTCTATAGAGGGCGAACCACTCATACTTAATTACCGGTGTAGACGTTGGCCAGGAGTAAAAGTCATGAAGGTCGGCGCGGATTACCCCCTTCCACCCGCTACCAGGTCGCTTAACTATGTGGTAACGACCGTCAGGGATAGGACCGAGATTGGGAACTCCAACACAACCAGCACGATTGCGATACTGATCCTTTCCAGAATACGCCATAAATGTACCTACTCCGTATATCAGCAAGGGGCAGAAGTCGGCATCATTTACAACAAATTTTCCTTGAAGCGGCATGTGATATGTCTCCTTAGCTCGTTAAATCCATTAACGATTAGGGATTATATCATGCAAAAATCACACAGTAGGATGTGTGGAACTGGAACGGGACTTATATCACTATCCAGTGGTGACTGTTTAATTACGCGTTTCGCGCTTCTGCGATCGCAATACCATTCTCTTTGTATGCGTACACCCGGAGCCGTCCGTTAACTCTTCATCTGACTGAGGAGTTCGCGTTGCATCACTGCACCATGTTTTCCTGGCGGAGATGGTCAGGAGAGAGATTGTCCCTGGCAGGCAAGTTTTTCGCCAGCGTCGAGAAATACCGCAGTTCCTGCCATTGCGAACGATCCCCTACAACATACAGCCGCTGCTTAGCTCTGCTCACCGCAACGTTGAGCAAGTTTGGACGACTGGCCGCCCACGCTCTTGCACCAGGTTTTTGCAAATTACCCCCCAACACTAGCACCACAATATTGGCCTCTTTACCCTGAGTGGTATGCACGGTTCCCGTCTTGCGCGTGTCAAAACCCAGAGGTGAAGCCAGACGCCATAATTTCCGGGAACAATCTTTGAAAGGCGAAATCAGGAAAATATTCTCAGGCTGAACAGGGTGAATGTTTTGTAGACCGAGCAGCAATTTTTAGACAGTCTCGCCCTCTTCCACAATCCAGTTCCCTTCGCAGTTTTTACCAACCACATCAATCCAGCAACTGTCCGGGAGTGACGTTGCAGTCCTTTTTTCCCATGAACCATCAAACCATCATATGCAATCCGATTGCTGATATTGAACATCGGATCATCGTAGCGACGATGAACACGCTGCGGGTACCCAACCCAGGCAGCTCCTTTATCAGGATCCGGGAGATGTGTTCCCAGATCCATCGACTGGTCAGCAAGAATTTGTGCAGAGACTTCACTGGGCCACCAGAATGGCGGAACATTAAAGTATCGGCCAGTGAGGCTTCAACTATCGCTTTGCTGTCAGCATTTTCCCGCTGCGTAAATACCAAAAATCTACCACGGTTAAACGCTACGCTTCCTTTCGGATCAGCAAAAGCACACCGCAACCTCCGGCGATAAGCGCAGCGGCCGCCAGCAGCAATGCAGGCTCCAGTGATGAAAACAGCGCCACACAGGCAGATGACACCAGAGGCCCGATCAACTGGCCAGTTGCGTATCCGGCGGTCAGCATACCCACGGTTTTCGCCATTTCACCGGTTGAGACTTCCCGCGCAAGACGCATCGACAGCTGCATAATCGACAAAAAACAGAGTCCGGTCAGTACGGTGGAAACCAACAATCCTGCTGCGTTATTTGCCACCACCGGCGCAGCCACCCCAATACCCTGCACGATCATGGCAAAGGCCAGGCTGATACGCGTATTAACCATCGAGGCAAACAGGATCACCAGCAATACCCCCGCCACCGCTGACAGCCCGAACAGCGGCCAGAAAAACGCCGCCTGGCCACCGCTACTGAAAACCGCGTGCGCCATTTGCGACAGGAAGGTCGCAGGCAGAATGTAGCCAAAGCCGGCGAGCGTATACACTCCCAGCAGCACTTTAAGATTACGTCCTGCGGGTGCTGCCGCGCCCTTCTTCTGCACGCCAGGCAATTCACGCGGCAGGCGGCGGAAGATCAGCAGAATCGCGGCCAGTGCGACAGCGCCATACACGTACCAGGCTTCCGATGAGTTGAAGTGATAAGCTGACATGATCCATGCCAGAACGCCCGTCAACGTGATGCCGATGCCAGGGCCGCTAAATACTGCCGCAGAGAGGCGCGGCGCATTTTTTGCCGCCAGCTCCAGCTGTGTCCAGGAGGTGACGATAATCAGCGCCCACGCGCCGCCGACGCCAGCGACAAAGCGGAACAGGCATTGCAGCAGAAACGACGATGTTGCACCCGAAAGCAGCGTGACCAGCATCGCGGCAGCCAGCCCCGTTTTAAGATAAACGGTGTGATTTCTCTTTATCCGGCTGACGTGAATCGCGCCCAGTAAATAACCGATATAGTTCATGGCGGCGAGGATGCCCGCACTGGACAGATTCAGAAATCCGTCGCTAATCATTACTGGGATCTGCGGAGTGAGTGAAAAGCGGCCGATTCCCATCACCACCACCAGCGTTAATATCCCGGTGAACATGGTGCTGACGCTGCCGGTGGCTAAGCGTCTGGTATCTGCGTTGCCTGGTATCTGTTGCGATGACATAATTCAATTTTTCCCGTGACTACTTTATTCTGTCCGTTAATCGTAAGTGCTAACCACTCCGGGAAAAATGGGGGGGTTTATCCTATGACAATAAATCATAGTCAGGAGAGTCCGATGTCCCGAAACCAGGACGTGAAATATTTTCTCACCAGGCGGCGTGAGGCGGTCAGCCCTGCCGAATATGGTTTTGCCACGACAGGCCGCAGAGTGAAAGGTCTGCGTCGGGAGGAGGTCGCACAGCTGGCCGCCGTCAGCGTCAGCTGGTATACATGGCTGGAGCAAGGCCGAAGCATCAGCATTTCCCATGGTGCCCTGCAGCGCATCGCCCGGGTGCTTAAGCTCTCCCCGGTCGAGCAGGATTACCTGGAAGATATTGTGCTCGGTCACAGGCATTCGCCCGCCAGAACCAGCAGGCAACTGCCTGAAGAGGTGATCGCCATGGTTGATGCGCTTAACCCGCACCCGGCGTTCGTTCGCAGCGCCAATATGGATATTCTCTACTGGAATGAGGCGGCCAAAAATGAAATTTTTGACTGGTCTGCGGTAGAGGCGAATGACCGAAACTCCCTTAAATTAATGTTTATCAACAGCGACTACCGGAAAATTATCCATGACTGGGATACCGCGGCAAAGCACACGATTTCGGCGTTCCGCTCAAATTATGCTGCTGGCAAGCAGACTGAAGAGTTCGAAGCCGTAATATCCACCCTCGATCAGCAAAGCGCGGATTTTCGCCGTATGTGGAATTATCACGATGTCAGCAAAATTGGCACCGGGAATAAAGCCATTATCGGTAAGGATGGCAATATTAGCCGTTACACCTACACCTCACTGGAGGTGGAGAACCTGCCGGGTGTGTTTGTCCTGTTCTATCTGAAGACGCCGGGCAGCTGACCCGGCTGAGAAGTTTCTGCCGGTGGTAATGCTGCCAAAAAACAGGACTCAGTTAGCTTTTATGATGTGCAGCGCTTTTAATTATATTTTAATGCGGGTAAAAAAGTTAAAGGTAAAAAAAGAAAACCTTCCCTGCCTGGTTGGGTTAAATATCAGTACCGCGCTGGCATTTATCTCATTTTACGTTTCAATTTCGCTTATTCCTGCCTCCATCGCGGCATTTCTTTGATCGTGGATTCACAGGCTTTAGGGTAATCGATAGCGTTCAGCAGTGATGCTGTTCCGTTGATATTCTCCGTACCCGATGGTAATCCCTCTTCCTGCCCTCCACCCTATAACAAAGGTTCAATTACAACATTTTAACCAGTGCCAAAAAGTTGCTGGCGGGCGCGCTGAAGGCTGACGCGTTCCAGGCGGCGGCCAGCCCAATCATCGGCGGCGGCGATTTGAGATGTTTAAATACCACGCCAGACAAGGCGAGCTGGCGCATGGATTCCGGTACCAGCGACACCCCCAGACCGGCAGCGACCACCGACAGTATGGAGACAATATGCGGTGCAGGTTGTCCTTCAGGCGGTTCAAATCCCACCTTACGGCAGGCAAGGATCGCCGCGCCTCTGAGACTGGTTCCCGTTTCCTGGGGGGTAAGAATAAAGTTATCGTGTTGCAACGCCGCCAGCTCAACCTTTCCACGCGCTTTCGCCAGCGGGTGTGCTAACGGCAGCGCCGCCACCAGCGGTTCCTGCAAAACGCGATGGCTGTCGATGCCTGCCGGCAAGGAACTTTCCTCCCTGATAAACGCAATATCCAGCTGATTTTGCAACAGCGAATCGATCAGTGCCAGCGAGTTCGCCTCGGTGACATTCATATGCACGGCGGGAAATGCCTGCCCGAAATCTCTGATGCACGCGGGGATGACGGGATTAAGCCCCGCCGTGCCGGTAAATCCCAGCCTGAGTATTCCCGTCTCCCCCATCGCGGCTCTTCTCGCTGACGCTATCGCGTCTGATGCCAGCGTAGTGACCGGTTTAATCTCCTGCAAAAAAGCGCGACCGGCCTCGGTCAGTTGCACCCCTTGTGCTGTGCGGTTGAAAAGCGGATAGCCAATCTCATTTTCCAGATCGCGAATTTGCATACTCAGTGGCGGCTGACCAATACCGATGCGCGCGGCGGCACGGGTAAAACTCTTCTCTTCAGCCAGCATAAGAAAGTAGCGGATATGTCGCATCTCCATACTTTTTATATATACCTTTATGCATCTTCATATATTGGAAATATAGCATTGATTGGCGTAGTTTTGCCTGATAAATCCCCGTCAGGAAATACCATGAGTGATACCGTGAATGAGAATAAGTCTGAATATGCCCGTATCGATGAACAACAAAGCATCATTTCCCCCACCACCATTGCACGCGGCACGCCGGAATATCGCCGTGCCGGGCTGGCTTTCTTTCTGTTAGGCTTCGCCAGTTTTTCATTAATCTACTGCGTGCAGCCGCTGTTACCCGCCTTTACCCACGCCTTTTCCGTCACTCCGGCGCAGAGCTCACTCGCGCTGTCCCTGACCACAGGATTACTGGCCCTGTCAATATTACTGGCTGGGGCGTTTTCACAGGCGGTGGGTCGGCGTGGCCTGATGTTTAGCTCTATGGCGCTGGCCTCAATATGTAATTTCATTGCGGCCGTGGTGCCCGACTGGCACATGCTGCTGATTGCACGCGCGGCGGAAGGCGTGGTGCTGGGTGGCGTGCCGGCGGTGGCGATGGCATGGCTGGCGGAAGAGATTGACAAGCGCCATCTGGGAAAAACCATGGGACTGTATGTCGGAGGAACCGCGTTTGGTGCCATGATGGGTCGTGTGGGGATGGGCTTATTAACCGAGTTCACCTCATGGCGCATGGCGATGGCAGTGCTGGGGGTGTTATGCCTGATCGCCGCCGTCGGATTTATTCTTCTGCTGCCAGAGTCAAAAAACTTTCAACGTAAACCCGGACTGAATCTGCATTTCCATCTGAAAACATGGTCTCAGCATCTGAAAAATCCTGCATTACTGCGCCTGTATGCAACGGGATTTTTCCTCACCAGTATCTTCGTCACATTATTTAATTACGCCACGTTCCGTTTATCGGCTGAACCTTTCAGTTTTAGCCAGACGCAGGTGAGCTTAATTTTTTGTGCCTTCGCTTTTGGCATCGTGTCCTCCTCCGTGGCGGGCGGTTTGGCCGACCGCTTTGGTAAAAAACCGCTGTTAATCACCGGCTTTATACTGATGCTTGCCGGTGTGCTGTGCACCATCCCTGCGAGCCTCGCCAGTATTATTATCGGTATTATTCTGGTCACTACCGGCTTTTTTGTCGCGCATTCCGTTGCCAGCGGCTCTGTCGGCCCGCTGGCCGGCAGTACACGCGGGCACGCTTCGTCTCTTTACTTACTGTTTTATTATATGGGATCGAGTATTACCGGCTCTGTTGGTGGCTGGTTCTGGTTGCATGGCGGCTGGAATGCCATCGTAGGGCTCACCGTCGCGATCTCAGCCGCTGGACTCTTTTTAGCGCTGTTTGCTAAACAGAATAACAATTAGCACACTGCCCCTCTCTCTCACTGGCGGGTCGGCTGAAAAGCCGACCGCTGACATTTATTTTGATTCTTGTCGCAAAAAAAGCATCGCAGCCTGTCGATAAATAAAAAAATTAATATTTAAATTCAATGCATTACAAATAACCCCCACACTATTTTTGCCTGCACGCGTCAGATTCATTTTTTTTGAACTTACATCCATTTTCACCCAATTGTCTCCTGAGCCCTGATGAGAAATCATGATGTAAAAGGAGACACTGATGACACAAACAAATCTCACACACAGTATCGAAAAAGCCCGTCAATTAACCACGCCAGAACTTTCCGATGCGCTGGATTACTTTTCTCTGCCGGGTTCCTTATTGGGAATTAAACCGATCACGGCTAATCAGGCGATTGTTGGCCGCGCATGGACAGTGCGTTATGTCGCGATCGATCACGATCAGCCCGGCACAGTGGGCGATTTTATCGATCAGGTAAAACCGGGAGACGTCGTGGTCATTGATAATGCCGGACGCCTGGACTGTACCGTCTGGGGCGGAATTTTAAGCCAGCTGGCTGCGCAAAAAGGCATCGCCGGCACGGTAATCAATGGTGTATGCCGTGATACCGCCGAAGCTAACGCGGTGAATTATCCACTGTATGCCCTGGGTAACTATATGCGCACCGGTAAAGATCGGGTGCAGGTCGCCGCAGTCTGTGAGCCGATAGCCATAAGCGGTGTGCTGATTAAACCGGGCGACCTCGTGGTTGCCGATATTGATGGCGTGGTGGTGATCGCTCAGCAGCATATTGAAGCGGTGGTAAACAGAGCCCTTACCATGCAGAAAATTGAGCAACAGATTCTCGACGATGCCCTAAACGGAATGACCCTCTCTGACGCTCGCAAAAAACATCATTATCACCTGCTGCAACGCAACCCTAATAAATAAAAACCACCTTTTAATTAACCAGGAGCATCCGATGATCAATAACCCCGTCCCTTTATCTGCACAAACCATTGATCTGTTAAAACAGCTTGGCACCGCCACGGTATATGAAGCGCAGGGAGCCTTTGGTGCCCTGGATTCAGGTATTAAACCGCTTAGCCCGACGATGAAAATGGTCGGCCCGGCATTCACCATTGATATGCGCCCTGCCGATAATCTGATGATTCATTACGCCCTGCTGCATGCCAGGCCTGGCGATGTGCTGGTGATCGAGTGCAAAGGTTTTATGGAAGCTGGCGTCTGGGGCGACGTACTCACTACTCAGGCCATGACCCTCGGACTGGCGGGCATTGTGGTTAACGGCGCGGTGCGTGACGCTCAGGCGATTGTTGATCTGCACTTCCCGGCCTTTGCCCGCGGTTTATCCATTAAGGGCACCGGGAAACATCAGCCAGGAGCAATTAATATTCCGGTGACAATTGGCGACTGTGTGATTCACCCCGGCGACATTGTCATTGGCGACAGAGACGGCGTGGTAATTGTGCCGCCCGCTACGCTGGATCATGCCATTTCCCAATCTGTCGCCCGTGAAGAAAAAGAAAGCAGATTTAAAACCGCCATTGAACAGGGTGCCACGACCGCTGAATTAATGCATTTAGCAGAAACCTTCCGGCGTTTTCATTTAGAGTGAGATTACATTTATGAGTACACGTATTGAACTCGCGCCAGCTCAGCAGAAAACCACCCACCACCGCTGGTGGGTGGCTACCCTGTTTTTTCTTATCTATACGGTTGCCGCAGCGGATCGCGCAAACCTCGGGGTAGCGCTGCCGTTTATTCGTAAAGAGTTCACCATGACGAATACGGAAGCAGGCGCACTGGCCAGCCTGTTTCTTATCGCCTATGCACTGGTGCAATTACCTTCTGCCTGGCTGATTTCACGCTTTGGCGTGCGCAAAGTCTTTACCACCTCCATGGTGCTGACCTCAGTGGCAACCGGGCTAACGGGGATGGTGGGTTCCATTTTTCAGCTGAAAATCTGCCGGATGTTGCTGGGCGTCGCCGAAGGACCGCTCCCGATTGGCGTGACATCCACCATCAATAACTGGTTTCCATCACGTGAAAAAGGCATCGCCTCAGGCATTTTTCTATCCTCAATAAAACTCGGCCCGGTGCTTACCCCGATTATCGGTTCGCTAATCATTACCCACTGGGGATGGAAAGAGATTTTTCTGTTTTTCGCCTTACCCGGCCTGCTGCTACCGATACTGTGGTATTTCTTTGTCGCCGATAAGCCTGAAAACTCTCGCTTTACTAATGCGGCAGAAATCGATCTGATTAACGAAAAAGCAGCGGATGCACGACAAAAACAGCCGCAAGATCAGTATAAAAAAATCGCCTTTCTCGATGCACTGATTCGTGTGCGGCCGGTAAAAACGCTGAACAGCAGCGGTCAAATCTACCGCTCATGGAATGTGTGGGGATGTAGTCTGGGCTATTGCTTCCAGCTCGGCATCTCCAGTTTGTTGCTGGCATGGATCCCTACCTATCTGCTGACAGAAAAACAGTTCTCGGTAATGGGAATGGGCTTTGTCGCGGCGGCTCCGTGGGTTGGCGCGGTACTCGGGAATCTGTTCGGTGGCATTATCTCCGATAAAATGCTTGGTAAACGCAGAAAGCCGGGGATGCTGATTTCAGCAATTTCGACCTCGGTAATGATGCTGTTTCTGATTTACATCCCGGCCAATCCACTTATCTGCGCGTTATTATTGTTCTTAACCGGCCTGCTACTGAGTATTGGATTTTCGGCGTATATGGTATATCCGATGTCGTTTATCGCCAGGCGAAATTTCCCCACCGCTAACGCTATCGTCAATATGGGGGGGCAGCTTGGAGGGGCAGCAACACCGTTTATCGGTGGATTGATCCTGGACTATTACGGCTGGAACACAGTATTTGTCTTTATGTCCATTATCTCAATTCTTACCTTTATTATTGTGCTGACAATCGAGGAGCCGATGAAAACCGCATAGGTTACGCAACCACACGCTTTAATACCTCTATAAATGCATCAATATGTGTACCGCTGTTGTCTGGATTGCTGATGGCGTAAATATAGCTGTTTACTTTAAAGTCCTCGATGGGGATAAACAGAATATCCTGGCGATTATCAGGAATGGCTGATTTACCAATTAAAGTCACGCCTAACCCTGCGCCGACCAGCGCCAGTGCGGTATGAATTTCAATTGCGCGATGTGAAATGATTGGCATACATTGATGAGCGGTGAAGTAATCAAGAATTTTTTGCGCAAAACCGCTGCGATCATCTTTTGGATAACTGATAAAGGGGGAATGACAGAAATCATGCAACGTTAAAAACTTTTTCTTCGTTAAATAGTGTTCGCGCGGAATGGCGGCGAATAAGGGATCAATCAGTATCAGGTGATGGTTTAAATTATCCGGCACGATGCAGTCACCTTCAAACTCGCGCGTGATACCAATATCAATCGTTTGATTCTGTATCATTTCCGGCTGATATTCTGACAGTACCTCCGTCAGATTAAGCGTAATATGACTATTATTTTCCGTAAAGGATTTAATCGCTTTCGGTAACAGATTCACCATAATCGAGCGCGGAAAGGCAATATTTAATACTGTATCAGCACGGGTGATAAACGACCGGGTTTCACTTTGCAACTTATGAAAATCATATAACAGCTGCTGGGCGCGGGGATAAAAGAAATTACCCAGTTTGGTTAATGACATTGGCCGGGAGCTGCGGTTCAGTAATTCACCGCCCAGCTCCTGCTCCAGCGCGGCTAACTGCATGCTGATCGCGGTTGGAGCAATAAAGAGTTGCTTCGCCGCCGCACTGGCGCTGCCGGACTCAACGATTTGACAAAAATAACTCAGTTGCTTGATATTCATTATTTCACCCGGTCAAGATTAACTATCTTATTGTATTAATGATCGGACATCGTCGCCTGGCAAAGGATGATGCGGAAATTGATCATAATTCTCGACAGACTTCCAATATCAAAACCCTCATCAATTAAGATTTTGCCTGGCGAAATATACATCCGAACCTGTGTGATATTCAACTCACACAGGACAGCGTGAGGACTGGTGTTACTTTCGCTGGCAACGACGAGCATCAGATTTACGGCGCAAGGCAGAAAGAAGAGCATATTGGTGGAACAGGGCATTAAAGACCGATTGACAGCTGCATCGGTTAGTTTTTGGCTAACTGACCTTCATCATCGGTATAGTTAAATGTAATTTGCGCCCCCTTCTCTTTCGGCAACCTTCTGGCTTCGAGAAAAACGGATTTCCAGTAAGGATTATTCAGCGAAGAGCGCATCACGCCTTTGCTTGCCGAGGCATGAAGAAAGTGTTTATCCGTATCATAAAAGCCCACATGCATCTGCCGATGAATGCGGAAAAACACCAAATCTCCGGGTTGCAGATGTGCAGGTTCGATTTTTGTACCCATCAGGATCAGCTGACTGGTGGTGACTCTGTCCATTGGCAGATTAAATCTGTCTTTCAGCGTGCGCCAGACAAATCCGGAACAATCCACACCGGTTAATTCAGTTCCGCCCCAATGATAAGGCGTACCTTGCCATGAATGCATTTGATCGTGAAGTGCGGCAATCACCGGAATAAGATCGGTGTTTTTGCTGCGGTAAAGCGTGTCCGCTGAAGGGTGATTTAGCGTTTGCTGGTCACTTACCGGCTTATGGGAAGTACAACCGGCCAGCGTCAGAAATGACAGAAACAGTGCACGATTAAAGAGTGTTAAATTTGTCATTCCCTGAGCCAGTCTGGATGAATTACTTGCAGTGACGTTATTTTAGATAAGGGATCAGCGGAACGCCAGGTTAAAAACATTATATTAAATGACTGGAATTTACAGAGGCTTACATTAGATTTGCGCTTAACCACGCCGGTGGCGAAACCGGAATCATGCGGCTTCGCCATCAGTTAAGCCGTTACTGCGCTATCGCCGTTTCATGAAGATAGCGCCAGACCGGCTGTCCGTTATCAATATCAATGATTGCCAGCGACCAGCGGGACTGGACACTTCCCTGCCAGTGATGCGTTTCACGATAGCGGCACACCACGCTTTCTGCGGTTTCAGCCAGCGTTTCACAGGCGTCAATCTCGATACGTAACTCTGGTCGTCCCGAGGATTGTTGACGAAACAGGGTTTCTACCTCTGCCAGGCCAATAAGCTGACCTTTAATCGTTATCATGCTAAAGGATGCACTGAAACTGCTGAGCAGTTTCTCCAGCGTGGACGGATGCCCCGCGCGCCCGGTAAAGACGTCTTCTATCCATTGATGAAGTTCGATGACGCTCTGGTGAGCAGTTAACTCTTTTTCTGATGGCATAAGGACTCCGGTTGTGGAATAAGCTGCTTAAGCCTGAGCAGAGGCAATAACCCCAGCCCGGCAGCAATAAGAAACGTGTAATGATAAGCCGAGGTTATGGTGGTCTGTTGTTGCAGCAGATTAACCATAAGAGTAAAGAGCGCCGCCCCGATGCTGAATGACATCTGGCGATTCAGATTCCACACCGTGCTGGCACGAGCCAAACGCTCATCGGTAAAGTCGAGCATCGCGGTGGTCTGGGCAGTACTGGCGCCGATGCCCCCGCCCGACCCCATCAGCAGGTAAGCGATTATCAGTAACGGCAGTCCATGCGCGCTGCCGACCAGCGACAGCAGTGCGATACCCGCGGCATGCAGCAACAGTCCGGTGAGAAACAGCGGCGCGGCGCCGATACGGTTATATAGCCGTCCACCCGTCATCATGGCGCAAAAAGCCCCGGCGGCATACAGTACCATCATCAGCCCGGTTTCGCTGGCGGACCAGCCCAGCACCTGTTGCAGGAAAAAGATGCTCAGTAAGTTTACCCCGCTAAAAATGCCGGGTATCGCGTGATAGATCAGTACAGAGAAGCCCATGCGGGGATTAAGCAGCACGCTTAAATCCAGAATGGGATCGGCTTTCCGCCGGTAATGCCTCAGATACCACAGCGCCAGAACGATTCCGGTCAGCAACAGTGCCAGCGCTATCTGATTGCTGACCGCAGCGGCATAGCACGACATGCCCAGCAGCAGTGCCGTCAGCGTCAGGCTTACCAACACTAAGCCCGCAAGATCGGGGCGATGCGCGGTGGTTTTTTCGGCTCTGATCCACAGTAGCGCCAGCGCTGCGGTGATCAGACTAAACGGAATATTGCCAAGGAAAACCCAACGCCATGAAAAGTGATCGACTAACGCTCCACCAACAGCAGGCGAGCAGGCCGGTGCTATCAGCGCCACCGCCATAATCAACGTCGATATTCTGGCGCGCTCATCTTGTTTAAACATGCCCACGGTTAAGGCCTGGCCAACCGGAATCAGCAGGCCACCGCCCACGCCCTGGATAAAGCGGAACAGCGTCAGCGAGAAAAAATCAGTCGACAGACCCGAAAGTAACGCCCCGATACTAAATATCACCATCGACACCATCATGGTAAACCGTGCACCTGCCAGACTGGCAATCCAGTTGCTGAGCGGAATAATCAGGGTTAAACCGAGAATATAACTGTTTGCCACCCAGACCACGCTGGATTCAGAAATATGCAGTTCGCGGGAAATATCAGGCAATGCAATGGCTGACATAAAAATATTAATGCAGTCAATAAAAAAACCGGCTAAAAAGATAATGGCAACACGATAACGATATGTCATTTTGACCTCCGGCACGGATTCTGGATGACTTGACGCTGACTGTCGATTAATATAAATTAAACTCGATGTTTACTAAAATTTAACAGTCAATGTTTAATCACTTAAAACAGATTCAGACGTTTATCGCGGTAGTCGATTGTGGCTCTTTCACGCGTGCCGCCGAGCGACTTTTTATCAGTAAGGCGATGGCCAGTATTCACGTTAAATCCCTTGAGGATCTGTTGAATATTCCACTGCTGATCCGTAATACCCGCGGCATCACGCTGACTGAGGCGGGTGAGACCTTGTATAATGACTTTCAGCAGATATTTCTCACGATCCAGACCTCTCTGGAAAATATCAGTGAAAGTCATCGTTCACTTTCTGGCACCCTGACGATCACCTCGACGGCAGAATTTGGTGAAAAATACCTGCTGCCGTTAATTGCTAAGTTTTGCGAAATTCACCCGGCTTTAAATATCAATTATTTTGCTGATGCCTCTCTTAATGATTTAATTTCTGAACGACTTGATCTTGCCATTCGTCTTGGCACCTTGCGCGACTCCACATTAAAAAGCCGTAAACTGGCCAGTTACCCGATTGTAATGGTGGCATCCGCACAATGGCTCAGAGATAATCCGCTTCACTCACTCGCTGATTTAAATTCCGCACAATGGATTGCTAACAGCAACTTAGCGACGCCGACCCAATGGACATTGTGCCACGCTGAGCGGGAAACCTTTGAGCTGCGGGCGACCGCCCGATTTTATGCGAACTCCTCATCATCGATAAAAGCGATGGTAAAATCCGGGCTGGGCATCGCTATTCTGCCGGAGTGGCTGGTCAAAACGGAGAGAGCCACCGGAGAACTGGTGCAGCTTTTTCCAGAATATCGCCTTCCGCAGCAGGACATCACCGTCGTCTTTGCCGGCGATCATCGTATCCGGCTCAAGTGCCGGCTGTTTATCGACTACCTGATGCAGAATCTGCACTTGTGATAAAGCTGTAATCAGCGCTTAATCGCTGATTACAGCTTCAGGCCACTTTAATGGACAACTTCGCCATTATTCAGGATAAAAATCACGCGTCCTTCCCAGAACTCTGCAATAAATATCTCCTCTTGCTGAATCTCTCTTTTATTTATTTCATCATTAAGCCAGTTCTCATCTTTATCCACGGCATGGAGTGCATAACTTCTGACCTTCCCCTGCTTCATAATGATGACTGAAGGCATCACATCTTCATCACAGATCACCGTCAGCTGACCGTTAGGCTCAATCTGTGCATAGGTTACGCTCTGGAATGAGTGAACACCCTGGCAATGAAGTTGTGAGGTAATATTCAATATGTCGATTTTATTCTTTTTCTGCAGGATGTTATCCATCAGGAATCGTCCTTTTTTGATAATCGGTATCGGTTCACCGATTGCCACAATACGAAAGAAACTGATGTGTTTCGTCACCGAATTAAGCAGTGAAATTAAGCTGACGCCAATCAGCAGAACAATAAGATACTGATAAAGTGGGATGGTATCACTGTAGATAACGCCCCCAATCACACCACCCAGCACAAAGTTGCCAATAAAATCCACCGGGGTCATTTGTGATAGCTGGGTTTTACCTGACAGATTAAGGTGAAGGATAACGATAAAAAAACCGATAATAAATTTAACCAGGACTATTCCATAGTATTCCACTTTGATTCCCTCTTGCTGAACTAACGGATTAACGGCCGGTCTGAGATCTGAGCCAATACGGATTAATCCTAAGAAACAGTCTCCTCGTCTGCACAGATATGATAAGACATTCGCTAAATCCCTGCATCGCTTTAACCGATGCAGTGTCAACCGCTGAGCAAAAATCAACCAAATCCGCATTTCTTCAGAAACTGCTGATTTACTCATCAGTGACCCGGCTGGCGTCTCAGGCCAGTTGTGCTGCGGCATCCCCCGTTTAGTAAATCTGCCACCAGCAATCAACCGGGTAAACTTTTTTATATTGACCGTTCAATATAAGAACCAGAGCTGTTAGTCTGAAGGCGTGAATAATTTCAGTCATAAACGAAATGGCGTGCCAGGATTAATGTCTGTTAAAAACGGTGATAAACAACGAGTACACGGAAGAATTGAAGGGTTATCCCTGTTTCCAGACATGGTCTGGCGTGTAAGTCTTACTCACTGAGAGATTTGTAATCGCATAACCAGAGGTAATTGATGAATAATCCACCTGCCGAAGAGAAAGACAGAATCAACCCCGTGGTGTTCTACACCTCAGCCGGGCTGATTTTAGCGTTTTCTTTGATGACTATTTTTTACAGCGATCTGTCAGCCAGATGGATTCTAAAGGCAGTAAACTGGGTATCGGCAACATTTGGCTGGTATTACATGTTAGCGGCCACAGTCTATATCGTTTTCGTGCTGTTTGTTGCCTGCTCGCGCTTTGGCTCCATAAAACTTGGCCCTGAACAGTCGAAACCGGAGTTCAGCGTACTCAGCTGGGCCGCCATGCTGTTTGCTGCGGGCATCGGTATCGACCTGATGTTCTTCTCGGTCGCAGAGCCAGTGACGCAATATATGCAGCCGCCTGAAGGCGCCGGGCAGACCTTTGAAGCTGCCCGTCAGGCGATGGTATGGACCCTGTTCCACTACGGTCTGACCGGCTGGTCAATGTATGCGCTGATGGGCATTGCACTGGGCTACTTCAGCTATCGCTACAATCTGCCGCTCACCATCCGTTCGGCGCTCTACCCTATTTTTGGCAAACGCATTAATGGCCCGATTGGCCATACGGTGGATATCGCCGCCGTCGTCGGCACCATCTTTGGTATCGCCACCACGCTGGGTATTGGCGTCGTGCAGTTAAACTACGGTCTGAAAGTGCTGTTCGACATTCCGGAAGGCCTGGGAGCGCAAACCGCGTTAATTGTACTGTCGGTGGTGATCGCGACGATTTCCGTCACCTCGGGTGTCGACAAGGGTATTCGTATTCTGTCAGAGCTGAATGTCGCCCTGGCGTTAGGTTTAATCCTGTTCGTGCTGTTTGCCGGTAATACTGAATTCCTGTTAAACGCGCTGGTACTCAACGTTGGCGACTATATCAATCGCTTTATGGGTATGACGTTAAACACCTTTGCTTTTGACCGGCCTGGTGAGTGGATGAACAGCTGGACCCTGTTCTTCTGGGCATGGTGGGTGGCCTGGTCGCCGTTTGTTGGCCTGTTCCTGGCGCGTATCTCCCGTGGCCGTACTATCCGCGAGTTTGTGCTTGGCACACTGATTATTCCGTTTACCTTTACCCTGCTATGGCTCTCAGTGTTTGGTAATGCCGCACTGTACGAGATCATCCATGGTAACGCGGGATTTGCGCAGGAAGTGATGTCGCATGCTGAGCGTGGTTTCTACAGCCTGCTGGCGCAATATCCGGCATTTAAATTAAGTGCGTCGGTCGCCACCATCACCGGTATGCTTTTCTATGTCACCTCGGCAGATTCCGGCTCGCTGGTACTCGGTAACTTTACTTCGAAGCTAAAAGATATCAACAGCGATGCGCCAAACTGGCTGCGCATTTTCTGGTCAGTCACCATTGGTGTGCTGACGCTGGGAATGCTGTCGACTAACGGTATCACTGCACTACAGAATGCCACGGTCATCATGGGTCTTCCGTTCAGCTTCGTGATCTTTTTTGTGATGGCAGGATTATATAAATCACTGAAAGTTGAAGATTATCGCCGCGTAAGCGCCAACCGTGATACGGCACCTTATCTGATAAGCGGGCAGGATCGCCTGAGCTGGAAAAAACGGCTTTCACGCTTAATGAATTATCCGGGTACTCGCTATACCCAGCAGATGATGGAAACCGTGATGTTACCTGCCATGCAGGATGTGGCCAAGGAGCTTGAACTGCGTGGCGGAAGAGTGACGCTGGAAAACCTGCCGCCCGCTGATGATGAAAATCTGGGCCATCTCGAATTGCGTGTCAATCTGGGAGAAGAACAGGATTTCGTCTATCAGGTGTGGCCGCAGCAATACTCGGTACCGGGCTTTACCTATCGCGCGCGTAGCGGTAAATCTACCTATTATCGTCTGGAGACTTTCCTGCTTGAGGGCAGTCAGGGCAATGATTTGATGGATTACAGTAAGGATCAGGTCATTATTGATATCCTTGACCAGTATGAACGTCACCTGAACTTTATTCACCTGCATCGTGAAGCACCGGGGAATAATATCACCTTCCCCAATGTTTAATTAGCAGAAGCGCAGGCCAGAGATTCTGCTGGCCTGCGGTAATCAGAAGCGGGTATTTTAAAAAAAAGGTGGGGTCAGCGCGGCGGTGGCGAAAAACGTAGGTTAAAACTCGGGGTCATCTGGCGTACGACCCACTACCAGCTCCAGCGCGTCACGATAAATATCTTGCGTCACCGCATCTGTCGTGGTTTCCAGCTTTTCAATCAGTTTCAGGATAACGGCCTTATTGGTCACATGCTTACCTGAAGCGACAATTTCCTTAATAACGGCGCCGATGAACTCAGCTTCGGCCGAATGCCCTTCACCACCGTTTTCGATATAATCAGAAAGCTGACTTTCTGTAGACGACTGCTGCATGGGTAATTCCTCTGAACTATTAATAGTTTATGCTGCCGGGCTGTTTAGCAAAGTCGTAATGCCGTTTCTGCTCAGTGTTTTTTGGTGCCATCAGCCGGTCCGTCACTGGTAAACAGATGCACGACATTGTCCCTGCCACGAATTTCATGCGTCACGCGTTTGTGGCTGTCTGCCTGACTGGCTCTCACTTCATTAATCGCGCGTTGGCAGGCACGGCGTTTAACGCCATCACTCTCCGCTTTCGCCATCAGTTGCAACTGATGGATCAACGCAGCGTTACTAATCACGCCGTCGGCGCGGATAAGTGCAAGGACGGCTTCGCCCATCATAATGTCGGTTAATTTTTCTTCATCACTTCTGGTCATAACAGCTTCTCTGAATCAGTTACGCGCCTCTGAATGGATACGAGGCAGTTACTTGAACGGGTTTCGCTTGCAGCGAACCTCCAGGCCGGTTCCGGCAGGGAGAAAACTCCTGGCGAACGCGATCCTGTCAGAATTTTCGGGCTAGTATTTCAGGCAGAAACATCAGTCATTCGGAGAACATAGCAACGTAATACTCAATCCCCACGACCAAAAAGCATACCAATAAGTTCCTGATAATGTCTTTCCTGCTGCTGGCAACTGCACAGTTCAAGCCGGACCAGCAACTTGGCACAGATGGTTTTACGGTTGATATGTTTACCTGAACGCAGGATCTCCACAACGATCTGGCCCAGTGTTTCCTGCTGAGACGGTAAGCTGGCCTCATTAAAATACCGGGCAATGTCCTGATCGGGTTTGGTGTTAAATCCATCCTGACGCATGTGTCTGCCCTCAGCGTTGAAAAGTTCTAAAAATGCCCAAGTCTTTTGAAAGACTAACTTATACAGTTTTAAAAAACATGTATAGGAATTCTGTCAATCTGCCGCAGTGATGTTTGTGCAAAAAGTGCTAAGGCTGACATAACAGCCGATGACAGGCAGCAAATCCTGATGCCGCGACCATGAAAAGATCGCGGGCGTAAATAGGCCAGCTTGCTTTCAGGTGATACACTGTAACCCTCACCAGAAACGGGAGTGGAAGTGCAAAGCAGTCACCACAGCCATCGCCAGCAAGTCTGTGAAGTTATCGGCAGAGCGGTATTTGAATTGATTCGCTGCGGTCAGGCAGTCGAGCCGCGTAACATCATCCTTATTCTGCAGCTACAAGGCGCGCAGGCCTCAAGTGACCAACAAAAGCACCTCTATCTGTTGGCCAGGCATAGTGTCACAGAAGGTCTTCCTTGATAGTGTTACATTTCAGTGGGTTAATTTTATTGACCCTGAGAGACCACTAACTCAAGTGCCTTACGATAGATATCTGCCTGTAGCACATCGTTTTCACTCTCAAGTTTATCAATCAGATTCAGAATCACGTCCCGACTTCTGACTTTGGTTTTTACGCTTAACAGCTCTTGATAAATTGACTCAATAACCGCAGATTCGCTCTGGTAAAGATCACCAGTGTTCTTAAAATAATCAGTAATTTGCGACTCGGTATTAAATTCTTTTGCGGCAATTTTTGCATGCATTTTCAAACTCTCAAAAGTTAAGTTGCTCAGCCCGCAAAGCGGGCGATGATGTACAACTTTAAAAAACATCTGAAACGGCGTGCTGCTGCCAACTTCAGTTGTGCCGCAAGGTATCTGGCTTCACCATGCTGTAGGTTGGTACAAAACAAATCTATACAACAATCTTATTTTTGTACAATTAATTGGAAATGTTTTTTTCTGGTCGGAGTTGTATTTAAAAGGCCACATTGGGTAAGTCATAAATTCGTGACAGATAGCGAGTCAATCAACCGCTGCCCGGTTGCATCACGGAGAGTAAACATGAATCAAAAAGACGTTGAGTTATTTCTTTTAAGCCAGAAAGCGGCAGAGTCCGGCCTGCCATTTGGCCCGCAGGCATTGGTGTTTAAGGTGATGGGTAAAATGTTTGCGGTGGTCTCGCAGCAGGAAGCGGTCGCCCGAGTGACGCTGAAAGGCACGCCAGCCGATGTGGCATTTTTAGTGGATGAATTCGCCGCGATAAAACCCGGTTACTACATGGATAAAAAACACTGGATGACCATCAGCTTAAGCGGTGAAATTGATGATGGCATGCTGCAAGACTTGATCATCCGTTCTTATCATCTGGTGGTGGCGAAGCTGAAAAAATCAGAACGCGATCGGTTAACTCAGCAGGAATAATCCTGCCCGCACTGAACGGGCAAGAGAATTCCCCTACCGCTTCAGGCCGGTAACGACACCAGCGATTCACGACTGATTTCGCTGATGGATTTCGCACCGGTCAGGGTCATCGCCACGCGCATCTCCTTTTCCATCAGTTCCAGCAGGTTAATCACTCCCGCCTCACCGGCGGCTGCCAGCGCATAAACAAATGCCCGCCCCAGCAGTACGCTGTCAGCGCCCAGCGCAATCATACGCACCACGTCGAGGCCGGTACGAATGCCGGAATCGGCCAGAATAGTGATGTCGCCTTTTACCGCGTCAGCAATTGCTGGCAGCGCGCGGGCGCTGGAGAGTACGCCATCCAGCTGGCGGCCACCGTGATTCGAGACAATAATGCCGTCAGCGCCGAATTTCACCGCATCTTTGGCATCTTCCGCATCCAGAATGCCTTTAATAATCATCGGCCCCTGCCAGAATTCACGGATCCACTCCAGATCCTGCCATGAAATTGACGGATCGAAGTTGGCCCCGAGCCAGCCAATATAATCCTCCAGCGTGGTCGGTTTACCGCGGTAGGCTGAAACGTTACCCAGATCGTGCGGTTTACCGTTTAGCCCGACATCCCACGCCCACTGCGGATGCGTCATCGCCTGCATAATACGGCGCGCCGCGGCGTTCGGGCCGCTCATACCGGAGTGGGCATCGCGGTAGCGCGCACCGGGTACCGGCATATCCACGGTAAACACCAGCGTTTTCACCCCGGCAGCCTGCGCACGTTCCAGCGCATTGCGCATAAAGCCCCTGTCTTTCAGCACATACAGCTGAAACCACATTGGCCGGTCAATAGCCGGTGCCACTTCTTCAATCGGGCAGACCGAGACCGTCGAAAGCGTAAACGGAATGCCTTTTTTCGCCGCCGCGCGCGCCGCCTGCACTTCACCACGACGCGCATACATACCGGTCAGTCCGACCGGTGCCAGCACCACCGGCATCGCCAGTTTTTCCCCGAACAGCGTCGTTTCCAGACTCAGTGCCGACATATTTTTCAGCACACGCTGACGCAGAGCAATATCGGCTAAATCTGCGGTATTGCGCCGTAAAGTGTGCTCGCCATACGCCCCGCCATCAATATAGTGAAACAGAAACGGCGGGAGTTTCCGCTGCGCGGCCGCCCGATAATCCGTTGAAGCGGAAATGATCATTCTTCGCCTTCCTTATGTGATTTCAGTACGTTGCCCGGCAAGCGCATCAACCGCTGCTGGCGTGCTTCGTCTTCATGTAAGCTTCTCATCGTGTCATGGACAAAACCCAGATGGGTCATCGCCGCCTGACGTGCTGCTTCGGCGTCACCACCAACAATCGCCTGTAACAATGCGTGATGCTGGTCAGTCAGGCGGGAAAAAATCACCGGCTGGCTGTACATGCGCTGGCGGCTTTGCAGCACCGACGTCTGCATCAGATCAAAAAAGCCGCGCATGGTTTGCAGCAACACCAGATTGTGTGAAGCCACCGCGATCGCCAGATGAAAGCGCACATCCGCCTGCGCGGCCAGTGCCGGATCGTCACTGTCCTTCAGTTTCAGGGTGGCATCAAAGGCATATTGCAGCTGCTCTTTATCCGCCTCGGTAGCACGTAAGGCGGCATACCATGCGGTGCTGGCTTCAATGGCATGGCGCGCTTCAAGGATGTCATAACGATAATCAGGATCGTCCTCAACCAGCTGGCGTAACGGTTCAACGATGCTCAAATCGGTCCACAGCGCGATCTGCTCGCGCAATCGGGTACCGTCTCCGCGTCGGCTGACCAGCATGCCAACGCTGATCAGCTGCTGGATGGCCTCGCGCAGTGACGAGCGTGATACGCCCAGCTCGGCTGCCAGTTGGCGTTCGGCGGGCAGGCGCATTCCTGCCTGCAGTTTTCGATCGTCAATTAACGCCTTCAGCCTGCTCACCAGCGGGTCTGCCGGACGCGGGGGATTAAGTTTACTGCTCATCTTTTTTCCTGACGGTTCAGCGGGCAACAGACCATTGTCAATATTGGTCCTACCAAAAAAGCGTAACGGAGCAGTAGTGTTAATCTGGTGTTATTTTCATGCAACCTTGCAGCGGGTAATTTTCACTTATCTGTGATCGCCCGCGATGTTATGACGATATTGGTAGGACCAATAACTGCCGCGCAGAACGCGCGGCAAGGGAGGAATTTACATTTTGACGCGCCGCGCCACCCACGCGACGACCAGCAGCAACAGCGCTACCAGCATAAACGCCACCGGCAGGCTACTGTAGTGGGCTACAAAGCCGATGCTCGCTGGCCCGGCGAGCACGCCCATATAGCCCATCGTCGAGATAGCCGGTACAGCAACCGCCTGCGGCATACTGGTTTGTCTGCCGATGGCTGAAAACATCACCGGTACGATATTGGCGCAGCCGATGCCGATCAGCGCATAACCAATCAGGGAAAATATCCAGAACGGAACAAAAATCGTCAGGGCGAGACCGCTCGCCGCCACTACGGCACCGACAATCACCACCGGATAACGACCAAAACGCGCGACGATGCGATCACCAGTTAGACGCCCGAGGGTCATGGTAGCAGCGAAACAGGCAAAACCGAGGCCGCCAGCAGAGTCGGGTAATGCGCGGTATTCGGTGAGGAACACCGCACTCCAGTCAAGTACCGCCCCTTCGGCGAGGAACACGGCAAAACAGATAGCGCCCAGTACCAGTACCGCGCCGCGCGGCAGCGCAAAAGCTGGCCCCTCGGCGGGATTGGCATAGTTCAGTAAACCACGGATACTGAGCAGCAGCAGCAGCAACACCAGTAGTGCGATGATTAAAGTGGCACTGAATGGCGAGAGGCCGAGTAACATCATTCCGCTCATCGCACCGGCTCCGGCGATACCACCAATGCTATAAAAGCCGTGAAACCCGGACATAACCGGCTTCGACGACGCTTTCTCAACAATTATCGCCTGCACATTCATTGCACAGTCGGTAATACCGATCCCCACGCCAAAACCGAGCAGCGCCAGCGCCAGCATGGCGCTGTCAGGGATCACCGCCAGCAACGGCATAATCAGGCTGAAGATAAATACTGAGGTGATCAGCACCGCACGGCAGCCGAAACGCGTGGTTAATACCCCGGTTAACGGCATTGCCACCAGCGCGCCACCGCCAAGGCACAGCAGCAACAGCCCGAGCGTGCCGTCATTGACGCCGGTATTCAGTTTGGCAAACGGCACCAGCGCCGCCCACGCGGCAGTGGCGAAACCGGCAATAAAAAACATCAACCGGGTTGCGCCCTGTTCACGCTTCGCCGGGATAAAATCGGCACTCTGCTGCGGTAAAGACCTTGAGTAATCTGACATTTCGCTAAGTTCTCTTACACCGTTATCGATAAATTGAATGCGTCAGGGATAATGCTGTATGCTCATTTCTGCTCGATTACGGTAAATAAAGGAAATTTAATGCTCGATTATGCAGCTTTTCCGCAGCAGCGACAATCCCTGATTCGTCAGAAACTCCGTGATGAAGGTCGGGTAGTATGCGCAGACCTTTCCGCGCAGTTACAGGTGTCCGAACACACTATCCGCCGAGATTTGCAGCAGTTAGCGCGTGAGGGAGTGTGCAAAAAGGTGTATGGCGGTGCCGTCAGCATCGTGACGGAATCGGGCTCGTTCAGCCATCGCGCGCGGGAATCCAGTGCGGAAAAAACTGCAATTGCCGCAGGTTGCGCCCGGCGCGTCAAGGAGGGCGGATGTATTTATATTGATGCCGGTTCAACGAATCTGGCGATGGCGAAAGCACTGCCGGTGCAGCTGAAACTGACCGTTGTCACCAACTCGCCGCTGATTGCCGTGGAGCTGATGAACTATCCGCACTGCGAAGTGATTATGCTTGGAGGGCGGCTGCAGAAACAGACCGGCGGCAGCCTCGGCGTCACACCGCAGCAGCAATTGAGCCATATCTGGTTTGATCAGGCTTTTCTCGGCGGTTGTGCCATGGATGCCGATGCCGGACTGACGGTATTTGACTATGAAGATGCTGAATTCAAAAAAGCGGTGGTTGAGCGCAGTAACGACATTATTGTTGCGCTGACCGCCGATAAAATTCCCGGCATCGCCCGTTATTCGGTCGTGTTATGCGAAGATATTTCGCTGATGGTGGTGGATAAGCGTGTGCCGGAAGAGAGGCTGGCGGCGTTTACGGCGAAAAATATCGCGATCGAATGGGTATAAAGATTCTGCGCTGCTGCCGGAAATATTCACCGTCGGGGCGGCGTTTTCGCCGCCCGTCGCAAAGATTAACTCAGATCCGCCCCGTTACTGGCGATCACTTTTTTATACCAGTAAAACGACTTCTTACGGGTTCTGGCCAGCGTACCCTGCCCCTGATCGTCGCGATCAACATAGATAAACCCATAGCGCTTGCTCATTTCGCCGGTTGAGGCCGAGACCAGATCGATACATCCCCAGGAGGTGTAACCCATCAGCGGAATGCCGTCATCAATTGCCTCCGCCATCGCTTTGATATGCTCGCGCAAATAGCTAATACGGTAATCATCGTCAATCTCGCCCTGCGCGTTAATTTCATCCCTGGCTCCCAGACCGTTTTCCACCAGAAACAGCGGTTTCTGATAGCGGTCATACATCATATTCATGGTGATACGCAGCCCGAGGGGATCGATACCCCAGCCCCACTCGCTGGCCTGAATATGGGGGTTTTTCAAAGATTTAACGATATTAGCCGCGCTGCTGTTGCCCTCATTCATGTCGGCGGAAGCGCAACGTGACGCATAATAGCTGAAGGAGACAAAATCGACGGTATGCCGGAGAATTTCACTGTCGCCCGGCTCGCTGATAATCGACACATTCTTCTCACGAAACACCCGTTTGGTATAGGACGGGTAACTGCCTCGTGCCTGCACATCAATAAAGAACAGGTTTTCACGGTCCTTTTCCAGCGCGGCCCAGACATCCTCCGGCTTACACGACCACGGGTAAAAATTCCCCCCCGCCAGCATACAGCCAACCTGATTCTCCGGGTTCACCTCGTGGGCAATTTTGGTTGCCAGCGCACTGGCGACCAGCTCATGGTGCGCCGCCTGATATTTTACCTGCTCCTGGTTTTCACCTTCTTCAAACACCAGTCCGGCACCGGAAAACGGGCTGTGCAGCAGAATGTTGATTTCATTAAAGGTCAGCCAGTATTTCACCAGACCATCAAAGGCTTCGAAGCAGGTGCGGGCATAGCGGGCAAAAAACTCCACCATCTTACGGTTGCGCCATGAACCGTACTCCCTGACCAGATGCATCGGCACATCAAAGTGACACAGCGTGACCAGCGGCTCGATATGGTACTTTTTACATTCGCTGAACAGCGCATGATAAAACGCAATGCCCTCGGCGTTTGGCGTCATTTCATCGCCGTTGGGATAAATACGGCTCCAGGCAATCGAGGTACGAAATACGGTAAAGCCCATCTCGGCCATTAAGGCGATATCTTCTTGATAACGATGATAAAAATCGATCGCCTGATGGCTCGGGTAAAATTCATCGTCACGCAGCGCAAAGCGCTTCTCCTGACCCAGTTTTACCGCCAGCCGATCTTTACCATGCGGGATCATATCAACCGTCGTGACACCTTTCCCCCCCTCAAGCCAGGCACCTTCAGCCTGGTTTGCGGCAATCGCGCCACCCCATAAAAAATCGTCGGGAAATGTTGATGCTGACATTAGCGTCCTCTTGTCTCAGTTAACTTTTACTGCGCGCTGCGGCGCGTCAAACGGTGTGGCAGCAGTGGATTGCTGTTCGCTGTTCTCCACCGGAATATCCTCGAATCCCAGCAATAAGGTGGTGACGAACGACAGCACCACCGCCAGAATCATCACGCCGAATACCCAGACAATACTCATTGGGTTAGTCGGGTCGAAGAACTGCACGCTGGTAAACAGCCCCGGTGAAGCCATTGAATGGCTGGCCAGCCCGGCAATACCGGCGATACCGCCACAGACAAAACCACTGATCAGGCAGGCGATCAGCGGGCGCTTCAGCCGTACCGCGACACCGTACAGTGCCGGTTCCGAAATACCGGCAACAATTGCCGAGGCCGCCGCGGCCAGCGCCGTCTGGCGCAGTTCCGGGTTTTTAGTCCGCCATGCCACCGCCAGCGAAGAGCCGCCCAGCGACAGGTTGGCACCGATTTCTGAAGGCATCACCATGCCCTCTTTGCCGGTTTCGGCAATAGTCTGAATAATGGTGGGCGTAAAGACGCGATGCATGCCGGTCATCACCAGCAACGGCCAGATCGCCCCCATAATCGCGACTGATAACCAGCCCAGATAGCTATGAATGGTATACACCAGCGCGGAAATCCCGCTGCCGATCCAGATACCCAACGGGCCAATCAGCACGATCGCAACCGGTGCCGCAATCAGTACAATCAGCATCGGTTTCAGGAAGTTTTTAGTTACCGCTGGGGTAATACGGTCGACCCAACGCTCAATATATGAAAGCAGCCAGGTCATGCACAGCGCCGGGATTACGGTATAGGTGTATTTCACCGCGGTCACCGAGAATCCGATAAATTCCACCGGCTGCCCCTGCGCCGCCTTCGCCATCAGGTCGATAAAGTTGGGATGAACCAACACCCCAGCGATAGCAATTGCCAGCGACATATTGGTTTTGAATTTGACTGCCGCCGAGGCCGCCACCATCACCGGCAGGAAGAAGAAAGCACCGTCGCCAATCACATTCAGAATCACCAGCGTCGACGCGCCTTTCTCCATCACCCCGCTCATCTCAAGGATCATCGCCAGCAGTTTCACCATCGAACCACCGATAATCGCCGGGATCAGCGGCGACATGGTGCCGATCAGCGCATCAAGAATGCCTGCGCCAATGCGTTTCAGGGTCAATTTATTCTTCACCGGCGTGGCGGCGGCCGGTGATGCCGGTGCGCCAGAGGGCAGCAATTTCATCACTTCGGCCCAGGCCTGGGAAACAGTGTTGCCAATAATCACCTGGCACTGGTTTTCATTCTGCACCACGCCCATCACTGCTGAAATCGACTTCAGCCTGGCGCTGTCAACGGCGCTGGCGTCAATCAGCACAAAACGTAAACGCGTCATGCAGTGCGTGACGGCTTCGATATTCCCGGCACCACCAAGAGCATCAACGATCGATCGTGAAACTGCCTCAAAATTTTTTGACATAAGTAACCACTCTCTTGTAACGAGAAATTATTATTAAATTCATCTGGTTAGATAATGAAAACCGCGTTACTGCACAACAGCAGGGCAAAATAAGTAACCGGTTCCACACGAGAATGTTCAACTATTCGTCATAGTTCAAGAGATAAGAGGGGTTAATTTTCGTTTTGTGATAACGATCGACATTCGATCGCAATTAAATGATTTTTGTGCCGGTGTGCGGTAGCGCTCTCGCCGCAAATAACCCACTTCCGCCAGTCAGAACAGTTAGTTAGCCGTAGCGAAATGTGTAGAATGGCAACTATTCTTACAGATTGCGGAATCAGCTATGTCGACCATGCAGCAAGTGGCAAAAAAAGCCGGCGTCTCGAAAGCCACGGTTTCACGTGTGCTGTCAGGCAAGGGTTATGTCAGCGAAGCAACGAAACAGCAGGTGTTCAGCGCCATTGAAGAGACCGGATACCGGCCCAATCTGCTGGCGCGCAATCTGGCCAGCACCACTTCACAGTGTATTGGTCTGGTGGTCACCAACACCCTGTACAATGGCAGCTACTTTAATGAGTTACTTTCCCAGGCGGCAAGGAAGCTGGAAGCCAATGGCCGTCAGCTGATTCTGGTGGATGGCAAACACAGTGCTGAAGAGGAGCAGCAGGCGATTCAGTTTCTGCTGGATTTACGCTGCGATGCCATCATTATTTATCCGCGCTTTCTTACCGTCGATGCGCTGGATGTGATAATCGATCAAACCCGACAGCCGGTTATGGTGGTGAACCGTCAGCTGCGAAAGCATCAAAGCCACTGTATTTGCTGCGATCATAAAGGTTCCAGTTATCAGGCAACCCGTCATCTGATCGCGCGCGGCCATCAGCATATCGCCTTTATTACCGGCTCGCTCGATTCACCAACCGCCATCGAACGCCTGTCCGGCTACAAACAGGCGTTACTCGACTGTGGGCTACCGCTCAGCGAAGAACGGATTATCCACGGTAAATGGAGTCCGGCCAGCGGCGCAGCGGCGGCCGACACGCTGCTTAACCGCAAGGTTAGCTTTAGCGCGCTGATTGCCAGTAATGATGATATGGCGATTGGCGCGATAAAAACCTTTACCGCTGCGGGCATTCGCGTGCCGGACGACATTTCGGTTATTGGTTTTGACAATATCCCCACCGCGCCCTTTCTGACGCCGTCACTGTCCAGCGTCAAAGATCCGGTCAGCGATATGATCAATCAGGTGATTAACCAACTGATCTCGATGCTGGATGGTGGCTATTTATCCCGCGACAACCTGTTCCTGTCGGAGTTACTGGTCAGGGATTCGGTGGGCAACGGGCCTTTTTACCAGGCTAATTAGAGAGCCTCCTTGCGCGACAACCTAAAATTTGCAGGTCATGATAATGGTAGCGCTGAGCCAGATCGATCAGATGCCGGGTTTCTGCCGGCTGAACCGGTACAATAAGATCGTAACTATAATCAGGCGGTGAACGCATCATTGATAAGGAGACCGTACCTTCCGAAATGGGCCTTAAAGAGAGGTTCTCGATGCGCGTCTTGCCTTGATAAGTCTGTGAGAACGGCATCACTTCATCGCTGGCGCTACCTTGCAAACGATTGTAAATCCGTAACATACTCCATGAACCGAGCTTTTCGCCACGCCTGATGTAATAGCTGACCGACAGCCCTTCAGGCAGAGTCAACTTTGCCGTACCATTAAAGTATTTGATGGGTAAGAAACGGCTGTGTGAGACAAAAATCGCTTTATCATTACTTTCACGACTGGCATAGCGCAGAAAAACCCGGTCGCCTGTTTCGATTCTTTCGGGTGACATGGTGGCGATAACCAGATTTGGATTAAGCTGACTTTAAGAACGGTTCCCGAGCGAAAACAGATTACCCGCTAATTTTTTTTCCTGTTGTGAAATCAACAGGCGATTTCCCGCCAGCGCCAGACCGCTAACAAATGATAACATCCCAGTGGAAAATGACAGCCATCCCAGGGTTGGCGCTAATGTCGACTGCCTCGCTTCTGCCAGCCAACTGGCAATACCGGTGATATCCGCGAATAATGCCGAGCCCGTGGTGAATAACGTCAGGCTCGAGGCTTCGGCCAGCGCGGCGCTGAGACTGCCTGTCGCCGCGAGCGATGCCCCCGCAGTAAACAGTGATGTCACCATACCAAGTAAGCCTAACCCTATGCCTGCGGCGACCTGCCAGCTGAAATGACCCGAGGGATCGGCACGGTTGATCGGGTCACCCTCGCACCATGCCCAGGGATGAGTCCCTCCCGCGCCAAAAGGACTCCAGCTATCCGGACAATTAAACCGCATCAGTGTTGGGTTGTAAGGCCGCAGACCATTGCCGGGGTGTAAGCCATCGCTAAGTGGATCACGACGCTCACCATTAAAACTTAAGAGCACGGTATTCATTAATGCCTCCAATTAATACACGCTGTTGATAAACAACAGGTATCCTTGCGCGAGGCATTAAGCAATTGTTCGACCATCACAGTTATCATTTTTAACTGCGGGTCACATTACCGGGATTGCCGGAGTCTTTCGGGATAGTTTGTCACGGGAGGCGAAAACGCCGCCTCGACAAGAGACTGGAGGGGCGCCATTTCGGCTCCCCTCCTGATGGCAGGCAAGGGTATGCACGGCTTAACCGCAATCAGAAGAAGCCCAGCGGCTGCACGCTATAGCTCACCAGCAAATTTTTCGTCTGCTGATAGTGATCGAGCATCATTTTATGGGTTTCACGGCCAATTCCGGATTTTTTATAACCGCCAAATGCGGCGTGCGCCGGATAGAGATGATAGCAGTTAGTCCAGACGCGTCCGGCTTTAATCGCCCGTCCTACGCGATACGCGCGATTAATATCGCGGGTCCAGACGCCGGCACCCAGCCCGTAAATCGAATCGTTAGCAATTGCAATCGCTTCGGCTTCATCCTTAAAGGTGGTAATACCGATTACCGGCCCGAAAATCTCTTCCTGGAACACGCGCATGCTGTTGTTACCTTTCAGCAGTGTGGGCTGAATGTAGTAACCGCTGGCGAGATCGCCTTCCAGTTTCTCAATGCCGCCGCCGACCAACACTTCCGCGCCCTCTTGCTGCGCGATATCCAGATAAGAGAGGATCTTATCGAACTGCTGTTGTGAAGCCTGCGCGCCAATCATGGTTTCGCTGTCCATCGGATCGCCACGTTTTATGGTTTTGATGCGTTTCAGTACTGCTTCGATAAACGGTTGATAGATGGACTCCTGCACCAGCGCACGCGACGGACAGGTACAGATTTCCCCCTGGTTCAGGAAACCCAGCACCACGCCTTCCGCCGCTTTTTCAATAAATGACGGCTCCGCCTGCATAATATCTTCAAAGAAGATATTCGGGGATTTGCCGCCCAGCTCAACGGTGGAGGGGATCAGATTCTTTGCCGCCAGCTCAAGAATATGTCCGCCGGTGGCGGTTGAACCGGTAAACGCTACTTTGGCGATATCTTTATGCGACGCCAGCGCTTCACCCGCTTCACGCCCGAAGCCGTGCACCACGTTCAGCACGCCCGGCGGCAGCAGATCGTTAATCAGTTCAGCAAACAGCGTTATCGAAAGCGGCGTCTGCTCTGCCGGTTTCAGCACCACGCAGTTACCCGCTGCCAGCGCCGGTGCCAGCTTCCACGCCGCCATCAGCAACGGGAAGTTCCACGGAATAATTTGCGCCACCACACCCAGCGGTTCATGGAAGTGATAAGCAGCGGTAAATTCATCAATCTCTGCTGCGGTACCCTCCTGCGCGCGCAGGCAACCGGCAAAATAGCGGAAATGGTCAACCGCCAGCGGCAGATCCGCCGCGAGGGTTTCGCGCACCGGTTTACCGTTATCCCAGGTTTCATTAACCGCCATTCTTTCCAGATTTTGCTCCAGCCGGTCGGCAATTTTCAGTAAGGTCAGCGAACGCACCTGCACAGACGTTTTACCCCAGGCCTCTGCCGCCGCATGCGCGGCAGCAACCGCATTATCCACATCTTGTGCTCCTGAACGCGGGAACTCGCCGACCACTGAGCCGTTAATCGGCGAGGTATTTGAGAAATACTCACCCTGTACTGGCGCGACAAATTCGCCATTGATAAAGTTGCCATAACGTTGTTGCAGCGTGATCAGCGAACCTTTATATCCCGGATATGCGTAACGCATGGTGTTTCTCCTGTCCATTTCACTGGTGCATAATTAACAATGACATAACCCAGAATTAACACTGGCAGAAGAAAACGAAGATGTCAGATGGCAGGCGGCGAAATTGTGAAGTGGACAGAAATATCCTCAGCAATTCGCCAGCATCAGGCTGATAACTGCGGCTGCGCCATCAGTATCTCCAGCATTTTTTCGCGCAACGGGTCACGCGCATCACGCATCCAGGCCACGGAGAGCGGCAGACCATTAATCGCTCCGGCCCCCTTGCCGGTTAACCGAATATAACTGACGTTGCGCGCCGGCATGCGCGAGGTCCATTGCGGCACAATGGCACTCCCCAGCTCGGCCGCCACCAGATTGATAATGGTCCGTTTTTCATCGGCAAGCTGAGCAATTCTGGCGCTTAACCCGGCCTCGGCAAACAGATTGATCGACAGATTATGACTGTGTGGCCGCGATTTACGTTCCGGGACGATTAACGGCTGATCCTGCAAATCCTCAATCTGTAAACAGTCACGTTTTGCCAGCGGATGACACTCCGCCACCGCCACCACAATCGCTTCATTAAATAAGAAACGCATTACAATCTCTGGCTCTTTTTTCTCCGGCGGGCGAATAAATATCAGATCTAACCGACCTGATTTCAGCCGGGGTAATAAGCGCAGGGTTTTGTCTTCGAATATCTGTACTTCGGTTTGCGGATAACGTTGGCGAAATGCGTGCAACAGTTGCGGAATTAATCCGGCAGCGGCGCTGTCGAGAGCGCCAATCTTTAGCGTCGTCGCCTGTTGTTGCCCCATCTGACGGAACCGACTGGTCAGGGCATCCGCCTGCGCAATCAATAATCTGGCCTCATCAAACAGTAACAGGCCACCTGGCGTCAGCGCGACATGGCGCAGCGTGCGGATAAACAGGCGGGTGCCGAGATCCTCCTCCAGCAGCCGCATGTCCAAAATGCAGCTCTTCTGCTACGGCGATAAAACAGCGAAGTTGGTGGAGATCCATACGGCAGCTATGCCAATGAACTCTATTTTGTCGCCGCACTGCTGGTGCTTTCAGCGCTACTGGTTCTGTGGCTGTCATGGTCACAGCGCAAACCGCACTGCCGTCGTGACAACAAACCCGCTGCCACTCATCCGATTGCCAGCTTCTGGACCGCGGCACAGATGCTGGAGCATCCTGGCGAAGCGCCAGCGGCGCAGGCGGTGATGCAGGCGGTCGAAACGGTGTGTCAGGCGGGGATAAAAAACCCGGACATGGGCGGGACCGCGACCACTCAGCAGGTGACGGATGCCGTCGCGTTCACCATTCTGCAAAAAGTGACGGCGTTGGAAAGTATTGGCTGACGGCATAATGAGCACGCCACCGGCGTGCTCTGTCGGGGGTTAACTGACCGCTGCCTGCTGCGGCAGCGTGCTGCGGTAAAATGCCTCCAGCAGCGTGCGCGCCCAGTCGGTGCCTTGTAGCGTGTCGCCCTGTTCAGTGGCATTTTCTGGCAGACAGGCGCTCATAATTTGCTGAGTAAATTCGGGATGAAACTGTACCGACAGCGCTGACGCTGAGTAGCGAATAATCTGGCAGCCCTCCAGTGCCGAACGCGCCAGCACTTGCGCCCCTGGCGGCGCTTTTAGCACCGACTGGCGATGGGTCAGCCACGCATCGAACTGTGCCGGCAAGGCTGAAAGCAGCGCATCGCCCGGTGCCAGATTGTCCAGCCGTTGCAGGCCACGTTCCCAGCCGTGCGGGTTATCCGCTACGGTGCCGCCCAGCGCATAAGAGATCAACTGATGACCGTAACAAACCCCAAGCAGCGGCAGCTGAGAGTCGACAGCCCCCCGCACCCAGGCGGCAGTGCGCTCGCTCCAGTCGGCATGATCGGTGACCATTGCCCAGGAACCGCTAAGAATTGCGCCAGAAACCGAACTGTAATCCGGGAGTTGCTCCCCGAGATGCGGACGTATCACCCGATACTCTGCGTCCTGTAATGCTAACGCCTGCACAAACCAGTCAATCTGATCGCCAACCCGCGTAGTGACTTCTGCCGGTGGAACCTCAAGTTGAATAATCGCCAATGGCGCTATGGATAAATGGGACATGCCGAATCAGACTCCTTGTCATTTTTTGAAAAAGCATCACTGCCTGAATACCTCAGGTAACCGCTGCGTAGTCTGACACTTTCCATCGGTTACGTCTTATCACTTTTTCTGAATACCTAAGCCAGCTAGCATAAAAAAAATTACTGTTTCATTTATCCCGACACCCGCGTATTCGTGTCATGATTAACCGGTGAGTTAACAACGCAACATTAAGGAATGCGTCGTGGCACTGCGTCATTTTTTTCTGATTTTACTGGTGGTCTCTCTCTGGGCGTTTAATAACGTGGCGATTAAGTGGGGTCTGCTGGATCTGCCGCCGCTGTTTATGACCTGCATGCGCTTTATCGTGGTGGCGCTGCTGCTGATACCGTTTACCCGCGTCACCCGTGAGCAGCTGCGTTATCTGCTGCCACTGGCGTTCACCTTCGGTTTCCTGCATTTTTCGCTGCTGTTCGTGGGCATCAACTATACCGACGCCGGAACCGGGGCGATCGTGGTACAGCTCGGCACGCCGTTTGCCATGCTGCT
>NZ_JRXE01000004.1:144846-146371 GCF_001267535.1 Winslowiella iniecta | reverse complement strand
AGCAGGCTGGGCGGTAAGTAATCTGATCGTCAAAAAATCACCGCCGATTAAACCGCTGACCATGACCGGCTGGATCTCGTTTCTGGCGATTCCGATTGTCGGGCTGGCTTCATATCTGCTGGAAGCCGATCAGTTCAGCACCCTTGCGCACGCCAGCTGGCGCGGCTGGTTCGGCATTCTGTATAGCGCGATTGGCTCGTCAATTGTCGCCTATTCGCTGTGGTACGCCTTACTGAAGAAATATAACGTCAACCTGATTATGCCCTACTCCCTGCTGACGCCAGTGCTGGCGGTTATTATGGGCGTGATGGTGCTGGGCGACAGCATGAACAGATTTAAAGTGATCGGCGCGTTGTTGGTGATTATCGGCACGGCAATTTCGGTGGTCAATCTGCGCAATTTACGGATGCACGCGCGCTTTCCGCGGCTCTCCAGGCTGCGTAAATCGCGTTAAATCACTTACGGCGGCAACAGGGTCAGTTAACGGGCGGCAACCCTGGTGCCCCGGAGATTATTTAACCTCTGCTAACTCGTCGCGCATCGCCTGAATCGCTTCACGACTGATGGCCGCCAGCGTGCGGTAAAACGGCGTGCTGGCGTGGGCTTCCACTTTGCCGAGAAAGGCACCGCACCACGGCATCAGATAGTCATCAAACAGTGCGATTTGCGCCTGAATCTCATCCTCTTGCGACTGATCTTCCAGCCACGAAGCCGCCAGCAGTAATGCACCAATATGATCGGCTGGCGCATCGCTTAATGGCATGCCACGCTGCTGCAGAAAACTGCGCACCTCAGCTTCCTGCGGTCCATTTTCCCACTGCGAGCCATACGGGGAAACCTTGCACTCGCTGCCAACAAACAGCGCATTATAATCTGCGGCCAGCGTCTGCGGATCGCTGTGCTGTTGCAGGCGCGTTAACAGTTCATCCTGCTCCAGCGGCCAGTGCTGCTGCAACTTGCCCTCCCGCAACAGGGTAAACAGCGGCACCAGCAGAGGATCCTGCGGCTGACGGTTATACAGCGAGCCGAGAATGCGGCAAATGATGGAAAACTCATTCATTCAATTCAGTCCAGTGAGAGATTAAAAGTGACAGGGTCACAAATCAGCAAATTCTTCTATCTGTTTGCCGGTGCGCATTGCCAGAAAATCCAGCAAACGGCGCGGCGTGACATTTAACACGCGTTCTTCAGGAAAATCCACTTCACGCATAATCCGCAGGCAGTGCTCAAAGTTACCGAGGGTAAACGCGGTATGGGAATCGGAGCCGAAGGCAAGGCGTCCACCGGCATCACGCACAGCAGCAGCAATCGCCCGGCAGTTAGGCTCACTGCCCGAACGCGATGTGGTAAATGAGGAATTATTGATTTCCAGCGCCACATTATATCTGGCGGCGGCTTCGGCAATCGCCGGAATATCAACCGGGAATTTCGGGTTACCCGGATGGCTGATAATATGCACATCGCCATTGGCCATCGCGGCAATCATCGCTTCGGTATGGGTGGCTTTATCCTGCGGTGCAAACAC
>NZ_JRXE01000004.1:140867-144792 GCF_001267535.1 Winslowiella iniecta | reverse complement strand
GGTATTTTTAATATTGGCTTCAATGCCGCGCAGAATGCCCACACCCTCCACCCGCCGTGGCCAGATGCGCATATTGATAAAATGCCAGGCATGAGGCGCATCCGCCATATCCGGGCCATGGTCAGTGATCGCAAACAGTTTAATACCGTTAGTTTTGGCGTGGACAACATAGTCGTGCAGGGTGCTGTAGGCGTGGGTACTGGCAACGGTGTGCATATGAAGATCAACGGGGTACATAGCGATTTTCTCCTCTTTTATAAGGCAAGGATAGCATCCCTGCCGTTCAAAGGGTTAATACCCGCGTGCGATATCCGCTCGCCCTTTTGGCAAAGCGATCACTCCATTGCAATGTCACCCTTAAAAATAATATTGCAATGAATGCTAAGCCAGCTTTGGAGCTTAGACGGGGGCTCCATCTGATTTAGTCTTATAGACTGAGTGATTTTTTAGCTGCCATGTACCCAGTTGAACGTAATGCCAAATTAATGAAAGCCTGATGCCGCGCCCAGGAAGCTCAAGAAATTTCTATTTTTTTCGGAAATGGTAGAAACCCAGCGCCACAAAAACAAATAAAACAAAAATCGCTGTCGAGCCCCAGGCATATTCTTCCCAGTATGTGACTGCTAACCCGGCAAAAATCAGTATAGCCACAATAGCACCATATGTGCTAACCAGATATTCGGCGAAATCAAGGAAGCTCTTTTTTAAAAAATTTCTCATCCGTTAATCAACCTGTAAATAATTTCTGCTTTCCGCTTAAAATCAGCCTGGGATAGTTCAAATTGATCGTATCGACCAAGTATATCTTCAACCAGAAAATAGAGCATTTCCAGATCTTCATGGTAGAGTGCTTGATAGAATATTGGGTACCTGTCTTTTAATCGGCGAGCAGCGGCGGTGGCATCCTGAACATGTCCATAAGCGCCGGCTAAAGCTACAGTGACGGTAGAATACTTGGTGAACGTTGAATCAAGGGCAATTGTCATTGACAAGCTGGAACAAATTGCCATAGATACAGAGTAAGCCAACCCCCTATTTGAGACGAAAATACTCGCGCTTTTACCACCGGCGTGAAAAATCTCACGTTCGATATCTTCTTCTTCGCCGGAGGTTATGTGTCCGATCAGTTTTTTGACGTATAATTCAACGATATCAAATATAACATCATAACGTTTTACTACTTGTACAACTGCCTTCGCAAATCGAAGATCATCATGTTTTAGATTGGCGCAAACATCCTTATAATTATTTGTAAAGCATGATGTATACCATGACAGTCGCTGAAAACCCTTATAAACATTCTTACCTTGCTTCAATGTTTCGCGCTGTACTTCATTGACACCTTTATCCAGAACCACGGCAAGTGCCTTGTCAAGTTCAAGCCTGTTCACCACCCCATAACTGGCCATTATTCCCACCTTCTTACAGATTCACTAGTCGGATAAATTATAGCCATCTTGTGAATATAATCAATGGCGTATCTGAGAGTCGAGTTTAAATGAGTTGCGATAAAGCCGTATTAGTATACGAGCAATCAAGATTCAGCCCCTTAAGAATCGAGGATGCTATTGTCAATCATGACCTCAGTTTACCCTATGTTATCATTCTTTGAATGATGAGGTGTAAATATGACAATAAATTATCACTAACCAGCACTACGACTATTACCGAGTTTTATTAAAATTAATTTACCTGCTCAAGCGAAGACCAGGGTAATTACCAAACACTGGTATGACAATAATTTTTCGTATTTATGTTGATAATTTTTTCATAACGCACACTTATCCCTTAGCGTGCGTCAGAAAATAAATTCTCTGCTTCGGATATTTCAGACCTCTCCGCAGCACCCTTGCTTGAAAGGTTTAATACCCGCGTACAATATCCACCCGTCCTTCCGGCATCTCACCCGCTTCACGTTGTTGGATAGATTTGGCGATATAATCCATCGCTTCTTCCGGCAACGTCACCGCAGCATTATGGGGTGTGATCGCCACGCGCGGATGCGACCATAACGGACTGGTTTCCGGCAGCGGCTCTTGCACAAATACATCCAGCGCTGCCGCTTTGATTTCACCGGCTTCCAGCGCCGCCAGTAAATCCTCTTCAACCAGATGGGCACCCCGCGCCAGATTAAGCACAAATGCGCCGGAATTAAGCTGGCTCAGCAGCTGACGATTAATAATACCCACGGTTTGCGGCGTATTTGGCAGCAGGTTAATTAACACCTGGGTGCCGCTAAGAAAATCGCTCAGCTGATCGGCACCGTAATAGCTGGTGACGCCGTCAATCTGCTTAGGAGAACGGCTCCAGCAGCGGATCGGGAAGCCCCAGACTTTCAGACTTTGCGCCACATTGCTGCCTAAAACGCCGGCGCCAAGGATGCCAATGGTAAAGTCCTGACGGCGATAATTTTTCAGCGATTGCCACAGGGTCTGCTGTTTTTGCTGCTGATAATCATCGAAGCGGCGGAACCAGCCCAGCACGGTATACACCGCATACTCCTGCATTTGCAGACCCATACCGGTGTCTTCCAGCCTGAACAGCGGCACCGACTCCGACAGCATTTCAGGATGCTGTTTTAGCTGGGTCAAAATATCATCCACACCGGCACCCAGGGCGAAGACCCCTTTCAGATCGCTGCGCCCTTGCAGCATCTCAACCGGTGGAGTGCGCACCAGCGCGTAATCTGCCGCGGCGTTATCGCCGGGTTGCCATTGACGGACGGTTGCTTGCGGAAGGCGTTGTTGTAAGCCGTTGATCCAGCTGGCTGCCTTAAATGACGGGTGATAAAAAATGATGTCCACATTTCCTCCTGTTTTTCTCAAGGCTCAGGGAAAACCGGCGTGCAGGCAAGTGAAAATTTCGGGGCAGTTATCCTGCCCCGTGGCATTAAGGTCGTACCGGCGCTGGCTGAATCAGCTTGCGCAGCAGTGGCATCAGGCAAAGCATCACCACACCAATGAGCGCTGCACCCCAGCCGAGGAGACTGAAAATATGGCTGTAACCTGGGTTAGTCAGCAGCGGCGTACTGCCGCTGTTATCCGGCATCCAGCCGGAGACATAGCCCGCCAGCACGGAAGCCACACCTGTGACCATCATCCAGCAGCCCATCATCACGCCCTGATAGCGGGCCGGTGCCAGTTTGCCAATCATCGCGTAACCAATCGGCGAAATCAGCAACTCACCGATGCTCTGGAACAGATAGCTGATCACAATCCATTTAAACGCCACCATGCCATCACCGCCGGACAGCATAATGCCCAACGGCAGCACCAGCATGCCGAGGCCAATACAGAACAGTGAGGAAGCAAACTGCAACGGAATATCGATGCGCCAGCCGCGCTCGCGCAGGTTTCTAAAGCCCAGTGCCAGCAGCGGGCCGCCAATCACAATCACCAGCGTATTGATATTCTGCACCCACTGCGGCGCAACATGAATACCGTAGACGTTAAGATTGATATTGTGCTCAACAAACAGCATCAGCCCCATCGGGGCCAGCTGATACAGCATCCAGAACACCAGTGAACCGAGCGCCAGTATCAGATAAGCCGCCATCCGGCGTTGCTCTTCGCGCGGACGATGGCGCAACGTGGTCAGGCACAGCAGTAAAAAGATGACCACGCCCAACGCGATTACAAAGGAGCCGGTAAAATCGGCGTGCGTCAGCATCAGCCGAATCACCGGTACCAGCACCACCAGAATTGCCAGCCCGACCAGCATCCGCAGCCTGAACTGGCTTTTACTGACGTGCAGCAGCGGCGTGTTGATATCAGCAAGGATTTTCCAGCGCAGCAACGAGATAATAATCGCCAGTGCATTGCCTACGGTGGCGAACAGAAACAGCGCCTGATAGTGCTCGGTAAGCTGGAAATAGCCCGCGCCGGTAAAGCCGATAAAGAATCCGAGATTCATGCCGGCGTAGTTC
>NZ_JRXE01000004.1:90183-140821 GCF_001267535.1 Winslowiella iniecta | reverse complement strand
GGCCGCTACCGGTGAGGAACATCGCCAGCCCCCAGTACAACCCTTCGGCACTCTGTCCGGAGAGCACCCAACATCCCGCCACCTGCAACACCATCCCAAGGACAAACAGATTGCGGTTACTGAGGAAGCGGCCACCAAGGTAGCCGCCGAACAAATGCAGGCCATAGTTAAATGCGCCAAACACGCCCATCATGGTATTGGCCTGAGCATCGCTAAAGCCAAGACGTTTAGTGGCATACAGCACCAGCGTCGAATAGAGCACAGCGAAGCCGAGTGTGGCGAAGATCTGAATAAAGAAGAGTGCACCAGAACCGGCGGGAACGCCGTGTGGCTGCGCCTTTGTTACGTGATTCAAACTAACCTCTGTGATTTTCTTGCCAGAATAAGCGCATTATTATGCGCATTACTGCCTCATGATGCAGGATGGAAAATGTGATTAGTTGTGTTTTTTCCACCTTTCGGCCAATTTGCCAGCAAAATGCTGAAAAACTGTCTAAACGCACCAGCCGATGAACAAAGTTCGTTGACGGCGCGGCAGGAAATCCCTACATTAGCCGCCGTCGACAAGTCACTTGCCGACAACAATATGGTGAGGTGTCCGAGTGGCTGAAGGAGCACGCCTGGAAAGTGTGTATACGGCAACGTATCGAGGGTTCGAATCCCTCCCTCACCGCCATATTCTGAGAAAAAGCCCGAACTTAGGTTCGGGCTTTTTTGTTTTTCTCTCCGCGCAGAGAGAGCGGATAAGCGGCCTGCCAGCGCCTGAACGTTAGCGGTGAAATTCAGCTACCGTCATCGTAAAGATTAGCTGACTGTTTCCGTCATTTGCATAATGATGGGCCGTATCTGGGAAGCGGGTGACGAATTGGTACGGGGTCTGGAACTGATGATGCCTGCGCAGGTATTGAAAAGAACCTCATCAGTTTTGATATTCCATAGTTTTTGCTGCGCAGATTATGCGCAGAAGGTGAGATAAAGTTTAAAGGTCTTAGGGCGTTTCCCCTGACGCCTATCACATTTGAAGGTATAGATGAACAGGGATTTATTCAGATCCTCTGATGCCCGGCAATAGGCCGAGATTACGCTGAACCAGGCGTAAACGAGGTAAGATCTGTTCTTTCTGCCAGTGAAAGCGAGGCCAGTCTTTCTGTTGCCAGATCCAGTTTGTCGCCATAATTTCTCCAGCGGATTGCCGTATTCGGCTCACTGCACAACGTAATCTCCACATTAAACCGCAAATGCCCGAACGTCAGTTCGGGCATTTGGCAGAGTGCGGCACCGCTATCGATCATTACGGCTATTTAATCCCCATCGCCGCCCGCATGGTATAGAACAGATCGGTCTGGTCAGTCAGGCCAACCACATTGGCAGCATGCGGACCATACGCGGCGATACGCAACTGGGTGCCGGTATGCCCCTGAGAGTCCTCTTCCGAATTACCGTAACTGATGGTCATCAGGCCCCCCTCTTTGGTATTCAGCGTCTGCGTCAGACCGGGTGCCTTACTGTTATTGGCAATAATCTGACTGGAATGCGCATGATCGGCGGTCACGATCACCAGCGTATTGCCGTCCTTACGCGCAAACGCCAGTGCCTTCTGTACCGCTTCATCCAGATCAACCGTTTCACCAATCTGTCCGCAGGGATTAGCCGCATGATCCTGTTTATCGATGGATGCCCCTTCCACCTGCAGGAAGAAGCCATTTTGATTTTTGCTCAGCAATTCGATGGCCTTATCGGTCATCTGCGCCAGTGTTGGGGTCGAGGCCGGGCGCTCTGCGTTGACCTCACAAGTGACAGCATTGCCTTTCAGGTTGCCGTGATAGCTGGCCTTTGGCCCTTTCCAGCGCACCGGCATATTGCCTGGTGCAAACAGGCCCAGTACCGGTTTATCCTGATTCGCTTCGCCGATCGCATTCATGCCGTCAAGATCTCTGACCCACTGATAGCCACGCAGTTTTGCCTGTTCTTCCAGGGTTTTCCCCTGCCACTCACCGGCCTTCGCCGTTTCGCTAAAGGTTTTTCCGCCGCCGCCCAGCGTGACGTCAACGCGGGTATTTAACAGCTGCTCGGCAATCGACCCTTTACCGCCTCGTTCCAGCGCATTGCTGGCGCACAATTCAGTGGTTTTTTCCGGGCCGTAACATTTGCGTGAAGTGACATGAGCAATCTGCGCCGCCGGGGTGGCGTCCTGCAATTCTGCGGTGGAGACGTTGCCGGTGGCTTTGCCCGCCGCTTTGGCAAGCTCCATAATCGTCGGATGATCTTTGCCGTTAACGTCAACGCCAATTGCCCCATTATAGGATTTCACTCCGGTACTCCAGGCGGTGGCCGAAGCGGCAGAATCGGTAACATAGTCAGGTTTATGGGTTTTCTTATCCAGCGCGTAGTGGGTGTATTGTCCGGTCAGCGGCAGCGCATCGATGCCTTTAAAGAAGCCGCCGGCACCTTCGGCATAGTTACGCGCGGCGGTGATTTCGGAGTCACCCATACCATCGCCAATCAGCAGAATCACGTTTTTCGCGGTGGTATGGGTTAATGAGGCTTTTAACGCGTCGGTCTGATCGCTGGTCAGACGGCGCGCGCCGCCGGGCTGAGTCAGATCGCCCTGCGCTGCGCGGCTGTAAGCGGCGATATCGGCATAGCAACTGGCGGAAAACAGCGTTGCGATAACAGACAGGGTGAATAGTTTTTTGTGTGACATCTTGCCATCTCTCCATGAGAAAAAGTTAACTAAGGTTTTCAGAGAGCGAGTTTGCGACAAAACCCTGTCAGTTTTGTGACACCAGCATGTCAATCTGATGTCAGTCACCGCGCCGCCTCATGACGTTAAAACCATTAGCCACCTCACAATTCGCGGCCTGCATTCCAACACTTAGCGAAATTTCGTCTAAAGTTTTTCGAATGGTCAATTACTTACAGACCATGTCGGGTCTGGACAAGGAGAACTGCCGATGATGAGACGAATTGATAACCCTCAATGGAAAGGGGCACTGCTGCTGCCGCTAATGTTTACCGGCGCGCTGGCGGGAATCACTCTGCCTGCGCACGCTGAAGAGGATCAGCGGATGTTAACCAGCGCACCGCAGCCGCCCGATGTGCGCCTTGGTCCGCTGTATCATGCCATACAGTCGGCAAAATTCTTCCCCGATCAGAAAACCTTTGCTGATGCGGTACCGAAATCTGATCCTACTTCAATTCTCGCTGACTGGCAGATGCAAAAAGGCCAGCGCAATTTCGATCTGCGCCACTTTGTAAACAGTAATTTTATCCTGCCGACCGAAGGTGAAAAGTACGTGCCACCGGAAGGCCAGAGTCTGCGTGAGCATATCAACGGGCTGTGGCCGGTGCTGACGCGCACCACCGATAAAGTGAATCAATATGATTCGCTGCTGCCACTGCCGAAGCCGTATGTGGTGCCGGGTGGACGTTTCCGCGAAGTTTATTACTGGGACAGTTACTTCACCATGCTGGGGCTTGCCGAGAGCGGTCACTGGGATCGGGTGCAGGATATGGTGGATAACTTCGCCGCGGAACTGGATAAATATGGTCATATTCCTAACGGTAACCGCAGTTATTACCTTAGCCGTTCACAGCCGCCGTTCTTTAGTCTGATGGTGGATCTGCTGGCGAAGCACGGCGGCGAGGAGGTGTACAGCAAGTACCTGCCGCAGTTGCAGAAGGAGTGGAATTACTGGATGGCGGATGCTGAAACGGTAAAACCCGGTGACGCCAGCAAGCGCGTGGTCAAGCTGAAAGATGGCACGATCCTGAACCGTTACTGGGATGCCCGTGATGTACCGCGCACCGAATCGTATATGGATGATATCGCCACCGCGCAAAAATCGCCGGAACGTAATAAAGCTGAGCTGTATCGCGATCTGCGTGCCGGTGCCGCTTCCGGTTGGGATTTCAGCTCGCGCTGGTTTGATAAGCCCGACGATCTCTCGACCATCCATACTACCCGCATCGTGCCGGTCGATCTCAATGCGCTGCTGTTCCATCTGGAAACCACCCTCGCCCACGCCAGCAAAGTGGCGAAGCAGGATGACGCCAGTCAGCGCTTTGGCGATCTGGCGAAAAAGCGTCAGGAGGCAATTAACCGTTACCTGTGGGATGAGCAGGACGGCTGGTATGCCGACTACGACTGGCAGAAAAACAGCGTGCGTAAGCAACTGACCGCCGCCACGCTGTTCCCGCTGTATCTGCAAGTCGCCAGCAAGGATAAAGCCAGCCGCACCGCCGAGGCGGTACAGAAGCAGCTGGTTAAAGAGGGCGGACTGGTCACCACTAACGTCAATAACGGCCAGCAGTGGGATGCACCTAATGGCTGGGCACCGTTGCAGTGGGTCGCCGTTGAGGGTCTGAATCATTACGGTAAGCAGACGCTGGCGAAAGATATCGGCATGCGCTTTCTGAAAAATGTGCAGGCGACCTATGATAGAGAGCATAAGCTGGTTGAGAAGTATGTCGTGGAAGGCGCCGGTCTGGGCGGCGGTGGCGGCGGTGAATATCCGTTGCAGGATGGCTTTGGCTGGACCAACGGCGTCACGCTGAAACTGATGGATATGTACTGTCCGAAAGATGTCACCTGTAATAATGTTGGCGATATCAGTAAAACCCAATAAGGATTTTTCACTTTAAACACTGCATATCCTCACAACGGGAGCCGAAAACGGCTCCCGTTGACTGGCCCGGAGCCATCATGCAATCACAAATCACTCGCTCAGCCAGTCGCCGTGCATTAGTGGCCGGTTCGGTCGGTAACTTTATTGAATGGTATGAATTTGGCGTTTACGGCTTTCTGGCCACGGTGATTGCCGCGAATTTCTTTCGCCTTGAGGGTGAAAGCGAGATCACCAGCCTGATCCTGACTTATGCTGCCTTTGCCCTCGCCTTTTTCTGTCGTCCGCTGGGGGCAATTCTGTTTGGCCGCATTGGCGACCGCATCGGGCGTAAACCGACGCTGATCGCGGTGCTGATTATGATGACGCTGGCCACCGCAGCCATCGGGCTGATGCCGACTTATGCCACGCTGGGTGTGGCCGCTCCATTGCTGCTAACACTTTTGCGTATGTTGCAGGGGCTGTTTGCTGGCGGTGAATTTGGCGGCGCGGTGGCGCTGATGACCGAATTTGCGCCGCGTGGCAAACGCGGTAGCTATGGCGCCTGGCAATCTTTTACCGTGGCGCTCGGTTTACTGGCCGGTGCCGGGGTGGTGGCGTTACTCGGTATGTTACTGACCAGCGAACAACTGCACAGCTGGGGCTGGCGCGTGCCGTTTCTGCTGGCTTTGCCGATGGGTCTGGTGGCGCTGTGGCTGCGTTTGCAGCTGGATGAAACCCCAAGTTTTAAGCAGACGCAGCAACATCGGCAACCCGCGCCGCTTTCCGGGGTGGTGAAAGCCATTGCGCTGGGTATTGGCCGCATGATGGGCTGGTCCGCCGCCGGTTATACCTTCCTGGTGGTGATGCCGTCATGGCTGCAAACCGCACTGCATGCCAGCTTTCAGCAGGCACTGGTGGCAACAGTATTGGGAAATATTGGCTTCGCGCTGACCATTTTACCGGCGGGTCGTCTCAGTGACCGTTATGGCCGCCGCCGCATTATGCTGCTGGCGATTGGCGCGGTAATTATTTTTACTTTCCCGCTGCTGGCAATACTGCAACAGCCAGAGGCGTCACTGTGGTGGAAGGCTGCGGCCGTGATGCTGGCCGGTGCGGTGGTGGGCTTGCTGGCCGGGCCGGGACCGGCGATGCTGGCAGAGATGTTTCCGACCCGGGTACGCTATACCGGATTAGGGCTGGCCTACTCGCTCTCCAATGCAGTGTTTTCCGGTTGCGCCGGACTGATTATTACCGCCCTGATAAAGCAAACCGGCAATATTAATATCCCGGCCTGGTATGTGGTGATCATTTCATTAATCAGCTTACTGGCGATTCTCACTTTGCGCCCCGACGACCATCTGCGCGACCTTGAGAGTTAACCGCTTGTCAGACGGCCCTTGCGCCGTCTGTTTCCTGCTCAGAAATGTTAATACCCCGATCGCTTTGTGTGAATATATCAGCATAATCAATGCTTGAAACCGCAATCGAGAAAGATAATAATTATCATTAGAATTATGACAATGTATGTCAATTGCATTGTCGGTGCGCTCAAGCTGGAATTCCTCTCGGAAACGCCGGCTTAATTACAATGAAACTATGGGATATTTAGAATGAGAATGGCTTTTACCTTAAAGCGTTCTGCTCTGCTTTGTTCACTTGCACTTGCCGCGCCAGCACTCTCTTTCGCTGAAGAGACCATGGTCGTCACTACACAGCCAGCCGAAACCGCCCAGTCACCGACTTCAGGTTACACCGTTAAAAACAGTACCGGTGCCACAAAAACTGATGAGCCGCTGATTACCACCGGACAATCCATTTCCGTGGTGACCCGCCAGCAGATCGAAGATCAGGGTGCCACCAACCTGAATCAGGCGCTGAACTATACGCCGGGGGTGTTTACCAACTTTGCCGGTGCCGCTTCACGCTTCGATACCGTTTCTCTGCGTGGCTTCCACGGCGGTGATACTGACAACACCTTCCTGGACGGACTGCGTGTTATGAGTGACGGCGGCAGCCACAACGTGCTGCAAGTTGATCCCTGGTTCCTTGAGCGCATCGATATTATCAAAGGCCCTTCTTCTGCCCTTTATGGTCAGACCGTACCGGGTGGCCTGGTGAATATGACGTCAAAACGTCCGCAGTTCGCTGAACAGGGCCATTTCCGCCTGTCTGCCGGTACGCAAAATACCAAAGGCGGTGCGTTTGACTACACCAATGCGATTAACGATCAATGGGCATTTCGTCTGACCGGTATGACCCGCACCAGTGATACTCAGTACGATCATACCCGTGAAGAGCGCTATGCGATCTCGCCATCACTGTTATGGCAGCCGGATGAAGATACCTCTCTGTTGTTGCGCGCTTATCTGCAAAAAGACCCTTCCGGCGGTTATCACGGCTCGGTGCCGCTTGATGGCACCACCAGCGAACATAACGGTAAAAAACTTAGCCGCAGCTTCTACGAAGGTGAAAGCTCACTCGATCAATACAAACGTACCGAGCAGATCTACAGCTATGAGTTTGCCCATCGCTTTAATGAAACCTGGGCATTCCGCTCGAATGCCAGTTATACCCACTCTAACGTCAAGCTTGACCAGGTTTATCAGGCTGGCTGGGTCAGCCCGACCAGTGATGAGTTAACCCGCTACTATTCCGGCACCCGTTCTTCGCTGGATGCGGTGGCGATTGATAACCAGCTGGAAGCCGATTTTGCTACCGGCGCGGTGGAACATAAAGTGATGCTCGGTGCTGAGTATCATCAGTATAAAAACGACCTGTGGGATGGCGGCGCGACGGCCACTAACCTGAATGCCTTTACCGGTGTTTCAGGTGGCACTGCCCTGAACTTCTACACCGATGATGACCTGACCCGTCGCTACTACCAGACCGGCATCTACTTGCAGGATCAGATGAAACTGGATAAGTGGCATGTTGATTTGTCTGGTCGTTACGATCGCATTGTGGCGAAACAGGATAACGATACGTCCGGTGACTCGCGCCGTCGCTCCGACGACCACGTCAGTGGCCGTGCTTCGGTACTCTATGCCTTCGACAACGGTATTTCACCTTATGTCAGCTACAGCCAGGCGATCACCCCAAGCTCACTGACCGGCCCGGATAATAATCTGCTGAAACCCAGCACCGCCGAGCAGTATGAGGCTGGGGTGAAATATCAGCCAGTGGGTACATCCGATATGTACTCGATTGCTGTTTATGATCTGACGCAGAAAGATGTCTCCAGCCGCGACGTGGTCAATGCGATTAACGTGCCGGCCGGTAAAGTGCACTCACAAGGTCTGGAACTGGAAGCGCGTAACCAAATCACGCCGCGTCTGAGCACCATTGCCGGCTACACGCTGAACCATGTGCGCTATAAAGAGACGCCGGATAATAACGATGGTCATACGCCATACCTGACGCCAAACCAAATCGCTACCGCCTGGGCACATTATCAGTTTGATTATGGTCTGAGCGTCGGTGCCGGAGTGCGTCATCTGGGCAAACAGTGGGCAGACAATGAAAACACCACTCGTCTGCCATCCGTCACGCTGTTTGATGCTTCCGTGCGTGCCGATTTGGGTGCCTGGAACAGTCAGCTGAAAGGGGCGTTTGTGCAGGTTAATGCCAATAACCTGACCGACCGCGAGTACATTGCCGCCTGTTATGGTACAGGCTTCTGCTACAAAGGCGCTGAGCGTACCATCGTTGCCACTGTCGGTTACGACTTCTGATACCTGGATTACGGTCACAAAAAAGGGAGACGTAAAGTCTCCCTTTTTAATGTGTCTGGTGCTTAACTTCTGACTTTACGGTAGATAAACAGCACCACAATGGCACCGATCACCGCCACCACAAAGCTGCCGAAGTTAAAGCCATCGACTTTACCAAAGCCGAAGAAGGTACTGATCCAACCGCCGACTACGGCACCGATAATACCCAACACGATAGTGATAATAAAACCGCCACCGTCTTTACCTGGCATAATCCATTTCGCAATGATACCGGCGATCAGACCAAAAATGATCCATGAAAGAATTCCCATTTCCTGCTCCTTATTTTTTGCTAATTAATACACCAACAACCAGACCCAGCGCAGCACCAATGCCTACGCCAGCCCAGGGATTCTTTTTCAAATAATCACAGGAGTCGCTGGCTGCGCTTTTCAGCTCATCACACAGTTCGCTACCTGCTTCGCGTGAGCGTTCCTGAACCTGCTCAAGTTTTTTACCGGCTTCACGTTTTGAAAACATCATACTCTCCTGTTAATACGCTCGCAGATGGCCGAAGGCCTTTTCTGTTAACAAGTATAGGCGAGATTTCTAACTCTGTGATTTGAATCCAAACTTTGATGAAAAAAAGACAGATACTCAGCGAATAAATGTAAAGTCCGCCGCTCTGACGCCGATACTGACCCCTGTACCGTTATCAGCAACGAGATTGCAACCGCACCGGAGCAGGATGTGAAAGAGGAAGATAAAGAGCAGTACCGTAAACACGGCACACTGGCGGTGCTGGGGGTACTGCGTGATCTGGAAAAACATCAGACCCCGGTGCGAATCGTCAGTGCACGCGGTCAGTTTATCAGCCGCATCCTGTTGGTTAATCAGCAACAGCTGATGCTCGATTACGGCAGTAATGCCTATGATAATCAGCTGGCATTGCAGTCACAGGATCTGCATATTTGTGCCGAAACCCAGGGTGCCAAAGTGGAGTTTGCCCTTGACGCGCTGGATGCCGTGGAATATGAGGGCTTACCGGCATTTTCTGCCCCGCTGCCGCAGCTACTGTGGCTGATTCAGCGCCGCGAATTTTTCCGGGTGAATGCGCCGCTGGAACCGGCGTTCTTCTGCCAGAGTCAGTGGCCAGATGGCTCCCGCGCCCGTTTTCGCCTACAGGATGTGTCGCTCGGGGGCATTGGCGTACTGCCGGATGGCCCGTTACCGCCAACACTGAACAGCGGTGATATTCTGCAAAATTTGCAGGTGGAGCTGGGAGAATACGGTCAGTTTACCGTCGATGCTCAGCTGCTGCATATCGGCGAACGCACCACCGTCAGCAGTAAAAATGAAACGGTGGTGACGCCACGGCTGAGTTTTCGTTTTGTGGCACTGAATGCCGCTCAGGAACGACAGTTGCAGCAGGTGATCTTCTCTCTGGAAAGGCTGGCGCGTGATAAGGCCAGACGCTTTGCTGAATAAGCCAGGGGCTAAACCGGCGGCTACCTTCATTTACGCTAGCCGCCTGACTAAACTCACCCTTTTAGTGTTCAGTCCACTCCGGAACCGGATCGTCAAAGAGCGTCCAGCCATGCGGCCCCAGTGCCATCTCCTTATCACTCAGCAGAGCCGCGCCGAGCTTATGCCGCAGCCCGTCTTCATCCATATCGATGCCAATAAACACCAGCTCCTGACGCGCATCGCCGACGCCATCGACCCAGTTTTCCGCAATAAACTGGCGCGTGTCGGCATCCTGCGGCCAGCGCTCGCGCGGCACAGAAGCCCACCATACCCCCGCCATTCCCTGCCGCGATACGCCACCGGCTTGTGACCATGACCCGGCAAAAGCGGGGCGAGTTGCCAGCCAGAAATAGCCTTTCGAGCGCACCACACCGGGCAAATCGCCGGCGACCAGCTGCCAGAAACGCTGCGGATGAAACGGCCGACGGGCGCGAAACACAAAGTGACTGATGCCGTACTCTTCGGTTTCCGGCGTATGTTCACCCCGTAACTCTTTCAGCCAGCCCGGCGCCTGAGCGGCAGCATCAAAGTCAAATAGCCCGGTATTCAGCAATTTATTCAACGCCACTTTACCGAATTGCGCGAATTCAATTTTCGCCCGCGGGTTCAGACTATGCAGGATCGCCATCAGCTGCTCGCGCTGCTCAACATCGATTAAATCGATTTTATTCAGTACCAGCACATCACAAAACTCAATCTGATCGATCAGCAGATCGACCACCGTGCGCTGATCCGCTTCACCCAGTGACTCGCCGCGCGCGCGGATGCTTTCATTCGACTGATAATCTTTCAGGAAATTGCAGCCATCGACTACCGTCACCATGGTATCGAGCCGCGCCACGCTGGAGAGGCTAATCCCCTGTTCATCCTCAAAGGTGAAGGTTTCTGCCACCGGCAGCGGTTCCGAAATGCCGGTGGATTCAATCACCAGCTGATCAAAGCGGCCTTCCTGCGCCAGCCGGGTGACCTCCAGCAGCAAATCTTCGCGTAACGTGCAGCAAATGCAGCCATTACTCATCTCAATCAGTTTTTCGTCGGTGCGGGACAATTCTGCGCCCCCTTCCCTGACCAGCGCCGCATCAATATTGACCTCCGACATATCATTCACGATCACCGCGACCCGACGACCTTCACGATTATTGAGAATATGATTTAACAGCGTGGTTTTACCGGCACCCAGAAAACCTGAGAGTACGGTTACGGGCAACCGAGAGTCGGCGGCGATAACTTCTGACATGGGAAACACTCCTTACTGGATAATATTGTTATGTTATAACATAACAATATTCATTACCAGAAGCGGTGTTAACGGTAGTTCTCCCAGGTGAACAGCATAAATTCAACTTTGCCCTCGGCGTAGGTTTCTGGCTGCGCGCCGCTGTCGAGGTGCCGGAGCATCAATGTGATCGCCAGTTGAGCGTGCTGGCGGGTGTTCTGGTCGAGGGTCAGCGAGACAGCATTTTTCGCCAGCAGCGCCTCGGTGGTGGTATACAGTTCGTGGGTAATAAATACGCTTTTACCGAGAAGGCGATGGCGATCCAGCGCTTCGCTGATTTCACTGTTACCGAGGCCGGTATTATAAATGCCCGCCACCTCACCCGACTGCGCCAGTTGCTGCTCCAGCAATTTACTGATGGTGTCGCGGCGCTCCTGTCCGGCCAGCACTTCGCGCAGCCGGATATGCGGGAAGCTTTGTTGCAGCACATCACGAAATCCCTGAATGCGCTGGCGATGGGCGCTGTAATCAAAGCGACCGCTGACCATAATCACTTCGCCATCAGTGTGCAGCATTTTTCCCATCAACCATCCCGCGGTGCGGCCAGCCTGCAACTGGTTAATTCCCACGTGACATAATCTTTCCACGCCTGGCAAATCGGTTACGATGGTGATTACCGGCACGCCACGCTGTTTGCAGAGCGCCAGCGCGTCATAAATTGCCGGATATTCATGCGCAAAAACGATCAGCCCGTCGCGCCTGGCGCTACAGGCGACAATATGCGCCGCCAGCTTGTCAGGACGGGATTCGGGAATAAAGGTACGGTGCAGCGTCAGGCGGCGATAGCCGTGGCCGGATGCCACCTCACTGAAGTCCTGCGCCAGCTGTTTAAAAAAGAAAGAGTCATTGCCGCTCAGTATCACTTCAAGCTGCCACGGATGACGATGCTCCTCCGGCAGAATCCGCTTCAGCCCGGCATCGCGCGCCGCCTCCAGTACTTTACGGCTGGTTTGCGGTGAAACGCCGCCACGCTCATTCAGCACCCTATCAACCGTCGCCACCCCCACTCCCGCCGTTTTCGCCAGTTGTTCCAGGGTGACTTTTTTCATGTCGCGCTCCGTTGAGGGATTTCCATCAAAACACCGTTCATCAAGTGTATCGGGGAAAGGTATTTTGGCAATGCACATTCGGCGATATTTCACGCTTAACCCCGGAGTAAAAATGGCAGCAAAACAGAGATTTGCCCTGCTCGGCAGCGGTTTTATCGGTCAGGTTCATGCACAGAATCTGGCCATGCATCCTGACACTGAACTGGTGATGGTGGCGGACAGCGATCCCTCACGGGCGGCAGCCGTTGCGCAGCGCTACGGCGCAAAATGCGCAGAGGTTTCGGCCGCCATTAACAGCGATACCATTGATGCGGTACTGATTGCCAGTTCCACCCCTTCCCATGCTGAACTGCTGCTGACCGCCGCCCGCGCCGGTAAAGCCATCTATTGTGAGAAGCCAATCGATCTTTCTCTTACGCGCGCCAGACAGGTAGTGGCGCAAGTGCTGCCGCTCTCTGTGCCGGTTACCGTCGGCTTTAATCGCCGTTTTGATGCCAGCCACCAGCAGCTAAAACAGCATCTGCAACGAGGCGACATCGGGGGCGCAGAACTGATTCAGATGGTTTGCCGCTCATCAGAGATGCCGCCCCTCAGTTATTTGCAGGCTTCTGGCGGACAAATGCGCGATCAGGCCATCCACTTTTTCGATCTGCTGCGCTGGCTGACGGCAGATGAAGTCACTGTCGTCGGCGCGATGGGCAGCGCGCTGGCGCAGCCTGAAATTAGCGCCTTTGGCGATGTGGATACCTCAGTATTGATTATGCAGATGGCCAGCGGCGCTCTGGCACAGCTGGATAATACCCGGCGAACCGGTTATGGCTATGATGAGCGCATCAGCGTACTGGGTGCGCGTGGATTGGCTGAATCCGGCAGTCAAAGCCCGCAAGGCGTCACGCTATGGCAGGGTAATCAGCAGCGTCGGCCAGGCCTGTGGCCGGACTGGTTCAGCCGGGTGAAAGAGAGTTATTACCTGCATCTGGATGCCTTTGTGCGCCAGTTAAACGGCGAGCTGACAGCGGATCTGCCGGGTTTGCTGGATGGGTTACAGGCGCAGGCGATTGCTGAAGCGGCGGTGCAGTCGCTGGCCGAAAAACGATTCTGTACCGTTGAGCAGATTACTGGCTGAAAACAGTCAGGGCGACATTTGTCGCCCTGTCGCCATCAGCGTTCTTCGTTAAATACGACACCGATCTGTCGGCGCACCTCATCCATTACCGACAGCGTCAGCAATGAGGTGGCAAGCGGCCGCACCGGTGAGTCCGTCAGCCCTTGCCCGACACACCAGGCAAAATGCTCAGCTTCATAACTCAGCTGCGCATAGCGGTTAAGCGGCTCTTCCCAGCGTAGTACTTTGCCGCCCTGGCTTGAGGTCAGGGTAAACGCGCCCGGCGCGTAAAACTGTCCGTCCATCACGATAGTCGCGTCACGTCCGGCAATCACCGCCCCGCCTGGCGTATTGCTGAATAAGGTGGTGTTGAGCACCGAATGCATCCCGTTGCCGTGGGTCAGCAGCATAGATGCCTGACCATTCACGCCACCGGGCGCGGGCTGACCGTGCGCCACAATGTTCTCCGGCGCGCCGCCCACATTAACACTCAGCCCAATCAGGTAGCTGCCGAGATCGAGCATTGGGCCGCCTGCCAGCGCCTGATTAAAAATACGATGATCGGGGGTAAAAAACTCGCCGTGATCGGCAATCAGGGTATGCAGATCCCCTAAAACGCCGTCTGCCAGCAGTTGACGTAACACAGCATATTTAGGCGTAAAATCGCACCACATCGCCTCCATACAGAGTACGCCCTGCTGTTGCGCCAGCTGCTGAAGCTCGGTGGCCTCGCGGGCATTGAGCGCCAGCGGTTTTTCAATCAGCGTATGTTTACCGGCCTTCAGTACCTTCAGGCCATCCGGATAATGATGGTTATGCGGCGTGGCGATATACACCGCGTCGAGATCGGGCAGCGCCAGCATCTGATCAACATCAGTAAACACCCGGAGAATATCCCATTTTTCGGCAAACGCCTGGCCTTTTTGCTGACTGCGGGACGAGACCGCCACCAGCTGCTGAGAAGTCTGCTGGCGTAATGCCCGGGCAAAGTGGTCGGCAATCCAGCCGGGACCGATAATCCCCCAGCGCAATGCTGGAATGCTGCCGGATGCCGGAAGACGCGGAGTCGGAAGTGAAGAAGGAAACATACTTTCTCCTGTTACTGAAAATAATGGAGGATTTAGTCAGCGGCCACCGGCGTCCAGCTGCGGGACACCATCGACTGTTCAATCGCCGTCAGGATCTGCTGATTCTCCAGGCCAAAAGCAAAATTCGGATAACAGTCATGATCGCTACAGATACCCTGAACCAGGTCGTGGACTTCGATCACTTTGATATCGAAGTATCCGAGGCCACCGCCGCCAAAATCAAAGCCAAAGAAGCCGGAATAAGCCGGGATCTGACTACCGGCATACAGCGTTTTAAAGCCGCGATCGTGTTTGTCATCGCTAAAGCGATAGAGTTGCAGTTCATTAAAGCGTTCGCCGTCCATATACAGGGTGCCCTCCGTCCCGGAGACTTCCCAGAACACGCCAAAGATGCGCCCGGCAGCAATGCGCGACGCCTCAATCACCCCCGACGCGCCGCTGTGGAAGTTCACCAGGCACTGCACCTGATCGTCGTTTTCCACTTCACGCATCTCCGCATGGGTATCAATGCGGCTGGCGTAACCGGCATCCACCTGCGGGACCGGCCGCTGACGCAGAAAGGTCTGGGCGCTGGCGGTCACTTCACTGATGCCACCCATCAGAAACTGCGCGACCGACAGGGTATGCGCGCCTAAATCGCCGAGCGCACCGCTGCCCCCCAGGGTTTTCGAACAGCGCCATGACCAGGGCAGCGTAGGGTCATTGTAGAACCCCTGGTCAAAGGTCCCGCGAAAGCGCACCGGGGTGCCGATATCACCGCGTTCAATTATCTGCCGCGCCAGCAGCGCCGCTGGCGTTTTGATATTGTTAAACGCCACCATGGTTTTGACTCCGGCGCGACGTGCCGCTTCGGTCATCTCACGCGCCTGCTGCGAATTGACCGCCAGCGGTTTTTCGCAGTAAACGTGCTTGCCGGCCTTTATCGCCGCAATTGCCATCTCAAAATGCAGATGGTTGGGCGACGTGATATCCACCACATCGACGTCGCTGTCGTTTACCAGATCGCGCCAGTCGCCATAGGCTTTTTGCGCGCCAAAGCGCGTGGCCGACGCGTCGGCCATTGGTTGATCCTGGTCCGCGACCGCATACAGCACCGGCCGTTTCGGCAGATCGGGCCAGATCATCGCGGCGCGACGATAGGCATCGGCATGTGCCTGTCCCATAAAACCCGAACCAATCAGGCCGATATTCAGTGTGTTACGCATGATGCGGTCTCCACGGCAAGGCTGACGCCGAATTGCTGACTGACCCAGCGTGCGGCGCGGGTGGCGGTGGCTAGCGGCGGCGCAGTATCCGGATCCTGTTCGGCCTCAACAATCAGCCAGCCCTGATAGCCTGAGTGGCGGACAAACTCAATCAGCGGACGGTAATCAATGCAGCCCTCACCGGGCACGGTAAATAATCCGGCGCGTACCGCGTCGTTAAAGCTCAAATCTTCGGTTTGAATGCGTTCGAGGATCGCCGGGCGAACATCTTTCAGATGGATATGCACAATGCGCTGAGCATATTTTTTCAACACGGCGGCAATATTCACGCCTGCGGCATAGCCGTGGCCGGAATCCAGCACCAGACCGACGTTATGGCTGGTATGCTGCAAGAAACTGTCCAGCTCATCGTCATGTTCCACCAGCATCATCAGATGGTGGTGATAGGCCAGCTTCAGATCATAATCACGCAGTAAAATATCGGCAAAGGCATTCACTTTGGCGGCATAACTTGCCAGATCGACAGCGCTTAGCCGTGGTGACAACGACAGCGGCTCATCGAGCGGCGTCGCCCCTGGCAGCTGACCGCATTCGCCATATACCATCACTTTTGCACCAAGCTGATGCAGCAAATCGGCGTGCTCGCGCACCGCCTCAACTTCCTCATCGACACTGCGATCGGCGAGAAAACCGCTGTGCCAGCCCGATGCCAGTTGTAATCCGGCGGTGGATAACAGCGGCGCAAGCTCAGCTGCCCGACGGGGAAATTTACGTCCCAGCTCAATGCCGCGATAGCCCGCCTGCGCCGCCTGTTGCAGGCAGGTTTCCAGCGGAATATCGCCCCCTAAATCTTCCAGCACATCATTGGTCCAGCACAACGGGCTGACCCCGAGTTGTACAGCGACTGCCTTCATCTGAGTTCTCCTGAGTGATCCTGACCTCACTATAGGCAACCGTCAGGTCACTTCGGTATCGCTTTAATGATGGAAAACCCTCAACTGTTGATGGCAGAAATGAAAAAGCTGATAAGCCCGCGACGATCGGGCAAACTGACCGTTTCGTAATTCAGATAAATGTCAAAATCAGGATGTTAATGATGAAAACTCTGCCCGTGGTGACGATTACCTATTGTTCACAATGCAACTGGCTGTTACGTGCCGCGTGGATGTCGCAGGAACTGTTAAGTACTTTCAGTACCGATCTGGCGCAGGTGACATTAATCCCGGCTACCGGCGGGATTTATCAGATAACCGTTGATGATCAGCTGATTTGGGATCGGAAAACCATGGGCGGTTTTCCGGATGCGGCTGAGATTAAGCGACGAGTTCGCTCACAGTGTTTCCCTGAACGGGAACTGGGGCATATTGATAAGCCGCGCAGCGAGCCATAATTCAGCAATCAGGCACTGGCACGCACAACCAACTGCCAGTCCATCATGATACGTTCGGCGGGCGATTGCGGTTTGTCGATCTTTTGCAGCAGCAGCGTAAAGGCTTTACGGCCAATATCTCGCGAAGGCTGGGCGATAGTGGTTAACGGTGGCGACACCATTTCCGCTAACTCGCTGCCATCAAAACCGGCCACCGCGATATCCTGCGGCACCCGTAATCCGCGCTGAAAAATTGCCGACATGGCGCCAGCAGCCAGCGTATCCGACACCGCAAACACCGCGTCAGGCCGCTGTTCGCCAGCCAGTAATGTTGCCATCGCGCGTTTTCCGGCGCTGAAACTTAACTCACTGGCGTAAGTGACCGCCTGCCACTCCAGCTGACTGCTCTGCAACTGCTGCAGATAACCTTGCTGGCGCAACCGGGCGTATTTGTAGCTAAGATCGTGGTTAATTAACGCAATCCGTCGGTGCCCCTTGCCCGCCAGGTAACGCACCACCTGTTGTGAAGCCTCGATATCGCTGATTCCGACACAAGAGATATCACCGGCATCAGCATATTCCGCACACTGAACCCAGGGAGTGACGCCAATCAGCTGCGTCAGTTCGGGCAACTTGCTGAAGGCATCCATAGTAATGATGCCATCGACCATTTTACCAGCCAGCAATTGCAGGCTGGAGCGCGAGCGTTCGATGTCAGAACCTGAATTGCACAACAATATACGGTAGCCGTTTTGCTCGGCCTGCTCCTCAATGCCCTTGACCACTTCGGCGCAAAACGGGTTAGAAATATCAGAAACCATCACGAGGATCATCGAACTGCGAGCGGTGCGTAACTGACGTGCTAACAGATTCGGCTGGTAGTTACTTTCGCTGATGGCCTGCAGGACTTTGGTGCGATTTTTTTCTTTCACTGAATCACTGTTATTCAGCACCCGTGAAACCGTAGCAACAGACACGCCCGCCAGACGGGCGATTTTTTGAATGGACATGAGGAACACACTTCCTGCAAGCAAACTGATGGCAGACAGGCTACCATAAATATATCAGTCGATCTGGTTTAGCCCCAGTAGCGCCCGCACGCTGGCTGAGCCAACGTCCCTGGCCGCAAAGTCATCAAAGGCCCGATCGGCGACCGGAATAATATGGCGCTGAATAAATTCGGCTCCTTCACGCGCGCCGCTGTCGGCGTCTTTCAGGCAGCATTCCCACTCCAGTACCGCCCAGCCGTCATAGTCGTATTGGGCCAGCTTGCTGAAAATCCCCCTGAAATCGATCTGCCCGTCACCCGGCGAGCGGAAGCGCCCGGCCCGATCAATCCAACGCTGATAGCCGCCATACACGCCGCTGCGTCCGTTAGGCAGATATTCCGCATCCTTAACGTGAAAGGCTTTAATACGCGAATGATAGATATCAATAAACTGCAAATAATCAATATGTTGCAGATGGAGATGACTGGGATCGAACAAAATATTGCAGCGCGGATGCTGATTCACTGACGCCAGAAAGCGTTCAAATGTCACACCATCATGCAGATCTTCACCCGGATGTATTTCGTAACAGACATCCACCCCCTGGCGGTCAAACTCATCCAGCACCGGCAGCCAGCGACGTGCCAGTTCGGCAAACGCTTCATTCAGCAATTGCGCATTGTGTGGCGGCCATGGATAGAGGTAAGGCCAGGCGAGGGAGCCGGAAAAGGTCGCATGTGCGCGGAGGCCAAGTTTCGCCGATGCCACCGCCGCACGCTTCACCGTATCGATGGCCCATTCGGTACGACGGGCGTTGTTGCCGCGTACCGCAGCGGGTGCAAAGCTGTCGAATGCCACATCATGCGCCGGATGCACCGCAATCAGTTGCCCTTCCAGATGCGTCGACAGCTCGCTCACCATCAGGCCATAGTTTGCCAGCAGTCCGCTCACTTCATCACAATAAGTCTGACTGGCTGCCGCTTTTTCCAGATCGAATATTGCCGGGTGATTACAGGGGATCTGTAACGCCTGATAACCCAGACCTGATGCCCACTTCGCCAGCCCTTCCAGCGAGTTATACGGTGCCTGATGACGAATAAACTGCGATAAAAAAATGCCCGGACCTTTTAATGTTTTCATATCCACCTCCAACAAAGAAACCCTCTTAGTCCCGATATTTGAACGAGAAGAGGAAAATAATGGCGATCGCCGCAGCCGCAACCGCCGGGATCCACCAGAACAGCGCCCAGTTTGCCGCTGAGACCTGACCGGCGACCAGATTGTTATACAGCGCGCCGGAAATCTGCGAGCCGAGCAACATGCCGATGCCATAAGTAAACATCACCACCATGCTCTGCGCCTGCCCTTTTACTTTTTCACCGGCAATACGGTCGGTGTAGATAAATCCCACCACAAAGAAGAAGTCATAACAGACGCCATGCAGCAGGATGCCAAGATAGATCAGCGTGCGGGTTTCATCGTTCATTCCCAGGGCAAACAGCGCGTAACGCACGAACCAGGCGCACATGCCAATAAACAGCATGTATTTGACACCAAGACGGCGGAACAACAGCGGGATCACCAGCATAAAGAAGATTTCTGACATCTGACCGAGCGACATCACGGTGCTGACATTTTCAATACCTGCATCCGCCAGCCACGAGGCGGTAAAGGCATAATAAGTGCCGAGCGGAATGGAAATAAGCGTGGCACACAGGGCAAAGATAAAGAAATGGCGGGTTTTCAGCAGCGCGAAGGCATCGGCACACAACAGGTCGCGCAATGTAAATGGCAGCCCTTTAGCCGGTGCAGGCGTCTGTGGCAGTGTCAGGCTGTAGACCGCCAGCGCCACCGAGCAGATGGCGGCCACCGTAAAGATCGACACGCTGGCGGAAATACCGGCGACGCCGATAAAAATGCCCGCCACGATCCAGCCAATGGTGCCAAATACACGCACCACAGGAAAACTTTTGTCGCTGCTGGCCAGGCTGTGGAACGCAATATTATTGGTCAATGCCAGCGTCGGCATATAGCAAAGCGTATAACCAAACAGTAAGGCAATAAGCAGTGTGCCGTTTTCAGCGATCAGCGCCTGCGGCACGAACCACAAAATCACCGCTCCTGCCAGGTGCATCAGCGCCAGCACCCTCTGCGACGGGAAAAAACGATCCACCAGCATGCCGAGTACAAACGGAGATAATATCGACGCGATGGGCCCGGCCGAGAACGCATCGCCTATCAGTAGCGCCATATTGTGCTGCGTCATCACCAGCCCGAGAGTGACAGACCAACTGCCCCAAATAAAAAACTGCATAAACATCATCAATGACAGGCGCGGAATCAGCATCCGCTGCGGTACAGCCGGTTTATCTGAGCGTTGCGTGGTCGATACCATAGAATCCTCGCCATTAAAGTAATCGATTACATTAGAGTGAAAACTAAAGTAATCGATTACAAAATATCGAACTTTTGCGTCGATCACACTTCTGCGATCGGTTTATTTTTTACGCATCAAATGAGTTTCAGGGGGCATCCGGCAGCCCTGCCGCGTGGAAAAGTGGGTCGTCGCTGGCAATGCCGTGACGACCCGCCAGTTTAAATGGTGCGGTATGCAGTGGTGACTTTCCACAGGTAGCGCGGCGCCTGGGCTGCCGGGTGCTTGTCATGCACGTGCTGATAAAACTCCTGCGGCGTCAGATCGTTGATCATCGCAATCGCGCGCTGACGATCGGAAGAGAAGGTCCGCAACAGCGCACCGGCACCATTGGCGTAAGAGACGATCGTGGCATAGCGCAGGGTCTCGGGGTCGCGGATCCCTGCCAGCTGTTTCGACTGTAAAATCCGCAAATAGGCAGTGCCAATGTCGATATTTTTCGCCGGATCGCGCAGCTCTGAACCGCTGGGTTGACCGTGTCGCCCCTGAGCACGGTACACTTCGCGCCCGGCAGTAGAGGCTTTAATCTGCATTAAACCCACGGCATTCGAACGGCTGACCACCGTTGGATTGCCGCCAGATTCGACGCTGATAATGGCAGTAATCAGCCGCTCATCAACGCCATAGTGGCTGGCGGCGTTTTCCGTAAACATTGACCAGGCCTGAGAAACTTTTTGCGGCGGGGCTTTGGTTAACGGTGTTTGTCGCTCCGCAGGCGCATGCTGCGGTTTTTCACCGGCGCATCCCGCCAGTAACAGTGCACATAAAATCAGCGATCGGGTTTTCACGCTATTCTCTTCCTCGGAGCCACTTAATCGCGCTCAATCATACTGACTGACCTGGTATTAAATATTGCCGTTTATCTGAATTGCTTTGAAAACAGTGGTCAGTGGTGACTTCACGCCCGCTTTTCGTCATCATCAGCTGAATTTGACAGCAAAGTGTGGCAAATAATTCAAAGCATGCCGTTAATTTTTGCACCACTGGTGATAAATGATCGCGTAAAGGGAGATAACCGAACATGATGTCTGCAACGTCTCGCACCCTTCGTCTGGTTGCGCCCAGCGGCTATTGTCAGAATCAGGCGGCTGCCCGACTGGGTATCGAACGCCTCCGCGCCCAGGGGCATCAGATTGAAAACAGCGCGGTGATTGAGCGCCGCTTTCAGCGCTTTGCGGGTGATGATCAGCAACGGCTGAATGATATTAATGACCTCGCCAGCCTGCACGAGCTTCCCGATATTGTGCTGGCAGTACGCGGCGGTTATGGCGTCAGTCGTTTGCTGGATAAGGTCAATTACCCGGCGTTAAAACAGCGCCTGAGCGGACAACCGCTGGCTATCTGTGGCCACAGCGATTTTACCGCGCTGCAACTGGCGCTGTTAAGCCGCTGCGGATTGATCAGCTTTAGCGGCCCGATGCTGGCTGGTAATTTCGGTGCAGAGACATTATCCCCATTCACCGAACGCCATTTCTGGCAGGCGATCACTACGCCACAGTTCACGATTGACTGGACCACCGACACGCCGGATTGCCACGCCAGCGGTACACTCTGGGGCGGTAACCTGGCAATGATTGCTTCGCTGGTGGGCACACCGTGGCTGCCCCAGTTTGACGACGGCATTCTGGTGATCGAGGACGTTAATGAACATCCGTTCCGCACCGAGCGTATGCTGTTGCAACTGCATCAGAGCGGTATTCTCGCCCGTCAGCGCGCGATTATTACCGGCAGTTTTACCGGAGCAACACTCAGCGAATATGACCAGGGCTTTGATTTTTCCAGCGTCTGGAACGGCATTTGTCAGCTGACCGGTCTGCCGGTGATCACCGGGCTGGATTTTGGTCACGACTATAATACCGTGACGCTACCGCTGGGTGCGCGGGCAACAGTACAGGTCAGTGGCGGAACCAGCCAGTTGACTCTCAGCGGACATCCGACGCTGCGATAAGCCGTTCACACCATCAGGAAAAAACACGATGAAGCCGCTTTACGAAGATCTGTGGATTTCGACCCCGGAATTTCCGGCGGCAGAACAACAGCCCGAACTGATGATGCACGGCTTTATGCTGCGCCATCCGCGCGGCAACTTGCTGATTTCACGCGTTGAGCATCCGCAAGACCATAACGCGTTAGCCGATCTCGGCGGCGTGATGCGGCACTATCTGACCCACTGGCATGAAGCGGCACCCGGCGCGCTGGCCATTCAGCAGCGCTTTAACAATCCGCTTTATTGCCATGCGCGCTCCCTCGGGCCGGTCAGTCGGGTGGTAGAACCGGATGCCACTTTTATGGCGCAGGAAAGTCACTTCGGTGATTTTCATATCCTGCCCTCACCTGGCCATACGCCCGGCAGCTGTAGCTATTTCTACCACTCGCCGTGGGGCAAACGTTATTTGTTTGTCGGCGATACTCTGACTCAGGATCAGAGCGGCTGGAGGACGTTAATTGTGGCGGAAAGCAATCTGAATGATCTGCACAACACGCTGGCGCGCTACCGGACATTACAGCCGGATGTGGTACTGATGAGCAGCACCCGTGGACATCTGTCATGGCAGGAAGTCAACGCGGAGCAGTGGCAACAGGCGATTAACGAGGCGGAGCGGTCGCCACTGGATGTGCGCGACGGCCCAAGTGGGTAATTGGCAGGTTGCTGGAATTCCACAGAGGAGCCATTTTCGGCTCCCGTCCTGATGGCATAAACAGTGCCTGGAGGACAATATCTGCTCGCCTCAGACCTTAAGCGACTTGGTCAGATAGTGGCGCTGATGCACACGCGGATAGTTGTCGAGGGAAAAGCACAGCTGGTAGCCCTGCTTTTCATAGAACGGACGCGCCTGAAAACTGGCGGTATCGACCTGGGCATAGCAACATCCACGCGCACGCGCTTCCTGCTCTGCGGCCGCAATCAGCTGACCACCCACTCCCTGCCCGCGCAACGTGTCGCTGACCCACAACATATCAATTCGCAACCAGTTTCCCGCCGTCGAGCCAGTTAAGCCTGCGAGTTTCTTGCCGTTATCATCGGTAAAAAACAGCGCAATCGGCTTAATTTCATCGATATTGATATATTGCGCATTAAAGCTAATCAGCCCGGCTTTCACTTCATCCAAATCTTGCTGACTGGGTGTGGCGGTAATCGTTAGTTGCATATTGCTTCTCCTTAAGAGGCTGAAATAGCTCAAATGTGTGCCCTGTGATACCGCGCCTGACCAGAATGCCGTCAGGAGTGGTTCTGCACCGATCCATCATAACGCTCCAGCGAAATCGCATCAGTCTGGCGATCGCGGGTACGTGAACATGACACTAATTCACTACTGCCATTAAAAGCAAAAAAGGTTTCACCGGAACTTTTATCAACGATCAGCTGGTCGCCATTGCGAAAACGGGTGATGGTGACGTTATCGCCACCGTTGATTTGCGAACGCTGTTTACCGGCAGCCACCTGAAAGTGATGATTCGGCCACATTGCCGTCGTCAGACCATACTGCGCGCGCGAGATGGTCATGGTGGCGCGCCCCGGGCAGGTTATCTGAAATTCGCTGTCGCTGTGAGCAGGAAATGCGCTGAAAACCAGCAGACAGGCTGCCAGTGATTTGATGGACATGATTTTTATTCTCCGCTGCCGATGTTTTCTCTCTGAATTTACGCATTATTTTGCCATTCCAGCTTAGCACAGCCAAAAAAGTGCTTCCGGAAAAATCTGATGGCGAAAAAATAAGCTAATATTAATGAGCAAAATTTGACCAACTTTATGACATTCAGCACCCTGACGTCACAGGATAACCAGGTCGGGTTGCCAGGAGGGGCTATCAATGAAACGACGTAGTGTTAATTCATCTAAAATTCATACTGTTGCCTATGATATGGAAAATAAGCTGCTGGAAATTGAATTTCAACAGCGTGATATTTATCGTTACCAGCAGGTTCCGTTGACGGTATTCCATCTGCTGATGGCTGCCGAGTCAAAGGGGCAATTTTTCGCTGAAAATATCAGACATCATTATCCCGCTAATCGGATTGGCTGATCTCACCGGGAGCGGGAAGCGCCGCCAGGCCTCCCCGCTCTGCTGCCTTGCATCGTCATACCTGACGACACGCCTGATAACAAATTAACGATCTTAATAACAATATCAAGGTGTTGTTCTCTGCCCTGCGGTTTAAAATCACCGGCAGTCAGAATTCCACAACCATCGCCCGCAATAAGAGGCCGTTATGAGTAATATTGAAGTTAAAAGCATCGACTACCAGGCGCAGGGGGACGCGCTACAGGGGCGTCTGGTCTATCAGCGCGGCCAGCAGGCTAAACAACCGGGTCTGGTGATGGCACCCAACTGGATGGGCGTCAGCGATAACGCGGTCGAGCTGGTAAAACAGGTGGTGGAACAGGGTTACGTGGTACTGATCGCCGACCTGTACGGCACAGATGTACGGCCGACCAATGGCGAACAGGCGGGTGCGGCGATGATGGCGGTAAAAGATCAGCCGCAGGAACGTGCACGCATGCAGGCAGCGCTGGATACGCTGATCGCGCAGACTGATGCGCCGGTCGACCCGCAAAATGTCGCCGCATTTGGTTTCTGCTTTGGCGGACACTGTGTACTGGAGCTGGCACGCAGCGGCGCGGCATTGAAAGCGGCACTGTCATTCCACGGCTCGCTGGACACCACCGACCCTGATGGCGCGAAAAACATTAGCGCTTCCGTGCTGGTGCTGGATGGCGCAGAAGATCCGCTGGTACCGCGTGAGCAATTACCTGCCTTTGCGGCAGAGATGACCGCAGCTGGCGTCGACTGGCAACTGCTGAGCTTCGGTGGCGCAGTCCACTCGTTCACCGATCCGCATGCCAATGTCGCAGGCGTCAGCATGTATCATCCGAAAGTCAGCCAGCGCGCCTTCCAGGCGATGTACACTCTGCTGGATGAAGTGATGTCCTGATAGTACCGGCGCGCCAGTAAATTCAGGGCGCGCCTAAAACCACTCTTTATGCGGTGGGTGTGCTAACGCCTCAATCAGTTTCTGATGAAATGCCCCAGGATCTTCCATCTGAGGCGCATGTCCCATCCCCGGGAAGCTGATCAGCTTCGCATGGGGAATCATTCCCGCCACCTCTTTGCCCAACAGATTGTAGTGACCAATGCGCGCTTTAACCTCGGCTGGCGCGATATCACTGCCAATGGCGGTAGTGTCTGCGGTGCCAATCATCAGAGTGGTCGGCATCAGCAGATCTTTAAATTCATACCAGACCGGCTGGGTAAAAATCATGTCGTAAATCAGCGCCGAGTTCCATGCCACCCGCTGTTTACCGGGGCCATTATTCAGCCCCGCCAACATCTCGACCCATTGGTCATACTCCGGTTTCCACTTGCCGACATAATAGGTTTTCAGCTCGTACTGCTTGATGCTTTCGGCGCTGAGTTTTAGTTCACGCTGATACCACTGATCGACACTGCGCCATGGCACCCCTTTCGCTTTCCAGTCTTCCAGCCCAATCGGGTTCACCAGCACCAGCTGTTCGACGCTTTTTGGATACATCAGACTGTAACGCGTCGCCAGCATACCGCCGGTGGAGTGGCCGATAATTATCGCTTTCGGGACATTAAGCTGAGCCAGCAGCGCGTGGGTATTTTGCGCCAGCTGCTGAAAACTGTACTGATAGCTGGTCGGTTTGGTCGAACTACAGAAACCGATCTGGTCTGGCGCAATTACCCGGTAGCCGACTTTGGTCAGTGCGGCAATCGTCTGCTGCCAGGTCGCACCACAAAAGTTTTTGCCATGCATCAACACCACCGTGTGACCGTTCGCCTTACCTGATGGCGCAACATCCATATAGCCCATCTGTAGCTGTTGTGCTTGCGAGCTAAAACTGAAGTGCTGTAACGGATAAGGCCAGCTGAAACCTTGTAACTCCTCACCGTATTGCGGTGTGGGCTGCGCGGCGACCGCCGCTGTTGTCAGCGTTGCCGTTAGCAACAGATGGCGCATTTTCAGCATGCATAAACCCTTGTTTGAATAGCCGTTACCGCCAATTTTAGCATCTAAACGACATTTTTCTTGTTACGCAGTTGTTACAATAGTTGATGCATCAACCGAGCTGCCCGGCTATAAAGGCATCTGACAGCGAAAAAAACAGTGACAGTGGATTGATTCAGGAGCAGTTTTTGATGGCGAAGGATTCAGAAATACTCACTCAGTTGCAAAGTATCCTGGCAAATGACCAGCTGCTGACCCGCGACGATGATAAAGCGTATTACACCAAAGGTTTTCGTGTCGGCAAAGGACAGGCGCTGGCGGTGGCGATTCCGCAGTCGCTGATGCAGCTGTGGCAAGTGCTACAGGCCTGCGTGGCCTGCGACAAAATTATTCTGATGCAGGCTTCGAATACCGGTGTGACCGGCGGCTCGACGCCTGACGGCAGCGATTACGATCGTGAGATTATTATTGTCAGTACCCGTCGGATTAAAGGGGTGCAGGTCATTGATGATGCACAGCAGATTATTGCCTTTCCTGGCAGTACCCTGACCGAGCTGGAGAATGCCCTGAAGCCGCACCATAAAGAGCCGCATTCCGTGATTGGCTCCTCCTGCATTGGAGCCTCGGTGATTGGCGGTGTGTGTAACAACTCCGGTGGTTCCCTGATTCGCCGTGGCCCGGCTTTTACCGAAAAATCGCTGTTTGCGCAAATCAATCCCGACGGCAGTCTCTCGCTGGTCAATCATCTGGGGGTCGATCTTGGGAACACCGCCGAAGAGATGATTACCCGACTGGAGCAGCAGCAATACACCACCGGCACTGCCGTCGACTGGGAAGGCAAAATCTGGGCCGATGATTACGCGGCGATTTTGCGCGATACCGCCGCATCGACGCCGACGCGCTATAACGGTAATCCGCAGTATCTGCATGACAGCTCCGGCAGCGCGGGCAAAGTCGCGGTGTTTGCGGTGCGCTTGTCCACCTTTGAGGCCAGCGATAAAACCGAGAGTTTTTATATCGGCACTAATGATGAAGGCGAACTGGTTGAACTTCGCCGCTATCTGCTGGAAAACCTGAGTGAACTGCCGTTACAGGCGGAGTACATTCACCGCAATGCTTTTGATCTGACGGTGCGCTACGCCAGGCATATGTACTGGGCGATCAACCGGCTCGGCCCGGAAGCGCTACCCTCGCTGATGGCCAACAAAGCGAAGTGGGATGTACGGGTGAAAAAGCTGCGCGTGTTGCCGACCAACTTTGTCGACCGGGTGCTGCAACTGGTGAATACTCTGACCCCGAAAATGGTGGCGAAGCGGATCCTCGATTATCGAGACAGTTTCGAGCATCATCTGATGATTAAAGCCGACGCGCGCCACGCTGCTGAACTGCAAAACCTGCTAAGCCAGTTTTTCGCCGCTAAATCCGGGCAGTTTTTCCGCTGCGATGCGCGCGAAGAAAAGGATGCGTTTCTGGTACGTTTTGGCGTGGGGGGGTGCACCATTTCGTATTGCGACTATCACGGCATCAGTGCCGATCGGCGGCTGATCGCCTTCGACGTCGCGCTGCGTCGTAATGACAGCCAGTGGCGCATCGAATTACCGCCAGAGTTACAGGCGCAGGTACTGGAAGACTCATGCTGCGGCCATTTCTTCTGCTTTGTGAATCACCAGGATTACATTCTGAAAGCCGGTGTGGATGCGCAACAGTTTAAGCATCAGGTGCTGGAATATCTTGATCAGCGCGGTGCGCGCTATCCAGCCGAGCACAATGTCGGTCATCTGTATCATGCATCGGGAGAATATGAGCAGCACCTGCGTCATCTCGATCCGACCAACAGCTGCAATCCCGGCATTGGGAAAACCAGTAAGAAGAAATTCTGGCAGTAATCGATATCAGCCCCTCCCCTGATGCACGCGGTGCGCAGGGGAGAACCATTCAGATGGTTTCAGTCAGTTTATCGACAATCACCTTTCCACCCATATCGGTCTGAGTGATGCGGTAATTCACCGGATAAGAACGCCGGGTACTCATCTTATCAAACAGTGAAACCAGCCCCTTGCGTTCGCCATCTTTTCCGACGATCAGCCATTCAGAGATCTGTTCCTGTCCGCGGTTTTTCACATGCGTCACTTGTTGTTGCAGCTGGTCATCAGCATCCAGTTTTAAATAATCACGTAACATTTTTAATCTCTCCGGTTAACGGCAGCTACTATAAACTTTTATCTAATCGCTTCAATCGAATTTATTTATCGATGTACCTTCAGCCTCTGCCAGTCGTCCTTACCGGGCAAAAAAAAACCCTCCGAAGAGGGTTTTGCTTTAACGTGTTCTGAGGCACTTTTTCACCAGCCAGTAGATGACCCCGGCGGCCACTAACGAATTGATGGTGGGAACGCCCCAACTGGCGCTCAGACCGATAATACTGCCGATGATACTGGCGATAATCGCACTCCAGCCAATCACCGGCGTCTCCACCGGCAGTGCACCGATTTTTTTGCTGTCGTCTAACGCTTTCCGGTGGCTGCGCAACAGATAATAATCCACCAGCATAATGCTGATGATTGGCGGGAACACCACGCCAAGCAGCGTCAGGAAATCGACAAAGCGATCTAATATTCCCAGTACTGACAGCAGTGTACCCAGCAGGCCAATCACCACGGTGGTGGTGGTATAGCGCAGCTTTTTGCCGGTAATACCTTCAACCGCATTAACAATGCCCAGTGAAGAGGAGTAGAGATTGATATCATTCACGCGCAGGGTTGAGAAAACCACCACCAGCAAGCCGATACCGCCCGCAGTTTGCGACATGATGGTGACAACATCGGCGCTGCCCAGCGTTTTGGCGATCAGAATGGCGAGGCCATTAACAATAAATTCGCCAACGATAATGGTCAGCAGCGTGATACCCATCACCTGTTTGCCGCTTTTTGAGTAGCGGGTCAGATCCGGCGTAATCAGGCTGGCGACAATCGCCCCACCGACCACCATGGTGATCCCGGCACTCAGCGTCACCGGTTCCCCTGCGGGCAGAAGGCCAATAATCTGGCGCAGATCCACACCGGATAGCGTGGTGACCGAAATAAACGCCACCAGACAAATAAACAGCGGCACGGCAATCCTGGCGGTAAAACGTAATGCTTTAAAACCGAAGGCCACAATAATCGTCAGGAAAACACCGGTCAGGGTGGCTGCCCAGGCAAAGCTGATTTTGTCTTGCAGCGCAAAAGTGAGCGAACGAGCAAAAATGGCATTCTGAATGCCAAACCAACCTAACAAACTGACGGCCACCACCACGCCAATCAGCACCGAACCGATGCGGCCAAAGCCACACCAGCGGGCTAACAGGCTGCCCGATACGCCTTCACGCATACCGGCCAGCCCAAGGCCAAAGGTGACGATACCAAAAATCACACTGCCTGCCAGAATAGCGAGAAAAGCATCGGTCAGGCTCATTGAGTGACCCAACACCGCCCCGAGCATAAACTGGTCTAACGCGGTCAGCATACCCATATGCACTACGGCCACGCTTAGAAATGAAACTCTTTTATCCTGAGGTACCCGACTCAATGGATAATCTTCAATCTTTAACACAGTTCTCTTTCCTTGATATTGATTTAAATAAACAGAATGCCTTTTTCAATCAGGCGGTCGGGTATGTAATTATCTAAATTAGCCTCTTTGCAATACTCTTCAAACTGACGCAGAGTATGAACTCCCGCTTTCTGATAAATACTGTAAACGCGATTCTCAATCGTTTTTGGGCTGACGTTGTAGATATTTGCCATCTCTTTGGTCGACAGCCGTTGCAGCATTAAAAAGATGATATCCAGCTCGGCGCGGGTAAAAACAGTGGTGGATGCTTCGGTAGTCAGCACGCTGGGCTTTTGCTGATTGATATATATCAACGGCGACAAGGTATTCAGCGGCCTGGCATTCCATAACACGCCAATTACCTGTTTTTCTTCATTAAAAACTGGAATCTTCTCACTGATAAACGGCGTCAGCGAATCTTTACCGTACCAGTAATGCGTTTCAATCACCGCCACCCGGTTTTGCGCCAGCTCGGTCTTTTTATCGTGCTCTATTAGCGCTTCCGCACAATCGGCCCAGTCGGCGGGAAACTCTTCATCAAGCTTGCCCTCTATTTCAAAACTGGCCGGGGTATGGGTGTAGCGAAAGGCGGCCTTATTCATATAAAGGTGGCGCGATTCTAAATCCTTTATTCCCCATGGCTCATCCAGATGCTCAGTCATGGCAATCAGGGTAGAAAAATAGAGTGTATTCTTTTGAGAAGAGTCCATTCCGACCTCGCAGGTTGTCCAGATACCTGTTACAGGTCTTTGGCTAAATAATAACGAGTATGTTTATGCGCATATTCGGCTAAATTTCCGTAGGCCTGATATCCCAGTTTTTCATAAAAGCCTTTTGCCTGAAAACTGAACGTATCGACATACGCCATATGGCAACCGCGTTTAATCGCTTCTTCTTCCGCCTGTTTCATCAGCTGATGGCCCAGCCCACTTTGACGGTGCGCTTTATCCACCCATAAATACTGCACTTCCAGCCCGCCCCACCAGGTACGCGCCACCAGACCAGCAATAATTTGTTGGTTATCGTTGGTAAAGGTCAGGAACAGGGGGCGAATATCAACCTTATCAACGGTATCGTTATGCGCCCACAGGCTGGAGATGACAAACTCTTCGTCTTGCGGATTAGGTGTATCGGTAATGTTAATCTTCATTTCTGTATCAAACTGGTTAAATGAATCTGAGGAATCAGGCAGCTTTATAAACCATTAATTCCCATGGCATTTTTCCCGCTAAATTTCAAGAGGGAATAGCACCCCTTCCAGTATTGGTTAGCGGTGGTTATGCTTAAAGATATACAGGGATTGGGCAAAAGCACAACCCTTTAATAAGAAAAACTTACCCTATTTATTATAATAAAATTGCGCCACACCAGAGGCACACCAGGGAATCTTTTTTATCTCTTTCAGAGGGATAGATACAAATCGGCCAGCTCTGAACACCAGATAATGCCTCTCAGAAGGCAAATGTTCAGGCAGGAAGCGGGAGAGGACTACCGGCAACGCCAGGTAGTCCTTTTTTTAGGGCGGGATTAATCGTCAAACTCAGACATCTCTTTCACTTCTGAGCGGTTAATCTGCTGCTCTTTGCCCTGCGCATCTTTATAGGTAATCATGCCGGTATCGCTATCCACCTGCGGTTTACCGTCGGCAACAATTGTGCGGCCATCATTAGTGTGCATGATATGGTCATTGGCACAGCCGCTCAGAAATAAGCCGATAGCAATGGCAGAAGCGGTCAAAATAGTCTTTTTCATCTTTAACTCCATGTCGTGAGTCCGTAGTCAGGTTCCCGTTAAGGGTAACCTGTCATGACGCGCTGTTTTAGGTATTGATGCGCAACGCTTTGTTTTACAGATAATTCTGAGTCCGGTTCAGCAGTAATATTTCTCCGCGCTGACGGCAGAAACCGCGTTTTTGATTCAGCGTCTCGCGCTATTGTGCAGTTTAAAGTTGCTCCAAAGATTGCCGATAACAGAACTCTGACTGGCATAGGTACCGAGACGATATTAACCATGAATCAAGCACTGAAAGTGGCGGTTGTCGCCCTGTTACTGTCCGGCTGCGCACTGAAGCAGTATCCCAAATCCACGCCGCTCGGTGCGCAAGAGTCGGCCACACTGGACTGCCCTGCCATCGATAATGAAATGGCCAAATCGCAGCGCGTTCAGCAGGAAATCGCCGACACCGGGAAATTCAGTACACTGACGGTAGTGGGATTTATGCTGGATTTCGGTATCGGCAATGGCATCGCCAAATATCACGCCAGCAGCAAAGCCGAGGAGCGACTCACTCAACTTAGGGCGTTAAAAACGGTGAAATGTCCGCAGTCGAGTTAAACAGCGTCATTTGCAGCATGATTACCCTGAAACGGTTTAGGTAACACAGCATTTATCCGCTACGCTTTACCCTGTGAGGCACTGTTTGAATAAGGGATGCAATCATGAAGCTGGTTCGGTTAACTGTTTTGGCGGGCGCAATAGCACTGGCAGGCTGCTCGTCGGACTATCAGGGCAAAGAGTGCGTCGGTAAAGTGGAAAGCTTATCCGGACAGCCACTGGGTCAGACGCAGGCGCTGGTCATTGACCGGTTCAGCTCCTTTACCGTCACCACCTCACAGGCCAAAATTGACAGTGGCACGCTGAGAACCACCGATCGCACGCTCTATCTGCCTGCTGCGGTGACACGCGAAGGCTATCTGGCACAACGGTTGTCAGACAACCGCTTTTGCCTGATCGACTCACCGAATAACCAGATGATCACTTATACCTGTAAGTAACTGAATTAGCATCGATGCCGTCGGATCGCAGGCTGACTGACGGCAACCCGCAGACGCCCCTGATTGACACCCCGCTCCACCGATTAAGATCGCACCAAATGCTTACCTGAAACGGTCACAGCTACGCCAGACGATAATTTATTCTGACCAGACGGGATGCCAGGCTGGACAAAATCCGCCTGGCTTTAACCACTCTGCGCTAACTGTCATGCATTTCAGTAGGGGTTCAGGCAGGTTTAGTTTTTGTTGGCGGAGGCGACTCCACTGGACTCAACGTAATGGTGAAAGGACGATTGGCTGTACGGCTAATGGCGTTGAAAACCTCGCCTTTAGTGCTCTTCGTGTCAGAATCGAATGAGCGCAAAGCCGGCGAAATGAAAGTATTATTATCTATTTTCGACATAACAAGCTCCATTTGTTATTAATAACGAACCATGCTAATCAGGATGCTAATGATCATGCAGTGGACGCCTGTCCGGTACAAAGTCTGCTACCAATCAGCACTCTTTCCCCCACCGGGGAGAGTCGCTCTTCAACCTTGTCGCTGAATACGGTGGCGGCGGGGCTATTGTATTGATCTAAAAGCGCATTGCATAACCGTGAAACCACTCTCCTGTCAGTGCCAGAATATTCTCATTGGTGAGTTTTGCAAGAGATGCCTTGTGACGACATAAAGAAAAATTTAACCGTGATGATGTTTAATAAATTCCGCAATAATGTTTCATCAGCAGCGCCCAGATAACCAGTGCGGAGAGTTCTTAACGATATTATCAGTCGCTGCATGCGGACGATATCAATTTCCGCTCAATGCGCGCTCCGGCAGCGTAAACTGTCGCCGGAGCATAAAGCCTGTTCAGGGCAGTTAATCAGTGGCGGGAAAGCTGCCGATCCGATTAATTTTCCAGCTGATACTCAAGCGTTATCTCAGCCTTGAGTAATTTTGAGACCGGGCAGCCTGCTTTTGCCTGATTGATAATTTTATCAAAGGTCTCATTATCGATACCGGGCAGTTTAACCTGGCTTTTTAACGCCACCTTGCTGATGGCAAAGCCACCGTCGACTTTATCCAGCGACACATCAGCGGTGGTATCAATACTCTCAGGCACAAAACCTTCTTCACCCAGCATCAGCGACAGCGCCATCGAGAAACACGCGGAGTGAGCCGCTGCAATCAGCTCTTCAGGGTTGGTGCCCGCTTTGCCCTCAAAGCGGGTATTAAAGCCGTAGGGTTGCTGTTCAAGCGCCCCGCTCTCGGTGGAAATGTAACCCTTACCCTGCTTGATATTACCTTCCCAGTGAGCCTGTCCTTTTTTATGAATGGTCATTTTTATCCTCCGGTTTTTCTGCATGAACTACCAGTATAGGAAACTCTCAGCGAGGCGATGGCGAATCTTTAGCCAGTTGCGCTTGCAAAACGGCAATTGCTGACCGTTAATAAAACGGACAACACAATGGAGAAAACGTCATGTTTAAACCCGAAGATATCGTTCAGTCAAAAACCGGTGGTCCAAAAATGGTGGTGCTGCAAGTTGAGGGAGACAGCCTGTGGTGCGCACGTATTGATGATGCGGAGAAGAAACAGATCAAAGTTGCGGCCAACTCGGTCAATCATTATCACGAAGAAGGCGACTTTGGCGTCTGCTAATTAATTAAGGGCCATCTGCAAGATTAACGTTCAGAATGAGCCTGGTCCGGCTGGCTTATCTTCAGGCGGTTAGCGGCTTTTCCCTTAGCGCTGGTCGCGCTACACCGTGAGCCGGGCCGCAGCTCGACGGTAGCACCACTGGTCGCAGAAATGGGCAGTTTACGCACGGTGTTTGCGGAGCGATTTTTAACCGTTAGCGGCAAGAGTCCGGGCCATGATGCGCAGCGAATCTCGTCTGGGCTGCCCCTTTGTTTATTATTTCTCACCTTATTAGCGGGTAAAAAGAGTATTGCCTTTCAACATTACCGGGTTATATTGAAGCGGTAGCCGATTTAATCATTAAATCAGATTGCCGCATTAGGTTTAATTAACACCCCAGAAATAATTAGCTTAGTAAAAATATCGCTCCCTCATTCAGGCAAAATTAACTCAAGGAAGAGTATTATGGTTAAAATTGAAGATTATCCGTTAAGCCGGGTTCCACAAGATAAACGAGTTTCATTTTTAAGTGTTGCAATAATTCATCTTGGCATGTTGACCGCATTAGATCAGTTTATGCTGGGTGCCGTATTGGGCCACAGAATGAGCCTGGAAGACGCCTTTATTGCCATTACGGCGGGCAGTCTTATTTTCGCCGTCGCCACGCTCGGGCTGGGATTCGCCGGTATGCACGAAGGCGTTTCCGGTAGCCTGTTAGCCCGCTGGTGCGGCTTTGGCCGCATCGGTTCAGTATTCGTTGGGCTGGTCATCGCACTCTGTTTACTCGGCTGGTTTGGTATACAAAATGCGATATTCGCCCGTTCACTTAATTTTGCGCTACAGGGGAAGCTGGGGTTTATTCTGTCGGCCACAATAACCGGCGCTTGCCTGACGATTCTGGTGGCCTTTGGCTTTAGGGCATTACGCTTTACCGCGCGCATTGCCGTGCCGATGTTTATTATGCTGGTGGCTTTTATCTCATTCACCACTCTGTCCGGTATCAATACCGCTGAAATTATTACCCGACAACCGGCCGGAGAGCCACTGGCTCTGAGCGATGGTATTACTCTGGTCGTCGGCGGGGTGATTCTCGCCAGTCTGGTGACACCCGATCTGACACGCTATTCGCGGAACAAAAAACAGGTTTTTAATATTACGCTGCTTACGATTATTGTCAGCCAGTATATTGTTAATGGACTGGCGATTCTTATTGGCAAAACGCTGGGGACGGCCGATGTTGTCACCATGATGGCTCAAACTGCTGGCGGTATCGGTCTGCTGGTGGTGGTATTTTCAACCCTGCGGGTTAATGATATTAACCTTTACTCTTCATCATTGGGTATCACTAATGCAGTTGAAGGGATATTCGGTAAAAAATTGAAATATTCCACCACCACACTGTTTATTGGAACCGTCGGCACGTTATTATCGGTGTTGGGTATTCTGGAGCGCTTTGCCGACTTTCTCAGTCTGATGGGGGTGGTTATTCCGCCAATTATCAGCGTAATGATGGTTGACTACTATATTCTGCGTAACCATCGGGCAGTGCTGAATCATAGCCGGGAATCTGGCGGATTGCCTGAAAGCACGCCGGTTATTGGTTGGCTGGCGATTATTTCCTGCGCAGTCGGCAGTATCGCAGGCGTGATGATTACGGCAGGCGTGCCGACCTTTAACTCGCTGGCGATCGCCGGGACACTCTATTATCTGTTAAGCAAACTGAAATAAGACTCTCGCTGTCCGCTTGGTGGCGGACAGCGATGTCGATTTAAATAAATCCAGGTTATCAGGCTCCCGGCTTATCTCCTTTATCTTTATCTTTATCTTTATCTTCCAGAGACTTCGCCTGTTGCCGAATCACAGAGAGCTGCGAGAAATGATCGATTTTATTCATATCTGGTTTGATTTGCAGGATATCAAACCCCATGCCGAGCCCGGTGCTGTACAACGTGGCATCTACCGCCTTGTTTGCATCCGTCATCCCTTCAACAAAATCGGCTCCGCGCCTGATATACCCCCTCGACTTATCATGCTCTAACGGATTCTTTGTGCAAATCGACGCCATTTTTGACGCAGCAAGCGGGATAGAGGGATATCTCAAAGCAATATTCTCCCACTCAGAAAAATTAACCACCGCAGTCACTGCCGCACCAATCGCCATAAAGCGCTGATTGCGGCTGGGCATCTGCTCAATATTGCTGATGACTGACAGTGTCGGCGTGGATTTAATATCACGACTGAGTGATAACTCTTTAAGCGACACGGCTAATGCCACCGGGATGTTTTGCACCCTGTCGGGCCAGGGAAGCGCTCTGTTGGTTGCTCCCTGACGATTATTCCAGCTCTGTACAGAAAGTAACGCATCTGAATGCGCATGATTAGCGACTAATTCAACTGGCATAGATATACCTGCTCTGCTGTTTAAATGCCGTCAAACTAGCAGCTCGCTGAACGGTTTACTTTTAAAAAAAGCTTATATTTAGGATTTACCTCAGCAGTACGTGACTGGCCGCACGAAAAAATGGATTTTCTGATAATTTTCCATTAAAAATAGAGACATGGAGCAGCTCAGAAATGAAAGAATATTTATTATTACAGTATTAACATTCAGCACAGCACAGTCGGAGACACCCGTTATATGCAGAACAGATTAACAATGCGACTCTCATGGCAGGTCAGTGAGTTCCTCCTTCCCGACCTGCGTGCGCTGCTACCCGCTGAAAGTATTCAGTTTTTTACCAATGAGCTTGATGAACAGTGGCACCACACCTTACTGTGTATACCGGGCGATAAAAATTGCTCACTGATGGTTTCGGCAATCCTTATCTGGCGGCAGTTGGGGCGGATTCATGCGCTGCATTACAGTAGTGCAGCGGTGACCGCCGACGCTTCCCATGCCGATCAACATCAGCTATTCGAATTGCTGAACACACCGGGTGCGGTCGTGAATATTTCTTAGGCCAGGCCTTACCAGACGCACGGCCCCATGCGCCTGGTATGGAGGATTTAATCAGCTTTAAACGGATCTTTTTTATCGTCTTCACTGTCATCGCGCTTTCTTGGGATCTCCCCCTCTTCGTTCGGCGCACCACCTGCTGGTAAATCATCTTTATCTTTATGCTTTTGGCTCATCGCGATCTCCATCAACTTATCGGGGTTAATAAAGTATAGAAGAGATTAATCAAATTGTTACTGTCGTCTCTTTGCGGAAGTTCACACCGGGCACAGCCTGCTCTACGAATGAAGAGAACGCAAAAGCCGGACAAACTGGACAGTAATATTATTAATAATACAAATATATTAATTATATATAATTTAAATTGAAATCAATTCTAAATAAATAGAAATCTCTAAAAAAAACACTCATAATAATCTGCTGCAAGCAAAAGCCTGTATCGGAACGATTCGCATAAGGATATATAATGAAAAAAGTATTAATAACTCTTGATACACCCACGGGAAGAGGCGGTCTGGAATCAGCTGTTGCACGTATCTCTAAAATGATGATGAAACATAACAATTTTATTGTTGAAATATTTATGTTCTATGAAAGTCGTGAGGAGAATTATAACTGGCTGTCAGAAATAAATTATACCATCAGTCAATCTTCATTCCGAAATCATAAGATCCGCAGATGCCATCATGCCTGGAAACTGGCAAAAAAAATCCGCCAATTTAAACCGGATATTGTCGTAACATTAAGTACTGTCCCCTGTTTCATATCACGCCTTGCGATACGCTTTGCACGGGTTAACACCCCCTTGCTTTCATGGATACACTTACCGCCCAGGCCAAGATATCGCCCACAATATCTCATGCACGCGGATGGTCACCTGGCGATTAGTAATGAAATAAAGCAACAACTTATCGACTTAGGTGCAAACCCCGCTAGCGTTTCGGTGGTTTTCAACCCGGTGACGCCCCAATCAGTCTTTGTCGAACGCCCTGTTGCTACGACGAATTTTTTATATATTGGTCGAATAAACTTTGAGTTACAAAAGAGAATAAAAGACTTACTCACGGCCTGTTCTCTTCTGCAGGGTAACTGGCGTCTGGATGTGATTGGCGAAGGCGATGACAGGAGTCAGTGTGAGAGTTATGCACAGAGCTTAGGGATAAATAATCATATTCACTGGCACGGCTGGCAGGAGTCGCCATGGGAGTATGTTGAAAGTCATATTAATGTTGCCAGCTGTCTGGTTTTAAGCTCTGATTATGAAGGATTCCCGCTGGTGTTACTTGAGGCGCTATCACGAGGCATTTTCTGTATCGCTTCCGATTGCGTCAGCGGCCCAGGAGAAATAATTAATAATGGCGTAAATGGTTTCCTTTACCCCCCCAGGGAGACAAAAGCACTAGCTGAAAAAATGCAATTGATTATTGACGGGCGCGCCCTGCCATCCCATGCTGACATTAAAAACTCAGTGTCGCAGTTTTACAATGAAAACTTTATCAGTTCGTTTAATGCAGAGTTACTTAAGTGGATAAAGTGAATAACAGAACGTGAAGTAATCTGTTTAATTGCCACGTTTGACGGTGTTGGGGAAAGGCCTTAAAACACATCAGGCCAGCCGCAGGTTAACGCTGCAACCGGCCTGATACTAATCAAGCAAAATTACATATGCTTAATCATTGCATCGCCAAACTCTGAGGATTTCAGCAGCTTAGCGCCGTCCATCAGACGTTCGAAATCGTAAGTCACGGTTTTCGCCGCGATGGCGCCTTCCATACCTTTAACGATCAGGTCAGCCGCTTCGAACCATTCCATATGACGCAACATCATCTCCGCAGACAGGATCACTGAACCTGGGTTCACTTTATCCTGGCCAGCGTACTTAGGTGCAGTACCGTGGGTCGCTTCAAACAGCGCACACTCGTCACCAATGTTGGCACCCGGTGCGATACCGATACCACCAACCTGAGCAGCCAGCGCATCAGAAATGTAGTCACCGTTGAGGTTCATACAGGCGATAACGTCATACTCAGCCGGACGCAGCAGGATCTGCTGCAGGAATGCATCGGCGATCACGTCTTTGATAACGATCTCTTTGCCGTTATTAGGGTTCTTGATTTTCACCCATGGGCCGCCGTCGATCAGTTCACCGCCAAACTCATCACGAGCCAGCTGGTAACCCCAATCTTTGAACGCACCTTCGGTGAATTTCATGATGTTGCCTTTGTGCACCAGGGTGACAGAGTCACGATCGTTAGTGATCGCATACTCAATCGCCGCACGCACCAGACGCTTCGTCCCTTCTTCTGAGCACGGCTTGATGCCGATACCACACTGCTCAGGGAAGCGAATTTTCTGCACGCCCATTTCGTCTTTGAGGAACTTGATCACTTTGTCTGCTTCTGCAGAACCTGCTTTCCACTCGATACCCGCATAGATATCTTCGGAGTTCTCGCGGAAAATCACCATATCGGTGTCTTCTGGACGCTTGACCGGGCTTGGTGTGCCCTGATAGTAACGTACCGGACGCAGACAGATGTACAGATCCAGCTGTTGACGTAAGGCAACGTTCAGAGAACGAATACCGCCACCGACCGGGGTGGTCAGCGGGCCTTTGATGGCAACGCGGTACTCTTTAATCAGGTCGAGAGTTTCTTCTGGTAACCAGACATCCGGACCATACAGCTCGACAGACTTCTCACCGGTATAGATTTCCATCCAGGAGATTTTTCGCTCGCCGTTGTAGGCTTTCTGCACAGCGGCATCAACCACTTTGATCATCACTGGTGAAACATCAACCCCAATACCATCACCTTCGATAAAAGGAATGACAGGGTTGTTTGGAACGACCAGTTTTCCCTGAACCTGGGTGATTTTTTGACCTTCCGCCGGAACAACTACTTTGCTTTCCATTAACCTCTCCTTCGAGCGCTTTTTTGTTAATGATTTGTAAGATGCGCGTCAATACTACTTGAATATTAACTCCGCGCCAATCACCGCAGCTTTGCGTTATAATGCGCTCATTGTCACAAACTGCAAAGACCATGCCGAAAACTCCCGTTAAGAATCACCGCGTTAAACGATTCAGCCGCCCTGCTGCGGCGAAAAACGCCGCCAAAGGCCCGCGGCGCGTCATTGTGTTCAACAAACCCTTTGACGTGTTGCCCCAGTTCACCGACGAAGCAGGCCGCGCCACACTGAAAGATTATGTGCCGGTCACTAAGGTCTACGCCGCCGGGCGTCTCGACCGCGACAGCGAAGGCCTGATGGTGCTGACCAATGATGGGGCACTGCAGGCAAAGCTGACGCAGCCGGGTAAGCGCACCGGAAAAATTTATTATGTGCAGGTGGAAGGCGCGCCGCTGGAGAGCGACCTGCAACTGCTGCGCGATGGGGTTAATCTGAAAGATGGCCCGACGCTGCCTGCCGCCATCGAATTAGTCGATCAGCCTGACTGGTTATGGCCGCGCAATCCACCGATTCGCGAACGAAAAGCCATTCCTGTCAATTGGTTAAAAGTGACGCTGTTTGAGGGGCGCAACCGTCAGGTACGGCGTATGACAGCGCATATTGGCTTCCCGACTTTGCGGCTGATTCGTTTCGCCCTCGGCTCAATTCAGCTGGAGAATCTGGCGCCGGGAGAATGGCGCGATATCAGCGCTGAGTTTGAGCACTAACGGTCGCCGACCTCATAACCTGTGGTTAACAATTACGGAGAACAGCATGTTTAAACCTAATGTTACCGTTGCCTGCCTGGTGCACGCCGAAGGCCAGCTGCTGGTGGTGGAAGAGACGATTAACGGCATCGCAACGTGGAATCAGCCGGCCGGACATCTTGAGGCGAATGAAACCCTGATTGAGGCCGCTGAACGCGAACTGTTTGAAGAGACCGGCATTCGGGCCACGCCGCAGGCGTTACTGCGTGTTCATCAATGGATTGCGCCAGATAGCACCCCGTTTTTACGTTTTCTCTTTGCTCTCGACCTGCCTTCCCGACTGGCAACCACGCCACAGGATGCGGAGATTGATCGCTGCTGGTGGCTGACGCCACAGCAAATTTTGCAGGCCGATAACCTTCGTTCACCGCTGGTGGCGGAGAGCGTGCGCATCTGGCAATCAGGCGAGCGTTATCCGCTGGCGTTATTGCAGGCATTTCAATGGCCGTTTTGCGAGGGTGCGCCGCTCGGCGACGCGTGATAGAATACGCCGCCTGTTTTTATTCCTTATCGTGAGTGTGTCATGTCTGACAACAGCCAGAAAAAAGTGATCGTCGGAATGTCCGGCGGCGTCGACTCTTCCGTTTCCGCATGGTTACTGCAACAGCAGGGCTATCAGGTCGAAGGCCTGTTTATGAAGAACTGGGAAGAAGATGATGGTGAGGAATACTGCACCGCTGCCGAAGATCTGGCTGATGCACAAGCGGTTTGCGACAAACTGGGTATCCGCCTGCACAAAGTTAACTTTGCTGCCGAGTACTGGGATAACGTTTTCGAACATTTCCTTGAAGAGTACAAAGCTGGCCGCACGCCGAACCCGGATATCCTGTGCAATAAAGAGATCAAATTTAAAGCCTTCCTCGAATTCGCCGCGGAAGATCTCGGCGCGGACTTTATTGCCACCGGCCACTACGTGCGCCGCCAGGATGTTGACGGTAAGAGCCGCCTGCTGCGCGGCCTCGACGACAATAAAGACCAAAGTTACTTCCTCTACACCCTCAGCCATCAGCAAATTGCCCAGAGCCTGTTCCCGGTTGGCGAACTGGCCAAGCCCGAAGTGCGCCGCATCGCTGAACAGCTCGAGCTGATTACCGCGAAGAAAAAAGACTCCACCGGTATCTGTTTTATCGGCGAGCGCAAATTCCGCGACTTTTTGGGCCGCTACCTGCCCGCGCAGCCAGGGAATATTGTCACCGTTGACGGTCAGACCGTGGGTCAACATCAGGGTCTGATGTATCACACCCTCGGCCAGCGTAAAGGTTTAGGTATTGGCGGTCTGAAAGAGAGTAACGACGACCCATGGTATGTGGTGGACAAAGATGTCACCAATAACCTGCTGGTGGTCGCTCAGGGCGCGGAACATCCCCGCCTGATGTCGGTCGGTCTGGTGGCTCAGCAACTTCACTGGGTCGATCGCGAAACGCTGCGCGAACCATTACGCTGCGTGGTGAAGACCCGTTATCGCCAGAGCGATATCGATTGTGTTATCACCCCGCTTGACGATCAGCGCATTGAAGTGCGCTTTGACCAGCCGGTTGCCGCGGTTACCCCGGGTCAGTCAGCGGTGTTCTATCTCGGCGAAGTTTGCCTCGGTGGTGGCATTATCGAAGAGCGCTTACCGCTGCTTTGATAACGGCATTAGCGCCAGCCATATCAATGAATGACCTGTGATGTAATGACGGAAGCGTAGACAGGAGTAACCGTGGCTAAGAACTATTATGATATCACCCTGGCGATGGCTGGCATCTGCCAGTCGGCGCATCTGGTACAGCAGCTGGCGCACCAGGGCCATTGCGACGGCGAAATCATGCAAGTGTCGCTGAGAAGTTTACTGGACTTAAATCCCTCATCAACGCTGGCGGTTTACGGCAGTGATGAAGCCAATCTGCGCTTTGGTCTGGAAACGCTACTGGCAATCCTGAATACCAGCAGTCGTCAGGGCGTCGGTGCTGAACTGACGCGTTATACCCTGAGCCTGATGGTGCTGGAGCGCAAACTGCACGGCAATAAGCAGGCGATGGACGAGCTGGCACGTCGTATCTCCCAGCTTGACCGCCAGCTGGCGCATTACGATCTCGAATCCGATACGCTGCTGAGCGCTATGGCGGCGATTTACGTTGATGTCATAAGCCCGCTTGGGCCGCGTATTCAGGTGACCGGTTCACCGGCGGTATTGCAGAATGCACAGTTGCAAAGCAAAGTGCGCGCAACCCTGCTGGCCGGTATTCGTTCTGCGGTGCTGTGGCACCAGGTGGGCGGTGGCCGCCTGCAATTAATGTTTTCCCGTAATCGCATTGCCAGCGAAGCGAAACGAATTTTAGCCAATCTCAGCCCGGCGGCGTAACGCCGGGTGTTCAGCCCAATACCTTGTAAAATGATCAGGAGTTGCACTGATGGAATTATCCTCTCTGACCGCCGTCTCACCTGTAGATGGTCGTTACGGCGACAAAGTCAGCCCACTGCGTGCTATTTTCAGCGAATACGGTTTGCTGAAGTTCCGCGTTGAGGTTGAAGTTCGCTGGTTACAGAAACTGGCCGCGACCGCAGAGATCAAGGAAGTTCCTGCATTTGATGCCGACGCAAACGCTTACCTTGATGCTATTGTGGCCAATTTCAATGAAGAAGATGCCGCGCGTATCAAAACCATTGAACGCACCACCAACCACGACGTAAAAGCGGTTGAGTACTTCCTGAAAGAAAAAGTTGAGTCAGTACCGGCCCTGCACGCGGTCTCTGAGTTTATTCACTTCGCCTGTACTTCCGAAGATATCAATAACCTGTCTCACGCGCTGATGCTGGAAACCGCACGTCGCGACGTGGTAGTGCCTTACTGGCAGCAGATTATTGGCGCGGTAAAAGATCTGGCGCAGCAATATCGTGATATTCCCCTGCTCTCACGTACCCATGGTCAGCCAGCTACCCCTTCCACTCTGGGTAAAGAGATGGCTAACGTAGCGTACCGCATGGAGCGCCAGCTGCGTCAGCTGGAGCGGGTTGAGGTGCTGGGCAAAATTAACGGTGCCGTCGGTAACTATAATGCGCACATTGCCGCCTACCCGGAAGTGGACTGGCATCAGCTGAGCGAAGCCTTTGTCACCTCACTGGGCATCACCTGGAACCCGTACACCACGCAGATTGAGCCACACGACTATATCGCTGAGCTGTTTGACTGCATGGCGCGCTTCAATACCATTTTGATCGATTTCGATCGTGATATCTGGGGCTATATTGCGCTGAACCACTTTAAGCAGAAAACCATTGCGGGCGAAATCGGCTCTTCCACCATGCCGCATAAAGTTAACCCAATTGACTTCGAAAACTCCGAAGGCAACCTCGGGCTGGCGAATGCCGTGATGCAGCACCTGGCGAGCAAACTGCCGGTATCACGCTGGCAGCGCGATCTGACCGACTCAACGGTACTGCGTAACCTCGGTGTTGGCGTGGGCTACGCGCTGATCGCTTATCAGGCGACGCTGAAAGGTATCTCTAAACTGGAAGTGAACCGCGACCGTCTGCTGGACGAGCTGGACCACAACTGGGAAGTGCTGGCTGAGCCGATTCAGACCGTAATGCGTCGCTATGGCATCGAAAAGCCTTACGAGAAGCTGAAAGAGTTGACGCGCGGTAAACGTGTGGATGCAGCAGGTATGCAGACCTTTATCGACAGCCTGGCGCTGCCGGAAGAGGAGAAAGTCCGCCTGAAGCAGATGACCCCGGCTAACTATATTGGCCGTGCGATTCAAATGGTTGACGATCTGAAATAATACCCGCCGGGCCGATTCATGTCGGCCCGTGTTAACCTCTGGTTTAGTTGCTTTCTCCTATAATCTCAGCATATAAAGAGAGTGGATAACACTGGTTCACTCAGTTTGCGAGAAAGGAATGGCCTATGCGCGTTTTGGTTGTTGAAGATAATGCTTTGCTGCGTCATCACTTAACAGTACAGCTGCGGGATATGGGACACCAGGTTGATGCTGCTGAAGATGCGAAAGAAGCGGATTACTTCCTCAATGAACATACCCCGGATATCACTCTGGTTGACCTCGGTCTGCCCGATGAAGACGGCATGTCGCTGATCCGCCGCTGGCGCACCCAGGAAGTGAAACAGCCGATTCTGGTGTTAACCGCACGTGATGGCTGGCAGGCAAAAGTTGAAGCGCTGGAAGCCGGTGCCGATGACTATGTGACTAAACCCTTCCATATTGAAGAAATCGTGGCACGCATGCAGGCGCTGATGCGCCGCAACAGCGGCCTCGCCTCGCAAATTATTTCGCTGCCACCGTTTCAGATCGATCTGTCACGCCGCGAACTGACTATCAACGAACAGCAAATTAAGCTGACAGCCTTTGAGTACACCATTATCGAAACCCTGATCCGCAATAGCGGCAAAGTGGTGAGTAAAGACTCGCTGATGCTGCAACTTTATCCTGACGCGGAACTGCGTGAAAGCCACACCATTGACGTATTAATGGGCCGCTTGCGTAAGAAAATTCTCGCTGAGTACAGCAAAGACGTGATTACCACAGTGCGCGGTCAGGGCTACCGCTTCGATCTCTGATTGATGTCACTGTTGCGTCGATTTATCCCTTATTCCCTGCGGGCGCGCTTCCTGCTGGCAACCGCTGCGGTGGTGCTGGTGCTGTCGCTTTCCTACGGCATGGTAGCGGTGGTCGGTTATGTGGTCAGTTTTGACAAAAACACCTATCGGGTGATGCGCGGTGAAAGCAATCTGTTCTTTACGCTGGCGCAGTGGCAGGACGGTAAGCTGACTATCGCCCAGCCGGAACGCATGACGCTTAACTTCCCGACGCTGGTGTTTATCTATGACGAGCGCGGCAATCTGCTTTGGCAGCAGCGTGATGTGCCGGAGATCCGCAGCAAAATCAAACCTGACTGGCTGAAAAAGCCGGATTTCTACGAAATCGATACCAACAGCAGCACCAGCCGGGAAGCGCTGGGTAATAACGCCGATGCGCAAAGTAAACTGCATGCTTACGACGATGATGGCAGCAGCTCCTTTACCCACTCGGTGGCGGTCAATCGCTACGATGCCACCACCAATCTGCCCGCGCTGACCATTGTGGTGGTCGACTCGATTCCGCAGGAATTACAGCAGTCGGATATGGTCTGGGTGTGGTTCAATTATGTTCTGCTGGTCAATCTGCTGCTGGTCATTCCCCTGTTGTGGCTGGCGGCACACTGGAGTTTACGGCCGATCGGCTCGCTGGCAAGCCAGGTACGCGAGCTGGAAAGCGGCACCCGTGAAACCCTCGATCCTTATCCGCCGCAAGAGTTGCGCAGTCTGGTGCGTAACCTGAACCTGTTGCTGGATAACGAACGCCAGCGCTATACCCGTTATCGCACCACGCTGTCAGATTTGACCCATAGCCTGAAAACCCCGCTGGCGGTACTGCAAAGTACCCTGCGCTCGCTGCGCGGCAGCAAAACTTTCTCGATTGAGCAGGCTGAGCCAATTATGCTGGAACAGATTAGCCGTATCTCGCAGCAGATTGGCTATTACCTGCATCGCGCCAGTATGCAGGCCGACCATAATCCGCTAAAGCGCGAGCTGCATTCGGTCTCCGCGCTGCTCGACAGCCTCTGTTCCGCACTGAATAAAGTCTATCAGCGTAAAGGCGTTTCCCTGTCGCTCGACCTGTCGCCGGAGATCACCTTTGTCGGCGATCCTAACGATTTTATGGAAGTCATGGGGAATGTGCTGGATAACGCCTGTAAATATTGCCTGGAATTTGTCGAAATCTCGGCGCGTCAGACGGATAATGTGCTGTATCTGATTGTCGAAGATGACGGTCCCGGTATTCCGGAAAGTAAGCGCGATCTGATTTTCGTGCGCGGTCAGCGCGCCGATACCATGCGCCCCGGTCAGGGTATCGGCCTGGCGGTCGCACGCGATATTCTTGAGCAATACGAAGGGGATATCCTCACCGGAACCAGTGAATTAGGCGGAGCCCGCATGGAAGTGGTGTTCCAGCGCCAGGAAGTGTCGCATAACGGAGAGTAGCAACCCACTGCACTTCACAGGCGAAGGGTATATACTTCCTGCAATTACTGCCTGAACTGGAACGTTATATGGATTATCAGCTCGATATCAACTGGCCCGAATTTGTGCAGCGCTACTGGCAGAAACGCCCGGTGGTGCTTAAACGTGGCTTCAAAAATTTCGTCGACCCTATCACCCCCGACGAACTGGCAGGCCTGGCGATGGAGAATGAAGTCGACAGTCGCCTGGTCAGTCATAATGAGGGGAAATGGCAGGTCAGCCACGGGCCTTTCGAGAGCTATGATCATCTGGGTGAAAACAACTGGTCGCTGCTGGTACAGGCGGTTGACCACTGGCACGAGCCTTCTGCCGCACTGATGCGCCCTTTCCGCTTTTTGCCTGACTGGCGTACTGACGATCTGATGATCTCCTTCTCGGTACCCGGCGGCGGCGTCGGTCCCCACTTCGACCAGTATGATGTGTTTATTGTGCAGGGCACCGGGCGTCGTCGCTGGCGTGTCGGTGATAAAGTGCCGATGAAACAACACTGTCCGCATCCCGATCTGCTGCAGGTTGAGCCTTTCGACGCGATTATCGATGAAGAGATGGAGCCGGGCGATATTCTTTATATCCCGCCAGGATTCCCGCACGAAGGTTATTCGCTGGAAAACGCCATCAACTATTCTGTCGGTTTCCGTGCGCCAAGCGGACGTGAACTGATCAGTGGTTTCGCCGACTACGTACTGCAACGTGAACTGGGCAGCTACCGCTTCAGCGATCCGGATGTCCCGGCCCGCGATCGCCCGGCGGAGATTCTGCCTCAGGAGCTCGACGGTATCCGTCAAATGATGCTGGATGTGATTAACCAGCCGCAACAGTTTAACCAGTGGTTTGGTGAATTTATTTCGCAATCCCGCCACGAGCTGGATGTTGCACCACCAGAGCCGCCGTATCAGCCGGATGAAATTTATGATTCGCTGCAACAGGGCGATAAGCTGACGCGCCTTGGCGGTCTGCGCGTTCTGAGCATTGGCGATGCGGTATTTATTAACGGTGAACAGCTGGAAAGCGCACATCGTGAGGCGTTAGTGGTGCTGGCTAATCAGCTGACGTTGGGGCAGGATGACTTTGGCGATGCGCTGGACGATCCGTCATTCCTCGCTCAACTGGCAGCGCTGGTCAACAGCGGCTACTGGTATTTCGGCGAAGAATAAGCGGATAAAATGTCGGGGAGCCGTTTTCGGCTCCCGTACTGTTGGTATGCAGGGTGCGAATCTTCGGTACGGGCGGCGAAAGCGCTGCCCCTACGTTTAACTTACTGATAATGAGCACTATTTACGCTGCGCCGCTAATTCCGCAATTCGCATAATGACCGCAACGGTTTTCTCCATATTATCCAGCGACGCGAACTCATGTTTGCCATGATAGTTATAGCCACCGGTAAAAATATTCGGGCACGGTAATCCCATAAAAGACAGCGATGCGCCATCGGTGCCGCCACGAATCGGTTTCACCTGCGGCTCTATCTCGCAGTCACGCATCGCCTGCAATGCCAGCTCAATAATATGCGGGTGTGCCTCCACTTTTTCCCGCATATTGTAATAACTGTCTTCAATTATCACCTCAATGCCCCCCTGTCCCGCTAACCCTTTGCCGAGACGGCGGCCAATATCCTGTAGCATTTTCTTACGCGCGGCGAAAGCGTCGGCGTCAAAATCGCGCACAATATAGTGCAGCTCGGCACGCTCAACGCTGCCTTTAATCTGATGCAGATGATAAAAGCCTTCATAGCCTGAGGTATGCTCCGGCACTTCCTGCTGCGGCAGTTCGGCATGAAAACGCGTCGCCAGATCCAGCGCATTGACCATCACCCCTTTGGCGGAGCCGGGATGCACATTATTGCCGGTGATTTTTACCGTTGCCGAGGCAGCATTAAAATTTTCAAATTCAAACTCCCCGAGTCCACTGCCATCAATGGTATACGCCCAGTCGGCAGCAAAGGCGGCAACATCGAAATGCGCCGTGCCGCGACCAATCTCTTCGTCCGGGGTAAAGGCAACGCGGATTTCACCATGGGGAATATCGCCTTGCGCCAGCCGCGCCATCGCCGTCATGATTTCGGCAATACCAGCTTTATCATCCGCCCCGAGCAAGGTTTTACCGTCGGTAGTAATCAGCGTATGTCCAATAAGCTGATGCAATACCGGAAACATTACCGGCGACAAGACTTCATCGCCCATTCCCAGCGCAATATCGCCGCCGCGATAGTTTTCAACAATCTGCGGATTGACATTTTTCGCGGTAAAGTCGGGTGAGGTATCCATATGGGAAATAAAACCGATAACCGGTGTTGGCCAGTCAACGGTGGACGGTAAGGTGCCCATCACGCAGCCATAGTCACTTAGCGTAACGTTTTCAAAGCCCAGCGCTTTTAACTCAGTTTGCAGAACCTCCGCCAGCCGCCATTGCCCCTCAGTACTGGGAACCTGACGAGCATGACTTTTTGATTGCGTATCGAAAGAAACGTAATGTAGAAAGCGATCGAGTAATCTGTTCATCTGTCGTCCCTCTGAATGTCTGCCGCTATTATGGAAAGCCTTGCCGGCAAAAGTATTGCGTAAGGTCATGGGTTTAGCGTGTCAGCTCAGATTAATTGTAGTTTGTCCCCTTTCAGTGCAAGAGTGCCGCATGAAGAAAAAAGAGTTTGTAACTCAGGATCTGCTCAGCAAAATCTATCAGCAAGGCGCTGATTCGCCGCGCAAACTGCCACCGGAGCGTCAGCTGGCTGAGGAGTATGGAGTTTCACGCTTTACCATCCGTCAGGCGCTGGAAAAACTGGTCAGCATTGGTGTCATTAACATTGTGCAGGGTTCCGGGATTTATATCAGCGAACGGGCGCGCAGCAATCCGCTGATTTACAACTCGATTACGGAAAAACACTTTGACCAGATCGCCTTTCGCCTGATCAGCCTGCATAAAAAATTGCCGGATAAAGAGGAGCGACAGGTATTTGGTCTGGCTGAACAGGACTATATCTGGCAATTCTGCCGCCTGCGCTACGTCGATAATCAACGGGTGCAGATTGAAACCTCAAAAATGCCGGTGAATGATTTCCCCGACCTTAATCAGCAGATTATCGAGAGTTCAATTCAGCAGTATGTGCTGAGTCGCGGCTGGCGTATCTCGCATCTGATGACCAGCTATCAGGCGATTGCCATCACTAAACCGCAGGCTGAGCTGCTGGCGGCGAAAAAAGGCCAGCCAGCGATGCAGATTAACAGTCGCGGGATTCTTGAAGGTGGCCGGGTCTATGAGATCAGCGAAGTGATTGATATTAATTACGCCTGTACTTACGTGATCCCGTTCAACCAGGACAATCTCAGCTTTCGCCAGACCACACCTTAAGGGGTATGCATCGCGCCGTTGGGTAAGCGGCTCTGCGTCCATTCGTGCGGACGATATTCCAGCGGAAAACGGCTGGCGGCCTGCTGATCAAAGCCAACGCCGATACCGGGCCGCTCAATCGGATACATATAGCCCTGCTCAGCCTGCGGTGCATGGGCAAACACGCTGCGGGTATTGGCCGGCCAGGGATTAAACTCCTGAATCGCGGCGTTATGCAGGTGGATATTCAGATGCGTATTCACCGC
>NZ_JRXE01000004.1:48909-90173 GCF_001267535.1 Winslowiella iniecta | reverse complement strand
CAACCAATCGGCGACATATCCGGCGGCCCGTGCCACGCCAGCCGCACGCCAAATGCCTGACACAGTACCGCCAGTTTCAGCGCCGGGGTGATGCCGCCCAGCTGCGAAATATGACAACGAATAAAATCGATGCGTCGGTTAACAATTAAATCATGCCACTCGGCCGGATTATTAAACAGCTCGCCCAGTGCCAGCGGCACAGACGAATGCTGACGCACCTGCTCCAGCCAGCCACTCTGCTGAGGTGAAACAATATCTTCAATGAAATAAGGCTGAAAAGCTTCGACCGCTTTGGCAAACTGTACCGCCTGCTGCGGAAACAGCCGTTCATGCACGTCGTGCAGAATATGAAAACGCTGACCATATTTTTCCCGCAGCGCTTTAAACATCGCCAGCGTATTCGCCATATACTCATCCTGATCGTAATAGGCTCCCGGCGTCGGCTGCCGCGTGCTGTGCATCCCCTGCGGCGTACCGCCGTAAAAACCCAGCTGGCAGCGGATATGGCGATGCCCGTCCGCCAGTAACGCATCGATTTGCGGATAAAGCCCATCGAGGGTTTCACTGGAAGCATGGCTGTAAACCGCAATCGCGTCTTTTGATTTACCGCCCAACAGCTGATACAGCGGCATCTGCGCCAGCTGGCCTTTAATATCCCACAGCGCCATATCAATGCCGGAAACCGCATTATTAATCACCGGGCCATTGCGCCAGTAGGCATTGACCATCATCATCTGCCACAGATCTTCAATATGGTTGGCATCACGGCCCATCAGCAGCGGTTTCAGATACTCATCAACCATGGTTTTTACCGCCAGCGGACGCTGCTGAAAAGTGGCACAACCGTAACCAATAATATTTTTATTGGTGGTGACCCGCACCACAATCAAATTGTGGCGATCCGGTTTGGTGATAAAACATTCAATATTTTCAATCAGTGTTGGCAACATATTAATAATCCCCCGGCTGCGCAAACAAGGCGTCCGCTACCGCATCCAATTTATGCTCAGGGTTATTACTATCGCTTTAATTCCGGCACGGCGTAAACCTTTTTTCAGTGATTTATTTTGGTTCGGAAAAGCGCAAAAATGACGATTAAAACCAGACCAATTTGCACTAATCCTCCTTTTCACCCGCTGCATGCACTGAAATTGTGATTGATATCAACTTTTATTGGTTTGTTTTGCCTGAGGCACTTCTCTACTATCGTTGCGCACTACTCAGACAACAATAAGCACAGCGTCAGGAGTCGTTTTATGGGGAATACCACCACGGTAAATAGCATTATTAAACTGGTCGGCGGCGCAGAAAATATCAATAAAGTCTGGCACTGCATGACGCGTTTACGTTTTGATTTAATCGATGAAAATAAAATTAATCAGCAGGAGATTAAACAGCTGCCGGGGGTGTTAGGTGCGCAAATACAGAGCGATCAATTTCAGATTATAATTGGTCCGCAGGTTAACAGCTGGTATCAGCAACTGAGTGGCGCACTTAACCCCGACAAACAGCCTTCAGCCGCCAGTGCGGGTAAAGCCAAAAAAGGGCTAATTTCGCTGTTTATGGATACCGTCTCCGGGGTGTTTGGCCCGATAGTACCCGCTATCGCTGGTGCCGGGATGATTAAAGGCTTGCTGGCCGGGCTGGTGGCGCTGCAACTGGTCTCGGCCAAGAGTGATACGGTGGTGGTAATTGACCTGATTGCCAGCGGCGTATTCTGGTTCCTGCCGTTTTTCCTCGCCATTTCAGCGGCGAAAATGTTTAAAACTAACGAATATCTTGCCGCCGCTGTCGCCGCCTGCCTGATGTACCCGTCACTGATTGAGGCGGCAAAAGCGCTGGCCAGCCATGCTCCCGGCGCGGTCGACACTTTCTGGTTTCTGAATATCATTCCGGTTTCGGTATTTAATTATGCGTCGAGTGTGATACCGGTCATTTTCTCGGTGCTGGCACTCAGTTATATCTATCGTTGGGTCGACGCCATTATGCCAGCGGTATTGAAAACGGTATTTACCCCGACCCTGACGCTATTTATTGCGGCGCTGGTGGCGCTGGTGATCATCGGGCCGTTCGGCATCTGGCTGGGTAAATTACTGGCGATGTTTATTGAAGGATTATTTGGCGTCTCGGCCAGTTTTGCCGGGCTGATTGTCGGCGCCATTCGCCCGGTCGCCATTCTGACCGGGATGCATCACGCAATGACGCCGATTGCGTTACAAAACTTTACCGACCGTGGCTACGATATGCTGATGCCGATGATGTTTATGGCCAATATGGCGATTGCCGGTGCTACCTTTGCCATCTGGCGTCACAGCAAGGGGCGTCAGGAAAAGTCGGTGGTGCTCTCTGCGGCGTTTTCGGCGCTGTTGGGGATTACTGAACCGGCACTGTTTGGCGTCCTGACGCGTTATAAGCCAGCGTTTATTGCCGCCACCGTTGCCAGTTCTCTGGCCTCAGCGTTTATTGCTTTCTTTGGTGTGCGTTTATATGGTTATATTTTATCCAGCATCTTTAGTCTTCCCGCTTATATCGGCCCGTATTTTATCTTTGCCGTCATGGGCGTACTGCTGTCGCTGGGGTTATCCTTTACCCTGACCACGGTGCTGGTAAGTAAAAAATAGTGTCTGTCGTTGACCATTAAGGCCATATTCAGGCTTTACTGACGCAGCTCGTCGGCATTAGCCGGGCGGGCTGCGAGTTTTTCAGGTATCATCGCTCCCCAATTTTAAACCTAACCCTTTGATTCAGGCAGCGAATATGATGCAAAAACACGCGCGCAAGCCGCTGGTCACGCTTTCAGGCATCAGCAAAGCGTTTGACGGTAAGGACATTATTGCCGATTTTAACCTCACCATTAATCACGGTGAATTTATTACCCTGCTGGGCCCTTCCGGCTGCGGCAAAACCACCATTCTGCGTCTGATTGCCGGACTGGAAGTCGCCGACCGTGGCGATATCGTGCTGGATGGTGATTCGATTACTGACACGCCAGCCGAACACCGTCATATCAATACGGTGTTCCAGAGCTATGCGCTGTTCCCTCATATGACAGTATTCGAAAACGTCGCCTTTGGCCTGCGGATGCAGAAAACCCCGAACGATGAAATCACCAGCCGGGTGAATGAAGCGCTGGCAATGGTGCAACTGAACGATTTTGCCCAGCGTCGTCCGCACCAGCTCTCCGGTGGACAACAGCAGCGCGTGGCGATTGCCCGTGCGGTGGTGAACCGGCCCAAAGTCCTGCTGCTGGATGAATCGCTGTCGGCGCTGGATTACAAACTGCGTAAGCAGATGCAGAACGAGCTGAAAGCGTTACAGCGTAAGCTCGGTATCACCTTTATTTTTGTTACCCACGATCAGGAAGAAGCGCTGACGATGTCCGACCGTATCGTGGTGATGCGTGAAGGCCAGATTGAGCAGGACGGCACGCCACGCGAAATTTACGAAGAGCCGCGCAACCTGTTTGTCGCCCGCTTCATCGGTGAAATTAACGTGTTTAGTGCCGAAGTGCTGCACGCGCTGGACAATCAACGGGTACGCGCACGGGTTGAAGGCCGCGAATGCGATATCCTGGTGCCGTTTGCGGTGCAACCCGGCCAGCGGCTGAATGTACTGTTGCGCCCGGAAGATTTACGCGTGGAAGAGATCAACGACGACAACAATATCGACGGGCTGATCGGTTATGTGCGCGAGCGTAACTATAAAGGGATGACGCTGGAATCCACCGTCGAGCTGGAAAACGGCAAGCTGGTGACGGTAAGCGAATTCTTTAATGAAGACGATCCTGATTTCGATCACTCGCTGAATCAGAAAATGGCGGTGAACTGGGTTGAAAGCTGGGAAGTGGTGCTAAAAGATGAAAACAACGCGTAAACGCTTTCAGAAAGTGGTGATTCTGACCATTGTCAGCTGGCTGGTGCTGTTTGTGTTTCTGCCCAACCTGATGATTTTCGTCACCAGTTTTCTGACCCGTGATGATACCAACTTTGTGAAGCTGGTCTTTACACTGGATAACTACAGCCGTCTGGCCGACCCGCTGTATGCCGAGGTGCTGCTGCACTCGCTGAATATGGCGCTGATTGCCACCCTGAGCTGTCTGCTGCTCGGCTATCCCTTCGCCTGGTGCCTGACAAAGCTGCCGGAACGTCTGCGTCCGCTGATGCTGTTTTTGCTGATTGTGCCGTTCTGGACCAACTCACTGATCCGTATTTACGGCCTGAAAATCTTCCTCAGCACGCGCGGCTGGCTGAACGATTTTCTGCTGTGGCTGGGGGTGATCGACAAGCCGTTCAGCATTATGTACAGCTCGCAGGCAGTGATCCTCGGGCTGGTGTATATCCTGTTGCCATTTATGGTGATGCCACTTTACTCCAGCCTGGAAAAGCTGGATAAGCCGGTGCTGGAAGCGGCGCGCGATCTGGGTGCCAGCAAGCTGCAAACCTTTATCCGCATTATTTTACCGCTGACCATGCCGGGCATTGTTGCCGGCTGTCTGCTGGTTCTGCTGCCGGCAATGGGCCTGTTCTTTGTTTCCGATCTGATGGGCGGCGCGAAAAATCTGTTAATCGGTAATGTGATTAAAAGTCAGTTCCTTAATATCCGTGACTGGCCGTTTGGCGCGGCCACCAGCGTGGTGCTGACGCTGATTATGGGGCTGATGCTGTTAATTTACTGGCGTGCTGCACGCCTGCTGAATAATAAGGTGGTGCTGGAATGATGGCGCGCGGGTTACGCGGCGGTTTTATGACCGTCATCTACGCCTGGCTGTATATTCCGATTGTGATCCTGATTATCAACTCGTTTAATCAGTCACGATTCGGCATCAACTGGCAAGGCTTCAGCACCCAGTGGTACAGCCTGCTGCTCAACAATGACAGCCTGATTGAGGCGGCAAAGCACTCTCTGATTATGGCGGTCCTGTCGGCCACCTTTGCCACGCTGATCGGCTCGCTGACCGCAGTAGCGCTCTACCGCTATCGTTTTCGCGGTAAGCCGTTTGTCGGCGGCATGTTATTTGTGGTGATGATGTCACCGGATATCGTGATGGCGATTTCGCTGCTGGTGCTGTTTATGCTATTGGGCATCTCACTCGGCTTCTGGTCGCTGCTGTTCTCGCATATCACCTTCTGCCTGCCCTTTGTGGTTATCACCGTCTTTTCGCGCTTAAAAGGCTTTGATGTACGCATGCTGGAAGCGGCGAAAGATCTCGGTGCCAGTGAAATCACCATTCTGCGTAAGATCATTCTGCCGCTGGCGCTGCCAGCAGTGGCGGCGGGTTGGCTGCTGAGCTTTACCCTGTCGATGGATGATGTGGTGGTCTCCTCATTTGTCACCGGCCCCAGCTACGAAATATTACCGCTGAAGATCTATTCAATGGTCAAAGTCGGCGTCTCGCCAGAGGTGAATGCGCTGGCCACTATTTTAATGCTGTTATCCCTGGTCATGGTGGCGCTTAGCCAGCTATTACTGCGCGATAAAACTCGCCGTTAATCCTCTCCGGGGCGATATTCGCCCCGATTTATTTATCTCTTCCCCGCAATTATTTATTCCCGCAGCTTAGATTAAGATTCTGAATATATATCAGGCTTATTTTCTGACAATTTACTGGCGCACAGCACAGGTTTACGCCATTACACAAACTGACAAATTATAAGATTCCCTTAACTGGCCCCCTTTAAACTGATGACATTTTCTGTTATCAGACAGACTCCACCTGACAACACTCAACAACAAACACTCTAAAACCAAGTAGTTACATAAACAATCCCGCCTGGGTTTGTTAAGAAAAATTACCGTTGCCGACTGAATATCAGCGCCATTTGGTAAATTTTATGTAAAAAACCAGCCATTTTGAGACAAATCCGAAGAAGAAAATTGTTAACGTATGTGGCTCAAAAACCTTACTAATAACAATTCAATAATCAGGGTAATTCAATGTTACGGACTGCGTCATTTTCTGACGGGAAAACGCCTGCGCGCCTGAGTCAGCTCGCACTGTTTATTTTATTCAGCACAGCCATTCAGGCTCAGGCTGCAGACAGCTTTTTAACCCCACCCGCTGCCCAGGCCGCGCGTGAGCGTTTAAACGAACAGCAAAATATCAACCAACAGGATCGGCAGCGCGCACTGGAACAACAATTAGCGCCGCAAACGCCGGATGTCCGTTTACAAACCGCGAACTCTTTTTTCACCACGCTACAATTTCCGCAGGAAGAGAACTGTTTTGCGCTGAATAACATTCAGTTAGACGGCAAAAATGATTTCCCTTCGTGGTTACGATTGCCGCTGCAAAGTCTGGCAAATCAGGCGCAAGGACACTGCCTCGGCAGCCAGGGCGTCAATCTGCTGATGAGCGCCCTGCAGAACCGTCTGATCGATCATGGCTATGTGACGTCCCGGGTGATGGCGCCGCCGCAAAACCTGAAAAGCGGCACGCTGCGTCTGACCCTGATGCCTGGCAAAATCCGTGATATTAAACTGAGCAAACAGAGCGACAGTTACGTTCAGCTGTACAACGCGCTGCCCGCACGGAAAGGCGAAATGCTCGATCTGCGCGATATTGAACAGGGGCTGGAAAACCTGCAACGCGTGCCGACCGTGCAGGCCGATATGGCGATTGTTCCCGGCGAGCAACCTGGCGAAAGCGATATCGAAGTCAGCTGGAAACAGCAGAAACACTGGCGTATCGGCGCAACGCTGGATGATTCCGGTACCAAAAGCACCGGTCGCTATCAGGGCGGCCTGACGTTTTACCTCGACAACCCGTTCTCCCTCAGCGACCTGTTTTACATCTCCGGCAACCATGATTTGCAGCCCGGCAGCGATAAAGGCAGTAAAAGCTATGTGATGCACTACTCAGTGCCGTTCGGCTACTGGATGGCGGGCGTCACCGCCAGCGGCTACGACTACAACCAGAATGTCGCCGGTTTAAATGAGGATTATCGCTACAGCGGCAACAGCCAGAATCTTAACTTTCAACTGAGTCGCGTGCTGTATCGCAGCACCAGCCAGAAAACCTCCGTCAGCTACGAAATCCTGACGCGCGAAGCGAAAAACTTTATTAACGATACCGAAGTGGACGTGCAGCGGCGTAAAACCAGCGCCTGGCGCGTTGGCCTGCAACATCGTCACTATCTCGGCGATGCGACCTTTGACGGCGCAGTCAGTTATCAACACGGCACCCGCTGGTTTGGCGCGATTCCGGCACAGGAAGAGTCTTTCGATGAAGGGACGGCGCTGGCAAAAATCATTCAGCTTAACGCCCAACTCGATCTGCCGTTTGAACTGTTCGGCCAGACTTTCCGCTACAACGCCCAGTATCTGCGCCAGATCAATCACACCCGCTTAACGCCACAGGATCAACTGTCGCTCGGAAACCGCTGGACGGTGCGCGGCTTTGACGGCGAACGCACCTTAATCGCCGACCACGGCTGGTTTGTGCGTAACGACCTGGGCTGGCGCACGCCGCTGCCTAACCAGGAGCTGTATATCGGCGCGGATTACGGTGAAGTCGGTGGCGGCGGCAGTGAATACCTGGTCGGCAAACATCTGGCAGGTGGCGTGATTGGGCTGCGCGGTAACGCCTTTAGCGTCGGTTACGATCTGTTTGCGGGCGTGCCGTTCTCGAAACCGGATGGCTTCTCCACCAGCCCGGTCACGCTCGGCTTCAACCTCAGCTGGCAGTATTAAGGGTAATCCTCATGAAGATTCCGGTTAACGGCTATCAGCTTACCGCGCCGATGCTCGGCGGTCCGTTCAGCGAAGCGGAAGCGCTGGGTGCGGCAGTGTGGTTGTGGATGCACTCGGCGCAGCATCGCGATATCCCTTTAAGCGTGCTGCCCACCCTGCTGCTGCCCGCTATTAAACACCAGCAGTTTGTGATTGCCAGTCGCGACGATAAACCGCTGTTTTTCCTCAGCTGGGCGTGGATGGACGAGGCGGCCGAGCATCGCTATCTGAATGGTCCCGGCATTCTGGTCGAGCCGCAAGACTGGAGCAGCGGCAACCGCTTATGGCTGCGCGACTGGGTCGCACCGTTTGGTGAACAGTTCGCACTGCGTCGTCTGGTCAGCAGCACCCTTTTCCCGCATCTCTGTGGTCGCTCGCTATACCACAAAGGTGCGGAACGGGGTCAACGCGTCATGCAGTTCCGTGGCGACGACGTCACCCTGCAGCAGTTCAGACACTGGCAGCAAAATACGCCGCTGGTCGGCTAGTCGCTTTATTTTGAATGGATAATTCCCGTGAATAAGAACCTGTATCGCGTCATTTTTAACCAGGCTCGTGGCCTGATGATGGTGGTGGCAGAAATTAACCGTGGTCAGGGCAAAAGCGCTGGCGCATCCGGCATCGGCCATACGCTGAGCCAGCTGATTGGTCGCCTGTCTCCGGCGGCATTCCTTACTCTGACCGCGCTGGGGCTGGTCACGCTGGCACCGCAGGCGCTGGCGGCCACTATCGTGGCGGATAAAAGCGCGCCGGGCGGTCAGCAGCCGACCATTATGCAGAGCGCCAATGGCACGCCGCAGGTCAATATTCAGACGCCGAGCGCCGGTGGGGTTTCCCATAATAAATACAGCCAGTTCGACGTCGACAAGAAAGGCGCGATCCTCAATAACTCGCATAATCAGGTGCAAACCCAGCAAGGCGGCTGGGTCGCGGCTAACCCGTGGCTGGCGAAAGGCGAAGCCAAAATCATTCTGAATGAAGTGAACTCGCGCGATCCGAGTAAGCTTAATGGCTATATCGAAGTGGCCGGACGGAAAGCGCAGGTGGTGATCGCCAACCCGGCAGGCATCAGTTGCGACGGCTGCGGCTTTATTAATGCCAACCGCGCCTCACTGACCACCGGTAAACCGTTGATGGAAAACGGTGAGCTACGCGGCTATCGCGTCGGTAACGGCGAAATCATGGTGAATGGCGCGGGCATGGACAGCAGCCGCCAGGACTATACCGATCTGATTGCGCGTACCGTCAAAGTCAATGCCGGGATCTGGGCGAAGGATCTTACTGTCACCACCGGTCGTAATGAGGTTTCCGCCGATCAGCAAACGGCATCCGCCAGCACCGATGGCGACAGTGTCAAACCGAAACTGGCGATTGACGTGGCGCAACTGGGCGGCATGTATGCCGGCAAAATCCGGCTGGTGGCGACCGAAAAAGGGGTCGGCGTCAGCAATATGGGCAGCATCGGCTCGCAGGCCGGAAATATCACCATTAACGCCAATGGCGATATCACCAACAGCGGCACCCTCAGTGCCACTCAGGACAGTCAACTGACCGGGCAACAGGTCAATAACAGCGGGTCGGTTTACGCCCGCCGTGATACCACCCTCACCGGCAGCAAAGCGGTCAATAACAGCGGGCTGATTGCCGCCGGGCGCAATAACACGCTGCGCGCTGACAGTATCAGCAACGGTGAAAAAGCCGCGCTGGCTGCCGGGATGAACAGCGACGGTTCGCTTGCCAGCAGCGGCGATTTGACCTTAAGCAGCAACGGGCAGTTGATCAGCCACGGCCAGAATCTGGCTGGCGGCAATCTGACGGCCAGCGCCAGCAGCCTGGATCTGCGCCACAGCCAGACTAACGCGCGCAATGCCACGCTAAACAGTCACGGCGATATCATTACCGATGATGCGGTGGTGCAGGCCAGCAAGCAGCTGACCATCGCTGCGCCAGCAAAACTCAGTAACGACCGCGGTGCCATCGCTGCCGGTAAACTGAGTCTGACCACGCCACAGCTGAGTAACCGCCAGGGCGAGCTGTTGCAGCTCGGTGAGGACGACCTGCATATCGCCGCCGGTAATATTGACAACCAGAGTGGCCGTATTGCCAGTAACGCTAAAAATATGACATTGCAGGCCGACAGTCTGGATAACCAGAGCGGCAAGATCCAGCATAGCGGCAGCGGTGCATTGCAGGTAACAGCCCGTGAGCTTAACGGTCAGAGCGGTGAAATCGCCACGGCCAGCCAGCTGAATGTTACGGCTGACACGCTTAACCTTGATCGGGCAGAAACCGCGGCCGCTGGCGTCAACATCAGTGCCGACAGACTTTCCCATCGCGGCGCAACCCTGACGCAAAGCGGCAATGGCCCGCTCACCATCGCGGTCAGCGACGCACTGGATAACAGCAACGGTATCCTTGCCGCCAATGGCGATATCAAACTGACGGCCGGTGCGCTGACTAACCAGCAAGGCAGTATCGTCGCCGCCAGCGCCGGCGCTCTGGATATCGCCGTGCGCGGCGATCTGGATAATCAGCACGGTACACTGGCAGCGGCCACTGATTTAACCAGTCACAGCGCTAACCTGCTGAATGCGGGCGGCAGCGTCTCGGCGTTGGGCGGTGATTTACAGGTGACTGGCGCTCAGTTGCTGAGTAATACCGGCGGACGGCTGGAAGCCACCGGCGATATCGCGCTGAATGGTGCGAATATCAGTAATGATCAGGGGATCGTGGTCGGCGAAAATATCACTGCCAACAGTGCCGCCGGGCAGTTTACCAATCAGCAAGGTGCGCTGCTGGCGAATCAGGCGCTGACGATTGAAACTGGTCGCCTCGATAATCAAAGCGGCAGCCTGCTGTCGACCACCGGTACGACGCTGCGCGCCTCCAGCGTTGATAACCGCGCGGGCGAACTGCTGAGCGAAGGCTCCCTGCGTATCGACAGCGCCGAAGTGAATAATCAGCAAGGCGCGATACAGACCCGTGATAATCTGCTGGTCAATGTCGCCGGCACATTAAATAACACCCTTGGCCTGCTGCGCAGTGGCGCTGAGCTGACGCTAAACAGTGCTGCTCTGCTGAACAGCCAGACCCGTGGCGAAGACCAGGGTATTCAGGCTCATGATATCAACATCAGCAGTGATGCCATCGATAACCAGTTGGGTACGCTGGCGTCGGCGAATAATATCACCCTCGCCAGCAGCCAGCTGAATAACGTACAAGGGCAAATCTCCGCCGGTAACAGCCTGACACTGGGTCAGACAGCGGCGCCATTTGCCCGAACCGCGCTGACTGCCGACGATCTGCGAATTAATAATGATGGCGGGCGCCTGATTGCCGGACAGCAACTGACCTTTAACGGGCAGGATATCAGCGGCAGCGGTGAAATTCTGTCTCTGGGCAATATGGCGCTGACCTTTGGCGACAGTTTCAGTAACAGCGGCAAAACACTGGCCAATGGCGATTTATCGCTAAATGTGACCAATACTCTCACCAACAGCGCACTGCTGGCGGCAGGCAACCAGCTTGACCTGCAAGCCACCCATATCGATAACCAGGCCAGCGGCGAGTTAAGCGCGCAGCGCACCACGCTGACCGCGGCTGACACTCTGACCAACCGCGGGCTGATCGACGGTGTACTGACCACGCTGGTCGCCAACACCCTGAATAATATTGGTAGCGGCCGGATTTATGGCGACGGCATGGCAATTAATGCTGCGACCCTGAATAACCTCGCAGAAAACGGTCAGAGCGCCACGCTGGCCGCACGTCAGCGTATGGATATTGGCGTCGGCACATTGAATAACCGCGATCATGCGCTGATCTACAGCGATGGCGATATGGTGATCGGTGGCGCGCTCGATGCCAGCCAAACCGCCACAGGCAAAGCGGCGGTAATCAATAACCACAGTGCCACCATTGAGTCGGCGGGCAATATGGCGCTGAACTTTGGCACGCTCAACAATGTTAACGACAACTTTGCCACCGGCATGGTGCAGCTGTCACAGCAGCAGAAAAACGAGTATATGGTGGTGTCGCTGAATAATGGCGTGCACTACAGCCCGGATGACTACAACATCAGTTTCTATAAAGATGAAGTGCGGCATATCTGTATTGAAGGGGTGGTTTGCGGTCGCGACCATTACTACGAATACAACTATACCGAGACCATCACCGAACAGCAGATTACCCAAAGCGATCCGGGTCAGATTATTGCCGGTGGCTCGCTGTCGCTGTCCGGCGATAAAATCTTTAATGACAAGAGCCGTATTTTATCCGGCGGCGACCTGCTGACCAACGTGGTGGATATTGAAAACACCGAGCTGAAAGGTCAGAAGCTGATCGACCGGGTAGGTCAGGTGATCGAGTGGGATCGTATCCATAAAAAAGGCAAGGACAGCCAGAAGCACAACGCCAGCGCGTATACCCCACCAACAGAAATTCAGTCGATCGATCTGAAACCGGGCGTTATTGAAGGGAACAGCCAGGTAGTGAGTAACGCCCCGGCATTAAGTGGCTTTAACGCCAGTGCCGTGCAGGCGGCGGTGATCAACACCGGGGATCTCAGCACCCTGCCCGCCGGTCAGCGCATCGAAGTGACCGGGCATGCCGCAACACAAGGCGACAACGGCGTCAATGAGGTGGTGCGTTCCATCATTCCGGACACGTCACTGCCCGGCGGCAGCCTGTTTACCACCCTGCCCGCTACCAGCAGCAACTACCTGATCGAGACCGATCCGCGCTTTACCAATCAGAAAAGCTGGCTCAGTTCCGATTATATGCTGAGCCAGTTGCAGGCCAATCAGGATGTGACGCAGAAACGCCTTGGTGACGGCTTCTATGAACAGCGACTGGTCAGAGAACAGATCGTCGAGCTGGTCGGCCAGCGCTATCTGGCCGGTTACGACAGCGATGAAGAACAGTACAAAGGGTTGATGGAGTCCGGTGTCAGTTTTGCCAAACAATTTAACCTGACGCCGGGAGTGGCGCTGAATGCAGAACAGATGGCGCAGATCACCAAAGATATGGTGTGGCTGGTGTCGCGCGACGTGACGATGCCGGACGGTTCCAGTCAGAAAGTGCTGGTGCCGCAGGTGTATGCCAAAGTACAGCAAGGCGATATGGACGGCAGCGGTGCGCTGCTGGCCGGTAAAAATATCAGTCTTGGTCTGAGCGGCGGTATGCTGAACAGCGGCCGCATCAGCGCCAGCCAGCTGGTGACGGTCTCCGGCGAAAACATTGTCAATGTCGGCGGCACCATCGCGGCGAAATCGGTCGCCTTGCAGGCCAACAACGACGTCATCAATAACGGTGGGATTATCCGCGCCAGCGATGCGCTAATGGTCGATGCCGGTCGCGATATTACGGTTGCCACCGAGAGCGTGCATGCGCAAAGCGAGAACGGCAGCAACCGCTTTAGCCGCGACAGTATTGATCGCGTGGCCGGCATGTATGTGCAGGGAGACGACGGCAAGCTGATGTTGCAGGCCGGTCGCGATGTCAACTTGCAGGCGGCAAAACTGGTGGCTTCGGGCGAAAACGGCCAGTCGGCGATTCTTGCCGGACGCGATATCAATCTGACCAGCATCAGCACTGGCAGCAGCGATACGCTGGTGTGGGATAAAGACAACCATCTCAGTCAGTCGCGCACCCAGGTTCAGGGCAGCGAACTCACCAGCACTGGCGGTAGCCTGCTGAGCGCCGCGAATGATATCCGCGCCGCAGCGGCGACGATTAACGCCGGTAAAGCGCTGAATCTCAACGCCGGACGCGATATCAGTCTGGGCAGCGCCGCCAGCCAGGATGCGCTGGATATGCACTCGAAAACCAAGGGATCGGGCTTCCTCTCCTCCTCTACCACCACCACCCGCGCCGGTTATGATGCCACGCTGGCCAATGGCAGCAGTCTTGGCGGGGAAAATATCGCCATCAGCGCCGGACGCAATATTGCGGTGACGGGCAGCGATATCGCCGCGGATCAGGATCTGGCGCTGCGTGCTGGCAACGATATCACCGTCAGTGCCGCCGAACAGAGCCGCGACAGCTGGTCGATGAAAAAAACCACCAAATCCGGCCTGATGAGCACCGGTGGCATTGGTTTGACCGTTGGTGGAGTAAATGAAAAATCGACCAGCGATACCGTCGAGCTGACCCGCAGTGGCAGCACGCTGGGCAGCGTCGCGGGCGATACCAGCCTGGTGGCCGGCAACGATATAGCGGTTCAGGGTTCTGATGTCATCGCCGGTAACGACATCAATATGGTGGGCAGAAATATCACCGTTGATGCGGCCGATAATCACAGCAGCACCGACACCACTTATCAGCGTAAGCAGAGTGGTTTAACGCTGTCTCTGTCGGGAACCGTCGGCTCGGCGATTAATTCGGCGGTCACCAGCGCTCAGCAGGCTGATGAGCAGCAGGATGGTCGCATGGCAGAGCTGCAGAAGGTGAAAGCCGGACTTTCCGGCGTGCAGGCGATTCAGGCCGCGACGATGGCAGCGCAAAATACCACCGATCAGAACGCCATCGGCGTCAGCCTGTCACTCAGCACCTCGAAATCGCAGAGTGAGTCGCACAGCGAGCAGGTCACAGCCACTGGCAGTACGCTACAGGCGGGCAACAACCTGAATCTGGTGGCGACCGGCACCGATAACAGCGGCAGCGACGGCGATATCACGATTGGCGGCAGCCAGCTGAAGGCCGGTAATGACATGCTGCTTTCCGCTAACCGCGATATCAACCTGCTGTCATCAGAGAACAGTCAGTTGCAGAGCGGCAAAAACAGCAGCAGCGGTGGCGGTGTTGGCATCAGCATTGGTGCCGGTCAGGGCGGTGCTGGCATTAGCGTATTTGCCAACGCCAGCAAAGGCTCCGGCAAAGAGAACGGCAGCGGCATCAGCCATAACGAAACCACGCTGGATGCCGGTCACCAGCTGACGATTAACAGTGGACGCGATACCACCTTGCGCGGCGCGCAGCTGAGCGCCGATCGGGTAATCGCCAACGTCGGTCGCGATCTGACGCTGCAAAGCGAGCAGGACAGCGATCGCTATGACTCGAAGCAGCAAAACAGCAGCGCCGGTGCCAGCTTTACCTTTGGCTCGATGACCGGCAGCCTGAGCGCCAGCGTCAGTAAAGATAAGATCCACAGTAATTATGACAGCGTGCAGGAGCAGACCGGCATCTTCGCCGGCGATGGCGGCTTTGATATCACCGTCGGCAATCATACCCAACTGGATGGCGCGGTAATTGGCAGCACCGCCAGCGCCGATAAAAACCGGCTGGATACCGGCACGCTCGGCTTTAGCAATATTCACAATGCGGCTGAGTTTGAGGTGTCGCACAGCAGTGCCGGTCTGAGTACCAGCGGGCTGGGCGCACAGGATCTGCTGAAAGTCGCGGCGCAAAATCTGGCAGCCAATGCGCTGGCAGCCGATGGCAGTGACGGCAATGCTTCCGGCACCACGTACGCCGCCATTTCATCAGGCACAATTACCGTGCGCGATACGGCTAATCAGCAACAGGATATTGGCGAACTCAGTCGTGATGTTGAACATGCCAATCAGAGTATCAGCCCGATCTTTGATAAAGCCAAAGAGCAGCAGCGCCTGAGCAAGCTGAGTCTGATTGGTGAAATTGCCAGCCAGGGCGTCGATATTACCCTGACGCAGGGCCATATTATGGCCAACAGCGCCGGTATCGCTGAAGCGGGTGAATGGGACGAAAGCAAAGAGACGCGTAAAGAGTACTGGGATCGCGTAACGTCCACGGACAGTTACAAAAAAATCGACGAACAGTACAAGGCTGGTGGCGATCTCGATCGCGGCGTGCGTGCGGCAGCGGCGGCAATTACCGCGCTGGCGGGCGACGACCCGGCCAAAGCCCTGGCAGCAGGTGCCGCGCCTTATCTGGCCGGCGTGGTGAAAGGGATGACGGTCGGCTTTGATAAAGACCCGAGCGCGGAGCAAATTGCCGCCAATGCTATTGGCCATGCGGTACTGGGTGGCGTCGTCGCCGAACTTTCCGGCACCAATGTGGCGGCCGGTGCAGTGGGCGCGGCCAGCGGCGAACTGGCGGCGCGTGCCATTCGTGACTATCTCTATCCGGGCAAATCCACCGAGGATCTGAAGCCGGATGAGCGCAGCAAAATCAGCAACCTCGCCTCACTGGCCGGTGCACTGGCGGGCGGCCTGACGGCGGATAATATTGCCGGTCTGGTCAGCGGCCATGACGCCGGTAAAAATGCGGTGAATAACAACGACTTGCTGCCCGCCGGGATGATGTCGTACGGTGCCGGTGCCACGTCAATGATGAAGTATGAGACGGAACAAGGTAAAACCGCCGAACAGGTAAGCGAAGCGGCACGGGTGTATAGCCGTGGCTCCATGCCGGAAAACCAGGATGCCGCCAAAGCTTTATTGCAGGGCTGGGGCTTCTTTATGGGCAATGCGCTGACGCTGGGCGGCGGTTCAGCGGTCTCCGCCGGTGCCATGACGATCAGTGGCCTGATTGCTGGCGGCGCTAACCTGAATAATCAGGCGATGTTTCTGAAGCCGGGTGAAAGCCTTAATTATACCGATGCGCTGCTGGCCAGTGGCATCAGTGCCGTCACCGCTGGCAGAGGCTTCTGGGCCTCACAAGCCCTCGGCATGAGCGGTGCGCTGGTCAGCAGTAAAATTAAGGGCGAAGACGCCACCGGTGCGGTGATCGGTGCTGGTATTGGTAATGTCGCCGGTGCCGTAACCTCAAAAGCGGTCGGTGCGGTATCACAAAAAGTGTTGTCGCCGGCGAATTCTGACGTCCTCGGCACCGTTTTTGGCTCGGCGGTCTCCGAAGGCACCGGCACTACCATTCAGCAGGCGGTCGACAAGAAACCTTCCGCCAAACCGGAGCAATAAGCGGTGAAAGATAAAAAGCCCGCCGTCAGTATGCTGGTGATTCTGATGGTCAGTTGCTTTTTCATGCTGACCTGCACCATTGCGCTGGTCGAGCTGGGGGTCTGGCTTTACTACCAGTTTATTTTGCACCTGCCGTCGGGAATGCACTGGCAGACGTCGTTAAGCAAAGCGCTGCGCAGCGGCGTTGCCGTCGGGCCGATTGCCGGGCTCGGCGTGTGGCTTAATATGTGGCTGGAATATCACAAAGGAAGGAAACGATGAAAATGTTGCTGCGCGTAGCCGCCGCCAGTATGGTGCTGGCCACGGCTGGCTGCGCACTGCTGCCCAACAACCGCTTTTTCACCCCGCCACCCGCCAGCGCCGATGCGCCCTGGCTGCGGGTGGTGGATAATACGGAACAAACCAGTATTTATCAGACGCTAAACGGGCAACGCAGCGGTGGGCTGATACGATCCAGCGAGTGGGTATTACAGAATACTCAGGATCGCGGCATGCCAAAAGCCAGCGGCGAGGATTATAATATTGATTATTACGAAACGCCGCTGGTGGCCGGTGTGGAAACGGCAGTGGAAAATGTTTATGTCGAAGGCAAACACCAGTGCCTGATCAGCGCGCGTTTTACCCCGGAGCAAGGTAAGAAATATCAGTTCCGGCTGGAAAGCGACACCCTGAACTTCCGCTGTCGGGTACATGCCGCTGAGGTGGTGAAAGACAATCACGGTATGTGGTCACTGAAACCGCTGCAAAATGTGCGTTACAGCGCCAAAGAAGGCAGCGGCTGGCATCCGATGCATACCAGCCTGTAACCAGCAAATGTCTGTGGTGGGAAAAGCTCTCTTTCTGGCTGCTAATCAACATTTTAGCCGCTAACCTTGACCCACCCGCCCCCTGACTTATAATCGCGGCCATACTTGTAAGGGTGCAGGCAACTGGGTGCCGCATCCGTATCCGGGAGAGTTATCATGAAAACGTGGTCACACTGGCTGGCAGCTGGCGCACTGGCGCTGAGCGTACATAGCGCGCAGGCTGACGACAGCAAAACACTCTACTTCTACAACTGGACAGAATATGTCCCGCCGGGACTGCTGGAGCAGTTTACCAAAGAGACCGGCATCAAAGTGATCTACTCGACCTATGAATCCAACGAGAGTATGTATGCCAAGCTGAAAACTTATAAAGATGGCGCGTATGATCTGGTGGTTCCTTCAACGTACTTCGTTGCCAAAATGCGTAATGAAGGGATGATTCAGAAAATCGACAAAAGCAAACTGTCAAATTTCAATAACCTCGATCCGGTACTGCTGAACAAATCGTTTGATCCGAATAACGACTACTCAATTCCCTATATCTGGGGTGCGACTGCGATTGGCGCGAATACGGATGTTATCGATCCCAAAACTGTTACCCGCTGGGCCGACCTGTGGAAGCCGGAATATAAGCAGAGCCTGCTGTTAACTGACGATGCCCGCGATGTGTTCCAGATCGCCCTGCGCAAACTGGGTTACTCCGGCAATACCACCGACCCTAAACAGATCGAAGCGGCTTATGAAGAGCTGAAAAAGCTGATGCCAAATGTGCTGACGTTTAACTCAGACAACCCTGGCAGCCCGTATATGGAAGGCGAGGTGAATCTCGGCATGGTGTGGAATGGCTCGGCGTATGTTGCACGCCAGGCCGGTACGCCGTTGCAGGTTATCTGGCCGCAGGAAGGCGGTATTTTCTGGATGGACAGCCTGTCTATTCCGTCAAATGCGAAAAATGTCGATGGCGCGTTAAAACTGATTAACTTCCTGCTGCGTCCGGATGTAGCGGCCAAAGTTGCCGAAACCATCGGTTATCCGACGCCTAATCTGGCGGCGAAAAAACTGCTGCCGAAAGTGGTCTCCAGCGATCAGTCACTCTACCCGAGTGATGAAGTGATTAAAAACGGCGAATGGCAGGATGATGTTGGCGAAGCCAGTATCCAGTACGAAACCCTGTTCCAGAAGTTAAAAGCCGGTCGTTAAACCGTATATCCCGTGGGGGCGGCGTTCTCGCCGCCCGTGCCAAAGATTCGCACCCTGCAAACCATTAAAAGGGAGCCGAAAACGGCTCCCCTACGCGCTATCTGATTATTTATACAGCCCCAGCAAAAATGTGCGCACATAAAGCGGCACCACTTGACTGGCCGGACCGTATTTTTTCTCTTCGAACTCGCTGCCCACCTGGCTTGGCTCCAGATTCAACTCTACGGTATGCGCACCCTGCAATTTCGCTTCGTGAACAAAACCCGCCGCCGGATAGACATGGCCTGACGTACCAATCGCGACAAAGTAATCCGCCTGCTCAATGGCCTGATAGATCTCATCCATCTCCAGCGGCATTTCGCCAAACCACACCACATGCGGGCGCAGCACCGCCGGGAACTGGCAGCAGTGGCAGCGGTCGCCTGGCTTCACATCTTCTGTCCAGTCCAGCACCTGCCCACTCATCGAGCAGCGCACTTTCAGCAGTTCGCCGTGCATATGGATTACCCGCTCGCTGCCAGCACGCTCATGCAGGTTATCAATATTCTGCGTCACCAACAGGAAACTGTCGCCCAGCACCGATTCCAGCTCCGCCAGCGCCTGATGCGCCGCATTTGGCTGAATGTCCGGCTGCTGCAACTGCTGGCGACGGGCGTTATAAAACGCCTGTACCAACGCCGGATCGCGGGCAAAACCTTCCGGCGTCGCCACGTCCTCAACCCGATGCTCTTCCCACAGGCCATCGCTGGCGCGGAAAGTACGAATGCCAGATTCAGCCGAAATCCCGGCGCCCGTCAGAACCACCACGCGCGGCAGCGGATGCGCCGCCAGCTCAGCGCTACGGTCGCGCTCGAAAATGCGCTGACGAAAGCGTTGATGAATCTGACGCTTGGTCTTTTTGTAGCGTGCGAGTCGCAGTCGGCGACGGGGTGTGCGCATAAAAACTCCTTTGATTACTTAAGATGGAGGAATGCGGCGCCGCGCATTCCTCCTGCATCGCCATGACGGGCTTTAGCAAAGCGCGGTGGTTTCGCCACCGGTAACAGGTGCTTTGCCACCCGCTGCTCCAGCCCTTCATAGAGAGCGTCGAAATTTGACAGCCCCCCGCCCAACACCACCAGGTGCGGGTCGAGCAGCGTCAGCAAATTGCCAAGGCAAACCGCTAACAACTCACGATAACGCTCGGTATGGGCCAGCGCCAGTTTATCACCCTGATAATAACGGGTGATAATTTCAGGTGCACTGAGAGTCTGCTGATTATGGTGCTGCCAGAGCCAGGAAAAACCCTGCCCGGAGAGATAAGATTCAATACAGCCGCGTTTACCGCAGCCACAGGACAGTAGTGGAGTATCGTGACCAAGCACCTCAAGCGCGTCGATCGGCAAACGCAGATGGCCAAATTCACCGGTAATGTAGTTGCGCCCGGTCACCGGTTTACCATCAACAATTAATCCGCCGCCGACGCCGGTACCCAGAATCAGTCCGAATACCACCGGATAAGCCTGGAATTCCTCATCCCAGGCTTCGGAGAGCGCAAAGCAGTTTGCATCATTATCAATGCGCACTTCGCGCTGTAAGCGTTGCGACAGATCGGCGCCCAGGGTTCTGCCGCGTGCGGCTGGCACATTGGCGGTAAACAGGGTGCCATCATCCGGTACCGGCAGGCCCGGCACACCGATGCCGACGCTGCCACGCTGGCCGCTGATGCTGTCGGACTCCAGCACTAACTGTTCCAGCGTTGCCAGCAGTTGCTGATAATCATCACGCGGCGTTGCCACGCGTTTAGTCCACTGCTGCTGGCGTTGTGCATCGTAAACACCGAGGGCGATTTTGCTGCCGCCCATATCGAGGCCGTAATACATGCGCTTATCCCCTTCGATACCGGTATTATTGGCCGCTTAACACTCGCGCCGGGTCGATACGACTGGCGCGGCGAGCCGGATACCAGCTGGCGAGCAGGCTAAGGACAATGGCCGTCGCCAGTACCGAGAACACATCGGTCCAATGCAGTTCCGACGGCAGGAAATCGATAAAATAGATATCGCCGGAGAGAAACTGATGGCCGATCAGCGTTTCAATGCCGTTGATCACGCTGGTCAGATTCAGCGCCGCCAGCACGCCGACCACCACACCGCTAACGCTGCCGAGTAAGCCCGCCATCAGGCCGTACCAGACAAAGATCGCGCGGATCAGTCCATCTTTCGCGCCGAGTGTACGCAACACCGCGATATCACTGCTTTTATCTTTCACCGCCATTACCAGCGTCGACACAATATTAAAGCAGGCCACGCCAATCACCAGCACCATCGCCAGATACATAATCGCGCGGATCATCTGAATATCACGATACATATAGCCGTAAGTGCCGACCCAGCTGCGCAGATAGACATAAGACTGAGTGACTTCACCGGCATCGCGCACCAGCTTGTTGGCGCTAAACGGATCGTTAACCTTAATGGCAATCCCGGTAATGTTCTCACCCATCGCCAGATACTGCTGAGCATCCACCAGTGGCACCATGGCCAGACTGTGATCGAGCATGCCGCTCAGCTGTAAAATCCCGCTGACCTGCAAACGCACCCGCTTCGGCTGCAACAGTTTGTGCTCAGTATCGCTGTTTGGGATCATAATCGTCAGCCAGTCGCCCTGCTTCAGACCGAGCGATTTTGCCACGCCACTGCCGATAATCACCTGCTGTTTGCCGGCAGCAAAGCTGGCCCAGGCATTATTCTGCACGAATTTGGGTAGCGCACTAAGGTGCGTTTCCTGTTGCGGGTCAACCCCCTTAACCTGAATTGCCTGCAGTTTGGCACCGCTCTCAATCAGACCGGTAAAATTAATATAAGGCGCAGCGGCAGCAATGCCCGGCACCTTCTCAATACGCGGAATCATGCCCTGCCAGCCGCTAAACGGCTGATTAACCGGCTCGATTTCACCGTGCGGCACCACCGCCAGGATACGATTATTCAGTTCACGCTCAAAACCGTTCATCGCACTCAGGCCGACGATTAACACCGCCACACCCAGTGCGATACCGACGGTGGAGATCACCGAAATCAGCGATACCATGCCGCCCCGCCGACGGCCGCGGCTGAAGCGTAATCCCAGCAGTAGCGATAAAGAAGAAGCCATTACAACGCTCCTGCCAGCGTCAGTTCACCCCTGAGCTGACCGTCGCGCATCTCCATCTGGCGCTTCAGGCGCTTTGCCAGATGCAGGTCGTGAGTCACCACCAGAAACGCGGTTCCCTGACGCACATTCAGTTCGCCCAGCAGGTCGAAAATGGCATCAGCATTGCGCGCATCGAGGTTACCGGTCGGTTCGTCCGCCAGCACCAGACGCGGATTGTTCACCAGCGCACGGGCAATCGCCACACGCTGCCGCTCGCCGCCTGACAGTTCAGAAGGACGATGCGCCGCGCGTTTCTCCAGCCCGACCGCGCTGAGCATTGCACGCGCTTTTTCCTGCGCTTCGGCTTTATTCACTTTGCCGATCAGCAGCGGCATCGCCACATTTTCCAGCGCGGTGAAGTCCGGCAGCAGGTGGTGAAACTGATAGATAAAGCCGAGCTCGCGGTTACGCAGCTCGGCTTTGGCCGATGACGACAGGCTGTTCAGCGATTTGCCATCAAACACCACTTCACCGGAGGTCGGTGAGTCCAGACCGCCCAGCAGATGCATCAGGGTACTTTTACCGGAGCCAGAGCTGCCGACAATCGCCATCATTTCACCCGGCTCAATGCTGAATGACACATCGCGCAGCACATCTGTCTGCACGCTGCCTTCCTGATAGCGTTTGCACAGATCGTTACACTGCAACAGGATCGAATTACTCATAGCGTAAAGCCTCAGCGGGTTGTACGGCGGCAGCGCGCCAGGAAGGATAAAGCGTCGAAAGCAGCGCCACCACCATCGCGGTCAGCGCAATGGCTACCACCTGCCACGGCGAAATCGCGACCGGCAGCGCAGCGCCATCAAGGAAAATGCCAATCACCGGCATCAGATTATTCAGCTGGCTGGCGAGTAGTACGCCGAGCAACGCGCCCAGCAGCGCACCGATAATACCGGCGCTGGCGCCCTGCACCATAAACACCAGCATAATCTGCCGACGCGTCAGACCCTGGGTTTGCAGTATCGCCACTTCGCCCTGCTTCTCCATAATCAGCAGGCCAAGCGAGGTAATAATGTTAAATGCGGCGACCGCTACGATCAGGCTCAGCAGCAGGCCCATCATATTTTTCTCCATGCGCACCGCCTGGAACAGCTCGCCTTTGCGTTCGCGCCAGTCTTTCCACACCATGCCGTCGGGCAGTTTTTGCTGGCTCAGGGTATCGACGGAGAGTGGCTGGTCGAGCCATAAACGCCAGCCGGTGATATTACCCGCCGGATAGCGCATCAGGCGTGAAGCATCCTGCTGGTTAACCAGAATCTGATAACCATCAACTTCACTGTTGGCGGCAAAGGTGCCGATAATATTAAACAGACGCTGGCTTGGCAGGCGGCCCATCGGCGTAAACTGGCTGGCAGACGGCACCATCAGGCGAATCGAATCACCGCGTTTCACACCCAGCTGCCCGGCCAGTTGTTCGCCAAGAATGACGTTATACTGCCCGGCCTGCAGATCCTGCTGTTTCACGTTAACCAGATACGGCGTCAGCGGATCCTGCTCATCAGGCTGGATGCCAAGCATCACCCCGACTGCCACGCTGCGCGCGCTTTGTAACACCACATCACCGGTGGTTAACGGCGCAACGCGGCTGACGCCCTGAAGTTTCAGGCTCTCTGCCGGGAGTTGTTGAGGATTGACCGATCCTTTGTCGCTGGTGACCAGCGCCTGCGGCATCAGACCAAGAATATTGTTTTCCAGCTCGCGCTCAAAACCGTTCATTACCGACAGAACGGTAACCAACGCCAGCACGCCCAGCGTAATGCCGATTGTGGAAAGCCAGGAGACAAACCGACCAAAGCGGTCTGACGCTCGTCCGCGCATGTAACGCAGACCGATAAATAACGCAACAGGTTGATACATGTAATCCGTCTTATGGCGGTTGCTAATGCAAAGTGATAAGGATGATAAAGGAGCGGCCCGCTTTATGGAACCTCTAAGCCTCTGAGTCTGCTGGAAACCCTGTAAAGATAGTGCAGGCAGGCGACTGACTGATGAAATTATCGTCAGCGCCGGGGTTTTAATGCCTCTGAACGTCCAGGGTTATCAGCGATAAACTATAATAATGGTATGTGGATCAGGATTTATCGCCCGTTAACGCAGGGAGTCGTACCATGTTCAGATATCCCAAAGGCAGTATTGTTAAACATAAAACCGGCCATATTAAAGGCGTGGTGGTTAACGTCTTCGATCAGGGAGACTCCCCGACCGGTTACTACATTAAATGGGATGATGGCAACCACAGCTATCATCTTGAATCAGATTTGTGCTGGGCCAATATTGATCGGCCAAAAATGCACTACACTCAGCAGTCGACGAAATAGCGCTTCCTGACGCTATCCTCAGGCTTTTGCGCTTGATTCGTCTGATTAAAAATCCGGTCGCGATCAGGTGATCCCTGACGCGTTCTGTGAAATCATTACCGCCATAGAATCAATCAAGAGAACGTCGAACCGACTATGCCAGAACAGACTCGCTATTCCCTGCCTGAGAAAGCCGGCGATCGCTCCCTGCTTGGGCAGCTGACCGGTGCGGCTTGTGCCGTTGAATGTGCTGAAATCATTGAGCGTCATCGTGGGCCGGTGTTATTGATTGCCCCGGATATGCAGAATGCGCTGCGCCTGCACGATGAAATCCAACAGTTTACTGACCAGCCAGTGATTAGCCTGGCCGACTGGGAAACGCTGCCGTTCGACAGCTTCTCACCGCATCAGGAAATCATCTCATCCCGTCTTTCGACGCTGTATCAGTTACCGACGCTGCAACGCGGTGTGCTGATTATGCCAGTCAACACGCTAATGCAGCGCGTTTGCCCGCACAGTTTTTTGCACGGTCATGCGCTGGTGATGCAGAAAGGTCAGCTGTTATCACGTGATACGCTGCGCAGCCAGCTGGAACAGGCTGGCTATCGCAGTGTCGATCAGGTCATGGAACACGGCGAATACGCCACGCGTGGCGCACTGCTCGATCTCTACCCGATGGGCAGCGATCAGCCTTATCGTATTGACTTCTTTGATGATGAAATCGACAGTCTGCGCATTTTCGACGTCGATTCACAGCGCACGCTGGAAGAAGTCGACGCGATTAATTTATTGCCGGCACATGAATTTCCTACCGATAAAGCGGCTATCGAACTGTTTCGCAGCCAGTGGCGCGAGAAGTTTGACGTTAAGCGCGAAGCCGAACATATCTATCAGCAAGTCAGCAAAGGCACGCTGCCTTCCGGTATCGAATACTGGCAACCGCTGTTCTTTGATCAGCCGCTGCCGCCGCTGTTCAGCTATCTGCCAGATAATACGCTGGTGGTGAATACTGGCGATCTGGAAAGCAGTGCTGACCGTTTCTGGCTGGATGTTAATGCGCGTTATGAGAATCGCCGCGTCGACCCGATGCGCCCGCTGTTAGCGCCGGAAAATCTGTGGTTACGCACCGACCAGCTGTTCAGTGAGCTGAAGAACTGGCCACGGATTCAGCTTAGCAACGAGATGTTGCCAGCTAAAGCCGCCAATACCAATCTGGATTACCAGACGTTACCGGATCTGGCGGTGCAGGCACAGGCCAAAGCGCCGCTGGATAATTTGCGCCGTTTTCTTGAGACATTCACCGGCGCGGTAATCTTCTCGGTCGAGAGTGAAGGCCGCCGCGAAGCATTACAAGAGCTCCTGGCACGGATTAAAGTGCTGCCGAAAACCCTTCATCGCCTCGATGAGGCCAGCCAGCCGGGCCACTACCTGATTATTGGTGCTAGCGAACGCGGCTTTATTGATGGCCTGCGCCAGCGTGCGCTGATCTGCGAAAGCGATTTGTTGGGTGAGCGCGTAACGCGCCGCCGTCAGGACAGCCGCCGCACCATTAACCCGGACGTTTTAATCCGCAACCTCGCTGAGCTGCATGAAGGCCAGCCGGTGGTGCATCTGGAACACGGTGTCGGTCGCTATTTAGGGATGACCACGCTGGAAACCGGCGGTATCAAAGCGGAATATCTGATGCTGGCCTATGCCGGTGATGCCAAACTGTATGTGCCGGTCTCCTCACTGCATCTGATCAGCCGATATGCTGGCGGTGCCGACGAAAATGCGCCGCTGCACAAACTCGGCAGCGATGCGTGGTCACGCGCGCGTCAGAAAGCGGCGGAGAAAGTGCGAGACGTCGCCGCCGAACTGCTGGATATCTATGCACAGCGTGCCGCTAAAACCGGCTTTGCCTTTAAACACGATCGCGAACAGTATCAGCTGTTTTGTGAAAGCTTCCCGTTTGACACCACGCCGGATCAGGCGCAGGCGATCAATGCGGTACTCAGTGATATGTGTCAGCCGCTGGCAATGGATCGACTGGTGTGTGGTGACGTTGGCTTTGGTAAAACCGAAGTGGCGATGCGTGCCGCCTTCCTGGCGATTGAAAACCATAAACAGGTGGCGGTGCTGGTGCCCACCACCCTGCTGGCGCAACAGCATTACGATAACTTCCGCGACCGCTTTGCCAACTGGCCGGTGCGTATTGAGATGCTGTCGCGTTTCCGTACCGCGAAAGAGCAGGCGCAGATCCTTGAGCAAGCGCGCGAAGGCAAGATTGATATTCTGATCGGCACCCATAAATTGCTGCAAAGCGAAATCAAGTGGCGCGACCTCGGATTACTGATTGTCGACGAAGAGCACCGCTTCGGTGTGCGTCATAAAGAGCGCATTAAAGCGATGCGCGCTGACGTGGATATCCTGACGCTGACCGCCACCCCGATTCCACGCACGCTGAATATGGCGATGAGCGGGATGCGCGATCTGTCGATTATCGCCACCCCACCGGCGCGCCGCCTGGCGGTGAAAACCTTTGTGCGCGAATATGATGACCTGGTGGTGCGTGAAGCGATCCTGCGTGAAATCTTGCGTGGCGGCCAGGTGTACTACCTGTACAACGATGTTGAAAACATTGAGAAAGCCTCGCAGCGGCTGGCGGAACTGGTGCCGGAAGCGCGTATTGCCATTGGTCACGGGCAGATGCGCGAGCGCGATCTGGAACGGGTAATGAACGATTTCCATCACCAGCGTTTCAATGTGCTGGTGTGTACCACCATCATTGAAACCGGGATTGATATCGCCACCGCCAATACCATTATCATTGAGCGTGCTGACCACTTCGGCCTGGCGCAGCTGCACCAGTTACGCGGTCGCGTCGGTCGTTCGCATCACCAGGCTTATGCCTGGCTGCTGACGCCACATCCGAAAGCGATGACCACCGATGCGCACAAGCGTCTGGAAGCGATTGCCTCACTGGAAGACCTGGGTGCCGGATTTGCGCTGGCGACCCACGATCTGGAGATTCGCGGTGCCGGTGAATTGCTGGGCGAAGATCAGAGTGGCCAGATGGAAACCATTGGTTTCTCACTGTATATGGAACTGCTGGAAAATGCGGTTGATGCGCTGAAAGAGGGTCGCGAACCGTCGCTTGAAGATCTGACCAGCAGCCAGACAGACATCGAACTGCGGATGCCATCGCTGTTGCCGGACGATTTTATTCCGGACGTGAATACCCGCCTGTCATTCTACAAACGGATTGCCAGCGCCCAGACTGACGGCGAGCTGGAAGACCTGAAAGTTGAACTGATCGATCGTTTCGGTCTGCTGCCGGATGCAGCGCGTAACCTGCTGGATATCGCCGGATTGCGTTTAACCGCGCAGAAGCTGGGCGTGCGCCGTATCGAAGGCAATGAAAAAGGCGGCTTTATCGAATTCGCTGAGAAGAACAAAGTCGATCCCGGCTGGCTGATTGGCCTGCTGCAAAAAGAGCCGCAGCACTGGCGGCTGGATGGCCCGACGCGGCTGAAGTTTATCCGCGATCTTAGCGAGCGTAAGTTACGGATGAAGTGGGTGCGCGACTTTATGGGGCAGCTGCTGGAGAATGCGGCCTGATAAGGTGTCGGTGACGTGACTTAATGAGTAAATGCCTGACTGGAGAGTCAGGCATTTTTTTAACCGGCGGCGTAAGAACCCATGACCAGGAATTTATGAATTTTCAGGCCAATGATATGGCCGCTAACCTGCTGGAGCTTACTGCTGGAATGGATATTTCTCTTACAGGGCCATGAGCTGATGAAGTGCTAATGTCGGTTGGAGCTGAGAAATCGCTCGGGCAGGAAGTGCGGTTGCTGAATATGTTCATTATCACTCAGTCCGGTTGGTGGTTAAGGATATTTGGCGAGTGATCAGATCGCTCAAGCCGGACTGAGTTCCCTTCAAATTTTCTAATATTTGGCGAAGTTATTTCGCCAGGAGTTCTTTTCGAATGATTTCTGCGCCTGCGCTTAAAGCATCCAGTTTGCCTCTTGCTACTCCACGAGGTAAAGGAATCATACCACAATTGGTGCAAGGATAGAGTTTGTCGGCGTCTACAAATTGCAGCGCTTTTCGAAGCGTAGCGGCGACTTCCTCTGGGGTCTCGATGGTATTGGTTGCCACGTCAATGGCGCCAACCATCACCTTTTTACCCCGAATGAGCTCCATTAGCTCCATTGGGACATGCGAGTTTTGACATTCCAGTGAAATGATATCGATATTAGATTTTTGCAGCTTGGGGAAGATCTCTTCATATTGTCGCCACTCTGTCCCCAACGTTTTTTTCCAGTCTGTATTGGCTTTGATGCCATAGCCGTAGCAAATGTGTACAGCAGTTTCACATTTAAGCCCTTCAATTGCTCTTTCTAAAGTGGCAATTCCCCAATCATTCACTTCATCAAAGAACACATTAAAGGCTGGCTCATCAAATTGGATAATATCAACACCCACAGCCTCTAATTCTTTGGCTTCTTCATTAAGAATTTTAGCGAATTCCCAGGCGAGTTTTTCGCGACTTTTATAGTGGTTATCATAGAGCGTATCTATCATAGTCATCGGCCCTGGTAAGGCCCATTTAATAGGTTGCGTGGTTTGCTGGCGTAAAAACCTGGCATCCTCAACAAAAACCGGTTTTTGGCGACTCACAGGGCCAACGACTGTCGGCACACTCGCTTCGTAGCGATTACGAATTTTAACCGTCTCACGTTTCTCGAAATCAACTCCGCTGAGGTGCTCAATAAACGTCGTGACAAAATGTTGACGCGTTTGCTCGCCATCACTGACAATATCAATACCTGCCAGTTGTTGATCTTCCAGGCACAAACGTAGAGCATCTTGTTTGCCGTCAATTAATTCCCGACCTTGCAATTTCCAGGGTGACCAAAGCGTTTCAGGTTGCGCAAGCCAGGAGGGCTTAGGTAAGCTGCCAGCAGTCGAAGTAGGTAATAATTTTTTCATAATAGATGACCTTGTATTTTTGGTTAATCAAAGAACGGAATTAGCAGACCATTGTTCAAGAACAGTTTGGTAGGGTTTAATGAAATATTCCTCAGTAAACTTCCCCTGCTCAATAGCCAACTGGCTACGTTCTTCTCGATCATAAACAATTCGAGTTAATGAATAATCCTGGTAATTCAAGCTTGGTTGATACTGTTTTCCTGCTGGGGAATTAGCATTGTAAATCTCAGGTCGGTAAATCTTTTGAAAAGTCTCCATCGTACTGATGGTACTAATCAGCTCAAGATTAGTGTAATCAGTGAGTAAGTCGCCAGTAAAATAAAAAGCCAATGGCGCAACACTGTTCTCAGGCATAAAGTAGCGAACCCGCAATCCCATTTTTGCGAAATATTCATCAGTCAAAGAAAGCTCATCCTGCTGATATTCGATACCTAAAACCGGATGTTGATTCCCCGTACGATAATAGGTGTTTTTACTTGAAACACTTAAGCATATAACGGGCTTTTTATTAAAGTTTTCTTTATAAACATCTGAGTTAACGAAGTTTTTAAAGATATTTCCATGTAATTCACCAAAATTACCCGGAAGGCTAAATTCAGATTGATTCTTATTGTGCTCTGGCAGTGAAACGCTAAAATCATAATCTCGCACATAAGAGGAAAAATTATTTCCTAAAATGCCTTCAAAGCGTTCATTGGTCTTTTTATCAACGATATTTGTTTTCAATATTTCAATCACTGGGAAGGTATCGGCCTTACCTTCAAGACTAATATTCAACTGAGCAGTAATGATTTCAAGCTCGACAGAATAGCGATCTGCCTTGGGATTATCCCAATGTGCCAATGAATTGAAACGATTGTCAATCATCACCAGGGTGTTGCGCAAGTTATCCTGGCGTTTCTCACCTCTTGCCAAATTAGCAAAGTTGGTAGTGATACGCGTATTTTCGGAGGGGTTATAATTCTCATCGAAAGAAATGCTTTTGATAGTAAATGTAAATTCTTTATTCATCGCGATCTGGCATCCTAATTTCTGATATAAAACCCGAATTAATTTCTTGCTTTTTCAGCATTTTCTCTTCTGGTTTTCTTATTCAGTCGTCTTCATAATGTCTGGAGCGAATAGCTGTGCATACTTTATGCCAGAGTCATTGATTGAGTAAAAGTGATTTAATTTCATTACAGCATGAGTCATATTCATGATCTGGTGCAGGGCCAGCATTGTTGCAGCAGTCCCTGCCCCACAGGATTCACGGCCCCCTTGCCCATCCCCGCGATCTTCAGCCGCGCTTAAATCGCAGCACTCTCCGGCTTCTCCACCCGCCCCTGGCCTGCCGCCCACTCGCCAACCAGAAATTTATCGTCCAGACTTAAGCCAAAGACGTAGTCTGCGCAGGCAATGTGTTTTACACTGCGCGCTGCAAAAATTCAGTAGATAAACGATTAAACAGGCGGTAATGGCGATGAACGGAACGATCACAACCTGGTTTCAAGATAAAGGTTTTGGATTTATCAAAGATGAAAACGGTGATAACCGTTATTTTCATGTGATTAAGGTTGCCAACCCTGAGTTGATTAAGAAAGATGCCGCGGTAACTTTCGAACCCACCACGAATAACAAGGGTTTGTCAGCGTATGCCGTGAAAGTCGCACCGGAAAGCAAATACATCTATATCGCGGGCGAGCGCCTTAAGCTCACGTCGATCAAGTCTTACCTGGTTTACAGTGAAGAAGTGCCTGCCGATACCCGTATTGATAAAGAAAATACGGTGCTGTCTGTGGGTATACTGATGAGTAGTATCAGGCCGAAATCTTCCGCTCAGCCGGGTGAAATGCGCTCGTTGAAAAAACTGGCGATCACCACCTTCCAGGGAACGACGTTAATCTTCTCGGAAGATGAGATAGATGTGGATGCCACGGTGAAACTGCTTAAGGTCTGAAATCATTTGGACTGACCCTGTGCCGAAATCCTGTTGAACTTATAAGCAGGATTTCGGCATCGTTCACTGACCTCAGTGCACCGCGATCTTAACCCACAACTCACTCAGCCCATTCCCCATAAAAAAATCCGTAAACGCCAACACGTTTACGGATTTTAATCAGACTCAACCAGCACGGTTAAGCGCCAGTTTACGCCTTATTATTCAGCACCAGCTGGCCTTTATTATCCAGCGGAATGCGGGTTCCCGGGTCGTTTTCCATCCGCACCTTGCCCTGCTGATCACCAATTTTATAGGTTACGTCGTAACCGAGCATTTTATCATGCTTATCGTAGACCGTTTTGCAGCGCTGCTCAGTGGTGGTATAGGTGTCACGCTCCTGCAGAGCGCCCTGTACCTGATTACCGCCGTAGCCACCGGCCAGTGCGCCTGCAACCGTGGCAACATCGCGGCCACGTCCACCGCCGAACTGATGTCCCAATACGCCACCTGCGACGGCACCCAGCACCGAACCGGCAATGCGGTTTTCATCCTGTACCGGACGACGATGCGTTAAGGTGACGTTGCGGCACTCCTGACGCGGATTCTTAATGGTTTCTTTAATCGGCGTTGCCGAGAGCACCTGAGCATATTGCGGGCCACTGTCAAACATATTCATTCCGGCGACCGCAGCAACACCCAGCGCAGCTGCAACACCGATACCAATACCCGCCAACATTGATTTATTCACAGGAAATCCTCCTGACATTGTTACCGCGCATTGTTTTGCCATTGCGCGTTCCCTTGCAATTTTGGCCGACTCGGCGTGCGCGACGCGCCGTGGTACTTGCAATGGATTTTGCAGAAGGTGGGGCAATCGAACAATCAGATAAATGGACGAAAGTATTCAGGAAAGTCTTTTAGGAGTGTTCCTGGAAGGAATGACGGAAATAAACGGGAGCAGGACAGGAGATAAAGCGTGAAAAAGGATTAATAACCGGCTGGAATGGCGGGAGGGCCCCCGCCATATTGCTTAGTGCAGTTTCAGCCGCGGACGAATCACCCGGTTAATACTGCCCACCAGCATCATCAGGCCGGTTTTAAAATAACCGTGCAGCGCAATCTGGTGCATACGATACAGCGAGATATAGACGAAACGGGCAATGCGCCCTTCCACCATCATTGAGCCACGCATAAGATTACCCATCAGACTGCCAACGGTACTGAAACGGGAGAGCGAAACCAGTGAACCGTGGTCTTTATAGACGTAAGGTTTCAGCGTCTGCCCTTTCATCTGCGCCAGAATATTTTCCAGCGCACGGGATGCCATCTGATGCGCAGACTGTGCGCGTGGCGGCACAAAACCGCCGCCCGGCAGTGCGCAGGAAGCGCAGTCACCGATGGCATAGATATTTTCATCACGCGTGGTTTGTAAGGTTTCGCTGACGACGAGCTGATTGATGCGGTTAGTTTCCAGCCCCCCCAAATCTTTCATAAAATCTGGCGCCTTAATACCGGCCGCCCATACCATCAAATCCGCTTCAATAAACTCACCGGATTTGGTGTTCAGCCCTTTGGCATCGGCGCTGGTCACCATGGTTTGCGTCAACACGCGCACGCCAAGCTTGGTCAGCTCCTGATGGGCGGCGGTCGAGATACGCGGCGGTAACGCCGGCAGAATACGCTCACCCGCTTCAACCAGCGTGACATTTAGTGCCTGATTATCCAGCCCTTTATAGCCATAGCTATGCAGCTGTTTCACCGCATTGTGCAATTCGGCAGACAGTTCCACTCCGGTCGCACCGCCACCCACGATAGCGATATTGACCTTCTCCCGTACGCCTTCATTCGAGGAGAATTTCAGGAACAGGTTCAGCATTTCATTATGGAAACGACGCGCCTGGTGCGGGTTGTCGAGGAAGATGCAGTGGTCTTTCACACCCGGTGTACCAAAGTCATTAGAGGTACTTCCCAGCGCCATCACCAGCGTGTCATAAGCCAGCTCGCGCGCCGGCACCAGCAATTCGCCCTGCGCATCGCGAATTTCAGCGAGATGCAGATGTTTGGTTTCACGATTGAGGTCGGTCACCGTTCCCAGCTGAAACTGGAAATGATGGTTACGCGCATGCGCCAGATAACTCAGCGCATCAATGCCTTCGTCCAGGGAACCGGTAGCAACTTCATGTAACAACGGCTTCCACAGATGACTGTGGTTACGGTCGACCAGCGTGATTTCGGCTTTGTTCTTGCGGCCCAGTTTGTGACCAAGCTGGGTAGCCAGCTCCAGTCCACCGGCACCACCACCTACGATGACAATTTTCTTCATTGGTGTAGTCAAACGACCTCCCTCAAAATGTGAACCAATCGTTAATTAAAGGTTAAATAATATCCTTAATTAACATAGGGTTGGCGAACTTAAATCGCTATCTGAAGGCAGGATAACATGGGCGGGTAACTTGGTCATACCAAAATTGATTAAGGTCAATTTTTATTGATTAAACTCGGATTATTACGCATAAAACTTATTATGGCCGACCCGCAGTCGGCCAGAACCACGGCGTTACCCGAGGGTTTTAAACGCTTTAACACGTTGTAAATGCGGGGAAATATTCTTGAACTTATGGCTTTGCGCCTCGTCCCAGACAATCTCATAAAAGCTCTGCAACGTCTGTGCACTGCGTTGACTATCAAGCACTTCGTCATGGCGTGACAGCACTGACAGGCAGCGATCGCGGTTCTTCTCGCGGAAGTTGCTGACGCATTTGGTGGCGATATCCAGGTACTCTTCCGGGCGGTCGATTTTGCCCGTCATGTTCTCGCCGGGAAACAGATTGGGATTAAAGATCACCTGGCGAATATCACAGAGAAAGCCGATTCGCTCCGCCCAGTACCCCCCCAGACCGACACCGCAAATCAGCGGCCGCTCATCGACATTTAACCGCAGCATCTTATCGGTCTCTTTTAACAAATGCTGCATATCATGTTTCGGATGCAGAGTACTGTAGCTCAGTAAACGTACATCAGGGTCGATAAATTGCAGTTGCAGCACTTTTTCATGATTACCCGGACTGTTTGAATCAAAACCGTGCAGATAGATGATCATCGTAATCCTCGCCGCTGATTGTTACTGCCGGACAGGTTGCCCGACACCCTAAGCTGCCGACACGCAAACCCACTCTGATAGTATAACCTGCCAGCGCTCACGATATTGATCGCTGACAGGTTTTGCCGGTGCTAGCGCTGGCCCAGCGCCGCCTTATGCGCCAGCCACTGCTCATGTAGCTGACTCAACTGATGATTCGCCGTTTTCCAGCGTGATGAGGCCAGCAGTTCCTGACGGGTAAAGGTGCCGCGATGATACAGCTGGCTGACGCGTTCAGCCTGGGTGGGTGCCAGATTATCCAGCACGCTCACCGCACCAGCGCGATTATTGCAGACCAGAATCATATCGCAACCGGCATCCAGCGAAGCCTGACCGCGCTCGGCGTAGCTGCCCATAATGGCTGCGCCTTCCATCGACAAATCGTCAGAGAAGATCACGCCATCAAAGCCCAGCTCACCACGCAGCACGGTTTTCAGCCAGTGCGGCGAACCGCTGGCCGGACGCGCATCGACTTCAGTGTAGATCACGTGCGCCGGCATAATGGCATCCAGCGCCTGCTCATTAATCAGTTGCCGGAAAATCTGCATATCATGCTGACGGATCTCGGCTTCGTCACGCCCGTCACGCGGCGTCTCTTTATGCGAATCGGCGCTGACCGCACCGTGGCCGGGGAAATGCTTACCGGTGGTCTTCATCCCCGCTTCGTGCATCCCGTCAATAAAACGACGCGCCACCGCCAGCGCAATCGCCGGATCTTCATGGAATGAGCGCTCACCGATGGCCGCGCTGATATGACCAATATCCAGTACCGGCGCAAAACTGATATCGATATCCATGGCAATCATTTCTGACGCCATCAGCCAGCCTGCCTGCTGCGCCAGCTCACCGGCCGTTGCGCTATCGTGTAACGCGGCAAAGGCCTGCATGGCGGGTAAGGTGGTAAAGCCTTCGCGGAAGCGCTGCACGCGCCCGCCTTCCTGATCGACCGCGATCACCAGACGATTGCGCGAAGCAGCCCGGATCTGGCGTACCAGTTCACGTAGTTGCTGCGGATCGTGGTAGTTGCGGGTAAACAGAATTAAACCGCCCACCAGCGGATGCTGTAATATTTCGCGCTCTTCCGCATCCAGTTCATAACCCAGCACATCCAGCATTACCGGGCCAGGCGTGGTCGACTCCATCATGATTGTGATTCCTGTATAAAAGCAGGCGATTATGATAGGCGATTGTTAAACGATTTGCAGGAGGGAGAAAGGGAAAAACTGTGGTTAAACCGCACGCCAGGCGTCTGCGGCAGCCTGATAAAACGGTTGATCGCCGCTCTGCTCGGCGCGCAACTGATACCAGCTGGCCATCAGCAATTGCAGCCACGGCTGCCAGCGCTGCATCTGCACCCGCAGTGCGTCAGTATCAATCTGATTATCGACGGCATACTGTGTCACCAGCCGCTCGCACTGGGCTGCGGTTAACGGATTGGCTGCGGTGATCGCCGCCAGCTCTAAGGCGATATCGCCGTCACCGGCATACTCCCAGTCAATCAGGCGCAGGCGCGTTTCACACGCCAACAGATTACCGGCATGGATATCCATATGCAGCGGCGCAATACGCAGTGGCCGGGGTTCTCCCTGGCGTTGTAAACGCCGTAACGCGCGTAACCAGTGAGCGGTACGCTGCCGGCACTGCTGCCAGTAAGTTTCCAGCAGTGGCAGCAGCGCCAGGCGAAAACCACTCAGCGGCTGATGATGCAGCCGACCGATCAACGCTGCCAGCTCATCAAGCCGCGCGGCAAACTGCGTTTCATCCAGCACCTCACCCGGCAACCACTCCAGCAGTAACCAGTGCTGATTGCGGCCATACACCTGCGGCACCAGGCCACTGGCGGCCAGGCGTTTGAGTAGCTGATATTCGCGGCGACGGCTGACAAACGGAATGGGCTGCGGCGCTTCACGTCGCGCCAGTATCCGTTGCTGGTTGACGGTCACTACGCCGGTTAAACCGGTCAGCCCGGCCAGCGGTGAAAAGCAACCGGCGGCCTGAGCCGCCGGAAACTGCTGATCGATTAGCCGTTGCAGCGCCGCATCAATGCTGTACGTCACCGTTACCCGACCAGATAATTTCACCGGTCTGCACCAGCATCAGCTGCATTTGCAGTTCAGGAGATTTCACATCACCCTGCGCGTTGCTGTAGAGCACATATTGCGCGCCAACATAACGTGCCAGGCCAATCGCCTTACTGCGCGACGTCAGACTGTCTTCCGCCGACAGACCCAGCGTCTGTTTTGCGGTATTCAGCTGCTGCGTTGTTACCAGCGTAAACTTGCCATTATTAGCCAGCGAGTTTTGCAGTGCGGCGGTCGCTTTGGCCGTCTGCAGATTACCGTTGGTGCTGTTTTTAATGCGGTCGACTAACAGCACGCTGCCCGGCGTCACGCCGTCGGCCTGCAACATTTTCGCCACTAATGGCTGAACGCTGGCATCCCAGTTAATGGTGACAATTTTCGGCGGCGGCTGCACGGTTTCACCCGGCTCAGGCACTGCTGGCGGCTGTTCAACCGGTTGCGTCGGCTGTACCGGCTCAACCGGTGCAGGTTGCTGTTGCGATTGCTCACCGGTGATACAACCGCTGAGGATTAACGCCAGTAACATCACGCCGGAAAGTTTATACATACTGCTGGTCACAATTTTCCCCTTAGAGATAGAGATAAAGTCGCACTTTGCTGGCGGTCAGATTGCCCAGCTGCGAGGCGATTTCGACTTTAGCGTGGGCGGGCACCACTACCGTGCGCGGGCGCTCAAAAGGCCGGATTTCCAGTCCTTTATCGTCATACCAGTAAAAACGATAGTTAACCGTTACCGGCTTTTCCTGCTGATTAAACAGCACGGTGGCGGCACGTTGTTGACCATCACGTTCACTGATATCAGGTTCATCAGTGATAATTCCTGCCGACAACACCGCAGACTCCATCACCAGTGACTGCGAAGTGTTGATCATGGGCTGGTCACTGCTGCAACCGCTCAGGGCCAGCAACAGGGGTAAACCGACAAGCAGAGGCCGCATAGTGGTGTTCCGCTGAGTAATCAATGTGAAAGCATCGGCCCAAGAGGGCGACCGCCTACCAGGTGCATATGGATATGATACACCTCCTGACCACCATGCCGGTTACAGTTAATAATCAGACGGTAGCCATCTTCCGCAATCCCCTCTTCTTTGGCGATTTTGCCTGCCACGGTGATCATGCGCCCCAGCGCCTGCTCATGGGCTTCGCTGGCGTCATTGGCGGTGGCAATCAGCACATTGGGGATAATCAGTAGGTGAGTCGGAGCCTGTGGCGCGATATCGCGGAAGGCAGTGACCAGCTCATCCTGATAAACAATATCAGCCGGAATTTCACGGCGAATAATTTTACTAAAAATAGTTTCTTCAGCCATAGTGCAGATCCTTAGCAGAGAGATAAGTTAACGCAGTATGAGCGAGAAATTCGTTTTCTTTCAACCTTCAAGTCACTTTTCTTTCGTCAATTGCACGGCTTTACATCATTTCCCACCCACTCCGCCCCACCGCCACTTTTTTTGTGCGACAGCTCGCAAATTTGCACTCGTCTTTAAATAAAAATAAAACGGCGTTTTATAAATTTAGACTCCGGTCAGCCTGCTCTTTGTGTTTTTGCCACTTTTATCACCAGGATTGCAGAATTGCGAAGGTTTAGCCACCGCTCTCGCTCTACTTTCAAGCCAGGCCGTATGAGTTGTTCGGTTTCCGTGTTTTTTCACTTAGGCGATGACCAGGGAGTCACACATATGCCCTCTCGTAAGATTGGATTAGCTCATTACCTCGCTTATGGCTCCGGTGACTTCCTCGGTGCAGGCACCACTGCGCTGACGGCCGCCTGGCTACTCTATTTCTACACCACTTTCTGTGGCCTGACGCCGATTGAAGCCACGTTTATTTTCGCGGCGGCGCGCGTACTGGATGCGGTGATCAGCCCGCTGATGGGCTTCTTAACCGATAACTTCGGCTCCACCCGACTGGGAAAACGCTTCGGTCGCCGTAAGTTCTTTATCCTGCTCGGCATTCCTTGCGTGTTCAGCTACAGCCTGATGTGGGTTGGCGATATGAGTTATCTCTATTATCTGCTGACCTACCTGCTGTTCGACATCGTTTACACCATGATCCTGGTGCCGTATGAAACGCTGGTACCAGAGATGACCGATGACTTTAAAAAGAAAACCAAATTCTCCGGCGCGCGCATCGCGCTGGCGCAGCTGTCGGCGATTCTTGCAGCTTTCCTGCCGGGCGTGCTGTTAGGCATTTTCGGTAAGGACAACGCGATCTCATTCTTCTACTCCAGCCTGGTGTTCTCCGTGATTTGTGCTGTGGTACTGACGCTGGTGTGGTTCTTTACCTGGGAACGTGCGCCGGAAGATTTCTCTGCTGAATCGCGCCGCGCGGAAGAAGAGAAGAGTCAGCTGACCCTGATGCAGAGCCTGAAACGGCTATATGTCGAACTGGCGTCCACTTTCCGCATCCGCATCTTCCGTCAGCACCTGGGTATGTACCTTGGCGGCTATATCGCGCAGGACGTATTTAATGCGGTGTTTACCTGGTATGTGGTGTTTGTGCTGATGCAAAGCGCGCAGATCGCGTCCAACCTGATGGGCACCATGGCGATCCTGCAATTTGTCGCGGTAATGGGCATGATCCCGCTGTGTATCCGCCTTGGGCCAGCCCCCTCCTACCGCCTGGTGGTGATTCTGTTTGGCTGTGCCGCGCTCTCTTATGCTGGATTATGGTATGCCGGAATGAACGACAACCTGTCGCTGCTGCTGGTGATTTCTGCGGTTGCCGGATTGGGTCGTGGCGGTATCAACTATGTGCCGTGGAATATCTATACCTATATCGCCGATGTCGATGAAGTGATTACCGGTCAGCGCCGTGAAGGCATCTTCGCTGGCATTATGACTCTGACGCGCAAAGCCTCGCAGGCCGGTGCGGTGATGTTTGTCGGCATTCTGTTGCAGCTCTCCGGTTTTGTCTCCGGCCAGCCCAGCCAGAGCGAAGCGGTGACCCATACCATTCTGCTGATTCTTAGCGTCGGAACGGTCTGCGTATTGGCGATTGGCTTCTTTATCTCACTGCGCTTCAAACTGAATCTGCAAACCCACAGCATCCTGCGCGAAGAGACGCTGAAAATGCGCGAAGCGGGTCATGCCGTGCCGGATCGCATCACGCCTCAGGCGCGTGCCACGGTGGAAGTACTGGCCGGTATGCCTTACGAGAATCTGTGGGGTAACAACAATATTGGTTTCCTCAATCGCAATAAAGCACCTGCCCCCGCGCTGCCGAGCGCAGAGACTGGCGCAGTGCCCCTCACTCACACGTTGAAAAGATAGGATCGAAAGATGACGGTATTCCCTGTAAAACAGAGCGCGTTACTTCGCCAGCCCGAATTTCTGCTGCCACGTGAAGAGCTGACTCAGTTGATCGCCCGGCTGACAGACAACCTGGTGAATATCACCGATGAAAGCGGTGAGTTTTTACTGCGGCTGGATGATGGCCGTGTTATCGACACTAAAGGCTGGGCGGGCTGGGAGTGGACGCACGGTATTGGCCTGTATGGCATGTATCACTACTACCAGCAGACCGGTGACCAGAAGACGCTGGCAATTATCGACGACTGGTTCACCGCGCGTCTGGCCGAAGGCACGCCAACCAAAAACGTTAACACTGTCTGTCCGTTCCTGACGCTGGCGTATCGCTATGAAGAGACCGGCAACCCGGCCTTACTGCCGGTGCTGGAGCGCTGGGCAGAATGGGTGATGTACGAAATGCCGCGCACCCAGTCTGACGGTCTGCAACATATTGTTTATAACAACGAAAACCACCAGCAGCTGTGGGACGACACGCTGATGATGAGCGTGCTGCCACTGGCAAAAATTGGCAAACTGCTGAATCGTCAGGACTATATTGAGGAAGCCAGCTATCAGTTCCTGCTGCATGTGCAGTATCTGATGGATCGTCAGACCGGTCTGTGGTTCCACGGCTGGACGTTTGACGGCCAGCACAACTTCGCCAACGCCCGCTGGGCGCGTGGCAACAGTTGGCTGACTATCGTGATTCCGGAGTTTATCGAACTGATGGAGTGGCCGGAAAACCATGCCACCCGCCGCTTCCTGCTGCAAGTGCTGGAGACACAAATTGCCGCGCTACAGCAGCATCAGCATGAAAGCGGGCTATGGCATACGCTGATCGACGATCGCGACAGCTATCTGGAAGCCTCGGCCACCGCCGGTTTTGCCTATGGCATTCTGAAAGCGGTGCGTAAGCGCTATATCTCGCGTGATTATCTGCCGATGGCGGAGAACGCGTTGCAGGGAGTGATTCGCCATATCAATGCTGACGGCGAACTGACGCAGGTGTCGTTTGGCACCGCAATGGGGCAGGATCTGGATTATTATCGTCAAATCCCGCTCACCTCCATGCCTTATGGTCAGGCAATGGCGCTGCTGTGCTTAACCGAATACTTGCGCGTTTATTTGTAACGATTAACCATAAAAAAAGGGAGCTTTCGCTCCCTTTTTTACGCCCGAAATCTGGTTTAGTGACTACGGATATAGTCGTCCATTTCCGTCTTCAGGTTGTCAGATTTAGTGCCGAAAATCGCCTGCACACCAGAACCTGCGACCACCACACCGGCAGCACCCAGTTTCTTCAGGCCAGCCTGATCCACTTTCGCCACATCGGCTACGCTCACGCGCAGACGGGTAATACAGGCATCAAGGTTAGTGATGTTGTCTTTACCACCGAAAGCCGTCACCAGATTCGCGGCCATTTCATTGGCGGCAGTGGAGTTCTGCTCGGTAGTGGCCTCTTCACGTCCTGGCGTTTTCAGATCCAGTTTGGCAATCAATACACGGAAAATGGTGTAGTAAACCAGACCGTAGACGATACCGACAATCGGGAACAGCCAGATTTTGCTGCTGTTACCGCTCAGTACGATAAAGTCGATCAGGCCGTGTGAGAAGCTGGTGCCATCACGCATGCCTAACAGAATACAGATTGGGAACGCCAGGCCAGCCAGAATCGCATGGATCACATACAGAATCGGCGCCACGAACATAAAGGAGAATTCGATTGGCTCGGTGATACCGGTCAGGAATGACGTC
>NZ_JRXE01000004.1:47510-48870 GCF_001267535.1 Winslowiella iniecta | reverse complement strand
GACCGTACATTTTAAACAAGAAGCCACCAGACAGTTTACCCGCCGTTGGGTCACCCGCCATATAACGTGGGATATCGCCGTGGAACACCTGACCCGCAGCATTGGTAAATTCACCAATCTGCATCTGGAAAGGAACGTTCCAGATATGATGCAGACCAAACGGCACCAGAGAGCGCTCAACTACACCGTAGATGCCGAATGCCACCACCGGGTTCTGATACGCCGCCCACTGGGAGAATTCCTGAATCGCGGCACCCACCGGAGGCCAGATAAATGACAGCACCACGCCAAGGAAAATTGCCGTCATACCGGAAATAATCGGCACAAAGCGCTTACCGGCGAAGAAGCCGAGATATTCCGGCAGCTTAATACGATAGAAGCGGTTAAACATATAAGCCGCGATGGAACCGGCGATAATCCCGCCGAGCACACCGGTATCGGCAAGGTGTTTCGCCGCAATCTCTTCCGCCGGAAGATGCAGCACCAGTGGAGCGACCACCGCCATGGTTTTCACCATAATGCCGTAAGCCACCACCGCCGCCAGTGCTGAAACACCGTCGTTATTGGTAAAGCCCAACGCAACACCGATGGCGAAGATTAACGGCATGTTGGCAAATACCGAACCGCCTGCTTCCGCCATTACATGCGAGACAACCGCGGGCAGCCAGCTAAAGTTTGCTGAACCGACACCCAGCAAAATACCGGCAATCGGCAGAACCGATACCGGCAGCATTAGCGATTTACCGACCTTTTGCAGGTTTGCAAATGCATTCTTAAACATATTGTGGAGCTCCTGAGTATGATTGCTTTTTTACCGCGCAGTACGCGTGACAAAGGGGGGAGGTCCCTTTGCGGGTGGAGCGTCTGAGCGCTCTCTGGATTTATTACGAAGAGTAAAATAAATCCGTTTTATTTTGTTTGATGGCTATCACGTTTCGTGGAACTAATTAGCCTATACCAGCAAATTAATGTCAGAAATTGCCAGTATTTTAGCCAAAAAAAAAGTGCATACGCCATTTTTATGGCGCTGCACTTTACGACTTTTAGCTATTAATTACGAGCTATAAAAGAAATCCGCCAGCGGATTAGGCACCGAGGCGTGACATCGGAATATGGAACAGATCCGAGAAGTTTTGGGTGGTCGCCGCCGCCAGCGTTTCGACATCCACGCCCTTCAGCACTGCCATATATTCCGCCACGTCGCGGGTATAAGCAGGCTGATTTTCTTTACCGCGATGCGGTACCGGTGCCAGATACGGCGAATCGGTCTCAACCAGCATCCGATCCAGCGGTACAAAGCGCGCCGCTTCACGCAGCGCTTCAGCATTACGGAAAGTAACAATGCCAGAAAACGAAATAT
>NZ_JRXE01000004.1:22514-47441 GCF_001267535.1 Winslowiella iniecta | reverse complement strand
GGCGGTTTCACGATCTTCGGTGAAGCAGTGCAGCACCCCGCCACAGCCTTCGACCTGCTCGTCGCGCAAGATCGCCAGCGTATCTTCACGTGCATCGCGGGTATGGACGATCACCGGTTTGTTCAGATCGCGGCCAACGCGAATATGTTCACGGAATGAAGCCTGCTGGCGCGCTTTGGTTTCCGCCTGATAGTAGTAATCCAGCCCGGTTTCCCCCATTGCCACCACCCGTGGATCGGCGGCAAGCTGGCGTAACTCGGCGAAATCATACTCTTCATCCTGATTTAACGGATGCACGCCACAGGAGTACGCCACATTGTGACGATCGCCAATCAGCTGCTGCATCGCTTTATATCCCGGCAGAGTGGTGGCGACAGCCAGCATAAATTTGACGTCGCGCGCCGCGGCTTTAGCCAGAACATCATCAAGATTCTGGTGCACCTTTTCGTAGTCCAGGCCATCAAGATGACAGTGGGAATCAACTAAAAACATAACATTACTCTCTGAAGCGTTGAACCGATTATATCGGTTTGAAAATTTGTTCCCAGCTTAACAGCTGTTCGGTGAGCAACAGTTCGCGATTAACCGCCACCACATGCAACAGCCGGTCGCGACAGGTCATCCAGCTACGCAGACTGCTGTCGAGCGCCGATGAGGGAAGCAGTTGGGCGAGTTGTGCAATCAGCGTCGGCTGATCAACATTGGCAATAAACTGGCCGCCGCCCTGTTGCCACTTCATGGCATCAATCAGCAGTGCGCACAGCCAGCCGATACGTGCAGCCGCATCATCATGGTTCAGCACCGGCAGTAAGCTCAGCAGATCCTGTTGCAGCGCGCTGGAAAGCTGGCTGCACAGCAGCTGGCGCTGCGCCCAGAGTTTTTCATCTAACAGCGCCAGCGCCGCAGCCGGCGCGCCGCTGCTCAGACGCAAGGCGGTAGTGCAGGCATCTGCGCCGGCAGGCGTCTGTTTCTGCAACCAGCCAAGACTCTGCGACTCATGCGGCGGAGAGAGATGCCAGCCGAAGCAACGGCTGCGCAGCGTCGCCAGCAGGCGCTGTGGTTCGCGGCTGCTGAGGAAAAACCAGGTGTTCTTCGGCGGTTCTTCCAGCGTTTTCAACAGCGCATTGGCCGCAGCCTCGGTCAGTTGAGCGGCATCCGGTAGCCAGACCACTTTCGCGCCGCCCTGCTGGGCATGATGATATAGTTTTTCAGTTACGCCACGTACCGCATCGATACCCAGCGAACTTTTGCCCTTTTCGGCTTCCAGCTTATACCAGTCCGGATGGGTTCCGGCCTGCATCAACTGACAGCCATGGCACTGACCGCAGCTTTTCATCCCGTCGCGTTGCAGACACATCAGCCAGCGGCTGAGCGCCCAGACCAGTGCATCATCACCCATACCCGGCAATGCCTGAATCAGTAAAGCGTGATGACCTCTGTCCGCCTGATGCTGCTCAACGATTTGCCGGTAAGGCTGATTCAGCCAGGGATACCAGTTCATTACGCCTGCTCCGCCAGCCACTGCCGGAGCACCGACTGAAGTGACGTTGTCACTTGCTCGATGTTTTGCGTGGCATCGATAGTTTTAATACGCGGATCGGCGGCGGCCAGTTCCAGATAACGGTCGCGGGTGCGCACAAAAAAGTTCAGCGACTCCTGCTCAATACGATCCAGCGCTCCGCGCGCACGGGCGCGTTGCAGACCGATTTCTGGCGTGACATCCAGATACAGGGTTAAATCCGGCGCAAAATCTGCCAGCGCGGTATCCCGCAGCGCATTCATCAGTTGACGATCCAGACCGCGCCCACCGCCCTGATAAGCTTGCGAAGAGAGATCGTGACGGTCGCCGACAACCCAGGCACCGCGTGCCAGTGCCGGTTTGATCACCGTATCCACCAGCTGAACACGTGCGGCATACAGCATCAGCAGTTCCGCTTTATCCGTCACCTGCTCGCCTTCAATGCCCTGCTTTATCAAGTCACGGAGTTTCTCGGCCAGCGGTGTACCGCCGGGTTCACGGGTAAATACCACATCGCTGATGCCATGCTGCGCTAACACCGCCACGACCGCATCACGCGCCGTGGTTTTACCGGCGCCTTCGAGACCTTCAATGACGATAAATTTACTGTTCATTCTTTTCCTTCAGTGCCTGACGATAAACCTGCACCGCCCGATTATGGCTGGCCAGATTGGTGGTAAAGGTATGTCCGCCTTTACCATCGGCAACAAAATAGAGGTAATTGGTTTTTGACGGATGCGCGGCCGCTTCCAGTGACGCCTTGCCCGGCATCGCAATCGGCCCCGGCGGCATCCCGCTAATCACATAGGTATTGTACGCGGTTGGCGTCTCAAGATCTTTGCGCGTCAGATTACCGTTGTACTTTTCACCCATGCCATAGATCACCGTCGGATCGGTTTGCAGCCGCATACCCAGGCGTAAGCGATTGATAAACACCGAGGCCACTTTAGTACGCTCATCGTTAACCGCGGTCTCTTTCTCGATAATCGACGCCATGGTAACCAGATCGTTTTGGGTCTTGTACGGCAGATCGCTCATTTTACCCTGCCAGATGGTATCGACCAGCGTCACCATCCGCTGATGGGCACGCTTCAGCAGCGCCACGTCGGTGGTGTTGGCGGTATACAGATAAGTGTCAGGATAGAACCAGCCTTCGACGCCGTCAGCGCTGTCGAGCTTCAGCGCCTCTGCCAGCGTGGCGAACTGATCATCTTTCAGCGTATGTTTAATGTAGGGCGCCGCACGCAACTCTGCCATCCACTCCTGCAAACGAGTGCCTTCAACAAAGCGAATCGGGAACTGCGCTTCTTTACCGCTGGCCAGCAGTGCCAGCATCTCGCGCACCGTCATCTTCGGCTGCAACCGGTAGGTGCCGGCTTTAAACTTCGCCAGCTCTGGCTCCAGCTTGAGCAAGGTTCCAAACCAGATGCTGTGGTGAATAATGTTATCGTGCTCTAGCTGAGCTTCCAGCGCCACGCGTCCGGTTCCCGCAGGCAGAGTAAAAATGGTTTCCTGGTTAATCGCCAGTGGCGATGCAGCAAACTGGCGAACTTGCCAGTAACAAAAGGCGACAATCAGCGCCAGAATCACTATCGCCCCGGCGATAATTTTTCGCTTATTCATCATGCAATATCCATTTCATTAGCAATGAGGGCTTACCAGATCAAACAGCAGGCGCGATGAGTAGCGCCACTCTTCGATCTGATAAACCGGCAAAATCGGCATCAGCGCATTACAAATCAACACTTCATCAGCCTGGGCGAGCGCACTCATCTCCACGCTGACTTCTTGCCAGTGAATACCCTGTTGTTCCAGCAGCATAATAATACGCTGGCGCATTGTGCCATTGACGCCGGATTGCGTCAGCAGTGGCGTGAAGACCTGCTGCCCTTCGCGCCAGAACAAATTGGCCGCACAGCATTCCACCAGCCTGCCTGCGGTGTCAAGCACCAGCGCCTCGTCGGCACCGGTCTGCTCAAGTTGCGTACGGATCAGCACCTGTTCGAGGCGATTTAAATGCTTAATCCCGGCCAGCAGCGGATTTTGCCCGAGCCGCACCGGGCTGAGTGCCAGCCGCGCGCCGCTTGCACGCAGTCGATGATAGTGCGCCGGATAATCGGAGAGCGACACAATACGCGTCGGCTGCTGACAGCCCGCCGCACTGTAGCCTCGCCCGCCGCTGCCGCGGGTAATCACCGCTTTCAGTACGCCATCCTGCTGCTGTTGCGCCGCGTAAATCATTTCAGCTTCCAGCGCAGACCAGTCAACGCCATCCATTAACAGGCGGCTTGCACCCTGTTGCAGGCGCAGCAAATGGTCAGGCAACCAGTCGACTTTACCCGCGCGCACCCGCGCGGTGGTAAAACAGCCATCGCCAAACTGCACTGCGCGATCGCTGACTGCCAGCTTGTCCTGACGCTCACCATTGATCCAAACCATACCCTGCCCTTCTCCACTTTTTCCGGGGGTTAAGATTACCTGCCCGCAGCCAGAGAATCATCCGAATCTGGCGAAACGCGGCGAACAAACAGCAAAACTTTTACCTGATAATAATTTTTGATTGTTATCACAAAAACTAACAAAGCCACGCCGTTTCGCTTGTTTTAACCCGCACCTGTGGCAATATCCGCCCATATTTTTAGGATTGTTACTGTCCATCAGGCAAAACCTAAACCCACGGTCTGGCATTTATATACTGCCAGCCGGGGGTTTAGGTTTTTTTTTGCGCTGAATTTAGCGACGACGCTTTCTCCCGAAAATATCGCGACCGACAGCATTAGCTGAAATTAAAAAAAATTATTACTCCGACCGATTACGTGGATATTCCTGACAGGATGATCATCATGAAGTCATACCAGGTAAAATTACTGACTGTACTAATAAGCGCAATATTATTACCGCCAGCTGCCAGTGCGGCAAAACTCAGCGTCGAACAACGGCTCGAATTACTGGAGCAGGCGCTGGCCAGTAATCAGAAAGAACTGGCGGAAACGAAGGCAGCGTTTGTCGCCTACAAAGAGCAGGTTCGACAGCAGCACACTACCGTGGCTGCGCGTCCTCAGCCCGCTGCTGATCCGCAGCTTCAGCCTGCGGCAAACCGCCAGGTGCTGGTCGGTAATTTGGCTAACGCCTCGTCCCCTGTGCCAGGCACTGAACCCCCCGCCGCACAGCCGGTCACGCTTAAGCAGATTAGTCAGTATGTGAAAGAGGATATTGGCTTTAGTTATTCTGGCTACCTGCGATCCGGCTGGGCGACCGGCAATCACGGCTCACCACAATCTTACGCCATTGGCTCGTTAGGGCGTTTTGGTAATGAACACTCCGGCTGGTTTGATCTGTTGCTGACCCAGCGGGTCTATAACCAGGACGGCAAAAGCGCCCATGCGGTGGTCAAGCTCGATGGTAATGTTGGCCAGCAATATTCCGCCGGCTGGTTTGGTGACAATCAGGGCAATGAAAATATTCTGCAATTCTCCGATATTTATCTGACCACCAGGGGCTTTCTGCCTTTTGCGCCTGAAGCCGATTTCTGGGTCGGTAAACATGTGTTGCCGATTTATGAAATCCAGATGCTGGACTGGAAGAGTATCAGAACCGATGCCGGCGCTGGCGTCGGCATTGAGAATATGGATCTCGGCGCTGCACAGATGGATATCTCACTGACCCGTGAAGATCTGGATGTTTATAACCGCGATCTGAGTACCAAAACGCAAATGAATACTAATTCGCTCGATCTGCGCTTCCACGATATTCCGTTATGGCAAGGTGGCACACTGGCACTGATGGGCAAATATGCCATGGCCAATAAAAGTGACGACCAGAAACAGAATGAACACAATAACAGTTACTACACGCTTAAAGATGCGTGGATGGCGTCAGCAACCGTGCGTCAGCAACTGAGCCACAATGGATTTAACGAGTTTACCCTGCAAGGTGCCAATAACTCGTTTGCCAGTAGCTTCTCCAACTATTCAGCCGCCTCACCATCAATGGGCAATAACGGCTATTACTATGGCGATCATACCAACGGCATGGCAATACGCGCCCTTTCGCAGGGTGAAGTGTGGCTCAGCGACCGGATTATTATGGCCAATGCGCTGGTGTATTCTCGCGGCGAGGATATTTACAGCTATGACAGCGGTGCCCACAGCGATTTCGAAAGCCTGCGTACCGTTATTCGCCCGGCATGGGTTTGGGATAACTACAATCAGACTGGCATGGAACTCGGCTGGTTTAGCCAGACCAATAAAACCCAGTCCGGTACCCGCCTGAAAGAGTCGGCCTATAAAACCACGCTGTATCACGCACTGAAAGTGGATACCAGCATCCTGAATTCACGTCCGGAAATCCGTTTTTACACCACCTGGATTCATCAGCTGGATAATGCATTATCCGACTACCGCTTTACCGATAATAAAGACGATCAGTTTACCGTTGGCGTACAGGCTGAGGTCTGGTGGTAATTCACCTTAATAAGGATAGCGATAATGAATAAAAACGCCCTGAAACTGTTGCTGAGTGGTTTACTGCTGACATCAAGCGCGATGGCTGAAACGCTTTCACTGCCGGACGGCTTCCCGACGCTGCCGCCGCAGGATCGCGCAGTGAACGATTATGTGACCACTGTTAACGCCGATAATAGCGTGACCTTCCGCCTGTTTGCACCGTCGGCAAATAAGGTCACACTGTTTACCGGTGCCACGCCGGAAAGTTATGTGGCGCACGCGATGAATAAAGACGCCGCTGGCATCTGGAGCTATCGTTCGCCGGTGCTGTCGCCGAATCTGTATGAGTACTTTTTCAGCGTGGATGGTTTTCGCAGCATTGATACTGGCACCACCTTTACCAAACCTCAGCGTCAGGTGAATACCAGTCAGGTTCTGGTTCCGGGTAGCCTGCTGGATGTGCGGGCAGTGCCACATGGCGATTTACGCACCTTAACTTATCACTCCGGGCAGCTGAATGCCGAGCGGCAGCTGGCGGTGTGGACGCCGCCAGGCTACGACCACAGCAAACAGCCGCTGCCGGTACTCTATTTTTATCATGGCTTTGGCGACAGTGGGCGCTCAGCAATCGATCAGGGGCGTATTCCGCAGATTATGGATAACCTGCTGGCAGAAGGAAAAATAAAACCGATGCTGGTGGTGATCCCGGATACCGAAACCGATACCGCCCACACCACGCCGGAGGACTTTATACCGCAACAGCGGCGCAAGGTGTTCTATCCCGCTAACGCCAACGCCGCCGATGCGGAGTTAATCCACGACATCATCCCGCTGATCGCACAGCGCTTTAATGTGCGCCAGGATGCTGACGGGCGTGCACTGGCGGGATTGTCACAAGGTGGCTATCAGGCGTTGGTTTCCGGCTTACGCCATCTTGAGTGGTTTAGCGCACTGGCGACTTTTAGTGGCGTCAGTACCAGCACTGTACCTGACAGCGCGGTCGCCACGCAGCTGGCAAAACCTGATGAGATTAACCGGCAGTTACGCCACTTCACGGTTGTGGTGGGAGAAAAAGATACTATTACCGGTCAGGATATTGCCGGGCTGAAACAGACGCTGGAGCAAAACGGCATAAAATTCGACTATCACGCATACCCGGGGCGGGGGCATGAAATGGATGTCTGGCGTCCGGCGTATATTGCGTTTGTGCAACAGCTGTTCCGCCAGGACCGCTGACCAACAGCGATAAAAAAGGCCCGCAAATGCGGGCCTCAGAGGTCAATAACGACAGAATTACACTTTGCGGAAAATCAGGGAACCGTTGGTGCCACCGAAACCGAAAGAGTTACACAAGGTGTATTCCATGCCCTTAACCTGACGAGCTGTGTGTGGTACAAAGTCGAGATCACAACCTTCATCCGGGTTTTCCAGGTTGATGGTGGGAGGCACGACCTGGTCGCGCAACGCCAGAATTGAGTAAATAGACTCAACGGCACCCGCTGCGCCTAACAGGTGACCGGTCATGGATTTAGTGGAACTGACCATTACCGTTTTCGCTGCCGAACCAAATACCGATTTCACGGCCTGGGCTTCAGCTTTGTCACCTGCCGGGGTCGAGGTACCATGCGCGTTGACGTAAGCAATTTGCTCCGGAGACAGTTGCGCATCTTTCAGTGCGTTTTCCATCGCCAGCGCAGCGCCAGCGCCATTCTCAGGTGGTGACGTCATATGGTAGGCATCGCTGCTCATACCAAAGCCAACCACCTCTGCGTAGATTTTTGCGCCACGTTTTTTCGCGTGTTCATACTCTTCGAGCACGACCATGCCAGCGCCATCGCCCAGCACAAAGCCATCGCGATCTTTATCCCACGGACGGCTTGCCGCCTGAGGATTGTCATTACGCGTGGACAACGCGCGCGCCGCACCAAAACCACCCATACCCAGTGGAGTGCTGGCTTTCTCAGCGCCCCCTGCGACCATCACATCGGCATCGTTATAAGCGATTATACGCGCAGCGTGGCCGATGTTATGCACGCCAGAAGTACAGGCGGTAGCAATTGAAATACTCGGGCCTTTCAGGCCGTACATAATTGTCAGGTGACCGGCAATCATGTTAACAATGGTAGACGGAACAAAGAACGGGCTGATTTTGCGCGGTCCACCGTTAACCAGTGCACTGTGGTTCTCTTCGATTAAACCTAAACCGCCAATCCCGGAACCGATTGCTGCACCGATACGGCCAGCGTTCTCTTCCGTTACTTCCAGACCGGAATCCTGCATGGCCTGAATGCCAGCGACAATTCCATATTGAATGAAGGCATCCATCTTGCGCTGATCTTTGCGCGAGATAAATTCTTCACAATTAAAATCCTTTACTAAGCCAGCAAAACGCGTTGCGTAGGCACTAGTATCAAAATGGTCGATCAGGCTGATGCCACTCTGACCGGCAAGGAGAGCACTCCAGGTGGACTCTACGGTATTGCCGACAGGAGACAACATGCCAAGACCAGTCACAACTACACGACGCTTAGACACGTTCGTCCTCCAGGGAGGGAAAATATTGACACGGTGTGGAAGGGTTTAAAAAAACTCAGGCGGTCGAGCGACCGCCTGATGATGTTCAATTAGCTCTGATGATTATTGATATAATCAATTGCAGCCTGAACAGTCGTGATCTTCTCGGCTTCTTCATCCGGAATCTCGGTGTCGAACTCTTCTTCCAGAGCCATTACCAGCTCAACGGTATCAAGAGAATCAGCGCCCAGATCTTCTACAAAAGAGGCAGTGTTAACAACTTCTTCCTGCTTAACGCCAAGCTGCTCGCCAATGATTTTCTTAACGCGTTCTTCGATAGTGCTCATACTATTAAATTTCCTATCAAAACTCGCTTTCGCGATGGTTTTCGTAGTGTATAAAATGTTGAAAAAGATGCAACTAAATCCCGGCTGGTCAAACCACGATTTTACGCTATTTTGCGGCTTTTGCCCCAAATAACGCAAATAGTTTTCGTGATTATCAGACCATATACATTCCGCCGTTGACGTGCAGCGTTTCACCAGTGATGTACGCTGCCTCGTCAGAGGCTAAAAATGCAACGGCATTGGCGATTTCCTGAGCATCGCCGAGGCGACCCGCAGGCACTTCCGCCAGAATGCCCGTACGCTGATCTTCGCTCAACGCACGCGTCATGTCCGTCTCAATAAAGCCCGGAGCAACAACGTTAACGGTAATGCCACGTGACGCGATTTCGCGCGCCAGTGACTTGCTGAAGCCGATCAAACCCGCTTTTGCTGCAGCGTAGTTTGCCTGGCCCGCATTACCCATGGTTCCAACAACAGAACCGATGGTAATGATACGGCCCACGCGTTTTTTCATCATCGCGCGCATTACCGCCTTGGAAAGGCGGAACACTGAAGTCAGATTGGTGTCCAGGATATCCTGCCACTCGTCATCCTTCATACGCATCAGAAGATTATCACGCGTAATGCCAGCATTATTGACTAAAATATCCACTTCGCCAAATTCGGCACGAATATTTTCCAACACGCTTTCAATGGAAGCAGAGTCAGTAACGTTCAGGAGCAAGCCCTTGCCGTTATCGCCCAGATAAGCGCTAATCGCATCTGCGCCACTTTGGCTGGTCGCAGTACCAATGACTTTAGCACCGCGCGCCACCAGCGTTTCCGCAATAGCACGGCCAATGCCGCGACTTGCACCGGTTACCAGCGCAATTTTTCCTTCGAAGCTCATGTTTTTCCTCGTGTTATTGTTCAATAGCCGCTGACAGGCTGGCCGGGTCATTAACCGCCGCCGCCGTCAGGGTGTCAACAATACGTTTCGTCAGCCCGGTGAGTACTTTACCCGGACCCACTTCCAGCAGCGAAGTCACGCCCTGCGCCGCCATTAATTCGACACAGCCAGTCCAGCGAACCGGGCTGTAAAGCTGGCGCACCAATGCACTGCGAATCGCTTCAGGCGAGGTTTCGCATTTTACATCAACGTTATTCACTACCGGGAATGTTGGCGCATTAAAGGTAATGCTTTCCAGCGCGACCGCCAGTTTATCCGCTGCGGGTTTCATCAGCGCACAGTGTGAAGGCACGCTGACCGGCAGCGGCAGTGCGCGTTTGGCACCGGCAGCTTTACAGGCGGCACCCGCACGTTCAACGGCTTCTTTGTTACCGGCAATCACCACCTGGCCCGGTGAGTTAAAGTTCACCGGTGATACTACCTGACCCTGAGCAGACTCTTCACAGGCTTGTTGAATCGACGCATCGTCGAGACCGATAATTGCCTGCATTGCACCGGTTCCTTCAGGAACCGCTTCCTGCATCAGTTTGCCACGCAGCTCAACCAATTTGATCGCTTCGGCGAAATCCAGCACGCCAGCACAGACCAGCGCAGAGTATTCACCCAGGCTGTGACCCGCCATCATCGCGGGCGCTTTGCCACCATTTTCCTGCCATACACGGTAGATGGCGACGGAAGCAGCCAGCAGTGCCGGCTGGGTTTGCCAGGTTTTATTCAGCTCTTCAGCCGGACCCTGCTGCGTTAACTGCCACAGGTCATAACCCAGCGCAGCAGAAGCTTCACGGAACGTGTTCTCAACGGCGGGGTTCTCTGCCGCCAGGTCAGCAAGCATGCCAACAACCTGAGATCCCTGTCCCGGGAATACCATTGCAAATTGCGTCATTATAAGTTCCTGTTAATCAAAAACGAACCAGCGCCGAACCCCAGGTGAAACCGCCACCAAAGGCTTCCAGCAAAATCAGCTGACCGCGTTGAATACGTCCATCACGCACCGCTTCATCCAGTGCTGACGGTACGGAAGCGGCAGAAGTATTGCCATGACGATCAAGCGTCACAACCACTTTTTCCATTCCCATACCCAGCTTACGGGCGGTGGCGCTGATAATACGCAGGTTGGCCTGATGCGGCACCAGCCAGTCAAGCGCTTCACGCTCAAGGTTATTGGCTTGCAGCGTTTCTTCAACGATATGGGCCAGTTCAGTCACCGCCACTTTAAACACTTCGTTGCCGGCCATTGAAAGATAGGGTACTTCTTCGGGTTTAGCACGATCCTGATTTGCCAGCGTCAACAGCTGGCCGTAGCGGCCATCGGCATGCAGATGCGTTGAAATAATCCCCTGCTCTTCGCTGGCACCCAGTACTACCGCACCCGCGCCATCACCAAACAGGATGATAGTTCCGCGATCTTCCGGATCCAGCGTCCGCGCCAGTACGTCGGCACCAATCACCAGCGCATGCTTCACTGCACCATTTTTGATGTATTGATCGGCCACGCTCAGCGCATAGGTAAACCCTGCACAGGCGGCGGCAAGATCGAATGCTGCCGCATCGTCAATGCCCAGCATTTGCTGAATCATACAAGCCGAGCTCGGGAAAGCATGGCTTGAGGACGTTGTCGCAACAACAATTAGCCCGATATCATTTTTATCAACGCCCGCCATCTCCAGCGCGCGCTCGGCGGCGTGGAAGCCCATGGTGGCTACGGTCTCATCCGGACCGGCAATGCGGCGTTCACGAATTCCTGTGCGGGTGACAATCCATTCGTCTGACGTTTCGACCATTTTTTCCAGATCGGCGTTAGTCCGCACCTGTTCGGGCAAATAGCTGCCCGTACCGATAATCTTCGTATACATGTACGCTCAGTCACTCTTAGGTAATACAGCCTCAAGGCGGGCAGCAATTCGCTCAGGAACTTGCCGCCGCACCGCCTGCTCTGCCTGTTGTATCGCCACAGCAAATGCTTGCTGATTTGCCGCGCCGTGGCTCTTAATTACGGTGCCACGCAATCCTAACAGACAAGCGCCATTGTACTGGTCGGGGTTGAGGTGACCAAAGCGTTTCGCCAGACGTTTTTTAAGCCAACGCCCGAGCAATGTCATCCACCACGCCCGTTTTTTTCCTTCGCCGGATGATTTCAACAGCGAAAGAAACATTCTTACCACGCCTTCCATCGTCTTCAGCGTGACGTTGCCCACGAAACCGTCGCAGACTAAAACATCCGTTTTACCGGTCAGAAGGTCATTGCCCTCGACGTAACCAATATAGTTGATATCCGGCGACTCTCGCAGAATGGCTGCGGCATCGCGGATAGTGTCGAGGCCCTTGGTCTCTTCCTGCCCGATATTAAGCAGGGCGACACGCGGATGGTCTATTTCCAGCACCTGCTCCGCCATCACCGCGCCCATAATGGCAAACTGCACCAGCATCGCGCTATCGCACTCGACATTAGCGCCTAAATCCAGCACCACGGTTTTACCCTGTTGCTGATTAGGCAGCACCGTCATCAACGCCGGACGATCAATCCCTTCCAGCGGTTTTAATAACATTTTTGCCAGGCCCATCAGCGCACCGGTGTTACCGGCACTGATACAAGCCTGCGCCTTACCCTCTTTGACCAGCTCCAGCGCCACGCGCATTGAGCTTCCGCGACTGTTGCGGATGGCCTGAGACGGTCTGGCATCACTGGCAATAACCGATTCGGCAGGGATAACCTGCAGACGCCCTTGAAACGCGGAATCAGCTTTGGCTAATGATGTCGAGATTTTGTCGGGATCGCCGACCAGAAGAAGATGCAGCTGCGAGTTAGAGGCCAGTGCCTGCATTGCGGCAGGCACTGTCACGCAGGGACCGAAGTCCCCGCCCATGGCATCTATCGCCAGGGTCAAACGTGTCAAAGTATCGCCTTGCGTGTCCGCAAGAATTACTTAGCGATGACCTTGCGACCGCGGTAGTAACCATCCGCAGTGATGTGGTGACGCAGATGAGTTTCGCCAGAAACTTTGTCTACGGAAAGAGTGGAAGTGGTCAGAGCATCGTGAGAGCGACGCATGCCACGCTTGGAACGGGTTGGTTTATTCTGTTGTACGGCCATGGACCTTACTCCTATTACTTACGCTTTAAACTGGCTAATACGGCAAATGGGTTTGGTTTTTCTGCCTCTTCAGGCAACTTCCCAAAAACCATGTCCGCCTCGGACACTTCACAGTGTTCAGAATCATGAACCGGAACGACCGGCAGCGCGAGGATGATTTCATCTTCGACAACTGCCAGCAGATCAATTTCGCCAAACTCGTTGACGTTGATCGGCTCGTACGCTTCCGGCAGTGCTTCAGCCTGATCGTCATTGACCACCGGACTAAAACAATACGTTATGTGGACCTGGTGAGGGAACGACTTACCGCAACGCTGACACGACAGGGTTACAGCAACCTCAGCAGTGCCATTCAGCACAGCGAGACGCTGGTTGTCGATCGCGAACGACATGGTACATTCCACATCACTATCCACGCTGACTACAGACTCGGCAACGCGCTCCACCTGTTCAGGTGTGTAAATGCCCTGATAATCAAGGCGTTTTTGAGCCGTACGTACCGGATCAAGAGTCAGGGGTAATTTTACCTTTTGCATAGGGCGCGCATATTAACTTTGTAACGACGTAGAGTCAAAGAAAAAGGCCGTTTAACAGCATCTTTCACCCATTATTCGCATCCAGTGCGGCGCATAGTTTAAAATGCCTTTATCCGATTCGCTATCTATTCCGCAAAAAAATATGACTAATTTAGTTTTAGCGTCAACTTCGCCGTTTCGTCAGGCACTGTTAAATAAACTGGGCTTACCTTTTATTACCGCTGCGCCGCAGGTTGATGAGACGCCGCTAGCGCATGAAACCGCGCCACAGCTGGTCTCGCGGCTGGCGGCGACCAAAGCGCAGGCGCTGGGCAAAAGCTACCCGAACCATCTGATTATTGGCAGCGATCAAGTCTGTGTATTAATGAATCAAATAACGGGCAAACCGCATACCGAGCAGAATGCCTGCGCACAATTACGCCAGGCGAGTGGACAATCTGTTATTTTTTATACCGGTCTTGCGCTCTATTCGAGCAGCAACCATCAGACGAAGACGATATGTGAAACGTTTAACGTCCATTTTCGTCACTTAACTGATGAAGAAATACGCGCCTATGTCGCCAGAGAGCAACCGCTTAACTGTGCCGGCAGCTTTAAAAGTGAAGGATTGGGCATCACGCTGTTCAATAAACTGGAGGGGCGCGACCCGAATACCCTGATTGGGTTACCGCTGATTGCGCTGTGTGAGATGTTAAGAGAAGCGGGTATGGACCCGTTATTAAAGTAAATTTTACCCCAGGGGCAGCGTTATCGCTGCCCGTGTAGAGGGTTAGCCCCTCATGCCATCAGGACGGGAGCCGAAAACGACTCCCCTGGGGTATTCGCGGTAAATTTGGGTCAGCCCGTTATTTCTGGCGTAATATCGCCAGGCAGCGCTTCAGGCCTTCATCAAGCGGCGCTTCCACCCGCATCACTTCACCGGTATTCGGATGGGTAAAGCGTAAAGCGGCCGCGTGCAGGAACAGACGGTTTAGCCCGGTGCCAGCCAGCTGACGATCAAACTCGCGGTCGCCATAGCGATCGTCAAAGGCAATCGGATGGCCGCCATGCAGGGTATGCACACGAATCTGGTGAGTACGCCCGGTGATCGGGCTGGCTTTCACCAGCGTGGCATGCTGATAGCGCTCTTCCACTTTGAAGCGGGTTTCTGACGGCTTGCCTTCACTGCTGACGCGCACAATACGCTCGCCGCTCTGCAAAATATTCTTCAGCAGCGGTGCCTGCACCACTTTCAGATGCGATGGCCACTGCCCGCGTACCAGCGCCAGGTAATCTTTCTGCATCCCCTTCTCGCGCAGCTGTTCATGCAGCGAGCGCAATGCGGAGCGCTTTTTGGCCACCAGTAAAATCCCCGAGGTATCACGGTCAAGACGATGTACCAGCTCAAGGAAACGGGCGTCCGGTCGCAGGGCGCGCAGTCCCTCAATCACCCCGAAACTCAGCCCGCTGCCGCCATGCACCGCGGTGCCTGACGGCTTATTCATTACCAGGATATGATCGTCTTCATAAAGGATGGCATCGGCGAGCGAGGCCACTTTCGCCAGTTTGGGTGACACCGCATCCTCTTCGCGCTCGGCAACACGCACCGGCGGGATACGCACTTCATCCCCCGCTTCCAGCTTATATTCCGGTTTTATGCGCTTTTTATTCACGCGCACTTCACCCTTCCGCAAAATGCGGTAGATCATGCTCTTGGGCACGCCTTTCAACTGCGTGCGTAAAAAATTGTCGATGCGCTGTCCCGCTTCATCGGCGGAAATGGCAATCATTTTGACGGATGGCGTATTGGTTTTCATGGTCGGCGATTCTAATTAGTGAGGGGTAATAGCGCCACCTCTTTTTATGTGCTTAACTGACAGTCTGTCTTGTAAAGCACGGTTTATGAGCACTTTTTATGCGGTTTTTTGGCAAGCATGAAAAAACTCGCTTTAAAGCTGGAATAAACTTCTCAAGGCGGTAAAAGTCACCTTGCTATAACAAGGTTAGCAATGGAATAATGCTAGCGTTTTTTCACGCTGTACCTTGTGATACAAGTTAAAAGCGATATAAAGGAATTTTGCCGGATAGCACATACACGCAGCAATGGCGTAAGACGTATTGTGAAATCAGGCATTTAGCGGGCTGCGGGTTGCAGCCTGGACGACAAGACGGGATAGACTTTCTCTGGTAACTCAGTAGTGGTTCCCCCTCGTAAAAGCGCTGTTTTATCCGTATGAAAAACAGGCTACCGAGATTTTGCGCCCCTTAGCAGGCGACAACCGTGAGGTTGACGGCTTTGCGATGAGACACGGGGCCATCGGTTGTTCCTCGTCCAGCGTTACCATGCCCGTAGCTTTGTCACTAATGTAAGAATAATGAGTAAGTTACGATGAAAAGAATGTTGATAAACGCAACTCAACAAGAAGAGTTGCGTGTTGCCCTTGTTGACGGACAACGCCTGTACGACCTGGATATTGAAAGCCCAGGACACGAACAGAAAAAAGCCAACATCTATAAAGGTAAGATCACCCGCATTGAACCCAGTCTTGAAGCGGCATTCGTAGATTACGGTGCGGAAAGACACGGTTTCCTTCCTCTTAAAGAAATTTCCCGCGAATACTTCCCAGCGAATTACCATTCACATGGTCGTCCAAATATTAAAGACGTGCTGCGTGAAGGTCAGGAAGTGATTGTCCAGATTGATAAAGAAGAGCGCGGTAACAAAGGCGCAGCATTAACGACCTTTATCAGCCTGGCGGGAAGCTATCTGGTTCTGATGCCAAACAACCCGCGCGCCGGTGGCATCTCACGTCGTATTGAAGGTGACGACCGTACCGAACTGAAGGAAGCACTTTCCTCTCTGGAACTGCCCGATGGCATGGGCCTGATCGTACGTACCGCTGGCGTTGGCAAATCAGCCGAAGCGCTGCAGTGGGATCTCAGCTTCCGTATGAAGCACTGGGAAGCGATCAAGAAAGCCGCCGACAGCCGCCCTGCTCCGTTTCTGATCCATCAGGAAAGTAACGTCATTGTCCGTGCCTTCCGTGACTATCTGCGCCAGGACATTGGCGAAATTCTGATTGATAACCCTAAAGTACTGGAGCTGGCACGCCAGCACATTGCTGCGCTGGGTCGTCCGGATTTCAGCAGCAAAATCAAACTGTACACCGGTGAAATCCCGCTGTTCAGCCATTATCAGATTGAATCGCAAATCGAATCAGCCTTCCAGCGTGAAGTGCGCCTGCCTTCCGGCGGCTCAATTGTGATCGATACGACGGAAGCACTGACCGCTATCGACATCAACTCCGCACGTGCTACTCGCGGCGGCGATATTGAAGAAACGGCGTTCAATACTAACCTTGAAGCGGCCGATGAAATTGCCCGTCAGCTGCGGCTGCGCGACCTCGGCGGCCTGATCGTTATCGACTTTATCGATATGACCCCGGTTCGCCATCAGCGCGCGGTGGAAAACCGTCTGCGTGAAGCGGTACGTCAGGATCGCGCCCGCATCCAGATTAGCCATATTTCACGCTTCGGCCTGCTGGAAATGTCGCGTCAGCGCCTCAGCCCTTCATTGGGTGAGTCCAGCCACCATGTCTGCCCACGTTGTAGCGGCACCGGCACCATTCGTGATAACGAATCATTGTCACTCTCTATTCTGCGTCTGATCGAAGAAGAGTCGCTGAAAGAGAACACCAAAGAAGTGCATGCCATTGTTCCGGTGCAAATCGCCTCTTACCTGCTGAACGAAAAACGTGATGCGGTTAGTGCGATTGAAAAACGTCAGGGCGGCGTGCGTGCCATCATTGTGCCTAACGATCAGATGCAGACTCCGCACTATTCAGTGCTGCGCGTACGTAATGGTGAAGAGACGCAAACGCTTAGCTATCATCTGCCAAAACTGCATGAAGCTGAAATGGCGCTGCCTTCCGAAGAAGAACACGCCGAGCGTAAACGCCCTGAGCAACCGGCACTGGCCGCTTTTGTGATGCCTGATGCGCCGCCAGCCCCACAGGAACAAGCCGCAGCAGCGCCAGATCACAGCGCCGCGCCTGCCGCACAGCCAACAGCGAAAGCACCAGCCGCTCCCGCTGCGCAACCTGGCTTTATCAGTCGCCTGATTGTTGGTCTGAAGAAACTGTTTGCTGCTGAAGAAACCCGCAAAGAACCGACACCGCAGGTCAGCGCTGAGCAGAAAGCAGAGTCCAGCACTGAAACGACGCCGCAACGTAATGACCGTCGCAATAATCGTCGCAACAATAACAATCGTCGCGATCGCAATGGCGAGCGGGGTGAACGTAACAACCGCGACAATCGTGATAACCGCGATAACCGTGATAACCGCGATAACCGTGATAACCGTGATAACCGTGATAACCGTGATAACCGCGATAACCGCGATAACCGTGATAATCGCGACAATCGTGAGCCACGTGAAAATCGTGAAGACAATCGTCGTAATAAGCGCCCTGTCGCCGCCGCTGCTGACCAGCGTGACGATCGTCAGCCGCAGAGCGATGAAGCACGTGCGCAACAACGTGATGAGCAGCAACAGCAGCGTCGCGAACAACGTGCCGAACGTCAGCGTCGTCGTCAGGAAGAGAAACGCCAGCAGCAGCAAGATGCAGCGAAAGCTGAACAGCCGGTAGCAGAACAAGCCGTAGAGCAGAACACGGCCGAAGCTGAAGAAAATGTGCAGGTTATGCCGCGTCGTAAACCGCGTCAGCTTAGCCAGAAAGTGCGCTTTGAGTCGGAACCTGCTGCGGTAACCGAAGTACCTGTTGCGGCTGTCGCCCAACAAGAAGCACCACAAGCGGCTGTTGCCTTACCAGCACCGGTTGAAGCGTCTGCCGATGAGCAGGATGATGCGGAAAACCGCGATGGCAATAACATGCCGCGTCGTTCTCGTCGTTCACCTCGTCATCTGCGCGTCAGCGGCCAGCGCCGTCGTCGTTACCGTGACGAGCGTTACCCGGCGCAGTCACCGATGCCTTTAGGTTTTGCTGCGGCATCACCAGAAATGGCTTCCGGTAAAGTGTGGGTCAGCTATCCGGTTGCACAGGCGACAGAAGAGCAGTCAGCGATTCAGACTGATGAAGCACCACAGCAGGCAACCGCAGCTATCGCTCTGCCTGAGCAGGATGCCGTGCCGGTCGCCGCTGAGCAAGGTGTTGCTGAACAGGCGGTGGTTGAAGTAGAGCCACAACAGCTGCCAGAGCCAGAAATTACCCTGGTTGAGACAGAAGAGACGGCCGCGATTGAAGCACCGGTTAACCAGCAGCCTGCCGTGATTGCTGCTACTGATGAAGCTGTTGCCGAGCAGATCGTTGCAGCCGCCGAACCCGCTGACGAAGCCAGCAAAGCAGCAGCAGCCGGCGAGCCAACTGACGAAGCCAGCAAAGCAGCAGCAGAAGCCGCGCCGCAAGCTGTAGAAGCAGCACCGCAAGTGACTGCCGAGGTGGCCAGTGAAATCGCCAGCAATAGCGCAGCAGAGGTCAATGAAACTCTCGAAGCGCAGGTGGAAGAGATTATTCACGCTGCGGAAGTGGCAGAGCCAGAAGCTGAAGCGATTGCCGCGCCACAAGTGGCTGATGCATCGCCTGGCGTTGCAGTCAGTGAGCCACATGCTCCGGTTCCTGCGCGTGACGAAGCGGTTGTTGCGCCAGTCATTGCCGCCGCGAACGCTCAGGTCAACTGGAAACACCATGCCAGTGCACCAATGACCAAAGCTCCGGCACCGGCCTGGCAGCCAGAGCCTGCGCGTCATAGTGACTGGATTCGCCCTGATTTCGACTTTGAAGGCAAAGGCGCAGCGGGTGGCCATACAGCGACCCATCAGGCGACGGCTCCGGCGACTAAGCCTTAATCTGTTGCGTAAAAGCCCCGCTTTCCCGCGGGACTTTTACCAGACGATATCCGACGCCCTGTCAGCTTCATGCTGCCAGGGCGTTTTTTTTACCGGTTTTTTCTTATCTTCATCATAGATTAATCCTGTTGTGTATTTTCTCGCCGCTGAAATTTTCTGCACAATAATCATGGAAATATAATTAAAAAACAATTACAAATAAGTAAATAACTCAAAAATATAAACAGCTGAAAATAAAAGCTCACGGATTTAATCAAGTTATTTACTTAAGTTAATACCACAAAAAAACAAAATTATTATCTTAAAACCTCACAAAAATAAATTAAACAAATCTGATCACAAATTACGCCACAAAAATAACAATTTAAAAAAGATGTTATTTATTGCGAATTTTCTTTACTCGATTAATTACCGTTGTTATTTTTAATTAAAATCAGGAGTCATAATATTAAGTCACCGGGCTTAATGCTTTTCATTTAAAACGGAGTTTAAAATGACAACACAGCCTTATAGCCAGACACATAATTCCTTCAGCCCCATCTCCTCGGATGCCGAGCTGCCCAACGGAGTTCTTATATTTAACTCCCCGATGAATAATTTTCACGATAATAATATGCTCGACCCGGTATTCCTTCTGGCACTGATTTATTGTCTGCTGGATATTACTGAAGACCGGGGAAAATCCCTGTGTATTTTCACCTGTGAAGATCAAAAAAAATTGAAATCGTGATGTGTTCGGCCGCCGTGTCGGCAATACACGCTTTAGCGTAACAAACCACACATCTTAATAATCATATTTGTCATATAAAGGGAATTAATATGAAAACTTACAAAGAAAACATAAGCAATAGTTTCTTCCGTGAAATCCCTGATTGCATTGATGATAACGCCGATCAATTTAATTCTATTTCCGCATTTCATCTGGTGTATCGCGATGATACCGCTCGTTCGGCAGTGAATTATAATAATGGCCGAAATCAGCGACCGGTGAAAGTCAATCTGTCATTACTGAATGAGCAACAAAAGCCGGTAAAGATCAGCCAGCGTGAACTTCTTAAAGAGGGACGCCTGAAGTATTACAAACTCGATGTCACCCGTCTGGAGATAAAACCGCTATCGGCTCAGAATAAAGGGGTAATCTGTTGGAACAACGCTGCGGACTTTGCTCAGCCCTCTCATTATAAAACGACGGTAAAATTCATCAAACCGACGGCCCACCCTTTAGCCGGATTTAACCTTGTTGATATTGAGGTTGTCGCTGCTGCGCGATCCGGAACTTCGATAAAAAGGTTACGCATGAGCGACAAAAAAGGGACAGGTGAATGGGCACTTCATGATATGCCTTACGATTCACCGACGATTAACGTCTCAAAGCGTTGGTGCTTTGTCGCGGGTGATTTCACCCTGCAGGCAAAAATCATTGACGATAACGGCGAGGAGTTTATCACTACACTCTATTTATCCGTCCCACTGCCTAAGGACCGCCCCTGGATAAACATCAATTACCCGACCGAGAGAGATACCTTCTCTCTTGAGCAGGAGCTTAAAATTGGTCCCCCGAGGCCATTGATTATGCCGACACCAGTAAAGGGACCTTCAGGGCAATGCCGGCCACCACGCCAGCGCCTTGCCAGGTCAATGATAAGTTCAGGCACTGTCTCTACACGGCTCAGCAATTCAGATTTAAATACCCGACAGTACACCCAGCCTTTTTCTCTGTCAGAAATCTACCATGAATAACGAGCATGCCGTCACCGAGCCGTCAACGTTGCCTTATGGCTATTTTTCAGTCTGGCGGGCGCAAATTTGTTGCCAGCAAAATAAGTAATTCCCGCTGACGAAAGTCAGAGGATAAGTAAAAACACTGCATATTTAAATGGAGAGAGATATGACCAAGGTGCACATAACCACAAACATTGAATACGACACCCAAAGCAGAACTTTTACCTGTCGCCACCATGATAATCTCACACTCACTCATACTCAAAGTCGCTGCTTTGAGGCTTTGTTGCATACTGAGCTCTGGCAGCCGTTACATAAGGACGAGCTTATTACCATTTTATGGGGGAAATGTAATAACCACTTTAATTATGAACCCGCCCTTATCCAGAAAATTTACTTGTTAAGAAAATCCCTTTCTTCCATCGGACTTAACGACATTATTGTCACTATTCCGCGCTTTGGCTATAAAATCAATGAAAAACACGCCAGGGAAATCAGGTTTAATAAAGAAGATACGCCGCGAAAAGGATTTATCTCCGAGATCTTTGATAAAATCAGCGTCCTGTTAAGAGCATAGTCACATATGAAATTCATACTCAAGGGGTTGTTATGTTACAAACAAAACCATGGAAACTTCCTTTTATTTTTTTCAGCAATACACATCTCAGGATGCTGTTTAATTCACTGATTGCTGCAACGCTTTCATTACTGTTGAATATTTATAAAAATTGCATATGGGAACGCAGATTTACTGGGGAATTTATCTGCGCCATGTCGGCAGGGTTCATCGTCGATTGGTTATTTAGGCTCAATATCCCGTTAGCCGTTGGTTAGCGACTGACGGGACACCCTAAACACGCCTGTTCAAACACATTTTGAACTGATATTCAGCTAAGAGTTTTGCCGAACAGTGATTTATCTGATTGATACCCTGCCAGCCGGGCGCTGCCAGGGTTTTTTTTCAGTTTCCTCGCCGCATCTTGATCTTTTATCGGTGATGCAGTGCATGCCATGAGCGTAAAAATTTCTACTTAACGGTCTTTAAACACGGTCACGAGCGACTCAAATCAAGACTCCGACATCTAAATATTTTATTTATTTAAATCACATCAAAAAAGATGAAACAAATAAGACCACAAGCCACATCATATAAATCAAAAATATAATAAAATATTGTTGATTGCTAATTGCCTTTACTCATTAAATTTCCGTTGTTATTTTTTAATAAAACCAGGAGAAGAAACATTAAGTCATCAGGCTTAATGCATTCCATTTAAAAAGGAGCTTGAAATGGCAGCACAACCTTATACGCAGGCGCATAATTTCTTCAGCGCCGTCTCCGGGGGCGTCGACCCGCGCACCGGACTTTTTATGTTTAATTTCCCGATCAATAACTTCCACGGTAATAACACGCTTGGACCGGTATTCCCTCTGGCACTGAGTTATTGCCCGCTGGACAGCGAAAATGACTACCAGCTGGGTACCGGCATAACACTCGGGGTCAGCAGCTATAACAGCCTCACCCGCAACCTTAACCTGAGTTCCGGCGAGCGTTTTAAGGTTGTTGACAATGATGACGGCAGCCAGCCGGTTATTCGCCAGCAAAAAATCGACAGCGTTCACTTTAATAAAAACGCCAAAGGCTACACCATTACCCACAAGTCCGGAATGGTTGAAGTACTGGAGGAAATACGCAGCGGCATTTACCTGCCGGTCACCCTGCGCAGCCCGATGGGTTATTATGTGGAGCTTAACTGGCAAACCAGCCCGTGGAATACGAAACTGCTGGATATTACCGACAGCCGGGGCAAAACCCTGTGTATTTTCACCTATGAAACGCAAAAAGCCGAAATCGTGCTGTGGCCCGACACCGCGGAAGAACAGACTATTTTACTGGAGATGGAAAATGATTATCTGACCACCATCCGCAACACCAGCATTACCCCCGAACTGCAATGGCAGCTTGAGTGGGATAACGACACGCTGATCCATGAGAAAAATGTCCTGAAAAAGGTCACCAGCCCGACCAAATTAATTCAGGAAGTCGAATATACCAACGGCCTGATGAAATATGTGATTGACGATGTTCAGGGAGATTATCCTGCCGTCACCACCTATACCCAGTACACTGCGGACAGCACCCATATGCTGCCGGTTTATCAGACCTTCAGCTATTCCACCGAAAGTAATTATCTCGGCTACGGCGAGACCTACTCCTCATTTGCCGAAGACGACGATAATCTCTACGGCATTCTTAATCCTTATGACTACTCTTCGGTGCAGACCCTGAAAGGCGACGGAAAGGATATCCCCGCCCGGATGATTGAGCGTCACTATAATAATTTTCACCTGCTGGTTTCAGAAAAGCATACCCAGTCTGACAATGCCAACGTGGTGCTGGCCACCACCGACTATTATGCGGTGATCGGCGAAACATTCGACAAGCAGCCCAACACCTTTCAGTTGCCTAAACAGCAGAGCACCAGTTGGACCAGCGGCAGCGCTTCGCGGAAAGAAACCACCACCTTTGTTTATGACACTTACGGCAATATCACCTCAAAAGTGACTCCCGACGGCACCGAAACCACCTGGACCTGGTATCCGGCGGCAGGGGCGGAAAACCTCTGCCCGCAAGAGCCGAACGGCTTTACCCGTTTTATGCGCCAACAGCAGGTAACGCCGCCGGCCGACAAATACCAGGACACGCCGGTGCTGAAAACGGAATACCAGTATCTCCGCCAGGACAGCTGGAAAAATACCGCGCCGGGCTATGCGGTATTGCAGTCGCAGGTGACCCACAGTGCCGACGACGCGGTATTATCAGTAGAGAAATTCACTTACGCGGCCGCGGCGGATTATGAAACCGGCCGCATGAAGAGCCAGACCGTTGACGTTCACGGCAGCGACGAAAAAATCTATACCCACAGCAAGGTATTCACCTTTAGCGCCGACTATACCGCCGGAACCCTGGCGCAGCAGGTACAGACTGAAACCCACGACAAGTTAACCCTCAGCCACAAACGCGTTCAGTCGGTGCATTCCGGACAGTTGCTATCGACCACCGATGCGGCGGGCAACACCGTCAAACTGGAATATGACGCCGTTGGCCGCCTGATGACCCAGATACACCATCCGGACAAGCCGGATTACACCGCGAAGGAAAGCTGGGACTATCTGCTTAACCCCTGCGCGAAAGGGCTGCCGCAGGTGGTACATACCGATATTCTCGGCAACCAGAAACGCACTACCAGCGACCCGCTGGGCCGCACGCTGATCGGCGAGCTGTATGACCGCGATCATGAGCTGGGCTGGACCCCTTTCCAGCAGCACAGTTACGACCTTCAGGGCCGCTGTTTTGAGTCTAAATATGCCGATACGCTCACCACCCAAGGCGAAGGCAGCGCGGAACTGATTACCCAGACGATCACCCGCAGCTGGGATAACTGGGGACAGCTGGACGCAGAATACTCGAAAGATGAAAAACTGTCGGGCCACAGCATGACCGACCCGGTGCTGCTGACCGCCACTCAATGGACCACCGGCGATAATGCGGTACAAAGCACCAGACAGGTGGCATATCACGACCCCCTCTCGAAACTGCCGGTAAAAAGCGAGCTGCTGACGCTCAAAGGTGAGGTATACAGCACCATCCGCCAGGACTGGGACGCCGGACGCCGCCTGCGCCAACACACCGACGAAAACGGACGCGTAACGCGCTATAACTATGACGTGTACGGCCGGGTGATTAAAACCACCCTGCCCGACGGCTCGGTAATTGAAAAACAGTATGCCCCCTTCTCATCGTCAGCGCTGCCGGTGCAGATCAGCATCACCGCGCCGGGAGACGAGAAAGCCACAGTTCTGGGAACTCAGCATTTTGACGGGCTTGGTCGCCTGACGCAGACGCAGAATGGCGGCAGAACCTACCGCTATGTCTATCTTCATGCCTGGCAGCAGCA
>NZ_JRXE01000004.1:21643-22460 GCF_001267535.1 Winslowiella iniecta | reverse complement strand
GCCACCCGCGAAGGCGCTGACAATATCACCAAAAGCTTTCACTGGAATACCGGTACGGGCCAGCTTGACAGCGCCAGCGAAGGCAGCAGCACCAGCAGTGAGTGGTCCTATTTTCCTTCCGGTCGGGTGAAGGACACCACCGTCGACATCCTGTCCGGCGGGGATAAAACCAGCAGCGTTAACTACTCACTGCTCGGTTCGCTACAGAGCTTTAAGGATATCGGCGGCGAACAGCAGCTGCGTCACTACTCCGCGCAGGGCTACCTGTACAACATCAGCACTGACGATCTGACCGTCGACCTGCATTACGATGACTTAAAGCGGCTCGCTTCGTGGACCGCTACCAACCGGGTAACCAACGAAAAGGTCACTACCACCCTAACCCGCGACGAACAGGGGCGCGAATCCCTGCGCAAGATGGAATACGGCAATGGTGATGTCCGCGTGATTAAACAGTTCTGGGAAGTGAATCATCAGCTGGCCGCACGCCAGCACGAGCTGGGCATTCACACCGAGCTGGCGGAATACTTTACCTATGATAGCCGCAACCGCCTGGTTGATTACCGCTGCGAAGGCACTCGCCTGCCACAGCTGGAGAGCGGCGAAACCTTTTCCCATCAGCACTTCACCTTTGATGCGCTGAGTAATATCGTCAGTTGCGAGACCAGACTGACCAGCGGGAAACTGCACACCACCACTTACCTGTTTGAGAACAAGGATGATCCTTGCCAGCTGACCGGGCTGAAGACGGCTATTGGTGACGCGGAGCCAACCACTATCAGCCTGAAATATGACGCCTGCGGCCGCATGACGCAGG
>NZ_JRXE01000004.1:0-21605 GCF_001267535.1 Winslowiella iniecta | reverse complement strand
CAATACTCTGGTCAGCCAGAAGATCACCGAATCGGATGAAACCCACCGCCTCTACTACATGGCCAGCCAGCTGGTTAACGAATGGATCACCGCCGGTGACGGGAAGCAGGACGCGGCCAAAGACAAAAATATCTCACTGCGCTATGCCGCAGGCGGCAACGTCGCGGAGGTGCGCCAGGATAAGGGGGATACTGAAGTGAAGATGATCACCACCGACGCCAAACAGAGCGTGGTGACGGTTGAAGAAGATCAGGTTATTACTTACACCCCTTACGGCGTCAGCGATAATGGCAAACGGCTGGAAGATGATGCTGATAAAGTCACCTCAGTGGCTGCATTCCACCTCGAATACCGGGATAACTCCGCCCGTGGCGCGGTACTCTACAGTAATGGCTGGAACCAGGCACCGGCACAAGTGCGACTCCTGCTATGGGATAAGGATAACCAGCCGGTTAAACTGAGTCAGGATGAGCTGTTGAAAGATAACCGCCTGAAGTTTTTCCTGAAAGACGATACCCCACTGGCGATGAAACCGGTATCCGATCAAAATGCCGAACTGACTTACTGGAATGTCGCGGGTGATTACGACAAAGTAGTGCAATACAATCCCTCGATTCGTTTTATCAAACCGACAGTTCGCTCTCTGGCCGTCTTCAATACCGTGGAGCTGGAAGTGCTTGCCGCTTCCCCCGACGCCACACCGCTAAAAAAACTGGTAGTCAGTTACAGTATTGATGGCAATGAAAGTGAAATCACGTCACTGAATATTGATACCGCACGCATTCACTGGGCCGATACCTGGTGCCTGCCGGCCGGCGAGATCACGCTGAAAGCCACCGCCACCGACAGCAAAGGTCTGGAAATCGTGACCACCCACACACTGTCTATTCCCGTGCCCAAGGACAAAGCATGGGTCTTTATTAACGCGCCGAAGAATAATGCAACATTTACGCCAGATGAAAAGCTGACAGTGAATGTTTCGTACCAGGCACATGAAAATCAAAAATTAAGCAGAGTCGGCTTAGAAATTGACAATAAAAATATGGAGATGTTTAGCACCGACAAAACTTTTGATAACCGAAGTTTTACCGTCACCATGACTGACTACCCGCTAAAATTAATGGGCGTATTATTTACGGCTGACGGCTATGGACAAACACACCCTATCAGCATTGCGCCACAGGCTAAAACTCATCAGGCTGACAGTGCGCTCACACTGGATGAGAATGAGTCGGTAGTCGTGGTCTATTTTGCCACGGCAGAAACAGGGGCGACCTATGAGTTTTATGCTAAGTTAGATTTGCCAAATGTGTCGGACAGCACTAAACAGCGTGAGCAGCTGGACATTACTACCTGGGAAAGCATTAATTACTCCGAGGTAACAGACTGGCAATTTCAGGCAATGAACACCACTGAGAGAAAATATTTCAAAGGCAATGACTGGTGGCCAAAAGAGTGCTTTTACGCCAGCCAGGAGTTCAGATTTACCTACGTGAAAGCACACCCTGCATTTGTGTTAATCAAAAACACCGGCACATTATGGCCTGGCGGTTATTTACATGAAAAACCGTTGACCTGGTTCGATCCTGGCCCAGATGTCAGCAGCCTGCTCTGGCATTACAGTGGCAATGAAGCAGGCGGCAATGTTGATATTAATACATGGTGCGTATTAGAAAAACCTTATGCCTCATGGGGAAATAACGTTGGGTACAGGACCAATAACAACCAATGGGTATTAAAAACTGATAATGAAGAATATGGTTATGCTTTTGCCATGCCGACAGAAAATTACGTTGTTGATACGGCAATAGCACCTTATGACTATGTTTCCGTTTATCGCTCACAAATATGTACACCGGAACTCTGGTATAATGCTCATCCGTGGTATTGGGACAGTGTGCATAATGACTCACAGGTCTTTGTCGCCGATGTCTATGGCAACCATGGCACGATAAACATTCAATACAAAAGCGATTCATTTACACCGATATTTCCACCTAAATAAACAGCAACACCTTCCTGGCGCAAGCCAGGAAGGTGTATAAAAAGAAGTCATGATTAACAAAGTGATAAAAGTTTGATCCATTAAAAATGTACATTAACCGAGCTATCATAGTTCAATGTCTGATTTAAAAAATTTAGCTCATCATATAAAAAGGAATTTAAATGACCAGCTCTCAGCATTCTGAAAAAAACTCATTTTTCCGTGAAAGCCCTGATTGCATTGAAGATAACGCTGATAAAGTCAAATCTATTTCCGAATTTCATCTGGAGTGTCACAATGACACCGCTCGTTCCGCAGTCATTTATAATAATGGCCGAAACCAGTTACCGGTCAGAGTCCGTCTGTCATTACTGGATGAAAAAAGTAACCCCGTTAAGCTAAGCCAACGTGAACTTCTTAAAGAGGGACGTCTGAAGTTTTACAAACTTGATGGTACGCGGCTGGAGATGAAACCGCTATCGGATCAGAATAAAGGGTTAACCTATTGGGACAAAGAGGAAGATTTTGCTCAGGCCGCTAATTATAAAACGACGGTAAAATTCATCAAGCCGACGACACACGTTTTAGACGAATTTAATGTTGTTGATATTGAGGTTATCGCCGCTGCGCGATCAGGCACCTCGATCAAAAGGTTAATTTTGAGCTATAAAAAGGATCCGGGCGAGTGGGCATTTCATGATATGCCTTATGATTCCCCCACCATTAATGTCTCAAAACGCTGGTGCTTCAGAGCCGGTGACTTCACCCTTCAGGCAAAAATCATTGATGATAAAGGCGAGGAGTTTATCACGACACACGATTTTTCCGTCCCCGTGCCGAAGGACCGCCCATGGGTAAATATCAATACCCCAACCGAGGCGGATACCTTCTCTCCCGGCGAGGAAATAAAAACCAATATTGTCTTCCAGGCTCATGAGAACAAGACACTCACCCGAGTTTCAGTTAACGCTGATGGAAGTAATCTTAATGGCAATACTTTCTCCATCTATCAACGCCCGATTACGATGCCTGATAGCGGCAGGCTAAAAGTGTCAGCGATGGGAACAGCTTCAGATCAAAAGTATGCAACCCAGACCAGGTGGATTAATCCCCGGAAAGAGCAAAATCAGTATGAATCCGTCGCTGAAATTGCATCCTCACCACAGGAAAGCACAGACGACACTCAGTCAGTCGCGGTGCTTTATTTCGCCACGGCAGACGATGTCTCATCGTATGATTTTTATGCTGAGCTGGATTTACCCGAAGTATCAGGATCAACTCAGGGCCAACAGGAGCTTAAAATTGAGTCCCTCGAAGCCATTGATTATGCCGACACCAGTAAATGGACGTTCGAGGCAATGCCAGCCAGTACGCCAGCGTCTTTCAAGGCCAATGATAAGTTCAAAGACTGTCTCTTCACTGTTCAGGAATTCAGATTTAAATATCCGACAGCACACCCTGCCTTTTTCTCTGTCAGAAATATCGGTACAGCATTCCGCGGTGGTGTTATTGGCGATAAAGGAGGAACCTGGTTTTATCCATCCCGGCCGCTGAGTGCCTTACTTTGGCATAACAGCGGCTCTGCTGCAGGTGCAAACGTTGATATTAATGCATGGACGGTGCTGGCTAAGCCTTATGACAATCACGGCGCAAAAATTGGCTTTACCCAGCAAGGCAGTGAATGGCAATTGAAAACTGGCGAAGCGGATGAAGATATCTTCAGCTTTACCATGAATGACGAGCATGCTGTCACCGACCAGTCAACGTCGCCTTATGACTATTTTTCAGTCTGGCGGGCGCAAATACGTTGTCAGGAAGTGGGTTCCGCTGCCGTAGCCTGGCAATGGAAGGCGATTAACCACGATTCAAAGATTGAAATTATCGATATTTACGGCAACCGGGGAACGATTACCACCCAATATAAGAGTGACTCTTTTAATCCAGTATTCCCGCCAGAAAAATAAAGACGCGCCCCCTGATGGAAGTCAGGGGGCCAGTAAAAAACTTTGCGGGTTAAAATGGAGAGAAATAACCACTAACATCGAATATGATCGCCAGGGCTACCGTTTGAAAAGATATCACAAAAATAAATTAACTCACAACTCACAGTTAAAAAAACACCGTCACGATATAAATATTGTTTATTAATAATTCCCTTTACTCGTTTAATTACCGTTGTTATTTTTATTAAAAAACAAGCCCGTAAACATTAAGCCAGACGGCTTAATAGGTTTCATATAAAATGGAGTTTAAAATGAAAGCTGACGAACCTTCAAAGTTCATCGAAAGTAACGCCGACATTAATGGCAAACTCATTGAAGATGATGCTGATAAAGTCACCTCGATTGCTGAGTTTCACTTTGAATACCGGGATAACTCCGCCCGTGGCGCGGTACTCTACAGTAATGGATGGAACCAGGCACCGGCAACAGTGCGACTCCTGCTGTGGGATAAGGATAACCAGCCGGTTAAACTGAGTCAGGATGCGTTGCTGAAAGATAGCCGCCTGAAGTTTTTCCTGAAAGACGGCACCCAACTGGTGATGAAACCGGTGTCCGATCAAAATACCGGACTGACTTACTGGAATGTCGCAGGTGATTACGACAAAGTGGTGCAATATACCCCTTCGATTTGCTTTATCAAACCCATCGCCCGCTCTCTGAACAGCTTCAACACGGTGGAGCTGGAGGTTCTTGCCGCTGCACCCGATGCCACGCCGCTGAAAAAACTGGTGGTCAGCTATCTGCTCAATGGGGAAGAAACAGAGATTGACACTGTCGCGTGCAATACCAGCCGGGTTAACTGGCAGGCGAAATGGTGTCTGCCCGCCGGGGATGTCACGCTGAAAGCCACAGCTATCGATAGCGAAGATAACGCGGTTGTCACGACGCATCTGTTATCCATTCCGACACCTAAGGATAAATCCTGGGTCGTTATCAATCATCCGCTAAACAACAGTGAATTTTCTGCCAATGATAAATTGCCGGTAAATGTATCGTTTCAGGCAAAAGATGGTCATCGTGTAACCGGCATTGCATTATCTTTTGATGGTGAGTCGATAGAAAACATCAATACCAACGCGAGTTTTGTCAACAAGAATTATACTATTACCATGTCCGATTATACCGCGCAGTTAACTGCTGCCCTGTGGAGCAGTGACAATGAGGAGCAGAGGCACGCTATCTATCTTTCACCACAGACTGAAATTAATGAGGCTGACAGCACGTTCACTCAGGATGATAATGAATCGATCGCCGTGGTTTATTTTTCCACTGCTGAGACAGGCGCTACCTATGATATTTATGCGCAGTTAGATTTACCCAATGTCGCAGGCAGCACTGAAAATCGTGAACAACTGGGTATTAGCACCTGGCAAAGCATTAATTATTCTGACGTAAACTTCTGGACTCAAACCGCACAGGAAAAATCAGATAAACATTATTTCAATGGTTTCCAACAAAGACCTGACTGCTATATATTTAATCAGGAATTTCGCTATGAGTTCATTAAGGAACATCCAGCATTTAAGTCGATCAAGAATTCTGGTGCAGTATATTCTGGCGGATCCTATGGCTATGACACTAACTTCCCTTTATTGTCACCAGCCAGTGCATTAATCGGCATCCCTGGTAATGACTTCCTGCTTAATTTGTGGACGCCAATATGGAAACCTCATGATTATTATTACTACGCTGGCTATGGCGGAGGGGCAAAATGGAATTTATATGCTATATTTGGCGATCCTGAAAATCTGAGCTATGTGTTTAACGATGAGTATTTCATTGACGATAAAACTCAACAGCCGTATACCTATTTCTCAGTCAGCTTAATTCAAATCTGTTGTCCGGACGCCGGGAGCAGGTACAAAACTAATGAGTGGAGTAATGTTATCAATAATTCAGTTTTCGAAATTTCTGACATTTACGGCAATCATGGAATAGTGACTGTAGGATATAAAGACGACTCATCCATCCCTTATTTCCCGGGAACTCACTGATTCCCTTCCCCTCCGGTCGATCTGGAGGGGATTTATCACAACTTGACGACAGCCACTGTTATCTGAAGAAGACATATTTTTCATAATAATAATCCGGCACGCCCGGAACTCCCCTGATAGCAGCCAGGAGGAGCAACTGAACTTAATGCATATTTAAATGGAGAGAGATATGACAAAGGTGCATATTACCACTAACATTGAATACGACATGAAAAACAGAACGTTTACTTGTCGCCACCATGATAACCTTACCCTCACTCATACTCAAAGCCGCTGTTTTGAAGCCCTGCTACACACAGAGTCGTGGCAACCATTGCATAAGGATGAACTGATTACACTGTTATGGGGAAAGTGTAATCGTCACTTTAATTACGAACCTGCGCTAATCCAGAAAGTGTATTTATTAAGAAAAGCACTCTCTTCGATCGGGCTTACTGATATTATTGTCACCATTCCGCGCTTTGGTTATCAAATAAATGAAAAGCACGCCAGAGAAATACGTTTCTGCCGAGAAGAGACTCCCCGCAAGGGATTTATTTCTGGAATGTTCGATAAGATCAGCATCATGTTAAGAGCTTAGCCCTGAATATTACTCTGACTAAAGGAGTTGTTATGCTGCCAACAACACCATGGAATTTTACACTGCACTTTCTCAGTGATGAACAAATTAATATGCTCATCAACGCTCTTATTGCTGCCAGTCTGTCACTACTGTTTAACATTTACAGAAATTGCTCGCGGAGACGGACTATTTCGGAGGGGATAATCTGTGCCATTTTGGCGTGGTTTGTCGTGGATCTGTTAATCCTGCTGAATATTTCGCGCGACTGGGGCACCCTGGCGAGTGTGTCGATCGGCCTGTTAGGAGCCGAAGATATTCGTAAAGGGTTTAAATCCTTTTTTTGCCACTACTGGGATAAAAAGCGTTAGCTGATAAAAAACCGTTAGTCGTGGTTAGCGACTAACGGAAAAAAATAAACGCACCCGGTTCAGGCAGGTTAAAAATGGATGAGGGTTTACGAATTAAGCTGGAAAAGTGACATGCCCGACATATCACTGAAGGTTTTATAAGAGGCCTGCAACGCAGTTTGCTGCATCATATAAGACGAAATAGTGCTGTTATAATCAACATCCACAAGGTCGCTCATCTGCGTGCTGTAGATCAGGCTACGATCATCGCCGAGTGAATTAAGGTTATCCAGTTCACTCAATTGAGTGCCCAGCTCCGAGCGCACCGTCAGCACATTATTCAGCGAGTTTCGCAAGCCGCGGTTAGTCTTATCGATGACCGCGCTTAAATCAGCTTTGCTCTCGTCATCCGCCCCTTCCTGTGGCGTGCGCAAGGCTGTGATTGCGCTGTCGAGCATGCTGAACAGACTGCTCTCGCTGTTGCTGCCATCAGGTTCTTTCACCGAGTTGCCAGTGATCGACATAAACACACTGTCACCGGTATGACTGACCGTCATGGTACGGCTGGCATCGACTTTTTGTGTGATGGCCTCTTTGCCGCCGACATAACTGACGCTACCCGTGCTGTCATCAAACGGCGGGGTATCGCTTTTATAGCCGGCAAAAATATAGCGGCCATTACCATCGGTGGTGTTTGCCATATTCAGCAACTGTGAGCGAATACCTTCCAGCTCGGTCGCCAGCGAGCCGCGATCATCGTCGCTTAACGTACCGTTTCCGGCATTAACAATCAGTTGCTGCGCGTCCTGAATACTGCTGGTCACACTGGAAAGCGTACTCTCTTCCAGCGAGATATTCTGGGTAGCAAAGGTACGCGCCAGCGAGTATTGGCTGTTTTGCGCCTGGGACTGTGCCAGTACCACTGCACGCGACGATGCAATCGGATCGTCGGAGGGGTTAATCACCCGTTTGCCCGTGGAGAGCTGTTCACCCACCTTCATCCAGGATGACTGAGCATCAGAGATGCCTTTCATTTGCTGGTTATACATCATGCTGGTACTGAGTCGCATGGTCGTTAATCCTTATTTAATTCAATCAGCCACGAATGCCAATCAGCGCGTTAAAGATCGCCGACGCCGTTTGCAGAACCTGCGCATTCGCCATGTAATACTGTTGAAAACGCTGCAGATCGCCATATTCCTCATCGAGGTTGACCCCTGAAACCGACTGCTGACGATTGGTCAGTTGCGTGACCAGGTTATCCTGGGTGGTACTGGTGGTTTTAAGCGTATTGGTTTTATTGCCGATATCACTCACCAGACTGGCATAAGCCTGACTCAGCGTGCTGTTACCGTTCACCACTTTTTGGGTCTGCAAGTCCAGCAGCTTCTGGGCATTACGATTATCACTGGCCCCACCGGCTTCTGCGGCAGCGGCAATTTTGGCCTCATCAGTGATCGCCACATCCATATTCACCACGGCATTGGCGACCGGCTTCACCGTAAAGCTGTCTTTAGCGGTCGGGTTACCACTGATATTGATCTGTAAACCATCAAAACTGAGCGTTGGCTCGCCGCTCTCCTTGTCGGTGCCGGCAGTTGCCTTCACGCTGGTGTTATCCGACAGGCGGGTAACGTTCCAGTTTGTGCCGTCGAAAGTAACATTGTAATCGGTGGCCTGCACCGCACTGCTGTCGGTCATCTGCGCAGTGAGCGTGGTGGACGAGCTGTTTTTGCTGTTGCTGATTACCGTCGGGCCGCCGATGGTAAAGAAGTCTTCACCCGCATCACCATTACTGTCGACGCCGGCCTTATGCTGACGGTTGAAGCTGTCAGCAAAGGTGGTTGCCAGCTGACCAAGACGGTTGCGTGCCGCATCAAGGTTTTCACTGCGGAAGCTTAACAAACCGCCCAGCGAGCCGGTGGTGATCAGTTTTTCCGGGATCTCGACATTGCCCGCCTTTGCATCAACGTAGCCGACCGTGGTGCGGGTGGGATCGCTGCTGGAGGCCATTGCCACCAGCTGACCGGAATTCGCGCCGTTTACCAGAGATGTGCCGTTGCCCATCGACACGTTATAGCTGCCATCCTGTTGCGACACCGTTACGCCAACTAAATCGTTCAGCTCGCTGACCAACTGGTCGCGTTGATCCAGTAAACCGTTAGGTTCGGCACCCGCCCCTGCCCCGGTCAGCTTGCTGATTTGCTGATTCAGGTTAGCGATCTGTTTGGCGTAGTTATTAATCTGGTCGACGCTGGACGAAATCGAGGTGTTGACGCTGCTGTCCAGACTGCGCAGATACTGATCGGTGACCTGAAACTGGTTTACCAGTCCATCGGCTTTACCCAGCAGTGTCTGGCGTGCTGAAGGATCGTCCGCGTTACTGACCACGTTTTGCAGATTGGTGAAAAAGTCCTGCAAGGTGCTGGACAGATTGCTGGACGAGGTCGACAGCATATCGTCGATAGTCGAAATCTGGTTGTACTGGGTGGTGGTGGCGCTGCTTTGCGCGCTGGCACCGCGCAGCTGGGCCGTAATAAATGCATCGTACTCGCGGTTGACGCCAGTTACCGTCACACCGTTGCCATAATAATTACCGCCGCTGAGGGTACTTTGTGACTGCGCCAGAACCGTTGTCTGACGAGAGTAACCGGCAACATTGTAGTTACTGATGTTATTACCGGTGGTGCTTAACGCCGCCTGGGCAGCGCTTAAACCGCTCATGGCGGAGTTAATTAAACTGGACATGTCGGTTCCTTGTAATCCCGCACAATATTCGGGCCGGCATTGGATAAAACGGTTGCCGGCGTGCGCATTTCACACTCTCCGGCCTGTTAACGTTATCGGCGTTTTGCCTTAAAACTTGAGAGGAAATTCAGAATAATTTGCTTAAATCGCTGCTGTACGCCTTCACCACTTTTTCACCCATGCTTTTGAATTGCTGGATCATTCCCACCAGCTTCTGCGCATATTTCGGATCGGTCGCGTAGCCTGCGGCCTGCAAGGCGTGTGCACCCTGTTCGGCGGTGTGCGCACTGGCTACCGCGGCATAGCGTGGATTGGTGCTCAGCAATCTGACGTAATCGGTTAACGCTTCAGCATAGGAGCTATAGACGCGGAAACTGGCCTGCACTTTTTTCGCCACGCCATGCTCATATTCGGTGGTGGTAATCTCGGTGGTATCGCCTTGCCAGCTGCTGTTGGCTTTGATGCCAAACAAGTTGTAGCTCGGCTTCCCGTCCCGGGTCAGAATCTGACGCTGACCCCAGCCCGATTCCAGCGCCGCCTGCGCCAGAATCAGATGATGCGGGATACCGCTTTCGGCACTGGCCTGTTGCGCAGGTTGAGACAACCGGGCAATAAACTCGCTGCTGTCACCGCTGAGTGTCATCCCCGATGACGGTAACTTCGGCAGTGCGCGACGCACCATTTGCTCCAGTTCAATCGGCGGTAAACTATTGATAAAATGCTTATCCAGCGGCATCGGCACGGTGCCGGCAGACTCGTCCGGCTTTGCCGCCGGACTCATCTGCCTGACAAGGGTATCGGCGAGGCCGAGCCCTTTCGCACCCATCTGCTGCGCAATCTGCTGATCGTAAATGGAGGTGTACATACGCGTCTGTTCAGTACTGAGCATGCCATCCTGCGGCAACGCCTGACGCATGCTCTTCAGCATCATCTGTACAAACATCCCTTCGACCTGCTTCGCCACCTGTAACGCTTTCCCTTTCGGATCGTGACTTGCCTGACGTTTCAGATCGTTCAGCGACTGGCTGTCATACGCCGCGTTCATCAGTGATTGCGATTCATTCATCAGATAATTTCCAGTCTGGCGCGCAGGCAACCGGCACTCTGCATTGACTGCAAAATCGACATCAGCTCCATCGGCGTTGCACCCAGCGCATTCAGCGCCCGCACCACATTGTTCAGATTGGCGCTGGCATTAACCCGCTGCAACGCGCCGCCTTCCTGACGCAGATCGATTTGGGTCTGCGGCGTGACCACCGTCTGCCCCCCGCCAAACGGCGTATCCGGCTGATTAACGTTTTGCGACTGATTGACGGTGACCGACAAATTGCCCTGCGCGATAGCGCAAGTGCTGAGTGTCACCTCACGGTTCATCACCACCGAACCGGTGCGCGAGTTGATAATCACTTTCGCGTCCTGAATCGGCACAGAGACATCAATATTCTGAATATCGGCCAGCAAACGCACCTGCGAACTGTTATTGGCCGAGGTTCGCACCTGTACGGTACGCGCATCCAGTGCTTGCGCCGCACCGTAACCACTGCGGCTGTTTATCGCATCAGTAATCCGCTGCGCCATGCTGAAATCTTCTTCATTCAGTTGCAGATTGATCACGCTGGCGGTGCCAAAGTTGGTCGGCAGTTCACGCTCAATGGTCGCGCCACCGCTGATGCGCCCGCCGTTAAGCTGGTTAACCTGCACGCTACTGCCTCCGGCGGCAGCACCTGCGCCGCCAACCAGAATATTGCCCTGCGCCAGCGCATACACCTGATTATCCACCCCTTTCAGCGGCGTCATCAGCAGCGTGCCGCCGCGCAGACTTTTCGCATTACCCATAGATGAGACCACTACGTCGATCTGCTGTCCCTGACGGCCAAACGCCGGTAAGCGGGCGGTGATCATCACCGCCGCGACGTTTTTCAGCTGCATATTGGTGCCTGCCGGAACGGTAATCCCCAGCTGTGACAGCATGTTATTCAGTGACTGGGTGGTAAACGGCGTCTGCATGGTCTGGTCACCGGTGCCATCCAGCCCGACCACCAGGCCATAGCCGATCAGGGAGTTATCCCGTACGCCCTGCACGGTAGTCAGGTCGCGAATACGATCCGCCGATGCCAGCGTGCTGACGCCAAGCAGCAGGGAAAATGCCGCGCGAAGAATAAATGATTTACGCATTACTACCTCTTACATCGGTGACGCGTTCAGGAAGAAACGTTGCAGCCAGCCCATATTCTGCGCCTCATTGATGTAGCCGTTACCGACGTACTCAATGCGCGCATCGGCGACCTGAGTAGAAACAACCGAGTTACTGCCGCTGATGGTGCGTGGGTTAACCACACCGGAGAAACGGATGAATTCCGTGCCCTGATTGATGGCAATCTGCTTCTCGCCCACCACTTTCAGATTGCCGTTCGGCAACACCTGATTGACCGTCACCGTAATGGTGCCGGTAAAGGTGTTATTGGCGGAGGCGCCACCTTTTCCGGCAAAGTCATTTTTGCCTTCGCCAGACAGTGCGGTTTTATCTCCGCCCAGCAGTCCGGTCAGCGCACGGGGTACTGCGGTCAGCCCCACGGAAGAGCTGCCGTCGCGGCTGGCGTTAGCCGAAGAACTCTTACTGGCGCTGACGTTTTCCTGCAATGTAATGGTCAGGGTGTCGCCAATATTGCGTGGGCGACGATCCTCGAACAGCGGCTGATAGCCGTAGTTCATCGGCATCACGCCCTGAAAAATCGATCCGTTAACCATCGGTGGCGAAGAGGGCAGCGGCTGAGCCGTTGTCGAGCCTTCCACCAGAGGTGTTCGCGGAACTAAGGCACAACCGTTGAGGGTCAGCAGCAACGTTGCCACTAACCAACGTCCAGGCTTGAGATCGGATTGCTTCGCCACGGAATCACTACCTTTTAAAAGTCTGTTATGAAGGCGGACCGCTGTCCGCCCTTACTCCCGCTTCCGCGGCGTTACAGCTGCGTCAGTTTCTGCAACATCTGATCGGAGGTGCTGATCGCCTTACTGTTAATTTCGTAGGCGCGCTGGGTCTGGATCATGCTGACCAGCTCTTCCGCGACATTAACGTTGGAGGTTTCCACATAGCCCTGATACAGCAAACCCGCACCGTTCAGACCTGGGGTACTGTCGGTTGGCGCGCCTGATGCCTGAGTTTCCTGATACAGGTTCTCACCCACGCTCTCCAGACCCGCATCATTGATAAAGGTGCTCAGGGTTAACTGCCCGACCTGCACCGGCTGGGTCTGTCCTTGCTGAGTGACACTCACCGTACCGTCACGACCAATGGTCATGCTCAGGGCATTGGCCGGAATGGTGATCGCAGGCTGGATCGGGAAACCGCCGTTGGTCACCAGCTGGCCGTTCTGGTCAGTCTGAAACGAACCGTCACGGGTATACGCCAGCGAGCCGTCCGGCATCTGCACCTGGAAAAAACCCTGGCCATTGATCGCCACATCTTTCGACGAGTCGGTCTGCGACAGGTTGCCCTGGCTGTGCAGACGTTCAGTCGCCACCGGCCGCACGCCGGTACCGATCTGTAAACCAGACGGTAAGGTGGTCTGTTCGGAGGACTGCGCCCCCGGCTGACGCAGAGTCTGATACATCAGATCTTCAAATACTGCACGCTGGCGTTTAAAGCCGTTAGTGCTGACGTTTGCCAGGTTGTTGGCGATAACGTCCATATTGGTCTGCTGGGCATCAAGACCGGTTTTAGCTATCCATAAAGAACGAATCATGTTGTTTTCCTTTGTCCTTAACTGCTCATGTTAAGGATCTGGTTCGCGCGTTGTTCGTTTTCGTCGACGCTGGAAATGACTTTCATCTGCATCTCGAAACGGCGCGCGTTGGCGATCATATCGACCATGGTTTCCACGGGTTTGACGTTACTGCCCTCCAGCACTCCCGGCATCACCTTCACCGTCGGGTCGTTTTGCAGTACCGCGCCACGCTGCTGTTGCGCACTGGCGGTAAGACGGAACATGCCGTCATCACCGCGCGTCACGTCCTGCGCATCGGCTTTCACCAGCTTTAAGCGACCGAGCTGCACCGTGGCGTTCGGTGGATCGCCCGGATTCAGCGCGGTAATCGAACCGTCAGCGGCAATGGTGATTTCCGCATTTTGCGGAATGGCAATCGGCCCGCCGTCGCCCATCACCAGGTTGCCCTGGATAGTCAGCTCACCGGTCGGGCTAATCTGCATATTGCCGTTGCGGGTATAGGCTTCACTGCCGTCAGCGGTTTGCACCGCCAGCCAGCCATCCTGCTGCACCGCCACGTCCAGAGGGCGTTCGGTGTAATCCATACTGCCCTGGGACATATCCGCACCCGGGGTCGATGCGGTCACCAGCGTACGCGTGGGTAATGACCACCCTTCGACCGGCACCGCGCGCAGCGCATTCAGCTGCGCGCGGAAGCCTGGGGTCGCGGCGTTGGCGAGGTTGCTGGCGGTGACCGCCTGCTGATTGAGCGTCTGACTGGCAGCGCCCATTGCGGTATATATCGCGTGATCCATAAGGCCATCCCGTTAGCGAATTAACGCAGGTTAACCAACGTGTTGAGGATCTGATCCTGAGTCTTAATCGTCTGAGCGTTCGACTGATAGTTACGCTGGGCGACAATCATATTCACCAGCTCTTTACTCAGATCGACGTTGGAAGACTCCAGCGCGCCGGCGGTCAGCGTGCCGAGGTTACCGGTACCCGCCAGGCCCAGCAGTGGCTGACCCGATGCGTCAGTGGATGCCCAGACGTTATCGCCTTGAGAGGAAAGCCCTTCCGGGTTAGCAAAGTTAGCCAGCGCGATCTGACCCAGTACCTGGCTCTTCTCATTGGAGTAGTTGCCGACCACCGTGCCATCGTCGTTAATCTGGTAGCTGGTCAGTTCGCCCGGTTTGTAACCATCCTGAATCGGGTTACCAAAGGTGTTGGCACCGGTGTTCTGCTGCATACTGTTGAGGAAGCTGAGGTCAAAGGTCTGCGCGTCAGAACCGTTTAATTCGCCCATATTGATTTTATGCACCGCATCAGAGGTCATGATGCCGTTGGAATTAAAGGTCATGTTAAAGGCATCGGTCTCGGTACCGGTGCTGGAGTCAACCGGATGGACAGCCCAGGTATTGTCCTGAGTGCTGCTTTTCACGAAGTAGAGGTCGATGGTATGCGCGTTACCCAGCGAGTCGAAGGTGGTGATGGTGCTTTTCGCATTAAAGCTGGCACTGTCAGCGGCGTTAAACGTCGCCACTTCTGGCGCGGTAGCCGATGAGTTCAGGTTCGCGACCAGCGATCCGCCAGAGGTCGCTTTCGCCGTCATCTGGGTGGTCGGCACGCTCAGCGTAACCGGATCGGCCCCGGTCTGAATGGTTGGCGGGCTACCGGCGGCCGGATAACCGGTCAGCGCCAGACCCTGCATATTGACGATATTGCGATTCGCATCCAGCGTAAACTGGCCATTTCGACTGTAATAAACCGCACCGCTGCTGTCCGCCATGCGGAAGAAACCCTGCTGGTTGATTGCCACATCAAGTCCACGGCTGGTGGTGGTTGGCGTGCCGTCATTAAAGTCCTGAATCACACCCGCGACTTTTACCCCCATACCGACATTTGAACCGGCAAACATATCGGCAAATGAGACGGTGCTGGATTTAAAACCGGAGGTCGCGGAGTTCGCGATATTGTTACCGATGACGTCGAGATTGCTGGCTGCCGCATTTAAGCCGCTGACCGCTTGTGAAAATGCCATGTGTCACTCCTGAGAAGCGTAATAATAATGATTAAATGATCTGGCGCACCGCATCGAGCGTGGTGGTGCCCATGGTGCCAAGATCTAAAATTGCCCCACTGGAATCGGTAGTGACACCGTTCACTAAGGCATAATTAAGTGGCTGCGCCACCAGTTGATCGGCGCCATTGCTGGCCGCCAGCGTAAAGCTGTATTTGCCGTCCGGCGCGGTGGTGCCATCGGTCAGCGTGCCATCCCAGCTAAAGGTATGAACGCCGGCGGTCTGGCTGCCTAAATCCAGTGTGCGAACCACAGTGCCGCTGGCATCTCTGATGGTGACCGTGCTCTTGTCTGCGGCGCTCGCCAGCTCAAATCCAAACGGCGTGGTCTGTCCGCTGCCCGCCAGAATTTGCGAACCGGCAACCATCACGCCATGGCCGATCAGGGTGGAAGCTTGTAATGACTGATTGCTGTTAATCTGGCCGGAGATCGAACCGAGGGTGGTGTTCAGCTTCTCAATACCGCTAACGGTATTGATCTGCGCAAGCTGGGTGGTCAGCTCGTTGTTTTCCATCGGGTTGGTCGGATCCTGATTTTTAAGCTGGGTGACCAGCAGCGTCAGGAAGTTACTTTGCAGGTCGGACGCGCTGCTGGCGGTCGAACTGCTGGTGCTGCTGATACTGGTGTTATCCAGTGACTGATTGACGTTTACTGCAATGCCCATTGTGCTTCTCTGTTATTGACCGAGGGTCAGCGTTTTCATCATCATCGATTTGACGGTGTTGAGGACTTCCACATTGGCCTGGTAACTGCGCGACGCGGACATGGTATTAACGGTTTCGCCCACCACATCGACATTGGGCATTTTCACGTAGCCTTTGGCATCCGCCAGCGGATTGCCGGGCTGATACACCAATTTTGCTGGCGTCGGATCGTCAATCACCTGCGCCACTTTTACCCCACCGGTGGCCTGCCCCGGCGCTGCATTGACCTGGAACACCACCTGCTTCGCGACATACGGCTGGCCATCGGGACCGGTGACGCTGTCGGCGTTAGCGAGGTTGCTGGCACTGACGTTCATTCGCTGTGACTGTGCAGTCATCGCCGAACCGGCGATATCAAAAATATTGAGAAGTGACATAACTTATTGCCCCTGAAGGACGTTCATCATCCCTTTAATCTGGCCGCTGATGAGCGTCAGATCGGTCTGGTATTTCAGGCTGTTGTCTGCAAATTGTGTACGTTCGCGATCCATATCCACCGTATTGCCATCCATCGCTGGCTGGTCAGGAATGCGGTACATCAGATCAAGTGACGGTGGCTGCAGATTCTGCACCGGAATATGACGTGCCGACGTCACCGCCAGCGACAATCCAGTCCCCTGCGCACGACCCTGTTCAAGCGCACGTTTCAGTTCGCTGGAAAAATCAATATCACGCGCCTGATAGCCAGGCGTGTCGGCATTAGCGATGTTGGACGCCAGAATCTCCTGACGTTGGGCCCGCAGGTTTAACGCTTCGGTGCCAAAACTCAGAGCTGCATCCAGTTTGTCGAGCATGCTTCCTCCGCAAAGTGAGAATTTCGAGCGGACAGGATAAGCGCGCAAGGGGAAGGGCTATCGAATGAATAGCGCTAAAAAGCGTCGCTATTTTCCGGCTTGGGCTGAGGAGCAGGCGAGTAGAATCAGCGGCATATCAGAAAATGGGGAGAGGACAATGCATCGCGCAACGCCTCTGCTGGCGGGCTTTTTGGGCTTGTTAAGCGTTCAGGCATCGGCTGCGGATTTAGCCGCGCAGCTCAATCAGTTTTTTAAAGCGCGTGATCCACAGCATGCGCGCGATATGCAGGTTGTACTGCGCACGCCCGCCGCGCAGTGGCCGCCGTGTGAGACTCCGCAGTTCTCACTGCCGGGCAACAGTCGCCCGTGGGGCAATATCAGCGTTGCGGCCAGCTGTGCTCAACAGCGTCGTTATTTGCAGGTACAGGTGCAGGTCAGCGGCCAGTATGTGATCGCCGCACGTCAGATCACGCGTGGCAGCGCAGTCAGCACCGCAGATCTGCAGTTAAAACGCGGGCGCCTCGATATCCTGCCGGCTCGCGCAGTGTTAAATCCACAGCAAGCGATCGACGCCATCAGCGTGCGGGATATTTCGCCGGGACAGGCGATTACGCTATCAATGGTACGTCAGCCGTGGCGGGTTAAAGCCGGTCAGAACGTGCTGGTGATAGCACAGGGAGAAGGTTTTAATGCCAGCGGTGAAGGCCGGGCGCTGAATAATGCTGTCGTGGCGCAGTCGGTAAGAGTCAGGATGGGGAATGGTCAGATAGTTAACGGGAAAGTGGCTGCGGATGGGAATATTCTGATAACGCTATAAACCCCTAAAGCCGGGGCTTTTTCTGCCGATAGTGAGATTAACAAACCTAGTACTATTAGCGCCTATTTTGCCTGAACCTACAGGAGCCAGATGATGAGCATCGACAGAACTCAAGCAACGAAACCGGTCAGCACTGTCCAGCCACGTGAAACTCACGACGCAGCCACCAGCAAAGTGCGCCAGAGTGAAAGTGCAAAAACCAGCGAAGCGGGTACGCAGGTGAAACTGAGCGACGCCCAGTCTCAGCTGATGAAGCCGGGTAGCCAGGATATTAACCTTGCCCGCGTTGAGCAGCTGAAATCGGCCATTCGTAACGGCGAGCTGAAAATGGACAGCGGTAAAATTGCCGACGCGCTGATCCAGGAAACTAAAGACTACTTGCAGGGTAACTAACCTTTATGAACCCATTACTGACCGCGCTGGATAAAATGCTGGAAGTGCTTTCGTCTCTGGCGGAAGTCATGGAAGCCGAGCAGCAGCAGCTCTCTGCCGGTCGGATTAACGGCAGCTTACTTCAGCGCATTACTGAAGACAAAAGCTCGTTGCTGAGCACCCTAAACTACCTTGATGAAATGCGTTGTCGGGCAGAAAAAGAGGCGGGCCTGATTGCGCCCTATTCTGCTCAGGCCACACTGAACCAGCGCTGGGAAACTATCCAGCAACGCACGATGAAACTGCACGACACCAATCAGCACAACGGCATGCTGCTCAACCAGCAAATAACACATAATGAGCAGGCGCTGGCGCTGTTGAAACCTCACCAGTCACAGGCGTTTTATGGCCCGGATGGTCAGGCGCAGCCCTCAGCGTTTAGCAGCCGTAAACTTTGATCCCGCAGGGGCGGCGTTTTCGCCGCCCGAGCCGAGGATAAGCATCCTGAGGTCCATCAGGACCGGAGCCGAAAACGGCTCCCCTACGATATTCCGGAGATCGCGGTGATTTTTCCTTAATCGATCAGCATTAAGCGAAAACGGCTCCCCTGGGTTTCAGCCTTATGCCACCGTGCGCCGGGCAAAGTCGCGCGGACGAAAGCCCATCAGCCCCAGCATCAGGAAATAAACCCCGCCGCCGACAGCACAGACTGCCGCCAGCCGCACCAGCCGCCAGGCCATATTGCCGCTATCCCATGCCGGCATCAGCTGATTCATACCGACCAGCGTCGCCGCCATCACCAGTACGGCGATGATCAGGCGCAGCAAAAAGCTAAACCAGCCCGGCTGCGGGTGGAAAATCTGCTGCTTACGCAACTGCCAGTACAGCAAAGCCGCATTCAGACAAGCCGCCAGACCAATCGACAACGCCAGACCGGCATGCTTCAGCGGGCCAATAAACGCCAGGTTCATCAGCTGCGTCATTACCAGCGTCACCAGCGCAATTTTTACCGGGGTCTTAATATCCTGACGCGAGTAGAAACCGGGTGCCAGCACCTTAACCACAATCAACCCCATCAGGCCGACGGAGTAAGCAATCAGTGCCTGCTGCGTCATTGAAGCATCAAAGGCAGTGAATTTACCGTACTGAAACAGTGCAACGGTCAGCGGCTTCGCCAGAATGCCCAGTGCTACTGCGCTTGGCAGCGCCAGCAGAAAACAGAGGCGTAATCCCCAGTCCATCAGCCGCGAATACTCATCGTGATTACCACTGGAGAAGCTTTTCGCCAGCGACGGCAGCAGAATAGTGCCTAACGCCACGCCCAGCACGCCCGAAGGAAACTCCATCAGACGGTCGGCGTAATACATCCACGAGACCGAACCTGATACCAGAAATGAGGCAAAAATAGTGTTAATAATCAGCGAAATCTGACTGACTGAGACCCCGAGGATGGCCGGCCCCATCTGACGCATCACCCGCCAGACACCGGCGTCTTTCAGATTGAGGCGCGGCATCACCAGCATGCCGATTTTCTTCAGATGTGGCAGCTGATATCCCAGCTGCAATACGCCGCCGACCACCACCGCCCACGCCAGCGCCAGCACCGGTGGATTAAAATGCGGCGCAGCAAACAGTGCAAACCCTATCATACTGACATTAAGCAAAGTCGGGGCAAACGCCGGAACGGAAAAACGGTTCCAGGTATTCAGGATCGCCCCGGCCAGAGACGCCAGTGATATCAACAGAATATAGGGAAAAGTAATCCGCAGCAGCGAGGAAGTTAAGGCGAATTTATCCGCAGTATCGGCAAAACCCGGTGCAGTGACCAGAATCACCCAGGGAGCGGCAATCATGCCGATAAAGGTGACAATCGCCAGCACCAGCGTCAGTAATCCCGAGACATAAGCGATAAACACCCGGGTGGCCTCTTCACCCTGCTTGCTTTTATATTCCGCGAGGATCGGCACAAATGCCTGCGAAAATGCCCCTTCGGCAAAGATGCGCCGTAACAGATTGGGCAGTTTAAATGCGACAAAAAAGGCGTCAGTGGCCATTCCGGCACCGAATACGCGCGCCACAATCGCGTCGCGGGCAAAGCCCAGTACGCGCGAAAATAGCGTCATCGAGCTGACCGCAGCCAGCGATTTCAACAGGTTCATGGTTTACTGCAATTCCTGAAAATAAAGAGATTCCGGTAGCTAACCGCCCGGACGAGCTGATCTCGCCCGATAAACAGCGGCTAGTCTACTGGTACGCAGAGAAATAACCACAAACGTTTGTTACAACAGATTATTCTTTATCTGCTTCACGCCACAGTTTTTCCACCACGCGCTGCGCCAGCAGTGCCTGTTCACCGGAGGTTTGCGGCATGGTCTGATTTTTCGCGCAGTCGATAAAATGTCGCGCCGCACCTTCAAAACCGCGCTGCGCCAGAGTGGTTTGCCAGCCGGGAATCGGATCGATCAACAGCTTGCCGTCCGTTTCCTGCTGCCAGTCACGCATATCGTTAATGTGATAAACGCTACCGTCGCACACCGCCATCACCGATTCGCGCTGGCTACCGGCGCGGCGGTGCATGCTGGTGGTCAGCTGGCAGTCACCCATGCTGAAATGGTGCTCGGCATACAGCATCTCACCGGCGTCATTAATCTGTAACGTGCCGTCACGCAGGCTGCACGCGCCGCCGCCAAGCCATAGCGCGGTATCGACCACATGCAGGTAATCATCCAGCAGGGTAAAACGTAAATCATGCGGCCCGACGCTGTTGCTCCGATGCTTATCCAACCTGATCGACACACAGCCAGAAAGCTGTGCTTTCAGTTGCAGGTAGCGCGGGGCGAAACGACGATTAAACGCTACCATCAGCTTACGCCCTCGCTTATGCGCCAGTTCCACCAGCTGTTCCGCTTCGCTTAACGTCTCCGCCAGCGGCTTATCCACACAGACATCCACCCCGGCACGCAATAACTCAGCGACAATCTGAAAATGAGTTGGCGTACTGCTGTGGACGAATACCGCATCTGACTGCGCCGCCAGCTGTTGCAGGCTGGAATAACAGGGCATGCGGTAGCTGTCGCAGATGACCTGCGCTTTTTGCTGATTCGGGGAGAAGGCACCGGCTAATATCCAGCCGTCGGTTTTGCTCACCACCGGCAGCCAGGCTTTCTGCGCAATGCTACCTAAGCCAACCATCCCTACCCGCAGTTGCGTGGTCATATCAGCCTCCTTTTGCTGCCAGCAGTTCAGCCAGCTGCTGTTTCAGCGCGGCCACTTCAGTTTCCAGTGTCTCAACGCGTGCGGCCAGCTCGTCGCTATGATCATTGTCAGCCAGGCGGCTTTCAGCCAGTTCGGTTTCACTGACCTCTCCGCTAAACAGATGCATAAAACGGCTCTCACGCTTGCCCGGCTCGCGCGTCAGCCGCACCACAAACGGCCCCTCTTCCCGGGTGCGCAAATTTTCCAGCGTCTGCTCTACTTCCGCCATATCGGTGAACTC
>NZ_JRXE01000003.1:154695-223044 GCF_001267535.1 Winslowiella iniecta | reverse complement strand
CTCAGTAACGAGCTGTGTACCAGCGGATCGTCAAGCCTGGCGGCAACGTAATCGGCCATGGTTCAGGCCTCCGCCACTGCGGGGCAAACACGGGTAGTGCGCGAACAGGAGCGGGACAGCGGCTCAGTGCCGGAGTGTGTCCGGAAAAGCCTTTCTTCGACGGGGAAGGGTAGAGAAATGCGTTCAGGCATAGCGTTTCATCCATAAAATAATTCACTGCCCCTGCGACGGGGAGTTCACCTGATCCTTCAGGGAGTCACTATCAATATCTTTACTGGCAGGGCACGGTGCGCCTTCGCGAGGCTTTAGCGACAGCCCCGGTTTTTTCGATTGGCAGAACGCTGCCTTGCATTGTTTTAAACTAACCGCTGCGAAAGCGCAACGGCAAAAATCATCCGTTGCGAATTGTACTTTTAACCAATAAAACAGGCGTATTGCTCAATTTATTTCACTGATGATTTTTAAAAAAGCAGAACCCGCCCTCAGTCCATAGGGGAGGTAATAATACAATTAAATTTTCGTGCGCAGGCGGTTATCACCAGCCCATGCAGATTATTCGCATCATATTGCAGGCGAGTAATATGGATTTTTTGCCAGCCTGCTTGCCCACCAATAATCTGATTATTGATGCCGACGAGGAAACCATTATTCGCCATGATCATGGCATGAACCATTATCCTTTTTCCTTGCTGTTTTTCGACAAAGACCAAAAACGAACCGGGTTCGCTCGCCATTAATTCATCAGTACTGCGGATAATTTGTGCCGATTCACCCACAAGTTGTTGATAATTTTCTGCACTGGTTTGTGTCAGCAGATGATCGGCAGTTTTATTGTCAAATATCCAGCCATGGGCAAATAATTTTATTATCGCCTGCCATGACTCGCCTTCCCCAATATCTTTTGCCCATTGCGCTGACGGATAATCAGTAAAAAATTCGGCGAGTTTGATGGTGTTTTTAAGATCATAATTAGGTTCTGTTGGAGTGGATATGGAAGAAGGCGGCACGGGAGGAAGTAAAGACGTCTGAATATGTAAACTCAATTTATGATCGTCGGTTTTCAGTACAAAACCATGCTGCTCATCCTGAATCCAGTTGCCGGCTGCGAGATAAATTTTCTGCCATTGTTCTCCGCTGCCGATAACCTGGTTGTTGACCCCAACCGCGGTGCCATTACCCACCATCAACATAGCATGTGACATTGGCGGTTCGCCTGGCCCGGCTTCCCGGTCCAGAAAAGCAATACGCGCACCCGGCTCGGCAAGGCTGATATCTTGCAGTGAGGTGATCCTTCTGGGGCTATCTCCCAGAAAATAGTCATAATTATCTGCCCGCGTTTGCCCCCGGAGCTGCTGCGCGGTAGTGGGGTTAATTAACTGCGTCCCTGCCTGTAAATTGATGACGGGCATCCATGGCTGATATTTATCGTTGTTAACAGCCCTGCGAGCGTTTGTCAGAGAAGGCAGCATGGCAAAGGTATTGGCGAGCGCCACGGTTTTACTCAGAGCGATGGGAGTTTCAGTTAACAGTGAACTGACCGGAATCGGGGTGGTTCGCAAAGAAAGCAGAATATTCCTGACCTGAAACCTGAAATCTTTCGCGGTCAGCACAAACAGAATGGCGTCCACGGGAAATGTGGCCTCTAACTGATTACGCAGATTGACGCGTGCCTGATGCCGATCAACCGCCACTATCAGCGGAACATGAAAGTTATTACCCGGTCTTTCCAGCCAGCGGGTATTTTGTTCCAGGCGCTGAAGGCGTAACTGTGAAAGCGTGTTATTGAACTCTCCCGGTTGGTTTATCAAAAACTCATCGATTCCTGGGGCGTATAAACTGCTGATTTCTGCCGCCATCCCAGCCGGAATGATCTCAGTTGGCGCATATCCCTGAAGACGATTTTGCCTGAGCAGTGGAGCTGAAGAGCCGAAGTCAGTCAGCGTGATATTGCCGTCATTATCGGCATCGATACCGCGTAAATCAGTTCCTACCAAAATATAATCGCCCTCAGGTAACGGGGTCGGTTGCTGACTGATGGGGTAGCGGGATAGCAGGGCGATTTTTTGACCAAGCTCGTCAGCAGGTTGCAATTTATGCTGTGTAAAATGCTGGCCCAGTATCAGGCTCAGGGTGCTATTGTCTGATATCACGGCTTGCTCAAACAGAATGGCTTCCTGCTTCGATAATTGTTCTCGTGTGTTTTCTTGTGCAACTTCAATATTGTTTAACGAGAGGTTTTTAATACATTTTTTATACCAGTCAGGATAAGTCAGCACCGCTTCTGAAAAAGGTGTTTTATCTAAAGGTAACAGGTTGATATCTGACGAAGAATATTCAGGCGTAGCAAACCAGTCAATGCTGATAGCGCTATTTTTGGGCTGGCTCAACAGCCACTCCTCGGCACCGTAGAGTAAAATATCTTCTGGGTTGCCGGAGATGAATTTTGCAGTGTCAAACCAGATTACGACATCATCCGAATGGGTAAAGGGAGAGTCCGGGTCTGATGATGGCGATTTAACCCGTAGCAGATAATCGATTTGCGGCTGATCAATGATATTTAGCCACCGTGATATTCTGCCAATATCTACTTGATAGAAGTTGCTTTGTAAATATTGCTGGAGGATGCCCTGCATTTTAGCCTGGTCATTGAACGACTGCGTGTTCAGCACAATATTCTGCTGATGGCTGGCAAAGTAATCAGGAAAATTAGCAAGAACTTTCCGAACCTCATCTACCGGGGCTGGGGCTTTGCGCTCCGGCAAAAGCGTTAAATGATACTGTTTCGCGCCGTCAGCAAGGGAGTTATTGCCACCATCAGGATATATTTCATTTTGATAAGCAGAAATAACCTGTTTTAAGTCATTGACCAGGCTCTGCACGGTGCAGGAAGGGAGTTGGTCAAAAGTTGCTTTAACTATTTTGCTCCCTTGTTTGAACAGACCGGTGATCAGGTTTGGGCTGTAGCTATGTAATACAAATCCCGCCACTTCCAGCGCGATCCCGAGGACGGCATCGGAAAAGGCTTTTTTAGCCTCTTTGCTTCGGTCAGCTGTGCTCGCCTTGACCAGCTTGGGGAAGATGGATAATGCCGGTGCCAGCATCAGAGCACCTCGCAGGCCGGTATTAGCACCACCCCAAATTGGGCTGATGACGCTGGCGCGGGTAAGGGAAATGCCAATAGTGGGTATTGTATAAATGTATACCATCGTTGAGATGGTATACAGTATTTCGATGGCGCTATCCAGCTGGCACTCTGCATTGGATTTCACCAGATAATTCATGTTCGATTGTAATGTTCTGACAAAATTTCCCAGTAAATCTTCGGTGAGGTGAGCGCTTTTTTTCAGGGTTAATGATTTATCTGCGGTGGGAGCAATCCATACTTTTTTCGCAAAAGTTTTACCATGAAACGTCACCTTATATTGGCCGTAGCTGTCAATAATAATCTGGTTGTCTTTTATCTCTTTTAGCGGTGACTCAGTCTGTACTTTGATCGGCAGGTTTTTATTTATCATATTAAGAACCGCGACAGCATCAGTCTTACTGTCAAAAAAAGAGATAGATCCTGAAGGATCTATTTTTACGTCCCATGAGCCACCGTCTCTAAGAGAAAGGATAATACCCTCATTGATTTTTCCTTCTTGTATTGGAATAAAAATAATATTATTGATGGCGTATCCATGCCAGTTCATCAGGTAATACCTTTTCTCCGTTACCGCCAGCCTAATATGATTGTTCTCGAAAATACTTTTATTATCTACTAACAATTCTCCGATAGCCTTGCTGACTATCGCACTGAACAGGCTAAGCATACCATCTTTAACCACGTCACTGGAAAGTGTAGTGGTCAACTCAGCCATATACAATGATTGTAAATCCAGTTGTAATATTTTTTCTTGTAGTTTTTGACTTATTCCTTCAGGAAATCTGAAGTGTAGACTTTCATAACGAAAGTTGTTATTGCGTAAATATTCACGAGTGAGAATCTCGGTAACCGTATAATTCCCTATCGGTTGCCAGCTACCCTCCAGGCTGCGATCCAGTATCGGCATATGCTGGCGATTATAGCTGGCTGGCATTATTACACCTACTCCGACCTGAGTGGTGCTGTTAAATTTTAGAAGATCAATATTTTCTTCTGAAATAATTTCATTTGCTTTGTTGGTTATCCATAAATTAACATTCCAGATCGGGGATTGTATTTTATGGAGAATCTCTGCCATTTTATCCAGGCTTTTTCTGGCGGCTCCTACCGCATACCACCAGCTGGCTTGTTGATTGGCGGCACTCTGCCAGTCCATTGCTATTGTATTATCGATATCACCAAAATATTTGCTGGTAATAAAGGTGACAACATCTGAACAGAGTGGTGTACTCCAGTGTAAATTGCAGGCCAGGGAGATATGCTTCTGCTGTATTTCATCTTCAACGTTTACAAATCTGGCCAGTGCTTCCGGCAGAGGTACTATTTCCTCACGGGTGTCGTCATTCTCCGTAGTTGTTAACGTGACCAGCTCATGATTTTCTATTTCTCCAGGATATTTGATTTGCAGTGATTCATAAAATGAATCGACGATATTCTCTCTGATCTTTATCTTTTGCAGAGTTTTGAAATAAGAGTCTGGCCTGGCTGCTACTGCACCGGATAATGGCCATGCTGAGCCGAAAACAGTTGTGGGTTGCTGCCACCGTTTTTTCTGTACTTTTTCGTGGACTAACCCGTTAAAAAATCCCGGGCGCAAAGGCATGCTGAGCTCCATTTCGCCTGGACGGAAAGGATTGAGCGAATAGGGGGGCTGTGACGGAGAAATATTTACGGAATGCGGCTGGCCGGTATCACGTTTAATTTCGGTGGTTTTAGCCGTGGCATAACTGGCTGGTCGTTTCTCTTTACTGTTAGTGGTTTGTTCGGCAGTTCGTATTTCTGCTTCCTGCGGTCGAAATACGGTCAATTGATCTCCGGGGCCAGCGAATTGCGTTACTGGCACTGGCCGCGAGTGTGGCGGGATATTCACCCCTTGCAGTATAAAGGGCTGGTCACCACTCTCAATTTGTATGCGATTGTACACGGCACCGGCTTCATCAATTACCAGCGAATGCGACAGTGTTGTGGCATCATTATCCGCCTGAGGGGTAGTGTCGTTAACTGCAGGGAGCGCGCAACCGACGGCAAGATTAAGTGGTTGCTTATGCAGTTGTAGCAGTTCATAGCAGGTTTGCACCTGGACCAGTAATGCTGTCTGTTTCTCGCTTGCTCTGTTCAGCACACTGTTAACCTGCCAGCCGTGTGCAGGCATTGCCGGTAAGGTTAAAAGCGGGTCTGGCGTACACTCTGGTGCGTCTGTCACCACTCTGCCAGTGCTGCTGAACGCGGGTTCGACCAGCGGCTGAGCGCCATCACTCCCGGTCAGCAATGATAAGCGGTTTTGCACCCACCGATCGAGACTGTGCCAAAGATTTTTATCCGCCAATGCAATATACGGCCTGCCTGGAACGGCGACTGTACCCTCCAGCGCGGATAGCCAGTGATTAATGTGCAGTTTTAATTCATGGTCCAGGGTATCAACCACTCCTTTCTGACGCATCTGCCAGAGCAACTGAGCTACCCACACCACGGTGGGCAGCAGTGGATTTAGCTGGGTGAGTGCATTGCTGACCACCGGCATCCGCATTAACTGCGGCAGGCATTTCTCTGCCAGTCCGGTTTCACTCTCTGTAACCGTGCGATAGATTTCCGCCATTAATAGTTGCCAGAGTGCCGGGCAGCGCTGCTCGAGATCTGTCATTTCAGGCCCTGCTGGCGATTGGCCGAGCGCGATAGCGGCCAGTTGTTGCAGCTGTTCATTACGCAGCAGGGGGCGCGGAATGCCAGGCAACCACGGGTAAAGGCTGTGACAGGATCGCGGTTCAGCATTGTGTACTATTGCTTCCCGCGCCTCAGGCTGGCGTAGCTGTCGACGGATGCGTGCGACAAACTGACAGACATTTTGCTCCGGGACAGGCAGATTTTTACAGGCTTCAGCCCAGGCCTGGTCGTAAGGCGGTTTTGGTGCTGAGAACGTCAGTCCGAAGCGAGAGTTGACAATGGCTTTTAACGCTTTAATTAAGCTACTGGATTCGGGCGACGTTGCTGAAGGGGGAGGGGATACGGCCGCGAGGCAAGGCGCGGTGGTGCCGCGTGGGTTAAATTCAGTTAAAGGCATCGTTATCTTCCGTGATCGAGTAGAGTTCTACTGGATAAAGATAACTAACTTAGTTAATGCTCAGGGTGCGTCAATTCATCAGGCGGTGAAACGTTGCAGGATAATCGTTATCTGATACTTTTTATTGCTCCCGGATGAATTGATAGCGTAGAGATGTCAGTCTGTAAGACGGCCTTGCGGTTATTCAGGCAAAAAAAAACGCCGCATTATGCGGCGTTTTTTCTTCAACCCGGTCGGCAATTAAGCGCGAACGAAGTCGATGTGGTGCAGTTTTGGCTTGAACGGGTGACGCTGAACAGCCTGAACTTTAACCTTAACTTCTTTACCGTCAACAACCAGAGTCATAACATCGGTATAGAACTCAGGCTTAGTCTGCATGTTCATTACGGAGTCGTGGTCCAGTTCAACAGCAACAGCTGCATCTTCACCGCCATAAATGATGGCCGGGAATTTGTTAGCTGCACGCAGGCGGCGGCTCGCACCCTTACCCTGCTCTTTACGGGTTTCTACATTGATAGTGATCATTGTTGATTCTCTTCAATTAATTATCCTGCTACAGGCGACCCAGCAACAGGTTGGATAAACGGTTTAAATCGTTCAGCTTCCGCGTAGCAAAAGCGGGCGGCATTATAGCTGTGTTTGCCGGTCCGGGCAAACAATACAGCGTCAGCGCAGCTCATTAGCGCGACGAAAACGGCCCTGATAGTCGAAAACTTTCTCGCGAACCTGCCAGAACTGGCGCTGCTGGCGGGCAACCACAAAGTCGGGATGGCGCAACAGTGGCTGCATTGCCACCACATCCGCTGCGGTTTCCCAGCCCAGCGGCACGCCGGGCGCACGCTGATGCGGGCGCATAAACAGCTGCTCGAAAGCTTTACGCTGTGCAGGCGTTTTCAGCCGGAAGCGCTCACTGACGCTGGTGCCATCCTCGTCAAAATAGCTGGCCTTCAGCCATTCACCTTTCTCATCGCTGCCGTGGGTCAGCTCCATGCCGCCACAGCGCAGTACCAGGGCATCTTTCAGCTTCAGCGCGGCTTTCAGCATATCGTCAGGATCGACCAGGATCGCATCACACTGATGACAACGCCGGGCGGCGATATCATTTTCTGCATTGCAGTGCGGGCAGTTCTTAAAGCGAAAACGATAGTCACACTGTTCGCGATGGCCGTCATCATCTTCCAGCACGCCCTGACAACGACGGCCAAAATGTTCAATGATGGTGCCATCGGCTGTGGTTTTTCCCCAGAAAGTATTGGCAAAACCACAGCCGGGACAAAATACCTGTACCGGCTGATTATCGCTTTTCCCTTTAGGCGCGCCGACTTCCGGGGTGTAAAGGTCATGAGGATTACCGGCGTAGTCGAGGATCAGGCAGTCGCTTTTGCCTTCACACAGACGTAAGCCGCGACCAACAATTTGCTGATACAGGCTGACGGATTCAGTGGGGCGCAAAATAGCGATCAGATCAACGTGCGGCGCATCGAAGCCGGTAGTTAATACCGCTACATTGACCAGGTAGCGTAACTGCTGGTTTTTGAACGCGCTGATGGTGGCATCGCGCTCTGGCCCCGGCGTATCGGCGCTAACCAATGCCTTGCCCTCCGGCAGCAAACCAAGGATCTCTTTGGCATGCTCGACGGTAGAGGCAAAAATCATCACCCCTCGACGATCGGCAGCAAATTCGACAATCTGCTGAATAATATGCGGCGTGATCCTCTGCTGCTGTTTCAGCTCACGGTTAAGGTCGGCCTCACTGAACAGGCCACTGGCCTGCGCGCGAAGCCGACTAAAATCATATTGCACCACCGGCATATCCAGCCGCTCGGGCGGCACCAGAAAGCCGTGTTTAATCATATAACGCAGCGGCAGTTCATAGATGCAGTCGCGGAATAGCGCTTTTTCGTCACCGCGCACCATGCCGTGATAGTGAAACTGATAAATCCAGCCTTTGCCCAGCCGGTAGGGGGTGGCCGTCAGGCCCAGCAGACACAACTGCGGATTATGCTGTCGCAGATGGTTGAGGATTTGCTGATACTGACTCTCTTCATCGTCACTGATACGGTGGCATTCATCGACAATCAGCAGCGAAAAGGCACTGTCAAACTGCGGCAAATTACGCGCGACCGACTGCACGCTGCCGAACACCACTTTACTGCGGCTCTCTTTGCGTTGCAGACCGGCGGCAAAAATATCGGCCTTCAGCCCGTACGCCTGATATTTACTGTGGTTTTGCGCCACCAGTTCTTTGACGTGAGCCAGCACCAGCACGCGTCCGCGCGCCAGCCGCGCCAGTTCGGCGATCACCAGGCTTTTGCCTGCGCCGGTAGGCAGTACAATCACTGCCGGTTGCTGAGAACGACGGAAGTAGCTGAGCGTAGCATCAACCGCTTCCTGCTGATAAGGACGCAGAGTAAACGACATGGTAAGACAACAATTCTGGAAACAGAGTCGCATTATGCCATGAAAGCCAGTGAACGGGGCGATCGCCTCTGTTAGCCGCGCTGAACTCTGGTTATACTGTCGCACATACCTTTCCGGGCGTACGCCGCCTTTCAAACGTTTGTCGCGAGGCAGACGTCGGACTTCATTTCAAGAACACAGGCAAAGCAGATTTAATGCGACTCGATAAATTTTTATCTCAGCAACTGGAAATCAGCCGGGCAATCGCGGCACGCGAAATTCGCGCTAAACGTGTTACGGTCGATGGCGAAATCGTTCGTGATACTTCATTTAAACTGGATCCCGAGCACCAGGTGGAATATGACGGTAACCCGCTGCAGCAGCAGTTTGGACCGCGCTATTTTATGCTGAATAAACCAGAGGGTTATGTCTGCTCGACCGACGATCCCGATCATCCCACCGTGCTCTATTTCCTCGAAGAACCGACCGCTTACAAACTGCATGCGGCAGGCCGTCTCGATATTGATACCACCGGGCTGGTATTGATGACGGACGACGGTCAGTGGTCGCACCGCATCACTTCACCGCGTCACCACTGTGAGAAAACCTATCTGGTGACGCTGGAGAATCCGCTTAGTGACGATACCGCGCAACAGTTTGCCGATGGCGTTCAGCTGCATAATGAGAAATCACTGACCAAACCGGCACAGCTGGAAGTGATCAGCGACAATCAGGTGCGTCTGACCATCAGTGAAGGGCGCTATCATCAGGTGAAACGAATGTTTGCTGCGGTCGGCAACCATGTGGTGGCGCTGCATCGTGAGCGTATCGGCGATATTACGCTGGATGACGATCTGGAGCCGGGCGAATATCGTGCGCTGACGGCAGAAGAGATCGCCAGTGTTGGCGTACCGCGCTGATAAAATTGAGAAAATTTCAGAAGGTATTAAGGAGCATGGGTGCGGAAGGATAAAAACTCTTCAGTGGGATTAGTGGTTATTCTCGGCCTGTTGGCCATGTTAATGCCGTTATCAATTGATATGTACCTGCCGGCACTGCCGCAAATTGCCAAAGAATTTGCGGTACCGGCGGGCAGCGTGCAGATGACGCTGAATGTCTACATTCTCGGTTTTGCCCTTGGCCAGCTGTTCTACGGCCCCATGGCTGACAGCTTCGGGCGTAAGCCGGTGATTACCTTTGGTACGCTGGTTTTTGCGCTGGCGGCGGCGGCTTGTGCCCTGTCACAAACTATCGATCAGTTGATCAATATGCGTCTGCTGCACGGCCTGTCGGCGGCGGCCGGTAGCGTGGTGATCAGCGCACTGATGCGCGACAGCTACTCGAAAGAGGAGTTTTCGCGCATGATGTCGTTTGTGATGCTGGTTACGACCATTGCGCCATTACTGGCACCGATTATTGGTGGCTGGCTGCTGATGTTCTGGAGCTGGCACGCTATTTTCTGGGTGATCTCTGCGGCGGCCGTTGTCACTACCGTACTGGTGGTAACGCAAATTAAAGAGACGTTGCCCAAAGAGAAGCGACAGCGGTTTAACCTGCGCACCATGCTGGGAAACTTCCTGTCGCTGCTGCGTCACAAGCGGGTTTTCAGTTATATGCTGGCCAGTGGTTTTTCGTTTGCCGGTCTGTTTTCGTTTCTGAATGCCGGGCCGTTCGTCTATATCGAAATTAACCATATTTCGCCGCAGGATTTCGGCTACTACTTTGCGCTTAACGTGGTGTTCCTGTTTGTGATGACGCTGATTAACAGCCGCTCGGTGCGTCGTTTTGGCCCGCTGGCGATGTTCCGTTTTGGCCTGATTATCCAGTTTGCTATGGGTATCTGGTTGCTGATTGTCAGTGCGCTGGACCTCGGCTTTATACCGCTGGTGTTTGGGGTCGCGATGTTTATCGGCTGTGTCTCGATGGTGTCATCCAATGCGATGGCGGTGATCCTCGATGAATTTCCGCACATGGCCGGTACCGCTTCGTCGCTGGCAGGCACAATGCGTTTTGGCATCGGTGCGCTGGTCGGCATGCTGCTGTCCACTTCGACATTTAACAGCGCCTGGCCAATGGTGTGGGCGATCGCGTTCTGCGCCACTGCCTCGATTCTGTTCTACCTCTACGCCAGCCGTCCGCGTAAAATTGCCTGAAGCTCTCGCTCTGGACGGGAGCCGATAACGGCTCCCCTACAACTCACGTAACGTTAAATCGTAGCGGTGGCGTTCTCGCCGCCCGTTTCTCAATACTTATCACGGCATTTTGGTCGCGCAGCGACACCATTACGCCATCGGCTGAGCTAATCCCCTTTATTTATGTTGATTTAATGTAAAATTAGGCGCATAAAAAAGTAACGAAATTGCAGCAAAAATGGTTGTTTTCGCGCCATTAACGCGGTACATATAACAACAAAACGAGAGCTAACTCTCAAATATAACGTCGTAATACAGATTTGTTTTAAAAACGCGACGGCTTGCATTGACGCTAATGGCAGGTTTTGACCCAGGGAAGATACGGTCGCTGTTTGTCTGTAGCCGAAACAGTCGTGGATTTTGCTCATTGCTCTGGGGATTTGATTTGAATACGTTACAGCTTTCGGTTGTTCATCGCCTGCCGCAAAGTTATCGCTGGTGTGCCGGGCTGGCAGGTGGCTCGGTAGAGCCGCTGGAAATCAGCGCTTTAGCCCATGATAACGATCTGATTGGCCTGAAGTTATTAAGCCATGATGGTGAACTGGCATGGGATATTATGCATATGCTAAAAGCGTCACTGGTCGATATTCAGGTGGAGTGCTCGGTCGTCGAGTGGCAGGGCGAACCCTGCCTGTTTGTTCATCGTGACGATGAAAGTGCCACCAACTGTCGCCTGAAAAATCAGGGTGTGGCGATTGCCGAAACCTTTTCGGCCACCAATCCTTTCTGATCCCGCTCTGCTGGTATGATCTTATGACAGCGCCAGCAGCTGGCGGGTATATTCCTGTTGCGGCGCAGTAAAAATCTGTTCGCACTCACCTTGCTCAACCACTTCACCCTGACGCAGTACCACCACCTGATGACACAGTGACCGCACCACCTGCAGGTCATGGCTGATAAATACGTAGGCCAGACGGTACTGCTGCTGTAATTTTTTCAGCAGGGTAAGAATCTGCTTCTGTACCGAACGATCGAGCGAAGAGGTGGGCTCATCCAGAATAATCAGTTCCGGCTGGAGGATCAGCGCGCGGGCAATAGCGATGCGCTGGCGCTGTCCGCCTGAGAATTCAGCCGGATAGCGATGGCGCGTCGCCGGATCCAGCCCGACCTCCTGCATCGCCTGGATCACCTGCTGTTCACGCTGCTGTGGCGTCAGTTGCGGGCGATGAACCTGCAACCCTTCAGCGATAATTTGTGTGATATTCAGTCGCGGATTGAGTGATGAGTTAGGATCCTGAAATACTACCTGAATGCGTGGACGGACAGAGAGCATCTGCTTACGATCCCAGCGGTGAAGGGGTTGACCATCAAACCAGATATCCCCTTGTGACTGAATCAGGCGCAGTAATGCCAGCCCGGTGGTGCTTTTGCCGGAGCCGGATTCACCCACCAGCCCAAGGCTTTCGCCCGGATGCAGTTCAAAGCTCAGCGCTTTCAACGCGTGATGATGATCGACTACCCGACGCAACAGCCCGCGTTTAATCGGAAAAGAAACCTGCAACTTATCAACGCGCAGCAGCGGGGCTTTGTCGCGGTCGGCAGGCGCAGGCCGCCCGTCCGGTTCGGCATCAAGCAATTGACGTGTGTAGGCATGCTGCGGCGCGGCAAACAGCTGGCGGGTGGCGTTATGTTCCACCGCCTGTCCGTTTTGCATCACGGTGACGTTGTCGGCCAGCTGCCGCACGATATTCAGGTTATGGGTAATAAACAGCAACCCCATGTTCAGCTCTTGTTTCAGCTCTTGCAGCAGTCTGAGGATCTGCGCCTGCACCGTGACGTCCAGCGCGGTCGTCGGCTCATCGGCAATCAACAGTTCCGGCTGGGTCAGCAGCGCCATGGCAATCATCACGCGCTGGCGTTCACCGCCGGACAGCTGATGTGGGAAATCATTCAGGCGGCTTTTCGCCTGACGAATGCCAACCCGATCGAGGCAGCTCAGCATTTCAGCCCGTGCTGCTTCACGTCGCATGCCGCGATGTAGCGACAGCACTTCATACAGTTGCTGTTCAATATTGTGCAGTGGATTCAGCGAGACCATCGGCTCCTGAAAAATCATCGCCATGCGGTTGCCGCGCAGACTCCGCAAAGTGCGGTCATCTGCCTGCAACACATTGTGGCCGTCGAAAATAATTTCACCGCTCGGGTAGAGGGTTGGCGGTGTGGGAAGCAGGCGCATCACTGATAAGGCGGTCACGCTTTTGCCGGATCCGGATTCGCCGACCAGCGCCCGGGTCTCACCGGCCTCAACCGACAGCGATAAATGACTGACAACCTGCTGTTGGCTATTACCCTGACGAAAGGCGATGCTAAGATCCTGAATAGAAAGAAGTGGCGTACTCATATCAATGCACCTTGCTCGGATCGAAGGCGTCACGCACTGCTTCGCCAATAAAAATCAGTAGCGACAGCAAAATCGCCAGTGAGAAGAAACCGGCCAGACCGAGCCACGGCGCCTGCAAATTATTTTTCCCCTGTAACAACAGTTCACCTAATGAAGGCGAGCCGAGCGGTAGACCGAAACCAAGGAAATCCAGCGACGTCAGGGTGGTGATCGAACCGCACAGAATAAACGGCAGAAAGGTCAGGGTGGCGACCATCGCATTCGGCAAAATATGGCGCAACATAATGCGGCTGTCGCTGACGCCCAGCGCCTGCGCAGCACGGATATAATCAAAGTTACGCGCGCGCAGAAACTCGGCGCGCACCACACCGACCAGGCTCATCCAGCCAAAGATCACGGTAATCGCCAGCAGCCACCAGAAGCCCGGCTGTACGACGCTGGAGAGCAGAATAATCAGGAACAGCGTCGGCATGCCGGACCAGACTTCAATAAAACGCTGACCAATCAGATCGATCTTGCCACCGAAGTAACCCTGGGTAGCACCAACCGCAATGCCAATCACGCTGGAAACCAGCGTCAGCATCAGGCCAAACAGTAAGGAGATACGGGTGCCGTAGAGAATACGCGCCAGCACATCACCGCCGTTAGCATCAGTGCCGAGCCAGTTCTGGCTGGAGGGCGGCGAAGGGAAGGGGACATCAGTGCTGAAGTTAATCGTGCTGTCGCCAAAGCGAATCGGTGCCCAGAGCGCCCAACCTTGCTGCTCCAGCCGCTGCTTCAGCCACGGATCCTGATAATCGGCCGCAGTTGCCAGCGGCCCGCCGAAATCCGCTTCGCTGTAGTCAAACAGCACCGGCGCATACCAGCGCTCCTGATAATGCACCACTAACGGTTTATCGTTAGCCAGCAGTTCCGCAAACAGGCAGAGAACAAACAGGATGGCAAAAATCCACAGTGACCAGTAGCCACGGCGGTTGTGACGAAAACGGCCCCAGCGAGCCTGGTTAATCGGCGATAAGCGGCTCATTGGCGTCCCTCAAAATCGATGCGTGGGTCGACCAGCGTATAGGTGATATCACTGAGAATATTCAGCAATAAACCTATCAGGGTGAAAATGTACAGGGTGCCAAACATCACCGGATAATCGCGCTGGATAGTGGCGTCATAACCCAGCAGGCCAAGACCATTTAATGAAAACATCACTTCAATCAGTAACGAGCCGGTAAAAAACATGCTGATAAAGGTGGCGGGGAAACCGGCAATCACCAGCAGCATCGCATTGCGAAACACGTGACGATAAAGGATATTCTTCTCATCCAGCCCTTTGGCGCGAGCGGTGACCACATACTGTTTACGAATCTCATCGAGAAACGAGTTTTTTGTCAGCATGGTGAGTGTGGCAAAGCCGCCAATCACTGTCGCCAGTATTGGCAGGGTGATATGCCAGAGATAATCGGTGATTTTGCCGTACCACGGCAGGTTATCAAATTGCGGTGAAGTCAGGCCGCGTAGCGGGAACCAGTCAAGATAACTGCCACCGGCAAACACCACGATCAGCATAATACCAAACAGGAAAGAGGGAATGGCGTAGCCGACGATAATCAGGGTGCTGCTCCAGATATCAAAAGCGCTACCGTTATGCACCGCTTTTCTGATACCGAGCGGGATCGACACCAGATAGATAATCAGCGTGCTCCACAGGCCGAGCGTCACCGAAACCGGCAGACTGTCTTTAATCAGCTGGATCACGGAGGAACTGCGGAACAAGCTGTCGCCAAAATCAAAGCGAGCATAATCCCACAACATTTTAAAATACCGTTCGTGCAGTGGCTTATCAAAGCCGTAGCGTTGGGTAATTTCCGCAATCACTTCAGGATCCAGCCCACGAGAGCCGCGATACTGATTGTCACCGGGATTGCTGGCATTTAACGCCGCGCGTCCGCTGCTGCCGGCTGAATCTGCCCCCGGCAATCCGGTAGTCTGGCCAAACTGAATATTGGCTATCGCCTGGTCGACCGGGCCGCCAGGCGCAATTTGCACAATAAAAAAGTTAATCGTGATAATCGCCCACAAAGTTGGGATCACCAGTAAAAGTCGACGAATAAGATAAGCGCCCAAACTCTACTCCTTAACGGCGTTGGGCCGGCAACTGTGCGGCTTTGTTAACATCGTACCACCAGTTGTCCAGGCCAACGGAATAGGTGGGGGTGATGGCAGGCATGGAAAACTTATTCCAGTAAGCATAACGGTCGTCGGCGCTGTACCACATCGGAATCATGAAGTAGTTCCACAGCAATACCCGATCCAGCGCCTGGCCGAGAGGAAGCAGCGCGGCTTTATCACCCTGATGCTGCATAATCTGCGCGACCAGACCATCAATCACCGGGCTTTGCACCCGCGGTCTGTTCCAGCTGGAGTCGATATATTGTGACACCCATCGGGTCTGTAGCGCGCTGCCGGGGGAGGGCACTGCGTTATAGACGGTAGGAATCATATCGTAATCACCGGTACGAAAGCGGCGCAGGTATTGCGAGCTGTCGACCTGGCGGATATTCACCCGAATACCCAGCCGTTCAAGGTTGTGCTGGAATGGCAACACCCATTCGATATTGCTGCCGCTGCGCAATAACAACTCGAAGCTGAACGGCTTACCGCTGACGACATTGATCAGTTGCTTATTTTTCAGTTCCCAACCGGCCTGTTTCAGCAACGCCAGTGCTTTTAGCAAATTTTTACGATCGTAGCCGCTGCCGTCGGAAACCGGCGGCTGGTAAACGGAAGTGAACACTTCATCCGGTATTTTGCCTTTCAGCGGAGCCAGCAGTTCCAGCTGGGCGGCGTCCGGATACCCTTTAGCGGCATACTCAGTATTCTGGAAGTAACTGTCTGTACGCTTATAAGCATGATAAAACAGCGCTTTATTCATCCATTCGAAGTCAAACGCCAGTCCCAGCGCTTCACGCACCCGGCGATCGCTGAACAGCGCTTTCTGATTATTAAATGCCAGCCAGGTCGCATCGGTGGTGACGATATTTGGCCGTACATCCTTAACGATGTGGTTATTGGTGAAGTTGCTGCCGCGATACTGGGTGGCCCATTTTTTGGCAGAAGTTTCCGCGCGAAAATCGAAGGCACCGGCTTTAAATGCCTCAAAGGCGACATTATCGTCGAGGTAGTAGTCGTAGCGTTTGGTATCAAGATTGTTGCGACCGCGGTTAACCGGCAGATCCGCCGCCCAGTAATCTTTTACCCGTGAATAAGTAATGTACTGCCCGACTTTATAAGACGTAATACGGTACGGGCCGCTGGAAAGCGGCGGATAACCGATAGGCTCATTAAATTTATGATGTTTCCAGAATTTTTCCGGCAACACCGGCAGGCTTAAAAAGCCCAGAATCAAATCTCTGTCCGGCTTCGCCAGCTCGATACGCACCGTCAGGCGCGAGATCGCCTTTGCTTTGGCACCTTTGTACACCACGCGGAACTGCGGCACGCCTTCCGTCATAAACTTATCGAAAGTAAAGGCGACATCAGCAGCGGTTATTGGCGAACCATCCTGGAAGCGGGCATGAGGATTAATGCTGACTTCGGCCCAACTGAAATCATCAGGATATCGTGCTGATTCTGCAATCAGCGGATAGTAGCTGCCGATTTCATCCTCTGAAGGGGTAAACAGCGTGTCGTACAGGCCTTCCGTACCGATACCGGGGTTACCCCGCGAGGCGTAGCGGTTGAAGTTATCGTAAGTGCCGATTGCCGATAACGTCATTTTTCCGCCCTTTGGCGCGGCAGGATTGACGTAGTCGTAATGGGTAAAATTGGTGGCGTATTTGGGTTCGCCCAGCTCGGAGAAGGCGTAGCTCTCGAGGATATTTGCTGCCTGTGCTGACAGACCGACAGCACTAAGCGTAACAAGTATAACCAGGCGTAATAACATCGTGTTGGTCAGCTCCCGCAGCGAAAAGTAAAACAGAATTTATTTAGCGTAGCAGCATTAACTCACTAACCCGTGGTTTGAGCCGGGTGATGCTACTTTTGTTATTTATTAGCCGGCTATCAGGATAAAGCGGTTTGTCGCGTTTGAAAATATGCAATCAGCTGCGAAACGGTCATCGGTCGCCCAAACAGATAACCCTGCATATGGGTTACGCCACGCTTAAGCAGCCAGCTGGCCTGTTCATCGGTCTCTACACCCTCGGCAACGGTACAGAGATTCAGCTTCTTCGCCAGGGTTAACACCGCATCCAGCACCGGCGAAGTGACGGTTTCCATACCGATGCTTTGCACAAAACCGCGATCGATTTTCAGATAGTCAAATGTAAACTTCTCGAGATAGATCAATGCGCTGTGTCCGGTGCCAAAGTCGTCAATCGCGATCTTGATCCCTTGTTGATGGATCCAGTCAAAGATCTCACTGGCGTTGCGCTCGGAAACCATGGTGCGTTCAGTAATTTCAAAAACATAACTGAAATGATCGGCTGGCATGGCGTTGATCCAGTTGCTGACATCATCACGAAAGCTTGCGGAGGTGAGATGATTAGGCGAGATATTAATTCCCATTTTGGTGCCAGCCGGCACCATCTGGCGCAGCTGGTGCGCATCCCGTGCCACCAATTGAAACAGATGGTGGGTCAGGGGAATAATCAGATTCTGCGCTTCGGCATAGCTGATAAAGGCATCCGGCGGGATATTACCTTCAGTGGGATGGGTCCAGCGCATCAGAGCCTCAAGGCCACAGGACTCGCCGGTCGCCGCTTCTATAAGCGGTTGGTACTCCACATGAAACTCACCGCGTTTAATCCCCAGCAGGATCTCTTTACCCGGTCGCTGGCGCAGCGTCAGTAACACAAAGCTGCTGCTGCTGACCAGTACTGCCAGTAACAGCCCCGCCAGCAAAATAGTATGAATATCGCGTCGTGGTAACGTGTTGCCGTACAGATGGAAAGTCAGTGGGTAGCCCGGCAGCGTAAGGGTGCGCAGCGATTTTTTCGGTAACTCAGCGGTGCTAATCAGCTGCGGGTTCCAGCTGGCTAACGCGTTGTCACCGACCACCAGCGCCATACCTTTCAATTCCTGCTGCTGTGAAGCCAGCAACAGCCAGGGGGCGAGATCGATATTCAGCGTAGTCATTACGCCACTACGGTCAGAGCCTGGCCGCTTAAGCCAGAGTACCAGCGCAGGTCTCTCCGGCACTCTTGGCGTGCCTGCTATCAGCGTCAGGTCGAGATCTTTATCCAGGTCGGTTAGCGGGGTGAAAGTGCTGACCGCAAGGGAAAACGCGCCGGTAGCCGAAGAGCAGTAAGCGACACCGTTACGCACCAGCAGAATGGCGCGCACATTATTGGCAAAGGCGGCACGTGAAGTTAGCTCGCTGTTCACCGGTTGACAGGGGCCGGGCGTTAAGGCGTTCAGCGGTTCCAGCAGGGTTTTCATTTCGCTGAACAGGCTGAGAATAGTGTATTGCGTGCGCCATGCCAGCTGGTCGTGGCTCTGTGCGCGTTTCTGGAAAGTGATACTCAGCGTGATGGTGATAAAAAGCAGGAAAAAAGTAAAACCAACTGCAGCACTGATCCACGCAATTTTACGCGTATTTGTCACAGGGTGCGTAACCAGTGTTGATAGTGGCATTGCGTTTTATCTCCCGCTTTAGCCGGTTTTATTTATTGGAATTATGACACTGCCATTCTCCGGGAATATGCTCAGCAGGATATAACGCCGTGGGGGGGAAGTCTCGATATTATTATGATTAGCAAAACTATTTTTGGGGGGAATATTGGTAGATGCTGTTGAAAGCGCACAACTATTGGGCGCGCGGGCGAAGAATGACGCCCATAAAAAAACGCTGCCGTAGCAGCGCTTTTATCAATCTCATTTCGCAGACTTCAGGGGTAAAATCAGCTATGCGTTCGGCTCAGAACACGTCGCCCATCGCGGTAACGATTTTTCCAATATGAATCATTCAGATTGGAGATCATTACACCGCTGCTGGTCGATGCATGAACAAAGTTGTCATTACCTAAGTAGATGCCAACGTGTCGTCCTGTTGAACCGGCGCGGAACAGCACCAGATCTCCGGGACGCAGCTTACTGCGCTGAATACTTTTACCGCTGCCCTGCTGCTCTGAGGTCGAGCGAGGCAGATCCAGACCAAACTGTTCACGGAAGGTCACCTGAACAAAAGCGGAGCAGTCGATGCCACGTTTGTTGGTGCCGCCAAGACGATAACGAACGCCTTTCCAGTCAGCATATTGTTCAAGAATACGTGATTTGATATCCACGTTCTGAACCATCTGTTCGAATTCATCCTGAGACGCTTGAAGTAAAAAACCGTTCTGGTTTTTAACTGCATGGGTCTCAGTTTGTGCGTTGTGACCGTTACTGGTCGTACATGCCGAAAGCAGTGTCGCGAGTGCGACCGCGGGAATGGCCCGCAGGATATATCTCAGAATAGGTTGAGACTTGACCATTATGTTTGTTATCCCTTGAAGTCCTTAACGACACAGGCCGTTAGCAAGTTGCGAAACGAAATGAGATTAATTAGGCCAACCGCGTAAGACAAATCCTGAATGACTAAAATGTGTGAATGAGCACACTTTATTTGTAAAAAAAGGAAAAAAAACACTGTTTTTGCCTAATCCGAAATGAGATTACCCGATTAAAAGCCCCGTGGCGAGGGGTTTTATCGACTTTTTTATGAGTTTTTTTGATGAGAAACAATAGAGTAATAATCAGGTTAAATTATCAACAACGGTCAGTTAATAATGGGCCTGCTTAAGACAAAATTATGGGGCAAACGGGCACGGCAAAAGTAAATAAGAGTAATCCGCTGGACGGAGGCTGCGTGACGCCCATTTTTCTGCGCCATATCGGCGCAATTTCCTGATGCGGAAAATTGATTAGCAAGCTAACAATAAATACGCCGGACGGTTATTCGCGACTGAGGAAGTTAATTCTTTACCCTCAGCCGCGAAACAGCATTTAACCTGCGGGCTTATATTTGCCGGGTAATATGCGGTTAAGCCAGTTGACTAACATGTCGCTGGCGGGAGTCATCAGCCACCAGCTCAGGCCAACCAGCACCACCGAGAGCGAACCCACGGCGATATCAGTAAACCAGTGCGCACCCGCCATCACTCGCGGCAGGCTGAAGACCACAACGATCAGCACGCCGGTCAGAAATGCCCCTTTGCTGAAATAGCGCAGCATAAAGCAGGCGAAAATAATCAGCATCATGCCGTGATCGCCAGGGAAGCTGTCGCGGGAAGCATCTTTGGCCGGAATACCGGTGATTTCACTGACGCGATGCACATTTTCAAAGTACAGGGTCGGGCTGGAGTGTTTAACCGGTAACAAATGCCCCAGCTGATTCAACACTACCGCCGTCAGCAGCATGGTGATACCAATAGCAATCAGGCGACGACGGCCTGGCGGCGTTTCGCGCAGCCAGAATTTCAGATACAGCAAACCCATCGCCAGCAATGAAACCGCGTCAAAACCACGGAAATTCGTAATCGCGATCAACCATACCAGCGGCTTGTTGGTCGCCATATGATCGTTAAACCAGAAGAAGATCGATTTATCGATGGGAAACCAAAAACCGTGGCCGGGAAGCAGATACCAGGATAAAAACAGTGCGATACCCAGGGCATTCAGACCAAGGATCGCTACCAAGCGTTTAGCATTCATAGTGATTCGATATAGGTTAAAAATAACAGCGTAGACTAAGCCAGCGTTTCTAAACGAAGCTTCAACAAGCTGGTTTGCAAATTATTCCATTCAACATCATTTTCGTGAATCAGTTCAATACGGCTATCGGGCGGCGCGGAAGCGCGCGTTTCGATCTGCAAATCCTGACCCTGACGGTTAATACTCACTAACCCTTCAGCAATGCGCAGCACGCCTTTAACCCGCGTCACTGGCGCAAGTCGAGCCCATTCCAGCAGGCCAATGGTGTCAAACACCGTATCCTGATCGAAGATCCAGCCGCAGGCATAATAGCCCTGGCCCTGATTCAGCGCCCGACGCCAGCGCGCATTATGATCGAGGCGCAGCGCCGCAAGGCCGCTTTTAGTCTGGCTGGGGGCATGATGATGCCGCGCATCAGGCAATTGTCGCAGATTGCGACGCGGCGTATCGAGTAAGGCGGGATCGATGTTGCCATATTCAGCACGGACTAACTGGCGATCCCCGAGGTATTGTTGCTGCCACTCAGCCAGTGCAGTCTGGTCAGCGGGCTGCCAGCGATCCTGTTTATTGGCGATAACAATGTCTGCCGCCGCCAGCTGATCGCGGAAGTTTTCGTTGTCAGTGACTCTGGTATCACTGAGCTGACGGGGATCGAGCAGCGTCAGGGTGGCGTTAAGCGTCAGCCACGGCTGATAGACCGCATCGGTCAGCATGGCAATCATCTGCTTAGGATGCCCCAGCCCGGTAGGCTCTATCAGCAAGCGATCGGGTTTCGCCTGCTTTAACAGCATATTCAGACCTACCTGCATCGGTAACCCATTGACGCAACACATACAGCCGCCTGGAATCTCTTTCAGTACTGCACCGCTCTCCGCCAGCAGCGCGCCATCAATACCAATTTCACCGAATTCGTTAACCAGTACGGCCCATTTTTCATTCGGCGGTTTTTGCGCCAGAAGATGCAACAACGTGGTGGTTTTTCCACTGCCCAGAAAGCCAGTAATCAGGTTCACGTTTGTCACATCTTGCTCCTCACACAGGGAAATTCTGAATAATAAATTAAAGTGTCGAATGCGGCTGCCGTTTAACTAATCAGGGAAAGAAACCAGCTACAGTTACAAGTGAGGTTAGTCAATGTGTGAGGTCAAAATGAACAGCATTCAGTCAGCCATCCTGATAATGCTTTTTGCCTCATGGACGAGCAGTGCAGTTGCCGGCAATGGCGCAGCTTCAGACTCAGGTGTTATCCACTTCCACGGTGCCATTGTTGATGGTGGCTGTGATATCAATCCACAAACAGATTTTCAACTGAAAATGTCGTGCTCTCAAAAGGGTAAGACCAGCACCAACACTGCTCCACTTAATGTTTCGCAGCAGCATGAGCTGCCATTTAACCGGGGAACCACGCAGTTCCGCTGGATCGATCACAGCAAAAAAATGGCCGTACTTACTGTAAGTTACAACTGACAGACCGATACGTCTGAGCGGTATCCGCTGCGCAATATGAATTGTTATAACATAGCAATACCGGCGATGCACGCTGTCATCGCCGATAGCAAAACGGTTACTCGCTACGGCCCATATAGCGGCGCTCCGCAATATGAATGCGAATTTTATCGCCGTTACTAAGATACTCAGGTACCTGAATCACTAAACCGGTCGCCATGGCGGCCGGTTTAGTACGTGCGCTGGCGGAAGCGCCTTTAATTCCCGGCGTGGTTTCAACGATTTCCATATCCACCGTTTGTGGCAGTTCCAGCGCCAGAATCTGGCCATCCATGGTTAATACCTGGATTCCTGGCATGCCGCCCTCAGGAATAAACAGCAACTCTTCGGCGATCTGATCCTGTTTAAAGTTGTACGGCGTGTAGTCTTCGTCATCCATAAACACATACTCATCACCATCAATATAAGAGAAGGTGACCTGACGACGGCTCAGGGAGATGGTGTCAATGATGTCGTCACCCTTAAAGCGCTCTTCGACCTTCATTCCGCTACGGATATCAGTGAAGCGCATTTTATACAGGGTTGATGCGCCGCGGGCGCTTGGGCTCTGGACTTCAATATCTTTCACCAGCAATAATTTGCCGTTGACGCTAACGGCCATGCCGCGCTTAATTTCGTTTGCTCTTGCCATCGGATAGTCTCATAAAAGCGGTGCGCTGAATTTATCGCGACAAGTTACTCGCGGCGGGGCATTCAGGCAAGATCTGCGCAGCGCAGAAAGTGAAATTTGCGGGAGAAGACGAAAGGTAAATTGTAACGGTTGTCATAGCTTTCATTATTGGCGACTGCTATTGTCGCGCTTTGCTTTGATCCTGAGTGTGCTGATGCAGTGTCGTCCTGATTGTGGTGCCTGCTGCACCGCGCCTTCTATCTCTTCGCCAATCCCCGGAATGCCCAACGGTAAGCCCGCCAATACTCCATGCATTCAGCTGGATGCGCAGCAACGTTGCAAAATCTTTGCCTCGCCGCTGCGGCCGAAAGTTTGTGCCGGATTACAGCCGGCGGCGGATATGTGCGGCAACAGCCGTCAGCAGGCGATGGTATGGCTGTTGCAGCTGGAGGCCGACACCTCTGCCTGAACCGCCTCAGGCGTCGTTAATCCGCCACATACAGTAAAGTGTGCCGAGCATCATCAGTAACGTGCAGTAAAATACCGCGTGATAACCCCAGAATTCCGCCACCACCCCGGTCAGTGAACCCGCCAGAATCCAGCCGACGCGGGTGGAATTACTGAACAGCGTCGTCGCCGCGCCTGCCTGGCCTGGCATCAGATCCTGAAAATAGAGCATGCCGATGCCCGCCAGAATGCCAATAAAGATGGCGTTCAGCGCCTGTAACAGCAGCAGCGGGATTGCGCTGTCTACCCACAATAATCCGACAAAAAACAGGAATCCTGAAAGCCCCGCGCAGCGCATCAGTGCGCGTTTGCTGAAGCGTCGGGCGCAATATCCGGCAATCAGCATCACCGGAATCTCCAGGCCAGCAGCCAGTCCCATCAGTTGTCCCGCCAGTTTTTCCGGCAGATTCAGCTCGTGTACCAGATACAGGGGCATATTAATCAGGTAAATGCCGGTGCAGGCCCACATCAGGGTGCAGCCAATAAACAGCAGCAGCGTATCGCGGCGGTGACCAATCGGTGCTTGCAGCGTCGCGGTGGTTTTTACCGCGGTTCTTTGCATCGATGGCAGCAGAAATCTGACGATCAGCGCACAGCAGACAAAAGCGAGGGCAGCGCAGGCGTACATCACCTTAAAACCAAAACCCAGCGCCAGTGCGAAGGCAATCGGTGGCCCGATCACCCATGCCAGCGAGATCTGGGCGCGCATAATCGTGGTGAACATCACGGCTTCGCGGCCGGTGCGATCGGCATGCTCCCGCGCCAGCGCAAACATTTGCGGGTTGGCGGTGGAACCAAAGCTGGAAAGCAGCACGCCGATAAACAGCAGCACAAAGTAGTTACGGTTCCAGGCAAACAGTATCGAAGCGAGAGCACCCAGCAGACAACACTGAAAGATCAACGTCCGGCGATCGCCTTTACGGTCGGATCGCGCCGCCAGCAGCTGACTGACTGCGATACCGATTACCGCACTGCCAGTGAAAAATAGCCCGACCATAAAGGGGCGTGCATGCACTTCAGTCGACAGAAACAGGCTGAGCGTCGGAGTCTGTAATGCGCCGGCAATACCGGTCAGAAAAGCCACCACCAGAAAGGCTGCCGAGCTGATATCGGGCAGGCGACGGGTGGCCGCACCAGGAGTTTGCATGAAAGATGAATTGCCTTATGAAATGAGCGGGCAATTCTACGCCTCTGATGATTTTTTAAAAAGGCGTTTCATTTGTTAAGAAAGCGATCCGGCATTTTTTGCAAAAGGCACGGGCAACTCCTGTCAGCTGAAGTTTGCTGATAGCGCTGAAGCCAGTCTGCCTTACATTCTGTCCACTTCAGCAAAATGGCAGATGCACTGTTGGCTTTTTCTGAAAAATTCCAACGAAATGTGCGTAAGGTCAAAAATCTGCTATATCACTTCCGGTAAAACTTGCCAGTAAGGAGCATGCTGTACCACACTCCTTGAAACGTTTCAGCGTTGTCTCATCAGTTTATTAGTCAGCAGATAACGCTTTTTTTCTCAATAGAGCTGAAACGATTCAATTTCGGCGGGAGAGGAGAATTATGTTCCAGCTAGATGTTAACGCTATTCACACCGGCGCCAGTGCCAGCGACAAAGAAGACGCTATCCGTCAGGTTGCTGCCGCGCTCACTGCGGCAGGCAATGTTGGCGATGCTTATGTTGATGGCATGCTTGCGCGCGAAAAACAGACCTCAACCTTTCTTGGCAATGGCATTGCGATCCCGCACGGCACCACGGACACCCGCGATCTGGTGCTGAAAACCGGGGTGCAGGTTTTCCAGTTCCCACAGGGGATTAGCTGGGGTGAGGATCAGACGGCGTATGTCGCTATTGGCATAGCTGCGCGTTCTGATGAGCATTTGGCGCTATTACGCCAGCTTACCCATGTGCTGAGCGACGACAGCGTGGCTGAACAGCTGAAAACCACCCCTTCCGCCGAAGAGTTGCGCAGCATCCTGATGGGCGAGAAGCAGGGTGCCGAATTCAAGTTTGATACCTCATTAATTGCGCTTGATGTCGCCGCCAGCGACCTGATGACGTTACAGGCACTGAATGCCGGTCGCTTGCAGCACGCAGGCGCGGTGGATGCCAGCTTTGTCAGCAGCGTGATCTCCGCTAAGCCACTTAACCTCGGTCAGGGCATCTGGCTGAATGACAGTACCGTCGGCAATCTCGGCAGTGCAGTGGCGGTCAGCCGTAGCGCCAATGCCTTTGAGGTGGCAGGCGAGAAAGCGGCAATGCTGATCACCGTCGCGGTTAACGACGAACAGCCGCTGAAGGTGCTGAACTATTTAAGCGATCTGCTGATTGATCAGAAAGCGGAACGCCTGTTAAAGGCCGATGGTCCGGGCGTGTTAGCGCTGTTAACCCGCGTCGTCGACGAGCAGGCTGAAGTGCTGACCGCAGAGTTTACTATCCGCAATGAGCATGGCTTGCATGCGCGTCCGGGTACGGCGCTGGTCAGCGTAATCAAGCAATTTAACAGTGATATCACCGTGACTAACCTTGATGGCAGCGGGAAACCGGCTAACGGACGCAGCCTGATGAAAGTGGTGGCATTAGGGGTGAAAAAAGGTCACCGCCTGCGCTTTACCGCCAGCGGTGAAGATGCGCAGCAAGCGCTGGATGCCATCGAACAAGCTATTACTTCCGGACTGGGCGAGGGGGCAGCATGAGCAGACGTGTCGCAACGATTACTCTCAATCCCGCGTATGACCTGGTGGGTTACTGCCCGGAAGTCGAGCGTGGCGAAGTTAATCTGGTGAAAACCACCGGCCTGCATGCGGCGGGTAAAGGGATTAACGTTGCCAAAGTGCTGAAAGATTTAGGTATCGACGTCACCGTCGGTGGCTTCCTCGGTAAAGAGAATCAGGATGGTTTTCAGCAGCTGTTCAGCGAGTTGGGGATTGCCAACCGCTTTCAGGTGGTGCCGGGCCGTACTCGTATTAACGTCAAGCTGACAGAGAAAGACGGTGATGTGACTGACCTGAATTTCTCCGGCTTTGACGTCAGCGGGCAGGACTGGGAGCGCTTTAGCGCCGATTCCCTGAGCTGGCTTGGCCAGTTCGATATGGTGTGCGTCAGCGGCAGTTTACCGGCAGGCGTGTCGCCGGAAGCCTTTACCGAATGGATGACCGCGCTGCGTACTCATTGCCCTTGCATCATTTTCGACAGCAGTCGTGAAGCGCTGGTCGCCGGACTAAAAGCGGCACCGTGGCTGGTTAAACCTAATCGTCGCGAGCTGGAAATCTGGGCCGGGCGTAAATTACCAACCCTACAGGATGTGATCGAAGCCGCCCATGCGCTGCGTGAGCAGGGCATTGCCCATGTGGTGATTTCCCTCGGCGCAGAAGGCGCACTGTGGGTGAATGCTTCCGGTGAGTGGATCGCCAAACCGCCAGCCTGTGAAGTGGTCAGCACCGTTGGTGCCGGTGACTCCATGGTCGGCGGCCTGATTTATGGCCTGCTGATGCGCGAGTCCAGTGAGCACACACTGCGTCTGGCAACGGCTGTGGCGGCAATGGCCGTCAGCCAAAGTAATGTAGGCGTTACCGATCGTACCCAGTTGGCCGCAATGATGGCGCGCGTCGACCTGAAACCTTTTAACTGACAGCAGGAGAGACATAATGAAAACGCTGCTGATAATTGATACTTCGCTGGGACTGGCGACCCGCTATCTGGCAAAAAATGTACTCACCGCCGCTGCGGCGAAAACCGGACTGACCCTGACGGAAAATCCGGCAGAAGCAGAGCTGGTGGCGGTAGCAGGGAATACGGTACCCGCTGACAGTGCGCTGAATGGCAAAGTTGTATGGCTGGGCAATATTGAACAGGCGCTGCGCCAGCCAGAAAGTTTTCTGGCTAATGCGCAGGCAGAAGCCAAACCCTGGCAGGCTCCGGTCGCGGTTGCAGCTCCGGCTGACGTGAGTGAAAGTGGCGGCCAGAAGCGTATTGTGGCGATAACCGCCTGTCCTACCGGCGTGGCGCACACCTTTATGGCGGCGGAAGCTATCCAGACCGAAGCGACGAAACGCGGCTGGTGGGTGAAAGTGGAAACCCGTGGCTCCGTCGGTGCCGGTAATACGATTACCGCTGAAGAAGTGGCGGCGGCCGATCTGGTGATTGTCGCAGCAGATATTGAAGTCGATCTGGCAAAATTTGCCGGTAAGCCGATGTACCGTACTTCAACCAGTCTGGCACTGAAAAAAACCGCGCAGGAACTGGATAAAGCAGTCGCTGAAGCGAGAACTTATCAGCCACAGGGCGGACAACAAGCTGCCACGGGCGAGCAGAAAAAAGAGAGCGCAGGCGCATATCGTCATCTGCTGACCGGCGTTTCTTACATGCTGCCGATGGTGGTTGCCGGTGGTCTGTGTATCGCGCTCTCCTTTGCATTTGGTATTACTGCCTTTAAGGAAGAGGGCACGCTGGCCGCAGCGCTGATGCAGATCGGTGGCGGCAGCGCGTTTGCCTTAATGGTGCCGGTGCTGGCGGGCTATATCGCTTTCTCGATTGCTGACCGTCCGGGTCTGACGCCGGGTCTGATTGGCGGTATGCTGGCGACCAGCATCAATGCCGGTTTCCTTGGCGGTATCATCGCTGGTTTTATTGCCGGTTACGCGGCCAAACTGATCAGTGGCAAAGTGAAGCTGCCGCAAAGTATGGAGGCGCTGAAACCGATTCTGATTATCCCGCTGTTTGCCAGCCTGATTACCGGCTTGCTGATGATCTATGTGGTGGGTAAACCGGTCGCCGGCATTATGTCTGGACTGACCAGCTGGCTGGCGAATATGGGCACGGCGAATGCGGTACTGCTGGGCGCGATTCTTGGCGGCATGATGTGTACCGATATGGGTGGACCGGTAAATAAAGTGGCTTATGCCTTTGGCGTTGGCTTGCTGAGTTCGCAAACCTACGCACCGATGGCGGCGATTATGGCAGCCGGTATGGTGCCACCGCTGGCGATGGGTGTGGCAACGCTGGTTGCGCGTCGTAAATTTAACAAGGGTCAGCAAGAAGGCGGTAAAGCCGCGCTGGTTCTCGGCCTGTGCTTTATCTCCGAGGGTGCGATTCCGTTTGCAGCCCGTGACCCGATGCGTGTATTGCCATGCTGTATCGTCGGTGGTGCGGTGACCGGCGCCATTTCCATGGCGGTCGGTGCCAAACTGATGGCGCCTCACGGCGGTCTGTTTGTGCTGCTGATTCCAGGTGCGATTACCCCGGTGGTCGGTTATCTGGTCGCGATTATCGCCGGTACGCTGTTAGCTGGTCTGGGTTATGCGGTGCTGAAACGACCGGAAGCCGAGCTGGCGAAAGCCTGATAAAAGTGGATAAATCAAAGGCGCGGATTTCCGCGCCTTTTTTGTTTCTGACCGATTATTGTCGATAGTTTGCCTGAATATAAACCGCATTGCCTTCGCACTTATTGGTCAGAATTTGAAAAGCCAAAAGAGTCATCGACGTATTTAACCTGTGGTTAATAATATAATAAATACAAATCATCAGTGCGGCATATGAATTCTGTTCAAATAGTCAGAGAACTTACATTTTCTATTTAATGGAATAAATAATGCGTAAATTACGAATGCTGTCACTGGCGGCTATTCTCAGCCCCCTGATTATTAGCATGCCGAATATTACACTAGCAAATAGTGTCGTGACTGACCCCCTGTGGAAAACCACACTGGATGCCCCGGTGACCAGCGTCATGGTTACGGAGGAGGGGACAGGCATTGCGGTTTATGAACAGGCCACCGCCACACCTCAAATTATGGGGTTTTATACCCTGGATAAAAATGGAAATGTCATTATAAAACAGCAAGCTGGCGGTTCATCAACCGGCGTTAAACCCGTGCTGGGTAAAGACGGCGCACTCTATCTGACATCCTTTATGCGCACGGGGGATGAAACAGGCTTTTCTTTAATCGAAAAATATTCTTCGGAAGATCATTATGCAAATAAGGATATAGTTTTTAAGAACGATAAGGTCAATTATATCCATAATATAATTTTCAGTAAGGACGATAAAAATATCTACGTTTCTGCCCTCAAGAATATTTCCGGCGGAACACCGATAAACCGCAACGTTTACGCTCTTAACAATAAGTTTAACAGTCCGGGAGAATATATCTGGACGACTCCGCTTGAAGGCGTATTCACCTTTGCAGCCATAAACGCTAACCGCAACCAGCTGTTTATCGGCACGGAGGTTCGTTTCGGTCAGGATGGTGGTTATCTGCTGGATGCGGAAACCGGAACGGCTGGGGAGCGGCAGTTATCCATTACCAACGCGAGCTTAACGATTCAGGATGAAGAGGGAAATGTCTACAGTCCACGCAACCTGATCTCGAATGAGATTGTGAAGTTTAATCCATTTAATCAGTCAACCGCGCCGGAGTGGGTCTGGCAAAACCCGGATAAAGAACTTAATAACGATCCAAGATATTATAGCTTTGGCCTTCAGAGCCAGCTTTACGAAGCCTGGGATGATGAAATTTACGCTGTGGATCGCCATACCGGTAAGGGGCTATTCCACATTTCATTGCCAGAAAGCCCGGCGCAGTCAGCCCACGGCAATCGGTTTACCGGACTGGTGATTACTGACCCGCAAACCGGCTGGGCGTACCGCAGCTATATTCGCAACAACCCGGAAGCTTCGGTCGGGGTACTCGGCTTTTCGCCAGACGGCGCTCAGGTACGGAATATTGTGGAAATTAAAGGAAACTTTAAACAGATATCCACGCCGGCTCTCTGGAATGACCGGTTTTACATCAGCGTCGACAAGGAGGTCTATGCTTACCCGCTACCTGCAACGGACGATATCGCGTCAAAACTGCTACCGCAGCTGAATATTGACGGCAATGTTTTTAGTGATACAGAGCGCCGCCAGCCGCAGCGTATCAGCTGGGAAGTGACTGACAAGAATAACCACCGGGTGGACAGCGATTCCGGCAAGCTTGAGTTTGACGGCTCCGATCCGTCGCTGCTCAATCAGTTTAGCTGGCCGCTGCTGATCGGTAATGCCATCAACCAGCAGAACGGCATGCTTAAGGCCGGTCCACAACAAAAAAACAGCGATGCTGAAATCGTCCCTGGCGCTCCGCTGGCCAGTCAGTATCTGAACTGGCTGTGGCTGCCGGAGGATAAGGTGCGCGAAGGTTATCGCGTCACGCTCACCACGCAAGCGCTGGATCACGCCCCCGTTTCTGAGTGGTCGCTTAACAGTGCCAGCCAGCAGGCGTTCCTCAGCAAGGAAGGGGATGATTTTAACGGCAAAATCATCCGCTTTACCGTTCAGCGCCCCAGTGGTGAGCAACATTATGATATTACCACCGCTGCAAAAGACCGCTTTGCTGCCGCGGCGGATATTGCCCGCAAGGTTAACGCTGCCCTCAGCGATGTTCAGCTGGGAGAAAAGCTCGCCGGTAATCAGTCCAGCATTATCTGGTCGCAGTATCGTAATAAGATTTGGGTAAAACAGGGCGTGTCGGTGAGGTATGAGGTGATAAGTCAGTAGCGGGTGTCGCCAGGAGTAGGGGAGCCGTTTTCGGCTCCCAGGAGGCCAGCCATTGATACGGGCGGCGAAGATGCCGCCCCTGTAGAAACACCAGCATCAGAAGGGCTTAATTGACAGACTTTTGTTCCGATTTTAACCAGGCAATCTCATCTTTCCAGATATCCGGATTGACGGTTTCAAGGATCATCGGAATGCCGTCGAAACGGCTGTCTTTCATCAGCCAGCTAAATACCGTTTTGCCGATATTGCCTTCGCCCAGACTGTGATGGCGGTCAACCCGGCTGTTAAATTCACTTTTGGCATCATTCAGATGCATACCGCGCAGATACTGAAAACCGACCACGCGTTCAAACTCGGCAAAGGTTTTGACACACTCTTCTTCAGTACGCAGATCGTAGCCACCGGCAAAGGCGTGGCAGGTATCGATGCAAACGCCAACCCGCGATTTATCTTCCACACCGGCGATAATTTCTGCCAGCTGCTCAAAACGGAAACCGAGGTTGCTCCCCTGTCCGGCGGTGTTTTCAATCACTGCGGTCACGCCTGCGGTTTTGTCGAGCACGATGTTAATCGACTCGGCAATGCGCTTCAGGCACTCATGCTCGTCAATCTGATGCAGGTGGCTGCCGGGATGGAAATTCAGCAGTGATAAACCCAGTTGTTCACAGCGTTGCATCTCATCGAGAAAGGCGTCGCGGGATTTTTCCAGCGCTTCTTCAACCGGATGACCGAGGTTAATCAGATAGCTGTCGTGCGGCAGGATCTGCGCTGAGCTGTAGTGATATTTTTCACAGGCCGCGCGAAACGCGGCAATCACTTCAGCACTTAGCGGTGCGGCACGCCACTGACGTTGGTTTTTGGTGAACAGCGCGAAGGCTGTGGCTTCCAGTTGGTGTGCGCGAATGACCGCCTGATCCACGCCGCCTGCTGCGCTGACGTGGGCGCCAATATATTTCATGCCGTTCTCCTGTTGGGGGTTCTGCGATACTGCAAGCGCTTATGATAACCGAAGCCACTAGCCCATCAAATGCTGAACGCCGAGATTGATCATCCCGCCACCGACGATCAGCCAGATAAACAGCAGCAACGCCATTAATAACGGACGCACGCCAGCGCGTTTCAGTGCGCTCAGGTGGGTGGTTAAGCCCAGCGCGGCCATCGCCATCGCCAGCAGTAAGGTATCCAGCTGATTAAGGCTGTTCACCAGGGAAACCGGCAGCAGATGTAAAGAGTTAAATAGCGTCACGACAATAAACAACAGGGCAAACCACGGGAACTGAATGCCGCCTTGCACCATTCCGGCCGGAGCATCGCGTCGAATCAACAGGGTGAGAAACAGCAGAAACGGTGCCAGCATCATCACGCGCAGCATTTTCGCGATCACTGCCGCATTTTCCGCGTCCGGACCAATGGCATGTCCGGCGGCCACCACTTGTGCCACTTCATGCAGGGTCGAACCGGTGAAAATACCGTACTCGTTGGCAGTTATCCCCGGTATTAGCGAGCTGACCAGCGGCCAGAGCAGCGGATAAATAAAGATCGCCAGCGTGCCGAAAATCACCACGGTGGCAATCGCCACCGCCACTTTGGCCGAATCGGCTTTGATTACCGGTTGGGTCGCCAGAATCGCGGCGGCGCCACAGATACTGCTGCCGGCACCAATTAACCAGCGGGTTTCACGGTCGAGGCCAAATACCTGGCGACCCAGCCAGCAGGCGATGGCAAAGGTGGAGCAGAGCGTCAGCACATCAATCACGATACCGCTAAGCCCGACATCAGCAATTTGCTGAAAGGTCAGGCGAAAGCCATACAGCACAATACCCAGCCTTAACAGACGCTGTTTAGCCAGTATCACGCCCGGATCGCAGGCGCGTTGCAGACGAGGATAAAGGGTGTTACCCACCAGCATGCCTGCCACAATTGCCAGTGTCAGCGCACCAAGGCCGAGCGACGCCACCGACGGCTGATTGCCGAGCCAGATAGTCGCCGCGGCAATTGTCGCCGTTAGCAGCAGCCCGGCCGCCAGTGGCGCTGGGCCAGTTTGTGGTTTAAAAAATGTGAGTTCAGCCATCAAACACCTCCTGTTTCCATGCTGTTAGTGTGGAGTGCGCTGGCTTAAAAGAGAAATTGATTATATATTTATTATTAACCGGAATAAGTGTTAAAGGCGGAGTGCAGAATGTTCAGACGCATAGTGAAATTCAAAAGTAATTTGACCATGATGTGGTACGCCTGTCGCAATCCGCAGACTCCCCTGTACATCAAAGGGTTACTGGGTGTGGTTGCGCTGTACCTGATCAGCCCGCTGGATCTCATTCCCGATGTGATTCCCGTGGTCGGCTGGCTGGATGATGCGATAGTGGTGCCGCTGGGTATCAGCATGCTGCTGAAATTACTGCCGGATGAGGTGAGGGCAGATGCCGCGATGCGCATCGACGGGCCCTCACCAGATAATAAAAGAAAGGGGCTCAGCGCCACGCTGCTGGTTATTGTGCTGCTGTGGCTGATATTGCTGGCGTATGCCATTGTTCACTGGATGTTGTAAGGAATCACGATGCATATCACATTGCGTCAGGTAGAAGTGTTTACTGAAGTACTGAAGAGTGGTTCCACCACCCAGGCTTCGCAGGTGCTGGCGCTTTCGCAATCGGCAGTCAGCGCCGCATTGGCCGATCTGGAAGGGCAGCTGGGCGTGCAATTATTTGATCGCGTCGGCAAGCGGCTGGTGGTGAACGAACATGGGCGTTTGCTTTATCCGCGGGCGGTCGGGCTGCTGGAGCAGGCCGGCGAGATCGAACAGCTGTTCCGCGAAGATAATGGTGCTATCCGGATTTATGCCAGCAGTACCATCGGCAACTATCTGCTGCCAGGCATGATTGCGGGCTATCGCCGCGATTTTCCCCATTTGCCGCTGGAGCTGAGTGTCGGCAACAGTCAGGACGTGATTAATGCGGTGGCGGATTTCCGCGTCGATGTCGGCTTGATCGAAGGGCCGTGCCATATGAGCGAACTGATCAGTGAACCCTGGCTGGAGGATGAGCTGGTGGTGTTTGCCGCGCCGGATGCGCCCTTGCTGCATCAGCCGGTGACGCTCGACAGCCTGGCAAAAATGCAGTGGATTTTGCGTGAGCGCGGCTCTGGTACGCGTGAAATTGTCGATTATCTGCTGTTATCGCATTTGCCGCAGTTTGAGCTGGCAATGGAGCTGGGTAACTCGGAAGCGATTAAACATGCGGTACGCCACGGTATGGGGATCAGCTGTTTATCGCGCCGGGTGATTGCCGACCAGCTGGAAGTGGGGTCGCTGGTGGAGGTGAAGATTCCGCTGCCGAAGCTGTCGCGCACCTTGTACCGCATTCGTCACCGGCAGAAGCATGTGTCGAAGGCGCTGTCGCGATTCCTCAGCTATTGTGTTGAGTAAATCCGCATCTTATGAAGGTTTTATCCTGCGATTACTAATGATCCCCGGCGGATTATGAAGCTAACTTATAACCTCGCGGTATCGCTATACCTGCGGGGGGGATTTGCTACAATCGCGCCTCATTTTAACCCAGGATAGCGTTAATTCATGGTTCAGGACACAAAAACAACACAACCACCTGCGTTAAGACGCGAACTGAAGGCTCGTCACCTGACGATGATCGCCATTGGCGGATCGATTGGTACCGGGCTGTTTGTTGCCTCCGGGGCAACCATTTCTCAGGCGGGCCCCGGCGGCGCGCTACTGTCTTATATGCTGATTGGCCTGATGGTTTATTTCCTGATGACCAGCCTTGGCGAGCTGGCGGCATTTATGCCGGTTTCCGGCTCTTTCTCCACTTATGGCTCCAAATACGTAGAAGAAGGTTTCGGCTTCGCGCTGGGCTGGAACTACTGGTACAACTGGGCAGTGACCATCGCCGTCGATCTGGTGGCATCACAGCTGGTGATGAACTACTGGTTCCCGGATACCCCCGGCTGGATCTGGAGTGCATTATTCCTCACGCTGATGTTCCTGCTGAACTACATCTCGGTAAAAGGTTTTGGTGAAGCGGAATACTGGTTCTCGCTGATCAAAGTGGTCACGGTGGTGCTGTTTATTGCCGTGGGCGTACTGATGATTACCGGGATTATGCGCGGCGCTGAGACGGCGGGCTGGCACAACTGGCAGGTAGGGGACGCGCCGTTCTCCGGCGGATTTGCCGCGATGATTGGTGTGGCGATGATCGTTGGCTTTTCTTTCCAGGGGACTGAGCTGATCGGTATTGCTGCTGGTGAATCCGAAGATCCGGCGAAAAATATTCCGCGCGCGGTGCGTCAGGTGTTCTGGCGTATTCTGCTGTTCTATGTGTTTGCCATTCTGATTATTAGCCTGATCATTCCGTATACCGATCCGAGCCTGCTGCGTAATGATGTGAAAGATATCAGCGTCAGTCCGTTTACGCTGGTGTTCCAGCATGCGGGTCTGTTGTCGGCGGCGGCGGTCATGAATGCGGTTATCCTTACTGCGGTGCTTTCTGCCGGCAATTCAGGCATGTACGCTTCCACACGTATGCTGTACACGCTGGCCAGCGAAGGTAAAGCGCCGCGTATTTTCGCCAAGTTATCGAAAGGCGGTGTGCCGCGCAATGCGCTGTATGCCACCACAGTGGTCGCGATGCTGTGCTTCTTTACCTCGATGTTTGGCAATCAGGAAGTTTACCTCTGGCTGCTGAATACTTCAGGCATGACCGGATTTATCGCCTGGTTGGGTATCGCCATCAGTCATTACCGCTTCCGTCGCGGCTATGTGGCGCAGGGCCATGATATTGCCGATCTGCCTTACCGTTCTGGTTTCTTCCCGCTGGGTCCGATCTTTGCCTTTGTGCTTTGTCTGATTATTACACTGGGTCAGAACTATCAGGCGTTCCTTGAAGACCGCATTGACTGGTATGGCGTCACGGCGACCTATATTGGTATTCCGTTATTCCTGCTGATCTGGTTTGGCTACAAGCTGTCACGCGGCAGCCGTTTCGTGAAGTACAGCGAGATGGAGTTTCCCAAATTTAAAGGGTAACTCATTCTGATTAATCCTTTTAAGGCGCGGTTTCCGCGCCTTTTTTGCATCCGTAAACTGTTGCTGGAAATTGCATTGATAACTATTATCATTTGCTTTATTGTTACAGCCGTTACATTTTCAGCTGTGAACAGGATGGTTCGGGTTTGAGTAACGGGAATGCCGCCAACGAAGGACGACGTTACGTACCAGGGTATAAATTTTACAATTCTCCGTATAACATTTCGGGCAGTTTGCTTTATCACTGAATTAAAACGCAGAAATAGCAGGTAGAGAATAATGAGTGTCACCCACGAGCCCATTCCGTACGCGAAGAAAAACCCCGTTCAGAGCGTAATGGGACGCTATCAACAACTGTTACGCCACCGCTTAATGATTATGGGCGTGCTGCTGCTGGCGATCCTCGCGTCGCTGGTGCTGGATTTTACGCTTGGCCCGGCCGGTTTATCGCTGGAAACCCTCTGGCACGCGTTGGTAAATCCGGAAACCGTCGATGCCGGTACCCGGGTCATCGTCTGGGATATCCGTCTGCCTTACGCCCTGATGGCAGTGGTGGTGGGAATGGCGCTCGGTCTGGCCGGCGCAGAGATGCAGACTATCCTGAATAACCCACTCGCCAGCCCGTTTACGCTCGGTGTGTCCTCGGCCGCGGCATTTGGTGCCGCGCTGGCGATTGTGCTGGGTATTGGTATTCCGGGGATTCCCGATCAGTGGTTTATCTCGGCCAACGCCTTTGTGTTTGCGCTGTTTGCCGCACTGATGCTCGATGGGGTCACGCGCTGGACGCGGGTTGCTACGTCAGGTGTGGTGCTGTTCGGTATCGCGCTGGTGTTTACCTTTAATGCGCTGGTCTCGATGATGCAGTTTATCGCCAGTGAAGATACCTTACAGGGGCTGGTGTTCTGGACCATGGGCAGCCTGGCGCGTGCCTCGTGGGAAAAACTCGGTGTGCTGACGCTGGCATTTCTGATCCTGGTACCGTTCTCGATGATGAGTTCATGGAAGCTGACAGCGTTGCGCCTCGGCGAAGATCGTGCGGTCAGTTTTGGTATCGATGTGCGCCGCTTGCGCCTCGGTACGCTGCTGCGTATCAGTATTCTGTCGGCTCTGGCAGTGGCCTTTGTCGGGCCGATTGGCTTTATTGGTCTGGTGGCACCACATATTGCGCGCATGATTTTTGGTGAAGATCACCGCTTCTATTTACCGGCCAGTGCGCTGACCGGTGCGCTGGTGCTGTCGATGGCCTCTGTCGCTTCGAAAAATCTGATTCCGGGCGTGATTATCCCGGTCGGCATCGTGACCTCACTGGTCGGCGTGCCGTTCTTCCTGAGTATTATTTTGCGTCATCGGGGGAATGTCTGATGCAGGGATTATCGATTCGCGGTTTCAATACCGGTTATCCAAAACGTCAGGTGATTGAAAACCTGAATGTGCCCTTACTGCCGCGCGGCAAAATTACCGTATTGCTCGGGCCTAACGGCTGCGGTAAGTCGACGCTGCTGCGTTCTCTGGCCGGGCTGAACCGCGCCAAGGGTGAACTGTGGCTGAATGGCGAAGAGCTGATGGCGCAGCCGTTTGCGCGGCGTGCAGACAAAGTGGTTTATCTGCCGCAGTCACTGCCAGCCGGCGTGCATCTGCACGTGCTGGAGTCGATTATTGTCGCGCAGCGTGCCTCCGGTGGCCGCAGCACCGCGACCAGCGAGAACGAAGTGATGTCGCTGCTGGAACAGCTGGGTATCGCGCATCTGGCGCTCAGTTATCTTGATCAACTTTCCGGTGGTCAGAAACAGCTGGTGGGATTAGCGCAATCGCTGATTCGTCGGCCGGAATTATTATTGCTGGATGAGCCGCTCAGCGCGCTGGATTTAAATTATCAGTTCCACGTTATGGATTTGGTACGGCGTGAAACACAGAAACGGAATATTGTTACTGTGGTGGTGGTACACGATATTAATATCGCGCTGCGTCATGGCGAGCACGTATTAATGTTGCAGAATGGTGAGTTAATTGCCGATGGTCAGCCGGAAGAGGTGATCACACCGGAAAGCCTGGCGCGTGTCTATGGGGTAAAAGGGCGCATCGAACGCTGCTCACAGGGCACGCCACAAGTACTGATTGACGGGCTGGTAGCGGAGCCGGAACCCGTACTGTAACCGCACCATCGCGTTAATTCTCTGCATTATCCGGGAGACAATAAACGTCTCCCGCTATTAAGAATATTATTCCGGAATATAACCGGAGAATTAAGCGAAGAGTTATTCGCCTTTTATTGTGAGCAATCAGCAGCCTTTGTCGCGCTGGCAATTTTTTAATTTTATTTTTGTTTATATCTCATGGAGAGAAGCATGTTCCGTTTAAATCCAGTGGTCCGTGGGGGCCTCTGTGTGTCCGCGCTCGCCTTAAGTTTCCCCCTGATGGCTGATGAAAGCGAAAAACAGTCTGAAGAGACAATGGTGGTGACCGCCTCCGCCACTGAAATCAATCTCAAAGATGCGCCTGCCAGTATCAGTGTGATCACCGCTGACGAGATTAAACGTAAACCGGTACAGAATTTGCGTGATGTGCTGCGTGACGTGCCCGGTGTTCAACTGACCGATGAAGGCGATAACCGTAAAGGCGTCAGCCTGCGCGGCCTCGACAGCAGCTATACGCTGATTCTGATTGATGGCAAACGCGTAAACTCGCGTAATGCGGTATTCCGTCATAACGATTTTGATCTTAACTGGATTCCGGCCGACGCCATCGAGCGCATCGAAGTGGTGCGCGGGCCGATGTCATCGTTATATGGCTCGGATGCGCTGGGCGGCGTGGTCAATATTATCACCCGTAAAGTGGGGAAAGCCTGGCACGGTACGCTGAGTGCGGACACCACCGTGCAGGAAAATCGCGACCGCGGCGACAGTTATAACGGTAACTTATTTGCCAGTGGCCCGCTGGTTGACGACCTGCTTGGCGTCAAAGTATTTGGCGGCGGAGGCAGGCGTGAAAAAGATAAACAACAACACTCCGACACCGCCAGCAGTGGCGAATCACCGCGCATTGAGGGCAACACGCTGCGCAACGGCAATGTCGAGTTCGCCCTGACGCCGACGGATAATCAGGATATGAACTTCGGCTACGGTTTTAACCGCCAGGATCGCAATTCAGACTCACTGAATAAAAATCGTATTGAGCGCCAGAACTACTCCATTGATCATAATGGCCGCTGGGATTTCGGCAATACCGAACTGCGCTTTTACGGTGACAAAGTGGATAATTTTACCACCAGCAAAATCACTTCAGAGAATAACTCGCTGGATGGCAAGCTGGTTCTGCCGCTGGGCGACATCAGTCAGTTACTGACCTTCGGCGGCGAATGGCGTCACGATAAATTGAGCGATCCGGTAAACCTGACCGGTGGTTCCGGCAGTAAAACCTCAGCCAGCCAATATGCGCTGTTTGTTGAAGATGAATGGCGCATGCTGGATTCGCTGGCGATGACCGCTGGCGTGCGCATGGATGACCATGAAACCTACGGCGATCACTGGAGCCCACGCGTCTATCTGGTGTACAACGCCACCGACACCATCACGGTTAAAGGCGGCTGGGCGAATGCGTTCAAAGCCCCATCGTTGCTACAGCTCAGTCCGGACTGGCAGACTAACTCCTGTCGCGGGGGCTGTTCGATCGTCGGTAGCCCGGATCTGAAACCGGAAACCAGCGAAAGCTTCGAGCTGGGTCTCTATTATGCGGGCGATGAAGGCTGGCTGGATGGCATTACAGGTAGCATTACCGCTTTCCAGAACAATGTCGACGATATGATTCATATCGCGCGCACTGCCGATCGCGAGCTGGCGAAAGATTATGCAAACTACGTCGGTGAGAAAGACGGTAAACCGGTATTCCGTTACTATAATGTCAATAAAGCGCGGATTAACGGCATCGAGACTGAGTTGAAGGTGCCGTTTGACGAGCAATGGAAATTGACGCTGAATTACACCTATTCCGACGGGCGTGATTTAAGTAATGGCGGCAATAAACCGCTGAAAGAGATGCCATTGCATACCGCTAACAGCACGCTGGACTGGGCACCGTTACAGGACTGGTCATTCTATTTTCAGGCTAATTATTCCGGTGAGCGCCGCACGCTAAACAATGATAACGCAACGCCGGGTGGTTATGTCCTGTGGAATACCGGTGCTTCCTGGCAGGCGACAAAAGCGGTGAAGTTGCGGGCAGGGGTGTTAAACCTGACCGATAAAGACCTGAGCCGCGATGATTACAGTTATAACGAAGATGGCCGCCGCTACTTCCTCGCGATGGACTATTCATTCTGATAAAAAAAAGTGAGCCGCAAACGGCTGATGCTGGTCACTTAAGCATTGCTGGCATCCTTTTTGTAGGGGCGGCGTTCTCGCCGCCCACACCGGGGGTCAGCACCCTGCATGCCATCAGGACGGGAGCCGAAAACGGCTCCCCTACAGGATTAATAATCGCCGCCGATCCCGTCAGGCAAACAAATGCTTAGCGTGGAAACGCAGATGATCCTCAACAAAACTGGCGATAAAGAAATAGCTGTGGTCATAACCCGGCTGAATACGCACGGTTAACGGCCAGCCCACCTCTTTTGCCGCTTCCTCTAAACGCTCCGGATGCAGTTGATCGGCAAGAAACTGATCGCTGTCACCCTGGTCGATTAATATCGGCAGTGGTTCGCCGCGTGCCTGACGCATCAGCCAGCAGCTGTCATACTCACGCCACGCCAGTTTGTCGTCACCCAGATAATGGGTGAAAGCCTTTTGCCCCCAGGGAACGTAGCATGGGTTCACAATCGGCGCGAACGCCGAAGCCGAGGTGAATTTCCCTGGATTGCGTAACGCCAGCATAATCGCACCGTGACCGCCCATCGAGTGACCGGTAATCGCCTGACGATTGCAGACGCTGAAGTTATCCGCAATCAGCGCCGGCAGCTCTTCATTGATGTAATCATACATGCGGAAATGCTGATCCCACGGCGCCTGAGTGGCATTCAGATAGAAACCGGCACCCTGGCCAAGATCGTAACCATCATCATTTGGCACCCCTTCACCACGCGGGCTGGTATCCGGCATCACCAGAATCAGCCCCAGTTCGGCGGCGATACGCTGTGCGCCGGATTTGGTGGTGAAGTTCTCGTCAGTACAGGTCAGTCCGGCGAGGAGGTACACCACCGGCGGTGGCGTCTCCTGCTTCGGTCCTGGCAAAAAAATGCTAAAGGTCATCGCACAGTTCAGCGTCGATGACGGATGGCGGTAGCGCTGCTGCCAGCCGCCAAACATGCGATGCTCTTCCAGTAACTCCAGCGTGGATGGCATTAATCCTCCTGATTACTTATTAAAGTGCACCACGGTACGAATCGATTTGCCTTCATGCATCAGATCAAATGCGTCATTAATCTGCTCCAGCGGCATGGTATGGGTAATAAAGTCGTTAAGCTGGAATTCGCCGTCGATATAACGCTGAACGATACCTGGCAGCTCGGAACGACCTTTAACACCACCAAAAGCGGAACCGCGCCAGACGCGACCAGTCACCAGCTGGAATGGACGGGTAGCGATCTCTTCGCCTGCACCTGCCACGCCAATAATCACTGATTCACCCCAGCCTTTATGGCAGCACTCCAGTGCGGAACGCATCACATTCACGTTACCGATACACTCGAACGAGAAGTCCACGCCGCCATCGGTCAGCTCAACGATCACGTCCTGAATGGGTTTATCGTAATCTTTCGGGTTAATCAGATCGGTTGCACCCAGTTTGGTCGCCAGATCGAACTTGCTGGTATTGATATCGATACCAATAATTCGACCCGCTTTCGCCATCTTCGCGCCGATAATCGCTGAAAGACCGATACCGCCAAGACCGAAAATCGCCACGGTATCGCCTTCTTTCACTTTCGCCGTGTTCATAACCGCACCCATACCGGTGGTGACGCCGCAGCCCAGCAGGCACACTTCTTCCAGTGGCGCTTCTTTGCTGATTTTCGCCAGTGAAATTTCCGGCAGTACGGTGTATTCAGAGAAGGTCGAGGTGCCCATATAGTGGAAAATCGGCTTGCCGTCTTTAAAGAAACGGGTGGTGCCGTCCGGCATCAGACCTTTACCCTGCGTAGAACGGATCGCCTGACACAGGTTAGTTTTGCCAGAGCGACAGAATTTACACTCGCCACACTCCGGGGTGTACAGCGGGATCACATGGTCGCCGACCGCTACGCTGGTCACGCCTTCGCCCACGGCTTCTACAATACCGCCGCCTTCGTGGCCGAGGATTGCCGGGAACACGCCTTCCGGATCTTTGCCAGAAAGGGTATAAGCATCGGTATGGCAAACGCCGGTGGCGACGATGCGCACCAGCACTTCACCTTTTTGCGGTGGCATCAGGTCCACTTCTTCAATTTTCAGTGGTTCGCCAGCGGCCCAGGCAACGGCGGCGCGTGTTTTAATCATTTCCACGGTATTTGTCCTCTGTTTAAAATTGTCCCAGGCGATCGATTTGCACCTGGTCTTATTGTGTCAATATCGTGCTCTGGTAAGTATGGACCAGATTCACGGGTTCTCGGGTTTGTCGTCAAATTGTTCAATAATCAGGTACTTCAGCGCTTCCACATTCGGTGTAAAGGCATCGCGCCGCCAGATAAGCCAGGTGGCGCTGTCGCGATACAGGGGCGGTAACGGATGTACTTTTACTCGCTCCTGACCCGGCATTTGCGACAACACTGACTGGGGAATCATCGCCAGCCCGGCACCACTGGCGACGCAGGCCATCATGCCGTGATAAGACTGGATCTCCATAATATTACCGGGCTGCACACCGCTTTCACGAAACCACGACTCAAAGCGCAGGCGGTACGAGCAGCTGAGGCGGAAGGCAAACAGTGTGTCGCCACCGGCATCGGCGGCGCTGTGGATATCGGCATGTTCCGGGCTGGAGATCAGCACCATCTGCTCACGGAATGAGATGCAGCCGTTCAGCTCGTCATACGGCACCGGGCCATCCACCAGCGCAGCGGCCAGCGTACCGGCGCGCACGCGTTCGATAATTTCACCGGAAGTGCCGGTAATCAGCGACAGCGCTACCGCCGGATAGCGTTGATGATAGGCGGCCAGTAGCGCCGGCAGGCGGGTGGCGGCGGTGCTTTCCATCGAACCGAGGGAAAAATTACCCGCCGGTTCGCCGGTGCGCGTCATACTGAGCGCTTCTTCACTGAGAGCCAGAATGCGCTGGGCATAACAGAGAAAGTTATGGCCCATTGGCGACAGGCGCAGTCGCTGCTTTTCACGGATAAACAGATCGGTACCCAGTTCCTGCTCCAGCTGGCGCAGGCGTGTTGTCAGGTTTGATGGCACACGATGCAGTTGTTCAGCCGCGCGCGCAACCGAGCCGGTTTCGGCTACCGAACAAAACATGCGTAACTGGGTTAAATCCATCTATTCACATCCCGTAAGTAAGTTGCTTATGATTATTCACTTTCCGTGAGTTTAACCAGCGTGCATGATACTGGCAACCGTTTTAATGGGTTGACCGCAAAATGATTCGAATAAGGTCAGCGCAAACCGAGAAAATTAAGGAGACCGATATGGCACTGCGCGTCGCATTAAGCGCATTTTTATCACTGGTGGTGGCAATGGGCATCGGCCGCTTTGCTTTTACCCCGCAAGTTCCGCTGATGATTAACGAGCATCAGCTGACATTAACCAGCGCCGGGCTGGTGGCGGCGTTTAACTATCTCGGTTATCTGTGTGGATCTTTCGATGCCATGCGCGCCAGCCGCAGGGTAGAGTGGCGACTGAAAGCCGGAGTGTGGGGCGCGGTGATCCTGACGTTGCTCTCGGCCTGCGTTGACGGCCCATGGTGGCACGGCATACTGCGTTTTATGATTGGCTGGGCCAGCGGCTGGGCGATGGTGCTGGTCGCGGCGTGGAGCAATGAACAGTTGCTGCATCATGGTCGTCCGGGGTTGTCGGCGGCAGTGTTCGCCGGGCCGGGCACCGGGATTTTTATCAGTGGTATGCTGGCGGTGTTGCTGCATGCGCTGAACGTCAGCGCCGCTTTTGCCTGGGGCGCGTATGGGCTGCTGGCACTGGTGCTGATTTCGCTGATCGCGAGAAATTTGCCGCGTAGCGGTCAGCTGCATCGCCCGGAGAGTGCGCCGCAACCGCTGGTGCTGACGCCGCAGCTGAAGCGGCTGGTGCTGAGTTACAGTCTGGCAGGCTTTGGCTATATTCTGCCGGCGACATTTTTATCGCAAATGGCCGCTGAACGCTTTCCAGACAGCGCCTTTGCCCAGTTTGTCTGGCCGATTTTCGGCGGCGCGGCGGTGATCGGTATCGGTTTGGGAATTATTACCCGCCGCTACTCATCGACCCACCGGCGTCTGGCACTGACGCTCTGGGCGCAGGCAATCGGGGTTTTCGCTGCTGATGTGATCCCCGGCATGAGCGGGCTGGTGATTGGCGCGGCGCTGGTGGGCGGCGGTTTCCTGTGTGTCGTTCAGCTCTCATTGCAGTATGGTCGCGAACTGGCACCCGAACACGCGCGTTATCTGGCAGGGTTACTGACCACCGGTTACGCGATTGGTCAGCTGGTTGGACCGATGCTGTCAGCCGTCTCGACGATGCTGACGCACCAGCTGGAACCGGCGCTGTATGTGGCAGGAACCGGGTTGGCGATTGCCGGATTACTGGTGTTTCGCCAGGGTAAATGAAACTGTTTCACTGCGATTTAAATTGATTCACTGGATAAACCGGGCGGAGTGTTCCAGAATACGCGCTCAGAAAACTGGCCGCCTGATGAATCGTTGCATCAGGCGGGTGAAACACCTGCTGGAGAAAACATCAAGATGGCTACGTTAAGTCAGGAAGCGGCCCTGGTCCATGAAGCGCTGCTCGCGCGTGGGCTGGAAACCCCATTACGCTCGCCAGCGCGTGAAATGGATGACGAAACGCGCAAGAACCTGATTACCGGTCATATGACTGAAATCATGAAGTTGCTGAATCTGGATCTGGAAGATGACAGCCTGGCGGAAACGCCGCATCGTATTGCGAAAATGTATGTCGATGAAGTGTTTTCCGGCCTGGATTACGCCAACTTCCCAAAGATTACCGTTATCGAAAACAAAATGAAGGTCGACGAAATGGTGACGGTGCGTGATATCACCCTGACCAGCACCTGTGAACACCATTTTGTGATTATCGACGGTAAAGCTACCGTGGCGTATATCCCGAAAGAGAAAGTGATTGGCTTATCGAAGATCAACCGCATCGTGCAGTTCTTCTCTTCACGTCCGCAGGTACAGGAACGTCTGACGCAACAGATTTTAGTGGCGCTGCAAACCCTGCTCGGCACCAGCAATGTCGCCGTGTCGATTGACGCGGTGCATTACTGTGTCAAAGCGCGCGGTATCCGCGATGCCACCAGCGCCACCACCACCACCTCACTGGGTGGCCTGTTTAAATCCAGCCAGAATACCCGGCAGGAGTTTCTGCGCGCGGTGCGTCATAGCTGATAGGCAGTTTCTCTCCCCCTGACTGCGGGGGAGAGACTTAATTTTTTCACAGGAAGCCTGAATGCAACGCAATATCACGCTGGACTTTATTCGTGGTCTCGCCGTTCTCGGTATCCTGTTGCTGAATATCAGCGGTTTTGGTTTACCCTCCGCCGCTTACCTCAATCCCGCCTGGCGCGGTATGCCTGCTGTCCATGAGATCTGGACCTGGGCTACGCTCGATCTGCTGGCACAAATCAAATTTCTGACGCTGTTTGCCATCCTGTTTGGCGCCGGATTGCAGATGCTGTTGCCGCGCGGTAAGGGCTGGTTGCAGTCACGCCTGACATGGCTGGCTATTTTCGGCTTTATTCACGCGGTGTTTTTCTGGGAAGGCGATATCCTGCTGGATTACGCGATTGTTGGCCTGATCGCCTGGCGCATGATCCGCGATGTGCCTTCAACCCGTTCACTGTTTAATACCGGTGCGCTGCTGTATCTGGTGGGCGTTGCAGTGTTGATTGTGTTCAGTATGATCTCCAGCGGGAAAGCGAACAGCTCCTGGCTGCCAGGTATTGCCGATCTGCAATATGAATCATTCTGGAAGCTGGCGGGTGGCTGGGAAGCGGTGCAGAACCGTCTCGATCACCTCTCTTCCAGCCTGCTGGCACTCGGCGCGCAGTATGGCTGGCAACTGGCAGGATTAATGATGATTGGCGGCGCATTGATGCGTAATGGCTGGCTGAAAGGCGAATTCAGTCTTGCGCATTATCGTCGCACCGCATGGGTGCTGATTGGCATCGCGTTCCTGATTCAGATTCCGGGGATCTTTTTGCAGTGGACCCTGCGCTGGGATTTTCGCTGGACCGGATTTTTGCTTCAGGTACCGCGCGATTTAGCCGCGCCGCTACAGGCAATCGGCTATGCTGCGCTCTGCTTTGGCTACTGGCCATGGCTGGCAAAACTGAAAATCACTCAGGCTATCTGCTGCGTCGGACGCATGGCGCTGACTAACTATCTGCTACAAACGCTGATCTGCACCACTTTGTTCTATCGCTTTGGCTGGTTTATGCAGCTTGACCGCCTGGCGTTGCTGGCGGTGGTGCCGGCGGTATGGGCTGCCAATATTCTCTTCTCGCTGTTCTGGCTGCGCCTGTTTCGTCAGGGGCCGATGGAGTGGTTGTGGCGTCAATTGACCCGTCTCGCTGCCGGAAAACCCGCCGACCATTCCCGCGTCGGATAATGACCGTCATCACAAAGGTGACACAATTGTATGTAACCGTTTTCATCAGTGTGATCTGATTCACGCTGTCATCCCTTTACGCCTGACAAAATAGCCGACAGAAACACTTCAGATGTCGGAAAGAGCGATGCGATCAACTATTTCAGGGTCAGGCGTTCATGATAACAATCCGTGATGTGGCGCGCCTTGCGGGCGTTTCCGTGGCAACGGTTTCTCGCGTGCTGAATAACAACAGTGCAGTCACTGCTGAAACGCGTGAAAACGTGTTACAGGCTGCTGCATCATTAGATTATCGTCCCAATGCTAACGCCCAGGCGCTGGCGACCCAGGTCAGTGACACCATTGGCGTGGTGGTGATGGACGTTTCCGACCCCTTTTTTGGCGCGCTGGTCAAAGCGGTCGATACCGTCGCCCAGCAGATGAACAAGCATGTACTGATCAGTAACTCGTGGCATCAGGAAGCGAAAGAGCGTCATGCGATTGAAGTGTTGATCCGTCAGCGCTGTAACGCGTTAATTGTGCATGCAAAAATGCTGTCAGATGCGGAATTAGCCAACTTTATGGACCAGGTGCCGGGCATGGTGCTGGTTAACCGCATTGTGCCGGGCTATGCCCATCGCTGCGTCTGTCTGGATAATGTCAGCGGTGCGCTGATGGCGACGCGTATGTTGCAGCAGCAGGGACATACGCGCATTGGCTATCTCAGCTCTTGCCATCCCATTGAAGACGTGACGCAGCGGCGCGACGGCTGGCAGCAGGCGCTGGCCGAGCAGGGCATTGCGCCGCCGGAAGGGTGGATTGCCAGCGGCGAAGCCGATTTGTCGGGCGGTGAAGCGGCGATGGTCGAGCTGCTCGGGCGCAATCAGCATCTGAGCGCGGTGTTTGCCTATAACGACAGTATGGCTGCTGGTGCGCTCACCGCATTGAAAGATAACGGTATCCTGGTGCCGCAACAGGTTTCCATCGTCGGTTTTGATGATATTCCCATCTCGCGCTATACCGATCCGCAACTGACGACGGTGCGCTATCCTATTGTTTCCATGGCAAAACTTGCCACTGAACTGGCGCTGAAAGGTGCGGCAGGGCAGCTCGACCATACTGCTCAGCACTGTTTTATGCCGACCCTGGTGCGTCGACATTCGGTGGCGCAGCGACAAACTGTGGAGCCGGTCACTAATTGAAGCGATTTACCCATGTAACCGTTTTCAATCTGTGAGTAAATTCACAGTTAATTAACATCGTGCTCTCTATGATGACAGCGCAATGCAGCGGCTGAAACATAATGTAACGCGTTAATCTTTCGGGTTACTGCGTCCCTCTCGCCACTGCAAAACAGTTCTGAATATCTGGTCCTGGAAGTATTACCGAATAGGGAAGTCAGGTTTGTGACAGCACGCCGTTGGCTTTGCGTACCTGTTTTTCACAGTTGCGCGTTGCCGAGGGTTAATTACCGATTGTCTTATTCTGATCACCACGCGGTGACAGAACAGGACTGAGAAATACCCTGCTAAAACCCGGAGATAATATGAATAAGAAGGTTTTCACGCTTACCGCCCTGGTGGCCAGTATGATGTTTGGCGCAACGGCACACGCAGCAGATACGCGCATTGGCGTCACTATCTACAAATATGACGATAACTTTATGTCTGTCGTGCGTAAAGCGATTGAGAAAGAAGCGAAAAATAGCCCGGACGTTCAGCTGTTAATGAATGACTCGCAGAACAGCCAGTCTACTCAGAACGATCAGGTTGATGTACTGATGGCGAAAGGCGTTAAAGCTCTGGCCATTAACCTGGTTGATCCGGCGGCGGCGGCAGTGATTATCGATAAAGCCCGCTCGAACGATGTGCCGGTGGTGTTCTTTAACAAAGAACCGACGGCAAAAGCGCTGGCCAGTTACGACAAAGCTTATTACGTCGGTACTGACTCCAAAGAGTCTGGCGTGAAGCAGGGTGAGCTGATTGAGAAACACTGGAAAGCCAATCCAGGCTGGGATCTGAACAAAGACGGACAGATTCAGTTTGTGCTGCTGAAAGGTGAACCGGGCCACCCGGATGCGGAAGCACGTACTAAGTATGTCATCGACACGCTTAATAAAGATGGTCTGAAAACCCAGCAGCTGCACTTAGATACCGCCATGTGGGATACCGCACAGGCAAAAGATAAGATGGATGCCTGGTTATCCGGCCCGAACGGCAACAAAATTGAAGTGGTGATTGCCAATAACGACGCGATGGCAATGGGTGCAGTAGAAGCGCTGAAAGCGCATAACAAATCCTCGATTCCGGTGTTTGGTGTTGATGCACTGCCCGAAGCACTGGCAATGGTGAAATCCGGGGCGATGGCCGGTACCGTACTCAATGACGCGGATAACCAGGCGAAAGCGACCTTTGATATGGCGAAAAACCTTGCAGCAGGCAAACCGGCTGCCGAAGGCACTAACTATAAGCTGGAAAACAAAATCGTTCGTGTTCCTTACGTGGCGGTTGATAAAGATAACCTGTCTCAGTTCGTGAAATAAAACCAGCGGGGCGCAGAGTTATTCTGCGCCCATGCATGACTCTTTCAGCCAGGTAAATTATGGCCAGTGATAAAACCCTACCGCAGCGTGAATTCCTGCTGGAAATGAGCAATATTAATAAATCATTTCCTGGCGTGAAGGCACTCGACAACGTCAATTTAAAAGTTCGGCCGCACTCTATTCATGCTTTGATGGGAGAAAACGGCGCGGGCAAATCGACGTTATTAAAATGCCTGTTTGGCATTTATAAAAAAGATTCGGGGAGCATCCTGTTTCAGGGTGAGGAAATCGATTTTAAAAGCTCCAAAGAGGCGCTGGAAAACGGCGTATCAATGGTGCATCAGGAACTTAATCTGGTTTTACAGCGTACGGTCATGGATAACATGTGGCTTGGCCGCTATCCGCGTAAAGGGCTGTTTGTCGACCAGGATAAAATGTATCGCGATACCAAAGCGATCTTCGACGAACTGGATATTGATATCGATCCGCGTGACAAAGTGGCGGGACTTTCTGTTTCGCAGATGCAAATGATCGAAATCGCCAAAGCGTTCTCTTACAACGCCAAAATCGTCATTATGGATGAGCCGACCTCTTCGTTAACGGAAAAAGAGGTAAACCACCTGTTTACCATTATCCGTAAATTAAAAGATCGTGGCTGCGGCATTGTTTATATCTCGCACAAAATGGAAGAGATTTTCCAGCTGTGCGACGAGATTACCATTTTGCGTGATGGTCAGTGGATTGCTACCCAGTCGCTGGAAGGGCTGGATATGGACAAGATCATCGCGATGATGGTGGGGCGTTCACTTAATCAGCGCTTCCCGGATAAATCCAATGTGCCGGGCGAAGTGATTCTTGAGGTGCGTAATTTAACCTCGCGCAGCCAGCCTTCAATCCGCGATATCTCTTTTGATCTGCATAAAGGCGAAATTCTTGGTATCGCCGGGCTGGTAGGGGCAAAACGTACCGATATCGTTGAGACGTTATTTGGTATTCGCGATAAATCCGGCGGCACCATTAAGCTGCACGGTAAAGCGATTAATAACCACAGCGCCAATGAAGCGATTAACCACGGCTTTGCACTGGTCACCGAAGAGCGCCGCTCAACCGGTATTTATGCTTATCTGGATATCGGCTTCAACTCGCTGATATCCAATATCCGTAAATATAAAAACAGCATTGGCCTGCTGGATAATCGCCGGATGAAAAGTGATACCCAGTGGGTGATCGATTCGATGCGGGTAAAAACGCCGGGGCATCATACTTCGATCGGTTCACTGTCTGGCGGGAATCAGCAAAAAGTGATTATTGGTCGCTGGTTGTTAACCCAGCCAGAGATATTAATGCTGGATGAGCCGACGCGGGGTATTGACGTCGGGGCCAAGTTTGAAATTTACCAGCTGATCGCAGAACTGGCGAAGAAGGAGAAGGGGATTATTATCATCTCTTCTGAAATGCCGGAGCTGTTAGGGATTACCGACCGGATACTGGTCATGAGTAATGGCCTGGTTGCAGGCATTGTCGAAACCAAAACTACCACGCAGAACGAAATATTGCGTTTAGCGTCGTTACACCTTTAATGATGTAAGGGCTGTTACCATGAAAGCTGTTAATAAGAAAAATGCGCTCACCTGGTTAAAAGAAGGCGGTATCTACGTCGTCTTGCTGGTTCTGCTGGCAATTATTATTTTCCAGGATCCCACTTTCCTCAGTTTAATGAACCTGAGTAATATTCTGACGCAATCTTCAGTACGCGTGATTATTGCACTGGGTGTTGCCGGTCTGATTGTTACGCAAGGGACTGACCTCTCGGCAGGGCGTCAGGTTGGCCTTGCGGCGGTGGTGGCGGCCACTATGTTGCAGGCGATGGACAACGTGAATAAGGTTTTCCCGGGCATCGATACCATTCCGATTCCGTTGGTTATCCTGACCGTTTGTCTTATCGGTGCTTTTATTGGCCTGATTAACGGGATTATTATTGCTTACCTGAAGGTCACGCCGTTTATTACCACACTGGGCACCATGATTATCGTCTATGGCGTTAACTCGCTGTATTACGATTATGTTGGTGCTTCACCGATTGCTGGTTTTGATTCGGGCTTCTCGACCTTTGCTCAGGGCTTCCTGCGATTCGGTGACTTTAAGCTCTCTTACATCACCTTCTATGCGATTATCGCGATTATTTTCGTCTGGATTTTGTGGAATAAAACCCGCTTCGGTAAAAACATTTTTGCCATCGGCGGTAACCCGGAAGCGGCGAAAGTGTCTGGCGTGAATGTGCCGCTTAACCTGATTATGATCTATGCGCTGTCGGGAGTGTTTTACGCTTTCGGCGGGATGCTGGAAGCCGGGCGTATCGGCAGTGCCACCAATAACCTCGGCTTTATGTATGAGCTGGATGCGATTGCTGCCTGCGTGGTGGGGGGCGTTTCCTTTGCCGGTGGTGTCGGTACCGTGGCAGGTGTGGTGACCGGGGTGATTATCTTTACGGTAATTAACTACGGTCTGACCTACATCGGCGTTAACCCTTACTGGCAGTATATCATCAAGGGCGGCATCATTATTTTCGCCGTGGCGCTGGATTCGCTGAAGTATTCTCGTAAAAAATAATCATTGCGCTATTGGCAGGGGCGGTGTTTTCGCCGCCCCTGCCGAGGGTTAGCACTCTTTATGCCATCAGTAGGGGAGCCGAAAACGGCTCCAGAAATAACCTCGCCCCTGGCAATATCCCCGTGTCCCTGCTATTTCTTCTCCAGCTTCTGCTGCAATTCCAGCAACTGCTCGGGCGTGACTGCCGGGTAGCTTTGCGCATTCTCCGGCACTTCATGTATCGCCGGGATCGGCACTAACGGGCCGAGAAAACGGGGTTCGCGCTTCATCAGATAGAGATCCGCCAGTGCGCCAAGTCGCGCACCGACTTCACGAAAACGAATAGTCAGCATATTTTTGGGCGACGGCACGGCATAACACTGCGCCTGAATGCCCATATGCAGGGCAATAAACAGCGCGCGTTCACAGTGGAAGCGCTGCGTAATAATTATGAAATCATTGGTATCAAACACTTTGCGCGTACGCACAATCGAATCGAGGGTGCGGAAACCCGCATAGTCCAGCACGATATCCGCAGGCTGAACGCCAGCGGCAATCAGGTCGCGCCGCATAGTCATCGGCTCGTTATAGCTTTGCAGCGCATTGTCGCCGCTCAACAACAGATAATTCACTTTGCCACTGTTATAGGCGTTGATGGCTCCCTGCATCCGGTAACGGTAGTACTGATTAACCCCGCCAGTGCGGTAATACTTGGCCGTGCCTAATACCACGCCAACCTGACGATGGGGCAGTGAGGTTAAATCGTCGTAGACATAGGGGGCGGTTTTCCAGCTAATCCAGCGATCGAGGCCGAGCGCGGTCACTACCATCAGGGCAACGATGATAATCAGACCATAAATCAAGCGTTTCAACATGCTCAGCGGCGCTCTGTCTGGCAGGTAACAGGATAATTTAAGGCTACTTGAGCCGCTGCTGTGAAGCAAGCACAGCAGCGTCAGTCGCCGCATTTTTAGCCATCTCCGGGCGCGTCAGGCCCGGATCAGGGGATTAAATCGACGTGCGACGGTAGTTACGGTATTGCGGCAGCCAGAAGTTGTTAGCGATCGATTTCGACAGCACATCTTCTGACGTGACTACCGCGACGCCAGCCAGCTGAGCGGCTTTACCCACCGCCATGGCGATCAGTTTCGATACGCCCTGGATATCTTTGATTTCCGGCAATACTGCGCCGACGCCATCATTCGCCAGTGGAGAGCATTCAGCCAGCGTACGGCTTGCCGCCATCAGCATGCTGTCGGTGACGCGAGTTGCACCGGAAGCGACCACACCAAGGCCGATGCCAGGGAAGATATAGGAGTTATTACACTGGGCAATCGGATAGGTGACGCCTTTCCAGCTTACCGGCGAGAACGGGCTACCGGTTGCGACCAGCGCTGCGCCATCGGTCCAGGCAAGAATATCCTGCGGCGTGGCTTCAACCCGTGAGGTTGGGTTGGACAGCGGCATCACAATCGGGCGCGGGCAGTGCTTGTGCATCTCGCGAATAATCTCTTCGCTAAACAGACCCGGCTGACCCGAAACGCCAATCAGGATATCCGGCTGCGCATTGCGCACCACATCCAGCAGCGACAGTGAATCAGTGCTGACATCCCATTTGCTGAGGTTTTCGCTTTTCTGCACCAGCTTGCTCTGGAAATTAAGCAGGTTAGGCAGTTTGTCGGTCAACAGACCGAAGCGGTCGACCATAAACACGCGGGCGCGAGCTTCTTCGTCGCTCAGTCCTTCCGATTTCATCTGGGCGATAATCTGCTCGGCAATTCCACAACCGGCGGAACCGGCACCGAGGAAGACCACATTCTGATCGCGTAGTTTGCTGCCGGCCGCGCGGCTGGCGGCAATCAGCGTACCCAGCGTGACCGCAGCGGTACCCTGAATATCGTCGTTAAAGCAGCAGACTTCATCGCGATAGCGCTCCAGCAATGGCATCGCATTTTTCTGGGCGAAATCTTCAAACTGCAACAGCACATTTGGCCAGCGGCTTTTCACTGCCTGGATAAATTCGTTAACGAAGGCATCGTACTCTTCGCCGGTAATGCGCGGATGACGCCAGCCCATATACAACGGGTCATTCAGCAGCTGCTGGTTATTGGTACCAACATCCAGTACTACCGGCAGGGTGTAGGCCGGGCTAATGCCGCCACAGGCGGTGTACAGCGACAGCTTACCAATGGGAATGCCCATGCCGCCGATCCCCTGGTCGCCGAGGCCGAGAATACGTTCGCCGTCCGTCACCACAATCACTTTTACGTTTTGTTTGGTGGCGTTTTGCAGCATATCCTCGATATTGTTGCGGTTCGGATAAGAAATAAACAGACCGCGGGCGCGACGATAGATTTCGGAGAAGTGTTCACATGCAGCACCGACCGTCGGGGTGTAGATAATCGGCATCATCTCTTCGAGATGATTATCCAGCAGCCGGTAGAACAGGGTTTCGTTAGTGTCCTGAATATTGCGCAGGTAGACGTGTTTATCGTTATTGTTTTTGAAGTCCTGGAACTGACGCCAGGCGCGTTCGGCCTGCTCTTCGATGGTCTCTACGGTTTCGGGTAACAGGCCGCGGAGATTGAAATCATTACGTTCTTCAACTGAGAAGGCGCTGCCTTTATTCAGCAGCGGAAATTCCAACAGAATAGGTCCGGCGTAAGGAATATATAACGGTCTTTTACTCTCGTACTCGAGTTCCATTTAAAAACAGCCTCTGGCTCAATGACATTGTGTGCCCACGATCCTATGAAAAAAAGCGCAGAAGTACAGCTTTTGTTAATAACAGATTACAAAAGCTGCGATCTTTCTCGAGGTATTGCGGGAATGCTTACGGTTTTTGCAACTCAACGCAGCGAATATGCTGGCAGCCTAACGCCTGAAGCGTGGCTTCGGTCGCCTGGCGCTGAATCAGTTTGCCGTCGGGACTTTCGGCCAGCACGGCACGCGTAATCTGCGTGCAGCTTTCGCCGTGCATATTCAACAGAATCAGTGCGGCCTGTAATGGCGGCAGGCTGGGGTTGAAGGCGGCATTTTCGGCATAGCGACCGGCATAAATCTGCCCGCTGGCACTTTCCAGCGCCACGCCGCTGTGCGCATTGCTGTAAGGCGCATGGCTGTGACTGGCGGCGTTAATTGCCTGCTGTTCCAGCGCGTCGCCGCTGAGGTGATAGCCATGATCGACAGGATCGAGCAGCAGGGTTTCAATCGCCAGATCGCGCGGACCAAAGGCATACGGCAGATAGTCGCCCAGCGTCGCCGGCTGGCGGCCAGGTAAATAGATGCGCAGTGCGGTGCCGCTGTTCAGCTCATTCATAAACTGGCGACAGTGGCCGCAAGGCGAGTAGTTGACGGTGATGGCTTCCAGCGCCAGCTCGCCACTCAGCCAGGCGTGCGTCACCGCGCTTTGCTCGGCATGCACGGTTTGCTGCATGGTGGCGCCAGCAAACTCCATATTGGCACCAAAATACCAGCTACCGCTTTTGCCACGCGCCACCGCGCCGACATTAAAGTCCGACAGCGGTGCCAGCGCACAGGCGGCCGCTAACGGCAGCAGCGCGAAGGCCAGCGCATCTTCATCCAGTGCGGTTTGTTGTTTGATTGCCGCAATCTGTTCCGGGCTAAAACGGGCGCTGAAATCTTCAGCATCAAGGATCGGCTTCAGTGCAGACTGTAATTCGGGCGACAGGTCGGCAAAAGCGGATTGAAAACGTGGATGCATTGAGTGCCTCTCATTAGCGTTGTTGGCAACGGATTTTACGGTGCAATCAGGAGGTTATATGTGATCTATGTCGCTCTATCAATGCAATCTATGAAAGTTGATGCTGAATTGCGAGATCTCTCGCAAGTTTTAACGCAGCAGGTGCAACAAAATCGGGAAGATAAAGGGTGCCAGCAGTGAAGTGATAATGCCGCAAATCACCAGAGCCAGTGAGCTGAACGCGCCTTCCTGAAAATCAAGCTCGGCGCAGCGTGCAGTACCCAGCGCATGCGAGGCGTTGCCGATAGCGAGTCCACGTGCGGCTTTACTGCGCACCCGCAGCAGCCTGAGCAGCATATGCCCGAAAACTGCACCTAATACCCCCGCCAGTAATACGCAGATGGCGCTAATGGCAGGAATCCCGTGCTGCGAGTCGGAAACCGCCATGGCAATTGGTGTAGTCACCGATTTCGGCAGAATCGTCGCGGCGATTTCCGGTGTTGCGCCGAGCCACAGGGCGATAGCGGTGCCGGAGATCATCGCCGTCAGGCTGCCGATAAAGCAGACGCTGATGATTGACTTCCAGCGGGCACGGATTTGATGCATCTGTTCATACAGCGGCACGGCCAGCGCCACCACCGCCGGTTGCAGCAGATGATTCAGTATTTCGCTGCCCTGAAAGTAGCGCGCGTAGGGCATATTAATCAGTAACAGTAGCGGAATAATCACCGCCATCGAGACCAGCAGCGGGTTCAGCAGGGAAATTTTAACCTTCGCCGCCAGCAGCCGTGAGGCAAAGAATACGCCAAGCGTCAGCGGCAGTGACCACCAGATATCACTCATCGGCGTTCCCCTTGTGCATCCGTTGGGCGGTGACACCGACAATCACCAGCACCATCAGCGTGCTGACTACGCAGGAAACCACAATCGGGCCAAACTGGGCGCTAAGGATATCGGTATAGCTCATAATGCCGACGCTGATGGGGACAAACAGCAACGCCATATAGCGAATCAGCAGATGGCTACCGGGCTGAACCCAATGCACCGGCAGAATCTGCAATGCCAGCAGCGAGAACAGCAGCAGCATGCCAATGATACTGCCCGGAATCGTCAGCGGCAGCAGGGATGAGATGCCATTACCGGCATATAAGCAGAGATAAATAATGATAAAGGCGCGAAGATAACGCCAGCTGACAGATAACACGCTGAGCATAACAAGCTCCTGAGCGGGCGGCGCAGAATACCAGTAGGGGAGCCGCTTTCGGCTCCCGTCCTGATGACAGGCAGAGTGCAAACATCCGGCACGGGCGGCGATAAACGCCGCCCATACAGCAATCTTACTTAACCTGCTGACCCGGCTGTGCGCCGCTGTCCGGGCTAAGCAGGAAAATATCCTTACCGCCAGGACCCGCTGCCATCACCATCCCTTCCGAGATGCCAAAGCGCATTTTGCGTGGTGCCAGGTTAGCAACCATCACGGTCAGACGACCTTCCAGTACGGCTGGGTCAGGATAAGCCGCGCGAATACCGGAGAACACCTGACGGGTTTCACCGCCTAAATCCAGCGACAGACGCAGCAGCTTGTCGGAACCGTCCACCAATTCCGCTTTCTGAATCAGCGCAATACGCATATCCACTTTGGCGAAATCGTCAAAAGTGATAGTGTCCTGAATCGGGTCGTCCGCCAGTGGGCCGGTCAGCGCCGGTTTAGCGGCCGCCGCTGCGTCCTCTTTTGACGCTTCAATCAGGCCGTTAACTTTGTCCATTTCGATACGGCTGTACAGCGCTTTAAACGCGGCAATATCGTGGCTCAGCAGCGGCTGATGAATACCTTCCCAGCTCAGTTCGACATTCAGGAAGGCTTCAACACGCTCTGCCAGCGATGGCACAACCGGTTTCAGCCAGGTCATCAGTACGCGGAACATATTGATGCCCATGGAGCAGATCGCTTGCAGGTCAGCATCGCGGCCTTCCTGTTTCGCCACCACCCACGGTGCCTGCTCGTCGACATAACGGTTTGCCAGGTCGGCCAGCGCCATAATCTCACGGATAGCGCGGCTGAACTCGCGGCTGTTCCACGCTTCACCAATGCTGGTTGCCGCATCGGTAAAGGTTTTATACAGCGCCGGATCGGCCAGTTCGTCGGCCAGTTTGCCGCCGAAACGTTTGTTGATAAAGCCGGCATTACGCGAGGCCAGGTTAACCACTTTATTAACGATATCGGCGTTAACACGCTGGACAAAATCTTCCAGGTTCAGGTCGATATCATCAATGCGCGAAGAGAGTTTCGCCGCGTAGTAGTAACGCAGGCTGTCGGCATCCAGATGCTGCAACCAGGTGCTGGCTTTGATAAAGGTGCCGCGCGATTTCGACATCTTGGCACCATTCACCGTCACATAGCCGTGAACAAACAGGTTGGTTGGCTTGCGGAAATTGCTGCCTTCCAGCATCGCTGGCCAGAACAGGCTGTGGAAATAGACGATATCTTTGCCGATAAAGTGATACAGATCGGCATCTGAATCTTTATTCCAGAACGCGTCAAAATCGATGTCGCCACGTTTATCACACAGATTCTTAAACGAACCCATATAACCAATAGGTGCATCCAGCCAGACGTAAAAGTATTTGCCCGGCGCATCCGGGATTTCAAAGCCGAAATACGGCGCATCACGGGAGATATCCCACTGTTGCAGGCCGGATTCGAACCACTCCTGCATTTTATTCGCCACCTGCTCCTGCAGCGCACCGGAGCGGGTCCACGCCTGCAACATCGCACTGAATTCTGGCAGATCAAAGAAGAAGTGCTCAGAGTCACGCATTACTGGCGTGGCACCGGAAATCACCGACTTCGGATCAATCAGTTCGGTTGGGCTGTAGGTCGCACTGCACACTTCACAGTTATCGCCATATTGATCGGCGGCTTTACATTTCGGGCAGGTGCCTTTAACGAAACGATCGGGCAGGAACATGCCTTTTTCCGGATCGTACAGCTGTGAAATGGTGCGATTTTTAATAAAACCATTTTCTTTCAAACGGCCATAGATCAACGATGACAGCTCGCGGTTTTCGTCGCTGTGCGTCGAGTGATAGTTGTCATAGCTGATGTTGAAGCCAGCAAAATCAGTCTGATGTTCCTGACTCATTTCGGCGATCATCTGTTCCGGTGCAATGCCCAGCTGCTGAGCTTTCAGCATGATTGGCGTGCCGTGCGCGTCATCTGCACAGATGAAATATGCCTGATTGCCGCGCATTCGCTGGTAACGGACCCAAATATCTGCCTGGATATGCTCGAGCATGTGGCCGAGATGGATAGAACCGTTGGCGTACGGCAGTGCGCACGTTACCAAAATTTTTTTCGCGACTTGAGTCATAAGAGAACTTGCTTTCTTCTGGTTTGAAAAGGACTTCTGATGTTAACCGAAAGGCCGACCCTGCGTAAACAAGGGGTTTGACGCACGGGCAGTAAAGCTGAATTTTCTTGCATCTGGTATGATTAATCACAGGTCTGTCTGACAATAACCATCAAGCTATCAAGGAGCCGGGATGAATTCACAATCCCAAGGTCCACACTCACCTGACACCCTGCGTGCCATGGTGATGGGCGTGTTGACCGCATTTGAACATCCGACGCTACAGCACAATCTGACCAGGCTGAAAGCGCTACATCATGTGGCACTGATGGATAACACGCTGCATATCGAACTGGTGATGCCGTTCGCCTGGCAGAGCGGTTTTGAGGTGCTGAAAGAGCAGTGCAGTGCGGATTTATTGCGTATTACCGCTGCCAGCGCGATTAACTGGCGTCTGAGCCACGATATCGCCACGCTGAAGCGGGTGAAAAATCATGCCGGGGTAAACGGCGTCAAAAATATTATTGCCGTCAGCTCCGGCAAGGGCGGGGTGGGCAAATCCAGTACCGCAGTGAACCTTGCGCTGGCGCTGATCGCCGAAGGAGCCAGAGTCGGTATTCTTGATGCGGATATCTACGGCCCCTCGGTACCGAATATGTTGGGCACGGAAGATCAGCGGCCAACCTCACCTGACGGTACGCATATGGCCCCGATTATGGCGCACGGCCTGGCTACCAACTCGATTGGTTATTTGGTCACGGATGATAATGCCATGGTGTGGCGCGGCCCGATGGCCAGCAAAGCGCTGATGCAGCTACTGAATGAGACGCTGTGGCCGGAACTGGACTACCTGATTCTGGATATGCCACCGGGTACCGGCGATATTCAGCTGACACTGGCGCAAAACGTGCCGGTCACTGGCGCACTGGTCGTCACCACACCGCAGGATATTGCGCTGATCGATGCGCGTAAAGGCATTGTGATGTTTGAAAAAGTGCATGTCCCGGTGCTGGGCGTGGTGGAAAATATGAGTATGCATATTTGCAGCAACTGCGGCCATCATGAAGCGATATTCGGCAGCGGCGGCGCGCAGCAGCTGGTGGAACGCTATAACACCCGCCTGCTGAGCCAGTTACCGTTACATATCACCTTACGTGAAGATCTGGATAGCGGTGTGCCGACCGTCGTGCGTCGACCGGAGAGTGATTTTACCGCGCTTTATCGCCAGCTGGCGGGCGCTGTAGCGGCACAGCTCTACTGGCAGGGTGAGGTGATTCCGGGGGATATTGCTTTCCGGGCGCTGTGATCAGTTTGCTACGGGTGGAGGATGCTCCACCCGTAGCAATTATGCCAAGACAAAATGCATTAACAAATACTCTCCCTGTGGACTCTCGCCGCGCGAAATTACCTTCCAGCCATGGTGCAGATAAAACTGGCACGCCGCCTGATTCGCCGTCAGACACTTTAATGCGCCGGTTGAACTAAAGCGCTGTTGCACCGCATGCAGTAACGCGCTGCCGATGCCCTGACGCTGCGCCTGCGGATCAATAAATAAGCTGTGCAGGAAATTATCGTTATCCAGTAGTGCAGCAAAACCGAGGCGATGGCCATCCCGTTCCGCGACCAGAATCGTTTCCCCCAGCGTAATAGCGTCAAAATCTTCCAGTCGCCAGTCGTTGCTGTCCAGCCAGTGCCAGCTGGCTTTGCGCGCGGCTAAAAACAGGGTACGTAAAAACGGACGGTCAGTTTCGGTAAAAGGGCGAATATGCACGGCTTTCTCCTGAATATGCAGCGACTTATCAAACTCACCACTATAATAGCTCAGGGAAATGAATTGTTTTCTGCCGCTGCAATCCGTGCGCCGCGCATTTCAGTAAACTTTCGACACTGATTTCTGGATTTTCTTTTACTCGGCGCACGACAATGCTTACCATTTAACTCTGTCCGGCCCGGCTATTGGGATTTTTGATGCGCTCTCTCGTCACGTTATTACCGTTGATCACCTTACTGGCTGCCTGTAGCAGCAAACCGACCCCGCCTGAAACGCCAGCATCGGGTAATCCTTTCCGTGGCGATACCCGCGGCGGATTTTTACTTGAGCCTTCCCATGCCATTCATCCGTTAGGCGGTGATTTTGCCGGTAACCCGGCGACCGAGCGTTTTATCGATAAAATGGTCAGCAAGCATGGTTTTGACCGTCAGCAGCTGCATGATGTGCTGGCACAGACCAAACGCCTCGATTTTGTGCTGCGTCTGATGGATCGCCAGGCTCCGAGCTATGGGCCGCCATCCGGGCCGAACGGCGCATGGATCCGCTACCGTAATAAATTTATTACCCCGGATAATGTGCAGAACGGCGTGGCATTCTGGCATCAGCATCAGGATGCGCTGACGCGTGCGTATCAGGTGTACGGCGTGCCGCCAGAAATTATCGTCGGTATAATTGGCGTCGAAACACGCTGGGGACGCGTCATGGGCAAAACCCGCATTATTGATGCGCTGGCGACCTTATCATTTGCCTATCCACGCCGTGCCGAATACTTCAGCGGTGAACTGGAAACGTTCCTGTTGATGGCGCGAAAAGAACAAGACGATCCGCTGGATCTGCGCGGTTCTTACGCCGGTGCGATGGGCTACGGTCAGTTTATGCCGTCATCCTTTAAAGACTATGCGGTTGATTTTAACGGTGATGGTCATATTAATCTGTGGGATCCGGTTGATGCCATCGGTAGTGTGGCTAACTACTTTAAACAGCACGGCTGGCAGAGCAATCAGTCAATCGCCATTCCGGCCAGCGGTCAGGCACCAGGGCTGGAAACCGGCTTTAAAACCCGTTACAGCCCGGCTACGCTGGCGGCTGCCGGACTGCGACCACAAGCGCCGTTGCAAAATAACCAACAGGTGAGTTTGCTGCGTTTTGATATGGGCACCTCGTATCAGTACTGGTATGGCTTGCCGAATTTCTATGTGATTACCCGTTATAATCACAGTAATCACTACGCGATGGCGGTGTGGCAATTGGGTGAAGCGGTGGCGCTGGCACGGTAAGAAAGTGACTGGAATATGCCACGGGTGCCGAAAACGGCTAATGCCTTAAGCCTTTCTGGTACCCCTTGGCACGGGCGACGTTCTCGCCGCCCGTGCCAAGGGGTAGCATCCTGTATGCCATCAGGACGGAAGCCATTTCAGCGCTGGTAAAAAATATTGCCATCAAACGCTTTCAGAATTTTGCCGTCACTGTCGCTAATCAGCACGTAATTAGTTCCCATATAAGTCCAGTGACTGCCGGCCTCCGGGGCTGGCAGATTACGCACCTGCCATTTTTTAATCGAATATTTATCACTGCGATAAAGCGCCGGGGCAGTGTCGCCGAGGGTAAAGCGGGTAAAATCAGCGGTAAATTCGCTTATCTCATACGACTTATTTTCCGTCGGCGGTGTCACCACGGTTGGGGCGGCAAAACTGGCGCTGGCGGTTGCCAGCAGTGTCGCCAGAAGCATTATCTTTGTCTTAGCCATACAGTCTCCAGTGAGTTAGCCGATTCCATCAGCCCGATTTCCTATCATTTCGTCAGTCACACTCAACAGGCAAGGGTAAATGTGTGTTGAAGGATTACAGCGGGTTAGCGCGTCCACCTTGCCGGGTAATGATGACGATAAGTTTACAAAGGCAGACTGGCGCTTTATCCTTATCACCTGCTGGCGCAAGCGCCAGCGACAATTTAGTGATTGATCAATGACTCGGGGTGCCGTCTCTTCATCAGAGACCGGCTGAGAATTACCCGTTGAACCTGAACTGGATAATGCCAGCGTAGCCATGGCAATTATTCAGATTAAAATCAAATGATTACTATCAATTCCTGTCCCGTTTTGTTCAGCCGTATCTCAAAGAGGCTCACCAAATGGGACACAAAACTATTCGTCACACCATCACACGCAACGGCATTTACTACGTCCGCTTTCGTCTGCCGGGTAATACGTATTTTCGTAAGTCACTTGAAACAGACAGCTACACCCAAGCTCATTTGATAATGTCGTTTGCTTCTCCTGTAATTCACATGGTGCAAAGCGGTGCTATCCAGCCGGATCATTTTTCTGCTCGCCTTACTAATTTCTCCAACCGCTTGAAACAGCAAGCTGATCAATGGGTAGCTCTGCAATTTCTCAATGATGAGTACCGTCATGCTCAAACTCAGTCAATAGAACTGCATGAATGCCGAGATGCGGTCGCTCCCGTGGTAGATGCGGAACAAAATAAAGTTGCCGAACCAACAGACGTTTTAACTCTTGCTGGAGCATGGAACATGTACAGAAGTGAGAAGGAACGTAACTGGACTAAAGCGATCACCCAAGCCAACGAGCGTTTTATGGAAGTGTTGCTTGTTGTCTTAGGAGGGGAAACTGATGTTGCGAGCATCACCAAGCAGGACATAAAGCAAGTGATGGAAATTGTGGAAAATCTGCCGAAGCGAGTTGTTCAGCCATATCGTTCAATGACCATTCAACAGTTGATCGAATGTGATGATGTTCCACCGGATGAATTGGTGGGAACTGAGGCCATTCATAAACATCTCAAAATATACAAATCTTTGTTCAAAACTTTCCTAACTGACAGTAAAGACATCCTAAAAAAATCGCCAACAGATGGAGTTGTAGCAGCACCAACAAAGGAAAGATTCGGTGCTTACAGTGCGGCAGAAATGCGTAAATTTGTGGGTTGGGCACTCAAGCAGCCAGATGGATGGGAGAAGTGGATCACATTGCTGCTTGCATATACTGGAGCCAGAAGAGGTGAGATAGCCAAACTGGAGAAGTCACAGGTCAAATTTGACGAAGATAGCCAGCGGCACTATCTGTTGATAGCGGAGGGGGGACAAGGAAAAACCGAAAACGCTACAAGGCAGGTTGTGATCCATCCCAAGTTAATTGAATGGGGCTTCCTTGATTTTGTTAATCGTCAGTGGAAGGAAAAAATCTTCTCACCAGTGGCGGGTAAGAATATGCCAAAGATTGGCAAGGTTTTAGCTGATGTCCGAGATCAACTTGGGATTTCGTACCTTGACGACTTTGGACAACGCCGGCTTGTGCATAGCTTCCGTCATTCTGTTTGCTCTGCTGCAATGGCTGGCTGGGTCAGTAACATTCATCATCTCCAGCAGACAGTTGGTCATGAGAAGAGCGGGGGAATAACTAAGCGCTATCTGCATATATTTCCCATATCAACGATTTGCTATGTGATAGACGGTTTGAGTTGGACGAGCTAACAAATTGCAATTTTTGATAGTGCAGCCGCACTTACTGTGCGTTAAACATACCTCACCCAGTAAAATTGCACTGAAAGGAGTTGTGGGGCGGCTTTTCTGAATGGAAGCTTAATTCTCTGATTCATGGAGTTAGTGATCAATGTATAAAGATTTTTAACCTATTGATACTAATCAGAGTTTCTTCTTTACTTTTCAATCAATTGATACTATGTCAAAATTGGACTAAGGGATGAACAAATGGATCAAATCAATGAATTTCACAGCAATTGACCTATTCTGCGGTGCGGGTGGGTTGACATGCGGTTTAAAAGAAGCTGGCTTTAAAGTTATCGCAGGTGTTGAGCTTGAAGCTGTTGCTGCACGAACCTACAAAACTAACCATGCCGATCATATTCTCTATGAAGCTGATATTCGCTCGTTAAACCCTCTAAAAATTATGGAGGAATTGCAGTTCAAACCTGGAGAGTTAGATTTATTAGCCGGTTGCCCTCCATGCCAAGGCTTCTCATCTCATCGTACTCGAAACAAATGTACTTCTGTTGAAGATATTAGGAATGACCTTATTTTTGATTTAATGAGATTTGTGAGGGCGTTTGAACCTAAAACAGTTATGATCGAGAATGTTCCTGCTCTGGCTAAAGATGAGAGAATTATTAAGGTCATTGACGAACTACATGATCGTGGATATGTGATTGGCGAAAAAACATTGCAAGTTAAAGATACCGCTTGTTATGGCGTTCCTCAACGCAGAAAAAGAATGATCCTTATAGCATCTAAGTTTGGTTATATCGATGAGCCTATTAAAGTAGCTTCCCCGAAGACAGTAAAAGATGCAATCTCTGATTTTCCTGTTCCTGGTGAAAGTAATGATATTCTTCATGACTTTATCCCGAATAGATCCGATAAAATTAAAGCCATGATAAGAAATATTCCTAAAAATGGTGGTTCGAGATCAGATTTACCGAAACAGTTATGGCTGCCTTGCCATTTGAAAAGTCCAGATGGATATAAAGATGTTTATGGACGAATGTCATGGGATAAAGTTTCCCCAACTATTACTGGTGGGTGTACCAATCCTTCAAAGGGACGTTTTTTGCATCCTGAACAAGATAGATCTATCACATTGCGTGAGGCCGCCGCGCTTCAAACATTTCCAAAAAACTATGCTTTCTCGCTGGATAGAGGCAGAGAGTTTGCTGCGCTAATGATCGGCAACGCATTGCCACCTGCTTTTATTTGTGCACATGCAACTAAGATCATTGAGCATTTGGATCAATTAGGAAAACAGAATAGGGAATAACAACATGTCTGATTACGAAATGAAGTTTGATCCTCATACGATAGAACATCTCGGCGTGAAAATGTATTCTACGCTTCCTCCAGCTCTTGCTGAATTGATTTCAAATGCCTATGATGCCGATTCCGGGAATGTTACTCTCGATTTTTGGGAAGTAGGCAGTAACAAATTTATTAGTATTAAAGACGATGGCACAGGGATGAGTGCCACAGATATTCAACAACGATTTTTAGTTATAGGTAGAAATAGACGTCGACATGATGGTGATAAACCTACACCACGGTTTGGGCGTTATGCTACAGGCAAAAAAGGTTTGGGGAAATTAGCTCTATTCGGTCTCGCAAAAGAAATAACTATTGATACCGTTAAGGATGGAAAAAGAAATAGATTTATACTTGATTGGAATGAATTACTTGATGCTGATGGTGTATACAATCCAAAAGTAGAGTTATCTGACGAACCTACAGATGCATCAAATGGGACGACGATCAAATTATCCAAACTTAAACGACAGTCGCCATTTGATCTTGAAGCGATTGCTAACAGCCTTTCAAAAATATTTATCGTTGACGATAACTTTAATATAAATCTTAAAGATCAACATGGTCATGTTGTATCAGTAAATAATGCTCGTAGGTATAGTGGTTTTGAGCAGCAGTTCGAATGGGATGTTGATTCTTTGGTAAAAGATGACAGCCCTTATAAAAATAAATTGAAAGGTACATTGTATACTTCACGAACTCCTATTAGACCCAATTCTGGTTTAAGAGGGATTTCGCTGTTTTCACGTGGGAAGCTCGTTAATAACCCTGAGTTCTTTTCAAATAGTACATCGAGCCATTTCTTTCAATATTTGACTGGATGGATATCTGTAGATTTTATTGATAATCTTGATGATGATGTCATCTCAACCAACCGGCAGTCCATTGATTGGGATAATGAAGAAATGGCTCTTCTTCGTGAATATCTCTCAACAATCATCAACCAAGTTAATAATGATTGGAGAAATAAACGGAAAGAGAAGAAGGAAAAAGAACTTGAGGTCACAACTGGTATAGATACTAATCAATGGATGAGTACTATGCCTGAGGATATTAGGCAACAAGCATCAAAAATTATAGATTTTCTTGGTGAAGAGGATGCGCTGGAGAAGTACAGCCCTGTAATTGAAGCGCTGCATACATTAGTACCAGAGTATCCTTTGCTACACTGGAGATATTTGAATGATAAGATTAAAGATAGAATAAAAGTATTTTACACGAATAAACAATATGGAATGGCTGCGGATCAGGGAACGAAAATATATTGTGAAGTTATTCGTGAAATAACTGGTTTGTCTCTTGATGGTACGGAACTTGTTAATTTGGTTTTTTCACCGAAGGAGCCAGTTATAAAGTTATGTGATACTTCAAATAAAACAGGGATGAGTATTCAAAGTGGACAACGTTCACTTTCCCAGGGCGTTATTGAGTCTTTTAGAAACCCTGCTGCCCACATGCCTTTGGATAAATTAGTGCCTGAGCGGTATTCTGAGCTGGATTGTCTAAACGTTTTGAGTTTAATTTCTTATCTTTTTGAACGGATGGACGGTGCTGAAATCATAAAAGAGAAAGAAGCTGAGTAGTTGATAATTAATTTTTTAAGATAGCGAAGCATACTTATGGCTAAGTGTATGCTTCGTTAACATTATCTTCTTAATGTTTTTTGACTGGGTGCTTATTATTGTAAATGTTGCCGCCTAATAGTGTCTAAATTACATTCATTTCATCAACTGATTCAAATTTTTGCTAATAACTCCTGTGGTAATATGATTATTTTTAATGATAGCGTTATTTAGAATAATTCACGTAATACTACTCAGGTTATTAGTGGCTATTTTGGGTGTATTGGATGCAATCTGGATGCCAAGGGAAAATTACATTAATACGTATTTTTTTAATAATTAGTTAGAGCTGCCTCATGGGTATTATTCATATGTGGCATACATCTAAAGAAGGGTTAACAAGCATCATTAGTTCACGTGGAAATCTGCTGGGCAGGGCATAATCTTTTTCAACCTTTTGTGGTTTTCTTTCTTAAATATCAGTAGCTTAAATTTATACTTCCTTTCCAGATCTAAGTCGCCACGAAGTTTAGCGCGGCAGCGGTGAACAACGCTCAAATCAGACGCAGAGCGTTACGGCAGCACACCCGCAGTTAGTGACCGCTGATAGCATCGGCAGAGCATCAACACAGCGCCCTGGCAGGACGACCCTAAGAGCAGGAAAAATTACTCAATCACCCATTAAATCAGGCTATTTAGGGGGGTATTTAACATAATAGATGTTACCGGAACCACACTGTTTGTGTGGTTTTGTATGTGTAAGCGTTCCACCCGGTGACGACTCACTAAGGCACGATTACCACCATGATCCAACTGATAGCGCCCACTTTGATGGCAAATTATCTTATTCAGGGATTTCGTTGGACTTTCGACGCACGGCTTCGAATTTCCAGTTTCAGGCCGTTGACTCGTTCCGGGTTACTGATAGCACATTTCTATCACTTTACCTTCCGGCAGCGTGGAGCATGGTGTCATCGACTCAGTGATCTGCGGTTCGCGGTTCGGCTGCTGGTCATTTCGGTGATCAATTTGTTGATATGTCCGGTTTGGTTTGTGGTTCGCCGTTTCCGGGTGCGTCCATCAACGCAGGGTGCAGCCAATGACGGTGATCAGTCCAGACACCTTCATCATAAGTCATCATTATAGGCCGTCAGGCTTCATCTAAGCACCTTAGCGAGGCGATCACCAACAATCCAGGACAATACAGCCAGCGCAATAGGTGCGTGTGTGTGTGGCTGGCAGGCCGTCAGGATTGGGGATTGTCAGAAT
>NZ_JRXE01000003.1:146892-154644 GCF_001267535.1 Winslowiella iniecta | reverse complement strand
CGTCCCCGGTCTAACACCGCTCACAATTACCATTGATTTAATGTTTTCATTGCATGACGATGATTTTAACGCCGCCTTTGCTGGCGCGGGTTCCAGGCTTGTTTGTGGTGATGTGGGGCAAATACGGTTGCTCGCATTTACTATAGGCAGCGAACCGGGCGCATGGTCTGACACATGCCGGGATAGCTGGAAAGGGCGCTTTTCTCTGCCTGTCCAGCCCATTTAACCGCTATTTGATCGGAATTAAATGCTATTTACCACCGCTGAAAATCCGGTTAATCGCAGCGCCTACCACAGAGCTGATCGCCGCTCTCCTGGCTTCACCTGCCACAGCGTCAAGAACGTTGATGTATACGCGTCCAGGTCAGCAGGGCGTCAATAGGGTAAAAATACCTAATAAGACATAGGGTAAAAATACCCAACAATATAAGACTTATAAACCAGTAAGACTAAAGTTCAAAAGATAAAAGACTTAAAGATCTTCTAAGGGGATCTGACTGGCGAGTCAGTGTATTGATAGCCCTGTTCGCTCCGCTCCACGCTACGCGATCAAAATCGCCCATGCCGTGCCTTGCTTATCTCTCCCTGACCGGGAGAGGCAAGCCACCTTTGGGCAGCAAGGGCTACAGCCCGCGCAGATTTGGAACTGTGCGATGCACAGGCCGAGATCGATGATCGAGGCTAACGAGGCGCGGCGATGACATAGGGCGGTCATGACTGACAAGCAAGCAACGTGCCAATACATCAATTAACCCCATCAAATCCTTAACGAGAAGCCTCCAGAGCGATTTAAACGCCTCCGGTTATGCCAATGCATTGCATCGTAACTAAAACGCGGCACAAAGCGATACAGAGCGTTTCAGGTGATTGCGCCTGATGGTTGGTTCCGCGTTGATTTGCAATTTACAAAAAAATATTGACATCTCCAAAAGAACATAAGTATTCACTTGTAATTTTCAACTTATGATGTTAAAATTAGTAACAACGAGACGGAGCGAACAGAACGCACCTTCCTAAAAATCAACCCTATGGAGACGAAATTGAAGACAGCAAAAATCAACTTCGGCGTGGAATCAGCCGAAACCATTTTCAACGCGATCATTCACGGTGAGACAACGCAAACCGCGCTATACGGATTCATCAACCGTGTCGGAACCAACAAGCGGAATACATCTAAAGCGCTCGAACTGCTCAAGGATCACAAGCTCCGCTTGAAACAGAACGCACGCGCTTCCCGGACTGTCCGCACTACCCTGAATCCTTACAGCGCTGAATTAGCGAAAGGTCGCGATGTGATGGATATCATCCAGCCTGTATTGAGTGCATGGCGCTTGCACTATGCGAAGCAAGGAATCGGGCTGATGAACGATCAGGTGTTAATCCTGAAAATGGTTGAAGCTGCGGCGGCGCTGAAAAAGCTCACGGGCGAGAAAGTGCCAGACATGGCAACGGCGGGTTAATCAGAGGAGAGAAACCGATATGGCTTTGAGCATCAAACTACCCGACCACGTTTACAACGGCTTGTTAGCAGAAGCCAAACGGCAGAGAACCACGGTTCCACGATTGATCCGCGACGTACTGAGTGCCGTTGCAACGCGATTCGATAACGGATTGCCATTACCCGACATGGGGAAACATCACGAAGGAGAAAACAACAATGACGCAAGCAGCACAGCTAACTGACGATCACGAAGACGAAGACATAGATACAGTCGCTAAAAGTCTCTTTTACAAAGCAGAGAATCGCCTGTTCCACGCTAAGACAGTCACGAATAAGGCGACTGGCGTAGTGATCAAGATGACCAACAACCTTGAAAAGCTCTATGCCTACATGCTGAACCAGTACAAATGGTACTACGGCACCGGAGGCGACGACAAACGCCCATTTGCCGAATCCCAAGTTCGACTTGGTACGGCGGCGCGTATTGGTGACCCCGTAAAAAATACGAAAAGATACATCAACGAATTGATCGCATTGGGACTGGTCACAATCCTTGTGAAGAGTAAGCAGCCAAAGGTCTGTGACGTCTACAAAGTCTTCGAGGTTGATAAAGTGGCGAAAAATCTCGCTTTCACTTACCCAACGTTTGAAGGCAAGCCACTTTATGATCACGAAGAGCGCTTAAGCAAAGGCAACAACCGTGCGAACCAAACAGCCCAGCAAGCAGCTCTCCAGGCACAGCAAAAGCAGCAACCACAGACTGATGCTGATGAACCCGCGCCAAATGAAGATGCAACGCCTAACATCATGGACTGTGTTGATCAGAGTGACCCGCCATTTCCTTTGGTGAAAACAGTGAGCCGTACTATTGCCACGCTCGATGACCTTCGCTACTGGTCAGATATTGGCTACGAGGGAATGAACGACTACGGCGTGATGTGGGGTGTATCAGGCGATGACCTTGAAAAGCTGATTGGTGAACACCTCAAAATCAGAGAAGCGCAAGCTGAAAAAAACTTTAAATTGCAGAGGGCAAATTGAGTGATAAACGTAAGGCGCTGACCGCCAAAGAGAATGCAGACCAAACAGATTTACCCGACCTGACCCGCCTGCTTACAAAACGCGCTCGTGATGGTGACATCATCCAGAAATGTAAACATCTCCTCATTGCTGGATATTCTCCAGGTCGTGTAGCTTGCCTGCTGCGGTTGCCTCTGGAGAAAGTGCAAGAGTTGTACGACAACAGTTACAACCCCCGTTGTAGACGATTTGCCAAAACCAACGCGTATACCAACGCCAGGTTAACGCTGACCTCATTCAATGAGGGTGCAATGCTCGCGGAGATTTGCGCCACGCTCGGACTACCACTTTTCACCATTGTTAGAATGCTTCGGGACAAGAACGTTGCTGAATCCGCGATCAATGCCCGTATGCCGCCAGCAGATGATCCGCTCTGCAAAGAGTACCGCATTGTGCTTGAACGGAAAGCAACATCCAAATTCAAACCATTACAGCTACATTTGAACAGCCGCAAGCCGCATCCAACAACGACAGCAGCGATCAAAGCAGCAGCAAAAGCGAACGCGACACATCACGCCAGCGCTTAACACAGCGCCTGCATCATGACCGACACAACGATCCAAACCTTGATGAATTTACCCTTGCCACTTATCTGGCTGATGCTTCGCTATGCGTGGAGTTCAGCCTGTAAGCTGCGACACCTCTGGAACAAAAAGAATGAAAATGAAAACACTGGAAGACATCCGCGCCGAACTTCTGCAATCAATGCAGAAAGCGCACAGCAACACAGCTAACGCCAGCAAGATCGATGCTACGAGCAACCCGGCAGAACTGCACAAGGCGGCACAGGACACGTTAACAGCGGCGATTGCTGGCTACTTAGCCCAGAACACAGCGACCACAGCTACTACCCCCTCAACCACCACTGCACCGCGTGGGAAAAAGGGTATCGCGCTCTGCCATGAAAGCCAGGGCTACAGCGCAAATCTACGCCCGGACAGCTTATTGATGAAGGCTGGCAGGCCGGGCATCAGCTTGCAGGTGAACAAGGCAGCTTTACAGGATGCAGACCCGGAATTGCTCGCAGCGTTAAAACGTCTGGGCTATGTCTTGCCAGTATGAAAGGGCAGGTATGTAGTTGATAAAAATGAATTATGAGGCGTTAAATTTGACGGAATTGCTTGTGAAAGAATTAGTTTCATGTTAAAATTATAACTTGGGTGATTAATTGATTCTGCGTACAACAGCCAATTGACATGTCACCTTCCCGGCGCTGCCTTCAATAAGATCTCCCGCACGGTCTCTTTGCTGCTTCCAGCGCCGCCATATTCAAAATAATTCTGCGTGTGACTACCCTTACGCGTGGATTTGCCTGCGGACTGATAACCCGCAAAAAAGTCCAGCCCCCTTGGCTGGCTGTCCGCCGGACATTAACGGCATCGAGCGGCGGCGTGTTTATGGGCTTTTCACCCGGATTTTCGCGCTGCTGCTCCTCCTTTCTGCCTCCATCAGAAAACACGTCTCCGCGTGAGTTGCCGCCACCGTGCCGGATGTTGGTCTCTCAGCCTTATCCGGTTTCGGTGTGCTCTTTTCTGATGGCTCAAATCTAACGCCTTCCGGCGTCATGCGCTGATGCTCTCAGCTCCATGTTTTTCCTCCTCGTTACTCCTCAGCCTGAAAGCGGATCGCGCCGCCTCGGGCTTTAGTGCTGCCTGCATCCGGCAAAAATGTCGGACAGCTTAAACGGGCAATAACAGCGGCATCTCAGCCGCGAAAAACAACTCTGATGGAGAAACAAAACACATGAAGATGGGAACATCCCCAACAAGCTACAACGATGTTGTAGCACTATCGGACAGCGCCAATTTCGACCGTAAAACGGTTGAATTCGCCACACTGGGTGTGGACGTGGTTCCGGGCCAGGCAGTAACAAGCGCTGGCGCTGCCTACGTATCTGGATCTGATTGCCTGCTGGCTTTATCTGCCGCTCGTGCTGGCTCTGACGTGCCTGTCATCGTCGCTGACCGTTTGACCTACGTGAAACCCGCAACAATCATCGCCGTGAATGGCGCAACTGTAGGCGCTGCTGCAATTGCCGCACTTACCGCTAATGGCAACATCCGCGTGACCGCACCGGACGCAGAATAATAACAAGGAGATAAAGAAATGAGTTTATCCGTAGACTTTAGCTATTCAGACCACACCGCAACCTTTGCCAATCTGCCAGCTAAGAACACGCTGTTGACCACGCTGAATGTGTTTGCTGATCGTCAAACGTCACTGTCGCCGAAGGTGAGCCTTGATGTTCTGGACGAAGTCGCGCAGAAGGTAAGTAAATCTGTTAACCGTTATGGCTCCGAATGGACTGCCACAGCGAAGCGTCAAAGCTCCAACCACCTGATCGAAGCGCCGCTTCACGCATACACTGACCGCATCACAGCGGCTGACGTGCAGCCATATCGCAAGCCGGGTACTGATCTGCAAATGTCTATTCTGGACGCTGTCACGGCCTCAAGCCTGGCGATGTATGACAAGTACATGCGTACTCGTGAAAAGATGTTCGCTGATGCCTTATTCCGTAACACAGTCGAAGCGGAGTTTACCCAACAACCGCTGATCGACTGGACAGAGGAATTTGGCTACGAGCAGGCGACCGGAACAATTGAAACAGGTGTGGCATTAGACCCGCTTCGCTCCATTGATGACGCCGTGAGCGCAACTAAGCTCCGCATGGGCGGCCTGGCTGGTCAACTGGATGGCTTCATCTTGTTCGCTGGTAGCAATGTCTTCCGCAATGTTAAATACCATCCAGACATTCGCCAGAGCATTCAATACGGTATTTTGGATCGCGACGTGCTGTTCAATAAAGAAGTGCTTCCGGGCTTCTCTACCTTCCTGCTCGACAATGTCCGCGTGGTGGAAGTGACCGACCCGCTTTACGGCGTAGGAAGCGATCAGGCGTTCTTAGTGCCAAAGTTCAGCAAGCCGCTGTCCTCAGACATTGCGCTGCCGTTCGGCTATGTCGCCACAGCCAGCAGCCGCAATCTTGATCTGGCATTCGCTGAACCTGCCGACGTGCGAATCTACAGTCATCAGGATAAGTTGCGTAACGTGGAACTGTTCGCGGAATCGAGCATCCTGCCAGTGGTTTACCGCCCGGACTTCGTCACTCTACTGACGAACCAGGCAGCGTAAGACATACGCGAAAGCGGTGCAGGTATTGGGGGCATGATTTGCCCCCGCTGCTGATGCAGTGGGAAAGGCTCCGCCATTCAAAGGTGGCGAGGCAAAGGAAAGGAGATTAAACCATGAGATTACAATTGCTTGGGGTTGGTTCTGTGCCAGTGCTGACCCTGCCGATCAAAGATGACGACGATTCGATCATCAACCTTTCGGCGCTGGCGCGTTGGCTCGATATGAAACGAACAACGCTGTTTGACCATATCCAGGCCAAAGGGCTGGAGACAGCGATCAGAGAAGCAGCCATCGCAAAGCGAATGAAGAAGCTGAACACTTAAAGCCGGACGGGAAACCGCCCGGTTTTTTTTATGGTTTCTTCGTAGCATTCTTATTCAGATAACGATCAAAGCGCTTCATTTCTTTATCGAACCATTCAGGCTGATCACGCAGGTCTGACTCATCCCGAAATTCAGGGATGTTCAGCCAAAACTCTCTGATGGCGTCAGCGATATCGGTGAACTGTGCTTCACTCACCTTGAGTTGTTCAGGTCGCGGGAGGCTTTGCCTTTTGCCCGTACTCGGGGTGTGTTGGGGATAATATTGCGGGTATTTGCCAGCCAGTTCTGTGTGAGACCGCCCTTTTCCATGCTTGAAAACGTTCACAAGTAGCTGACATGCTTCTATTTTTTCATAGAATGGCTTCGTTTTTATGTCAATACCTGTCCATTCCAGCAAATCAACCAACTCAGGAAAATCTATATTCCAGATAAGCGGGTCAACCGCTGCTGGCTGCCAGTGGCGAAACTCACGAGCCATTTTCTCACGTAGAGTTTTATCAAATTGATGAAACACACTCGCAGTCATAGCCAAAGTGACAGTGTTCCGCATTTCATCAAGCTCGATGTAATGTGAAATGCCCTTTTGATAAGCAGCTTCGTATGAATCTGCCTCGTCGTCTCTATCTGGATCGAAGAATTGACCAAGTTTCTCGTAGTGCCGCTGTTCTACTTCATCAGCTTCTCGTGAGATGTCGTTGAACTGAGACAACAAGCGTTGTTTTGCCTGTGAGACATAAAACTCATGTGGTTCAAGAATAACTCGCCGATCAAGTTTATCAAGCCAGAATGTATTCACTACGAGTCCTCGCTAAATGTACAGAGAGAGCGCACTAAACCAAACGCGCCACAGCGGATCGCTGGTTCTTGGGCAGGTCTACCCCTCTTGTCCTTCAACACTGAATGAAGGTTAAATTCCACGAGGTTTTACACAAACTCACACGGCAGAAAATGATCTCAAAATTCATGGCTGGGAAAATCCGGCTTTTTTTACGTCTGGAATATACTCTAATGGGTCACAATGTGGGTCACAAGCTGGGACACATTGCGTGTTTTATGGGGTTGTGTCTTTGGCTTCCCGCTGGCATTATCCTGATCAGGGATTAACGGGACGTTAATCGCAAGTAGTTGATTTTGATTTTAAATGACTCGGGGTGCCCCTGGTAAACAGGGCTGAGATACACCCGCTGACCTGATCTGGATAATGCCAGCGTAGGGAAGTCAGATGCCTGAGCGCATCGCCTTCTTGATCGCCGGTTGGGAGTGTTATGAATCTTCAACCTGAGCCTGTTTCTGGCGCCTCCGTCGCCCAATCCCTCTCCCTGTTTCGTCAGCATGCGCCATTGGTGCACTGTATGACTAATGACGTTGTTCAGACTTTTACTGCTAATGTGCTGCTGGCACTTGGCGCGTCACCCGCGATGGTTATCGACGCTGAAGAAGCTGCGCAGTTTAGCGCTATCGCTGATGGACTGTTAATTAACGTCGGCACCTTAACCCGCGAGCGCGCGCAGGCGATGCTGGCGGCGATTGACGCCGCTAATCAGGCGCAGAAACCCTGGACGCTGGATCCGGTCGCCGTGGGCGGCCTGACATTCCGTAGCGAATTTTGCCAGCGGTTGCTGCAAATGCGACCGGCGGCGATTCGTGCCAATGCCTCTGAGATTCTGGCGCTGGTGCAACACACTGGCAGCGGTCGCGGTGTCGACAGCTTACACGATTCCGCGGCGGCGATTGATGCCGCACGGCAGCTGGCGCAGGCCAGCGGCGCGGTGG
>NZ_JRXE01000003.1:137574-146772 GCF_001267535.1 Winslowiella iniecta | reverse complement strand
ACTCTATCAGCTTGATAAGGAGGAATGGGTATGAAACGGATTAACGCACTGACCATTGCCGGTACCGATCCCAGCGGCGGCGCAGGCATTCAGGCCGACCTGAAAGCGTTTTCGGCGTTGGGCGCTTATGGTACCAGTGTGATTACCGCGCTGGTAGCGCAAAACACCCGTGGGGTGCAGTCGGTATACCGCATTGAGCCAGAGTTTGTTGCTGCACAGCTGGATTCAGTGCTGTCGGATGTGCGCATCGATAGCGCAAAAATCGGCATGCTGGCGGAGTGTGATATCGTTGATGTGGTCGCCGATAGTTTGCAGCGGGCGGCGCTGCCGTGGGTGGTTCTCGATACCGTGATGCTGGCAAAAAGTGGCGATCCGCTGCTGTCGGTAAAAGCGATTGATACCATGCGTCAGCGCTTATTGCCGCAGGTTTCGCTGATTACGCCAAATATCCCGGAGGCGGCGGCGCTGCTGGATTGCCGTATGGCGCGCAACGAGCAGGAAATGCAGGCGCAGGGGCGCGCCATGCTGGAACTGGGCTGTCAGGCGGTGCTGATGAAAGGCGGTCATCTCAGTGAGCATGAAAGCCCTGACTGGCTGTTCACCGCCGATCTTGAGCAGCGCTTTACCGCGCCGCGCGTGGCGACGCGTCATACCCATGGCACCGGCTGTAGCCTGTCGGCGGCGCTGACGGCGCTGCGCCCGCGGCATGAAAGCTGGGCGGCCACGGTTGAAGTGGCCAAACACTGGCTGCAAGGCGCGCTGGAACATGCTGATTCGCTGGAAGTGGGCGGCGGCGTTGGGCCAGTGCACCATTTTTATCGCTGGTGGTAGGGCATCACGCCAAAACTGCCATTTTTGCTGCGGATCGTTCTGAAAAATGGAGTCAGCAATTTGCCTTAACCACATGTTTGGGTCCAGGCTGAGGTGGGTCGGCGACAGTCGACGGTCGGGCCGAAGAAATTCGGCCCATCACTTATCTTTCAGGAGCTAGCATGACGGACATCGTACAGTTATTGGGCAAAGAAGCTGATCACCTTCTGCAACATCGCTGCATGACCATTCCAGCGGAAAGCCTGTATTTGCCAGGCGCGGATTATGTCGATCGCGTGATGATCGATAACAACCGTTCTCCTGCCGTGTTACGCAATATGCAAACGCTGTACAACACCGGGCGGCTGGCGGGCACCGGCTATCTGTCGATTCTGCCGGTTGACCAGGGCGTAGAGCACTCGGCGGCGGCCTCGTTTGCGGCGAACCCACTCTATTTTGATCCGAAGAATATTGTTGAGCTGGCGATTGAAGCTGGCTGTAACTGTGTGGCCTCTACCTACGGCGTGCTGGCTTCGGTGTCGCGTCGCTATGCGCATCGCATCCCGTTTATGGTCAAGCTGAACCATAATGAGACGCTGAGCTATCCGACCCAGTATGATCAAACGCTGTATGCCAGCGTCGAGCAGGCGTTTAACCTCGGCGCGGTGGCGGTCGGTGCCACGATCTATTTTGGCTCTGAGCAGTCGCGTCGACAGATTGAAGAGATCTCCGCCGCCTTTGAGCGGGCGCATGAGCTGGGGATGGTGACCGTGCTGTGGGCTTATCTGCGTAATAATGAATTTAAAAAGGATGGCACTGACTACCACGCCAGCGCAGACCTGACCGGTCAGGCTAATCATCTGGCCGCCACCATTGGCGCGGATATTGTTAAGCAGAAAATGGCGGAAAACAATGGCGGCTATCAGGCGGTGAAGTTCGGTTATACCGATGAGCGCGTTTACAGCAAACTGACCAGTGAAAACCCGATTGACCTGGTGCGTTACCAGTTAGCCAACTGTTATATGGGCCGTGCCGGATTGATTAACTCCGGTGGCGCGGCTTCCGGTGATACCGATATCGCCGAGTCGGTGCGTACTGCGGTAATCAATAAACGTGCCGGTGGTATGGGGCTGATTCTGGGACGTAAAGCGTTTAAGAAGTCGATGAAAGACGGCGTGGCGCTGATTAATTCAGTACAGGATGTGTATCTGTCAAAAGATGTCACCCTCGCGTAACCGTTTTTCGGGCGGTGTTCTCGCCGCCCGTAGCAAAGATTTTCACCGCCACAATGATGGTGTTACACCTGCTCAAACCACTCGCTATTCTGTTCAGCAATTGGCGTTATCGAGAAAATCATCTCCTGCAAATGGCGGCGCAGGGCGCTTTCGGCGGCATCGGCATCGCCATCAACAATCGCCTGATAAATCAGCTGATGTTGTTCAATTAAACTTTCCGGCGGTGACACTTCACTGAGTGTCAGAAAGCGCACGCGATCCATGGTCGCTTTAATATTTTCCACCGTTTCCCAGGCCAGTTCACACTGAATGCTTTGCGCAATCAGCCGGTGAAATTCATCATCCAGCAGTAAAAATGCCTGACTGTCATGGCGCTGAGCGGCCAGCCGCTGCAACTGTAAATTGTGCTCCAGCTCGGCTAACGCGGCCGGATCAGCCTGTAACGCCGCGCGGCGGACGACCGCCACTTCGACCGCCTCACGGATAAAACGCCCATCGGCCACGCGCTGTGCAGAGATTTTGCGCACAAAGGTTCCGCGCTGCGGCAACACCTGTACCAGTCCGGCTTCTGCCAGTTTGATAAAGGCTTCCCGCACCGGCTGGCGCGAGACATTAAACCGGGTGGAGACCTCTTTCTCCGACAGCAACGCACCAGGATGAATAGCGCAGGTGACGATATCCTGGCGCAAAAAGCGGTAAATCTGCTGATTAACCGGTTCGCTGGCAGTTATGGTGTAGGGGATCGACATCAGCAACATCCTTTTTGCGGCTAACGCAGTGGTCAACCAGGCTGGAAAGCTTTCAGTCTAAACAGCCCGGAGCGCCAGCGCCAGCGCTTTTAGTAGTGGCTAATCAACTGCTTCACCGTCTCTCTGGCCCCTTGGGTTTGCAGCTGTTTATAGAATGTAGCGACGCGTTCAGCCACCAACGGGCTGGTTGCCAGCTCACTGCCAAAAATCGCCTCCAGCGACAGCAGTGCCTGAACGCGTGCCGGGCCATCCGGCGTGGCGGCAACGCATTGGGCGAATTCATCTTTTAACGGGTCGTTGATGATAATGGCTGCGCCTTGCTCATCGACGCCGCCGATATAGCGCATCCAGCCCGCCACGCCGAGCGCCAGCAGATCAAATCGACTGCCATTTTTCAGGTGCCAGCGCATGCTGTCGAGCCAGCGCTGTGGCAGTTTCTGGCTGCCGTCGCTGGCAATCTGGTAAGTGCGGTGCTTAATCGCCCGATTCTGATAGCGGGCAATCAGGGAGTCTGCATAACCGGGCAGGTCAACGTCAGTAGTCCTTAGCGTCGGTGCCTGCTCGGCCAGCATCAGCTGACGGGCAGCGATCAGGAAGTTTTCATCCGCCATGCAGTCGCTGATATGCTGATAACCCGCCAGATAGCCGAGGTAAGCCAGGAAGGAGTGGCTGCCATTTAGCATCCGCAGTTTCATCTCTTCGAACGGCAGCACGTCGGCTACCAGCTCTGCGCCCGCTTTTTCCCACGCCGGGCGGCCGCTGACAAAATTGTCTTCAATGACCCACTGGAAAAACGGCTCACAGACTACCGCGACCTCATCGCGACAGCCCAGTTTGTCACTGACCGCGCTTAAGGTTTCTGGCGTCATCGCCGGAACAATGCGGTCGACCATGGTGGACGGAAAAGCTATCTGCTCAGCGATATACTCTGCCAGCGCGCTATCCTGTTGCTGCGCCAGCTGTATCACCACCTGACGGGTAACGCGACCGTTTTCCGGCATATTGTCGCAGGACATCACGCTGAACGGGGCTAAACCGCGCTGGCGACGGCGTTTAATTGCCGCGATAATCAGGCCGGGCAGTGAAACCGGCGCATCGGGCTGGCGGACATCATGCTGAATCGAGGGATGTTGCAGATTCAGCTGGCCGCTGGCGGGATGATGGCAGTAACCTTTTTCCGTCACCGTCATCGAAATAATCGCCACATCCGGCTGACTCATCGCTTCAATCACTGCGTCAATCCCCTCACTCTGGCCATGCAGCGCATGTTTCACCACGCCAATCACCCGGGTCGACAGACTGTCATCAGCCATTTCCGTGACGCTGTACAGCAGCGACTGCTCGCGCAGCGCGGCAATCAGTTCGCCACTGTTCAGATTCACTTCGCAGAGACCCCAGTCGCTGCGGTGGTCGCTGGCCAGTTTATCGCAGCACAGCGCCTGATGAGCGCGATGAAAGGCACCAAAACCGATGTGGACGATGCGGGTGCGCAGCGCGGAACGGTCATAAGTCGGAAGCAGTTCGACGGAGAACATAATCAATCCTTATCCAGAGCAGGGCGCACGCCGCGCCCTGAATAATCAGGCCGAAACCGGCTGAGTGGGCGCTTTCGGGCTTTTAATCAGTAACAGCACCAGCATGGCACCAAGTGCGGCAATCACCCCTGCCAGCACAAAAGCGCTGTCAAATTTACCGGTGTTCTGCACGATATAACCGGTAGCGATCGGGCCGATAATGCCGGAAATACTGCCGATCAGATGAATAAAGCCGCTGATGCCGCCAACACGGCTTTTATGCACCACATCCTGAATAATCGCCCAGTAAATCGCGCCGGTGATATACAGGAAGAAGATGGAAACCGACATCAGCACCACGGCGGAAGTGACCCCTTGTACCGTGCCGGCCAGCGCCACACAAATCGCCGCCGCCAGTAACGAGACCACCAGCACAATTTTTCGCGACAGCAGCAGCCTGCCGGTGATCTTAAAGATCTTATCGGAAATCAATCCGCCCAGAGCCAGGCCAACAAAGCCGACAATCCACGGGATCATGGTGGTAATACTCATCGACTTAATATCGAGGTTATGCGCCTGCACCAGATAAGCCGGGAACCAGCTGAGGAAGAAAAACAGAATGTAGTTGTAGCAGAAGAAGGCGAAGGCAGTGACCAGAATCACCGGCTGACGCAAATAGTAACCGAGGCCATGCGCCGACTGGGCGAGATCCTCTTCTGCACTGATGGACTCCTGTTTCATCTGCTCGATCAGTTCGCGCTCTTTCGCCGAAACCAGTTTGCTTTTGGCCGGATTATCCGCCGAGATAAAGAACCAGAACACCATCCAGACAATACCAATCGAGCAGATAATCATAAACGCCGGACGCCAGCCAAAGGAGAGCGCCAGATAGCCGACAATCGGCCCGGCTACCGCACCGCCCAGCGGCGAACCGGCACTGAGAAAGCCCATCGCCGTTGCGGCCTGTTTTTTCGGGAACCAGCCGTTAATGGCTTTATTGGCCGAGGCGCAAATCGGGCCTTCCGCCATACCAAACAGCACGCGCAGAATCAGCATGGACCAGAAACCGGTGGCAACTGCCGTCAGGCCACAAAACAGTGACCACATCCCGACCGCGACACCGAGTACCAGCGTCGGGCCATATTTATCGGTCGCGAGGCCGCCAATAAAGTTAAACAGCGCATAACCAAAAAAGAAGCTGCCGAAAATCATGCCGAACTGTTCAGCATTCAGCAGCAGATCTTTTTCGATCATCGGGACGGTAAGTGACAGGGCGACACGATCGAGGTAATTGATCATGTAGACCAAAAATAACAGCAGCACGATTGTCCAGCGCAGGTTCTTGAACATGATGACTCCGTAACCGTTTTAATTATAGGGACAGCAGGCCTGGTGGCCACCGGCAAACACCGGCGGCAGGTAAAATTAATCCACTTTTAAAATGACTTTGCAGCAGTGACGCGGCTGCTTTTCAAACAGCGTCATTGCCTGTTCAATCTCACTGAGCGCAAAGGTGTGGGTGACCAGCTTCTCCGGCTGAAGCAATCCCTGTTCTATCCAGCCGATCACCTGCGGAAAACGTTTGCTGTTCAGTCGCGAGGTAAACAGTGACAGCTCTTTGCTGGTCAGACTCTGTTGTGTCAGGGTGCAAGGCTCGCCGGAGAAACCCAGCAGGCCGATACGCGCCGCCGGGGAGGCGAGCGCCACCGCTTCGGCTAAAATCGACGGATGGCAGGCGGCATCAATAATCAGCGTCGGCTTAATGCCGTCCAGCTGGGCATCAAGCGGCAGCTGGCTATTATCAATCATCCGGTCTGCGCCGTTTTGTTGCGCCAGCGCCAGCCGTTCTGGCAGACGGTCAACGACAATCACCTGTTGTACGCCATACACCCCTTTCAGCACCTGAATCGCGGTAAGGCCCATCGGACCGGCACCGTAAATCAACGCGATATCGTTAGCGGTGGGTTGCAGGAAAGCGGTGATATTGGCGGCAATGGTAAACGGCTCTACCAGGCTGGCCAGCGTATCGGGAATGCTTTCTGGTAACGGCCAGGCGTTGTCCGCCGGTGCCAGCGCATACTCGCTAAAGCCACCGTCGCGATGCACGCCAATCACCTGCAATTCGCTACAGACATTGGGACGACCCACCGAGCAGGGATAACAGTGTCCGCAACTGACCACCGGATCGACCGCCACGCGTTCGCCGATGCGGCGACTGTCGATACCCTCACCAACTGCATCAATCCGGCCAAAAAATTCGTGGCCAATAACGCGTGGATAGCGCGCAAAAGGATTATGGCCGTGCCAGATATGCACGTCAGAACCGCAGATACTGGCATACTGCACTTTGACCCGCACTTCACCCGCTGCGGGTTGCGGCAGCGGGCGCGTTTCAATGGTTAAGCTGCCGGGACGTTCAATCACTACGCTTTTCATTCTCGTCTCCTTACCAGTTCCACAGGGTGCCGTCTTCCAGACGCGCCACCGGCAAATACGCGGGCTCATAGGGATATTTCGCCGCCAGCTTTTCATCGAATTCGATGCCGAGACCCGGTTTTTCACCCGGATGCATATAGCCGTTATCAAAGCTCCAGCTGTGGTTAAACACTTCCAGCATCTGTTCGGAGTAACCCATATACTCCTGCACGCCAAAGTTCGGCACCCAGAGGTCGAAATGCAGCGCTGCCGCCATACAAATGGGCGATAAATCGGAAGGGCCGTGGGAGCCGGTACGCACCTGATACAGCGAGGCGAAGTCGGCAATGCGGCGCATGCCGCTAATACCGCCGGCATGGGTAATGGTGGTGCGGATATAGTCGATTAACTGCTCTTCAATCAGCTGTTTACAGTCCCAGATGCTGTTAAACACTTCACCGACCGCAATCGGCGTGACGGTATGCTGACGAATCAGACGGAAGCTTTCCTGATTTTCTGCTGGCGTCGGATCTTCCATCCAGAACAGACGATAATCTTCGACACTTTTACCGAAACGCGCCGCTTCAATCGGCGTCAGACGGTGATGCATATCGTGCAGCAGATGTTCGTTGAAACCGAATTTGTCGCGGATAGCCGCGAACAGTTTTGGCGTGAAATCGAGATACTTTTCCGTCGACCACAGCTGCTCTTCCGGCCAGTTGCCCTTGGTCGCCGGTTCATAAGCCAGTCCTTTGCCTTTCGCCATGCCGTAAGTGGTTTTCATACCCGGCACGCCGCACTGGGCGCGAATTGCTTTAAACCCCAGCTCTTTATGGCGTGCGTAGTCGTCCATCACTTCATCAATACTGTGACCGGTGGTGTGGCAATAGACCATCACGCCGGTACGCGATGCGCCGCCCAGCAACTGATACAGCGGCATATTGGCGGCTTTGCCTTTGATATCCCACAGCGCCATATCGACCGCAGAGATGGCCGACATGGTGACCGGGCCACGACGCCAGTAGGCACCCTTATAGAAAAACTGCCAGATATCTTCGATCTGATGGGCATCGCGGCCAATCAGCTGCGGACAGATATGATCTTTCAGATACGACGCCACCGGCAGTTCACGGCCATTTAGCGTGGCATCGCCGATGCCGGTCAGGCCTTCATCGGTGGTAATTTTAACGGTGACGAAGTTTCTTCCCGGACAGGTGACAAATACTTCGGCATTAACAATTTTCATCTCGATAACCCTGTGACTGCGTTCGATGATGAAAAACTACGCGCAATTATACTACCATACAAGTTGCTCGCTCAGATTTGCGGCGTCGATCACGTTGTCAGTCAGTTAACCGCTTGGGACACATTTTTGCATCCTGCATGCCATCAGGACGGTAACCGAAAATGGGATACTGGCAGTTGAATAATTAACCCACTAACTACACCACAGGAATCTGCCAAAAAATCGCCAGAACCACAGGCAGAATAAAAATAGCGTGATCAACGTTAAATATCCGCAACGCGTACTTTTTTTCAGGCTAAAGAAAATAAACGGTGAAATTATTAATAAACTAAGCGGGGCAGTGAAGTCACGAATATCATCGACGACAAACACCCGCCGTGCATCGCAAACGTTTTTGATCTCATCGCCGTCGATATAAAGTTCTTCTTTGAAATAAGAGTAGTAAAAAATAAAGAATAGACAAAGTAAAAGGCTAATAATACTTAGAGTGAACTTTTTCCAGTTCATTAATATGCTGCCATAATCATATTTATTGTTACCTTCTTCTCCAGTATACGTCTGCCATAAGAACTATAATTTATTTGATATTTATATCAAGAGATTGCCTGAATCGCCTGCCTTCCCCAATCACTGAGGAAGGCCGCATAATAATTAAGCCAGCAATTCACAGGAAGGCGGCAAACGGCATTGCAGCGCATCCGGCAGCACTTCAATGCGGAATTCGCTGCCGCTTAGCGGTTCGCCGTCGAGGTTAAACGTCATTTCGTTCGGCGAACGAATGGTCAGCCACGGCAGTGAGGCGGTGACCATATTCGGATTGTCATCATCACGGGTTAATGAGTGCAGCAGGGTAGGGAGGATTTCCTGCGAGGTAACGATACTCAGCTCCAGCGCGCCATCATTAATCAACGCGCTCGGGCATAAACGTTGACCGCCGCCCGCCTGACGACCATTACCAATGCCAATCACTAACGCATCCCCTTGCCAGGTAAAATCCGGCCCCTGAATTTCACAGCTGTCGGCTTTTAGCTGATCCATACGCATCAGGCCGTGAATAAAATAGGAGACACCGCCCAGCGCGGATTTCAGTTTCTCCGGCGTTTCTGTGGTAATACGCGTGCCAAATCCGCCGGTTGCCATATTAATAAAGTAGCGCTGCTGATTAACACAGGCCAGATCGATGCTAACCGCTTTGCCGACAATCGCCAGTCTTAATGCCTGTTCCATAT
>NZ_JRXE01000003.1:120596-137466 GCF_001267535.1 Winslowiella iniecta | reverse complement strand
CCCCCTCCCGCCACCACCGTTTCGGCGTTCAGTTCTATCGCCTCGCGCACATAACGTTCGCCGTCGCCATGCTCCCAGGTCACACGGACTTCAATCGGGTAGCCTTCATCGCGCAGGCCAGTAATCGCGGCGCGCAACTCGTCGTTGCCTGCGCCTTTACCATTTAAGATCACCAGCGTAAGTGCCTGCTTGTCCATTATTGATCCTTGTCATGCGCTGGCCGAAATGGCCGGTAAATCGGAGACTGTGGCAGATTTTATAGCATATCCTGACGGGAAGTTTTATCAGACAGACGGCAGACCGGGGATAAAAAAAAGAAAAACCCGCACGGGGGAGCCGGGCGGGTGAATGAGGTGGTTCTGTAAAACCTTGCCATTTGGTGTTGGTCGTTTTTAGCAAGCCAGATAGTAGCCAGAAAACCACCGGGTGAATGTGATCAAATTCTAAGATCTGTAACCGCAGGTGAATCTGACCGCGGGCCGCGTTCACCTGCCCTTGTTTTAGTTAAGGTTACGCATCAGCAGCGCGAAGTTGAGATCAATCTCGGCGGGAATCGGCACCCAGACAAAATGGCCATTGCCGGGCGCGACGTCCACCGCCTGCGCCCGGTTGTTTTCCATCTCTTCAAGGGTGAAATTGACATTACCCGCCGGCGTCATCAGCTCCAGACTGTTGCCGATGGCGAATTTATTTTTAACGTCCACCTGCGCCAGATGACCGCGACGTTCGCCGGTAAATTCGCCGACAAACTGCTGACGATCCGACAGCGAATGCCCGGTTTCATAGCTCTGATAGCTGTCATGGGTATGGCGACGGAGAAAGCCTTCGGTATAGCCGCGATGTGCCAGTCCTTCCAGCGTTTCCAGCAGCGACGGATCGAAAGGTTTGCCCGCGGCGGCATCGTCAATTGCCCGGCGGTAAACCTGTGCGGTACGGGCGCAGTAATAAAAAGATTTGGTGCGGCCTTCAATTTTCAGCGAATGCATTCCCATCTGCGTCAGCCGCTCGACGTGGGCAACCGCGCGCAGATCTTTGGAGTTCATAATATAGGTGCCGTGCTCATCTTCAAATGCGGTCATATATTCGCCCGGACGCTGAGCTTCTTCGATCATAAACACTTTATCGGTCGGCTGCCCCTGACCCAGCGTCGGCTCAACATTTTTCACCGGAATCGGCGCATACTGATGGACGATATTGCCGACCTCATCCTGTTTCCCTTCTTCGACCTTATATTCCCAGCGGCAGGCATTGGTGCAGGTTCCCTGATTGGGATCGCGTTTATTCAGATAGCCGGAAAGCAGGCAGCGGCCGGAGTAGGCCATGCACAGTGCGCCATGTACGAAGATCTCCAGCTCCATTTCCGGCACTTGCTGACGAATTTCTGCAATCTCTTCCAGCGACAGTTCACGCGACAGAATCACCCGCGTCAGCCCCATCTGCTGCCAGAATTTTACCGTGGCCCAGTTTACCGCGTTAGCCTGCACCGACAGATGCACCGGCATCGCCGGAAAAGCGTCGCGCACCAGCATAATCAAGCCGGGATCGGACATGATCAGCGCATCCGGCGCCATCTCGATCACCGGTTTCAGATCGCGGATAAAGGTTTTCAGCTTGGCGTTATGCGGCGCGATATTGACTACCACGTAAAACTTTTTACCCAGCGTGTGCGCTTCATCGATCCCTTTGGCGAGATTCTCATGATTGAATTCGTTATTGCGCACCCGCAGGCTGTAACGTGGCTGACCGGCATACACCGCGTCTGCACCATAGGCAAAGGCGTAACGCATATTTTTCAGCGTTCCGGCCGGAGAAAGGAGTTCCGGTTTAAACATATTTTTCTCAGTCTGATGTCAGGTCAGAACGGCATTTAGCCGCCAGCCAGCGCCAGACAAGGTTGTCGGGCTGGCCTTACAAATTGTGCGGGGATTGTAGGAGGTCGGGAAGAGAATGTAAATTGCGCTAGATCAAACGACAGACATCTGCTTCCCAGCGGTAGCCCATACCGTAGACCGCGCGGATAAAAGGCTGGTCGCTGTCGAGCGCTTCCAGTTTACGCCGCAGGTTTTTAATATGGCTGTCGATGGTGCGATCCGTCACTACCCGGTAGTCGTCATACAGGTGATTTAGCAGCTGTTCACGTGAGAACACCTTACCGGGTTCCTGCGCGAGGGTTTTCAGCAGCCGAAATTCGGCCGGGGTCAGATCCAGCGGACGCTGATTCCAGCTGGCCTGAAAACGCCCCTCGTCCACCAGCAGCAGTGAGGCTTGCTGCGCCTCTTCCGGCGTCTGCCTGACGCGGCGCAGAATAGTTTTCACGCGCGCCACCACCTCACGCGGGCTAAACGGCTTGCAGATATAGTCATCCGCGCCAATTTCCAGCCCCAGCAGGCGGTCGATCTCTTCGGTTTTCGCCGTCACCATCATAATCGGCAGATCGGAAAAACGGCGGATCTCGCGACACAGCGTCAGGCCATCGGTGCCCGGCAGCATCAGATCGAGCAGCACCAGATCCGGCGCGTTCTGCCGCACCGTGCTGAGTACCTGATTACCATCGGCAATATGCAGGGTGCGGTAGTTGGATGCCTGTAAGTAATCAATCATCAACTGAGCCAGTTTTGGCTCATCTTCCACTACCAGAATCAGGGGCTGGTGATATTCAGTCATTTTCTCTTATTCAGTTAGAGTCGAGCGGCAATTCTACGGTAATGCGTAAGCCACCTATATCAGAGTGCTCCGCACTGAGGGTGCCGCCGTGCGCCTCGACAATATTTTTGCAAATCGCCAGGCCCAGCCCGGAGCCGCCGCTGGCACGATTACGCGAGCTTTCGGTACGGTAAAAGCGTTCAAAGATCTGCTGACGCTGTTCATCGCTGACGCCTGGCGCAGTATCATCAAAATGCAGCAACATCTTAGCAGGTTGTGATTCCAGTGAAATCCTCAAGCCACCACCGGCATCGGTATAGCGCAGGCTGTTCTCCATCAGATTGGTAAACAGTTGTATCAGGCGGTCAGCATCACCAAAAAACGGTGCCTGTTGCGGCAGCGACAGGGATAAGGATAGCTGGCGGCTGGCAAAGCGCGCGCGAAATATTCCGCCGACCACTTCCAGTAACGAAACCACATCGGTCGGGCTTTTACGGTAGGCGAGTGCTCCTTCATCTGACAGCGAAAGCTGGTGCAAATCGTCGACCAGCTTGGTCAGCGTCACCACTTCCGCCTGCAATGAGACCAGTGCTTCTGGCGTCAGTTTACGCACGCCATCCTGCATCGCTTCCAGTTCACCGCGCAGAATGGCCAGCGGGGTGCGCAGTTCATGGGAGATATCCGCCATAAATGCGCGGCGCATACTCTCGTTTTTCTCCAGCGAACTGGCCAGCTTGTTAAAGTCCTGCGCCAGGCGGCCAAGTTCATCGCGGCTGCCAACTTCAACCCGCTTGGAAAAATCACCGGCGGCCAGATGATGGGTGCCTTCCACCAGCCGTTTTACCGGTGCCAGCAGGCCGCGCGCCATCAGCCAGGTGACGGCGGCGGCTAACAGCGTCGACAAGCCGACAATTAACCAGCTGGTGCGCCGTTGCTGCTGGTCAAAGTTAATATCGGTGCTGCGGGTCAGCCGTTCTGGCGGCGAACCGATCACCCAGCCGACGATTTTATTATTGCTGGTGGTGATATTGCGCCGGGTACCCTCCGGTGGCACCGGTGCGCGCGGGCCGACCAATACGCGATACTGCTGATCGATAATCCAGAACTGCGTGCGCCAGCCGTGCGGCGGCAGGTTGTTACTGGCGTCGGGGTTTTGCTCCAGTGAGCGCAGAATGCTAAAGATCAGCTTGTTGTTATTGCGCAGAAAATCCCAGTTACCGTGCTGTTCATACTGATCGGCCAGCGCATCGCTAAGCAGTGCCAGCCGCTGTTCATTACCGCGCTTGATATAGTCAATAAAGCCATGCTCAAAGCTGAGGCGCACGCCCCAGTGCATGATAATCAACACCAGCATACAGGTGGAGAAAATGGCACAAAACAGTTTGGCGCTGATGCCGACACGCATTTTTTTCATGACTTTTTGATGCTCCTGCGGGCAGAGATGATCAACACTGCGCGGTTAAGACTCATACTGCGGCTGATAACGCTTTTTACGTCGCAGCTTATCCATATACAGATAGACTACCGGCGTAGTGTAAAGCGTCAACAGCTGGCTCATTACCAGCCCGCCGACAATGGTAATCCCCAGCGGCTGACGCAATTCCGCCCCGTCGCCGCTGGTCAGCACCAGCGGCAAGGCACCGAGCAGCGCCGCCAGCGTGGTCATCAGAATCGGCCGGAAGCGCAGCAGACAGGCCTGGTAAATCGCGTCACGCGCACTCAGATTGCCATTACGCTGGGCATCCAGCGCAAAGTCCACCATCATAATCGCATTCTTTTTCACGATGCCGATCAACAACATAATGCCAATCAACGCGATTAAGCTAAACGGTGCGCCAAACAGCTCCAGCGCCAGCAGTGCGCCGACCCCGGCGGAGGGCAGGGTAGAGAGAATCGTCAGCGGATGGACGTAGCTTTCATACAGAATCCCCAGCACGATATACACGGTGGCAATTGCCGCGATAATCAGCAGCAACTGACTGTTCTGCGTATCCTGGAAGACCTGGGCGGTACCGGCAAAACTGCCGCGCACGCTGCCAGGGACGCCAAGCGCAGTCATGGTACGATCAATCGCCGCGGATGCTTCCGACAGTGACTTCCCGGCTGGCAGGTTGAACGAGATAGTTGAAGACGCTGACAGCCCTTCATGGTTTACCGACAGGGGGGCATTGGCCGGTTGCCATTTGGCAAAGTAAGACAGGGGGATCGACTTACCTTCGCTGTTAATCACAAACATCTGATCCAGCGCGCTGATATCCTGGGTATAGCGCGGATCGACCTCCATCACCACTTTATACTGATTCAGCGGCTGATAAATGGTGGAGATCTGGCGCTGTCCAAAGGCATTATTCAGCAGCGCATTGGCGTCGGAAACCGTAATGCCCAGACGCGACATACTTTCGCGGTCATAAATCAGCGCCATTTCCGACCCTTTATCCTGCTGGTCGGAATTGACATCAGCCAGTTCAGGCAGCTTGCTGAAAGCCTGGCGGATTTTCGGCTCCCACTCGCGCAGCGCGTCCAGGTCATCAGAGAGCAGCGAATACTGGTATTCGGCGTTCGACTGACGACCGCCAACGCGGATATCCTGCACTGCCATCAGAAACAGGCTGGCGCCTGGCTCTTTCGCCAGTTTTTCCCGCAGGCGCGCAATCACTTGTTGCGAACTCTCTTTACGCTCGGAAAGGGATTTCAGTGTAATAAACATCATGCCGCTGTTGGTGCGCGAGCCACCGGTAAAACCGGTCACATTGGTGACAGCCGGATCTTCGCGCACAATCTTCATAAAATCTTCCAGCTTGCCGCGCATCGCCTGAAATGAAATGCTCTGGTCGGCGGAAATATTGCCCATCAGGCGGCCGGTGTCCTGCTCCGGGAAGAAGGTTTTTGGGATCGAGATATACATATAAACCGTCAGGCCGATGGTGGCCAGCAGCACCACTAACGTCCAGCGTGCATGATTCAGCACCCAGCGCAGAGAAGAGCCATAGCCCTGCTGTAGCCGCAACAGCAGCTTATTAAAGCCACGGATACGCGGCTGGCTGCGCGGTTGATGCGCCTTTAACAGGTACGCGCACATCATGGGCGTCAGCGTGACTGAGATCAACAACGAGATGCCAATTGCCACCGACAGGGTGACGGCAAATTCGCGGAACAGCCGCCCGACCAGTCCGCCCATCAGCAGCAGCGGAATAAACACCGCCACCAGGGAGATGCTCATCGACAGCACGGTAAAGCCGACTTCGCGCACCCCCTGAAGTGACGCCTGAAGCGGCTTCATGCCCGCTTCAATATGGCGCGAGATATTTTCCAGCACCACAATCGCGTCATCGACCACAAAGCCGGTGGCAATGGTCAGCGCCATCAGCGACAGATTGTTCAGGCTGAAGCCGCACAGGTACATGGCGGCGAAGGTGCCGATCAGCGAAACCGGTACCGCTACCGCCGGAATCAGCGTGGCGCGGCCGGAACGCAGAAAGACGAAAACCACCAGAATCACCAGCGCGACGGCAATCACTAACGACTGCTCGACTTCCGCCAGCGAAGCGCGGATGGTCGGTGAGCGATCCTGAGCGATTTCCAGCTGAATGGACGCCGGCACAATATTCTCCAGCTCCGGCATCTCCGCGCGGATACGATCAACCGTCTGAATAATATTGGCTTCCGGCGATTTACGGATCATCAGCAGAATCGCCGGGCGTGCGTCAGACATCCCGGCGTTACGCAGATCCTGCACCGAATCTTCGACGGTGGCGACATCCTGCAAACGCACCGCCGCGCCGTTATTGTAGTGCACGATCAGTGGCTGGTATTCGGCGGCGGTTTTCAGTTCATCATTGGTTTTTATTTGCCAGCGCTGCTGCTGATCTTCAATTGCCCCCTGCGGTTTGCGCACATTGGCGGCGGAAATGGCTGTGCGCACGGCATCCAGCGACACGCCCTGATTGAACAGCGCTTGCGGATTAAGCGCCACCCGCACCGCTGGTAAGGAACTGCCGCCAACCGAGACATCACCGACGCCGTCGATTTGCGCCAGTTTTTGCGCCAGCTGGGTTGAGGCATAGTCATAAAGCTGACCCTGGGAATAGATATCCGAGGTCAGCGTCATAATCATAATCGGCGCATCGGACGGATTCGCCTTGCGGTAAGTCGGGCGACTCGGCATGCCGCTCGGCAACAGCGCCTGCGCGGCATTAATGGCTGCCTGCACGTCGCGCGCCGCACCGTTGATATCCCGCTCGTAATCGAATACCAGGATAATCCGCGTACTGCCGAGCGAACTGCTGGAGCTCATTTCACTGACGCCAGCGATACGCCCCAGCGAGCGCTCCAGCGGCGTCGCCACCGACGACGCCATGGTTTCCGGCGACGCGCCTGGCAGTGAGGCGCTGACCATAATCACCGGGAAATCGACTTGCGGCAGCGGCGCGACCGGCAACAGGCGAAAACCGAGAATGCCGGCGAGGGCAATGGCAATCGTCAGCAGAATGGTGGCGACTGGTCGATGAATAAACAGGGCGAAGAACTTCACGACGCGTTCTCCGTGCGCTTAAAGCGGCGGCGAGTTGCCAGCGACAGGCGATCAAACAGCAGATAGATCACCGGCGTGGTAAACAGCGTCAGGATCTGGCTGAGGATCAGCCCGCCCACCATCGCGACGCCCAAGGGATGGCGCAGCTCCGCACCAACGCCGGTACTGAGCATCAGCGGTAGTGCACCAAACAGCGCCGCCAGCGTGGTCATTAAAATCGGACGGAAGCGCAGCAGACACGCCTGATAAATGGCCTCATCCGGCGTCATTCCCTGTTCACGTTCAGCGGCGAGGGCGAAGTCGATCATCATAATGGCATTTTTCTTGACGATACCAATCAGCAGAATAATGCCGATAATCGCAATCACATCCAGCTCATTGCCGCTGAGCATCAGCGCCAGTAACGCGCCAACCCCGGCGGTTGGTAGCGTCGACAGAATGGTAATCGGATGGATAAAGCTTTCATAAAGCACGCCAAGCACGATGTACATCGCTACCACTGCCGCCACAATCAGCCACACTGTGCTGCCCAGCGCCGCCTGGAACGCCAGCGTGCTGCCCTGGAACTGGGTCATTATTTCGCCCGGCATGTCCAGTTGTTGTTCCGCCTGGGTAATCGCTTTGGTCGCTTCTTCCAGCGAATAACCGTCACTGACGTTAAACGAGAAGGTGGTCGACGGGAACTGGTCGAGATGATTGATCGCCAGCGCACTGTGGCGCTGCTCAACGCTGGCAATCGCGCTGAGTGGGACGCTGCTGCCGTCACTGCTGGTCAGACGTATGCCATCCAGTGCCGCCAGCCCCGGCGTGGTGCTGGTATCCTGTTCCAGTACCACGCGATATTGATTCGCCTGGGTGTAAATGGTGGAGACCAGTCGCTGACCAAAGGCGTTATACAGCGCGTTATCCACGTCGGACATCGAAATACCCAACCGGCTGGCGCTGTCGCGGTCGACTTTGATATAGGCTTCCAGCCCCTGATCCTGCCAGTCGCTGCTGACATCCTGCAACTGTGGCAGTTTCTGCAACGCGCTTAACAGCGTCGGTACCCACTGACTCAGTGCATCCAGGGAACCGGCCTGTAAAGTGAACTGATACTGGGTGCGGCTGAGCTGCGTATCGATGGTCAGATCCTGCACCGGTTGCAGATACAGCGTAATGCCGGGCACGCGGGCAACCTCGGTTTGCAATCGTTCAATCACCGCCGGAATGCGATCATCACGCTCGGCCAGCGGTTTCAGGTTGATTTGCAGGCGACCACTGTTCAGCGCCGCGTTGGTGCCGTCCACGCCGACAAACGATGTCAGGCTCTGTACCGCCGGATCTTTCATAATGATCGAGGCAACGGTCTGCTGGCGCTGCGCCATACTGGCGTACGAGACCGACTGCGGTGCCTGCACCGTGCCCTGAATAATGCCGTTATCCTGCAACGGGAAGAAGCCTTTCGGGATCAGCGTCCACAGCATAATGGTCAGCAGCAGGGTGCCAATCGCCACACCAAGCGTCAGCCACGGATGATTCAGCACCCGCTTCAGCAGCCGACCATAGGCCGCAATTACCCGATCAAACATCGCCTCGCTGGCACGGGAGAAACGATTCTGCTTGCGCAGGGATTCGGCGCTAAGCATGCGTGCGCACATCATTGGCGTCAGCGTCAGTGACACTACCGCCGAGATTAAAATGGCGACCGCCAGCGTGACGGCAAACTCGCGGAACAATCGGCCAACGATATCGCCCATAAACAGCAGTGGAATCAATACTGCTATCAGCGAGAGAGTCAGTGAGATGATGGTAAAACCAATTTCTCCGGCACCTTTCAGCGCCGCCGCCACCGGTTTTTCGCCTTTTTCGATATAGCGCGAAATGTTCTCAATCACCACAATTGCATCATCAACGACAAAGCCGGTGGCGATGACCAGCGCCATCAGCGTCAGGTTATTGATCGAGAAATCGAGGAAATACATCACCGCAAAAGTGCCGACCAGCGACAGCGGCACCGCCACCGCCGGAATAATCGTCGCCGGAACATTGCGCAGGAACAGATAGATAATCATCACCACCAGCGAAATCGCCAGCAACAGTTCCAGCTGCACATCGTGAACCGAGGCACGGATATTGGTGGTGCGATCTGACAGCAGCTGTACATCCACCGATTTCGGCAGTGACGCGGTGAGCGCTGGCAGCATCTGACGAATACTGTCGGCGGTGGTAATAATATTGGCACCAGGCTGACGCTGCACATTCAGCACAATGGCGGGCTGGCGGTTTGCCCAGGCGCCAAGCCAGCTGTTTTCCGCCCCCTGCTCAACAGTGGCCACATCACCAAGCCGCACTGCTGCGCCATTTTTATACGCGACAATCAGCTGGCGATAATCCTCCGCCGATTTCATCTGATCGTTGGCCGACAGCGTGATCGAACGTTCCGGGCCATCAAGACTGCCTTTGGCGGAGTTGACGTTAGCAGAGGTTATGGCAGTGCGAATTGTTTCACTGTCCAGCCCCAGCGCGCCGATTGCCTGGGCGTTCATTTTCACCCGAACCGCCGGACGCTGGCCGCCGGAGAGGGTAACCAGACCGACGCCGGACACCTGGGAGATTTTCTGCGCCACCCGGGTTTCCACCATATCCTGCACCTGAGTCATCGGCATGCTGGTGGTGGTGACCGCCAGCGTCATAATCGGCGGATCGGCCGGGTTGACCTTGCTGTAAACCGGCGGATTGGGCAGATCGGAGGGCAGTAAATTAGTGGCAGAGTTAATCGCCGCCTGCACTTCCTGCTCGGCAACGTCGAGCGGTAGGCTAAGCTGGAACTGTAGATTGACCACGGAAGCGCCGCCAGAACTTTGCGAAGACATCTGCTTCAGTCCGGACATCTGGCCAAATTGACGCTCAAGCGGCGCGGTAATCGCGGAAGTAACCACGTCCGGGCTGGCACCGGGATACAGTGTCACCACCTGGATGGTCGGATAGTCAACTTCCGGCAGTGCGGAAACCGGCAATGCGCGATAACCGATAATCCCCGCCAGCAAAATCGCCACCATCAGCAGGGTAGTTGCGACCGGGCGCAGGATAAACTGACGTGATGGTCCGCCGCCGGACTCAGGAGGCATAACCTGCATCAGGAACGCTCTCCCTTCGCGCGCTGAACGGTGTTATCGGATGACAGCGGCGTGCTGTGCGGCGCGACCACTTCAACCGTCGCGCCTTCCGTCAGACGATCCAGCCCGTCGGTGACCACCCGCTCACCACTCTCCAGTCCGGCGGTGATCACCACTTTCTCGCTGTCCTGAATCCCGATACTGACGCCTTTTTTACTGACTTTATTTTCGCTGTTAACTACCCAGACAAAGTGACCTTCATTGCCCATCTGCAACGCGGCGGCCGGAATAACGATGGCATCTTGCAGCGTGTTGACCTTCAGCCGCACGTTGACAAACTGATTCGGGAACAGCGTATCGTCAGCATTTTCAAAACGTGCTTTCAGCTTAATGGTGCCGGTAGTGCTGTCGATCTGGTTATCCAGGCTGAGCAGGTGACCGTCGGTGAGATGACGTTTATTGCTGCGATCCCAGCTTTCTGTCAGCAAGGATTCGCCACTCTTCTGCGCCTGTAAAATCGTCGCAATATTATTTTCCGGCAGGCTGAACACCACATCTATCGGATGCGTCTGGGTGATCACCACAATGCCGTTGGTATCGCCGCTGGTAATATAGTTACCGATATCGACCTGTTTCAGACCGACGCGCCCGGCAATCGGCGCGGTAATGCGGCTGTAGGTCAGATTAAGCCGGGCGCTGGCGACACTGCCTTCATCGGCTTTAATACTGCCCAGCGTTTCGCTGACCAGCGAGCGTTGGGTATCCAGATCCTGCTGCGAGACCAGCCCGGTTTTTGCCAGCTTTTCATAGCGCGCCAGATCGCGGCGCGCATTGGCCAGCGTCGCCTGATCTTTTGCCAGCTGCCCCTGTGCCTGAGTCAGCGCCACCTGATAAGGACGCGGATCGACTTCGGCCAGCAGTTGACCGGCTGCCACCTGTTGCCCTTCGGTAAAATGCAGTGCCATCAGTTCACCGTCGACGCGGCTGCGCAGCGTAACGGTGCTGGCGGCGGTCACGGTTCCCAGACCGGAAAGGTATTGCGGCACGCTCTGCGTCACTGCACTGGCGGCCTGGACCGGAGCCAGCGCCATTCCACGGCGAGCGCCGCCTTTACCGCGCTGCTGCTGCGGTTCAGCCGCGCCTGGCGATGAGGGGGCGCTGTTATGGTGCCACCACCAGAACGCACCGGCGGCAATCACTGCCACGATGGCAACAATAATCAATTTTTTTGGTGTGCGGCGTGCGGCGTTCATATTGTCAGTAGCTCTCCAGCGGTGCGGGCGATAATCCTGGTGGGTCAAAACGAGGTAACCCACAAAAACCTTAGTGTAGACAGCTAAGGCGATAGAAAAATGAAGGAAATAAGGATAACTGTATAGTTTGGTTGTGTCGCCTGATTGTACGGTTCTGCCCGCTATTATGACGGCCTCAGCCGTTGGCACTATTCACCTGCTGAAAATCTTTCGCAATAAATCAGCAAAGCGCGGTAAAAAATGTTTGCTAAGCTCATTGTCGCGCCAGAAATCATTTAATTTCAGGAGAAACAGTATGAGTCAATTAGCATCCCGTCAGTTAGGCCGTAGCCAGATTCAGGTTCCCCCACTGACTTTCGGCGGCAACGTGTTTGGCTGGACTATCGATCAGGCAACCTCCTTTTCTCTGCTGGATGCGCTGGTAGAGAAGGGCCTGTTTTTTATCGATACTGCTGATGTCTATTCGGCATGGGTACCGGGCAATAAGGGTGGCGAATCCGAAACCATTATCGGCAACTGGCTGAAGAAAACCGGTAAGCGTGACCAGATAGTACTGGCGACCAAAGTGGGGATGGAATTAAGCCCGCAGAAAACCGGACTGGCACCGGCTTACATTCGTCAGGCGGTAGAAGACTCGCTGCGTCGCCTGCAAACCGACTATATCGATCTCTATCAGGCGCACCGTGATGACCAGGATACACCGCTGGCCGAAACCCTGGCGACCTTTGATGCGCTGGTAAAAGAGGGCAAAGTGCGGGCGATTGGCGCGTCCAACTACAGCGCGGAGCGACTGTCGGAAGCGCTGAAGGTCAGCGAGCAGCACAATCTGACCCGTTACGAAACGCTGCAACCAGAATATAACCTCTATGATCGCAGCGAGTATGAAAGTGGTCTGGAGCAGGTGGCCATTGAGCACGGACTGGGGGTGATTAATTACTATTCACTGGCCAGCGGTTTCCTCAGCGGAAAATACCGTACTCCGCAGGATGCCAGCAAAAGTAAACGCGGTGACGGGGTGGTGAAGCAATACCTTAACCCGCGTGGATTAACGATTCTGGCGGCGCTGGATCAGATTGCTGCCGCGCGTGATGCCACGCCAACGCAGGTGGCGCTGGCGTGGCAGATTGCACGTCCGGGGATCACCGCACCGATTGTCAGCGCCACCTCACTGCAACAGCTTGATGAGCTGGTCAAAGCGGCGACGCTGAAACTCTCGGCGGAAGAGATTGAGCAGCTGGCCGAAGCCAGCCGCTAATCAACCCGCGAACATCACCTGCGCCCAGCGAGCCAGACCGGCGGTGACGGAACCAAAATCATCGCCAGTCGCCAGTGGGATATCCGGCAACTGCTGCTGTAACGCCTGACGCAGCAGCGGCGAACGGGCGCTACCGCCGGTGAGATAGATCACATCAGGACGGGTGCCGCTGGTGGCCAGCGCCAGTTTCACCTGCTCCAGAATACGCTCTAACGGCTGGGTAATCGCCGCCTGCAAGCCTTCCACACTGATTGAGGTGCTCAGCGCTGGCTCGATAAAGTCGAGCGTGGCTGACACTTCACGACTGTCCGACAGAGCAATCTTGCTCTCTTCTGCGGTACGTACCAGACGATAACCGAGACGCTGTTGCCAGACTTTCAGCAGTCGCCTGACGGTGTCCGGCTGTTGCGCGTCGCGAATCAGATCCTGCAACATTTTACGGCTGGCGGCAGCATAGAAATCGCTTTGTGCCGGAACATCATTAATGGCAACGGCGTTCCACCATGGCAGGGCCGGCAGTCCAATACCTTTTGCCGTCTGACCGCCGAGGCCGAGGTGCGGCATCAGCTCTTTAAATGCCAGCATAATATCCAGATCGTTACCGCCGACGCGACAACCACTGTGGCCAAGCAAACTGTCGCCGCGATCGGCTTTCGCGCTCCATTCTGGTCCCATCAGCAGCATACTGCAGTCAGTGGTACCACCACCGATATCCACCACCAGCACGCGGGTCTCTTTTTGCAGTGTGGCTTCGAAATCCAGCCCGGCCGCGACCGGCTCAAACTGAAACACCACGTCACGGAAACCGGCACGATGCGCGGCGCGTTCCAGAATACCCTGCGCCTGACGGTTGGCGTCATCGCCGCCTAATCCCTGGAAGTTAATCGGCCGACCAATCACCGCCTGCTGAATATCACTACCCAGCTGGCTTTGCGCGGTTTTGCGGATATTCAGCATCATGGCGCAAACCAAATCTTCAAACAGCGCGATCTGCTGCGGCTTCAGTCCGCTGGCACCGAGGAATGATTTCGGTGATTTAACAAACCACACCTCTTCCGGGTCATCCATATATTGCGCCAGCGATGCCAGACCAAACTGCACGCTGTTGCTGTTGACCTCGATATCTTCTTCGCGGTTAAAGGCGATGGCGCGACGCAGCAGCGCCTGGTTTTCGGCGTCCGGCGTGGCAACCTGATGATGACGGAACAGCCATTCGCTGATCGCTTCGCGGGTAGGTGCACATAACATTGAGGGCAACCACGGCGAATTATTTTCCAGCGGCAGCAGGCGTGGCGTACCCTGCTCCATAACAGCTACCGAGCAGTTTGCCGTCCCGTAATCGAAACCGATAAACATGTTTTGCCTCCCAACGGCGAAAAAAGGGGGCGACTTTAGCGCAGTACGTCGTGCAGGGCAATCAATACCATCCGGCTTTCTGCGGAGGGCAACAGGCGGGACAACAACAGCGGAGAAGGGCTATTTAATCGCGAAGTAACTGTTAGTCAGCAAGGCACTGAGCGTCTGCGGGCTGCCGACCGCGTCACCCCACACCACATCGACACCCATGGTGGCCAGCGTGGTCAACGCCAGCGGCAACTCAACCGGGCCGGCGACCGTGGCGATATTCAGCCGCAGCGCATGACCATGAATGATCGACACCATCATTTCGTCCATCAGGTTGCAGTGGACGTTGGTCACCAGGTCCGCACTAAGCATCAGATAGTCAATTTCGTCGGCATGCAGCAGGTTGAACGCATCGAGGTTACGCCCGAACTCGCGCAGCACAATGCCACAGCCGAGGGCGCGCAGGCGGGCGATATTGGCATGCAGGGTTTCATCCTGCTCAAGCAAGGTGTCAACATCGAGCATAAAGCGCAGCAGATTACCCTGCACGCTGCCGCTCCGGATTCTGGCCAGCAGATAGCTGATAAAGGTGTCATCTTTTAAACCGTAAGCCGACAGCGGCAGGGCGAGGCTGATTGCTTTGCGTGCCACGCCTTCGCCATAGCTGGTGTAAAAGGTATCGATAACTTTGCGATCCAGCGCGATAAACAGCTCGGGGTCATGCAGGCTGGCGCGGAATTCCGCTTCACTTATCTCCTGGCCGGTGCGCGAAAACAGTTGCAGGCTAATCAGCCAGAAACTGACCGCCTGCGTTTTACGCGGCGGGGCGACCGGCGAGGCCAGCATGCGCAGCGGATTTTCCTGAAGGGTGCGGATATTCTCTTCTCGCGTCATCACTGGCCGCAACTGGCGTTGCAGACGCGCCTCATACACCGAGATCTGGCCGCGACCATTATGTTTGGCGTTATAACAGGCAAAATCTGCCTGCGCCATCACTTCGCTGGCAATACAGTTGTTGCTGCTAATTTGCGTCAGTCCGGCGCTGGCACCGACGCGATACAGTCGTCCTTCCCACAGGAAACGATACTCATTGATGCTGTTGACCAGGCGTTGGACGATCTCTCGGGCACTCTCCGTTAAACTGTCGCTTAATAACAGGCCAAACTCATCACCGCCCAGGCGCGCCAGCAGATCGCTGCTGCGCAGCTGGGACTGCATTATTTTCGCCAGCTCACGCAGCAATGCATCCCCGGCTGCATGACCCGCGGTATCATTGATGGCTTTAAAGCGGTCAAGGTCAATAAAGGTCAGCACGTGCTGATGCTGATGTTCTCCGGACGAAACCAGCAGTCGCTTCAACTGATGTTCAAAGCTGGAGCGGTTAGGTAAACGCGTCAGCATATCGTGTGAGGCACTGTAGCTCAGGCGTTTTAACATTTCCCGCGATTCACTGACGTCATGAATCACCATCACGCAGCCAATAATGCGGCCTTCAATTGTATTCAACGGGGTAATGCTGTAGTGAATATCAAACTGATCGCCCGCATTATTGTGCAGCACCAAATCCTGCTCAAAATCGGGGGTGGTTTTGACCGCAGGTAGCTTGCACAGCAGCAGATTTTCCATTTCCGGCCCTTTACTGCCGTGGGTAATATGCAAAATTTTACTGATATGTTTACCGGCCGCGCGCTCCTGCGACCAGCCGCTCATCTCTTCAGCGACCGGATTCATAAATGTCACCAGCATCTCTTCATTGGTACTGATGACCGCCTCGCCGATGGAGTCGAGGGTAATCAGCATGCGCTCTTTTTCCTGAAACAGAGCTTCATTCAGCGTCCGAATTTCAGTCACATCCTGGCTGATGCCGAGAATACGCTCAACGCGCCCGTCATCGCGGAGAATCCGGTTGGCCTGGGTACGTATATAGCGAATTCCGTTGCTGCTCTTGATGCGGTATTCAACGTTGAGAGGCTCACGCAGTTTTATCGCATTCTTCAGCGCTTGCTCGGCCATCGCACGATCTTCCGGGATCACGCAGCCGATCCAGTATTGATCGGTAGGGGGTTGCTCACCGGATAGCTCAAAAATTTCGTACATTCGCCGATCCCAACTGATCTCATTACTGTCGAGATACCAGTCCCACACACCAATGCCGCCAGCTTCATTGGCGATGGTAATGCGTTCCATCAGCAGACGATTCTGTTCATTGGAGTGTTTCAGCGCGGTGATATCTTCAACCTGGGAAATAAAATAGAGCGGCTGATGGTCTGAGTTCCGCACCAGCGACACCGCCAGACGCGCCCAGACAATGTTACGGTCTTTACGCACATAGCGTTTTTCCAGGGTATAGCTTTCGATGGTTCCGGCCAGCAAAGCATTAAGTTGGCTGAGATCGTCATCCAGATCGTCGGGATGGGTGATTTGCTGAAAATTTAGCCGTCTTAGTTCATCAGGATTGTAGCCAAGTAAATGACACAGTGACTTATTGGTCTGTAACCAGCTGCCGTCAGGGGCCACCAGTGCCATACCAATCGCAGAATACTCCATCGCATTGCGAAAACGGCGCTCGCTTTCGCTGATATGTTTCTTCTCTTCACGAAACGAATACATCGCCAGTGTCATCATATGGCTGGGAATCAGCACCAGCAGGAAGGGCAGCCAGGGGGCATTGGCAATTTCATGGGTGCCTTCGGCGTACAAATTCAGAAAGTGGTATGCCAGCATCAGCGACATCATGGCGATATTG
>NZ_JRXE01000003.1:0-120475 GCF_001267535.1 Winslowiella iniecta | reverse complement strand
CGCCACAGCAGACAAACCGGCGCCAGCGCCAGCATCCCGATCATTTCTGATATTGCCCAGGTGGCGATAAAGTGCAGTGGCGGAGCGCCAGCATCATTCAGCAAGCCGTTAGCCAGCAATCCGCCGAACAGTGGCGCGGCAACTCCAATGGCCGCCAGCATTTTGTACCAGCTGCTTAGCGAGCTAAGGGGCGCTTTACGATCAAGAACCCGCCGCAGCAGAAAGCCGCCAGCCAAAGCCTGCAATAAATTTACCAGCGGAAAGCTAATATTGGCCCACGACACACCAAGCATTAATGCATTGGCTAACACCACGCCGACCAGACAACTGAGCAGCAGCGGCAACAGCGCAGCAAGGGAGTGACGGAACACCACCACGGTCATCAGGGTGGTGGGAAACCATAATGGCGAGATATTGCCATTGACCATGATCAGTTCAATACAAAATAGCGTCAGCGCGAAGCTTAACGCGCCCAGGATTAACGCTTTTCCCCACCCTGAAGTGGTGAGTCGGTGAGAGAGAATATCTGCTGTCATCATCGGTTCCAGCTGCATGCCTGAGAGCCGAACAGGCTGATTTACACGCTTTCAACAATACTCGTTTCTTGTTGCATGCTAGCACATTCGTTGTGCAATGCTTGTGGCAAAGCGAAATAATGCGCGCCATAACCGGGAAACCGCGCGGCCGGAAGAGGGCGATAAAAAACCCGTTGGTTAATGCTGTTTCAATAATTCGGTACGGGTAAACGGTTTCTTTAAGCCGGTGATCTCTTTGGAGAGATTGATCAGAAAGCCCTGGGTGGTCGCCAGGCGGCCATGACTGAACAGCAGCACCGGCACCAGCAGCGCGACGCAAAGCTGCACCACACTAAACCCTTTTAGCTGAGAGCTGCGCTGTGAGATCAAGAATGCGCTGCTCAGGGTATAGCCCAGTAACAGGCCGCTGACCACTTCGCTGGTGGAGTGGACATCCAGCTCCAGACGCGAAAAGCCGACCATCAATGGGATAAGATAGCCGACCGCCACCGCTGTGACGCGCGCCATTGAAGCTAAACGGCCGGACAGCAGCCAGAACATCACCGGCCACAGGGTAGCGGACATCGCACTGTGGCCGCTAAAACCGGTGAAGTTAAAGCGTGCGCTGCCAATGCCAAACCCCATAAACGCAATTTTAGACAGGCTGACCAGCGCGCCGGCGAGGCAGAAAACCACAATCCAGAACCACACGGCGCGCCGATCGTTATTTTTCCACGGCATCACCAGCGCAATAATCACTGCGGTGGGGATGAGCAACATGCTGTCACCAAGATAGCTTAATGTGTTCCAGGACATAGTTTTCCTTCAGGGTAATAACGGACTTCAGGCCAGCGCGCCAGATAACCATGAGTTTACCGAGGAAAACAGTTTGCGCCAAAGGGGGAATTTCTGAAAAGCGCGATACCGGTTTTTTCTGGCATCACTTCAGCTAAATCCCTATAATTGCCAGCGAAACAACCCTCTCATTCCTGACCCGTCAATAAGGCAGAGCAAAACGACTCCGCCTTATCGATTAGTCACATAGTTATCAGGTCTTTAATTTTATGACTGACAAGTCTCACCAATGCGTCATTGTAGGAATCGCAGGCGCATCAGCGTCGGGGAAAAGCTTAATCTCCAGTACCTTGTATCGTGAAGTTCGCGATCAGGTCGGCGATGAACATATCGGCGTGATCCCGGAAGATTGCTACTACAAAGACCAAAGCCACCTCACCATGGAAGAGCGGGTAAAAACCAACTACGACCATCCCAGCGCCATGGATCACAATCTGCTGCTGCAACATTTGCAGATGCTGAAATCGGGGCAGGCGATTGAATTGCCGGTTTACAGCTATGTTGACCACACCCGCACCAAAGAAACTATCCATCTGAAGCCAAAAAAAGTCATTATTCTGGAAGGCATTCTGCTGCTGACCGATGCGCGTCTGCGTCAGGAGATGAATTTCTCAATTTTCGTTGATACGCCACTGGATATTTGTCTGATGCGTCGTATGAAGCGTGATGTCAATGAGCGTGGGCGTTCGATGGATTCGGTGATGGCACAATATCAAAAAACGGTGCGCCCAATGTTCCTGCAGTTTATTGAGCCATCCAAACAGTATGCTGACATTATTGTGCCGCGCGGCGGTAAAAACCGTATCGCGATCGATATTCTGAAAGCGAAGATCAATCAGTTCTTCGAGTAGCGGCGGCGTGCTTGCCACCCGATGATTAAATGCCTTAAAAATGACAGGGTTGGCATAGCGTTTGCGCTAACCCTGTGGCAGTGTTAGCAACCAATACAGTGATGGAGTAGACGGCGATGAGATTATGCGATCGCGATATCGAAGCCTGGCTTGACAGCGGCAAGCTTGAAATTACGCCGCGTCCACCGGTAGAGCGCATCAGTGGCGCAACGGTGGATGTGCGCCTGGGCAATAAATTTCGCACCTTTCGCGGTCATACCGCTGCCTTTATTGATTTAAGCGGGCCAAAAAATGAAGTCAGCGCGGCACTCGATCGGGTAATGAGCGATGAAATCGTGCTGCCGGAAGGGGAAGCCTTCTTTCTGCATCCGGGAGAGCTGGCGCTGGCGGTCACCTTTGAGTCGGTGACGATTCCTGATGACCTGGTCGGCTGGCTGGATGGGCGCTCGTCGCTGGCGCGTCTTGGCTTAATGGTTCACGTCACCGCCCATCGTATCGATCCCGGCTGGCAGGGCTGCATAGTTCTTGAGTTCTATAATTCCGGTAAGCTTCCTTTAGCATTACGCCCCGGAATGCTGATTGGTGCGCTAAGCTTTGAACCATTGTCAGGTCCGGCTGCGCGCCCTTATAACCGTCGTCAGGATGCGAAATATAAGGATCAGCAAGGCGCGGTTGCCAGCCGAATTGATAAAGACTAACAGCCTGGCGCTTCAGGCGGATAAGAGGATCGGATGAGAAGATTGATTACCACGCTGGCCATATTGTTGGTAGTAATTGTGGCAGGCATGTCAGCGCTGGTACTGCTGGTGAATCCCAACGATTTTCGTGCCTATATGGTGCAGCAAGTTGAACAGCGCAGTGGCTATAAACTGGAGCTGCAAGGCAATCTGCGCTGGCACGTCTGGCCGCAGCTGAGCATTCTTGCCGGACGGATGTCGATCACCGCACCTGGCGCGCAGCAGCCGCTGATTAATGCGGAAAATATGCGCCTTGATGTCAATCTTCTGCCGCTGTTATCTCATCAGCTCAGTGTTAAACAGGTGATGCTGAAAAACGCGGTGATCCGCGTTACCCCTGAAAGCGAGGCGCAGCGCCCGGAAAATGCGCCGGTTGGCCCATCTGGCTCATCGGCTCCGGAACCGGTCAGCGGCTGGAAATTTGATATCGCCAAATTGCAGGTGGCGGACAGCTTGCTGGTCTGGCAACAGGCTGGCGGTGAACAAATTAATTTCCGCGATATCAACCTCAACCTGGCGCAAAACGACCGTAAACAAGCCCGTGTGGAACTGACGACGCGCGTCAGTCGCGATCAACGTGAGCTTCAGCTGGCACTGAACGGGGCGATGGATGTCACTGAGTATCCACAGCGCATTGCCGGCAATATTGATCGACTCAGCTGGCAGTTAAAAGGGGCGGATTTACCGCCGCAAGGCTTGCAGGGTGAAGCATCGCTGCTGGCTGACTGGCTGGATGAAACCCAGCAATTCTCGCTAAAAAATATCGCGTTAACTGTCAATAACAGTCAGCTGAATGGCACTGTTTCTGGAAAGTTAGGCGCTACGCCGGATCTCAATATCGATCTTCATGCGCCGAAGCTGGATATCGATACGCTTGTCGGTAGAAACTTTCTGCAAACCGTCAGCGACGCCCATCCATCGCAGGTACATACCGCTGGCCGCGCGCCGGTGATTGCCCAGCCAGCCGAACGCAGCAATGAAAACTCACCGCTCAATGCCATCACGGCGACGCTGAGGATGCAGATTGATGCGTTGCGCTGGCGCGGTATGGATTTCAGCCAGGTACAGCTTGCCGGCAGTAACGACCACGGGGCGATGAATATTGCTACCCTGACCGGCAAAACTGACTCCGGCGATTTCTCACTGCCAGGCACGGTGAATATCCGTAATCCACTGACTCAGGTCACCTTCCAGCCGGTGTTCAATCAAATTGAGCTGGCACCGTTGCTGAAAGCTTTCGAACTGCCGGAAACGGTCAGTGGCAAGCTGTCAATGAAGGGAAAACTGCACGGCAATGGACTTAGCGTGGAAGATTTCAAGCAACACTGGCGTGGCAACGCTGAGATGACTATGCAAAATGCGCGGCTGGCCGGGCTGAATTTCCAGCAGATGATTCAGCGTGCGGTTGAACGCAGCAGCGATCAGGTGCGTGGCACTGACTCTGATGTCAGCTACACTGAAGTACAGCACCTGAAAGGCTCGCTCCAGCTCGACAATGGTTCCATGGCACTGGTCAACCTGCAAGGGCGTTCAGCGATGCTTGATCTCGCGGGCAAAGGTATTATTGACCTCGACAGTCAGCAGTGTGATATCACCTTTAACATCAAGGTAATCAATGGCTGGCAGGGCAATAACGAACTGGTGCAAAAACTGACAGAAACCGCTATCCCGCTGCGGCTGTATGGCGCGTGGGATAGCCTGCAATATTCTTTACAGGTTGACCAGGTGCTGCGTAAACGCATTCAGGACGAAGCCAAATCGCGGATTAACAGCTGGATTGAACGTAATCAGGGCGATAAAAACAGCGAAGATGCGAAGCAATTATTGAAGGATAAGAAGTAATTACAGGGGCGGCACCCGGCATATTCTCAGGCCGGGAGCCGGTATTGCACAAATGATATCAACATCTTACCCGTAGGGGCGGCGTTATCGCCGCCCGTGCCGAAGATTTGCATCCCTGCATGCCATCAGAACGGAAGCCGTTTCCGGCTCCCGTCTTAAGCTATCGATTCCGGAACCTGTAACGGAATAATCTGCACCTTCTGTACCCGATGACTGTCAACCTTTAGGGTGCGGAACAGATAGTCGCCAACCTGAAGTTCTTCGCCTTCCTGCGGAATACGTTGCAGATGCTCCATTAATAGCCCGGCAATGGTGTGATACTCGCGCTTCTCATCGAGAGGCAGTTTCAGATACATCACCAGATCCTCCAGCGGCATATGACCATTGGCGGTCCAGCTACCGTCTTCGTTTTGCAGAATATCGTGACGCGCATCCAGCTCTTCGCTCTCATTGGGCAAATTACCGGCAATCGTCTCCATCACATCACTTAGCGTCACCACGCCTTCCACCGAACCAAATTCATCGACGACAAAAGCAAAGTGCGTACGGGCATTACGGAACTGCTCCAGCGCCTGTAACAGCGGCAACTGCTCGGGAAACACCAACGGCTGGCGAATCAGTGCGCGCAAATCGAGAGAGTTTTCATGCAGCGACTGTTGCAGCAGGTCAATAACATGCACTACCCCCAGCGGTTCGTCACTCTTTTCGGTGATGATAATACGCGTGTGCTGATTGCGATCGAGCTGCTCCATGATTTTCGCCGGCTCATCACTGAGATCGATATTCTCAATATCGTGGCGTGACGTCATGATACTGCGAACGCTTCGCTGCCCCATGCCCAGCACCCGGGCGATCATCAGGCGTTCCTGCTTATTAAAAATGCCCTGACTTTCGTTATGGTCGGCCACCAGTGATGAGGTTTCAGCATCGAGATCGGCATTCTCATGGTGCCCGCGCAGTAGGCGCAGCACCGCTTCGGCAGTCCGTTTGCGTAGCGGCAGCTTCGCCGACAGGAAGCGACGACGATTAAACTGCGCCAGCTGATTCAGCGCTTCGATAATCACCGAAAAACCGATAGCCGCGTAGAGATAGCCCTTAGGGATATGGAAACCAAAACCGTCGGCGATCAGACTAAAACCAATCATCAGCAAGAAACTGAGACAGAGAATAACAATCGTCGGGTGACTGTTAACAAAGCGGGTGAGGGGCTTACTGGCCAGTAGCATCAGGAAAATTGCCACCACGACAGCGGCCATCATCACCGCGAGATGATCCACCATACCCACTGCGGTAATCACCGAATCCAGTGAAAACACGGCGTCCAGCACCACAATTTGCGCCACTACCGGCCAGAAACGTGCGCCACGCTTTTGCGTATTCTGCTCTTCGTCCTTACCTTCAAGCCGCTCATTTAGCTCCATGGTGGCTTTAAACAACAGGAATACTCCGCCAACCAGCATAATCAGGTCACGCGCACTGAACGGATGCCCTGCCAGAGTAAGCAGCGGTTTAGTCAGGGTGGCAAGCCAGGAAATAGAGGTCAGCAGCAGCAAACGCATCACCAGCGCGAGTAACAAGCCCGTTACGCGCGCGCGATCGCGTTGCGCAGGCGGCAGTTTCTCTGCGAGGATGGCTATAAAAACAAGATTATCAATACCTAACACCAGCTCCAGCACGATCAACGTGACCAGACCGGCCCAAATTGACGGATCGGCGATCCATTCCATACGACGTAATTTACCTTATAAGATGCATTAACCAGATTAATGCTGATATTGGAACGGGAAGCGCAAAAACGCAATGCTATCTAAGACTAATCCTAAGTTGAGGATAAATGGGCAAAAGACACGCGTGTCGCACGACTTTTATCCACCGCATGACAGGCGGAAAATTTATACTGATGGAAATTGCAGCGAATTTAGGTTAATAACGATAAAAATAGTATTATCAACATAGAATTTTCCGGAAACGACTGATTTCTTTTTTAAGCCTAACCTATTGATTATTAATGTGATAGGATAATTTAAGTTAGTCTTAATCTGAAAGTGGCCGGGATCTGGCTTCCCGCCCTTGTAACAAACATTCAATAGTATGAAAATCTGGTCATAACTTATGTGATCACATCGTGATAAATGGGCCTCTGGTAAGCAGACAACCCTGAAACGGATTTAATGGTGGGTTTTCAGTTTTAACGCTGGAATTCACCTAATCTTTGTCCTCGTAATAGCTCTGTCCCTCCTAACAGCGTTGGTAGCTGCAAGCCAGGGGCGGTAGCGTGTCTGAAATTGCTTAAGCATTACTATTCAGCCAGTCAACATAAATATCTTTTATCAGGCCACTTTAAGATAAAAGCTATAAAGTGGTTTCTATTTAATTTGATGTGATAATCTGCGTAAAATGTATCTTCGGATGAATCTGACAAAAATCAGCGATTTCGTACAGTTACGGCTTGTCGGTTAGCGGCATATTGCTACACTTCCTCCTTCGGTTGCATGCGAATTTTTGGACTTCCTGATGAGCAGCGTAAATCAGCATTTGATTAGGCTGGCTTCAGGGAGTAGCTCCCTGATGATGGGACTAAATAGTTGGGTAAAAAGCTGGACGTGGATGGAGATGGTTCACGAACACTTTGCGGTGTTGGCCGCTCAAGATAATAAATCAGCAACAGCGATGAAAATTCAATGATGAAATCAAAACTTAAGTTGGCTCCCTTACTGGTGTCAATAACACTGCTCGGTGGTTGTACCATAATCCCTGGGCAAAACGTTTCGACAAGCGGTAAAGATGTGATTAAGCAGCAAGATGCTGATTATGATATCGATAAAATGGTCAACGTTTACCCAATGACTCCGATGTTGATTGAGCAGATGCGAACTGCCCCTGTAGTTGCCCGACCAAATCCTCAGTTGGATCGAGAGCTTGCAGGCTATGAGTACCGCATTGGTATCGGCGACGTCCTGAGCGTCACCGTCTGGGATCATCCAGAATTGACTACTCCAGCAGGTCAATACCGCAGTGCCAGCGATACGGGTAACTGGGTTCATTCTGATGGCACTATTTTCTATCCATACATTGGAAAGGTAAGTGTATTGGGTAAAACCATCCAGCAAGTGCGCGATGAGATACAGCGTCGTCTTGCGACTTATATTGAAAGTCCGCAGGTGGATGTAAATATTGCTGGTTTCCGCTCACAAAAGGTCTATGTGACCGGCGAAGTTGGAACTTCGGGTAAACAGGCTATTACCAACATTCCGTTAACTGTTCTCGATGCCATTAACTCAGCGGGTGGTTTATCTGCCAATGCAGACTGGCGCAATGTGGTTCTGACTCATAATGGTGTTGAGAAACGTATCTCGCTGCAAGCATTAATGCAAAATGGAGATCTCACGCAAAACTATTTGCTTTATCCAGGTGATATTCTCTACGTGCCACGTAATGATGACCTGAAAGTGTTTGTGATGGGTGAAGTGAATAAGCAACAGACATTAAAAATGGATCGCAGCGGTATGACGCTGACGGAAGCTTTGGGCAATTCAGAGGGTGTCGATCAGACTGTAGCTAACGCGACAGGGGTATTTGTAATACGTCCTAACCGTGAGCAAGGCGGAAAAATGGCCAATATCTATCAGTTAGATACCTCAGATGCCACAGCAATGGTGATGGGAACTGAGTTCCAGCTTCAGCCATACGATATTGTTTACGTCACGGCAACGCCACTCACGCGCTGGAATCGTGTTATCAGCCAGTTGCTGCCGACGATTAACACTGTTCGCTATGGTGTCAGTACTACCCATCAGATCAAAACTTGGTAAACCTGTATGTTTAATTCAGTATTAATTGTCTGCGTAGGCAATATTTGTCGCTCTCCGACCGGAGAACGGCTGTTAAGAAAGTACTGCCCCAATTTGAAAGTTGACTCCGCAGGATTGGGGGCATTGGTTGGCCATGAAGCTGATGCCAGCGCCAAGGCTGTGGCAGAGAAAAGGGAGCTTTCCCTGGAAAGCCACAGCGCACAACAAATTACAGCTTCAATGTGCCGAAGTTATGATCTGATCCTGGTTATGGAAAAAAAACATATCAATGACATTACAAAAATTGCACCTGAAGTCCGGGGTAAGACGATGCTGTTTGGGCATTGGGCATCAGGACGAGAGATTCCTGACCCATACAGAAAAAGTATGGAAGCTTTTGAATCCGTATATCTTTTATTGGATGACGCCGCTCAGAAATGGGCTCACGCACTAAACCGATAATCAGGCATAATAATGGTAGATAAAAAATCAGATAGCACGCAGAAAGTTGCAGATGCTAAAGATGAAATTGATGTAGCACGTATATATGGTTCATTAGTTGATCACCGTTGGCTTATCCTCGGTGTCACCGCCTTATTTACATTAGTCGGTGTAATATACTCAATGCTTGCAACACCAATTTATAGAGCTGATGCATTGGTTCAGGTAGAGCAGAGTCAGGGTAGCCTGGTGTTAAGTCAGTTATCCAGTATCATGCCGGATTCCAAGCCGAGATCTGATGCCGAAATCGGACTATTAATGTCTCGTATGGTGTTAGGTAAAACGGTTGAAGATCTCAATCTTCAGACAATAGTTAAAGAAAATCATACGCCTATTATCGGCGCTGGCTGGGCTCGCTTAACGGGAGAAAAGCCAAAAAGGATCAACGTATCGCGCTTTAACATTGCGCCAGAGTTAATTGGCCAGGGATTGGAGCTGAAGATCGGCGATAATAAATCCTTCACGCTCTCTTCCAGCGATGGCGAAGTACTGAGTGGTAAGATTGGTGTACTGGCAAAGAAAGATAACAACAGTATTTTGATTTCCGATACTGATGCTGAGGCAGGTGATTCTTTTACCATAGTAAAGAATGGGTATCTGCAAACGTATAACAATCTTGTGTCGCGGCTGACTGTAATTGATCAAGGTAAGGATACTGGCGTTTTATCCCTAACGCTTAATGGTACCGATCCTGATGAAACTCAGGCGATTCTGCGTTCAATTACCGAAAACTACTTGTTGCAGAATGTTGAGCGTAAATCAGCTGAAGCAGAAAAGAGCCTCAACTTCATAACAAATCAGTTGCCTGAGGTACGTCAAACACTTGACGAGGCCGAGAATAAACTGAATCAGTTCCGTCAGGCTAATGATTCAGTAGATCTGTCACTGGAAGCAAAATCGATGCTGGATACGATGGTAAACGTCGATAATCAGCTGAATGAATTGACATTCCGCGAGGCAGAAATATCCAAGCTCTATACTAAATCGCACCCAGCTTACCGTACTTTGCTGGAAAAGCGTCAGACTCTGGCAGATGAGAAAAAAAACCTCGAGAAGAAAATTAGCGGCTTACCTGGAACACAGCAAGAAATCATCCGCCTGACGCGAGATGTTGATGCAGGTCAGGCAGTCTTTATGCAACTCTTAAACAAGCAGCAAGAACTGAGCATCAATAAGGCCAGCACTGTAGGTAATGTGCGTATAGTCGATCCCGCACTGGCACTTGCAAGCCCAATTGCACCTCGTTCAGTAATCATTATTGCAGTATCACTGATTTTGGGTCTGATTATTTCCTCAATCTATGTGATCATGAAAACGATCCTTATTCGTGGAATTGAAAGTCCTGAGCAGCTGGAAAGTAGCGGTATTAACGTTTACGCCAGTATCCCTATTTCTGAATGGCAGCAGCAAAAAGATCGTAAGCTTAGCGATCTTGGCAAATTCAAAGGCAAAAAAGAACTACGTGCTGGTGAATTACTTGCAATCGCCAATCCGGCTGATTTATCGATTGAAGCAATACGCAGTCTGCGTACTACTATGCACTTCGCAATGATGGATGCGAAAAATAACGTAATTATGATTTCAGGTACCAGTCCTGATATCGGAAAGACGTTTATTAGTAGTAACCTGGCAGCGGTAATGGCACAGTCTGGTCAGCGCATCCTGTTTATTGATGGTGATTTACGTAAAGGTTACTCGCATGATCTGTTCCAGTCTGATAACAAACACGGCCTGTCTGATGTGTTGTCAAACCAGGCGAATGTAGAACAAGCAATCCGCAATACAAACGTGGAAGGGCTTGACTTCATTCCACGTGGTCAGTTACCACCGAATCCTTCTGAGCTATTGATGAGCCAGAAGTTTGTAGATTTGATGGACGATGTGCAGAAGCGGTATGACATTGTGATTATCGATACTCCACCAATTCTGGCGGTAACCGATGCAGCAATAATTGGTTTGCAGGCGGGAACCAGTATGTTGGTTGCAGGTTTTGAGAAAACGACTGTTAAAGAAGTTGAAGTCAGTATGCGCAGGTTTGAACAGAGTGGCATTGAAATCCGAGGGGCCATTCTCAACCTGGTAATGAAAAAAGCTGCCAGCTACTATGGCTATGGTTATTATCACTACAGCTACGAATCAACTAAGCCTTAATAAATAAACCTTCGATAAAAGCCAACCGGATAACCGGTTGGCTTTTAAGGTTTTTAAAATGAATCATATTGAGATAAGTAATATGGATAGTTCTACCGCACCCTTAATTAGTGTAGTAATTCCTACCTTTAATCGTGCTGACATCATTCTAAAAACCCTAACCAGCGTTCTTGAACAGACCCATGAGAATATTGAAGTTTTTGTGGTAGATGATGCTTCTACAGACCATACCGCAGAGGTTATGGCGACGGTAATGGATCCACGAGTTAATTTTATACAACTCAAAGCCAATAGTGGTGGCACGCGTCCTCGTAATGAAGGAATAGAGCGTAGCACGGGTAAGTTTATAGCCCTGCTTGATTCTGATGATGAGTGGTTACCTGAAAAGTTGGCCACTCAACTTGATTTTCTACAGCAACAACCAACTCAAGACCGTGTATGCATGACGGCTAAATTTAATAAGCGTGCAGAAGGTTTACACATTAGAAGAAATAAAAATGTAAAGAATGTTAGTTCGATTATGGAGTATCTGCTCCTTGGCAACGATTTTCAAACAAGCACCTTGATGTTGGATGCGAATATTGCAAAAATAACTGGTTTTGATCCACAACTAAAAAAACATCAGGACTGGGACTTTGCTCTACGCTTACAAGAAAATCATGCTAAGTTCTATTATCTTGATGAAGCTTTAACCATTTATGATGATTCAGATGCTATTACACGTATCTCATCCGATGGTAAACGCGATAAATCTCTAATCTGGCTGGAGAGTATAAAAACGCGAATTCCTGATCATATCTGGTTTGGATTCTATGCAAAGATAATTGCAGATAGTTATCTGTTATCTTCAGATGAAAAGATTAAAGGGATTAAAATATATCTCAGTTTTCTTTTCACAGGGAAAATAAAACTGACACATTTTATGGCAATGATGAATGAAAGAATAAAAAAACTAATGTCCATAATGATGAAAAAAATTTCCTCGGAGAATAATAAAAATTCGAAAATCCAAATTGGCGAAAAAGAATGAAATTTATATCACTTAAGGTTGGTTTAAGAAAAGATCGCTATCTTTATTTCGATCCGCATATGACCTTTATGCTTTTCCTTTTAATGCTGATTATGATGATAGGTGTTGCGCTGATTAAAGAATCGGTGATGAATTCCTACTTTTTCTCAGACCAGCTAACTATATTCAGTTTTATGAAATATACATATGGATTTGCCATGGGGAATTCATATGGTAGTACTGCATACTTTTATAAGTTATTGGGTTTTGAGCAAAGTTCGATAGTCTTTGCACTCATTTCGTCACTGATATTAATTAGTGTTTACACTTTTATTTTTGTAAAAGTGAAAGGAGGGACGCTTAATCTTATCGATTTATCAGTGTTTTTATTCTTTTGCTTCTCATCAATGATTAACCTTACCTGGCAAAGTAAGGATTTTATAGTTTTCCTCATGATTATGCCGTTATTGCTGACCTTTTATAGTCGCATTGGCGGTCTTATTATCTGGACACTATTTGCTTTATTTTATGCTTACTATTTTCGAACTTATTGGTTTTTGTTTTTAATTGAATTTTATGGTCTGTTATTCATGACGCGCTTTATAAGTCATGCAAAATGGATTTTTGTTATGTGTATACTATCCCTGCTAGTATTGGCTATTGGGTTTCAATACGGATTGGGAATAGATGTTGACTCATTTCGTACTGCAGTGAATGAACATAGGCTCGAGAGAACTGGCGACGGTAGTAATACTCTAATTACACCTTGGGTAGGTTCCGGGAATCCAATATTTGGCTGGATAAATGTTACAATTACATGGGTAACGTTTTATTTCCCATTCCCGCTTATACTGTTGCTATCACCGTACTATGTGCTGATTTCGTTCTTTATTATTATAATGTTTCATCGTATCTGGAAAACTTTACACAATGCACTACAAACCAGAGGTAATCCGATACTCATTATATTTTCACTGATAATTATTTCATTTACCGTTGTGCAAAGCATATTTGAACCGGACTATGGTAGTTATCTTCGTCACCTGGCACCATTTTATCCCTTGATGTTTTATGTGTATTTAAACTTTGGGAAATTCAAAAAGGAAGATTAAATGAAGATCCTTCATGCTGCAGAGACGATTAAAGGCGGTGTTGCAACCGTACTTAAGCAACTGGTCTCCGCACAGCAGGATGATAAGGCACTTTATCAAATTCGCTGCCTGATTCCTGAAGACCAGGCGATTGAACTGGATACCGCACATGAAGAAAATATTGTCAGGTGGAAAAGAGAAGGGCGTTCGGTTGGAGCGTTAGTTGCTTTTGCAGTGTCTTTCTGTAAAACCGTACTTAAATTTAAACCTGACATTGTCCATCTACATAGTTCTTTCGCTGGCGTCATTGGACGTACTTGCCTTATTTTTCTCTATCCTGTGGTAAGACCTAAAGTCTTTTATTGTCCACATGCGTTCAGTTTTCTGATGGAAACCAGCGGTAAAAAGAAACGATTATATGCTTTGATTGAAAAAGCACTGTTGCCTATGACCGATGCTATTATATGCGTTAGCCAATATGAAGCTGACAAGGCAAAAGAACATGGTATTAACCCGGATAAGCTTTTTGTTGTTCATAATGGGGTAGGGTTTAGGACACTCTCAAATAAAGATAACAGTGATGTTGATAACCATGAGATCAATCTACTCTTTGTTGGACGTTTCGATTACCAAAAAGGCTATGATATTTTAATTGAGGCGATGAAAAAAGTAGCCAATCCAAATATCAAACTTACATTAATCGGTGATACTGTCCATGGTTCTCAAGCAATAGAGAAACTGCCTGATGCAGAATATACAGGGTGGTTAAAGTCCGGACAGATGGAATATTATTTTCGCGCTGCCGATGTTTTAGTTATACCTAGCCGTTGGGAAGGTTTTGCTATGGTTCCCCTTGAGGCAATGAGTTACTCTTTGCCTGTCATCTCCAGTGATGCCACTTCTTTACCCGAAGTGGTCGTAAACGGCGATACGGGATATCTTTTCAAAAACGGGGATGTGAACTCATTAGTATCAGTGTTGAACAACTTAGACAAATCTGAATTGAGGGTTATGGGACAGAAAGGCAACGCTTTCTTTACCCAAAACTTTACCTCTCAAGCTATGATATCGAAAACGCACACCCTGTATGCTGAATTATTTAATAAGTGATAACCATATCAACTAAAGTGAGGTCTAAATCATGTCTCTGATAACGCATGACTTAGGCAAGGAAGATAAGATGACAACCGTTCACGGATTGCGCACCAGAACAAATGCTTCAATCATTTCGATGTTGCAGCGTTTTTCGGATATTTTTGTGATGTTTGCAGGACTCTACTTACTTACTCATATTCATTCTCAAACATTCTCATCGTTATGGTGGCTGCTATTTCTGACAGCTTTGACTTTATTTCAAATGATAGGTGGTATTACTGACTTCTATCGCTCATGGCGTGGAGTTAGCTTTGCGACTGAGCTTCAGTTAATTTTACGGAATTGGGCATTGAGCATTCTAATCACTGCAGGGCTGATGTCCTTCATAGATGCCATTGAGATCGACTTTAAAAGCTATTTTCTGTGGTTTATTCTGGTTTCTGTTGGCTTTATATTTTGCCGATCTGCTATTCGTTTCTTGGCTCGTATGATTAGAAAGTTGGGCTATAACACGCGAAATGTGGCTATAGTTGGCAATATGCCGATAGGTGTAACGTTAGCAAATAGTTTCATCAGAGCTCCATGGATGGGTTTGAACGTCCTCGGCCTCTACTCTGACGTAGCGAATGAAGTAGCTGAAGGTTCGGATGAAAATATTGAATACTGTGGAAATCTGGAAAAGCTGGTCAGTGATGCCCGTGAAGGAAAAATTGATAAAATCTATATTGCTATGGCAATGTCGGAAGAAGTGTCAATTCGCGATTTGGTGGTAAAACTCACAGATACGACTTGTTCAGTAATGTTAATTCCAGATATTTTTACATTTAATGTTTTGCAGTCACGCACTGAAGAAATCAATGGCGTACCAGTAGTACCGTTGTTTGAAACTCCAATGAACGGTATGAATATGGTGTTGAAGCGTATCGAAGATATCATCCTGTCAACATGTATTTTGCTATTCATATCGCCAGTGTTGTTAACTATTGCAGTGATGGTCAAAATCACTTCCCCTGGGCCGGTTATTTTCCGCCAAATTCGTTACGGAATGGATGGTAAACCGATCATGGTTTGGAAGTTCCGCTCTATGAGTGTTATGGAGAATGGTGACAAAGTCATTCAGGCTACTAAAGGTGACTTACGTATAACACGAATTGGGCGAATTTTACGTTCGACTTCTTTGGATGAATTACCACAATTCATTAACGTGCTTAAAGGGGATATGTCGATTGTTGGTCCCCGACCACATGCAGTAGCTCATAATGAGCAATATCGTACTATCATCCAGGGATATATGTTGAGACATAAAGTTAAACCAGGTATTACTGGCTGGGCACAGATCAATGGCTGGCGTGGTGAAACTGATACTTTGGAAAAAATGGAAAAGCGTATCGAGTATGACTTGGCTTATATCCGTGACTGGAGTATTGCTTTAGACCTTAGAATTATATTCTTGACTATATTCAAAGGCTTTATAAGTAAAACGGCTTACTAACATTCAGAATAAAATATAGCCGGATAGTGATCTGGCTATATTTTACTGTGCCTAAGTAATAAGGTTACTAAAAAAGCTTCGAGATTTATCATAATCATTGTTTAGATATGTTGATATGAAACTGTTATGAATTGATCTGAATGCAAATTTTCATTACTGTAAATGATTAATCATTTTGTTTAAGCATGTAACTGTTAACTAATAATTTAATTCAAAAAAAACGCCATAAATAGGCGAATCTATTGTTTTCTGTGAAAATGCATCCTTAATAAATTATTTCGGTGGAAGAAATGGCTGATATTACCTGTAAGCGAGTAGATGTTATATGTCCTGTATATAACAAACGCGATCTGGTAAAAGATTTTATGCGGTCGGCTATGCAACTGCCAGCTGATCTTGTCAATATCATTATGATTAACGATGGTTCCATTGATGGAACTGAAAATATTATAAATAAAATTATTGAAAGTGAAGGATTGCAAAACTTTTATTTAATCAATAAACCAAATGGCGGAGTATCGACAGCAAGAAATATGGGAATAGATTTGGCAAAATCAGATTATATATGGTTTTGCGATCCGGACGATCTTGTGATGACAGAAGCAATAGACGCTATTGCTGCCATAGAAGGTAGTATGGCAGATGTATGGGCATTTTCATTTATTGAGCATGATGTTGAAGATGATAAAAGCTTTGCACGGCACCTTACTCCTCAAGGTGAAATGACTTCAGAACAGTTTCTCGATGCATTTAACTTCTTCAGTAAAAATAATGGTATAAGTACAATCTGGAATAAATTTTTCCTGCGTAAAACTATTGGTGATATTCGTTTCACCCTGGATATGCATCATTCAGAAGATCGCTGCTTTAATCTTGATGTATTAACCAACTCTGAAACTACCGTTACTGCTCCTTTTTTAATATATCAGTATAATAAGTATCCTTCTGGAACGCTCAGTACTGCTCGAACGCAGGAGAGAATCAATAACATCATCGAAGCAAACTTGAAGAACCTGGCTACTTTATCAAAATTCCGTAAGATTGAAAAAGATCAAAAAGTACATATTTATAAGATTAGTAAAGAACTTGCTATGATTAAGGATAAAGGCGTTGCCAGTTTTTATTTGCGGGAACATAAAAAATATAAAATAAGAATCTTACCCTTCTTATCATCCGCAGAAATGATATTGTTTATTACGCTAATGACTCGGACTCAGTGGTTATTTAGATTGATAATAAAAAAAACTAAGCGAGAATAAATAGATGCTAATAATTTATAATTTGTGCTTTAAATGACAGGCCATTTGGTTTTGTCTGATGTGATTTTTTTCGATGACAGCTTATAGTTTCTTTATAAAAATTAACAGTTTCAATTTTAGGAGAGTAAAGTGAAGGTTCATTATTTTAAAGCACCAGAGGGTAATTTCGGCGACGATTTAAATGACTGGTTATGGCAAGATTTGTTACCTGGTGTTTTCGATAATGATGAAAGCTTTCGTTTTGCTGGGATCGGTACAATCATAAGCGCCAACTTGCCTGCAGCAAAAAATTGGGTCGTCTTTAGTAGCGGTGTCGGGTATGGCATTCCCCCAGCAAACTTTGGTGATGCCAGCTGGAATATCCTGAGTGTCCGTGGTCCTTTGAGTGCGCATGTATTAGGGCTACCTAAGGAAAAAGCAATTACTGATGGGGCAGCTTTGCTGAGCACTTTAGCGGAATTCCCTGTAGTGCCTGAGTCTGAGCGTAAAGGAATCATTTTTATTCCACATCATGATGCGCTTAAAACAGGGCAATGGGAGGAGGTCTGTCGCAGGGCTGGCGTAGAGTACGTTAGTCCTCAAGGCGATGCTAAGGAAATTATTAATAAAATTCGCCATGCAAAGCTCATCCTTGCTGATGCAATGCATGCTGCCATCATTGCTGATGCTATGCGTGTGCCATGGGTTCCGCTGGTAAGTTCTGATCAAATAAATACTTTTAAATGGCTGGACTGGACACAAACAATAAATGAACGTTATCAGCCATTAGTTTTAGGCAGCAGTTCATTCAGGGAGGCAATGCGTAATAAGAGCCTCGGACTTTATGGTGAGAAATATTATCAGAAAGATGCTACGGTTGATTCTGCAATCGAAAGATTTATTCGGGTACGTAAACAAAAAAGCTCAAGTTGGTGGCCAACTTATCTGAAATACTCTCGATATCTCTCACACGTTTTGCCAAATAAAATCTTTACTGGGGTGGAGACAGGAATGAATCTACGCTGGAATGAGAGTTATCTCGAACAGGCTGCTGAAAAATTACGACAGGCTAGCTTATCAAGTGGTCAGCTCAGTGATGATACGATTTTCAATGATAATGTTAGTAAATTACTTGAGCGGTTACGCCAGGTAGAGCTAATTGCAATGGCTCAAAAGTAAGCTCACTGCATTATTTTAATATTGCGCTGAATGCCATAGATGTTTTAGCACCGTTCTCTGCCTTAATATCCTAATGAAAATGTGTATCATTAATAAAAACATAATGCATTCAGCGCCTGAATAAATTTCACAGTTCAACATTACAAGTAGTAAAAGTTCTGAACGCGGATGGGTATTACCTCTCAGCCGTAAAAATGATATTTATAGTTTTCTACTATGATAATTTCATGATGTATTGCTTTAAATAGGCGTATATACTCCATCTATAACGTAATCAAAATTTATGAAAAAAACAGAAGTTAGTGATACTCTTGGTGAAGATAACAAAGCGAAAAAAACCTTCATTGGCTTTATTTGGTATTTCATCAGTAGTCTTTTTCCAGCGCTTAGTTCATTTATAATATTCTCTTTGGCCTCACGCCAGATTATACCTGCAGAACTAGGTTCAATTACTTTAGCCACCACAATTGTGATGTTGCTGACAAGTATGAGTGCAGCAGGTTTTGGTGATGCTCTGATTCAGCACAGGAATATTAAACAAAAGCATTTAAACAGTGTTTTTTTATTAATGCTATTAACTTCTTGTGCCTTATATATATCATCACTGATAATCGTAATGACTCTGGATTTAAAATCTTTCGATGACACGTTCCGAATGGTTTATCCAGTTATAGGTATAAAATTAGTTCTTGACTCTTGTGCCGTACTACCACTTTCTCTATTGACGAAAAAAATGGATTTTAAGTCGATAGGAATTAGAACAATTTATTGTTCATTAGGCTCTTGTTTGGTTTGTGTTCCAATATTACTCTTCGATGGAGGTGTATGGGCTATTGTAATTAGCCAGATTACATCGTCATTAATTAGTGCTGTAATATTATGGTCTGCAGCTAAACTAAAACCTGGTTTTTCATTCGATCGACAAAGCTTCCAGGAATTAAAAAAATTCGGTATCACTACAACGCTGACTAAACTGGTAACCTCTGTAAGCGTAGATAATATAGTAATTGGATTTGTAGGTAATGCTGCAACGTTGGGTATATATGCTTTCAGTCGTAGAATATTTAGCGTTATCTCAGATGTGCTGAATGGTGCTTTATCAAATGTTTCTTATCCGTTGTATGCATCAGTTCAGAGCAATATTCCAAAACTGAAGAATATTTTTTTAAAAACAACCTTCATTTCATCTCTCGTGAGCTTACCAGCATTCCTGGGTTTGATAATGATTTCACCTTATCTAATTCCTATTGTTTTTGGTGAGCACTGGAGCGTGGCAATACCGGCTCTGCAATTATGCTGTACTATCGGCTTTGTATCGTGTATCGGAGCTTTGCAAATGTCCCTTTTAAAGGGTTTAGGCAAAACCTCCTGGATTCTAAAATATCAATTGGTGCAACAGATAACAACCGGACTGCTGGCTGTAATATTCGCAAAGTATGGCGCTACTTATGTAATGGCAGCAATCGCTATTAAAACTTACCTTATATGGCCATTTACAATTTTTTATGTTTCTAAATGCCTGGAGTTAAATGTATGGGAATACATGAAAAATATATATAAACCTATGTTTGGTGGAGTAATTATGTTTGCTGTCTTTAAATTGATAGCTTACTACATTCCAGTGGGTAACCCTCTTGTATTTATTTTTATTGAAATGATTGCCTGTGCTGTGACTTATTCTTTAGTGATGGTTGTAATTGCTAAGAAAGACATCATGGCCATGATGAAATTAGTTAAAAATTAACCAGGTCGAAAATTTACGATGAGAAAGTCAATTTTGAATTTTATTATTCCTGTCAGGCACTATTTGTCTGTACAGGATTGGGTTTCAGTAAAAAATAATTTAAAAAACACTCTCCATTCAATATGTGGTCAAGTTTCCGATAATTGGCATTGCTATATCGTTGCCAATGAAGGAACAGAACTTCCAGAGATAGACGATCATTTCACTATAGTTAAGGTTAATTTCCCTCTTAATCATTTGCCAGACAAAAATATCGACCTTCAACTTTTCTATGATAAGGTCAGAGAAGATAAGGGTCTTAGGGTTTATGAAGCCATAAAGTTATGTTCCAGCGATGATTATTTTATGGTCGTTGACTATGATGATTTTGTGCATAATTCTCTTTCAGAATTTGTAGCCCAAAACAGCACTAAATCAGGCTGGTTTATTTCAAGTGGTTACTTTTACTCTGGTGGTGGTTTTATATTAAAACACAGGCATTTTGATAAGGTATGTGGTACGTCGAATATTATTAAAGTATCATTTTTAGAGCAATTTTTCGACGAGCATGGTCATTTACCTATGGACAAGATAAAGGAATTGCTTGGAAGTCATAAATTCATTAAGGATTACATGAAATCCATGAATAATGAATATCATCCCCTTCCTTTTCCAGGTGCTATCTATAACATTGGTATACCAAGCTCTACCAGCCAAACACCATCAATAATTAGAAGGATCATTTCTCCTAAAGCAATTATAAAAGACCCTTTGGAATTTATTAGTAATGTAATTGGTTTAAGAATGGTTAACAGGAAGATATTAGCTTCATTCAATTTCAAGAAATGATGAGTTTTCTCTGACTTACTATGTTGGTTTTGCTGGAAAAATAAAAGGAGCGCTTATTAGCAGCGCTCCACTTATTGAACAATATTCAATTCATGAACCTATAGCCTCTTACTTTTTTCCATGTTTATTCTTTCGATGATTTCTCAGGATTCACCAGAAGGCTTAACTTGCTTTTGCGTTGTCAGATTAAGCCATGGGGAGGCAGGGTCATTTCCCAGAGATACAAAAACAGCTTTATTACCTACGCTGATGCTTTTTCCGGCATACTTGTTTTTTTGATTAAGCACAGAATTAATTGATTCCAGTTGTGACTGGCTGTAGGTTATATTTGAATTGATACCGATATTGTTATTTATATTTACTGCAATATCTGGTGACGGGCCTTCAGAGTATAAAATACTCATATTCTTATCTGATGTTACATTATTGTTAGTGATTACCAATGACCTCTTAATACCACTTAAGGATGCGAAACGTCCATTACCACTGACTCGTGTATTATTAATTGATAGGTTGTCAATATTCGGTAATTTAAATGCTGTTTCCACTCCATTATAGGTATCTCCATCAATGGAGATGGTGCCACCATTACTTCTGGCAATACTCATGCCGACACCACTGCCATTTAGCTCATGATAGCAATTGCTACTGGTGATGTTTACACCTGGCTTACTGGTAATTTGTGCTACTCGAGAAAAACCACGCGTATCGAAATTATGTACCCTGAAACTTTTCGGTTGATTCAGGAGTAGTGCGGTATTAGTTGGTGAGCCCTCATTGAGCATACTTCCTGAGAGCGTAATGTGATGTTCACCAGTCTGAGTCGCTATAGCGAAGCCATAAGCACGGGTTCCTTTACCAATAAGAACCGTGCTGTCAATATTTATACCCTCATTGTAATTAAGTACTGCAATTGCAGCCTTGATGGGTTTCCAGGCATGACCATTTAATATTTTTGGATCATTTATATAACGAATCGTGTTTTTTACATTGATATTTTTACACTGAATATAAGCTTCACCCCACCACGTAGCTCCCCCCATTGAAACATTTCCAATTGATATGCCGCCGTTAATATTTTCCATTGCAAAGTGACGACGGAAGCTTCCTTTAGCCATATTGTTGGCCATGATTATATCTTTATGGTCGAAATCACGGGCTTTTCTCTTCGCGTTATATAATCCTTCCGCATGAAATGCCAGTCGTGCATCTTCACCTTCCTTACAAAAAGCATGGTTACCCGTCATAATGGTCCCTGAACCCCAGATGGTAACAGCATCTCCTCGGTCCTCACCTCTTGAAGACGTCAGGTCATTCATTCCATCCCCTGCGCCAAGGCATTCAAGGAACCAATTGTTAATAATTTTAGTACCATAAGCACCAAAATTCGCTGGGGCAATTACCGACTGTAACATGCGGTAGAAATAACAATCAGCTACTTCGCAAAAATTAGCTGAAATCATAACGCCACCCTGACGTCCACCGCTTGCACTTTTTAGCATCAATGGATTGTCCATTATCATATCATGTAGGCGAGCCCCATCCGCGGTCAGTTCAAACAGAAATTCATTTTTCATATTAGCGAGAGCAGTAACGATGCCATTTGCTCTACCATTAATGATTTGGTCTTTAACACTTAGCTTTATTTTTCTGTCAAGACTAATTGGAGTGTCTATTGTTAGATATTTTTTGTCTTCAACAAGCTGTTGTAGCAGAGGATAGTTATCCTCAGGGCCATTATTTTTTAATCTGCGTAACTGATTGTGCCCCATGGCCCATGAGGTGGTTGCATGATCAAGTATGATTCCGGGAGCTCCATTAATCTGAGCTGGTGTTCTGTCCTTTGATAATTCTTTCTTTGGAGTGCTGGCAACATTTTCATTGGCATATGCGAGCTTGCCAATCGAACCTACGGCAGCCGCAGATAGCAGAATCTTACCTAGTGCGTGACGGCGGGACAAATTACCTCGACGCTCATTGTCTTTTTCATCGATGCTCATGTTATGAACCTCACTTAGTTTTGTTTAAATTAAAATTTTCAAAGGTTGATGTGAGAAGTTGTCACTACATATAGCAATAAGTCAATTTTAAATTTCGTGCCACAACTAACAAAGTATTAATGCTTAAGATTGCTCTTAAATTTATACCATATAGTTATTCCGAAAATTTGGTTCATTAGGTGATTCCAAAAACATTTTTCATTTACAGCGTATAAAGTGCGAGTTTGTAACAGTTGATAACATTAACTTCTTATCAATCTTTGACTACAAGTGCCTGTTAGTTTAAAAATTTTCTTAACTTTCAGATTAAGATTATACTTACCTTTCATGCCTTTAATGCATAATGACAGAATGTCTTTTCAACATTATACGGATAAATTATGACCAAGCTGAAAGCAGTAATCCCGGTCGCGGGACTCGGTATGCATATGCTCCCGGCTACAAAAGCCATCCCTAAAGAGATGCTACCTGTTGTCGATAAGCCAATGATTCAGTACATCATTGATGAATGCGTTGCCGCGGGTATCAAAGAGATTGTGCTGGTCACCCATGCGTCCAAGAACGCGGTTGAAAACCATTTTGATACATCTTATGAGCTCGAGGCGCTGCTGGAAGCGCGCGTGAAGCGCCAGCTGCTGAGTGAAGTTCAGTCCATCTGCCCACCAGGCGTGACCATTATGAATGTTCGTCAGGCGCAGCCACTGGGATTAGGGCATTCGGTACTGTGCGCTCGCCCGATGATCGGCGATAATCCCTTTGTGGTGGTGCTGCCAGATGTGTTGTTAGACGACTCCAGCGCCGACCCACTGCGCTATAACCTTGCTGCTATGGTTGCTCGTTTTGAAGAGACCGGTCGCAGCCAGGTGCTGGCTAAACATATGCCGGATGCCGATCTATCTGAGTACTCCGTGATCGTGACGGAAGAAAGTCTGGAAAATGAGGGGCATACTGCGGTAATTACCGAGTATGTTGAAAAGCCAGAAAATCCTCAATCGCTTAATTCCGATCTCGCTGCGGTAGGTCGCTATGTCCTCTCTGGCGATATCTGGCAAGAGCTTGAAAACCTTGAGCCGGGTGCCTGGGGCCGTATTCAGTTAACCGATGCGATTGCTAATCTGAGCAAGAAAAAACCGGTTGATGCTACTCTGATGACCGGCAACAGTTTCGACTGTGGACGCAAACTCGGTTACATGCAGGCGTTCGTCTCTTATGGGCTGCGTAACAATGCTCAGGGACGTGAGTTCCGCGAACAGATTCAGAAGTTGTTGGCAAAATAATTCGACATTTACCCCGCGCATCAGTCGCGGCTGGAAGGAGTTCAGATGGCTATTTTGGTAACCGGTGGGGCAGGCTATATTGGTTCCCACACGGTGCTGGCGCTGCTGGAGCGCGGTGACGATGTTATAGTGCTGGATAACCTGAGCAATGCTTCACGCGAATCGCTGAGTCGCGTCGAAAAGCTTGCCGGTAAGAGTGCGGTGTTTTGCGAAGGTGATATCCTTGACCGCGCCTGTCTGCGCGATATTTTTGCCAGTCATAACATCACTGCGGTGATCCATTTTGCCGGTTTAAAAGCGGTAGGTGAGTCAACCCGTAAGCCCCTTGAATACTATGAGAACAACGTTTCGGGCACAGTAGTACTGCTGGAAGAGATGCGCAGCGCTGGCATTTATCAGTTTATTTTCAGCTCCAGTGCGACGGTATATGGTGCTAACGCGCCTGTTCCTTATGTTGAGACCACCCCTATTGGCGGTACCACCAGTCCTTACGGTACCTCTAAGCTGATGGTTGAACAGATTTTACAGGATTACGCCAAAGCGGATTGCAACTTCAGAGCCATTGCGTTGCGTTACTTCAATCCGGTCGGGGCACATGAGTCCGGTGAGATCGGTGAAGACCCTAACGGTATTCCAAACAATCTGCTGCCATATATCGCGCAAGTTGCGATTGGTCGTCTGGAAAAACTGGGTATTTTTGGTGATGATTATGACACCCCGGATGGTACGGGCGTACGTGATTATATCCATGTGGTCGATCTGGCAGAAGGGCATCTGAAAGCGCTGGATCATCTGACAGCGATCGATGGTTACAAAGCGTTTAACCTTGGAGCCGGGAAAGGTTATTCCGTGCTCGAGATGGTTAAAGCATTTGAACATGCTTCAGGTCGTAAAGTGCCATATCAAATTTCTCCACGTCGCGATGGCGACCTGGCTGCTTTCTGGGCTGATGCCGCTTTAGCCGATCAAGAGCTGAACTGGCGTGTAACGCGCGGGATAGATGCAATGATGCGCGATACCTGGAACTGGCAGTCGAAGAATCCGCAGGGTTATAAGTAGCTGCCTTAATCTTAGCCCCTTAATTGAGGGGCTAAAGCGAGTGTCACCAGCATTTAGTATGTATATATAGAAAATCTAGTCAATGGTGTTAATTTATTGGGAAGCTACGACTTCTTTATTCCTTTTGCCGTGTTGCTCATCATAGAAATATTTTCCTTTTACTCATTAACCTGAAGTATAATTCATCTTATATCCCATTTGTACCTGTGATCCACAGTCTTTATCATATCTCTGTTCATCTATGCATAACTGCAGGCTTGATTTGCATAATGAAAATATTAGCACGCGTTTTTTCTGGGTAAGATGCTTCATGGATTAAATCAAATAATATTGTATTTAATCACTGCGGCTAAACCGGATTTTGTTTGGCCGCAATAGAGAGGTTTTTAAATGATTTTTCTCACGAGAGGTTCAAATAAATAGAATAATATCAAAATAACTGGAATAACGATCATTGTTATAGTTACTCTGCCAGTGTTAGAAAGTATTAATATCAAAGCATCCAGTAGGATTATGTGTCCATAATATGAAAACATCGAAAGGTATCTTTGTTTTCCCTTTAGGATATTGAAGTTTTCGTGTTTTAAACAAATGAAAAATATTGAGGCAGACAAGAATATTGATGTATAAAAAAGATCCATTGAAATATAAGAAGCTGAACCGATTTTACCCAGTACATAAAATGACAGTATAGACTCCAGTATCGTCAGGCTAGCCAGGATAGAGAAACAAAGCACACTTTTATCAACAAACCATTCTAATTGCGATCTGCATTTAGCTATGAGATACCCGACTGAAAAAATAGGGATGCCGAAAAAAAAGAAATTACTATAGTATTCATAACGGTAGATGCCATGATACGACATATAGTAATTAAGCGAACATCCTGAACACCATATAAATAAAATAAGCAGCGCGTGATGTTTTGTTTTTAGGCGCTCGGATAGGTAAGGGACTATAATGGCGGATAAAATTAATGCTGGAATAAACCACAGATGCCTTGGGCCGAAGAAGACATATTTAAAAAGAGTTTTTGCTTTTGCAAAAAGGCTTATTTCTTCTGATGATATAGGTGATAATAATCCATAAGAATAAATTGCAAGCCAAATTAGATAGATTTTTAATATGTGTTTAAACCAAATTACACGTTTGCTTTTTAATTTTGTGAAATAAAAAAGGTATCCGCTTACAATAAAGAAAAATGGAACCGCAACCCTAAAGGCATAGTTTGCTATAAAATGCCATTCAAAGCTATCTTTATATTCTGCGCGACTTAAAAATCCATGCATGATGACTACAGTGGCCGCCAGTAACAACTTCACGCTATCGATCGTGTAATTATACTTGCTTTTTTCCATTCTCGGTTCACCTAATTTATTAGCATTTTTACAAAATAATCATGATGTCTTGAATCGTCACCATGATGAATTCAAACTTGATCCTTATGTAAAATACCCTATATCCATTTAATGACGGTTATTTCAATAGAGTGATATGTCGTGGATTTCTGCTTAATGAGCTAAGTACTCCAAATCTTTCAAAAAATTACGATAGGAATGTTCTTATTAATTAAATTTTATTAGAGCAGTAACTTAGCTATGATAAGAAATATTTACTGCAGATCAATAATATAAACATTATAAGAAGTTTCTCAAGTAATTGAATGTTATGTTACCCAGTTTTAAAGATCAACTCTTCGCTAGCATTTTAGCTAAATTAGGATTCCCCTTAAGGTTGTGAGATACATGTCCAGTTTTTGTCTAATTGACTCGAACCATCCGATTAAGTTTCAATCAACATTGATTTGCTTGCGCAATAGTGAAATTATTGTATTTGGTTAGTTATTGAACACCCGGCTTGATTCATTGAATTCTTATTCTTTTAGCACCAGGTGAAGACAAAGTGACTTATATAAGGTATTTTCTGAAGCCCGTGTATCACTTCCCATTCGAAACAACATACGCAAAAGCAAATTTTTATATCTTACTGTTTTTTATATTTATTTATGCTTTTTGTCGGTGCTGTTCCTGATGATTTTCGTTTGTGAGAGGGGATGTTATCCTGCTATGCTAAAGTGCAGTTAGCCTACCTTCAGACAGATACTATCTGATAGACAGATAACAGCGCTTTTAACGCAAAGGATATGCAAAAATACTCATTTTGTAATCAGTCTAATACTTCGTGATCAACTTTTATTGGCAACTATAAGGTAAAATATTGCCTGTTAAACATGCACCTAATCATTGGTTAAGCCCTGTTTCGTCAGGTTGATCTACTCCTTCCCCAACCTAATCTTGTCGAAGTGTTCAGTGAGTACCTAACTCGCCGCTGGCCTGAGCATGCAGATGGCTTCTGGCCGGGGCATCTTGCCCGTACCTCCAGGATAAATCCTGAGTGAAATCCACCGCCAAAACGCGTATCCTGTCGCCTGAGTTCACATCGCTGACGTCACTTCAGCAACTGGTTGCTGGGAGCCAGGGGCGGTAGCGTGGTTAAAAAGTTGTGTCGAAGTGAGAGTGATGACTTTGATAATCCGACTTATATGGTTCCCCAAAATAAACTAACGATAAATTTAGCCTTTAATTGTAATAAATTTGAATACTATACGCATTCGTGATCAATCATTTGAGGTGTTTTGTGAATCCTAAAGTCAGTATTATAACTGCAACCTATAATTCGGCTGAGTTTATTGAAGCGCTTTTCGCTTGTCTGTTGAACCAGACTTACGAAAACTGGGAGTGGTTGATAACCGATGATTGTTCAAAAGATAATACATGGTCTTTGCTGGAAAAAATTGCCGCGCAAGACTCTCGTGTCTGTATTAAAAAAAATAATCTTAATCAGGGCGCGGCGGTTTCCCGAAATGAAAGTCTGAGCCGGGCTAAAGGTGAATATCTGGCTTTTGTTGATAGTGATGATTTATGGCATCCTGAAAAACTCAGCAAGCAGATCGCCTTTATGCAAGAGAATCAATACAACTTTACTTTCACCGCTTACCGACTGATTAATGAGCAAGGTGTTGTTTTAAATAAAGAAATTGACCTGAGAAATAAGAAAACCTCGTTCACCTACAGTGATATGTTATGTAAGAGGGCAACGCTGGGTTGTTCTACGGTAGTAATTAAAAAAGATATTATTAGCGATATGACCATGCCGTTGTTACGTACCGGCCAGGATTATGCTTTCTGGCTGAAGATTTTAAAACAGCAGAAAACGGCTTATCTGCTGCAGGAATGTCTCACTGATTATCGTATTGTGCAGAACTCTATTTCCCGAAATAAATTAAAAAAAGCCGCAAGACAATGGCAAATTTATCGCGATGTAGAAAAGTTAAATTTCTTAAAAACGGTATATTCTTTTGCAAACTATGCATACCGTGCAGTGTTCCGGGGATAAGATGAAAATAGCTATTGGCATCTCGACGATGAATGAGGGCGTGTTTCGTGCGCTGACCAATTCGAAGGAAGCAAGTCGGGTGTGTGATATTATCATCTGCCAGCAGGTGACAGATAAGGCTGCTGCTTTCTCAATGGATAACCATGACCTCAGCTCAGTAAATGTTATCACCAAATTTGAGACAGGATTAAGCCGCAGCAGAAACACCCTGCTGCAAGCTGCAATCGATCAAGGCTATGATTTTCTGATCATCAGTGATGATGATGTTAAGTATAGCCCTGAGGGGTTGCGTGAATTAATCGATAATCTCTCCGCATATCGTCATCAGCACCTGCAGTTTCAAAGCACTAACGAGCATGGGAAGCTAAGAAAAAAATATAAAAATCAGTCATTTACTTTGAGTTCGTTGGATGTCCTGAAGGTTTCTTCCATTGAGATGTGTTTGAATCTTGGGTTGTTGAAACAGCAAAACATTTGTTTTGATGAGTCATTTGGTTTGGGTGCGGTCTGGCCAGTAGGGGAAGAAGCTGTTGTGCTGGCGGATATGCAAAATTCAGGTCAGGAGATCGTTTTTCTGCCGATAGCAGTGACCAATCATCCTGATGAGAGCACCGGGGAAAAACTATATTATGATGCATTAATGCTTAAATCCCGTGGTGTGCTGTTTCGCCGTTGTTATGGTGCCGCGAAGGGGTTAATGGTTACCTTGCTGTTCTGGATGCGAAAGTTCGTTATCAGACCCTCCGATAAGAATAAGTTCGGCAAATTGACTTCATTGAAATTATTAATTAAAGGTTATGTTGAGTGTGGAAAAAGTTAATTCAATCGGTGATCATGAGCCTTCTAAGCAACAGATAAGGTTATACTCTAATATAGTCGCACTCACCTTGAGTCTGTTTTTATTATTTTTTTCACCCTTACTATTTATCCTGTTTTTCTGTTTTGCCTCACCTTATATTGATTCTCGCTTGAGGATGTTATTTTCACCGCTGATTCCATTGTGCGCAGTGACCTTTTATTCATCATTACAACCCTTTTCCGATCTTTCCGAATATATGAACGTTTACCATCAGGTTAATGATGGGACGATAGATATATTCAATTATCAGCGTTTCGGGCATGGCGCTGAATTTCTCATCCTGATAATAATGAAAGTAACAGGATGGATTTTTTCAAATAACGATCAGATGTTTCTAATTACGATTTATTTTCTTATATTCGCAGTGATCTATGCGACTTGTATTAAAGTTAATCGCCGCTATCATCTGGCGTTATTCGGTTTGCTTTTTTTTACTCTGGGTTTTGTTGAGTCAATGTCTTATGTACTAAGACAAAATTTATCCTTGTTTATTTTTCTCTATGCCGTATATGCGGTACGTAACAGTAAAGTCAGATTTGTGCTTTTTCTACTGAGCTTTACCGCGCATATCTCCGGTATTATTAATATTTCTGTTTACTACTTTGCCGTTATCTATAAGAAGAAAATCGCCGGTATTCAGAGCGTTTTTAAAATGCTGCTGGTCGTATTTATAATCGGACTGGCACTATTGACATTTGTCAAATTTACTCCCCTCGGAGAATCACTGCTGCTTAAATCAAATGCGGTGGTTAATAATAGCAGATTTAGCCTGATGCCGTTGTCCTATGTTGCCCTGACGGCAATCAATACGCTGGTGCTGCTGTATCTGATTAGCAAATCCAAAGGCATTGATACGGTTACCTATTATCTGTTTTTGAAAGAGGCGTTGGTATTCTTCCTGTTTTTACCGTTACCGACAGTTTCTAATCGATTGGGTATTATCCTGTTTTCATACTCTGCCGTGTTTATGTTCTATTTCTTCAAGAATCCTGCGAATAACGCTATTGCCTATAAGCGTGTTGCGGTGCTGCTGGCGATCAATTTGCTGCCGTTTATGTACTCAATGAGTGTGGTCAGCGCGAAAGGTAATGATTACACTTTCTATAACAACCAACCGTTAACTTATAATCTGTTCCAGGTTATTGATGAGCTGGCAGACAGAGTGCAGCATGGGGTGGTTTATCTTGATAATGGTAACGAATAATCCAGATGAAAAAATATCTTTTTAACCTTATCTGGATGCTGGCAGATCGGTTACTGATGTTGGTCTTTCAGCTATATATCTTTGTCTCTATCAAACGACTTTACGACCTGGAGACCCTCGGTGGTTGGTCGACGATTAACAATCTTTCTCAGCTTTTGATGTCTCTGTTTATGCTGGGCATTGATGTGGTGGTGGTCAAAAGGATTGTTGAGAGCAAGGAGCGGGCAGGGGTAGAGATTGGGTCGGCGATAACCATTCAGTTTTTCGGTGCGATCGCTTATAGCTTATTCTTCTGGTTGATAATTAAGGCTTTTTATCAGGATATTGCCCACGTCAATACCTACTTTATTGTCTTTGTTATTGCCAATTTCTTTAGCATTTTCAGTAAGACCATCTTCTGGCATTACAGTGCTCTGGTTGAATCGAAGTTTCGCGCTATCACCATTATGTTATCGATGGTGTTCGGCTTCGGTTTCTCCTTCTTCGCTAATTTACAGTGGCCTGAGCTGATCTTCTTTTCGTTTGCCTTTTATTATTTTGTGCAGTTCCTGGTGGCAGTTGTTATCTACTTTTTCTGTTTCGATAAACGTGTGCTGTGGAGCTACGACAAAGCTATCACCAAAAGCTATCTGATCGTCGGCGCAAAACTGATTATTTCTACCCTCAGCGTGGCAATATTTGTTCAGGTTGACAGCCTGATGCTGGAGAAGTTTTCTGGGGTCAAGGAAGTCGGGGTGTTTAACGCCGCACTTAAAATATCGACTATCTGGTTTTTTATGGCGGGTGTGATTGCCAGTGCATTTTTCCCGAAAATTATTCAGCTTAAAAGCCGTAAGAGTGATTGTCTGTTCCTGCTGCAATGGATGATTACGCTGGTTATCTATCTGACGCTGTTTGCTTCAATATTTATTACCTTTTTCGGTGGTGATATTTTGCAAATATTATACGGTGAGCCAATGGTGGCATCGGCTAAAGTGTTGTCGATTCATATCTGGTCCAGTTTGTTTGTCTTTATGGGGGCATTCTCCTCTAAGTGGCTTTATGCCAACGATGAGATCAATCTGGACATCTATAAAACGGTGGTTGCCGCGGTATTCAACGTGGCACTGAACCTGCTGGTTATCCCGGCGTACGGCGCGGTTGGAGCATCAGTAGTATCATTAGCGTCCTATTTTATCGCTAACTTCCTGTTTTTCCTGTTTATCAGGCGAGTCAGATCGATATTTGTTCTGCAGTGCAAAGCGCTGCTGGCGGTATTTAACCCTCTGGGTGTCATTCGTGATTATCGGAAAATAAAATGCTTATTTCAGTCCTGACGCCGGTTTATAACCGCAAGGATATTATAAAGTCTCTGTTTCAATCTTTGCTCTCTCAAACTGATCAGCGGTTTGAGTGGATCATTGTTGACGATGGTTCAGTTGACCGGCTCGAAGACGATATCGAGGGTTTTCGTCAGCTGGCAGGTTTCCGCATACAGTATATCAGGCAGAAAAATCAGGGTAAGCACGCCGCAGTCAACCGTGGTGTGGCTGAGGCGCAATCTGACTGGATATTTATTGTTGATAGCGATGATACTTTAGTAACAGATGCGATAGCCGTTGTCAGCCAGCAAATTGAAAAAAGTGATGACTCGATTAAAGGCCTGGTTTATCTCAGGGGGATGACGCGAGGTTATTCTGACCAACCTGTTCCGACCGGGAATTTCGCGCAAGATTGCTGTGAGTTAAACAGCTGTAAATTTGTGGCAGTTAAAGGTGATAAAGCAATTATCGTGCGTAAAGCGTATATGCTTGCCCATCCGTTCCCACAGTTCTCCGGCGAGCGATTCGTCACTGAGTCTTATATGTGGAACCGCATTTTTGATAATGGCGGTCTTCTGGGCTTCAACCGGATTATTTATCTGGGCGAGTATTTATCTGGTGGATTGACAAATAACTATTTTAAGCTGTTACAGGCAAATCCGCAGGGCGTGCTGGCTTTTATAACCTCCAATCTGCAGCTTAAAACAATTGATGCAAATATTTACAAACAAAGCGCATACCATTTTTGCCCGATATTTTCTTTCAAAAATCTGCGTAAAATTTTTGGTGCCACTTCGCCAGGGCGGTTTATCTCTTTTTCCCTGATGACGCTAATGATGTTTGTTAAATTAAAAATGGAAAAGAAATTATGATACCGAAAGTTCTGCACTTTATCTGGTTTGGCGGCCGTGATTTCCCTGCGCTGGAGACCAGGTGCATCGAATCATGGAAAAGGTATTTGCCAGATTACGAAATCAAACGCTGGGATGAGACTAACTATACTTCTGACGATCCCGGCTTTGCTAAAGCTTTTGCCAAAAAACAGTGGGCCTTTTGTGCGGATTACGCAAGGTTAGATATACTGGCTAAGCATGGTGGCGTTTATCTCGATACTGATGTGGAGTTAGTGAAGAGTTTTGATCCTTTCCTCGGGCATGAGTGCTTTGTCGGCATGGAGTCCGAGCAGTATATGGGATGCGCGATTATCGGTGCGCAGCCGGGCAACGAGTTTATGGCGAAATGTCTGGATGAAGTCAGAACCTCTTTAGTGAAAGACTTCATTCCGATGCCGAAAATATTTCAATATGTTTATGAAAATAATCGTTTCCCTTCGCTGAAAGTTTATCCGCGGGATTATTTCTATCCCTATAATCCTTTCGCTTATCCGATAAAAAATCTGATGTTTAGCGATTTGACAGAGAATACTCACGCCATCCATCACTGGAATTATTCCTGGCGACCATCAGTACCAGAGCGTATTGTGGCGAAACTAAAGCGGGTTCTCTCTAAGAATAAGTTTATAAAATAATCTTATGTGTGGATGTGAACCAGAGACTGATGAAAAAACAGCCATCAGCTATGTTGAAGGTACGCAGCAAGGGGTGAAATAATAACCTCATCAACCAGGTTTTATAAGGTTATTATTCTTACTATCTATCACACCAATTGCTACCCACTTTGATATGTTCTGAGTTAACATCAGAACTATTATCTCATTGCAGGTTTGGCCTGCATAGGGTTTTAATCAGACAGGAGTATGTAATGTCCAAGCAACAGATCGGCGTTGTAGGTATGGCTGTAATGGGCCGCAATCTGGCTCTGAATATTGAGAGCCGCGGCTATTCAGTTTCTATCTTCAACCGTTCACGTGAAAAAACTGATGAAGTCGTTGCTGAGAACCCAGGCAAGAAGCTGGTTCCGCACTACACCATTGAAGAGTTTGTTGATTCACTGGAAAAACCACGTCGTATCCTGCTGATGGTGCAGGCCGGTGAAGCGACCGATAAGACTATCGCCTCCCTGACTCCACACCTCGATAAAGGCGATATCCTGATCGACGGCGGCAACACTTTCTATAAAGATACCATCCGTCGTAACCGTGAGCTGTCCGAGCAGGGCTTTAACTTCATCGGTACCGGTGTTTCCGGTGGCGAAGAGGGTGCACTGAAAGGCCCATCTATTATGCCTGGTGGCCAGAAAGAAGCTTACCAGCTGGTTGCGCCAATCCTTGAAGAGATTGCTGCACGTGCAGAAGGTGAAGCGTGCGTTGCTTATATCGGTCCGGACGGTGCGGGTCATTATGTGAAGATGGTGCACAACGGCATCGAATACGGTGATATGCAGCTGATTGCTGAAGCCTATTCTCTGCTGAAAAATGCCCTGAATCTGAGCAACGAAGATCTGGCGAAAACCTTCAGCGAGTGGAACGAAGGCGAGCTGAGCAGCTACCTGATCGACATCACCAAGGATATCTTCACGAAGAAAGATGAAGAGGGTAAATACCTGGTTGATGTGATTCTGGATGAAGCGGCTAACAAAGGTACCGGTAAGTGGACCAGCCAGAGCTCTCTGGATCTCGGCGAGCCGCTGTCACTGATCACGGAATCGGTGTTTGCACGTTACCTGTCCTCACTGAAAACCCAGCGTGTTGCCGCATCGAAAGTACTGAGCGGCCCAACCGTTCAGGCGGTAAGCGGTGATAAAGCTGAGTTTGTTGAGAAGGTGCGTCGTGCACTGTACCTCGGCAAAATCGTTTCTTACGCTCAGGGCTTCTCACAGCTGAAAGCTGCATCTGATGAGAACAACTGGGATCTGCATTACGGCGAGATTGCTAAAATCTTCCGTGCCGGTTGCATTATCCGTGCTCAGTTCCTGCAGAAAATTACCGATGCTTATGCTGATGACGCGAATATCGCTAACCTGCTGCTGGCACCTTACTTCAAAAACATCGCTGATGAGTATCAGCAGGCGCTGCGTGATGTGGTGGCTTATGCCGTTCAGAACGGTATTCCAACCCCGACTTTCTCGGCGGCAATTGCCTACTACGACAGCTACCGTTCAGCGGTACTGCCAGCTAACCTGATTCAGGCTCAGCGTGACTACTTCGGTGCGCACACCTATAAGCGCATCGACAAAGACGGTGTGTTCCACACCGAGTGGCTGGATTAAGACAGTCATAAACTCCCGCTTCGGCGGGAGTTTTTCTTCCGGACACAATTTTCAGATATTTTCTCTTCGGTTTTTCCCATATTTCAGCTATTTTTCTCCTTTAATTGGCAGAACACTCTGGTACTGCCACTATTCGCCCTGTGTTTCTTCGTTGAGTGATTTTGCAAGGAAATTATGAGTAATAACAACAAGCCTGAAGTCGTTGAACAGTCTCCGCTGCGTCAGACCTTTTACAATAATAATGATGAGCTGGATTTGCTCGATGTGATTGCTCAGCTGTGGCGAGGAAAAGTAACAATTATTGTTGCGACTGTGGTAATGATGATTATTGCGGGTATCTATCTCGTTGTTGCCAAAGAGAAGTGGACTTCTGAATCGATTATCACTACGCCCAGTGCCGGTCAGGTAGCTAACTACAATGCGGCGCTGAATGTGCTCTATGCCCAGTATCCGCAGGATAAACTGGCGATTAATGATCTTCAGCGCCAGCTTTTCGCACGTTTCAGCGCGTCAATTTCTGCGCTTTCCGGTTCGTTACAAAATCTTGAAGATCCGCTCGACCTGAAAGTGGATCAGGTAGTGAAAGGGCAGAATGATCCTTTAAGCGTGACTTTTAGCGCTGAGAATGCCAAACAGGCTCAGCAGGAGCTGATGGAATATATTAAGTCCGTCAATGATGATGTGGTCGATGATTTCGGGGCGGATATCAAGCGTAACCTGGCAGTAAAAGAGCGTGAGCTGGGTGAGTTGCTGATTTCGCAGGTTGAAGTTGCCAAGGATAAAAAGCAGCAGCGGGTTGAGGTGTTGAAACAGGCGCTGAAAATTGCTGAAGCATCAGGTGTTGAGCAGTCACAGTTGCGTCAGGCAGAATTTTTATCGGACGATACGCTTTATCTGCTGGGAACCACGGCGTTAAACGCGATGATCGTTAACGAGAGTACTAAACCTCTGCCGTTTGACGATTATTACTATTCCACACAGCGTGCATTATTATCCATTAAGAACCTCAAAATTCAGGTGGATAACCTGCAATCTTATCGCTTTATTATGAAACCCGACCTGCCGTTCCGTCGCGACAGTCCAAAACGAACGCTGACCATGCTGCTGGCTATCGTGTTTGGCGGGCTTATAGGCTCAGCAATCGTACTGGGACGTAATATGGTTCATAACTATCGTGATACGCACCAAGTCCGTTAATAATCACTGATAATGAAAAACCCGGCCAAGGCCGGGTTTTTTGTTGTAGGGGAGCCGTTTTCGGCTCCCGTCCTGAGGACATGCGGGGTGCTAACCCTCGGACGGGCGGCGAACAGGGATAATTACTTATGGCGCTCGCGCAGGTTGGCGATAATGGTGCTCAGATCGAGTTCCTGATCCTGTAACAGCACTAACAGATGATAAATCAGGTCTGATGCTTCATTGGTCAGTTCGTGACGGTCATTAACCGTTGCGGCCAGCGCCGTTTCGACGCCTTCTTCACCGACTTTTTGCGCAATACGCTTGGTGCCACTGGCGTACAGACTGGCGGTATAAGAGCTTTTCGGATCGGCATGCTTACGCTCTGCCAGCAGCTGTTCCAGCTGATAAAGGAAAGTCCAGTCCGCGGCCGCCGGAGAGAAGCAGCTGGAGGTACCGAGGTGGCAAGTTGGGCCAATCGGATCCGCCAGCACCAGCAGCGTATCGTTATCGCAATCCGGCGTGATGCTGACCACCTTGAGGAAGTTACCCGAGGTTTCACCTTTGGTCCATAAGCGCTGTTTGGTGCGTGAGAAGAAGGTGACATTGCCTTCACTCAGAGTTTTATCCAGCGCTTGCTGATTCATATAACCGTGCATCAGCACTTCGCCAGAGACGCGATGCTGTACCACAACCGGCATCATACCATCAGTTTTTACCCAATCCAGTCGGGACAGTTGTTGTTCTGTTAACACACGCGAATCTCCACACCTTGTTCAACCAGGAACCTTTTCAGCTCGCCAATATTGATAATCTGTTTGTGAAACACTGAAGCGGCCAGCGCGCCGTCAACGTCGGCGTCGCGAAATGCCTGATGGAAATGTTCCATCGTACCGGCACCGCCAGAAGCAATCAGTGGCACTTTGCAGACTTCACGCACTTTTTTCAGCTGAACCAGATCGTAGCCGTTACGTACGCCATCCTGATTCATCATATTCAGTACGATTTCACCCGCGCCGCGCTTTTGCACTTCCTGCACCCATTCCAGCGTTTCCCACTGCGTAACACGGGTGCGGCTTTCGTCGCCGGTATACTGATTAACGTGGTATTTACCGCTTTTTTCATCAAACCAGGTGTCAATGCCGACCACGATGCACTGCACACCAAAGCGGTCGGCGAGGCGGGTAATCAGCTCAGGATCGGCCAGCGCCGGTGAGTTAATTGAGATTTTATCCGCGCCAAACGACAGAATCTGAGCTGCATCTTCGGCGGATTTGATCCCACCGGCGACGCAGAACGGAATATCAATCACTTCAGCGACGCGTGACACCCAGCTTTTATCAACCACCCGGCCATCGGAAGAGGCGGTAATATCATAAAACACCAGCTCATCGGCGCCTTCCTGCGCATAGCGCTGCGCCAGCGGCACGATATCGCCAATAATTTCATGGTTGCGGAACTGCACGCCTTTAACCACCTGGCCGTCACGTACATCAAGGCAAGGAATTATCCGTTTTGCCAGCATGAAATCGCCTCCGTCACGGTAAATTTATCTTCAAGCAGTGCGCGACCAACAATCACGCCCTGAACGCCACAACCGCGCAGCGCAGCAATATCTTCCAGCGAACCAATGCCGCCGGAAGACTGGAAAGCAATTTGCGGATAACGCGCCGTCACTTCCTGGTACAGCGTGACGTTAGAGCCGCTTAGCGTGCCGTCACGGGAGATATCGGTGCAGAGCACATGTTTCAGGCCAAACGGCAGAAACTGCTCAATCACTTGCTCCAGCGTAACGTCAGCCGCTTCCTGCCAGCCGCTAATCGCCACTTCTTTGCGATTATCTGCATCAATGCGCACATCCAGCGCCAGTACAATCGCTTCTGCGCCGTACTCTTCGAACCATTTCTGCACGTCTTCCGGCTGTTTGACCGCCGTGGAGCCGACCACCACGCGCGTTGCGCCAGCGTCGAGTAATGCTGCCACGTCCTGTTTAGTCCGAATGCCGCCGCCGACCTGTACCGGAATGGTGACGCCAGCCAGCAGTTTTTGCAGCAGCGGGATCTGCCGTGCCGCCGGATCTTTCGCGCCGGTTAAGTCGACCAGGTGCAGAACTTCGGCGCCCTGACGCTGATAATCTTGCAGGCGTGGCAGCGGGTCGCTGCCGTAGTCGCGCTGCTGACCATAATCGCCCTGATGCAGACGCACTACTTTGCCATCAATTAAATCTAAAGCCGGGATTATCATCGCGGTTACATCTCCAGGAAGTTTTTCATCAGCTGCGCACCCGCGGCACCAGAGCGCTCAGGGTGGAACTGCACGCCAAAGAAATTATCTTTCTGCACTGCGGCGGTAAAGGGTTCGCCGTAGCTGCACTGCGCGATAGTAAATTCATTGACCGGCATCGCATAGCTGTGGACGAAGTAGAAATAAGCGCCGTCCTCAATGCCACGGAACAGGTGATTGCCGGCCTGCGGAGTAATCTGGTTCCACCCCATATGCGGCAGCGGCAGACCGACGTCCTGCATCAGTTTGACCGGATGATCGATAATCCCCAGGGTCTCAATGCCGCCGCTTTCATCACTGGACGAACCGAGCAGCTGCATACCGAGACAGATACCCAGCGTTGGCTGAGTACAGGCTTTAATCAGTTCAATCAGCTCGCGCTGGCGTAACTGATCCATCGCCGACTGTGCGGTGCCCACGCCCGGCAGAAACAGTTTATCGGCCTGTAGCACCACTTCTGCTTCGCGGCTGACCACCGGGTCATAGCCGAGGCGCTGAATCGCCCATTTTACCGACGACAGATTAGCGCAGCCGGTATCCAGAATGACGACGTTCATTACAGCACTCCTTTCGAACTCGGCAGGGTGTTGCCCTCAACGCGAATAGCCTGACGCAGCGTACGGCCAAAGGCTTTAAACAGGCTCTCGACGCGGTGGTGATCGTTTTTGCCTTTGGTGCGCAGGTGCAGGGTGCTGGCCATCGAATAAGAGAGCGAGCGGAAGAAGTGCTCGACCATTTCGGTGCTCAGATCGCCCACGCGCTGATAACTGAATTCGGCTTTATATTCGAGGTGCGGACGACCAGAGATATCCAGCGCACAGCGTGCCAGGCACTCATCCATTGGCAGCACAAAGCCAAAGCGACCAATGCCGCGTTTGTCGCCCAGCGCTTTCAGCAGGGCTTCACCGAGCGCCAGACCGGTATCTTCTACGGTGTGGTGATCGTCGATGTACAGGTCGCCCTTCACCTCGATATTCATGCGGAATCCGCCGTGGGTACAGATCTGATCGAGCATATGGTCGAAGAAGCCGACGCCGGTACTGATCTTGCTGCCGCCTTCACGATCAAGCCAGACTTCAACTTCAATCTGCGTCTCTTTGGTATTACGGTTGACTTTGGCGTAGCGGTCACGTTTGGTCAGCTGCTGGCTGATTTGCTGCCAGTTCAGGCCATCTTTGCTATAACGCAAGCCGGTGATGCCCATATTCTCGGCCAGTTCGATATCGGTTGCGCGGTCACCAATCACATAGCTGTTGGCTTTGTCCAGCGCACCTTCCGCCAGCCAGCCTTCGACCAGCTGCACTTTCGGCTTGCGGCAGTCACAGTTATCTTCCGGTTTGTGCGGGCAAATCAAAATGTCGTCGAACTTGACGCCCTGCGAGCTGAGGATCTGCATCATCAGATTGTGCGGGCCGTCAAAGTCTGCCTGCGGGAAGCTGCTGGTGCCAAGACCATCCTGATTGGTGATCATCACCAGCTGATAACCGGCCTGCTGCAACGCCAGCAGCGCGGGAATTACGTCTGGCTCAAAGGCCAGTTTGTCCATACGGTCGACTTGAAAATCTTCAGGTGGTTCGGAAATAATGGTGCCGTCACGGTCGATAAAAAGCGTCTTCTGGCTCATGCTTGCTCCCTGGATACAGCTGCGCCGGGTAAAGGTTTCAGTGCGGCGATGGCACGCTCACACTCTTCACGGGTGCCAATCGAGATGCGCAGGCATCCGGCAAGACCCGGTTGTTTATTCTGGTCACGTAAGATAATGCCTTGATCCCAGAGCGTTTTAAATACCTGACTCGAAGCGGTAAAGCGCGCGAGGACATAATTAGTGTGACTGTCGAACACTTGCTCCACGCAGTCACAACTGCTCAGCGCCTGAATCAGCCAGGTACGGTTAGCGATCAGCTCATCGGTATGCTGGCGCATCAGCGCAATACCCTGTGCGCTCAGCGCCTGCGCGGCGATATCGGCCACCGGCGTCGAAAGCGGGTAGGGGGCGATCACTTTCAGCAGCAGATCGATAACTGGCTTGTTGGCGAGGGTAAAACCGCAGCGCAGTCCGGCCAGCGCAAACGCTTTTGACAGCGTGCGCAGCACCACCAGATGCGGATACTCCTGCAACCAGCCTGCCAGCGTCGCGTCCGGGCAAAACTCAATGTAGGCTTCATCCGCCACCACTAACGCTTTGCCGCTGGTCATTTCCAGCAACTCGCGCAGATCGTCCGGATTAATCAGATTGCCGGTCGGGTTGTTCGGGCTGCACACATACACCAGTTTAACGCCATCAAGCTGTTCAGCAATTGCTGGCAGATTCAGCTGCCAGTCGGCGCGCGCTTCGACGGTGCGGTACTCAATGCCAATCGTTTCTGCACTGACGCTGTACATGCCATACGTCGGTGGACAGAACAGCACGGCATCTTTACCCGGTTCGCAGAAGGCGCGCATTAACAGCTCAATGCCTTCATCGGCACCACGACTGACCAGCACCTGCTCCGGTGTCAGGTCAGCATAGGCGGCATAGCGCTCGATAACCTGTTTTGGCTGACATTCCGGATAGCGATTCAGCGTCTGCTGACTTAAGTCAAACGGCACTGCCAGCGGGTATTCGTTGGCATTCAGCCAGACGTCGCCGTTGCCGCCGAGACGGCGTGCCGACTGATAAGGGGTCAGGGCGCGCACATTGGCACGTGCCAGCTCTTCAATATTCTGCGTACTCATGCTTTCTCCCGCAGCGCAGCAACGCGCAATGTAACGGCATTTTTATGAGCGGTCAGCTGCTCGGCGGCGGCCAGGGTTTCAATGGTGGCGGCGAGGTTCATAAAGCCTTGTGGCGTCAGTTCCTGCACCGTCATCCGCTTCTGGAAATCTGCCAGACCAAGGCTGGAGCAGGTGGCAGTGTAGCCATAGGTCGGCAGCACATGGTTGGTGCCGGAGGCGTAATCACCAGCCGATTCCGGTGACCAGTCACCGAGAAACACCGAACCGGCGCTGGTGATGCTGTCAACCAGATCACGTGCCTGGCGGGTCTGAATAATCAGGTGTTCCGGCCCGTAGCGGTTAGAAATCTCGATACACTGTTGCAGATCGCGTGCCACAATCAGGCGGCTGCTGGCTAAGGCCTGACGTGCGGTTTCGGCGCGTGGCAATTCGGCCAGTTGCTGCTCAACTGCGACGGCGACGGCTTCAGCCATCCCGGTGGAGGGCGTCAGCAAAATCACCTGCGAATCCGGGCCGTGCTCCGCCTGCGACAGCAGATCCGAAGCGACGAAAGCCGGTGTGGCTTCGGCATCGGCAATCACCAGCACTTCAGAAGGGCCGGCAGGCATATCAATTGCCGCGCCATCCAGACGCTGGCTCACCTGGCGTTTCGCCTCGGTAACATACGCGTTGCCCGGACCAAAAATTTTGTCCACTTTCGGTACGGATTCCGTACCCAGCGCCAGTGCGGCAATCGCCTGCGCACCGCCAACCTGAAACACTTCCTGCACGCCACACAGTTGCGCGGCATAGAGAATTTCATCGGCAATAGGCGGTGGCGAGCACAGCACCACGCGCTGACAACCGGCGATGCGCGCCGGGGTTGCCAGCATCAATACCGTTGAGAACAGCGGTGCCGAACCGCCAGGAATATACAAGCCTACCGACGCCACCGGACGGGTAATCTGCTGGCAACGCACGCCAGGCTGGGTTTCGATATCCACCTCCGGCAGCTGCTGCGCAAGGTGAAATTTTTCGATATTCCCCACCGCCACCGCCATCGCCTGTTTGATCTCATCACCCAGACGCGCCGCAGCGGCGCTGATTTGCTGTTCGCTGACCCGTAGCGCATCCACGGTGGTTTTATCGAAGGTGGCGCTGTAATAGCGCAGTGCTTCATCACCCTCATTTTTCACTTTGTCGAGAATGCCACGCACGGTCTGCGCAATAGTCTCAGAAGCCGAAATAGCCGGACGCGTCAGTAAACTTTGCTGCTGTTCGGCACTGCATGCCTGCCAGTCGATAACGGTATTGAACGCGCTCATTGCCTTACTCCATCATCTTCTCAATTGGTAGCACCAGGATTGAGCTGGCACCAAGCGCTTTCAGCTTCTCCATGGTTTCCCAGAACAGCGTTTCGCTGCTGACCATGTGCATCGCCAGACGGCTCTGATCGCCAGCCAGCGGCAGTACGGTCGGACGTTCTGCACCTGGCAGCAGGGCGATCACTTCTTCCAGGCGATCGCTTGGCGCGTGCAGCATGATGTATTTGGATTCACGTGCTTTGATCACGCCCTGAATACGCGTCATCAGTTTGTCGATCAGCTGCTGTTTTTCAGCTGGCATTTCGCCGTCGCGCTGAATCAGGCAGGCTTTCGAACGGTAGATGACTTCAACTTCACGCAGGCCGTTGGCTTCCAGCGTGGCGCCGGTCGACACCAGGTCACAGATGGCATCCGCCAGGCCGGCACGAGGTGCAACTTCAACGGAACCGTTCAGCAGGCAGGATTTAAAGTTGATGCCTTGTTTATCAAGGTACTGCTTCAGCAGGTGCGGATAAGAGGTGGCGATACGGGTATTTTGCAGGCATTGCGGACCGGTGTACTCATCGTCAACCGGCATTGCCAGCGACAGACGACAGCCGCCGAAATCCAGACGACGCAGGGTGAAGTAGCGCGGGTCTTCGCCCTGCGCACGGCGGGTCAGCAGCTCTTCTTCCAGTACGTTCTCACCGATAATACCCAGGTCGACTACGCCGTCCATCACCAGACCGGGGATATCGTCATCACGCACACGCATAATATCGATAGGCATATTCTCAGCGAAGGCGATCAGACGCTGCTGCTGTAAGTTAATTTTGATGCCGCAGCGGGCCAGCAGCTCGCGTGAATCATCACTTAAACGCCCTGATTTTTGCATAGCTATGCGTAAACGGCTTTTATCTAACATCGATTCTGTCCTCTGTCTGCTGGTTAGCAATATTGTATTTGTTACGGTTCTGATGCCGCGTTAAGTCCAAAAAAAAGCCCCCGGAAGATGATCTTCCGGGGGCTCTCTATGCGTTCTGCGCCACTGGAAGATCTAAATGTCTTCCAGCACTCATCGCCTGAAAGACTAGTCAGGGTGATGGTGATGATGGTGGTTGAACTGAACGCGTGTCATAAAAATTCCGTATGAATGTGTATTCATTTAATGTGTAAATAACCTAACCAGAATATGCGCTAATGGCAACCCTTTTTTATCGACCATGAAAGATTCTCTTATTAAGCGTTGATTGTCAGTATGGAGTCTGTGGCGTAGCCTAAGAGTTCAGGGCGAAACTGCATGGAGTTAAGGCATGAAAAAAGTCGCGATAGTTGGGCTGGGGTGGCTGGGAATGCCACTGGCGATGGCGCTGGCGGCACGTGGCTGGCAGGTTAGCGGCAGTAAGACCACGCCGGATGGCGTCGAAGCCGCCCGCATGTGCGGTATTGATGGTTATCAGCTGGAGTTAACGCCGGAGTTAATCTGCGATGCTGACGATCTTGAAGCGTTGCTGAGTGTGGATGCACTGGTGGTGACGCTGCCCGCCAGCCGCACAGTTGAGGGCGGAGAGCACTATGTGCAGGCGGTTCAGCAGATTGTTGACAGCGCGCTGGCCTTTAACGTGCCGCGCATTCTGTTTACCAGTTCAACTTCGGTGTATGGCAAAGGTGGCGGAGTGATGCGCGAGAACAGCCCGCTACAGCCGGAAACCGTGGCAGGTAAAACGCTGGTGGAGCTGGAAAACTGGCTGCATGATTTGCCGGGAACCTCTGTGGATATCGTGCGTTTATCCGGTCTGGTCGGGCCAAATCGCCATCCGGGGCGCTTCCTGGCGGGCCGAACCGATGTCGCCGACGGCGCACATGGCGTCAACTTAGTGCATCTGGATGATGTGGTCGAGGCGATTAGCCTGCTGCTGCAAACGCCGAAAGGCGGCCATGTTTACAATCTGAGTGCGCCGCAGCATCCGGCGCGCAGCCAGTTCTATCCGGCGGTTGCCCGCCAGCTGGGGCTGACGCCACCGACGTTTATAGCGGACAGTGATGCGGCGAGCGGTAAAATTATCGACGGCAATAAAATTTGCCATGAGTTGGGGTTTGAGTACAGCTGGCCCGATCCGCAGAAGATGCCGCTGGCGTAGTTAAATGCATCCTGGTATGCGTGTCGCAGGGGCGGCGTTCTCGCCGCCCCTCAGCACGGGAGCCGAAAACGGCTCCCCTACACACCTAACCGATCGCGCAGCGCATACCACGCGGCACCGATGGCGGTTAATGGCACTTTAAAACGTCGCCCGCCGGGAAACGGCAAATGTGGAATCGTGGCGAAGGCGTCAAAACGTTCGGCATCACCGCGCAGCGTTTCGGCAATCAGCTTGCCCGCCAGATGCGTGCAGGTTACACCATGCCCACTGTCTCCCTGCATGTAGTAGACATTATTTTCCAGCCGGCCAAACTGCGGCATGCGTGACAGCGTCAGCAGGAAGTTGCCGCTCCAGCGATAGCTGAATGCAATGCCGTCAAGCTGCGGAAAAGTCCTCAGTAATTTAGGGCGAATCAGCGCATCAATATCTTGCGGTTCGTCTGCGCCATAAATCACGCCACCGCCATATAACAGGCGGTTATCGGCCGTCAGGCGGAAGTAATCCAGCAGATAGTTACAATCCTCCACGCAGCGATTGGTCGGCAGTAACGAGCGCGCCAGCTCTGCGCTTAGCGGCTCGGTGGTGATAATCTGCGAGCCGCAGGGCATACTTTTACTGCTGAGTCGTGGTTCCAGCTGCGGCGCAAGATAGGCATTCCCGGCAAATACCACAAATTTCGCGCTGACCTCACCGCTGGCGGTTTTTACCCGATGGGGGCTGCCATACGCCACCGCAGTGGCGGCGGAGTGTTCATAAATACGACCACCATGACGGCGAATCGCTTCGGCCTCGCCAAGCGCCAGGTTTAGCGGATGCAAATGCCCGCCGCGTTGGTCAAGCAGCCCGCCGACATAGCGCCCGGATGTCACTTCGCGCTGAATAGCCGTTTCATCCAGCAGCGTTAACTGAGAGTTACCGTAACTTTCCCACAGCGCGTGCTGCGCACGCAAATGCCCCATTTGTCGTGCATTCAGCGCGGCAAAAATCCCGCCCGGACGATAGTCGCAGTCAATGGCGTAACGATCGATGCGGTCGCGAATAATATCCGCGCCTTCAAACATCATGCTGCCCAGTATTTTTGCGATATTCGCACCGTATCGCCGCTCAATCACATCAATATCGCGGCTGTAAGAGTTGACAACTTGTCCGCCGTTCCGTCCGCTGGCACCATAGCCGATCTGCGCGGCTTCCAGCAGCACCACGTCGTAACCGGCTTCGGTAAGAAACAGCGCTGAGGAGAGGCCGGTAAAGCCGCCGCCGATAATGCACACATCACACTGAACACTTTCCGTGAGCTGAGGCCAGGGTTGATGACAATGGGCCGTCGCCGCGTAATAACTCTCCACGTGTTTCATCCCACCTCCGGAGCCAGCATGTCGGTTTTAAACGATTATCGTCGGGTTTCTTGTTGATAGCGGTTGCAGGCGTGAATAAAGCCAGCAAATAACTCACGTGAGGGCGCTGAGTTATCGCTCTGCCATTCGGGATGCCACTGTACGGCCAAAGCAAAAGGGTGCTGCCGCAGGCTGACCGCTTCAATCAGCCCATCAGCGGCGCGCGCCTCGATGCGCAGCTGTGAACCTAAGGTTCGAATACCTTGCTGATGCAACGAATTGACCCGCAGTTTTTCGCGGCTGTTAAGCAAATCCGCCAGCAATCCACCGGGTTCCGGCTGCACGTCATGCGCTGGCGCATACTGTTGTTCCAGCGGCAGCGCTTCATTTTCGCGATGGTCCTGCAAGCCAGCTTGCAAATGTAACTGTCGATATAATGAGCCGCCGGTTGCCACCACCAGTTCCTGTAAGCCGCGACAGATCGCCAGCATCGGCATTTTCCGGGCAATCGCTGCGGTAATCAGGGCAAAAGCGAGTTTGTCGCGGCCAGGGTCAGCGTGTGGCTCAGTGCCGGTGGCACCATAATGAAAGGGTTCGATATTGCTGGGGCTGCCGGTGAGTAAAATCCCGTCCAGCACCGCCATCGCATTTTCCAATAATTCAGGTTGATTCATCAACCCGTGCGGCAGGCCAAGCGGCACGCCACCGGCGGAGAGAATCGCATCGAGGTATTTGTTATGTACCGTCTGGCTGGGATGACCGCCGTTGACAATCTGGCACATCACTACGCCGATCAATGGCTTATTAAAAATAATGCCCATTACTCCCTCGCAGCACTGTCTGAAGTCATTATCGGCAGGGCGCACATGGCGAAAAGCTGTGCATCAGATTTTCAATCTAGCAATCAGTTGTTCATTATTCAAACCAAATTGTAACATTTGCACACTTTTTATGTTGGCGCTATGTTAGAGATGTGGCCGTTAGTTTGAGCATCACGCACAACCGATTATCTCTGGTCAATGGCGGGTGAAATCATGACAAATCTGGTGGAAGTAGAAGACTTCACGAGACACAGTGAAGAGAAACGAACCAGCGCGTTCCAGAATGAGGTAAAAGCCTATCTGGAACGCCATCCTGAAACGCAGTATGTCGATATCCTTCTTAACGATCTCAACGGTGTCTTTCGCGGTAAACGCATTCCCTTCGCCAGCCTGGCAAAAACAGAAAAAGGTTGTTACTTCCCGGCATCGGTGTTCGCCATGGATATTCTCGGCAATACCGTAGAAGAGGCCGGTTTAGGTCAGGCGCTGGGTGAACCCGATAATCTTTGTCTTCCGGTCAGTGGCACGCTTATCCCTTCAGCTTCCGATCCCAGACATCTTGCGCAGGTGCTGCTGACCATGCGTAATCAAGATGGCACTCCCTTTGACGTTGAACCCCGAAACGTGCTCAATAACCTTTGGCAGCAACTGCGTAACCGAGGTCTGTTTCCGGTGGTAGCGGTAGAGCTGGAGTTCTATCTGGTGGATAAAAAACGCGATGCTGAAGGCTATATCCAGCCACCCTGCGCACCGGGCAGCGATGAGCGCAATATGCAGAGCCAGGTTTACTCGCTGGATAATCTCGATCACTTTGCCGAAGTGCTGGGGGATATCGACGCGCTGGCGCGGTTACAGGGGATTCCGGCAGAGGGTGCGCTGGCGGAAGCCTCGCCCGGTCAGTTTGAGATTAACCTGCATCACACGCGAAATGTGCTCAGCGCCTGCGACCATGCCATTCTGCTGAAACGGCTGGTGCGTCAGGTTGCGGAAAACCACGCAATGAACGCCACCTTTATGGCGAAGCCCTACGAAGAGTATGCCGGTAGCGGGATGCATGTGCATATCAGCATGCTGGATGCCGCCGATCACAACGCTTTTGCCAGCGATGACGGCGGTGATTCGCCGCTGCTGAAACGCGCGCTGGCCGGTATGATCGATCTGATGCCGGCTTCCATGGCGCTGCTGGCTCCCAACGTCAACGCGTATCGCCGCTTTCTGCCCGATGCTTTTGTGCCGCTACAGGCGTCGTGGGGGCACAATAACCGCACGGTGGCGCTGCGAATTCCCTGTGGTGACGCTGATAATCATCGCGTTGAGTATCGGGTCGCCGGGGCGGATGCTAACCCTTATCTGGTGGTGGCGACGATTCTGGCCGGGATCCTGCACGGGATTGATAACCCGTTGCCTTTACCGCATCCGGTAAAAGGAAACGGTCATCAGGCGGCAGGAAATCCGTTACCGACGCGCCAGAGCGATGCGCTGTATGAGTTTGAACAGAGTTACCCGTTGCAAAAACTGTTCGGCGAGCGTTTCAGCTTTGTCTGGCACAGTTGTAAACATCATGAACTGATGCATTTTGAGCGACTGATCACAGCGACAGAGATCGACTGGATGTTAAAAAATGCCTGATACGTTACGTGAATAAAGAAACGTTATTTCCAGCGGCGGCGTGATTGCCGCCCATGCTGATGATTTGCAGTTTTGCCAGGGGAGCACGAGATGAAGCAAAGTAATCAGCAGTGGCAGGCGCGTCGTGAGGCGGCGGTGACGCCAGGGGTCGGCAATTCGTTGCAGGTCTATATTGAAAAAGCGCGCAATGCGGAATTATGGGATGCGGAGGGCAAACGTTATATCGACTTTGCGTCCGGCATTGCGGTAGTTAACACCGGTCATAACCATCCAAAAGTGATCGAGGCCGTCAGCGCGCAACTGGAGAAATTTACCCATCCCTGTTTCCAGGTCACGCCTTACGGCAGCTATATCGAACTGGCAGAAAAGCTCAATAAGCTGGTGCCGATTAGCGGGCCGACACAAACGCTGTTGATGTCGACCGGCGCGGAGGCGGTGGAAAATGCAATCAAAGTGGCGCGAGTGGCAACCGGCCGTACGGCGGTGATTGCCTTTCGCGGCGCGTTTCATGGCCGTACCTTACTGGGTATGGCGCTGACCGGCAAAGTCCAGCCGTATAAAAAAGGTTACGGCCCGTTCCCCGGCGGGATTTTTCATGCTCCATATCCGGCAAGTTATCTTGGCATCAGCGAATTGCAGGCGATTGGCGCGTTGCAGGGCATTTTTGCCGCCGATGTGTCGCCGGACGAAGTGGCGGCGATTATTATTGAGCCAGTACAGGGAGAAGGCGGATTCTACGCCGCGTCGGCGCATTTTCTGCAACAACTGCGCACGCTCTGTGATGAGCACGGCATTGTGCTGATTGTTGATGAAATCCAGAGTGGCTTTTGCCGCACCGGTAAAACCTTTGCCATTGAACACAGCGGCGTCGAGCCGGATTTAGTCACCATGGCAAAAAGTCTTGCCGGGGGGTTCCCGCTCTCGGCGCTGGTTGGCAAACAGGCGCTGATGCAGAAAGCGCAGGCTGGCGGGTTGGGTGGCACCTATGCCGGTTCGCCGCTGGGGATTGCCGCGGCGCTGGCGGTCGTCGAGCTGATCGAAGAGGAGCAACTGAATCTTAAAGCGCAGGCGCAGGGCGCGTGGGTGACGCAACATCTGCAACAGCTGGCCGAGCGCTTTGACTGCATTGGTGACGTGCGCGGCCTCGGCGCGATGGTTGCCATTGAGCTGGTGGAACAGCGCGATCGCCACAAACCGGATAAAGTGTTAACCCAGGCGCTGGTACAGGAAGCCGGGCGTCAGGGGCTGGTTTTATTATCCTGCGGCGTGCGCGGAAATGTGATCAGATTTCTGATTCCACTGACCGCCAGCAAAGAAATTGTTACTGAAGGTCTCAACATCTTGTCATCTGCCCTTGAGGTAGTGCAGAATATGCGCCCTGCAAAACATACCCTTAGTTAATGAATTTGCGGTGGTGCTTTTAGCATCCATAATGATTTTGGGTATAGAAATGATAACCGACGCGTAAAGCGCCGGTTATTTTTTGCATTAAACCAAATCACACACAGAGGCCGGACCTGGTTCCGGATAGATAGTCGCTTTAAGCACGCATGAACGTGTCTTGTTGAGGAAAAGAAAGATGGGGCAACATTTTAACACTGCACCGGTATCTACCGGTATTCGCCAACGTGATGACTACGGCGCCGCTGCGGGACGTATTTCGCCTGCCTGTTCCAGTAATTCCCCTCTGAAAAGTAGTCTCTATCGCACCTCGCGAAGTTTCCCTGTGGTTCAACCCAGAAAGGTTGGCACTATGGGGAGGCTGAATCATGACGCATAATTCCGCCTCTGCTGCGCCACAGTCGCGCGCGCAACTGAAAAAAACGCTGACGCTGTTACCTGTTGTAATGATGGGTCTGGCCTATATGCAGCCGATGACACTGTTCGATACCTTTGGCATCGTTTCAGGTCTGACTGATGGCCACGTTGCCACCGCCTACGCCTTTGCACTGATTGCGATTCTGTTTACCGCGTTAAGCTACGGTAAGCTGGTACGCCGCTTCCCATCTGCGGGATCCGCTTACACTTACGCACAGAAAGCGATCAGCCCGCACGTTGGCTTTATGGTGGGCTGGTCGTCACTGCTTGATTATCTGTTTATGCCGATGATCAACATTCTGCTGGCGAAAATTTATTTTGAAGCACTGGTGCCCGGCATTCCTTCGTGGATATTTGTCGTGCTGCTGGTGGGCTTTATGACCATTTCCAACCTGCGTGGCATCAAAACCGTTGCTAACTTTAACAGCGTGATTGTGGTGTTGCAGGTCGCAGTGATGGTCGCGATTATGGGCATGGTGGTGTACGGCGTTGCGCACGGCGAAGGTGCCGGCACGCTGACCAGCAGTCGTCCATTCTGGTCTGAGAATGCGCATGTGGTGCCGATGATTACCGGTGCGACTATCCTGTGCTTCTCGTTCCTCGGCTTTGACGGCATCAGCTCGCTGTCGGAAGAGACCAAAGACGCAGGCCGGGTGATCCCGAAAGCGATCTTCCTGACCGCGTTGATTGGTGGGGTCATCTTTATTGTGGTCTCCTACTTCCTGCAGCTGTACTTCCCGGATATCAGCCGCTTTAAAGACCCGGATGCGTCACAGCCTGAGATCATGCTGTATGTGGCAGGCAAAGCCTTCCAGTTCGGCATTTTGATCTTCTCCTGCGTAACGGTACTGGCTTCCGGTATGGCAGCACATGCAGGCGTTTCCCGTCTGATGTATGTGATGGGTCGTGATGGCGTGTTCCCGGAGCGTTTCTTCGGTTATATCCATCCGAAATGGCGTACTCCGGCACTGAACGTGGTGCTGGTCGGCGTAATTGCGCTCTCCTCCATCACCTTTGATTTGGTGACGGCGACTGCGCTGATTAACTTCGGTGCGCTGGTGGCGTTTACCTTTGTTAACCTGTCGGTAATTTCGCAGTTCTGGATCCGTGAAGGTCGCAATAAAACGCTGAAAGATAATTTCAACTTCCTGATTCTGCCGCTGTGCGGTGCGTTAACCGTTGGCGCGCTGTGGGTTAACCTTGAAGAGAGCTCGATGATTCTCGGCCTGGTATGGGGGGCGATTGGCCTGACCTATCTGGCCGTGGTGACACGCAGCTTCCGTAACCCGGTGCCGCAGTGCAGTGAAGATTTGATGTAATCTGAAAACGGTCAGAGTGACCGACAGCGAGTAAAATAAAACGCTCATGATAATTCATGGGCGTTTTTTTATGCTTACAAAACAGATGTTTTAGGCGTGTAAGAATTTTAAAAATCATAATTCAATTCTCATGACAATTTCGTCAATTAACTGTGATTAATTCAACTTATCCTGAGTCGGCAATAAACATTTATTATGCGCTAATTGATAATTTAAATATGAATGATTTTTAAATTAGATAATTAATGCTCAATTCGGATAACAATAACAGATGAAAAATCCAACCATCGTTAATGAATGTCACCCTCCGCCCGACAATGAGCTGGAGGAAATCTATGAGCGTGGTTACAACCTCTGGAATGACGGTTTTTTTGAACAAGCCACGGAATGTTTTGCTGAAGCTGCCATTTACCACCCACTGGAACGCCGCTTCCTGTTTGCTTTTGCTTGCGCACTTAAGCAACAAGGCGAGACCGAGCAAGCACTGAAACTCTTTATGCACTGCATTTTTCTCCAGGCCGATGAACCCTGGGCTTATTTTCATATCGCCGGTTGCCTTAATACGCTGGGCAATATCACCGAGGCCTGTGACGCACTGGAGTCCACGCTCACTTTATGCCGCTCGCTAAACAATGACGCCGCCAGTCACCACTGGCTCCATCAGCAGGCGAAAAGCCTGCTGGCTGATTTAAGCTATTAAACTTTTGGAGGTTTAATGTGTCCACGAAATGTTAGCACTGAAAATTTAAACCGCTTAGTTAGACGCCAGGATAGCGCGCATTCTCTCGCCAGTACTGTTTCGGGTACATCGTTAACCGCCACACTGGGGATGACGGCACCTGACAACTTTAATAGCCCTGATGCGGTTAACATATTTATTGATAATGTGGCTAAAAAAGCCAATGACTGCCTGGAGAAAGCAAAGCTACATGGCGTTGATGCGGCTGAGCGAACATTTTATAAACAGACATTGCTGCTATTGGCGACGGCGGCGTTATCCATACCTTCTGTGCTGGTGGCCGTATTTACCAACGGGATATTTGGTAAGATTTCAATGGGGGTAAATCTCGTTTGGGTTTGCTCAGCGGGGGCGGATGCCTGGTGTGCCTGGAGAAACTGGTCGGCGAAGGCGAGGGGTGAAAAAGGCTGGCCGATGGATGCCGATATGTTCGGTAACATTCTGTTTTATAGCGCGACGAAATATGGTTACTCTGAGACTTCTTCACAAAGTATTGCGATTGTCGGCAGTAATATTTATCGTTTTATCCGTGCCACGGTAACCGTTTTAAGCGGCAGGATTGTGCCCTTCGACACGCCGAAAAATCTTAAAATCTGGCACGAAGTGTGTAGTGATGTAAAAGTCGCCATCGAATTTGTGCTGTCTCTGGCCGAAGCGTCGGCGAATATTTCCAGTGTCAAAAGCGTCAAAAATGCCGAGTCAGCGCACGCCAACTTGCTTGAAGTGACCCGCCTGTTGAAGGAGCGAGTGGATAGTCTGGAAACCGCAGGGACGGCACAACTGGAAATCGTTATTGAGATAATGATTCATTATCTCAATAAGTTGCAGGCCATCGTTGATTGTTTGCCGCAGAAAAAGGCCGTGAGGCCGGTTGCGATTGAGGCAGATCAAGCGACCACCAGTAGTGTGTAAAAGCTCAACGGGTGGAGCAGGTGGCCGCTTTTGCGGCCACGGTTATGCTCAGGAAACCAGATCGCGGGCGTAATCAAACAGCGCTTTTAGCTGCGCCATTTTATCGTTATCGCCTTCATACAAATTAAACAACGACTCCAGTTCCAGCACATAACGTTGTACCCGTTCCGGGTTCAACGCTTCACGACGGTGTTGCAGCCAGCGCTGCTGTTCAGCATCATCCAGCGTGCCGGGGAAGTTACGTGCCCGATAACGGAACAGCAACTGCTTAATACGCGAGTCGTTAAAGGTCAAATCCAGCGCCGGTAAATTTGACGAATCCGTCTGCAAAATAATATTCATTGCCGACCGGTCGGCATCACTGAAGAAGCCATCATACAGCCGGGCATCAACATCATCGACGGCGGCAAAAGGTTCTGCTTCGGCAAACAGCGTGACCACTTTTTCGCGGATCTCCGGGTGCTGACGCAGCAGTGCCAGATTCGCCAGACAGCGCTGACGGTCAATGCCAATGCGCTGCGCATCTTCCGGTCGCAGGGTATTGGCCGGTGCCAGTACCGGACATTTATTAATATGTACCAGTTTAATCGGCACCGCCGCCGCGTCGCCCAGCTGGTCGCGTGGCGTGTACAGCCGTTCACGTAGTGCATCAGCATCCAGCTCCAGCAGCGGCGACATATCACCGGCGAGATCGCAGGTAATCAGCGCATTGCGGTTATCCGGGTGCCAGGCAAGGGGGGCGATCCAGCTGGTATTGCCGCGAAATGCGCCAAACATCCCGGAAATATGCACCAGTGGCTTCATTTGTGGAATATCCACCAGCGTGGTGATTTTCTGTTTGCTGCGATGGCTGAACAGATAGTCATACAGCTTTGGCTGCTGCTGTTTAACCAGTTTTGCCATGGCAATAGTGGCGTAAACGTCTGACATTGCATCGTGCGCATTGGCGTGTTCGACACCGTTGGCTTTGGTCAGATGCTCAAGGCGGAAGCTCGGCATACCATCATTGTTTTCCGGCCAGTTAATCCCTTCCGGGCGCAGTGCATAGCAAGCACGCATCACATCCAGCAGATCCCAGCGCGTATTGCCGTTTTGCCAGCTCCAGCCATAGGGATCGTAGAAGTTGCGATAGAAGATATTGCGCGTGACTTCATCATCGAAGCGCACATTGTTGTAGCCCACTATGCAGGTGTTGGGTTCGCTGAACAGGGCGTGAATACGGCGGGCAAACTCGGCTTCGCTGACGCCGCGTGCTTTCGCCTGCTGCGGCGTGATGCCGGTAATCATCACCGCTTCCGGCTGCGGCAGATAGTCGTCAGCGGGCTGGCAATAAAACACTTCCGGTTCACCAATAATATTGAAATCCATATCGGTGCGTACGCCAGCAAACTGCGCCGGACGGTCCAGTGACGGACTTTTTCCAAAGGTTTCATAATCATGGAAGAGAAAGGTTGGCTGACTGGCTGGCTGTTTCACGGTAAATGTCCCTGTCACAAAATGAGCTGGCACGCAGAGGCTGCGCGCGCATACTACAGGGTAAACCATTTTGTCGGGTGGCTAAAGGGCTGAGGCATTTAGCTGATTAAGCCGAATCCTCCCCTCTATTTTTTCCGCTTTCTGCCGATAACCTCTGACAGTGATTTCAGGCACGCCAGCCCGTACCGCAAGCCGCGCTCTGCTTTGGATATCGCGATAAGTCCACCTGTAAAAATGAGTATTCAGAGGAAAAAATGGATAACTTTCAGAAAGATATCGATGACAGAGCGAATCTCACCCTCTCCAATAAATTTGAAATGCTGTTGTTCCGGCTGGGAGCGGCGGCTGAGGGCGAAAAACCCGAGCTGTTTGGTATCAATGTGTTTAAGCTGCGCGAAATTGTGCCGATGACCACCATTACCAAAGCGGCCGGGATGAAGTCACCCTTGCTGGGGATGGCAAATATCCGGGGGCAGATTATCCCGGTTATTGATCTCGCCGCCGTTGCCGGTTGTACGCCGGGTTCCGGTCTGAAGCTGCTGCTGGTCACCGAATACGCCCGTAATACTCAGGCGTTTGCCGTCGAGTCGGTGGATAATATTGTGCGGCTTGACTGGAGCCAGGTGCATGCTGCGGATGCTGGTGTCAGCAATCGTAATGTCACCAGTATTGCGCTACTAAATAATGAAGAAAACCGCAATGAAATGGCGCTGGTGCTGGATGTTGAGCAGATCCTGTATGACATTATTCCGTCGGCGCGCAATGTGAAGAGCGAACCGGTCGCCGTGCGCAGCTTCAACCTCAAGCCCGGTGCGCTGGCGATTGTGGCGGAAGATTCGAAGGTGGCGCGATCAATGCTGGAGCAGGGACTGAAAGAGATGGGCATTCCGGCGCTGATGTTTAATACCGGTCTGGAAGCCTGGGAGAAAATCAAGCTGATGGCCGACGAGGCGAAAGCGGCGGGGCAGTCGATCCACGACAAAATCTCGCTGGTACTGACCGACCTGGAAATGCCGGAGATGGATGGTTTTACTCTGACGCGCAATATTAAATCCGATCACCGGCTGAAAAATATTCCGGTGGTGATTCACTCTTCGCTCTCTGGCAGCGCCAATGAAGATCACGTGCGCAAGGTTGGTGCCAATGGCTATGTGGCAAAGTTTGAGGTGAATGAGTTATCACAGGTGATCCATCAGGTACTGGAAGAGGCAGCTCAGCCGTAAAGGTAAAGGGCCGAAGGCATGCATTCAGGCTGAATTGATTCAGCCTGAAGAGATAAATAGTTCGCAAGCGAACTATGAAGTGTTACAATGATCACGTTTTTATGCAACATAACAGTTTCGTTTGCATAAGGCGTTCGGTCAGGGGTGAACAGCGTTGACGCCCGACGGATAAAAACCCGGCAAATCAGTCAATAGCTTTTATACTTTCGGCAGCGGTGATTTACCGTTGCTGCTCAGCACGATGCAGATGATCAGCGGGTGACTTTTCTCCGGCTCAGGTGGTCGGGAAAAATTGTTGAAGTATTAACTAAAAAAATCGAACCATTCCAGTGAACAAAAAAACCTCTGCTTTTATTTTGACGCCGTTGTTGATGATGCAACCGCTCGCGCTCAGTTACGCTCAGACTTCAGTTTCCGGTGTCAGCCATGATTCTGTCACCGCGCAGGATTCCACGCTAATGGTGGTTAAGCAACGCAGTGGTTTATCCGAACTGGATACGCCGGCTGCCGTCAGCGTGGTCGAAGGGCAGCAGCTGCGCAACAGTAAACCGCAAGTTAACCTGTCAGAAAGCCTTGGCAGCGTTCCTGGTCTACAGATTCAGAACCGCCAGAACTACGCACAGGATTTGCAAATGTCGGTGCGCGGCTTTGGCAGTCGTTCAATGTATGGCGTGCGCGGCGTGCGTATTTATGTCGATGGCATTCCGGCCACCATGCCGGACGGACAGGGTCAGACCTCGAATATCGATATTAACTCGATTGAAAAAGTCGAAGTGCTGCGCGGCCCTTATTCCGCACTGTATGGCAATGCCTCCGGTGGGGTGGTCAATATCGAAACCCAGACCGGTACTCAGCCGACCACGCTGGAAGCCGGGAGTTATTTTGGCAGTGACAATACCTGGCGTAACAGTGTCAAAGCGACCGGTGCAACCGGTGACGGCAGCCAGGCGGGCGACGTCAATTACGCGATCTCCGGTTCACGCTTTACCACCCACGGCTATCGCGATCACAGCGGTACGCAGAAGAGTCTCGGCAACGGTAAATTTGGTGTGCGTCTTGATGACGTCAGCACCCTGACGCTGCTGTTTAACAGTGTCTCGGTGGATGCTAACGATCCCGGCGGCCTGTCTGAAGCGGAATGGAAAGATAATCCACGCCAGTCGCCACGCGGCGATCAATACAATACCCGTAAATCCCTCGACCAGACCCAGTTTGGCCTGCGTTATCAGCGCGAAATCAGTGAAAACGACCAGCTGACGATGACCGCGTGGCACGGCGAGCGTCATACCACTCAGTATCAGTCGATCCCGATGGCTCCCCAGCTACGGCCAACCCATGCCGGTGGCGTAATCGTGCTGGAGAGAAAATATCAGGGAATTGATACGCGCTGGAAACACGAGGACAATCTCGGTTCGGTGCCGTTTAGCCTGATTGCGGGCCTCGATTATGAAACCATGACCGAACGCCGTCAGGGTTTTGAAAACTTTAATCTGAACAACGGTGTGCCGGAATATGGTGAGAAGGGGGCGCAGCGTCGTAATGAAAAAAATAAGATGTGGAACCTCGATCCTTATCTGCAAACCAGCTGGAGCCTGACGTCACAGTGGACGCTGGATGCCGGACTGCGCTACAGCACCGTCAACTTTGATTCCGAAGATTATTACATCACCAGTACCAATGGCGATGACAGCGGCAGCACGCGTTATCACAAATTACTGCCGATGGCTTCGATAAACTATGCTGTCACCCCGGCGTGGAATCTCTATTTCTCCGCGGGTCGCGGTTTTGAAACGCCGACCATTAACGAACTCTCCTACCGTTCGGACGGTCAGTCAGGGCTGAATATCGGACTGAAACCTTCCACCAGCGATACTTACGAACTGGGCAGTAAAACCCGTGTCGGTAACGGACTGGTGACGGCAGCGCTGTTTCAGACCAATACCGATAATGAACTGGTGGTGGCGGAAAGTGCCGGTGGGCGCACCAGTTATACCAATGCCGGTAAAACCCGTCGTCGCGGTGTTGAACTCGCGCTCGACCAGCAGTTCGCGCAGGACTGGCGGCTGAAAATGGCGTGGACTCTGCTCGACGCCACCTATCGTAATGAAACCTGTGCTGCCTCCTGCACCCCGGCGGGTAATCGCCTGCCAGGCATTGCGCGCAATATGGGTTACGCTTCAATGGAGTGGGCACCGGAAGAGGGCTTCCACGCCGGTGCGGATGTGCGTTACATGAGCGATATTCAGGTCGATGACCAGAACAGCGCCCAGGCACCGAGCTATACCGTGGTCGGCCTCAGTGGCGGTTACCGTCTGAACTGGCGCAGCAACTGGTCGCTGGATATGTTCACCCGGGTGGATAACCTGTTCGATCGTGAATATGTCGGCTCGGTGATCGTCAATGAAGGTAACGGTCGTTACTTCGAACCGGCACCGGGTCGAAATTATGGCGTGGGTGCCACGCTGAGCTATACCTTTGAGTAACATGCAAAACAGAATCCAGAAAAAGCCAGCCCCGGACAACAACACCAGGTGATGTCTGAAGGCGGGTTAGGAACACCCGAGTGGATATTGAGCAGTAATCGGGTGTTTTTGACGATTTAGCTTACGCTAAATCGACGCTCTTAAATTTCGGTAAGGTTAAACTATGAAAAATGGAACTTCGTTATCACGAATTCTGGTGATACTCACGGTGCTGTTCGCAGCCCTGAGCGGAGTATATTTGTTAGTGGGCGGCATCTGGCTGGCAAAACTGGGAGGCTCGCTGTACTACATCGTTGCGGGCCTGGTGATGCTGATCACTGCCTGGTTACTGTATCGTCGTCGCGCCACTGCGCTGCTGCTGTACGCTGTTTTCCTGTTGGCCACCACGATCTGGTCACTGTGGGAAGTCGGCTCTGATTTCTGGGCGCTGACTCCGCGTCTGGATGTGACCTTCTTCTTCGGCCTGTGGATTGCGCTGCCATTTATCTGGCGCGGCGTCGCCTCCAGCGGCAAGCTGCCGCGCGGTGCGCTGGCGGCTTCGCTGGTGTTCACCGTTATTGTGCTGGCTTACTCCGTGTTTAACGATCCGCAAGAGATCAACGGCACCCTGAGTCAGCAGCAGACGGCGGAAATTGAGAAAAACGCGCAGGGTATTCCTGATGCCGACTGGCCAGCTTATGGCCGTACCCAGGAAGGTACCCGTTACTCACCGCTGAAGCAGATTAACGACAAAAACGTTGGCGAGCTGAAAGAAGCCTGGACCTTCCGTACTGGCGATCTGAAAGGCCCGAACGATCCGGGCGAAATCACCGATGAAGTGACGCCAATCAAAATCCGTGACTCACTCTACCTGTGTACGCCTCACCAGAAGCTGATTGCGCTGGATGCGGCCACCGGTAAAGAGAAATGGCGTTTTGATCCGCAGATGAAAACTAACCCGACTTTCCAGCACGTCACCTGTCGTGGTGTTTCTTATCATGAAACGCCAGCAGTGGCGCAAGCTGAAGGTCAGGGCGCGAAACCGGCTATCTGTTCACGTCGCATCATTCTGCCGGTCAATGACGGCCACCTTTATGCGCTGGACGCAGAAACCGGTGAACGTTGTGCGGAGTTTGGTGATAACGGTGATGTGAATCTGCAAGCGAATATGCCGTTTGCCAAAGCGGGCGCTTATGAGCCGACTTCACCACCGGTAATCACCGATAAAGTGATTGTTATTGCTGGCGCGGTGACCGATAACTACTCAACCCGCGAGCCTTCCGGCGTCATCCGTGGTTTTGATGTGAATACCGGTAAACTGCTGTGGGCATTCGACACCGGCGCGAAAGATCCCAATAAAGTGCCAGGCGTTGATGAACACTACACGCCAAACTCGCCAAACTCATGGGCACCGGCGGCCTATGATGCGAATCTGGATCTGGTCTACCTGCCAATCGGCGTGGCAACGCCGGATATCTGGGGCGGTAACCGCACCCCGGAAATGGAGCGTTACGCGACCGGTATGCTGGCGCTGAATGCCACCACGGGCAAACTGGCGTGGTTCTATCAGACTGTGCATCACGATCTGTGGGATATGGATGTACCGGCACAGCCGACGCTGGCTGATATTACCGATAAGAACGGTAATAAAGTGCCGTCAATCTACATTCCGACCAAAACCGGTGACATCTTTGTGCTGGATCGTCGCGACGGTAAGCCTGTCACTCCGGCACCGGAAATGAAAGTACCGCAGGGCCCGGCGAAAGGTGACCGACTGTCGCCGACCCAGCCATACTCTGAGCTGTCATTCCGTCCGAAAGAGCATCTGAAGGGCAAAGATATGTGGGGCGCGACCATCTACGATCAGCTGATCTGTCGTGTGATGTTCCACAGCCTGCGTTATGAAGGTCCGTTCACACCGCCGTCCGAGCAGGGTACGCTGGTATTCCCGGGCAACCTCGGTATGTTCGAGTGGGGCGGTATTTCGGTGGATACTCACCGTCAGATTGCCGTGGCTAACCCAATGGCGCTGCCGTTTGTTTCCCGCCTGATCCCACGTGGTCCGGGTAACCCAATCGAGCCAGACGAGAACGACAAAGGCGGTACCGGTTCTGAATCCGGCATTCAGCCGCAGTACGGCGTGCCGTATGGCGTGACGCTGAACCCGTTCCTGTCGCCGCTGGGCTTCCCTTGTAAGCAACCTTCATGGGGCTACATTTCTGCGGTTGACCTGAAAACTAACGATATCGTGTGGAAAAAGCGCATCGGTACCGTTCGCGACAGCTCTCCGGTTCCCTTGCCGTTTAAAATGGGGATGCCAATGCTGGGTGCGCCAATCACCACTGCTGGTAACATCTTCTTTATTGCGGCAACGGCGGATAACTATCTGCGTGCCTTTAACGTTTCTAACGGTGAAAAACTGTGGGAAGCGCGTTTACCGGCAGGTGGCCAGGCGACACCAATGACCTATGAAGTTAACGGCAAGCAATATGTGCTGATTGCGGCCGGTGGCCATGGTTCATTTGGTACTAAGCTGGGTGACTATATTGTTGCTTACGCGCTGCCTGACCAGAAATAATCGCTAAGCGACAGCAGTATTAATCAACGCCCGGTGCTCTCACCGGGCGTTTTTTTTTGCCTGTCAGAGATGACAGCGATGAGCTTTTTATAATAGCTGTCTAAACCGGTACTCAGCTTATAGTACGTCGTTCTAAATAAACCAGGTGATGACATGGAAATCAATACTCCGGTAAGTGGGGGCAGCACATCGTTATATTCTTTCTCTGTCGCCAGACCCGTAATGAACAATTATCTGCATACTCTTAGCGCCTCACAGCGGGATAATATTATCCAGGATATCAACCATCCCGGGCTGTGGAGCACTGCGGCGATGGAAATGGTGCCATTTATTGCGCTTAATCTTCCCGACTGGCAAAATTTTTCGCTGCGTATTGAGGATGAGAACAATCATGAAATCCTGTTTTTGCCGGCGGCGTCGGGTGTTGCCGATAATCTGGTGGTGTTGCAGCAGCAGCAAAGCCCCTCGCATCAACGTTTCTTTCGGCCTTTAATCGCCGATTATTTCGAAGAAATAACCTCACCTGTGTATGGCGATCAATTGCTTATCGCGCTCTGTGCCGCCAGATATCATTCGATGCCACATCAAATTGGTAGCATGGAAGTCTTACGCTTTCGCCAGCAGTTGTCGGCACTGCTGGCGGACGATGAACCCTGCCAGTATTATATTAATCAGCATTTCCGGCACTGGATGCCGGGGCCGGTGGTAACGGATTTTCCTTATCAGGGCAATAATGATCCCTTTGAACAAAACCTGCCGCAGATGGGATTTACTGTACGTGCCAGAGGGGAGGACACCCATCGGCAAATGCCGCAGCTTCGTGAAGCGCTGCGGCTGTTTGACGACTGTTTATGGCATATGCTGGTTAATATCAGCCACGACAGTGCGCGTCTGAAAAAACTGCTTGCCCGCCAGCTGAATCTTGGACTGGCTCAGGTGAGCGAGGAGATGATTCAGGAAACCCGGGCGCATCTGGTGGAATACCAGCAGATGACCGCGCGCTATACAGAAGAGTATGGTAACCAGTTTATTCTCTCTTCGGCTAATGATTCCTGTCGCGGTGTGCTGGCTGAAGCCTTTCCTGACGATCCGCACAAACGGATTATTCTCACCAGCGGCATAACAAATTCTCCTTTTATCCAGATACTGCGCGCTATTCCCCATGAAATAAGCCATATGATGGATGGCGATAATCGTGCCGAAGACCTTTTCTATGTGCTGCATTATGGTATTGCGAATAACAGCACCACCACTGAAACCCTCTTATCCGATATATTGGAAGAGAACTCGCTGGCTTACACGCCACTTGGGTTCCGGGACTTAATTCTCTCTAATATTTTTGATTCCATCCAGTCTGGCAGCGCCAGACCGCCCCACCTGACGCTGGCGCAACATAGCCGGGTGTTTGAACGCGCCAAAGAAGCGATACTGGATGACGGCCAGTGGCAAGATTTCCTGCAGGAAATGCAGGAAAGTTATCAGGCTTCCGAATCCTGGCTGAATAACTTACGCAGCTCTGTTACCGATCACCAATTATGGGAATGCATCGCAGAGATAGCCGGGCTGGAATACCACACCCCGGCACAATTTTTGAGTGAGCTGGTCGCCGACCGGCGCAAATTACTCAAGGTGGTGCTCAGAAATGCTGATTCGTTAGTGTTGTTGGTGGTGGAATATCAAGCGGAATATATCCGGGAATACCTGCGGAACAATCATCGTCAGCTCGATCCGCAGCAGCGACTGGACAGCACTGAGATCTTATCGGATATGAGTTCGACCGAGGAGGCTTATTATGATGCATTAATCCATCCGGAAACCCTCACGCCATTTCAGTTTTTTCATGCGCTGGAAGATTTTGCGCTGGCATCGGCAACCTCTTCACTACAAATTTCCGCGGATACTCCCTGCAATATGATGGCCGGGCGTTTTATCCGTACTGCCGGACGGATGATCTCGCGCGCCATGGGGGCGCTGTTTCATCGTGGCGCCGTGATACCGCAATTAAGCCATACCCTTTACCTTGCCTCGCTGAAAAGATTGCTGGATTGCCATCACCTGACCCCGCAACAGGTGTTGAATATTATTTCACCGGATGATGACTCTTCGTCTTATGCCTTAAGCGACGCCATCGCGGATAATTTCTGGCGTGACGGCAAGTTACTGGCCTGGCAGCAGCTGATTCGCGACTGTTTCAGCCAGCTGCCGCCGCATCTGCACGCGAGTTATCGCGCTGGTTTTACTTCCTCAGAACGCGGGCGGGGATTTTATCGCCAGATTGAATCGCAGCTTGCGGTGATTGAAAACGATCCTGCCCGTTATCCGGAGGTGATTAATACCCTTGCGGCGATGGTGCAGGACGGTCTGATACCCGCAAGTTATGAAGTGGCGATCAGCATTAACCGTTTGCGCACTGCTAACTTGCCGCCGGGTCGGCGATTAATTAACCTCGACACGTTATTAAAATATACTGATGAAAACCGGGTGCATATTTATAACGACTATCTTCTGCAACTTAACGAAGCCGATATGCTGGCGGGGATCGCGAATTTTTATGGCTGGTATGTGGTCAGTGAAAACAGTGAAGGTGATCCCGGGATTTTTATTGATCCACAGGGAAATGATATCAGCGCCGATCCACCACGATTAACTCATGATGAAACAGTGCTGGTGCTTGGACAGAATACACTGAGCTTATATCAGCAAACGGCGCAAGGCCCGGAGTTAATCATTGAGCAAACGGAGAGTGTTGATAATAACCTGGCATTACTCAAAGCAATGGAACAACTGAGTGGCTCTGGCGGACTGGTTGATGATAATGCCCTGATTCGCGGTTTTTTAACACGAATGAAATTGCGCCCGGCTGTCGCGCCTGACGATCATCACGCTTTGCAGCCAGCGCCTCAGGGAATGACGCAATTAGTGGATGTCGAAAAGATCAACAGCAATGCCAGGGCAATAAATGACATTCTCCATTATTACTTTTATCAAATGGCGCCTGAAGATATTCCGACGCTGGAGCCACGGCAATCCACGCCGCTAAAAAAGATGAAAGAAAATATCAACGAAATAACCGTATCGGAGAGGGGTGAAAATAATCAGCAAGATGTCAGTTCTATCTCTGCATATATTGAGGCGATTGAAAATAATCTGCGTAATATGCAACTTTGGCGCGGGGTCGATTCACGCTTAAACTATTTTCATCAGTTACCGCGCCAGTTCCATTCAATCCGTCAGCATATTTTAAACTTAAGGGCGGCAATTCCTGCGGGAAAAAAGACGAAAAACCGTCGCGATTCGATGCAAAAGATTAAACAGCTGGAAAAGAATACGCTGGCAGGGATGAGTCTTACCCTGAAAACCAAAGGGGAGATCCACTCCCTGATCAGTCAATGTAGTGACGGCAGGCCGCCAAGATCACAGCTGCGCTTGGCGAAAAAGCCGCAAAGTGGCCAGCGCAGTGACGCGGCGGGCGGCACACTGAGTCATATGTTTGCCAGCGCTCTGGAAATCATCAGCGGACCCGCCTTTAGCGAACAGCACTTCCGGCAATGTGAAGACCGTGATGTTGAGCAGAAGCAGCAATGGTTGCAGAACCGTGCACAGCGGGATGATATTCAGTTGCAGCTGCGTGAAAGGGTACGAATGGATACCCAACTGATGATTAAGCAGCTGGTCAATGCCGGGCAGCCGAACGGAGAGAAAAAACCACCAAAACGGCTGACGGTGCCGTATGGGCGTGGACCGGGTAGCAATGCCAGGGGAGCAGGCAATCAGACCAGTACTGATCAAGATAATGCAAAGAGTGAAAATGCCGTCCCGCAGGGATCCGCGCCCGTCTCAGAAGCGGCGTCAGCCGCGTTAAATCCGCAGTCGGGTCTGGCTGCGGAATCATCACAGCCGGTTAAGCAGCGGGTTTTTGTTTCCCCGGATGCTGCTGCGCAATCTGTGGCGGCAGCCAGCGCGGTGATACTGAATACGCAGAGTAGCGGAACGACCACGCTGATGCTGGCGCCTGGCACGGTTGTGCAGCAAGCCGATAGCGGGCGAAATATCTGGCATCATGCCCGTTCTCAGCCGCGCTCTTTTGCTGCCAACAGCGGTGACGCGAATATTATGACCTTCACGCAGATCATCCGGCGTAATAACCGCCCTCAGCAGCCACAATCTGAAAGATTTCGCACTCTGCGGCTGTCCACCCGGCGTCCGCCGGTCATTCCCTGCTACACCACCCGGCGCGAACCGACGTTGAGGATGCGCCGGCGGAACGACGCTCCTGCAGCGAATGAACCGCTCCGTCAGGATATTCTCAGCCATCGCCGTATGGTGGTCAGCGCCCAACGTAATCAGCTATTTACGGCCACTGGCGAGCGCACCTCTCAGCGACAACAGCTCGATCGCTATCTACAAAACCGCCGGACATTGGTCGATCTTTTGCAGCCGCAGGCGGAAACCAGCCGGCGGTTTAACCGCCGTGTGATGCAAAACGAAAGCTTGCACAGCGGCTACTACCAACGGAGTGAAGCGCAAAAGAGTAACACTAAAGATGACGGATAATCGCATAATCTCAGGAGTTCCATGGAACCAGTCGCTTCCGGCAGTCAGCAACCCGTGCGCGAGCCTCGCAGCCCGGCCAGCTCTCCCGTATTGCCGCCCGCAGGCAGTAACTATCTGCTCACACTCAGCGATCAACATTACGGTGGCATTATCAATGATATGGGTCATAACGGATTATGGAATATCGAAGTGATGGAACTGGCAGCGTTTATTGCGCTTAATCTTCCGGGCTGGCAGGGCGTGGCGCTGCGTATTGAGGATCAGCAGAGTAACCGCGTGCTGTTTTTACCGCCGCCAACCGGCGAGGCGAGTAGCGTTTTGGTGCTACGCCAGACGGTTAATCAGCATGAACAGATATTTTATACGCCCTTGCTGAGCGGCCACTTTGAGGCGATGGATGACGTGCCTTACGGCGACCATTTTATGCTGGCGTTATATACCGCCAGATATAATCTGATGCCCGATCAGGTCAGTAGTCTGGAAATTCTGCGCTTCCGCCAGTCTCTGGTCGAGACACTGCATCATGACGGCAACTGCCAGCACTATATCAACCGCTATTTCCACCACTGGGCACCAAGACCGTCGATCACTCATGCGCCTTATCGGGGGGCCAATGACGATTTTGAAACCCTGCTTCATGGGCAGGGATACAACCTGATAGCGCGCGGGAGTGATGTGCAACAGCAAATGCCGTTTATTCGCGAGGCGCTAAATCTGTTCGATAACAGCCTGTATAATATGCTGAGCACTGTTTCGCAAAACACGTCACGTATTTCGCACATTGTTGCCCGCCAGCTGGGCATTACACCACCTGAAGTCAGTGGCGAAATGCTGGAGCTGATCCACCAGCGTCTGACTCATTATTATCAGGTATGTCAGCGCTATCTTAACGAAGATTTTAATCAGTTTTTACTGTCGTCGCCGAATGAGCAACAACCGGGCGTCGACGCTGCCGCTTTTCCCGACGATCACCAACGTCGCATTGTGTTTACTACCCTGAACCAGCAAGCCAGCTTCGTGAAATTGCTGCAAACTGTCCCCCACGAAGTCAGCCATATGATGCCAGGCGTCCTGTCGACCGAAGATATGTTCTATTTAATCGGCTATGGCTTACCGAATGAATTAAGAACCACGGTCTCCGCCCTTAACGCAATGAGCGAAGAGCAGCATGAAACCTCATCCCTTGAGGGGCTGGCGGATCTGTTACTGTCAAAAATCTACGATGCCATTATGATGAAGACGCCAACGCCAGCCGGTATTAGCCGAATGCGTTTTCTGGAAATGCTGGAAAAAGCGAAAGGGGCGACGCTGGATGACGCCAGGTGGCGGGCATTTATGCAGCACCAGCAGCAGGAGTATGGTTTATCGCCTGCATGGTTAAGAGCCACCCGACGCGAGATCTTCAACGATCCGGTCTGGACGGTGATTGCCAATATCAGCGGTCTGACCTACCACAATCCGGCCCAGCTGCTGACCGAACTGCATGCTGACAAATTAGCGTTATTAAAAGTCATTCTGCAAAATGCGGATTCACTGGTGATGCTGGTGCTGGAATATGATGCTGATTATCTGGCGCAATATACCAAACTTAATGGCTACCAATTTATCCGGCGTGAATTATCGTCAGACAGTTTCGACACCGGGTCAGCCAGCAGTCTCACCGATGAACCCGATTATCGCTCACTGGCTCAGCCAGAAAGACTGACGCCGTTTCAGCTTCATCATGCGCTGGAGGATCTGGCGCAAGTTGCTACCACCCTGGCCAATACGTCCGGTGCCGGAATGAGTGACATGCTGTCGGTCAGCCCGTTTATTATCAACTATGGTCGGAACATTGGCAGTCGCCTCGGATATCTGGCTGCTCACCGCTCAGCACTTCCAGGTATCACCAGCACCTTGTACCTGACGACGCTGAGGAAAATGCTGGTGGAGCAGTTGCTGACGCCGTTGCAGATTTTGCGCATTATTTCGCCCCATGAGCGTGATTTCCACTGGAGTCTGAGTGATGCGGTTGCACACCGGATTGGGCAGGATGGCAAACTGATCGTCTGGCAACAGCTGGTCAGTGATTGCCTGAAACCTTTGCCGCGTGCACAGCGCCAGAGTTATCTGCATGAGTTTACCTCTTCCGCTGGCGGTCGCCGTTTTTTGCAACACATTGCGCATCAGCTACCCGGTCTGGTGAGCGGGGGTAACCGTGAGGTGATTGCCGCTTTGCAGAGGATGATCGCCGACGGGCTGATACCCGCCAGTTATCAAATTGCCATGGATATCAACCGACTATCGCCAAACTCACCAATTTTTCCGCCGCAGCCGGTCGTATCACCGGACATCTTTGCGCTATTAAATTATGTCAAAGAGTTTAGTCAGGTAATTAGCGATGAATACATTACCAGACTGAACGATGCCGAAATGTTAGCCGGACTGGCGACACAGCATGGCTGGTATGTGGTGGGCGAGGACGAAGAGGGGGAGGCACGTTATTTTTTTGATCCGCAAGGTCAAAGCATTCTCGCTCATCCGCCACTGCTCAGTGATAACCAACTTGTACTGGTGGTGCGAAATAATACGCTTAATCTGCTGCAACAAACCGCTGATGGGCCACGGGAAATGGCACAGGTCACCTGGCAACCGGGTAACAACGCTTCGTTGATTGCCGCCGCTCAGCAGATTGGCGGACATTCTCTCGCTCAGGCGCCATCGTTACTCAGCCAGCAATTTTTACGCCGTATGTCAGCCAGTAATATCGCGCTGTCGCCAGCAGCGCAAAGCAACCAGGCAGAGGGATTCTCTGCGTTAACCAATACCAGCAAAATTGAAAAAAACGCCGCACGGATTAATCAGCAACTGAATAAATATCATGCCGATATGACTGCCGATCACCATCGCTTTACCCAGCACGGCAAAAAGGCGCCGCTCAGGAAAATTAAACTGGCGCTGAGCGAGATTAACGGCAGTAAAAAAAGGGACGCTGACGACGCTGAACTGCAATCGATCTCATCGCATCTGGATGATATTGAAGAGAATCTGCAAGCGATGCAGCACTTTACCGGTGTTGACCGACGCCTGAGCTACTTCAACGCGCTGCCGCAGCATTTTCATTCGATCCGCCAGCATTCCTTAAATTTACGCTCGGAAAGCGGGCAGAATAAGCGCCACAAAACAGACCCGGTTAAACGTCAACTTAAACAGATTAGCAAAAGCACCCGCGAGGGAATGAGCTGCACTCTGAAAGCCAAAGGTAAAATTCACTCGTTATCGAGCGAGGCCAGTGAGGGTAAGCCGTCACGTTATCTGGCCAGTCTGCTACACCATCAGTCGTCTGAGAACCGCCGAGCCAGCGATGCTGCTGCTTTGCCCGGCAACTTCGCCAGCGTGTTTAGTGAAGGGCTTATGGCGCTGAGTCAGCCGGCATTCAGTGTGGCGCATCAGCAAGATTGTGTGATGCGCGATAGGTTACAACAGCAATCCTGGCAGGCGGGGCGCGATGTCCGCGATAGCCACCTACGTCACGCTGAGCACCAGATATATGACGTGAAACGTTTAAATTTTCAGCTGGAACAGGCACTGCTGGAGAGAAAGAGGCGGGCTGAGCGCGTGCAACGCCAGACGTTAATCGGCAGTCGCCACCGCGATGCAGTGCATAGTGATCCGCTATCAGAGGATGATGAAGCCAGTCCTGCCAGGCTGGAAGCCGGGCCTGAAGGGGTTGCGCAGCCTCCGTTGCAACTGGCCGCGCCACAGCACGAACTGCAATACAGTAAGGTAGCCCCAGTGACGCCGGGGATAGCAGAAAGTGCCGGAGTCTTACTCAATATTAACAGCAATTTCAGTGCCACCCAGCTGCTGGCGCCCGCCACCGTGACTCGACAGTCAGACAGGCCCGTTGTGCGTAACCCGGTCTGGACACGCCGTCCCGCTTACCCGGCCAACAGCGGCGCGGCGAACATCATGCACTTTGTTGATTTTATCCGGCGAAGTGATCGCGGCGCAGCCCATCCACAGATGCCGCTGGATAGTTTACATTTTTCATCGCGACGCCCCTTACGCGCTGTTGCCGGCAGTGACTGCCCGCCGTTATCTCAATCTGTACGCAGCCGCAGTCCGGCGGCCATCACGCCGGTTGATCCCGTGCGAGAGGTTCACCGCGATATGGTGGTGCATGCTCAGCGATCCTCAATGTTTTCTGCGGCAGCCGAGCCGACATTACAGCGTCAGCAGCTCGACAGACTGATTGAAGCCCGACGCCCGGCACCGATCATGCCGACGCGCAGACAAAGTGAAGCTGAAGAGGCATTACGCCAGCACCGGCGAATGGTGCGAATTGCGGTGCAACGTGAAGCGCTGGATCGTCGGGCGCAATCGGGTAAGAAGTGAGCCTGAAATTGATAAGACTATTAATACTTTCTTGCAATTAATTAACACAATCCGCTCTTCATTGCCGTACAACATCGGCCAGTTTATTGATGTGGCTAATTTGAGGATAAATCGTTGAAAAGGCGTCAGCTTGCAAGTGTTACTCTGTTTTTAGTATTGGTCTCCCAGGCGCATGCCGATGAGAACGCGATGCCTTTCCCGCTCACTCCGCCGACGATTGATGCGGCTTCCTGGGTACTGATGGACTCGACGACCGGGCAGATCCTTACCGAAGGCCATGCTGACGATCGTCGCAATCCTGCCAGCCTGACCAAGCTGATGACCGGCTATGTGGTTGATCGCGCGATTGATAATCACCATATCACGCGTGATGATAGGGTCACCGTCGGTCATGATGCCTGGGGCGCTGGCAACCCGGTGTTCAAAGGTTCATCGCTGATGTTTCTGAAACCCGGTGAAAAAGTGTCAGTCCGGGATCTCAGTCGCGGCGTGATTATCGACTCCGGTAACGACGCCTGCGTGGCGCTGGCGGACTATGTCGCCGGCAGTGAAGCCAACTTCGTTAAAATGATGAATGAATATGTCGGCAAACTTGGCCTGACCAATACCCACTTTGAAACGGTACATGGCCTTGATGCGCCGGGGCAATACACCACCGCGCGCGATCTGGCAAAACTTTCACGCGCCATCATTAAAGGCGAACCCGATTTTTATCAGATGTACAGTGAGAAATCACTGACCTGGAATGGTATCACGCAGCAGAACCGTAACGGCCTGCTGTGGGATAAAACTCTGCACGTTGACGGCCTGAAAACCGGTCATACTGAAAGCGCTGGTTTTAATATTATTGCCTCCAGCGTTGAGGGGCAGCGCCGTCTGATTGCGGTCATCATGGGCGGAAAAAGTCCGAAGGGGCGCGAAGAACAAGCGCGTAAGCTGCTGACCTGGGGTCAGAATAACTTTGATACCGTGCAGCTGTTCCACGCAGGCAAAGCCATCGGCCATGAAACCGTGTGGTACGGTAATCCGCATCAGGTGGATGTCGGCAGCGATAAAGATATTTATCTGTCACTGCCCCGTGATCAGCTAAAAAATATTAAGGCGAAATATGTCATTGAGCGGAAGGATCTGGAAGCGCCGCTGAAAGCCAATGAGCAGGTTGGTACTATCCAGTTGATCGATCACGATAAGCAGATTGCCAGTTATCCGCTGATGGCCTTGCAGCCGGTGGAGACCGCAGGTCTGTTTACCCGGATGCATGACTATCTCAAACTGAAATTCTGACCCCTGTGGGCGAGCACCAGTCTCGCCCGCTTGATTTGCCTTCCTTCATTTTCGCCGGTAAAAGTAAAGCATAAGCAGCAGGGTTAGCATTGTTATTGCCCTGACGTTGCGGAAATGGCGGCGTGATGTAAACAGCAGGAAAAACTGTCAGTAAAATAAGACTGGAGTCTGAGGTCTGGCCATCGCATGGGGTATGATATGCGGTGAGTTAACCATCAGGCACTGGAGGAGACCTTTGCGTCCCGATAAGCCCCTTTCGAAGATTGAGTTCAGCGTTTACCGCCACTACCGCATGGTGCATGGCGTGCGAATTGCGCTGGCATTTATCCTGACATTTTTGCTGGTGCGCGAACTGAATATTCCCGAAGGCAGCTGGCCGCTGATTACGCTGGTGGTGGTGATGGGGCCAATTTCGTCGTGGGGCACCGTGTTACCGCGCGCGGTGCAACGCATTGGTGGCACTATTTTTGGCTCGATATCCGGTCTGATCGCGCTGAAACTCGAACTGATTTCACTGCCGTGGATGCTGGTGTGGTGCGCCACCGTGATGTTTCTCTGTGGCTATCTGACGCTGGGGAAACACCCTTATATGGCGTTGCTGATCGGTATTACGCTGGCGGTAGTGTGTGGTGCGCCGGCGGGCGATATGGAAACGGCGTTATGGCGTGGCGGCGATGTGATTCTCGGTTCGCTGCTGGCGCTGTTGTTCAGCAGCATTTACCCGCAAAAAGCCTATACCCACTGGCGAATTAAGCTGTCGGACTCGCTGTCATCAATGGCGAAGCTGCATCAGGCGGGGCTTTCTCCTAACCTGGTTGAGCAGCCGCGGCTAACCAAACCGTTACAGCGGCTGCTGAGCGACGTGGTGAAAATGCGTGCGCTGCTGGAACCGGCCAGTAAAGAGACGCGGATACCGAAGTCGGTGCTGGACGCGATTCAGACCATTAACCGCAATATGTTCTGTACCCTCGAACTGCAAATCAATGCCTGGTGGTCGTCGCGCGAAAGCCATCTGATAATGCTGAATGCGCCGACGCTGCGTCGTACCCAGCAGATGACAGAAAATACGTTGCAGGCGCTCGCCGGGGCATTGCTGAATGGCGATACCCGTAAAGTGGCGGCGAACAGCGCTGAACTGGCAGAAATTTCGCAGGAGTTGCGGCAGTTAATCAGTGAGTCGAACGGCGATTACGGTATTGAAACGCCGATCCATGGCTATGTCTGGCTAAGCCTCGAACTGACGCGCCAGCTGGAAAGGCTGTCGGATTTGATCCGTCTGGCGATGCGTAAATAACCGTCTAAGCAACAACTTACTGCGTCGACAACCGGTTTCGCGTTAAGATAGCCATCAGTCCGAATTTGAATGTGAAAATTGCCATCGGTAATAGTGAGCCGCTAAGCTGAAGGCTACGACAATTACGCCTGTTTCTGCAGGCCCAATGAAGGGTGTCATCATGGAAAATGCAAAGCAATCTTTTCAGGACGTTCTGGAATTCGTCCGTATGTTCCGTCGTAAGAACAAACTGCAGCGTGAAATTCACGATAACGAAAAGAAAGTTCGTGACAACCAGAAGCGTGTACTGCTGCTCGACAACCTGAGCGAATACATCAAACCGGGCATGAGTATCGAAGCCATTCAGGAAATCATTGCCAGTATGCGCAGTGACTATGAAGATCGTGTTGATGACTACATCATCAAAAATGCCGACCTGTCCAAAGAGCGTCGCGAGCTGTCGAAGAAACTGAAAGCGATGGGCGAGCCAAAGCCTCAGGAATAATCCCGTAAGGGCGGCATTCTTGCCGCCCATGCCAGTTTTCGTCGCCCGTGCCGCTAACCGATATAGCGCGGTTTTTCCCGGCGAAATCCCAGTCCAATAATCCAGCCAAAAACCGTCGGCAGAAAAGGCAGACGCCTGACCAGTCGGGGTAGCGGGCTGGGCTTATTCTTATCTCTGTTCTTACCACTCATTTTTATCTGAATAAATTGTGTTGCGCAGGTCGGAAACTGGCGTCGCTTCTGCACTTTCTTCAGCTGCCGCACGCTCACCTTACCTTTACGCAATGGCAACGTCAGGAGATTAGCGGTAGCGACGGCATCCTGAATCGCCAGATTGACCCCGACACCGCCAATTGGTGACATGGCATGAGCCGCATCACCAATGCACAGCACGCCAGGAATCATCCATTGATCCAGCCGGTCAATGCGGATAATCAGCAGCTTTAGCTGTTGCCAGTCGCTCAGTTCCTCCAGCCGTTCGGCCGGGAAGGGCGACACCCCGGCAATCTGACTTTTCAGCGGCGCGAGACCGGCGGCCTTTATCGGCTCATACTGTCCTTTTCTAATCGAGTAGCCACACTGCCAGAAGTCGCCGCGATCGATGATAATAAAGTTTTGCTTTGGCCCTTTATGGCCCATGCTCCACTCGGGATCGTCGGGCTGTTTTGTCAGCTTAAACCACAGCACGTCACGCGGAGCGCCAAACGAGCGGGCGGTCAGACCGGCTTTTTGCCGCACCTGCGAGTGACGCCCGTCGGCACCGATCACCAGTTGCGCGCGGATTTCCGTTTTCTCGCCATTCGCCAACGCCCTGACGCCGCAAACCTTGTCATGCTGATAGATAAACTCGTCAAAGCGGGTGGATTGCAGCAGGGTAAATTCAGGCAGCAGCGAGGCTTTTGCCGCCAGAAAGTTGAGGAAATCCCACTGTGGCATAAAAGCGATAAAGCGACATTTCACCGGCAGCCGGGAAAAATCAGCAAGGGTGACTTCTTCACCCGCCACCTCTGCCTGTAATTTTTCGGCACGCTGATGGGGCAGGCTGAGCAGTTCCTCCAGTAATCCGAGCTGATGCATGATTTGCAGGGTCGAGGGGTGAATCGTATCGCCTCTGAAATCACGCAGAAAATCATCGTGTTTCTCAATCACCACCACCTTTACCCCCGCCCGGGCAAACAGATACCCGAGCATCATTCCGGCCGGGCCGCCGCCGACAATACAACAGTCGGTGGTTAACACTTTTGGTGCAGCGGGTTGCATACCTTCACTCCGTTAATCACTGCTCTTTATGATAATGGTTATCATTATCTTGTTGAGGAGTAAATGGAAGCATAGGCGTGATAGCGGAAGATAGCCATTATTGCCGCGCCGGAATAAACGTTGCGCCGATCACAAACTAAAAGGTTACATGTAACCTTTAGGGTTATATGTTTTTAAATCAGCAAGATAGCGTGTTTACTTCTGCCGATACTGCTACATTCCAGCGGTATCCATCACCACTCACGACCCGATAACCACTATCAATAATGAGGGCATGCCATGAACCAAGCCGTTAATGCGCTGCAAAATTTTGGCAAGTCGCTGTACGCGCCGGTACTGATATTACCGATTGTCGGGCTATTTATTGCCCTCGGTAATGTGTTCGGTAACGGTAATCTTGCCGGATATCTGCCTTTTCTGGCGCATCCGCTGGTGCAGGATTTTGGTCAACTGATTTCAAAATCTGCTGTCGCCATTCTGGCTAATCTGGCGCTGATATTTGCCGTTGGCATTCCGATTGGTCTGGCGAAACGTGATAAAGGCTATGCCGCATTAATTGGGCTGGTGGTGTTTATCATCTTTATCAATGCGATGAATATCACGCTGCAATTACAGGACAAGCTGGTGAACAGCGAGGCGCTGCGGGCTTCTGGCCAGAGCATGGTGCTGGGCGTGCAGGTGCTGGAAATGGGGGTGTTTGCCGGGATTTTGACCGGGGCGATTTCTGGTTATCTGTATAACCGTTTCTCGGGAATTCAGTTTAACGGCGTGATGGCGATTTACTCCGGCCACTGTTTTGTGGCAATTATCGGCATCCCGCTGTCCATTGCGCTCGGTTTTGCCATGAGCTATCTGTGGCCGTTCGCCCAGCATGCGATTACGGCGATGGCCTATGGCATTCACGGTGCTGGTGCGGCTGGCGTGGCGATCTACGGTTTTCTGGAACGTATTCTGATCCCGACCGGTTTGCATCATCTGGTGTACACCCCGTTTCTGTATACCGAGCTGGGTGGCACACGCGAGGTCTGCGGCACAGTTTATCAGGGTGCCCGCAATATCTATTTCGCCGAAATGGCCTGTCACAGTGTGGCGCAGCTCAGCCCGACGGCAGTCTGGGACGCGCGTGGTATCAGCAAGATGTTTGGTCTGACGGCGGCGGCACTGGCGATGTATCTCACCGCCAGACCGGAACGCAAGGATGCGGCCAAAGCGATTCTGATTCCGGCGGCTTTCACCTCGTTCCTGCTGGGCGTAACGGAACCGCTGGAGTTTTCATTCCTGTTTGTTGCCCCGATGCTGTTCGGCGTACATGCCGTACTGACCGGTATTGGCATGATGCTGTTTTATCTGTTCGGCGTACATGCCATCGGCGCAAACGGCGCGATTGATTTCATTTTGTACAATCTGCCGCTGGGCATCGCCAAATCTGACTGGCCGATGTACATCGTGGTGGGCCTGATGATGTCGACACTCTACTTCATTATCTTCCGCTTTCTGATCCTGCGTTTTGATATGAAAACGCCAGGCCGTGAAGACGATGAGGTCGAAACCCGACTCTACTCGAAGAATGATTACCAGGGTAAAAACGGGCGTTCAGCCCGCGCTGAATCTGCGCCGGACGCTAATGCCCTCGGTCTGAATATTATCGCCGGACTGGGCGGTAAGCAAAATATCGAGGTGGTCGACAACTGTTATACCCGTCTGCGGGTGACGCTAAAAGATATCAATACTATCAATGAACAGCAGCTCAAAGACACCGGTGCGAAAGGGGTTATCCGTCAGGGTAACACTGTCCAGGTGGTGTATGGGTTGCACGTTAAGAAAATGCGTGAAGCTGTTGAAACCGCGCTCTGAGAGGAGAAGTACATGAAAAAGTCCCCGTTTATTCTCGCGATTGCCGGTGGTGGCAGCACTTACACGCCTGGTATTGTTAAGAGCCTGATGGTGCGTCTGGCTGATTTTCCACTGGCAGAGATTCGGCTGTATGACATCGACAGTCAGCGTCAGCAGATTATCGCACCGGTGGTGGAGAAAGTGATTCGCGATCACAGTGACAGTATCAAGTTCACCGTCACCAGCGATGCCGAAGTGGCGTTCAGTCAGGCGAATTTCGTTTTCGCCCAGATGCGCGTCGGGCAATATAAAATGCGCGAGCAGGATGAAAAAATCCCACTACGTCATGGCGTCGTGGGGCAGGAGACCTGCGGGCCGGGCGGTCTGGCCTATGGCCTGCGTACCATTTTGCCGATGGTGGAGTTAATTGACCTGGTCGAGCGCTATGCGGATAACAATGCCTGGATTGTTAACTATTCCAACCCGGCAGCAATTGTGGCCGAGGGCGTCCGGCGTCTTCGCCCGCAGGCGCGGGTACTGAATATCTGTGATATGCCGGTGGCAGCGATGCGAAATATCGCCGCGATCCTGGGCGTCGATCGTCATCAGGTGACCGTCGATTACTTCGGCCTGAACCATTTTGGCTGGTTTACGCATTTATATGTCGACGGTGTCGACCGCCTGGCGGAAGTGCGTGAGCATGTGGCGCGTTTCGGCCTGTTGACGGAGGATGCAGCGGCCACCGATCCACAGCATGCCGATCCATCATGGGTGAAAACCTGGCGTAATATCAAACCGATAATGGACCATTTTCCGGATTTCCTGCCGAATCCCTATCTGCAATATTATCTGATGCCGAATCAAATTGTTGAGCATCAGGATCCTGATTACACCCGCGCCAATGAAGTGATGGATGGCCGTGAAAAGAAACTGTTTGCCGCCGCCGCGGAATATCAGCAGACCGGTATTCTGCCGGATGCGTTCCACGTTGGCGTGCACGGTGCGTTTATTGTCGATGTCGCCTGCTCGCTGGCGTTCGATTTGCGCCAGCGCCATCTGGTGATTGTTGAAAATCGCGGCGCCATCGCCAATCTGCCGTATGATGCGATGGTTGAAGTGCCTGCTTATATTACAGCGCAGGGGCCGGAGCCGGTGCGGATGGGTAATGTGCCGCAGTTCCACCGAGCCTTACTGGAACAGCAGCTGGCTTCGGAACAATTGCTGGTCGAAGCGACGATGGAAGGCAGCTACGAGAAGGCATTACAGGCATTTACCCTTAACCGCACGGTGCCGACCATGCAGCATGCCAAAGCCATTCTCGACGAGATGATCGCGGCGAACCAGGATTACTGGCCAGCGCTAAAACAGGCATTTAAAGATGGCCAGCCGCAAAGCTAAGTAAAACCGAACGGGGCGCAGCGTGCTGCGTCCCAAACTTATCATAGCGTTATTGAATCCTGTCCGATCCGCCTTTAGGATAGCGCATCACTGCTTACCGAGGGGCGTTATGCATAACAGTCTCACGCCACTGCTGCAACGGGGTCGCGATCTTACCCGCGCTGAATACCGTGCACTGGCCTTTGTCGCCGACAATACATATCGCATCAATAAACTGACGGTAAGAATGCTGGCAGAGGAGACATTTGTTTCCACCGCCACCATTATGCGGTTGTGCCAGAAACTGGGGTTCAGTGGATTCAGCGAATTTATCTTTCACATCAAGCTGCTACTAAATGACTACCCGACGCAGCCGCCTCTGCCGCCGTCAGAAACTCATCAGCCCACGCCGCTGGCATTCCCGCAATTTGTCGCCAACTACCAGCGAACGTTTGATTTTATCAGCGCCGAAAGTATCAGTGCCTTCAGTCAGCTATTGCATCAGCAAGAGAGCTTTTTCCTGTATGGTACTGGCTTTTCCCATCTATTTGCTGAATATCTGGCGAAAAAGTTACAGATTCTCGGCAAAACGGCTTTCGCCTCAGGCCTGGGTGACAGCCGCAGTATCTTTCTGAATAACGCCGCAAAATACCGGGTATTTATTGCTATTTCGCGCAGCGGTGAAACGGAGCAGGTGCTGGATAAAGCGCGTATTGCGCTGAGTTCTGGCATGACGGTGGTGGTGTTTACCCGTGCGTCTTTCAACTCACTCAGCAGGCTGGCGGATATACACTTTCAGTTATATGACGATGCCAGCAATGAAGCGGTGGACGTTGGCGAGATCACCTCATTTGAATCCAACCTGGTGATGCTGATTGATTTGCTGCTGCTGCATGCCACCGGCTGAATATCAGACTGTTGAAATCAATGCAAAAAGCCCGCTCAGGTTTCCCTGAGCGGGCTTTTCTAAATATGGCTCCTCTGACTGGACTCGAACCAGTGACATACGGATTAACAGTCCGCCGTTCTACCGACTGAACTACAGAGGAATCGTTGGAACGGGGCGAATATTAGCGATGCGCCGCACAGATGTCAAACCTGTTTTCACAAAATGCCACTGACTGCCGAATAAAGCACCAGTCGTGATGTTTTCCGGATTGTTTAGCGGCAAATTTGTGCTGTTGACGCGGTTAAAACCGTTTGAACACATCATCCTGTTGCAAAAGTTTTGCATTCATCTTCGGAAGAATGATCACATTTATTTCATTTTCATATTGTGGAATCATTTTTTGAAATATACATTCCATTCACAGGGTTTATCAACGGCAGGAAATCGGCATGGAAAAGGTGAGAATCGGACTTATTGGTACGGGCTATATTGGTCGTTGTCACGCAATTGCTTATGCTCAGGCATCGACAGTGTTTAAGTTAAAAGGCGAGATCGTGCGTGAAATGCTGGCGGAAGTAACGCCGGAACTGGCGCGTAGTAAGGCTGATGAGTTCAGTTTTAACCGCTCAACGGGTAACTGGCGCGAGCTGGTCAGCGACCCCAATATCGATGTGGTCGATATCTGTGCGCCGAACTTCCTGCATAAAGAGATGGCGCTGGAGGCGATTCGTCACGGTAAACATGTCTACTCAGAAAAACCGCTGGCGTTAACGGTAGCGGATGCCGAAGAGATGACCCGCGCTGCCGAACAGGCCGGGGTGAAAACGCTGGTGGGCTTCAACTATATGAAGAACCCGACCAGCCAGCTGGCGCGTGAGATCATTGCTCGTGGTGAAATCGGCGAAGTGGTGCATTTCTACGGTACTCACAATGAAGATTATCTGGCGAACCCTGACACACCGCTCGACTGGCACTGCCAGAAAGCGCTGGCCGGGCTGGGTGCACTGGGCGATCTGGCGGCGCATATCGTCAATATGGCGCACTATCTGGTGGGCGATATCGACGAGGTCAGCGGTGATATGCTGACGGTGATTAAGCAACGTCCCGACCCGAAAGATCCGGCACGGTTATTGCCGGTAGAAAATGAGGATCAGGCCAGCGCTTTACTGCGTTTCTCGCAGGGTGCGCATGGCGTGATTGAAACCTCGCGTATCGCCTGCGGCAGCAAAATGGGTCTGACCTATGTGGTGACCGGTACTAAGGGAACCCTGCGTTATACCCAGGAGCGCATGGCAGAGCTGGAGCTGTATTTGCATGACGATCCCGCCGGGCGGCAAGGATTTAAAACCATTCTCACTGGCCCCGCACATCCGGATTATGCCGCATTCTGCATTTCAGCCGGGCATGGAATTGGTTTTAACGATCAGAAAACCGTTGAGATCCGTGATTTGATTAACGGCATTGCCGCGAATGACCGGATGTGGCCAGATTTCGCCGAAGGTTTGCAGGTGTCGAAAGTTCTGGAAGCGATTGCGGTATCGGCCATTGAACGGCGCTGGATGAAGGTTTAACGACGTTTTTCCCAGAGGCTGCGTTTTGCACCCTGCATACCATCAGGACGGGAGCCGAAAACGGCTCCCCTACAGAGTAACTTTATTCCCGGTTATTTGACGTAAACCGACTCAGTTATTGCGGGCAACCTGCAACCATAACTTATCCAGTTCGTAATAGCGGTCGCTTTCATCAGCCGCTTGCTGCCAGTCACGCTCCCACGGCTTGGCCAGGATATAATGCAGATTCTTCACCTCCGCCAAATTCCAGCTTCGGGCATGCTGAACTGATAGCATTTTCAGCGCGTTATAGATATACGGCAACGCTTTCCAGCATCCGGCGAAAAACTCATTTAGCAGATCCTGTTCCGAAAACGGGTAGCGGGAGAGATCGTCAATTGCAGCGATTTTTCGCTCCAGCTGGTCAAAAACCTCAGCGTCTGGCGTCAGCACCAGAAATCCGGCGTTTAAATAGGCGTCGAGGTGCGCTGGCGCAGGTTGCTGACGATCCTGCCAGCTATAGAAACAGTTTTCCGGTACCCAGTGTGGCGGATAACTGGTGATTTTATTTGGGTTGCAGCGGCAGGCGTGACAGGCGGCGATGCCGTTTTCCGGCAGTTCAAGCTCAAACAGCTCATCCATATTTTGCAACACCAGCATATCGGCATCGAGAAACACCAGTCGCTGATAGTCGGTCAGCTGCCAGGCGCGCAGTTTAGTCCAGACTTCCGAGAAGCGCGCCGAAGCGTAATGATGCGCCAGCTCACTTTGCGGATTCAGCGCCGAGACCGCCACGATTTTGCAGCCCTCAGCTTTCAGTCGGTCGGCGATCGCCGGTTCAATATTTTCGGTCACCATCACTACCAGCGGATAGCGGCTGCCACTCTGGCGTAATGATTTATGCAGCGTTTGTACACCCGTCAGATAGTCGGGCTGAGTCAGCAATGTTATCCATGCCTGCATAGCGTTTCCCCCGGTTGTGTCTTAGTCAAAAAGTTGTGACAGGTAGTCGTTGCTGAATTTTCTCTGTGGATCAAGCTGGTGACGCACTTCACGGAAGGCATCCCACTGCGGATAATTTTCCCGCCAGTGATAAAGGTGCGAGTCATAATATTTGCCCCAGTGCGGGCGCCCGCCTTCTGCCGCCAGCAGTTTCTCCACTTCGCTAAGAAAATGGGTGCCTTCTGCTGACAAACTGCCGTCATCGGCGTAATAGACCACAAAGCCAAAGAAGCAGGTGGCCTGCTGATACGCCGGGCTGAGCCAGGCGGAAGAGGGGCCGGTACAGCGCAGAATAATCGGATAGTGCATATGTGGATGCTTTTCTGCATACCAGCGTTTGATTTTGCCGATCACTTCTGCGGCACGCGCCAGCGGGATACCGATTTCCACATTAATTTGTGGCACCGCGATTCCGCGGCAGAACACCTGATAGATATCGCCGGTCACATTCGAAAAATCTTTAAACCGGGTGACGGTTTTAAACTGTTTGCCGCCTTCACCGCGAATCTGAGTATCGTTATGCATATGTTCCAGCGTCTGCTCGATGGTGTTGTTCAGCGAGCTGTCACTGTCGGCTTGTTTAACCAGATCGCCGTAATTGAGGCGATAAACCTGTTCTTCTTCCGGCGTGGCCTCACGGGCGCACCAGACATGCATCTGATCTTCATCGACAAACCACCAGGCTTTACTCAGCGCATAATTTTCATTCCACTGATAAAGATCTTGTTCCAGATTGCTGGCGCTGACGGCATTTTTAAAGCAGGTGTAGATACGTGACGGAATGGTTTTCAACGTCACCGCCGTCACCACACCCAGCGAGCCGAGCGCCACCTGTACCGCGCCAAACCACGGATGTTGACGGTCGAATTCGCGGATACTGCCATCGGCCAGCACCATACGGATATTCAGTGCCTCATCGGCCAGCGAGCTTTGTTGCAATCCCTGACCATGGGTGCCGGTCGCCATCGCGCCCGCCAGCGTTTGTATTGAGATCACTCCCGGCGAAGAGGCCAGCATGCGTCCCATCTCGCTGAGCGTCTGATAGACCTTACCAAGCGGCGTGGCGGCGGCAAAGGTCACACTGTTATCGGTGGAATCCAGCACGCCTGACAGCTGGCTGAGATCCAGCAACATATCCTGCTGATGATCGATTTTCAGCATGCGGCCAGGTGCCAGTCTGCTGCCGATCACCTTAACTTTGCCACTGTGGCTGGCGAGCAGTTGCTGTAATTCTGCCTCGCTCTCTGGCCGACAAACCGCACGACGGTCACCTAACTGAGCATTTTGCGCCCAGTTCCACACCTGAGTATCACTATGGTTTGATTCGGTATTTCTGAGCGGGAAGCGCTTATCGTCTGTTTCCACTACAACATTCCTTCCATCTGGTCTGTGAATTGTCAGCGCCTCTGGCAGAGTGAAGAGCGTGACTGACAGAGGACGGATACATTTATCCGCCGCTCTCTGTAGCGTAGACCATTTGGTTTAATGCCAGGTTTTGACAGCCGATATCGGGCGTGGGTCAGCTAAGGTTTTCTTCCGGCTCATTACTGTCCGCCAGCCTGCTGATATGAATCGTCAGCCAGGTCAGCTCATCTTTTGGCAGGGCAATCTGATACTTCTCGGCGATATAGTCGCGAATCGCCCAGGAGACGTTCATCGCCGCAGGATAGAACTTCAGCAGCTCGTGGTAAAAGTCGTCGCTGTTTTTTGGCGCGATTTTTTTCGTAATAATCCGCTCGGCAAAATAGCGCAGATGGGTGATAAAACGGATGTAATTTATCGCGTTAATATCGATGTTTTTATTCAGTTTATAACGGACAATTTCTGCAATGCGATTCACCAGCTGCACCTGCAAGTGCGCATCGCTGTTTTCGCTGTCGCCGGAAGCGTTGATCAGATGAAAAGCGATATTCACCGCTTCATCCTCGGGCAGCTCGATGTTAAAGCGCTGGCTGACGCTGTTCTTTGCCAACACACCTAACTCATATTCACGCTGATAGTACCGCTTCACTTCCCAGCTGAGTTTATTGGCAAAGCTGCTGCCGTTTTTGCAGCGCTCAACGGCAAAGTACAGATGTTCTGCCAGCGTAAAAAACAGTACGGAATTGAGTTTCTCAACATAATGCTGCTGAGCCATGGTGATAATGTCATGGGTGGCATCAAAAAATGCCGCAGGAATGGTATCGGTAAGCGAAAGAAAGTGTCTCGACTTGAGGTTATCCAGCGGTATAAAAACCTGCTCAACCTCTGCCACATCAACCAGCGTGCCGGGTTTGGTGCCGAAACCAATACCCTTGCCAAACAGAATCATTTCCCGTTGGTCATGGTCTACCAGTAACATGCTGTTGTTCAGCGATTTCTTCACTTTAATCACGATATTTCCCTGCGGCGATAATTCACAGTCAGTCGAGGTCGCGGCCATTGCTGGCGATGACTTTTTTATACCACCAGAACGAGTCTTTTCTCAGGCGCGCCAGTGAGCCATTACCGTCATCATCCTGATCGACATAAATAAATCCATATCTTTTAGTCATTTGTGAGGTACCGGCACTGATAATGTCGATGGTGCCCCAGCTGGTAAAGCCCATCAGCTCAACGCCTTCATTGATTGCCTGCTCCATTTGCTCAAAGTGTGAGCGGAAGTAGTCAATGCGATAGCCGTCATGGATTTTGCCATCCTCAATACTATCTTTCGCGCCAAGGCCGTTTTCGACAATAAATAGCGGTTTCTGATAGCGATCGTAGAGTTCCAGCAGTGAAATTTTCAGCCCGACCGGATCTATCTGCCAGCCCCATTCCGATGCCGGCAGGTACGGGTTTTTCACCCCCAACACGGTATTGCCGGCAATACGCTCGGCGTCGGGCTGGGTTGATTCGGTCAGCGACATGTAATAGCTGAACGACAGGAAGTCCACGGTGTACTGGCGCAGAATGTCCTCGTCGCCCGGCTGCATTTCAATCTGAATGCCGCGCAGTTCCAGATCGCGTTTAATCAGTGGCGGGTAAGCACCGCGAATCTGCACATCGGTATAGAAATAGTTCTCGATATTTTTCTTTAGCGTGGCTTCGACATCGGCCGGATGGCAGGTGCGCGGATAAGTGGTCAGTTTAGTCAGCATACAACCCACCTGACTACCGGGAATTTTCGCGTGGCAGTCGCGCGTCGCCAGCGCTGAGGCGACAAACTGATGATGCAGCCCCTGATAAACATCGCGGGTTTCTCGTCCTGGCGCGCTTTTTTCATGACGAATACCGGCAGTGGTAAAGGGATGACGATGAATACTGTCGATTTCATTAAACGTCAGCCAGTAACGCACCAGATCTTTGTAGCGATCGAAGCACACATTGCTGTAACGCACAAAGGCGTCGACAACATTACGGTGTACCCAGCCGTTATATTTTTCACTCAGCACCAGCGGCATTTCGTAATGGGACAACGTCACCAGCGGTTCAATCTGATGTTTGCGCATCTCACGGAACAGATCTTCATAAAATTGTAGCCCGGCCTCATTGGGCTCGGCATCTTCACCGGTGGGGAAGATGCGCGCCCAGGCAATCGACACGCGCAACACTTTGCAGCCCATCTCGGCAAACAGCGCCAGATCGTCTTTGTAACGATGGTAAAAATCGATGCCGCGCCGTTTCGGGTAGAGCGCATCATTGTGGCCGTTCAGCGCATCGTCAATATTCTGATCGCTGAGCGCCATATGGCCTTCATAGTTAGTCAGATCTAAATTAGCTTTATAGGTAATTGCATCCGCGACAGAAGGCCCTTTACCATCCAGGTTCCATGCGCCTTCAGCCTGGTTGGCGGCGATAGCGCCACCCCATAAAAAGTGTTCAGGAAAGCCAGATTGCGTGTCCTTCATACAGACTCCTTTAACGTCATGATGTTGTGATGATTATTGATACTGAGTCGGGGGATTTCAGCCGAGACGCTGAAACGTTCGCTGTTAGTGACCACCATCATAATCACCGGGTCATAACCTGCGGTGATTATGGCTTCGAGGTCAAATTCCACCAGCAAATCGCCGGTTTTCACCGGTTGCTGTGCGCTGACCTGCGGCGCAAATCCCGCGCCATTCATTTTGATGGTGTCGATACCGATATGGAAAATCAGCTCGACGCCACCGTTGGTTAACATGCTGAGCGCATGGCCGGTATCGAACACATTGCTGATCACCCCGTCTGCTGGCGCATACAGCGCACCTTTGACCGGACGAATCGCAATACCGTCGCCCATAATGCGGGTGGAAAACACCTCGTCATTCACCTGTTCAAGCGGGATCACCTGGCCTTCGGCAGGGCTGTTAAAGCGCAGCTCCGGCGTGGCTTGCAGGCTGTCGGCGGGAGTGGCCTGCTGCTCTTCGCGCCAGATAAATAGGGTGATAAAGAACGAGACGCTAAAGGCGATACCCGCTGCGGCCAAGGCCCAGACGATATTCCATTTATTATCCGGTGAAACAAACAATGAAATACTGGGCAGACCCGGACCGACCAGCGCAAACGCCTCGACCGCCATCCAGCCAATAAAAGCACCACCAATAACGCTGCCGATAATCACCGAACAGAGCGCTTTTTTATGCAGCAGGGTAATACCATACAGCGCGGGTTCGGTAATGCCGCATAGTGCCGAAATACCGGAGGAGAGGGCGGTGGATTTGAGTACTTTGTCTTTGGTTTTCAGTGCAATTGCCAGACAGGTACCCGCTTCGGCAATATTGTGCGCCAGCGAAGCCGGCAGATATAACATCTCGCGGCCAAATTGCCCCATCGACGCCACAACGTAGGGGATCATCGGTTTATGCATCCCGGAGGCCACCATAAATGGCAGTACACCTGCCAACAGCGCGGTAGCAACAAAACCTAACTTGCCATACAGCCAGAGAATCACCGTTGCCAGGCCGGCACCCACTTCATAACCTAGCGGGCCAAGGAACAACAGGGTAACCGGCACGGTAACCAGTAAAGAAAGCATCGGGGACAGGAAAATACGCAGTGCGCCAGGAGAATAGCGATTAAAGAATTTCTCGGTTTGCGCATAAAAAATAACGCATAGAATTGCCGGAAATACCTGAGAAGCGTAGGCGATATTTTTCAAATCAAGCGAGAAGAATTCGGCACCTTCCGCCAGTTGCTTCGACATCGCCGGTAATACCATCACCGAAACCGCCGATACCGCGACCAGAATATTGACCTTTAATTTCATCGCGGTGGTTATCGCCACCAGGATCGGTAAAAAGTAGAGTGGGGCGGAGCCGATATTATCCAGCACTTTATAAGTTGAACTATTGCGGCTTAACCAGCCCATCAGATCCAGTAACAGCAGTATTGATTTCAGTACGCCGCCACCGGCGATTGCCGGCACCAGCGGCTGAAAGACGCTGATAATAAAATCGATAATATATGACATCCGGCTGGTGCGAACCGGCGTGCTGCTTTCGCTTTTGGGCTGATCGTCGGTAAGACTTTTCACCGCCTGATAAACACCAATCACTTCGCTGCCAATAATCACCTGGCACTGGGCGTTAATTCTGACACCCAGTACGCCCGGCACCTTTTCCAGCGCCGGTTGATTAACCCGCGCATTATCACGGAGAGTCAGCCGCAGTCGGGTAGAGCAATGATCTGTATGATCGATATTGTCACTGCCACCCACCAGATTAATAATTTCCTGCGCTGTCTGAAGGTAATTCATGTCACGACTCTCCTGCCGCCCAAAAAAAAAGACCTGAAGCCCCCTTTTTTAAGAGAGAGCTTCAGGTCTTGCCTGGATAACCAGTTACACGCCTGGGACTAGTTGTATATTTTGCCGCAGCGGAAAGTCAAAGAGATTACTGTCTCAGTCATTATATCTGTGACGCAATTGGCAAAATTTCGCTCAAAAACGCCATTTTTCGCGGCAATCAGTCGCAGCGGATATAGCGCAGGGTCGCGGTAACGGCTAAATGACGATTACGTGTGGCAATTTCGGTATCGCTTTTATCACGGGTAAACAGGGTGCTGAAAGTGTAGTGGTTTGAGACATGGTGGACACAAATGCTGCTCAGCAGGCGGTGCACATCCAGCGTTTCCACATCGTCCCTGAATAAACCCGCGGCGCGACCACGGTTAAGAATATCGTCGAGCACATCCACCGCACTTTTATTCAGTGACTGGATACGCGCGGACTGGCTGATATAGCGGCCACGCAACAGGTTTTCACTGCATACCAGACGAATAAAATCCGGGTGAGAAGCATGATAATCGAAACTCTCTTCCACCAGTTTGATCATCGCTTCCTGCGGTGCCAGTGCTGACAGATTCAGTGCAGTTTCGTGCTGACGAATCTGATGATAGACATGTTCGAGCACCTCGATATAGAGGCTTTCCTTGTTGCCAAAGTGATAGACCACCATACGCTTGGTGGTGTCGGCCTGTTCGGCAATCTGCTCCAGCCGTGCGCCCTGCATACCAAATTCAGCAAAGGTTTTCAGGGCTCCGGCGATAATGCGTTTTTTTAGTCCTTCCGGATCGTTCTTTCTCTTGGCTGGAGCTGGCATAGGGGGACATCCTGATAATGTTTAGGGCTGGGCTTAGGGTAACGTTGCTGGCGGCGTGACACAATCCGCCTGGGTTAAACGAATTGTAGAAAGTTTGTCGGGGAAGGGGGGGCTAACTGTGCCGGAGGTGCCGTGATGCGATTAGCAACCGTCTGGCTAAAGAGCAAAAAGCCCGCTCAGGTTTCCCTGAGCGGGCTTCTTAAATATGGCTCCTCTGACTGGACTCGAACCAGTGACATACGGATTAACAGTCCGCCGTTCTACCGACTGAACTACAGAGGAATCGTTGGAACGGGGCGAATATTAGCGATGCGCCGCGCGGATGTCAAAGCCGGATTTCACCTTTTGAGTGCGTTTGCTTACAGAAGCGGCAAAATCTGACTGGTCAGAGTCAATCCGCTTATTTCATCAGCAAATTGTGCTGCCGGCAGCGTCGGACAAAAGCAAACATATCAGGGCGGTGAAAAGTACGCCTTTAAATATTTCTGGCTACTGAGTAAAAATGTGGTGGATAGAAACTATCCATGTTTTGTTTATTAATCTCTTGCCAGTAAAGCGACTCGCAGGTGTTTAAGGATTATTTCAGGATCCTGGAAAGTAAATTTTTGACACATACCCTCAATGTACAAGTGTGCATATCCGTGTACCGTACACCAGGCCAGTTCTGTTCTTGTTGCCAGCGCGTTATCCGACAGCAAAGTGCCATATTCAGCCTTGTAAGACTGTTTCAATGCACACTTCAGAAACTCTAAGGCCTCATCGCTATTTTTCGAAAGTCTTTCCGAAGGTAAGGGGCTGGTTTTCATTTTTGTCATAACACGAAAGAGACCGGGGTGAGTTACCGCAAAACGAATATAGCCTGTACCCGCATTGAGCAAACTCTCTGCCGTGGAATTCTGCGTTTTTTTTTGCATTTCTTGCGTCAGGAGGCGGTACCCTTCGGCGGCAAGTTCATCCAGCAGCCCCGTAATAGTTCCAAAATGATGGGCCGGTGCAGCGTGCGAAACCTCGGCTTTTCTTGCACAGGCGCGCAGAGAAAGCCTGTCTATTCCTTCATTTTCAATGATCTCAAGTGCCGCATTAATGAGCGTGGCGCGTAAATCACCATGGTGGTAACTCTTTTTTGCATTTGATGAAGTCATGATCTCTCCCTAAGCGTAGCTTCTATCCATTTAATCAAATCAACTTGACACTGACAACATGATCTGTGAATTTAATCTTGTCACTGACAAATTGTGGCGTGCATCCATTCATATCCTTAAATTTAAGATGAGGCCGGACTTATGAGCACTTTATTTTTCATAAACTTACACAAGATTTTAGTGATACCAGTGATTTATTCCTTATGTGGTATTACCAAAATGACTCAATGACTGCCTGCACCTATCTGGCATTGCATGGCACATATTCCATCCTGTGGCTGGTTAAAGAGTCGACTTTTCCTGACCAGCGGTTTGCCAATGAGTTTCCCCGGGCGTGGGTGGGATGGTTATTTATCTTTACTCCCTTGGCTGGTTATTACCTGACTCCGTATCTGTTGATTAGCAATAATGTAACAGTTCAACCATGGCTGATCTGTCTGGCATTATCGATTTATATCATCGGGATTTATCTGCATTACGTTAGTGATGCACAGAAATTTTATACTTTGCGTTTAAAAAAAGGATTAATTACTGATGGATTATTTAAATATAGCCGTAATCCTAACTATCTTGGGGAGATTGCTATTTACATGGCGTTTTCTATATTTTCCATGCATTGGGTGCCCTTCGTCGTATTAGCATGTTGGTGCTGTTTCTTTATAAGAAATATGCTCCGAAAAGATCGTTCACTATCACGCTATGCTGAGTTTGAAGAGTACAGTAAATCAAGTCGATTGTTATGAATAGAGAAGTGAAGTCTTCTGATATGAAATCCAGTATTTTGATCGAAAAAACTTTAAAAAATAAAACTCCACTGAGAATCCAGAAATTTCGGGAGCATTTCAACCCATAACCAACGTCCGTACCTCGCTCGTAGCTGACCCTGATTGTTGTTGCAGGCAGCTTTGTGCCAGAAGCGGATGTTGCTAAGTCCGCACTGCATTAATTAGAGGGGAGCAGGTCACGCATCGGACTCGAGCTGGAAGGAAGAACACGCGATCTGGCTCTGTTTACCATGGCGTTGTATCGACTCCTGAAAACCGGTCGCGCCAGCCACTGATAGCACGCCAACTCAAGCCACATCGTGGTCAGTTCCTGCAACCTGGTAAAGTCTCAAAAATTACAGGTATAATCCCACTCATTATTCAACTGGTTTAGAAACGAAGATGACAAAACTTACCCTACAAGAGCAGATGTTAAAAGCTGGATTAGTGTCCAGCAAAAAAATGGCCAAAGTCCAGAGAACGGCCAAAAAATCACGCGTTCAGGCTCGTGAGGCCAGAGAGGCGGTGGAAGAGAATAAAAAAGCGCAACTTGAGCGTGATAAACAGCTAAGCGAACAGCAAAAACAGGCCGCGTTATCTAAGGAATATAAAGCTCAGGTGAAGCAGCTTATTGAAATGAACAGAATTCCCCTGCCAAAAGGCGATATCGGTTTTAACTTCACTGACAATAATTTAATCAAAAAAATTGTTGTGGACAGCACCACCCAGGCTCAACTGATTAGTGGTCGCCTCGCCATCGCGCGTTTGGTGGTTGATAATAATGGTGGCAGCGAATACGCGATTATCCCGGCGAGCGTAGCCGATAAAATTGCGCAGCGTGATGCAGACAGTATTGTTTTAAATAGCGCGCTGAGTCAGGAAGAGCAAGATGAAGAAGATCCGTATGCCGACTTTAAAGTGCCCGATGATTTAATGTGGTAGTTAACGGTGACAGATGTCGGTTTTGACGATCGCCGTCATCTGATTAACCCTTTCCTTATGTACTTTGCCGCCACGCCGGGCGTCTTCGGGCGGTAGGGTTACTTTCAGAACGGGACGGGATTATGGGCTTTGATCCACTGCTGGCTAACGGGATGAATAAAATGCAGTTCACTAGCGTGCAGCATCAGCCGCGGTGTCCGTTCGGTGCCGGGCAGCAGGCGACCGCCATACAGGTCACAGCCCAAAATAGGGTGGCCCAACTGCTGACAGTGGATGCGGAGTTGATGAGTGCGCCCGGTTTCCGGGGTGAGTTGTACTCGCGTCAAGGGCAGTAACGTCCCGTCCTCATGCTTATGGTAAAAGCGCTCCACAACCCGATAGCCTGAGCGAGCGGGCTTGCCGTTGATTGCGCAAATCGACATCAGCGGGAACAGCGTCGGGTCTTTGGCAATTGCTGCGTCTATCACCCCTTCGTTGTCTTCCAGATGTCCGCAGAGCAGTGCGCTGTACACTTTAGTCACTGTGCGCTGGCTGAACTGTTGGCAGAGCGCGGCATTGATCGCTTTATTGCGGGCAATCACCATCAGCCCGGAAGTACCGAAATCAAGGCGGTGGATCAGGGTGCAGCCGGGGAATATCTCTACCAGCCGATGGTGCACTGAATCGCGATTTTGCGGATTTTTCCCCGAGAGGCTGAGCAGCCCGGTGGGTTTATTGATCAGCACCAGGTGATCGTCCTGATAAAGATACTCGATCTCGTCATGGCACGGTGGGGCAATAAAAGTATCGATTATGCTGGACATCTGTCTACCCGGCTGGAGAGTGGCAGCGGATGATAACCAATTTTAAGCCGACTGACGAATCTTGCTGTTGGCCTGACGGGCTAAGGGTGACAACCTGTCACGCAGATCACGACGCCAGCTTAATTCCCTAAGCCATCGCCGCTTTGCGCAGTGGATTATCTTCTTTGTTACGAGCGCTAATCGATCTTAGCCGTGGGGGATTGCATAAAAAATCTACCTTATTTAATATCCATCCAGATGGTTATAAATCAGGAGGGGTAAATGGGACGAAAAAAAGAGATTAGTACTGACAGTATTCTTGATGCGGCTGAACAGGTTATCGGGCAGTCAGGTGTCGCCAGACTGACAATCGAGGCCGTTGCGGCACAGGCGAAAATCAGTAAGGCCAGTGTATTGTATGTTCACAAAACCAAGCAGGCACTGCTGGAAGCGTTAGTCACTCGTGCAATGCAACGAGATGACGGTATACACCGTGAAGCCGAACTGAGGCTTGATAAAAATGACAGTGTAGCGCTCAGAGGCCGCATTGAGGTGGCCAAAACGCCGCCGCCAGAAGAATTTCGACCAATAGCATTAAATCTCAGTTCTGCGCTTATTCTGAATACCGAATTGCGTAGAACGATGCAGCAACATCAGTCTGAAGTCATTGAACGCATCATTACCACATCCGCTTATCCTCGTGGCGCGCTGCTGGCTTATCTGGCGCTGGAGGGATTCAAATTTCTCGATCATCTGGATTTTCATAAGTGGAGTGCCACCGAACGTGCACAAATTCTGGCAGAGCTTAACTGGCTGGCGGATCAGGATGTTCCGGTTGCAGCGGCAACAGGAGAAAAAGATGACTAAAAGCCACGCAGATTTAGCGGCAGCAATGCGTACCCGGCGGGTATTCATTACCGGCGGCAGCGGCTTTATAGGCCAAAATGTGATTCGCTATTACAAAAATGCGGGGGCGGAAGTTCGGGCACTGGCAAGGAGTGATGCAGCAGAACGGACAATCATTGAAGCAGGGGGGCAGCCGGTACGAAAAAGTTTGTTCGATTCAGACCTGTATCTTTCGATGCAGGGCTGCGACCTTTTGATACATGCTGCCGCCAATACCTCACACGCCTGTCACTCAGCAGATCAATGGCGGGTCAATGTCGAAGGTACGCAACGGGTATTCAACGCTGCGCGAAAAGCAGGTATCAACAGAGCTTTGCACGTCAGTACTGAGTCAGTACTGCTCACAGGTAAACCGCTTATCATGGCTAAAGAGTCGCTACCGTTCCCGAATAAGTTTGTTGGCGCGTATTCCGGTTCAAAAGCTGAGGGTGAACTAGCTGCGTTAAAGCAGTCGGACAAGGATTTCAGCGTAGTCATTGTCCGGCCTCGCTTTGTCTGGGGTAAAGGAGACACTACCGCCCTGCCGCAACTGATGGAAGCTGTGAAATCCGGTAAATTTGCCTGGATTAGCGAGGGTAACTATTTAACGTCTACAACACATATCGATAATCTTTGCCAGGGGATAAGCCGCGCCGCAGAGTATGGAGGTCATGGCGAGGCCTATTTCATAACTGACGAAAAGCCCTCTATTTTCCGTCAGTTTGTGAGCGAATTATTGGCCACTCAGGGGATTGCTGTGCCTGACAAAAGCGTACCCCGAGGACTCATTTATTTACTGGCAAAGTTGGGTGATGGAATAAACTGGATATCATGTGGTCGAATAAAAAGTCCGTTGAATATGCAGGTCTATGCCACATCAGCTGTTGAGGTTTCACTGGATATCACTAAAGCCAGGAATGAACTCGGTTATTTTCCTGATGTATCACTGAGGCAGGGACTGGATATGATGCGGTAAATGCAGTGGGGGCAGTCCGTACGCCGGTTGTGTCTGGTTCCTGTCCTCCATCACAGCGGTTATTGACAGTTCGTTGTCCCAACTCTGAATACATATATGCACATCAGCCTGTGTAAGCATCCCGGTAAACCGTGCCATTAATTTTGGGAGATATTCAGATATTATTAAGCCTGCGCGCTTGCTACTTAGTGTAGAAGGTCATCAACTGATGCGCGCAAATCAGGGATATTTTTACTTCAGTCAGGCGGGGTGAGCATATTTTAACCACTATTTAGTTATGTTAGAGTCGCTACTTGTCAATTTGGATGACAGGTAAAAAAAAATGGGTATTACTCCAACCCCGCATGATGCTGTATTCAAACAATTTCTTTCTGACAGAGAAACTGCGCGCGACTTTCTGCAGATACATTTGCCTCCGTCGCTGCTGAACCGTTGCGATCTTGATACCCTGCAACTCACCTCTGGCAGTTTTGTTGAGGATCATCTGCGAGCATTTCACTCGGATGTGCTGTATTCACTAAAAACAGATAGCGGCGAAGGGTATATCTACTGCCTTATCGAACATCAGAGTACCGAAGATGAACTGATGGCCTTCCGGCTGATGCGTTATGCCATCGCGGCCATGCAGCAGCACCTCAAGGCTGGGCATAAACAGCTGCCATTGGTGATTCCGATTCATTTTTATCATGGACAGAAAAGCCCCTATCCGCATTCGATGAACTGGCTAGTTGGATTCGGCGATCCAGAGCTCGCCGGACAGATTTATGGCAGCGACTTTCCGCTGGTGGATGTGACGGTTATCCCTGATGATGAAATTATGACTCACCGGCGTATGGCGGCGCTTGAGCTGCTCCAGAAACATATCCGTCTGCGCGACATGTCGGAGTTGCTTGAGCATCTGGTCACGTTGATGAGCAGTGGTTACACTACTAATGAACAGTTGGTCGTGCTGATGAACTATATCGTCCAGGCAGGAGAAACTGCCGACCCGGAATCCTTTATCCGTGAGCTGGCAGTACGGTCACCGCAACAGAAGGAAATACTGATGACAATCGCAGAAAAATTCGAGCAGAAAGGTGTGGAAAAAGGCCTGGAAAAAGGCCTGGAAAAAGGCCGCAAGGAAGGGATACAGGATGTGGCGCGCAATATGTTAGCAAAAGGGTGGGATATTGAGAAAGTGCAGGAAATGACAGGCCTGGACGAAGATGAAGTGAAAACCTTACTGATAAATGAGCGTCAGCAGAGTGGCATTTAATCGTTTCTGGCGGAGGTATCCTCCAGTTCACCGAGGGTACGCAGAAGAAACATTTCCCGTTGTTTTGCATTAAACGAAACGGGATGATCTGCTACCCGTTGATTAAAACACTGCAATGTTAGTAATTCTTCCACCAATTGAGAGAACAATTTTGCACTTCCGCTCTTCGACCAGAGCGGAGCGGCCCACCCTGATTCTGACCGCTTAGTGCCAGCGGACGTTGGCGATTTATTTAGATGCACTGCACAGAAAAATCCTTTAGCCAGCAAATTCAGTCCTTACTGGCTTCATGACTGATAAGACGCGCGCGGCAGACATCCAGAATTTCATCAGCCAGAGCGGAATTATCCGGGCAGGCACGAGACAGCACCAGGGCACCGACAAGATGGGCAATAGTGTCAATCAGGTCGGCGCGCGTGCTGCCTTCCACATTTTTTTCGTTTCCTAAAACTGCAAGCTGACGTTCAATTCCGGCTGCAAATGCCGCCTTGATTGACTCAGACTGACGGGCTGTATCGGTGCCAAGTGCCGACATCACACAACCCTTTCCCATATCAGCCCGATGTTGTCGGGATAGGTAGTATTCAATAAATTTTTCCCGGTTCACACCTGCCGTGCTTTCTGCGGATCGCCTAAAACCACAGCTCATCGCCTCGGACATCAGATCAGTCTTGGAACCAAAGTGTTTGTAGAACCCGCCGTGGGTTAAGCCTGCCGCAGACATCAATTCCGCGACGCCCACGCCATCGTAACCGCGTTCACGAAAAAGTTCTGAGGCCGTTTCAACAATGCGCATCCGGTTTTCCCGAACCTGCTCTTTTGACACTTTCATGCTTTCCTGCCCCTCTCAAAAATAGGGTTTAAGTATACATTGATGATGACCATAATCAAACTGGTTGACTTTATAGATTATGATCATCATCATTATATTGACCTTTGGCTCACTACTTAGCAGGCGAATAAACATGACGAATCGACCACTATTTCAACCCTATGATCTTGGTTCAATAACACTTGCCAACCACATCGTGATGGCACCGCTGACACGTAACCGGGCTGGCGCAGGGCTGGTACCGAGCGAACTGGCAGCAACTTATTACGCCCAGCGTGCTACAGCAGGCTTACTGATTACCGAAGCGACGCAGATCTCTGCACAGGCGCAGGGTTATCAGGATACACCGGGGATCTACACGCAGGCTCAAATAGATGGCTGGCGCAAAGTGACCGACGCGGTGCATGCCAAAGGTGGGCACATATTTGTACAGCTATGGCACGTAGGACGAATTTCGCATGTCGATTTACAACCTTGTGGCGCTGCGCCGGTTGCTCCGTCCGCGATCCGTGCCGAGACTAAGACCTTTGTGAACAACAGTTTTGCTGACGTCTCTGAGCCACGTGCGCTGGAGGTGCATGAAATACCGGGGATTATCGACGATTTCAGAAAGGCAGCGGCCAATGCCATTGCCGCCGGATTTGACGGTGTAGAGATCCACGGCGCGAATGGTTATCTGCTGGAACAGTTCCTTAAAGATGGTGCAAATCAGCGTACTGATGAATACGGCGGCTCTGTTGAGAATCGTGCGCGCCTGCTGCTGGAAGTCACGGCGGCCGTAAAAGATGAGATCGGCGCAGAACGCATCGGCGTACGTATTTCACCGGTTTCACCTGCTAATGCGATTTCATGCAGTGATCCGCAGCCACAATATGACTACCTCGCTGAACAACTCGATGGATTAGGCATCGTGTACCTCCATGTGGTTGAAGGTGCTACGGGCGGCTCGCGTGATGTATCACCGTTCGATTACGACTCCCTGCGCCGGCGTTTTAAAAACACCTACATTGGCAACAATGGCTATGACCTGGAACTGGCGTCCGCTCAGCTTGCGCAGGGTAAAGCCGATCTGTTCGCGTTTGGTCGCCCGTTCATCTCCAATCCGGATCTGGTCGAAAGGCTTAAAACGGGTGCACCTCTGGCCTCACTCAATCCTGAAACACTTTATGGCGGTGGCGCAGCGGGATATACCGATTACCCCTCGCTTACTGAGACCAGCAAGTAAAGCTTCGGTGTCACGGTTCTACATACATCGCACATTGCGGCTTCTGTTTACACCTTAATAAAGAAGGACAACTTATGACTAAAGCTTCAGTTCTCATTACCGGCGCATCCACAGGTATTGGTGCTGTTTATGCTGAACGGTTTGCCCGCCGGGGCCACGACCTTGTTCTGGTCGCACGCGACAAAGCGAAGTTAGAGATACTGGCCGCGCGTCTGCGACAAGAAAATGCTATTTCTGTCGACGTTCTGCCTGCCGACCTTACGCAAACGAATGATTTAGCCGCGGTTGAAGCTCGTCTGCGTGAAGACACACGGATTGGCATCCTTATCAATAACGCGGGTATCGCGCAGTCCGGCAGTTTTACACAGCAGACGCCTGATTCGATAGAAAGCCTTATCGCGCTTAACATCACCGCCCTGACGAGACTTGCCAGTGCCGTGGCACCACGCCTGGTAAAAGCCGGAGAGGGCGCGATCGTCAATATCAGTTCCGTCGTAGGCCTGGCTCCGGAATTTGCCATGACGGTTTACGGCGCAACCAAAGCCTTTGTTCTTTTCCTGTCTCAGGGAATGAATGTGGAGCTGTCATCTAAGGGCATTTATATCCAGGCTGTGCTCCCTGCCGGCACTTACACGGAAATTTGGGACCGTGCGGGTATCGACCTCAGTAACTCGGCAAAATTAATGGAAGTGGGCGAGTTAGTGGATGCCGCACTGCTGGGCTTTGATCGCCGTGAACTGGTCACCATCCCGCCTTTACATAATGCTGCCCGCTGGGACTCCCTCGATGCTTCGCGTCAGGCTCTGCTTTCAGATATCAAACAAGTGAGGCCGCCGAACGTTATAAAGCACTGTAGTCAATGAGGTGCACTGTGCAGAACGGTCTCCCGGTTGTTCTGCACAGAGATAAATCCGACATAAATCCCTTACAGCCTGTCGTCTCATCAGCGATGAGAAACCTCAAACACATCATAAAGGCCTTATTCAGCATGACAAAAAAACGTGTAGCACTGGTTACCGGCGCGTCCTCTGGTATCGGCGAAGCGTCTGCCCGTAAACTTTCAGCCGCAGGGTATAGGGTATATGGCACCAGCCGGCGTGGCTCCCAGGCGGGAAAACGTCCGTTTCCTTTATTGACGCTTGATGTGACGGACGACGCTTCTGTCGGAGCTGCCATTGAGGAGTTGCTGCGTCTGGAGGGGCGGATCGATGTTCTGGTGAACAATGCGGGCTTTGGGATCGCTCCGGCGGCGGCAGAAGAAAGTTCTGCGGAACAGGCCATGAGCATTTTCGACACCAACTTTCTGGGCATCGTCAGGTTGAGCCGGGCAGTGATTCCTCATATGCGCCGTCAGGGCAGCGGGCGCATCATTAACATCGGTTCGATACTCGGCATCGTTCCGCTGCCTTATATGGCACTTTATGCGGCCAGTAAGCATGCGGTAGAAGGGTATTCGGGCGCACTGGATCATGAACTGCGCACGCAGGGCATCAGAGTTTCTGTCATTGAACCTGCCTATATAAAAACACAGTTTGCAGCCAATAATATCGAGCCGGATGTCAGGCTTGAAGAATATGACCTGATCCGGGCTAAGCTGGCGAAAGTGGTCAGCAAGGCAATGGCTGAGGCGGAAAGTCCGGAGGTGGTGGCTGACGTGGTGGTTAAAGCAGCTCAGACTTTACATCCGAAGATGCGCTACACGGCGGGAAGGCTGGCAGATCAATTGAATTTTATTCTCAGATTCGCCCCTGCGTCATTCCTGGATAAGGTGGTGCGCAAAAGTCTTCAGCTTGATGCGAAAGAATAAATGGAGGCTAAGACGATGAAAGCGTTTACGTTTAAACGTTATGGTAAATCTCCTGAGCTGGGATTCGATAACATCGATTACCCTGCTCCCGATGCTGATGAAATCCTGGTTAAAGTTTACGCTGTGGGTCTGAACCCGATTGATAACATGATCCCAACCGGAATATTCAAGCCGGTTTTGCATTTCAGGCTCCCCGCCACATTGGGCAGCGACTTGTCCGGGGTTGTCATCGCAGCGGGGAGTCGCGTGACGCGTTTCAAGCCAGGCGACGAAATTTTTGCCAGCATTTTCGACAGGGGAACAGGTTCTCTTGCCGAATTTGCTTTAGTGCCTGAAAGCGCTGCGGCGATGAAACCCGCAAACCTGGATTTCGTGCAGGCGGCTTCCCTCCCGATGGTGAGCCTCACATCCTGGCAGGCGCTGACAGAGCGAGCCGGGTTGCAGCCTGGTCAGAAGGTATTCATCCCGGCAGGTTCCGGGGGGATTGGCAGTTTTGCCATCCAACTGGCGAAGCACCTTGGCGCACAGGTGGCAACGACAACCAGTACAGACAACGTCGGGTGGGTGAGTCATCTTGGCGCAGACGAAGTGGTCGATTATAAAAAGCAAGAATTTGAAAATGAACTGAGTGGCTACGATATGGTTCTCGGCACTATTAAAGGCGATTCAATTGAAAAGTCTACCCAAATTCTCAAGCCAGGTGGAAAGATTGTTTCTCTCATCGGCCCGTTAGATGCCGCGTTCGCCCGGGCGCGGGGATTAAACTTCCTCCTGCGTTTAGTATTCGGGCTGATGAGCCGTAAGATTATGCGTCTTACGAAAAAACGGAGCCTGAGCTATTCATTTCTTTTTGTCCGTCCAGATGGCAATCAACTCACACAAATCGGCAAACTCATTGAGGCGGAACAAATCAGGCCGGTGATCGACAAGGTGTTTCCCTTTGCCGAAGCAAAAGATGCTCTTATTTACCTGGCCGGGGGACATGCGAAGGGCAAAGTGGTCGTGAAGATACTCGCGTGATAACAACAGGGGGGCGACATCTGCGACAGGAGATAATCGTTCAGGTGAACCGCTCCTGAGCCGTACACTAATCAGATATCTTTGACACTGACGCCTGTTTGTCACGGGCGGATACGTCGGTTAATCCTGAGGATTTTAGTGTTGTTCAGAGACATATGGTGGTCACACCATAATCGAACTGAAATGACCGCAAATCAGACCACCAATCTTGCCCGATGCGGAGGGGGGAATGAAAATGCATCGGGAAGACTTTTCACGCCAACCTATTGAATCTAAATCACATAAGCATTCGCAAAGCGGCATGAAAACAAGAATTTGGCTCCTCTGACTGGACTCGAACCAGTGACATACGGATTAACAGTCCGCCGTTCTACCGACTGAACTACAGAGGAATCGTTGGAACGGGGCGAATATTAGCGATGCGCCGCACAGATGTCAAAGGGCAGATCGGGCTTTTCGGTGCGTTTGCTGGCAAAAACAGCGAATTGCTGTTTTTACGACTGATATGGCGCAAAGGTAATCTGCTGAGCTGGATCTCACTTTAAAGCGAATTCGCCGCAGATGTTAGAGGTGTGTCAAATTTTTGTTGTTTAGCGATTTTAAAACACGCGTTTCAATGCTTTCATGATGAAAATTTCAAACCGTATGATTATGAAACAAATGAACTATTTCGCCGGGTGTGGTTTTTTGTCCGGTGAAAATGAAACAGTGGTTTGAAATTAAAAGTCTGATAATCAACAGATTGCTTAACAGGAGTGACCAGCACCATAAACTGCAATAACGCTATATCTGACCTCTGACTACTAATAAATCCGTCGGTGACGTTGAGTGAATGTAAAAGATATTTTTCATTCGTGGTCCAGCCAGCCTTCGCATGTTAACGATTAAAAGGGTGACCTATGAACTTTAAAAAAGCGATCGTAACGTCCTTGTTAGCTTGTATGTTGCCAGCCGCCGCCTGGGCCAAAGATATTCAGCTGGGCGTGTCGATGGCGCTGTTTGACGACAACTTTCTGACTATCGTCAGAACGTCGATGCAGAAAGAGATGCAAAAAGACGGTGTTAAAGGCCAGGTTGAGGACGCGAAAGGCGATGTTGCCCAGCAGCTGCAACAGGTGCAGAACTTTATTGGTCAGGGTGTTGACGCAATTATCGTCAATCCGGTGGATACCAATGCGGTAAAACCGATTATGGATCAAGCCACTAAAGCCGGTATTCCACTGATTTTTGTTAACCGTCGCCCGCAGGCTGAGCTGACCGGCAAAATGGCCTATGTGGGTTCGGATTCTGAACTGGCGGGACGTCTGCAAATGGAGGCGCTGGCTAAAGAGATGAAGGGTAAAGGAAATGTGGCCATCCTGTTAGGGGATTTAGCCAACGAATCCACGCGTGAGCGCACCAAAGGGGTGGAAGCGGTGGTGGCGAAATATCCGGATATCAAAATCGTGCAGAAACAAACCGCGAAATTCACCCGTAATGACGCGGTGGATGTGGTCAGTAACTGGATGACGGCGGGCGATGATATCAATGCGATTGCCTCGAATAACGACGAAATGGCCATTGGTGCTTTGCAGGCACTGGGCAAAAATAACGATAAGGTGCTGATTGCCGGTGTTGATGGCACGCCTGATGCGTTGCAGATGATCAAAAACGGCAAGATGGTGGCGACGGTATTCCAGGATGCCAAAGGCCAGGGTGAAGGTGCGGTACAAACGGCGATCAAACTGGTGAAAGGTGAGGAAGTAGAGAAAATTGTCGATATTCCCTTCCAGCTGATTAATAAAGATAACTACGAAAAATTTACCAGCATGAATCAAAAATAATCGTTCCTGACCCAGTGGTACGGAGGTGATGTATGGCCGCTTATGCGCTTGAAGCCGAAGGCATCAGCAAATTTTTCCCGGGTGTAAAAGCACTGAATAAGGTGTCTTTACGCGTTAAGCCAGGAACGGTTCATGCTCTGATGGGAGAGAATGGCGCGGGTAAATCCACTTTAATGAAATGCCTCATCGGGATTTACCGTCCCGATGACGGTTTGATTCGCATTAAAGGGGAGCCGGTGCAGTTTGAAGATACCCTGGACGCGCTGCGTTCAGGTATCTCGATGATCCATCAGGAGCTTAATCTGGTGCCGCATATGACGGTAGCCGAAAATATCTGGCTAGGCCGCGAACCGATGAAATACGGTTTTGTCGACCACGCAAAGCTCAACAAAATTACCCAGGATCTGCTGAGTAAACTGAATATTCGTCTGAAAGCCGAGCAGATGGTGGGGGATCTGAGTATCGCCGCGCAGCAGATGGTGGAGATCGCCAAAGCGGTATCGTGGAATGCCGATATCGTGATTATGGATGAGCCGACTTCGGCGCTGACCGAAGGTGAGGTGGCTCACCTGTTTACCATTATTCGTGACCTGCGTACGCAGGGTAAAGCCATCATCTATATCAGCCATAAAATGGATGAGATCTTTGCCATTACCGATGAAGTCAGTGTGTTTCGCGACGGAACCTGGGTAGCCAGCGATCAGACCGCCAGCTACACGCGTCAGTCGCTGATCACCCAAATGGTCGGGCGGGAGCTTACTCAGCTGTTTCCGAAATTTAATAACGATATCGGTGAAGAAGTGCTGACGGTGCGCAACCTGACGCAGAAAGATAAGTTTCACGATATCAGCTTCAGCGTGCGGCGCGGCGAGATTCTGGGTGTCGCCGGGCTGGTCGGTGCCGGGCGCAGCGAAGTGATGGAGAGCCTGTTTGGCATGACCGCTTTTGACAGCGGTGAAGTGCTGATTGATGGCGTGCCGACTAAAATCGATTCTCCCTCAGTGGCGATAGAGAAAGGGCTGGCGTTTCTGACTGAGGATCGCAAAAAGTCCGGGCTGTTTCTGGTGTTGTCGGTGATGGAGAATATGAGCATCGTCAATATGCCGGAATACAGCGCCAAAGCCGGTTTTGTCAGCCACGTGCAGATGGCGAAAGATTGTATGGAGCAGATTCGGCGGCTCAATATTAAAACCCCCACCATGGATCAAATTATCAATAACCTCAGCGGCGGTAATCAGCAGAAAGTGTTGATTGCTCGCTGGCTGCTGGCACAACCGAAAATCCTGATTCTCGATGAGCCAACGCGCGGCATTGATGTCGGTGCCAAAGCTGAGATTTACCGTCTGATCAGTGAACTGGCGAACCGCGGTGTCGCCATCATTATGGTGTCGTCGGAACTGCCGGAAATTCTCGGCATGAGCGACCGGGTCATGGTGATGCATGAAGGTCGTATAACCGGCATCCTCGATAAAGAGAACGCCGATCAGGAAACCATTATGTCGCTGGCATCCGAGTGAGGCGTAAGGAAAAATTATGAGTAACGTAAAAGTCAGCTCTCAGCAGCAGCCAGCGGAACGCGGTTCGCTGTTCGGCAATTTAAAAAGCAAAATGCCGAAAGATACCGGCATCTTTGTGGTGATGCTTGGTATTGCACTGATTTTTGAAATCGCCGGTTGGTATGTGCGCGACCAGTCGTTTTTGCTGAACCCTAACCGGTTGGTGTTAATCGTGTTGCAGGTGGCGATTATCGGAATTATAGCCGTCGGGGTGACGCAGGTGATTATCACCACCGGCATCGACCTTTCATCCGGCTCGTTGATTGCACTGAGCGCGGTGGTGGCGGCCAGTCTGGCGCAAACCTCCGACAGTCTGTCACCGATGTTCCCGTCACTGGTTAACCTGCCAGCGGTGGTGCCGATTGTCGCCGGGATTGGGGTCGGGCTGGTGTGCGGAGTTTTTAACGGATTTTTAATTACTAAAACCGGTATTCCCCCTTTTATTGCCACCCTGGGGATGATGGTCTCGGCTCGCGGCCTGGCGCAATACTATACGCAGGGGAATCCGATCAGTTTCCTCTCTGATGGTTTTACCGCCATCGGGCAGGGCGCGATGCCGGTGATCATTTTTCTGGTGGTCGCAGTGATATTTCATATCGCCCTGAAGCATACCCGCTACGGCAAATATGTTTACGCCATTGGCGGTAATATGACCTCAGCCAAAGTTTCCGGTATCAACGTTAATAAGTATCTGGTGATCGTATATACCATTGCCGGTGGCCTGGCAGGGCTGGCGGGCGTGGTGCTGGCGGCACGCGTCAGCAGCGGCCAGTCGAGCATGGGTATGTCCTACGAACTCGACGCGATTGCCGCGGCGGTTATTGGCGGCAGCAGCCTGATGGGTGGCGTGGGTCGTATCACCGGCACGCTGATCGGCGCGGTGATTCTCGGGCTGATTAAGAGCGGTTTCACCTTTGTCGGTGTTGATGCCTATGTGCAGGATATTATTAAAGGCATCATTATTGTGGCGGCAGTTTCCATTGATATGCACCGTAACCGTAAGAAAAGATAATTGGTTATAGGCTGTTGCACACTGAGCGGGTTCACATTGCCTGCAATGAGTCATAGTGACTTAGCGTACTAGTATTGCACATCACTAACGCATTTCGCGCACCAGAATAGTGCGTCCTGCCTGACTGCTCTGCCCGGTAGAGTATTACTGATACTGATTACCTCTTCGGAGGTAATCAGATTCTCTTATTTTACCGGCGTTTAGCGGCCGCCGCTATTTTCTGACGGCTTCGGCTAAAAAAACTGGCCTGTAAATTGCAATCTGTTAGCAACGGCCGAAATCAGGCATTCAGAGATTCGCAACGGGGGCAAAATGAACTTAAGACGACTGAAATATTTCGTGAAAATCGTCGATATCGGCAGCCTGACTCAGGCGGCAGAAGTGTTGCATATTGCACAGCCTGCGCTCAGTCAGCAGGTGGCGACGCTGGAAAATGAACTGGATCAGCAGTTATTGATCCGCACCAAGCGCGGCGTCACGCCGACCGAGGCGGGCAAAATTCTTTATGCCCATGCACGTACGATTTTGCGCCAGTGTGAGCAGGCACAAACGGCGGTTATTAACGCCGGACAGGCGCTGAATGGCCAGGTTTCTATCGGACTGGCTCCCGGTACGGCAGCGTCATCGCTGACGATGCCACTGTTGCAAACGGTGCGCGAGCAGTTTCCTGATGTGCTGGTCTATTTACATGAAAACAGCGGCGCATCCCTTAATGAAAAAGTGCTGAATGGTCAGCTGGATATGGCGGTACTTTATGACCGTGCGCCGATGGCCGGCATCACCAGTATGCCACTGATGAAAGAGGAGCTGTATCTGGTCGGGGCGACGCCTTGTCCGGGATCCAGCATCGATCTGGCCGATGTGGCGCAAATGAATCTTTTTCTGCCTCGCGACTACAGTGCGGTTCGTAAACGGGTTGATGAAGCCTTTTCATTGCGCCGCCTCAGTGCGCGGATTATCGGCGAAATTGAATCCATCGCCACGCTGAGTGCGGCGATCTCCAGCGGGATGGGCGTAACGGTACTTCCCGAATCGGCGGCGCGTGCGCTGGTCAGCGCCACGAATGCGTGGATGGCGCGGATCACCAGCCCGTCACTGAATCTGCCGTTGTCACTGAATATCTCTGCACGACTGCCGCTGTCTCCGTCGGCACAGGCAGTGAAAAATATCCTGCTGTCACTACTGAATAAACCGCAGCTGGAAGAACGTGGCCTGATGTTAGTCAGCTAATCAAATGCTTCACCAGCAGCCGGGCGCGCAGGGAAGCGGCGCAAGCCTTATCACTAAATCGCATAAGAAACCCTTTTTTATTATTTGTTGCTATCAATTTGCCTCCTTAACATAAAGGCAACTTAACAAATAACAGAGGGGGAAAGCGCGTGAATTTCCAGCAACTTAAAATTATCAAAGAAGCCGCCCGTTGCGAATTTAACCTCACCGAAGTCGCTAATGCGCTGTTCACCTCACAATCTGGCGTCAGCCGACATATACGCGATCTGGAAGATGAACTGGGCGTGGAAATCTTTATTCGTCGCGGTAAGCGCCTGTTAGGCATGACCGAGCCGGGTAAAGCGTTACTCACCATTGCCGAGCGTATTCTGGATGAAGCGGGTAAAGTGCGTCGTCTGGCGGATGTGTTTACCAATGAATCCAGCGGCGTGCTGACCATTGCCACCACCCACACTCAGGCACGCTACAGCCTGCCGCGCGTGATTAAAGCGTTCCGTGCACTGTATCCCAATGTGCGGCTGGAACTGAATCAGGGTTCACCGCAGGAAATTGTGGCGATGCTGGTGGCCGGTGAGGCGGATGTCGGTATTGCCAGTGAGCAGGTGGTAAATAATCCGGCGCTGGCGGCATTTCCCTGGTTTAGCTGGCATCATGCCTTGCTGGTGCCGAAGGGTCATGAACTGGAACAGCAGCAACCGGTGACGCTGGCGGCGCTGAGTCGCTATCCGCTGATCACTTATCGTCAGGGGATTACAGGCCGTTCGCGCGTTGATCGCGCCTTCCACGCCGCAGGTTTAAAATCGGATATCGTGCTGAGTGCGCAGGATTCTGATGTGGTGAAAACCTATGTCGAACTGGGGCTTGGCGTCGGCGTGCTGGCCGATCAGGCTTGCCAGCTGGATCAGCATTCCAGGCTGACGCGGCTGGAAGCGAAACATCTGTTTGAATCCAATACCGTCTGGCTGGGGCTGAAACGCGGCCAGCTGCAACGTAATTACGTCTGGCAATTCCTTGAGTTATGTAATGCTAACCTGTCGCTGGAAGAGATTAAGCGCCAGGCGTTGTCATTAGAGGATGAAGAAGCGCCAGTCATCGATTTCCAGATTTAATTTTCCGTTCCCACGGGCGGCATTCTGGCCGCCCGTCTGTTGCTATCAACACCCCGTCACCTGGTTAAAATCTCTCTCGCCGCGATACTTACGTCGGTGTTGTTGTGGCGATTCAGCAGTAAATGGTCATATTATGTTGACGACCAACATCGCCATTCATACAAAAAATCTGATCATGAGGTAACACACCGAATGCCAGCACCGATTCGATATGTACAGGACAGCACGCATTTTCCTGAATCCGCAGAGGTTGTGGTGATCGGCGGCGGGATCGCCGGTGCCGCTGCGGCTTATGAGCTGGCGAAGCAAGGCGTCAGCGTGCTGCTGCTGGAAAAGGGGCTGATTGCTGGCGAGCAGTCCAGCCGCAACTGGGGCTGGTGTCGTCAACAGAACCGTGATGAACGTGAACTGCCGCTGATTATTTATGCCATGCGCCGCTGGGAAGAACTTGGCCGCGAGACCGGTGAAGAGCTGGGCTTCCGCCGTACCGGGCTGGTGTACGCCACGCGCAACCAGAGTGAAATTGATGCCTGGGATAACTGGGGAAAAATGGCAAAAAGCTACGACATTCGTAGTGAAATCCTGAATGCTGAACAGGCGAAAGCGATGACGCCAGGCAGCACCACTGACTGGCTGGGCGGCGTCTCGTCACCGACCGATGGTCATGCTGAACCCTCGCTGGCGGCACCGGGTTTAGCCATTGCCGCGCAGCGTCTGGGAGCCAGTGTGATTCAGCAGTGTGCGGTGCGCGGGCTGGATATTTCTGCTGGTCGGGTCAGCGGCGTCTGGACCGAACGTGGACTGATCAAAACCGCCAGCGTGATTTGCGCCGGTGGAGCCTGGACGTCGATGTTCTGTCGTCGCCATGGCATCGATCTGCCGCTGGGTAATGTGATTGGCACCGCGTTTCGCACCGCGCCGATTGAGCAGGCGATTACCATGCCACTGTATACGCCTGCCTTTGCCTGCCGTCCGCAACTGGATGGCAGTTACACGGTGTCGGTGTCCGGGCGCGGGCGTCTGGAGCCGGGAGCGCAAGGTTTACGCTACGCGCGCCAGTTTTATCCGACATTCAAAGCGCGCCGCAAAAATCTCACCCTCCGTCTTGGGCTTGCGCCGTTTTTACGCGGGCCGGAAGCGCTGGTACGCTGGCAATTTGACGCTATTTCACCGTTTGAGAAAGTCCGTATTCTCGATCCGCAAGCCGATTTCGCCATGGTACAGGAAGGCATTAACGCGATGCGTAACGAGTATCCGGCGTTGGGCAATCTTCGCATGGTGCAGGCATGGGGCGGGATGATCGACAGTGCGCCGGATGCGATTCCGGTGATTTCCACCGTGCCGCAACTGCCAGGCTTAGTGATCTCGGCGGGCTACAGCGGTCACGGTTTTGGTATCGGGCCGGGGGCGGGACGTCTGGCCGCCGATCTGATGATGAATAAGCAACCGATTGTCGATCCTCGTCCGTACCGTTATTCGCGTCTGGTGGATAGGTCGGGCCTTGATACGCCAGGCATGATGTAAGGAGCCGTGATGAGCATACAACTTCGGGTAATGAATGAGGGCGATCTCGATCAGGCATTTGTCCTGACTCAGCAGCTGAAATGGCCGCATCGGCGTGCCGACTGGCAGCAGGCGCTGCAACTGGGGGAAGGGGTAGCCGCGGAACGGGATGGCGAGCTGATCGGCACCGCGCTGTGCTGGCGCTGGGGCCGCGACTACGCCACATTGGGGCTGGTGATTGTGGCTGATGCGGCGCAGGGCAAAGGCATTGGTCAACAGCTGATGCAGTCGGTGCTGGATACGCTGGCCGACAGTAATGTGCGGTTGCACGCGACCGAAGCGGGCAAAGGGCTGTATGAAAAACTGGGATTTGTCGCGATCGGCAAGGTTCAGCAACATCAGTGCCGCGAACTGGGCGGTATCATCGCCGAACTGCCCGCCGCCGGGCAACAGCTGCGTGATGCACAAGCTAATGATGCTGAACGGCTGACCCTGCTCGATCATCAGGCGCACGGTCAGTACCGGCCACAGCTTATTGCCGAACTGCTCAGCCACGCCGAGCGGGTGCGGGTACTGGAACAGGATGGCGACATCGCTGGGTTCGCCTGCGTCCGTCGCTTTGGCCATGGTTATTCCATCGGCCCGATTATTGCCCACAGCTTGCCACAGGCGATCCTGCTGGTAAGTCAGTCACTGAGCGACCTGTCCGGCCAGTTTGTGCGTATTGATACCGATGCCGTTTCAGGGCTGGGCGAGTGGCTAAGCGCACAGGGATTAGTGGCGGTGGATGCACCGACCATTATGGTGAAAGGAACACCGTGGCAGCCCGTCGCAGGTGGCACACAGGTGTTTGGCTTAATGACTCAGGCGATGGGCTGATTAATCGGATGGTCTGACGGTTTTCAGGTTGACAATGACGGGAATGGAATACGGGTTATATAACGCTTTCATTATTCTGTGGAAATCGTGGCCAGTTCCGGGTTCAAGCGTGTTTAGCAAGAATTCTACCGTTCTCATCGTTATCTTCCTGAGTTATTTGCTCCAATAGAGCTATGCTCAGCGGCGACTGTCCTTTTTGAACAGCTTGTCAACCCTTCGTAAAGCCGATCGCGGTCATATCATCAATATCACTTCTTTCGGCACTGACTTTCAGCAGTCGTTTAACGGCCCTGTGGGAGCAGGTTTAGTCTGGATTGACGGCTGCTGCTGCCACAGGATTTGAAGTTTTAAAGTAGAAATAATGACCATATTGCAGGGTTCCCGAAAAGAGACGTCCGGCAGCTGGGACCACGACATTTCAATATAAACAATGTCGAATTCTATAACATCAGGTTTTTCCGGGCGGTATCACACCCGGAAAGGTGATTTAGCGGTACTCAATAATATGAAAACCCTCGTCGGCGCTTGGCTGATTAAAATAACGAGTTATCAGCTCAAACTGCTCATCCGTTGCGGAAAAGTCATGTGAGCCTGCTGCATTACGGGCTTGCAAACGGGATTTACATATTTCATCGGACACCCTGAGATAATGCAGGCAATTATTGGCACCTGATTCGTTGATAATACTCATCATCCATTCCCGGTTTGCCTGGGTATTTGCCGGAAAATCCAGCACAACAGAGATGCCTGCGGTGAGTAATGAAATCAGGTGCGGCTTTATTGCGTCTTTTAGCTTTGATGAGCAACGAACATAATCGGCTACAGACTGCATTTCGTCCGCATAGAGGGCAGCGAGCCACTGATCTTCACTTATTAGTACCGTGCCGGGAACCGTTGCCAGCCTGGCTGAAAGCGTCGATTTTCCTGATGCAATTTTTCCGCATACAAGATGCAGGGTGGGTTTCTCTGCCTGAGAAACAGTCAGAATTGGCATTGTTGACCTCACGGGTTTGTACCGGCCAGCCAGACCGTGCGGCCGCCACATTGCGGATCCTCAACAATCTGTTGGATTACCTGGAAGCCGGAGTTCTGCATTAACAATGTATATTCATCAGGTGCCAGACTTGCGTGATAAAGAGGCTCGCCTTCAAACTTGCCGATAGCTTCACCATCACTGGTGCCAGTGTTGAACATCAGAGCCGCCCCGGCCTGGGCATGAGCAGAAAAAATCCTGAACATCTGACGTTGATCAGCGCGGGGGAGATGGAAAAAACTGTCCCAGGCAAGAATGCCATCAAATTTAATGCCCAGATTCAGTTCCCGCATATCCGCGATTAACCACGCTTGTTGCGGAAATTTTGCTTTGCATCGGGTGATCATGGATGGAGATGAATCAACGCCTGTCACGCTGAATCCCTGGCTGAGCAGGTACTCGGCAATCGGTGTTGCGTTGCCGCAACCGATGTCCAGAATGTGTCCTTCCGGCTTGATGTTAGTGATAAATCTGTCCAGCCAGGCTTTTTCAACCAGGTTTGTTGGCCGTAACTGTTCAAAAGCCGCACTATGTTTTTCATAAAGGGCTTTGACAGTTCTGCAGGAGCGATCGTCCATTTTTTCACTTAAGTACAGAGTGACAAAGATTTATAACAACATGTTAAGACAGATGATAAAAGACAATTTTACAGAACGGCGGTTTTAGCGAACTTGATGATCCTGAAGTAGTCAGGAGTTGAACGAATAGGATGAAGGGCGAAAGTAAGGCGAAAAAAAACCCGGCCTGGTAAGCCGAGTTGTTTTTCTGTTGTTGAACGGTTGGTGACTGCTTTCAACAACGGTGCTGCTTGTACCTGCTAACTGTGGTCAATCTTACTGCTAATTAACGAAATGGTCAATAATGCAACTGTTGCGGCGGTTGGAAGGTGGATTTATAATCACCCCCGTTATCAGTTATAAGTTATTGTGGCCTCTCAGAAGGGGATTTGGGCTTAGTCGCGTAGGTTTTAAATCCCGACCGGACACAGGTGGTGCTGGCCGGTTTGTTTCCACCCAAAAGAGTGCTGCTTGTACCTGCTAACTACTGGTACACGCCATAATGGGTAGCCCAAAAGCAGTTATGCCGTGTGGCTCTCTCCTGATAAGGAGGCAGCTAAGTGATAAGTCTGACAACTATCCTTGTGGCGTTGAAGATAATTCACGTGACATTGCAGATTATCGTTGCCATCAAGCAACTGACCGGACGCCCGTAAGGGAAGATGGAACTTGAATAAGGCAGGGGATTAACCACCCCTGCTTTTTTCGTTTTTTGACCCTGTTACCCATAGCAGCGAAAAAAACGTCCGGAATATGTTGTAGGAAACGCCTGGCGCTTATTTGTGGCCAGGTTCCGGCGACAGCCGACCGCTACATCACTCTGCGTATGATTTTAATGATAATGTGATCCCTGCTGGCGTGCGCTGGTTTTGCGAAGTGGTATGTGAAGCGCTGGACTAAGTGTTGGCTTCCTGCGCTATATTAAGCGCGCATCAAAGGAAAAATTAAGCATTTTTACCGATGGCAGGCAGGCAGGCAGCGAAATCAGGATGTTCATTGTTGAGCAGCACATTGTATTCCATCGGCACAATCGCTGAGGGCACCATCATGGCCACGCTGGAGCCGCCACTGAACCACTCACTGCCAATCTCTTTGGTTTCCCGACCTGGCACTTCGGCGTTCCAGTTTTTTGGCAAATCGCCCGGGTTAAGCTTGACAATCAACGAATCCGGCACCTCAATGCTCATCAACTGATACAGCGACAGAATCGATTCATCCTGGACATGGACCAGAATTTCGAGCATCGCCAGCGAAACCGAGCTGGCGAGATACACCATCGGGGTGCCGAGATTATTCCAGCGCGCCACGCTGTTATTTACCGCGCCGACTCCGCTCCAGGCGGTGGTTATCCATTGCTTCTGGCAAAATCGATATAAAATCACATCACGACGCCATGTTTGATGCCTTCAATCAGGCTCATTACATCGCGGGCGCCGGTTTCGGTTTTCATCGCCTGATTCGGTGTTTCGCCGCCAAGTACTCTGGCCGGAGTATCCATCCAGCTGATGGTTTTATGATAATCGTTACCAAACATCGCCAGCGCCAGATCAAAAGCCGTGACGTAACGAGTAATGGATTCACTCTCGCCGGGCGAGAGGCGATCTTTACGCCGGGCAATGCTGCGTGCGCTCAGCCCCAGCGTGGTGAGGAATTCCTCTTTTTTAAAACCAACGATATCGCGAATATTATCGATAACACCAATGTTGAGGCCGCGTGACATCATGCAGCGTAGCTCAGGACCAGAGGCATTCGGCAGATTAGCGGCCACCCATAAACTGGTGGGCTTCTCTCTTTTTGCAGGGGGAGTGTAGGTTTTCATTGGGCCTCGTATTGCTGCCATTTGACATAGTAAATAATAGCCAAATGGCGGAAGGAGTCAATGCTGACGCAAGGGCAGTTTGCGTCAGACATTGCCAAATTCATCTGCGCGTAATCTCTCTTTAACCTCTCTGTCACACCCCCACGGCAAGGTAATGGCACGCCAGAATCCCTGGCCAGTAAAAATTTCTGATCCTCGTATGTCGTCAGCTTCGCGTTACGGAGGTTATGCCAATGATGAACTTGTCCAGACATCCGACCACTGTCTATCAGGCGGTTGCCACTCAGCTTGAAGAGGAGCTGCGCAAAGGCTATCGCTGCGGTGACTATTTGCCGTCGGAACAGCAGCTGGCGACGCGTTATGCGGTGAATCGTCATACCCTGCGTCGGGCGGTAGATGAGCTGGTTAGCAAGGGATTATTACAGCGTCGTCACGGCGTCGGCATCCTGGTGCTGATGCGCCCGTGGGATTATCCGCTGCACGCCCGGACACACTTCAGTCAGAACCTGATGGAGCAAGGCAGCCACCCGACCAGTGAGCGTCTGCTGGCGGTACTGCGTCCGGCCAGCAGCGATGTGGCTGCTGCGCTGGGCTGTCAGGAGGGCGACAGCGTAATTCATCTGCGCACTCTGCGTCGGGCGAACGGCGTGCCGGTATGTCTGATAAACCATTTTATTCCCCACCTCACGTGGTGGCCGCAACTACAGCATTTCCACAGCGGCTCACTGCATCAATTTATTCAACAACATCTTAATCAGTCACTGACGCGTCGTCAGACCCGTATCAGCGCCCGTCGTGCACAGGCTAAAGAGAGCAAGCTGCTGGAAACCAGCTTGCAGGCCGCGCTGTTATGCGTACGCACGCTGAACGAAATGGCGAGCGGCGAGATGGCGGAATACTCCGTCAGCCTGACGCGCGCCGACATGATTGAGCTGACAATGGAGCATTAAATGGAAACGCTAACAGCCAGCTGCGTCGATTTCCTCACCCTGATGCGCGGAGATAATGAATGACTTTACTGGCAAGTTTTAACCATCCGGTTGCCGACGCGCAGCACGCCTTTCGCCGCATACTGAAAGCCATGAGCGAGCCGGGCGTGATGGTATCTCTGCCACTGCAACACGGTTGGGGATCGATTTCACCTGCGGCGACGGTGGTGTTACTGACGCTGGTCGATCGCGAAACCCCGCTGTGGCTGGATAAGGCACTGTACAACGAAACACTGCTGGCTAACCTGCGTTTTCACACCGGCGCACCGGTGACCGACAGGTATCAGGCGCCCGTTGCCCTGTTGCATGCCCGATCGGATATTGACCCGCAGCATTTTGCTGCTGGCGACAATCTGTCGCCGGAAAAAAGCACCACGGTGATTTTTGAAGTGCCGTCGCTGAATGGTGGGCTGACGCTACGCCTTCGCGGCTCCGGCCTGAGGGAAACCCGCGCCATCGCCCCGCAGCTGCCGGAAAAATTGCTGGCGTTTCTGCGTCAGCGGGCGCAGGTATTTCCACAACCTATCGACCTGATCTTTACCTGTGGTGAAGCGATGATGGCCTTGCCGCACACCACGCAAGTTGAGGTGTGCTGATGGCTGTCGCCAATGCCTGTCAGCGACAGGATACCCGTGATGAAAAGTGAACAACCGCTGCTTGCGGTTAACAACCTGACGCATCTCTGGGCGCCTGGCAAGGGCTTTGAGCACGTCTCATTTGAGCTGTTTCCGGGAGAAGTCCTCGGCATTGTCGGCGAGTCCGGGGCGGGGAAAACCACCTTGCTGCAGGCGATCTCTACCCGGCTGAAGCCGCAGCAGGGCAGCATTCTTTATCAGGGCAACGAACTGTATGGTCTGAGTGAAAGTGAGCGCCGTCACTTGCTGCGCAGTGAATGGAGCCTGGCGCATCAACATCCGCGGCTGGTGTTTATCGATGAGCCAATCGACGGGCTGGATATGTCAGTACAGTCGCGCCTGATCGAGCTGGTGCGCGAGCTGGATCTGGCGGTGGTGATAGCCAGCGATGATCTCGCGGTGGTGCGCTTACTGGCTCACCGGCTGTTGGTGATGAAGCAGGGGCGCGTGGTGGAGAGCGGGCTCACCGATCGGGTGCTGGACGATCCGCACCACCCGTATACCCAACTGTGGGTGTCGTCGGTTTTAAGCTGATAAGGGAACATGCAATGAATAGCCAACTTCGCGTCGAAAATCTGAGTAAAACCTTTGTGTTACATAATCAGCAAGGGGCGGTGTTGCCGGTATTGCGTGATGCCAGTTTTAGCGTAAATGCCGGAGAATGTGTGGTGCTCGATGGTCAATCCGGCAGCGGTAAATCGACCTTACTGCGCTTGCTGTATGCCAATTATCAGCCGGAAAGTGGCCATATCTGGCTGCGCCATCAACAGCAGTGGATCGATCTGGTGAATGCCCCGGCGCGTCAGATCCTTGCGGTACGCCGTGAAACTCTTGGCTGGGTCAGTCCGTTATTACGCGTCGCTCCCCACATTTCTGCCTTTGAAGTGGTGATGCAGCCATTGCTGGAGCGCGGTGTCGAACGCGCCATTTGTGAGGCACGCGCACGTCATTTACTGACGCGTCTTAATGTACCGGAGCGCTTATGGGCGCTGGCACCCTCGACCTTCTCCGGCGGCGAACAACAGCGGGTGAATATCGCGCGCGGGTTTATCGCTGACTATCCGATTTTACTGCTGGATGACCCGACCGCGTCGCTCGACAGCAATAACAGTGCGGCGGTCGTGAGGCTCATTGAAGAAGCGCGCGATCGCGGCGCAGCGATTGTCGGCATTTTCCATGACAAAGCGATACGCGAACGGGTTGCCGATGGTCTGCACCAGATGCTACCACCGGCGAGAGAACTGGCGCATCATCATCAATAATGATCGGCTGCTGGTATAGGTTCTGCGACTCAGAGAGCGGGTCGCCAGCAGTTAACCGCTTACGACCATGGACGGACAATCATTCGTATTGCCCCGCGAATTCCCGGCCTGGCGCTATTTTCAAACGGCAGGCGCAATTCATGACGATCGTTGGCTATATGAAAATTGAGAGTGTGCTGATACTCAGTCGGATTCTCTGACCAGCCGTATTTTACCGTCCAGTCGCCGATGCCGTCCCGTCGTGGCGGTGGCGTGAGGGTAATAATGGCCATGTCGCGAAACAGATCGGCTCCTTCGTGATGCCCGTCAGACCAGAATTTTCGCTCAATTTTGTAATCTGGCACTTTGGCGGAGAAGGTCATTGAGTAGCAAAGATCACGGGTAACCTGGTCGACTTTGCCGTGTCTGGATAAAAACAGGCTCGACAGATAGACTTGCCGATCGGAGTGGTTGGTTGCGGTTAATTGCGCATGACTGCGACAGGCCGGGGAGTCTTCCACCGAGGCGCGCCGGGTAAGAAACCAGCGCTTGCCCTTGGGTGCGGCGCGAAACTCAAACTGATACAGCCCGGAGACTTTTGCCGCTTGTGGCTCGATGGCTGGCGGTAACGTAACCGTATGAATATCAGCCCAGACATCAACCCGCACATCACCAAACAGAAAACGCACCAGGTTTTGATACGCCTCTTCAGAATTAACAATGCCGAAATAGCCCGAGTGAGAACGGAAAGCATAGGCCGTCGCCACCTGAACCGGCATGTTATCCTCTTTCACTCCCCACAGTGAGGCATTATCGATTAATACCAGCCCGTCACTGCCATGGCCGACAAAATTGCGCAGCATGCCCTGCAAAGGTTCGTAATCGCTGCGATTGGTGCCAATCATACAAAAAATCCGATCGGCCGGCAGCGCGGATTCGGGGATCAGGTCAACACGATGGTCAAAGTGCGGCGAGAGCGTTTGCAGATTAAGGTACTGCCTCATCTTTGCGCGATTAAAGGTATTCATCTGGCCAGCGGTTAACCAGCCGGGGACATTCATCCCCAGAATATCAATGCCGTTGTGGGGCGTGGCATAGGTAAACAGTTTGGCGACCGCTTGCTGCGCCTGATGAAAACTCTGCTCTGTACTTTGCAGAAAAGCACGTGCTATCAGCCCTCCCATCGAATACGCCACCAGATAGCAGCGGAAATCACTGTCCCGCATCAATGAACCCTCTGCGCAGGGATATTGCAGCACCAGTTGTTTGACCCGCAGGATCAGTGCATTGAGACCCGCCGCATATTCGCTAATGGAGCGTGAATTACCGTCACCCAAAAACGTTGAGTCGTCGTCATAATAGCGATAAATAATAATTGAAGCAGCGGGGATGCCTGGGATGATATTGCCGTCTTCATCCGGTTTTCCTTGCCAGCCAGCATCAACAATATCATCACCATTGTGATAAACCGGCTGATACTGATATTCAGTACTCAGCCTGACCAGCGGTGATTCAAAAAAGAATTTATCTGCGCGCTGCTGCTTGCTTTCCGCCGCGCGATAGAGAGTCGAGCCGTAATTAAAACCACAGAATGGATCGGCAACGGTTTTATTTCTCTCGGCTTCGGTCATGGTAAAACCACGAATATAAATAATCGGGTAACGATGGGTCATTTGCCTGTCCTTATGGCGAGTGATTAATCATATTTATTTTAAATTAATAAATTATCGCGTAATGATGGGTTTTTATATTATTGCGCATGCGGGAAAGCGCCCGAATAATAATTCGAATTGATTCTGGTTAAATATATTCTGACGGTAATCAAACTTTCGGTCGCTGTCAATCAGGCTTATCACCGGATGCAGCCTGTTCAGCAATGGGTTATTAACTAGCGCAGTAACGGTAATGCCGCTGCGCGTAAGAAGCATTTTTTCGGCATCTGCCGCAAATTTGGCGCAGATTGATTTTACGCAGCAGAGAATGGTGACAGTATTGAACCGCACTGGCATAGTGACTACACAAATGACAACACGTTGGAGTAATCAGCATGTCAAATATCCATTTTCGCATTGATGAGACCACCAAGCGTCTGGCGATGCAGGCAGCAGAACGTAAAAATACCGACCTGACTAAACTGGTTCGTCAGCGGGTTGAGCAACTGGCTGCCGAAGAACAGGAGATGCAAAGCATGGAACAGGATCGCTGGCGGGAAAACGCGATTGCTGAAGCGTTTGAATATCATGAAAACCAGATAACCCATTTCATCAGTGATGACGAAATGAAAACGCGCATGGACGTGCTGAAAGCTAAGGCGTTAAAAGGAGACCTATGACTCAGGTTCGTTGGGAAAGCCGGGCAGCCATTGACCGGGAAGCAATTTTTAGCTGGCTTGCCAGGCAGGCGGGATCGCCGGTTGTCTTGGCGGCGGATGAAAAATTTACCCGCATGGCGGCAATACTTATCGATAACCCCCATGCCGGTGCGGTTGCCGGCAAGGCAACGAACCAGCGTAAACTGGTTATCCCTCATTTCCCGTTTATTCTGGTTTATCTTATCGTTGACAATGAAGTGCGTATTCTGCGCATTTTCCACACCTCCAGACGGCAACCCTCACGCTGACTGTGTCGCCAGAGGTTACTTTTCAGCCGACACGTTGCGGTACTTCCATAACCAACGGCCACTGACCAGACGCCACCAGAAAAACAGACCGCGCACTATCCAGTCGAGGAACATGCCCAGCCAGATACCGACCACACCAAAGCCAAACACAATCCCCAGCGTATAACCGGCGACGATACGGCATCCCCACATACTGAGAATCGACACCCACATGGTAAAGCGCGCGTCGCGTGCGCCTTTCAGCCCGGCAGGAAGTACCCAGGAGGCGGCCCAGATCGGCATAAACGCGGCGTTCAGCCATACCAGCATCTTCACCACCTCAATCACATCTTCTTCGTTGGTATAGAACGAGGCCAGCACGCCCGCCAGCGGGACAGAAAGCAGTGCCAGCATGCAGAGTCCAATGGTCGATAACCAAAAGATATGTTTAAGCTGACGCTCCGACTGGCCGATTTGGTTTTTGCCCAGCCGGGTGCCGACAATAATCGTCGAAGCGGAGCCTAGCGAGTTTCCCGGCAAGTTAATCAGCGAGGCAATCGAGAAGGCGATAAAGTTACCGGCGATAACGTTGGTGCCCATACCCGCCACAAACACCTGAGTTAACAGTTTGCCGCCGTTAAACAGCACCGACTCGATACTGGCGGGCAGGCCAATACTTAACACTTCGCGCAGGATCGGAATATCCATGCGGCGAAAGTAACTGCTGAGGGTGATTTTTAGCGCCGGGTTAAAACCGATCATCAACACATAAATCACCGCTGCCGCACCGATATAGCGTGACAGCGTCAGGCCAATTCCGGCACCGATAAACCCCAGCCCGGACCAGGAAAAACAGCCGTAGATCAGTACGCTACTGATAATAATATTCAGGATATTCATGCCGCCGTTGATTAGCATCGGCATTTTGGTATTGCCCGCTCCGCGCAGCGCACCGCAGCCAATCAGCGCGATGGCGGCGGCCGGATAGCTCCAGACGGTGATGCGTAAGTAGGTCAGCGCCAGCTCTTTGACTTCCGGAGCGGCGGGACCGGCAATGATATTGATAATCGACTGCCCGGAAAATTCGATAACCAGCGCCAGCAGTACCGAAGCCAGCGTCATCAGCACTAGTGATTGCCGGGTGGCGGCACGGGCGCGCTTGCGATTGCGTTTACCCAGACTGAATGCCACAACCACCGTGGTGCCAAGATCGACCGCGGCAATAAAAGCGATAATCACCATACTGAAGCTTTCGGCCAGTCCGACGGCGGCCATCGCTTCCTTACCTAACCGGCTGACCAGAAAGGTACTGAGCACGCCCATCAGCAAGACGCACAGATTTTCAAAGAAGATCGGTACCGCCAGCGGGGTAATCTCACGCTTTAGCAGAACACGGTAGGAATGCCGTTTCGGATACCATGCCGTGCGTTGAACAGCACGCAGCAAAATTGTGGGCAGCTTTAGCAAGTGAGTACCAGCAAGATCAGAAAATTCAGGGGGAGTGGTTAAAGGATGGTTAAGGAGCGCATAATAATCAATCTATTTATCAGTCAGAGCACGAAAAGTCCTTTTAGCCTGCCCGCAGAACCGCCAGTCAGCCCGCATGGGGCGGTAAACACATTTCAATTCAGTCAGTTTATCTGTATGATAATGATACGCATTTACATAAATTTCGCTAATAAATGAAAATTTTGTTATCCAGACTCTCACTGTTATTTGCCATGCCGTTGCTGCTGACGTTGACCGGCTGTGATTTCAGCCCGACGGATCCTTCATTACCTCAGACACAAACCGCCGCAGAACGTGGCTGGCCGCGCACGCTGATTACCGCCAGAGGACCAGTGACGCTGGCGCATCCGCCAGCCCGCATTGTCTCAACCAGCGTCACGCTGACCGGTACACTGCTGGCCATCGATGCGCCGGTTATCGCCTCCGGTTCCACCAGCCGTAACAGCACAGTAGCGGATGAGCAGGGCTTTTTCACCCAGTGGAGTCAGGAAGCCAAAGCGCGCCATCTGAAATCCCTGTATATCACGGAGCCAAACGCAGAGGCAATCGCCGCCGAAGTGCCGGATTTGATCGTGATTGCCGCCACCGGCGGTGACTCGGCGCTGAAACTCTACGATCAGTTATCAGCGATAGCCCCAACGCTGGTGATTGATTACGGCGATAAAAGCTGGCAGCAGCTGGCGCAATTGCTGGGAAAAGCCACGGGCCATGAAGCTGACGCGCAACGCCGTATCGATGGCTTCGGGCAGCGGGTGGCGGCCGTCAAACAGGCCATTAACTTACCGCCGCAGCCGGTTTCCGCCCTGGTTTATTATCAGGATGGACGCGGCGTCAATCTGTGGACCGACGCTTCCGCGCAGGGGAAATTATTATCCGAACTCGGCTTTACCCTTGCCACGCTGCCTGACAGCGTCACGCCGCAAACCAGTATGGGAAAACGTAACGATATTATCCAGTTGTCGGGGGAGAATATGGCCAGCGGTCTGAATGGCAACACGCTGCTGCTGTTTTCCGCTGACGACCGCACGGTAAAAGAGGTCAGTGCCAACCCTTTCCTGCAACATCTGGACGCGGTACAGCAGCAGCGCGTGTATGCCATGGGGCCGGATACCTTCCGGCTGGATTACTACAGTGCCAGCAATATGTTAAGCAGCATCGAGCGTCATTTTGGCCGCCAGTAGCCTGCGCCGTCAGCTGACGATTGTCGGCGGCCTGCTGCTGCTGCTGGCAGTCGTCAGCTTGCTGAGTTTACTGTCAGGGGCGAAAACCATTGCCCCCGCTGATATCTGGTACAGTCTGCGCGGTCAGCTGGACAATGCCGACAGCGTAATTGTCATGCAGTCGCGCCTGCCGCGTACTCTCGCCGGGATTCTGGCCGGCCTGGCGCTGGGCGGAGCCGGGGCGGTGATCCAGGCGCTGACGCGCAATCCACTGGCCGATCCGGGAATTTTAGGCGTCAATGCCGGAGCCAGTTTTGCCATTGCCCTTGGCATCAGTCTGTTTGGCGTGACCGGGGTGCTGGGCTGGCTGGGTTTTGCCTGGAGTGGCGCGCTGATTGCCAGTATTGCCGTCTGGCTGATCGGTTCACTCGGCGGCGGGCGGGTAAACCCGGTGCGTCTGACGTTAGCCGGCGTGGCGCTGAGCGCGGTGCTGAGCGGTATGACCTCCTCGCTGGCGCTGCTGAATCCGCAAACTTTCGATCAGATGCGGATCTGGCAAGCCGGTACGCTGGATATCCGTTCACTGAGCAATATGACCTTTGTCGCTCCGGCGATTATTGGCGGTTGTCTGCTGGCGCTGCTGTCGGCGCGTGCA
>NZ_JRXE01000002.1:254646-255380 GCF_001267535.1 Winslowiella iniecta | reverse complement strand
CGCCGTTGAGCACCCCGTCGCCGCCAAACGGCGGATCGATGCTGGCGTCCGGCAGGTTATTGATGATGACATTCAGCTGAACGCTGTTAGTTACGGTGTTGCCCGCGCTATCGGTGACGCTGGCGGTCACATTCAGCGTGCCATCTTCCAGTGCACTCAGCGCGGAGGCAGGAATAGTGGTACTCCAGCGGCCATCCGCGCCGACGATCGCGCTATAACTGGCACCGTTAAAGCTAACGGTAACTGTGCTTCCTTCTGCAACGCCGGTGGTAGTACCGCTAATGATCAGCGGCGATTGCGCTTCGGTCGCATTGAGATAGCCATCCTCGCTGATCGGTTCAAGCGCAATACTGCCGCTGGTATCAGGCTGGACGATCAGTGAACTGCTGTCGCTGGCCGTATCGCCTGCTGCATTGCTGACGCTGGCGCTGATCGTGATGGTTCCGGTCGCCAGCGCTGCCAGTGCCTGTGATGGCACCACCACGCTCCAGCTGCCATCATCCTGCACCAGCGCAGTGTAAGTCACTCCGCCCAGCGTAATGGTAACGGTTCTGCCCGCTTCGACATTGGTGGTAGTGCCGCTCAGTGTCTGGTCGATTTGCTTCTCTGCGCCATCCAGCACATTGTCACCGGCAAAATCATCCAGTGAGAGGGTCGGTGGTTCGCCCGCATCGCCGTTCACCGTAATATTCAGTGTGTCATTAGCATTGCTTCCCGCACTGTTACTGACCGTT
>NZ_JRXE01000002.1:243837-254636 GCF_001267535.1 Winslowiella iniecta | reverse complement strand
ACGGTTCTGCCCGCCTCAACGTTGGTGGTGGTGCCGGAAATGGCCTGGCTGCTGCTTTTCTCATCGGCGTCAAGAATGTTGTCACCGGCAAAAGTGCCGATGGTGAGGGTCGGCGTTTCCGCCGCCGGGCCGGTTACGGTAATTGCCTGGGTGTCGCTGGCGCTGTTGCCCGCACTGTTACTGACCGTCGCGCTGATGGTGGCGCTGCCGTTTGCCAGCGCCTGGAGAGCTGACGGGGGTACCGATACGCTCCAGCTGCCGTCCGCGCCCACCGTCGCGGTATAGGTAACGCCGCCCAGCGTGATGGTAACGGTTCTGCCCGCCTCAACATTGGTGGTGGTGCCGGAGATGATCTGGCTGCTCTGCTGCTCTGTGCTGTCCAGCACATCATCACCGGCAAACACATTAATGGTGATAGTCGGCTGTTGTGGTGTCGACGGGTTATTATCACCATCCCGGGCGCCGCTGCCACTGCCGCCACCGGTAGCCGCAGCGACACCTGCCCCGGCGATACCGAGCAGACCGAAGCCTGCGGCGGTAAAGATATCATCGGTATTTTGATTATCCGCCAGCAGCAGTGCGTCGATATCACCCAACGATTCATATTGCGGGTTTAACACCATGACTGCATTGGCATCTGCCACATCGCCAGTCATTGGGAACAGTGCATGCTGTAGAGGGTTGACGCCGTCATCAAACACCAGCTCACTGTGCATGCCATCAACATCGTTGAAGAAAAACCGTTTGTAACGCACCACGCTGCCATCGCGCATATGCAGGATAAGGTCATTTCCCTGTCGCTCAAAGGTCGCGACCATCTCGCGGGTACCATTTATCTTTACCACACTGGGCTCAGTCAGCAGCACCGAATGGGTAAAACCCCCGTTGACCTGAGAAGTGAGTGTTCCATTATCACGCGAGATGATATCAACGCGACCTTGATTAAGCTGTGCCATATGAATGACCCCTTACACACCAGTTGAGGTAATATGCCACGCGTGAAAAAACATCATTAAAATTGAATAATCACACGCAGTATTAATGTTAATAATTACGTTTATGAATACTTAACAACCCAACATCACTGGTGGAAAAAACCAAATCAAAACGAAAAAGCAAAACCTAACACCTGGAAATTACGGTTTATATATATCGAGTCCGCTCACCAGATATAATCAAGAAACGACAACTTGGCGGCAATAATTGTTAATCATTTCGATTAAATAAATCGATTAAATAGTTTAGATATTCTAATGTTATTTTTTGATGGTTTCTTCTGTAAGCGGGAGAAAACCGCCTAGTGCTCTGATTTAACTGCGACAAATCTGTTACCACGCAGTCGAAAATCAGCGCCTGAGGAGCACTGAAATTGACAAAAAAGGGGGATATTTACCGACGGGGAAAAGTTTAAATTTACACAGAATTGTGATTGCTGGCAGGTCCTGGCTGTCGCACCATGAGCTAACAACATGAGACAACCGTCGTAAAAACAACACATTACGACTACTGTCTCACGCGTCATGGTGGGTTAAATTGCCGACACTGATGTAGCAGGAAAATGATTTGAACAGGCAACCGCGATAAATCCCCACCAGGAACCGTCTGGAAAACACTGGCAACGGTGATTTTTAGGTTAACATCGCTGTTTTTATCGGTTATTAACATCGGCATGATGACAGACTGAAAATATATCATCAGGTAAACGCCGGGCACTGCGACAACTCCCATTCTAAGCCGGGACCGATTGTGGTAAAAAGACCGACTTACTGTGCGGAATTAACACGATAAAAATGACCACATCAGATGCTGTACAACTCCGGCAATCCGCCCTTGCCACGCAGATAGCCACGCGTGTGATATTTTTTATTGCCGGGATGGGAATGTCCGCCTGGGCACCGCTGGTGCCGTACGCCAAAACACGCGTCAATCTCAGCGATGCTTCGCTGGGCGGTTTACTGTTATTTCTCGGTGTTGGCTCACTGGTGGCAATGCCGCTGACCGGCATGTTAGCCGGCAAGTACGGCTGTAAGGCGGTGATCGTGACTGCCGGCCTGTTTATTATGCTGGTGTTACCGCTGCTGGCGGTGTCACCCACGCCGTTTACGCTGGCGCTCTGTCTGATGGCGTTTGGCGCCTCAATCGGCGTACTGGATGTGGCGATGAATATTCAGGCGGTCGAGGTGGAAAAAGCCTCCGGGCGCGCCATGATGTCCGGTTTTCATGGTTTCTTTAGTATCGGCGGTATCGCCGGTGCCGGCCTGGTAAGTGCGATGCTGTGGCTCGGCCTGTCGCCGCTCAATGCCGTGCTGATGATTGCCGCGCTGATCATCCTGCTGCTGCTGAGTAGTCAGAAGTATCTGTTAAGCGATCGTTTGCATCAGTCAGATTCGCCACTGTTTGTGTTACCTCGTGGCTGGGTGCTGTTCCTTGGCGCGCTCTGTTTTATTCTGTTCCTGGCTGAGGGTGCGATCCTCGACTGGGGCGCACTGTTCCTGACCAACGTGCGTGATATGCCTGCCTCACAGGCCGGACTGGGCTATGCGGTGTTTTCCATCGCCATGACGATCGGCCGCCTGACCGGCGATCGCATCGTTAACTCTTTCGGCAGTGCGACGATTTTATTACTGGGCAGCCTGTGCGCCGCCGCCGGCATTTTGCTGGCGGTCAGCGTTAACGATGTACGGGTGACGCTGCTGGCTTTCCTGTTGGTAGGTTTTGGCGCGTCCAATACCGTGCCAATCCTGTTCAGCGCCGCCGGCAAGCAGGAAACCATGCCGGTAAACCTGGCGATTTCTGCCATGACAACGATTGGATATGCAGGTATTCTGGCAGGTCCGGCACTGGTCGGCTTTGTTTCCCAGTGGTTTAGCCTGACGACGGCTTTTTCCGCCATCGCGGTGCTGCTTTTGGCTGTTGCTGCCAGCGCCCGGCTGGTCACACGATAATTTTGGGTGTCACATTACGTTATGGTGCCATATAAGTTTCCCCTCACCTCTGGCAATGTCACACGCTTCTTTGTGATGTTTATTTTGGTATTACTGCTGGCGTTGGGATTTATGATCCATAACGCGGTAAACGCATGGCTGACAGAAAAACGTTATGCGATGTCCGATATTACTTACGCCATGCAAAAGCGTATCGACAGCTATCGCTTCGCCACCTGGCAGATTTATGAAAATCTGGCGGCCAGCGCGGCAGGGTCACCCCCCAATAGCCTGCAAGAGACGCGTCTGCGTCCCGACGTCTATTATCTGGAAAAAACCCGCCGTAAAACGGAAGCCTTGATCTTCGGCTCTCATGACAGCAGCACGCTGGATATGACCCAACGCATGTCGGGCTATCTCGATACGCTATGGGGTGCGGAAAACAGTACCTGGTCGATGTATTTCCTCAATGGTCAGGACAACAGTCTGATTCTGATCTCAACCCTGCCGCTGAAGGATATGGCGACGCGCTACAAAGAGAGCGCCATCACCAGCATTGTCGATGCGCGACGTGCGGAAATGTTGCAGCAGGCGAATGCGCTGGATGAGCGTGAAAGTTTCTCGCCACTGCGCCGTTTTGCCTGGCAGAACGACCACTATTTTACCGTGCGTACCACCTTTAATCAGCCGGGCCATCTGGCGACCGTAGTGGCGTTTGACCTGCCCGTTAACGATCTCATCCCGCACAATATGCCGCTGGAAAACTTCCAGCTTAAGCAAGACAGCGCGGTGGCTGGCGAAGGCACGCAGAGCGATGAAGAGAGCCCGAGCACGCGTATTTCGCTGGTTAATCCTAATGTGGAGATTGCCTCTTCACTGAGCAGCACGCCGTTGCAACTGGTTTACCGTGTGCCACTCACCAGCCTGGTGTTCGATACGCTGCGCAATCTACTGTGGCCGCTGCTGGCTAACCTGGCGCTGCTGCTGATGTCGCTGGCCGGTCTGTTTCTGCTGCGTCAGCAATCGCTGCGCCCCAGCGAAAACCAGAGCGCTGAACTCGATTCGCTGCGAGTACTGAATGAAGAGATTGTTGCCAGCCTGCCGGTCGGCTTACTGGTGTATGACTTCGCCAGCAATCGCACCATTATCAGCAACAAAATTGCCGAGCACCTGCTGCCACATCTTAATCTGCAAAAAATTATCAATATGTCCGATCAGCATCAGGGCGTATTGCAGGCAACGGTAAACAATGAGGTGTATGAGATCCGTCATGCACGCAGTGTGGTTTCACCTCATACCCAGCTGTTTATGATGCGCGATCAGGATCGTGAGCTGCTGGTGAACAAAAAACTGCAAAAGGCACAGCAGGTGCTGGATAAAAATCACCAGATGCGTCAGCAGCTGTTGCAGAATCTGGGCCATGCGCTGAATCGCCCGCTGAGCAATATTGTTGGCCAGTTGCAGCAGTTAAATGATCAGAGTGATGAAGAAGCGCGGCTGAATGTGTTGCAGGAAACTGAAGCGCTGAGCCGGATGCTGGAAGATATCGTGCTGCTTAACCGGCTGGAAGCTCATGACTGGACGCCAGACTCGGCCTCGTTCAATCTGCAATCGCTGCTGGATGAACTGGCGCTGGAGCTGCTGCCACTGACTCGTCGTAAGGGGCTGACACTGCTAATGCGCAACCGTCTGAACAGTGACGAAATGCGCTTTGGCGATCGCCGCGCCATCCGTAAAGTGTTGTCGACGCTGCTGCACTATTCGTTGACCACCACCGACTGGGGCAAGATTACGCTGGATGTCGATTCGCCTTCGGAGCGGCCGGACCGTCTGACGATTCATATCGTCGATACCGGAGCGGGCCTGACGGTCGATGAACTGGGGAATAATGACTTCCCGTTCCTCGGCGAAACGTCACAGGATCGCTTTGGTCAGGCTTCAGGCCTCACCTTCTTCCTGTGCAAACAGCTGTGTAAGCAGTTGGGCGGGCATTTAGAAATCCATGCCCGACCGGATATCGGTACTCGTTACAGCATTAATCTGCATGTTCCGCTGGAAAACCAGCAGTTGCAGGAAGAAAAATTGCTGGAAGGTCTGACGGCATTAATCGAAATCACCGTTGATGATGTACGCAAGATCGTTTGTCATCAGCTGGAAAACTGGGGCGCGAACTGCATCACACCAGATGAGCGCTTCTCAGGCCAGGATCATGATGTTCTGGTGACTGACGACCCGGCGCGTTTAACGCCCTGGTCGTTACTGCTCACGGATGATGAGATGGGCTTCCGGGCGATTAACGACAATCAATACCGGGTTAACTTCAATATCAGTAGTGCAATGCAGGATGCATTGTTACAGCTGATTGAACAACAGCTGGCGCAAGATGCGCTGGGTGATGAACCTGTTGAAGAACAGGATGCCACACCGCTGCTTAGTAGCGGTTACTACCAGCTGTTTGTCGACACAGTACCGGATGATGTAAAGAGATTGTATACTGAGGCGGCGAACAAGGATTACAGTTCGCTTGCTCAGACAGCGCATCGCCTCAAAGGCGTGTTTGCCATGCTTAATCTGGTACCCGGCAAGCAGCTTTGTGAAACGTTAGAACAGCACATTAAAGAGTGTGACGATTCAAACATTAAAAATACCACCAGTAACATTGACGCTTACGTCAATGAACTGCTGCAGCAAGGTAACCAATAAGATGAATAATTTGAATGTAATTATTGCTGATGACCATCCGATTGTCCTGTTTGGCATTCGTAAGTCACTTGAACAGATTGAATGGGTAAACGTTGTTGGTGAGTTTGAAGACTCTACTGCTCTGATTAACAGCCTGTCTAAATTAGATGCCAACGTATTAATTACCGATCTGTCGATGCCGGGTGAGAAGTATGGCGATGGCATTACGCTGATCAAATATATCAAACGTCACTATCCTGACCTGTCGATTATTGTTCTGACCATGAACAACAACCCGGCGATCCTCAGTGCCGTGCTGGATCTGGATATTGAAGGCATCGTGCTGAAACAGGGCGCGCCGACCGACCTGCCGAAAGCGCTGGCAGCGCTGCAGAAAGGCAAGAAATACACCCCGGACAGCGTGGCAAAACTGCTGGAGAAAATCAGCGCCGGTGGTTATGGCGACAAACGCCTGTCACCGAAAGAGAGCGAAGTCCTGCGTCTGTTTGCCGAAGGTTTCCTGGTGACGGAAATCGCCAAAAAACTGAACCGCAGTATCAAAACCATCAGTAGCCAGAAGAAATCAGCGATGATGAAACTGGGTGTGGATAACGATATCGCGCTACTGAACTACCTCTCTTCCGTTAGTTCAATGCCGGTCGAGAAAGACTGACACCTCGCCTGACGGCCGATGATATCTGGCGCGGGCGGCGAAAACGCCGCCCGTTGCTATTCTGCCCCTACCCTTCGCGCACTTTTCTTACCCGCTCAGCATAAAACGCTAAGGTCTTCTGCAAGGTATCCAGCGTAACCGGCTTCGACAGACAGTTATCCATTCCGGCTTCAATACAACGCTGCTTCTCTTCTGCCAGCGCATTAGCGGTGACGCCAATCACCGGGAAAGTATGTCCTAACTGGCGCAGACGCTGTGTCAGGCGATAGCCGTCCATATTCGGCATATTGACATCGCTCAGGACAATATCAATATCGCTCCGGCTGATCACATTTAGCGCATCCACACCGTCCTGGGCGGTTTTCACCCGGAAGCCCAGCGAGCCAAGCTGGTCGGAAAGCAACATACGGTTGATGGGATGATCGTCCACCACCAGGATCAGAATATCCTCGTTGTTCACACTCTCTTCTGGTGCCGGCAGCAATGCCAGCCCGTCCGGAACATCAACCGGCACCCGGTAGATCCGACCCAATAACGCCGGGAGCTCGTGCGGCGTGGCAGTGCTGTAAACCCAGCGGCCAGCCGAAACTTCCTGCGGCATATCAATATGTTTACCATCGAATTCAATAACCGCCCGCACCTGATTTAGTGCGGCGAAATCGTAGTCAGTGATAATCACATCATCCGCACCATAGCCCGTTTCATCATAGCGATAAACCTGGATACCGTGATCGTTTAGCAAGTTCTCAAGGAAAGTGGCCAGATATTCATTGCGCAGCTCCAGCCACACCTGTTTGTCCTGCAAACCTTCATGCAATGGTGGAACAATCACCCGGCTGTTATACAGTGGAATACGTACAATAAACTGACTGCCCATGCCCGGTTCAGAATCAACTTCGATATCGCCATCCATCATATTGATCAGCTTTTCGCAGATCGCCAGCCCTAAGCCGGTGCCCTGGAAGTTGCTCTGTACGCCAGTGCCGACCTGGAAGAAGGGGTCAAATAACCGGGTGATCTCTTTCGCCGGAATCCCGACACCGGTATCACGCACGCGAAATGCCAGATAACCGTCTCTGACGTAGGCATGCAAAATAATGCAGCCGGTATGGGTAAATTTAATGGCGTTATTCAGCAAATTAGAGATGACCTGTTGTAAACGCAACGGGTCGCCATCCAGTAATACCGGAACATCGCTGTCAATAAAGCAGTAAAGCGTCAGGCGTTTTTTCACCACCAGCGACAGATAGTTAGAAGCAATATGGGTAATCACCTCGCGCGGCGCAAACTCACGTGGTTCAATCCGCAGCTGCTCAGACTCAATTTTTGAGAAGTCGAGAATATCGCTGATGATTTTCAGCAACAGGCTGGAAGAGTTATTCATCGCCGTGACCAGCGACTCGACGCCTTTTGGCAGCGCTTTGGTTTGCAGCAAATCGAGGTTACCAATAATACCGTACAGCGGGGTACGCAGCTCATGGCTGACGGTCGCAAGAAACATCGACTTTGACTGACTGGCCTGCTCGGCAGCCTGCGCCATCTCCTGCAACGACTCTTCCATTTTGACGCGGGCGCTGACATCCACCAACACGCAGATTGCCACGTTTTCATTGCGATACCGCGAATGGACAAAGCTGATTTGCAGGTTGGTATTACTGCCGGTTAACACGTCAACAAAGTTAACCTGCTGGCCGCAGATAATCTCCGTCAGTCGCTGACGATCTTCCTGGGTCAGCAGATTAAGGTAATTATGTGCCAGTTCATTACTGAGAATATTGGTGCCGTCACTGGTACGCAGAATACAGATACCAACCGGTGCCGAGGCGACAATCTTGCGGTTAAACTGCTCATGCTCTTCAAGGCGATGAGCATTATCTTCTGCCGGCAGGAACATACGGCGCTCAAATAACCACGCCAGCGAGAAAAGAATCATACCGCTTAACAGATTCATCAGTAGCGCATTGATCATCAGCATTTTCAACTGTTCCACCAGCACATCAGTCGAGATGGAATAGACCACACTGAGTGTCGAAGGCTGTAACGCTTTTTTCAGCACCAGCTGTTTAAAACCGTTGAGATAACCAAACCAGACTTTGTCATCCGGCAGATCGTCCAGTGAGAAACGGGCGTTGCCGCGAGCAGAAGAAAGAACCGGCTGATTATCCTGATCAATAAGTGTCGCCACCACTGGCAGACTGCCCGGAGAGATAAAATCATCCAGCCGGATATTTTGCTCAATACCCAGCAGTGCCTCCCGCTTATTGGCAACATAGACTGGCGTGATCATATTGAAGTAGCCAACGCCCGGCTGCGCAGTGGGAGCAATCCAGTACAGGCTGTTTTTACGCTCTTCACCGTTCGCATTGCGGTAGCGTAAAATATGCTCATTCCGCGACTTCAGCGCTCTTTCGCGATCGACCGAGGCATTGCCAGGCGAAAAATCGGCCAGACATAAACTTTCACCACCGACAAAGAACACCCGGTTCAGTTCATAGGCGGAGGAGAAATTGGTTTTCCAGTAAGTAAGGAAATAGCTCAGCGACTCCAGCGAACTGCGCCAGTTAGTATCCATTGATGAGCAGTCAGAGTCGGCATACAGTGGATAAAACTGCGGTAGTGTTAATTTACCGGCGGTGGTCATATCGGCACCGTTCGCCGGGTAATTCAGCCGGTTTTCCGCGATAAACTTCAGTTCGCGCGTCATATCGACCGAATGATGGATATACCATTGCGCCTGGTCGTAACTGGTACTGAACTCCTGCCGCACCTGCGACTCTTTATCGTGCAAGACGTTAATAATATAGAAAGTGGTGAGTAAGGCGCCAAGCGCCCAGAGCATTAAAGCCAGCGCCCGGAACAGGTAGCGGGAAATTCTTAACGTCGTGCGAAAAGAGACAAAATATTTCAAGTGTAACCTACGGCGGCAAAGTGTCAGTGGTGAGTTTTGCGATGCCGATACAGTAGCGGTACTGGTTATAAAAAGCCAGAACTGGCACGGCGCTTCAGGATAATCCAGCCTGGTCTGAATGCCCGCTACGCCATTGCGACGGAGTTTGGCCGGTGATGCGTAAAAACTCACGGTTAAAATTCGATTTGGTCACAAAACCGACCGCCTCCATGATGTCGATAACCGGTCGCGAGCCCTGGCGAAGCTGTTGGCAGGCTTCGCTGATGCGCCACTGATTAACATACTGCGACACGCTCTGTTGCCGTAGCAGATTAATCGCCGCAGATACCTTTCGCGCCGGAATGCCGCTCTTGCGCGCCAGCATCGCCAGGTTCAGACCCGAGTCGCGGTACAGCGCCGTGTCACGCATCACTTGCTCGACAGTTTGCAGCACCTGCGCATCACTCTCATCGGCAGTTCTGACGCTAATATCCGGCGCAGTGCTGGCCCCGACGGGTGTCAGCACCAGCGCCATAGCGATAAACAGACAAAGTATGATCTGCCCGGCGAACAATAAACTGCGAACGACGATATCACCAGAAAACGAGATAGCAGTGGTAATCGCCAGATCCAGTAATGCGGTGAAAATCAGCATCACGGCCATCAGTCGCCAGCTCAGCAGCGTAATGCCAATACGCCGCAGTAACGGAGCGGAAAATATCGCCTCGCCCGCACGCAGCCTGAATAACATGGCACCGCCGCAGGCGAGCCAGCTAACTAACAACAACCCATCAATTCCCTGCGGCCACAGCCAGACACACCACACCATCATTCCCACCGGTATCAGCAAGCCGCTCAGCGGTGCGCGTTGACCGGATGCCTGACGTAAGGCCAGCCAGCACAGTAGCGGAAGTGCTGTCGCGGTTACCGGCAACAGTGATGAGATAAATAACAGTGGATACAGCTGCTTTAGCCCGGCAAACAGATAATGCACCAGGCAGAGAGTCAGCAGCGCGCTAAACCAGCGCGAATTACCATCGCGTAATAACATCCGCAACAGCAGCAGCATAAAGCAGAAACTCAGCACGAAATTGAACGGAATCAGCATATTTTCAGGTAGCAAATCCTGATCGAGGACGAGAATTTATCAGATAAACAGGATGATAGCGCTTTCTCATTCAGGAGTTAACGCCATGCGCTTTATTTATCTATTCATGTTGATGTTCAGTTGCAGCAGCTGGAGTTATACCGTCGGTAATCAGTCCCTGTTGATCACCACGGACGATCCGCAGCGGCAATTATCAGTCCGCTTATTCTACCCCACCCGGTCAGAGGCACCGTCGGTATTACAGGGAAACAATTCGGTGTTTCAGGGCTTTGCGGCCATCCCCGATGCGTCGCTGGCGGCGGGAAAATTCCCGATGGTGGTACTGAGCCACGGTAGCGGCGGCAATAATACCAGTCTTGCCTGGCTGGCGACGCAGCTTGCCCGCCACGGCATTATCGTACTGGCGGCCAACCATCCCGGCAGCACCACCGGCGACTCGCGCGCCACCACTGACGTCACGCTGCAAACGCGCGATATCAGCATTATGCTAAACGTTATCTTGCGCGATGCCCGCTGGGGCAGCGT
>NZ_JRXE01000002.1:228976-243714 GCF_001267535.1 Winslowiella iniecta | reverse complement strand
CAGCCTGACCACCGCCGGTTAGCCAAACGCGCGCAGCAGGTGGCAATCAGAGAAAGGTTGTTAAGGAGCAGTTCACATAATGCGTGCGCTCGATCCAGGTATGGCTTATGCGGTGACGCCACAAAGTATTGCCAGGATTAACGTGCCGGTACTGTTACTTGCCGCTGACTACTATGTTCGCGCGCCGAAGCCGCAGCAGTTGGGTGTGGAAAATATTCATTTACCGCAACAGCGTCTGCCACAAACCGGACATTTTGATTTCCTGCCGCTGTGTCAGCCACAGGCGAAGGAAGTGCTGGCAGAAGAAGGGGAAGAATTTATCTGCGAAACCCCGACAGCCGAGCGCGCGGCGATTCATCAACAGGTGGTGAACCAGGTTATGGCATTTTTGCGGCAGAACCGGGTGATTGTGGAGTAACGGAGATAAACTAAATATGTGCTTTTAACAAAAAAAAAGGCCAGCAATGCTGGCCTTTTTATCTCACGCTGTAAGCTTAACGATTACTCGTCGTCGCCTTCGGTGGCTTCGTCATCGTTATCCACTTCTGGCATGATCTCGTCATCACCTTCCGCGACGCTGCCGTCGATAGCATCCAGCTCTTCTTCCGCTACCGGCTCAGCGACACGCTGCAGGCCAACCACATTTTCATCTTCCGCAGTACGGATCAGAATCACACCCTGCGTGTTACGTCCGACGATGCTGACCTCAGACACACGCGTACGCACCAGCGTACCGGCATCGGTGATCATCATAATCTGATCGCTGTCGACCACCTGTACCGCACCGATTACCGGCCCGTTACGTTCGGTCACTTTGATCGAGATAACACCCTGAGTCGCACGCGATTTGGTTGGATACTGGCTGTTCTCAGTACGTTTACCGTAACCGTTCTGCGTTACCGTCAGGATCGCGCCATCTTCCCGTGGGATGATCAGCGAGACCACGCTGTCGCCTTCCGCCAGCTTGATACCGCGGACACCGGATGCGGTACGACCCATGGCACGCACCGCCTGCTCGGAGAAGCGCACCACTTTACCGGCGGCAGAGAACAGCATCGCCTCGTCGTTACCGTCAGTCAGCGCCACGCCGATCAGCTCATCGTCATCGCGCAGGTTGACGGCAATAATACCGGCACTACGCGGACGGCTGAACTCAGTCAGCGCGGTTTTCTTCACGGTACCGCTGGCGGTTGCCATAAAGATATTCAGCCCTTCTGCGTACTCACGTACTGGCAGAATCGCGGTGATACGCTCGTTCGGCTCCAGCGGCAGCAGGTTGACGATCGGACGTCCACGTGCGCCACGGCTCGCTTCCGGCAGCTGATAAACTTTCATCCAGTAGAGACGGCCACGGCTTGAGAAGCACAGAATGGTGTCGTGGGTGTTGGCCACCAGCAGACGGTCAATAAAGTCTTCTTCTTTAATACGTGCTGCCGACTTACCTTTACCACCACGACGCTGCGCTTCGTAATCCGTCAGAGGCTGATACTTAACGTAGCCCTGATGCGACAGCGTAACCACCACATCTTCCTGATTAATCAGGTCTTCGATGTTGATATCCGCGCTGTTAGCAGTAATTTCGGTACGGCGCTCGTCACCAAACTGATCGCGAATCAGTTCCAGCTCTTCGCGAATCACTTCCATCAGGCGCTCAGCGCTTTCCAGAATGTGCAGCAGTTCAGCGATCTGCTCCAGCAGACCTTTGTACTCGTCCAGCAGCTTCTCGTGCTCAAGGCCGGTCAGTTTCTGCAGACGCAGATCAAGAATCGCCTGAGCCTGCTGCTCGGTCAGGTAGTATTTACCGTCGCGAATACCAAACTCTTCTTCCAGCCACTCAGGACGTGCCGCGTTGTCACCGGCGCGTTCCAGCATGGAGGAGACGTTACCGAGATCCCACGGACGTGCAATCAGACCCGCTTTCGCTTCGGCTGGCGTTGGCGCACGGCGAATCAATTCGATAATCGGATCGATATTGGCCAGCGCAATCGCCAGTGCTTCAAGGATATGGGCACGATCGCGCGCTTTACGCAGTTCGAAAATGGTACGACGCGTCACCACTTCACGGCGATGGCGTACAAAGGCTTCGATAATATCCTTCAGCGGCATAATCTTCGGCTGGCCCTGGTGCAGTGCCACCATGTTGATGCCGAACGAAGTTTGCAGCTGTGTCAGCGAGTAGAGGTTATTCAGCACCACTTCGCCAACCGCATCGCGTTTGATTTCAATTACGATACGCATACCGTCTTTATCGGATTCATCGCGCAGTGCGCTGATGCCTTCCAGACGTTTCTCTTTCACCAACTCAGCAATTTTCTCAATCAGGCGCGCTTTGTTCACCTGATAAGGAATTTCATTGATGATGATGGTTTCGCGACCGGTTTTCGCATCGGTTTCCACTTCACCACGGGCGCGGATATAAATTTTACCGCGACCGGTGCGATAGGCTTCTTCGATACCGCGACGACCGTTGATAAACGCCGCTGTCGGGAAGTCTGGCCCGGTAATATGCTCCATCAGCCCTTCAACGCTGATGTTTTCATCATCGATATAAGCCAGACAGCCGTTAATCACTTCTGTCAGGTTATGAGGAGGAATGTTGGTCGCCATCCCGACGGCAATACCGGACGCGCCGTTAATCAGCAGGTTCGGGATTCGGGTCGGCATCACTTCCGGGATCTGCTCGGTGCCGTCGTAGTTCGGCACGAAGTCGACGGTCTCTTTTTCCAGATCCGCCAGCAGCTCGTGGGCGATTTTCGACATACGCACTTCGGTATAACGCATCGCTGCCGCAGAGTCGCCGTCAATGGAACCGAAGTTACCCTGACCATCGACCAGCATATAGCGCAGCGAGAATGGCTGCGCCATACGCACGATGGTGTCATAGACAGCGGTATCGCCGTGCGGGTGATATTTACCGATTACGTCGCCGACAACACGGGCAGACTTTTTATATGGTTTATTCCAGTCGTTACCGAGAACGTTCATGGCATAGAGCACACGACGGTGGACTGGTTTGAGTCCATCCCGAACATCTGGTAATGCACGGCCAACGATGACCGACATGGCGTAATCAAGGTAGGAGTTCTTTAACTCTTCCTCGATATTGACCGGTGTGATTTCTCTGGCAAGGTCGCTCATGGAGCCGCTATCCCTCTACATTAGTCCCGGATTCAAAGGTGCGAAAGTATATCACACTGCACTGATACGGTGAACGGAAAGCGTCGTAATGCATGCTTTATTCGCCAGCGGCGCTCTCGTGCCCTTCGCTGCCGGAAAGATGTATACTTCAAAGAAATTTTGTTGCTGGAGCACTAATTCAATGAATGCAAACCCTAATTCTGGCGCACCTAACGTTGATCATCACGAGATCGCTAAATTCGAAGCGGTCGCCTCACGCTGGTGGGATATGGAAGGTGAGTTTAAACCTCTGCACCGGATTAACCCGCTGCGCCTCGGCTATATTGCTCAACACGCGGGCGGACTGTTCGGTAAAAAAGTGCTGGATGTTGGCTGCGGCGGTGGCATTCTGGCCGAAAGTATGGCGCGGGAAGGGGCTGAGGTAACCGGTCTGGATATGGGTGCCGAACCGCTGGAAGTGGCGCGTCTGCATGCGCTGGAAAGCGGGGTGAAAATTGATTACGTGCAGCAGACGGTGGAAGATCATGCTGAACAATTTGCCGGTCAGTACGATGTCGTGACCTGTATGGAGATGCTGGAGCACGTGCCGGACCCGCGTTCCGTGGTTCACGCCTGCGCCCGTCTGGTGAAACCGGGCGGTGAAGTGTTCTTCTCAACGCTGAACCGCAACAGCAAATCCTGGCTGATGGCGATCTTCGGCGCGGAATATGTGCTGCGCATGGTGCCGCGCGGTACGCACGATATTAAAAAGTTTATCCGCCCTGCTGAACTGCTGAACTGGGTCGACGAAACGCCGCTGCGCGAGCGCCATATGATTGGCCTGCACTATAACCCGCTGACCAATAAATTCCGTTTAGGTCGCGGCGTTGACGTCAACTATATGGTGCATACCCATAGCGTGATTGAGTAATCTGTTGTGCCAGGGGCGGCATTCTCGCCGCCCGAATCAATGATCGCCCCCTCCCCACCCCCGCCTTCATCAAAATGCCATCGGATTTTCTTAGCCTTAAGCGCGCGGACAGATCTTTTTCCTGTTGTACGTCTGGTGAGCGAAACGTCAGGATAGTGCAGTGCGCAAATGAAAGTATCGCCTGACATCAGCTGAACGATAAAATCGTCCGGCTCAGAACACTTTTTCCGCAAAGAAAATTGTGCGGAATAAGCAATGGATAGAAAATCAGCGTTCGATCAAATTTTTGATTTTTTTATCTTAAGGATTGACAGGGCTACGACCCTTGAGAAACGTGGACTTAGTAAAAAACCCCGCGTATGGAACCGAAAAACGATCAGAAATCAACTCTTGTTATGCGCTGATAAGTTACTAGAATACTCACCATCTAGTTACACAATCCTCCCCTGACTACTATATATAGTGTTTATCCACAGAGTTACTCACAATGAGATTTCTGTGCATAAACAGGGGATATTTTTTACGGACAGGTAAAACCCGACATGAATCAGAGTCTGCTGGTCACAAAACGCGATGGTCGCACAGAACGTATTAATCTTGATAAAATCCACCGGGTTCTCGACTGGGCAGCTGAAGGTCTGCAAAACGTTTCCGTTTCACAAGTAGAGCTGCGTTCACATATCCAGTTCTACGACGGCATCAGAACTTCTGATATCCACGAAACGGTGATCAAAGCAGCAGCCGATCTGATCTCACGTGAAGCGCCAGACTATCAATATATGGCGGCACGCCTGGCGATTTTCCACCTGCGTAAAAAAGCTTACGGTCAGTTTGAACCACCAAAACTGATCGATCAGGTCAAGCGTATGATCGACCTGGGCAAATACGACAAACATCTGCTGGAAGACTACTCGACGGAAGAGTTTGAGCAGATGGACGGTTTTATCGACCACTGGCGCGATATGAACTTCTCTTACGCAGCGGTTAAGCAGCTGGAAGGTAAATATCTGGTGCAGAACCGCGTCAGCGGCGAAATCTATGAAAGCGCGCAGTTCCTGTACATTCTGGTGGCCGCTTGCCTGTTCTCGGGTTATCCGCGTGAAACCCGTCTGGATTACATCAAGCGCTTCTACGATGCGATCTCAACCTTTAAGATCTCACTGCCGACGCCAATTATGTCTGGCGTGCGCACCCCTACCCGTCAGTTCAGCTCTTGCGTCCTGATCGAGTGCGGTGACAGCCTGGATTCCATTAATGCCACCAGCAGCGCGATCGTAAAATATGTGTCGCAGCGCGCCGGTATCGGTATCAACGCCGGTCGTATCCGTGCGCTGGGCAGCCCAATCCGTGGCGGCGAAGCCTTCCACACCGGTTGTATCCCGTTCTATAAGCACTTCCAGACCGCAGTGAAGTCCTGCTCTCAGGGCGGGGTACGCGGTGGTGCAGCCACGCTGTTCTACCCAATGTGGCATCTTGAAGTGGAAAGCCTGCTGGTACTGAAAAACAACCGTGGGGTTGAGGGCAACCGCGTCCGTCATATGGACTACGGCGTGCAGCTGAATAAACTGATGTATCAGCGCCTGCTGAAAGGTGAAGATATTACACTGTTCAGCCCGTCTGACGTGCCTGGCCTGTACGATGCCTTCTTTGCCGATCAGGATGAGTTCGAGCGTCTGTACACCAAATATGAGAAAGATGACAGCATCCGCAAACAGCGTGTGAAAGCGGTCGATCTGTTCTCACTGATGATGCAGGAACGCGCCTCAACCGGCCGTATCTACATTCAGAACGTTGACCACTGCAACACCCACAGCCCGTTTGATCCGTCTATCGCTCCGGTACGCCAGTCCAACCTGTGCCTGGAAATCGCGCTGCCAACCAAGCCGCTGCTGGATGTGAATGACGAAAACGGTGAGATCGCGCTCTGTACGCTGTCTGCGTTTAACCTCGGTGCCATCAACAGCCTTGACGATCTGGAAGAGTTGGCAACGCTGGCGGTGCGTGCGCTGGATGCCCTGCTGGACTATCAGGACTACCCGATTCCGGCCGCCAAACGCGGTGCAATGGGTCGTCGCACCCTCGGTATTGGCGTGATCAACTTCGCCTACTATCTGGCGAAGCATGGTGTGCGCTATTCCGATGGCAGCGCCAACAACCTGACGCACAGAACCTTCGAAGCGATTCAGTATTATCTGCTGAAAGCCTCCAACGAGCTGGCGAAAGAGCAAGGCGCGTGCCCGTGGTTTAACGAAACCACTTATGCACAGGGCATTCTGCCGATCGACACTTACAAGAAAGATCTGGATGTCATCAGCAACGAACCGCTGCATCTGGACTGGGAAAACCTGCGCGAGCAGATTAAAACTCACGGCCTGCGTAACTCCACGCTCTCTGCACTGATGCCGTCAGAGACCTCTTCGCAGATCTCTAACGCCACTAACGGTATTGAGCCGCCGCGCGGTCATATCAGCATTAAAGCATCGAAAGACGGCATTCTGCGTCAGGTGGTGCCGGAGTATGAGAGCCTGAAAGATAACTATGAGCTGCTGTGGGATATGCCGAATAACGACGGTTATCTGCAGCTGGTTGGTCTGATGCAGAAGTTTATCGACCAGGCGATCTCCTCAAACACCAACTACGATCCAACGCGCTTTGCTAACGGTCGCGTACCGATGAAGCAGTTGCTGAAAGATCTGCTGACTGCGTATAAATTCGGGGTGAAAACGCTTTACTACCAGAACACCCGTGATGGCGCGGAAGATGCGCAGGACGATCTGGCACCGTCCATTCAGGATGATGGCTGCGAAAGCGGCGCTTGCAAGATTTAATCCTCCCCGGATGACACCTCAGTAGTGGTCGGCACAGCCCGGCCACTACCTCTAATGACTGGATTACCATCATGGCTTACACCACGTTTTCACAGAATAAAAATAATCAGCTGGACGAACCAATGTTCTTCGGTCAGCCGGTGAATGTTGCGCGTTATGACCAACAGAAATATGACATCTTTGAAAAGCTGATTGAAAAACAGCTCTCTTTCTTCTGGCGTCCGGAAGAAGTCGACGTGTCACGTGACCGTATTGACTATCAGGGGCTGCCGGATCATGAAAAACATATCTTTATCAGCAACCTGAAATATCAGACGCTGCTGGACTCTATTCAGGGTCGCAGCCCTAACGTCGCGCTGCTGCCGCTGATCTCGATTCCTGAGCTGGAAACCTGGGTAGAAACCTGGGCGTTTTCGGAGACGATTCACTCGCGTTCTTACACCCATATTATTCGTAACATTGTTAACGATCCGGCGATTGTGTTCGACGATATCGTCACCAATGAGCAGATCCTGTCGCGTGCCAAAGATATTTCAGGTTACTACGACGATCTGATTGAGATGACCAACTACTGGCATCTGCTGGGTGAAGGTTCACATCAGGTTAACGGCAAAACCATTACCGTCAGCCTGCGCGAGCTGAAAAAGCAGCTGTATATCTGCCTGATGAGCGTTAACGCGCTGGAAGCGATTCGCTTCTACGTCAGCTTTGCCTGCTCCTTCGCCTTCGCCGAGCGCGAACTGATGGAAGGTAATGCAAAAATTATCCGTCTGATCGCCCGAGACGAAGCGCTGCACCTGACCGGTACTCAGCATATGCTGAACCTGATGCGCAGCGGTGAAGACGATCCGGAGATGGCAGAAATTGCCCGCGAATGTCGTCAGCAGTGTTACGACCTGTTTGTGCTGGCAGCAGAGCAGGAAAAAGAGTGGGCAGAATACCTGTTCCGCGATGGCTCCATGATTGGCCTGAACAAAGACATTCTGTGGCAGTATATTGAGTACATCACCAACATCCGTATGAATGCGGTTGGTCTGGATCTGCCATTCAAAACTCGTTCGAACCCGATTCCATGGATCAACTCCTGGCTGGTCTCCGATAACGTGCAGGTGGCACCACAGGAAGTGGAAGTCAGCTCTTACCTCGTTGGCCAGATTGACTCCGAAGTCAATGGCGACGACTTTAGCGATTTCCAGCTGTAAATTATGGCCGGTTCGATCATTACGCTGCGCGCCTCCGGTGCGCAGCTGCAATGCGATGATGAGCATCCTTCACTGCTGGCGGCGCTGGAGTCGCATAATCTGTATGTGGAATACCAGTGTCGCGAAGGCTATTGCGGCTCCTGCCGCACGCGCCTGCTGAAAGGCGAAGTCTGTTATGCCGCCCGGCCATTAGCCTTTGTACAAGAGGGTGAGATTTTGCCCTGCTGCTGTCGGGCGAAAGGCGATATTGAGATCGAGATGTAATCGGCATTCCTGTTCGCCTGATGCCAGGCCTGTTTTCGCCGCCCGTGCCGAAGGTTAGCACCCCGCATGCCATCAGGACGGGAGCCGGAACAGCTCCCCTGGGCGATTCCAGCAATCCTTAAACCTTAATCGTCTCCAGCACATCGATCCAGCCGTGACCCGTGGTGACATCACTGCCCTTCAGCCAGCGGCGCAGCATATTCATTGCCATCATCGCCACCACTTCCTGACGCGCTTTTAATCCGTGACGATTAATATTGAATTTCACCTGCTGAGCAAAGGTGCCCTCCGGCGTATGCAAGGCAAAGCCCAGCTGTTCGTCAGCGAAACCACCAACCGATAATGCCAGCGCCGAACCGTTGGTCTGTGCCAATGCGGCGGTGCGCACGGCCAGCGCCGATAAAGACTCCGGCTGCGATGGCAGCACATTGCCCGCGGCTAAAGCGACATCGGCGGATGCCAGCTGCCACTGTAATAATCCGGCGGAAAACTGCTCGCTGACGCTCAGCGTCAATTCCCGCTGTTGCAGTAAGCGTGCCAGCAAGGCCGGTAATCCTTCGGTGCCTTCGAAAATGGTGTACTCGGCCATCATCAGCCGCACCTGCTGCCAGCTCTGCTCCATCGCCACCCGTTGTGACGCCGGGCCGGTCAGCTTTAATTCGATAATCGGCATCGAGGAGCGGTAACCCATCACCACGCCTTCCGGCAGCGGCAGCGACTCCAGCTCGGTAGCGAGATCGCTTTCGCCACGACCAAACGTCGTCAGACGTAAGCAGATCGGCGGTTCAGGTAAGGTGTAGCGCTGTTTCAGCCGCGGGATAATTTGCTGCTCAACCATCACTTTAAATTCTGATGGCACGCCGGGAGTAAAGAAGATCCAGCAGCGATTGAGCTGAATGGCAAAGCCACAGGCAGTACCCACCGGATTATCGACCAGTTCCGCGCCAACCGGAATTTCCGCCTGTTTACGGTTGCTGGCGGCCATCGGCTTACCACGACTGGCAAAGAACGCTTCCATCTTCTCCAGCCACTCCTGATGAATTTCCAGCCCGACGCCCTGCGCTGTCGCCGCCGCCAGTGCGCTAAGATCGTCGCTGGTCGGCCCCAGGCCGCCGTTAACAATCAGCACATCAGCAATCTGACTGCGCTCAGTTAACGCCGCAACCAGCGCCTGCAAACTGTCTCCCACCGTTGAGCGGCTGGTCATCGGCAGACCATGCGAGAACAGTACCTCTGCCAGCCATGCGGCGTTGGTATCAACAATTTGTCCGTGCAGCACTTCATCGCCAGTTGAGAGCATTTCCACTCTAATCACTGTGTTCTCCCGTCAGATTGGATGTTGAATATTTTTACGATAGTAAAATGGAAGGCATCAAGATTAAAGCTATATCTCTGATTTCAGAATATAATCAATCAGATAGTCTGGAAGACGGCAAAAAGGAGCTGAGCGGCTCCTTTTTGATTAAACGACAAATTATTCCACCTGACCCGCAGTCAGGATTTTACTGGCTGGTAACGACAGCGTGCCACCGCAGCCAGCCAGCCCTGGTAATTCTCTTGCGCCCGTTGCGCCTGCATTGCACGCGGCCAGATGGTGGTGCCGCCGCGTAATGCATTCAGTTCATCGCCCTCGCCCCACCAGTTAAGCTGACGCCCGGCCAGAACCGCCGCACCAAGCGCTGAGACCTCAGCGGTGGGGGCGATGATTAAGGGACGCTGCAACAGATCGGCCTGAAACTGCATCAGCCAGCTATTTTCTGTGGCGCTGCCGTCAACACAGAGTTGTGCCAGCGACTGACCACCCGCCTGCTCCATAGCTAAAAACACATCGGCAATCTGAAAAGCTATCGATTCCAGCGCCACCCGCGCCAGGACTTCAGGGGTCGCCGCATCGGTCAGGCCACAAATCAGCCCGCGAGCCTGTAAGTCCCACCAGGGCGCGCCCAGCCCCGACAGAGCCGGAACAAAGTAGATCCCCTGATTGCTGTCGCTGCGTTGCGCCATTGCGGTCAGCTGCCGGGGATCGTTCACCCCCAGCATGCGCGACAGCCAGGCCGCGCCCGATCCGGTGTGAGTAATATTGCCTTCAAACGCGTAGCGCAGCTGGCCGTCATGCCAGGCAATGGTGGTACTTAGCCCGCGTTCGCTCATCACCGCCGCCGGCAGCGACATCATCAGTGATGAGCCGGTGCCATAAGTGGCTTTAATTACTTCACCACCATCCGAACGCCGGGCATAGAGCGCCGCATGCGAATCACCAATTAATGCCAGAATCGGCGTACCGGCAGCCAGACCGGGAATATCATCAAGCTGCACCGCGCCATGCTGCGCGGCAGAAGGTTGCACCTCCGGCAATGCCTGACGCGGCACCTGGAACAGCGTTAACAGCGCGTCATCCCACTGTGCCTGGTGAATATTGAACAGCTGGGTGCGCGCCGCATTGGCATAATCAGTGACAAATTGCTGACCGCCAGTCAGTTGCCAGCACAGCCAGCTATCGACAGTACCAATACAGAGTTCTCCCGCCGCCGCCCGCGTGTAGCCATTCGGGATCGCGGCCAGCATGCCGGTCACTTTCGCCGCTGGAAACATCGGGTCAACCGCCAGCCCGGTTAACGCCGAAATCAGCGGTTGCTGCCCACTTTGCTGTAAATCGCGACACAGCGCTTCCGAGCGGCGGTCCTGCCAGCTGACCAGCGGCGTTACCGGCTTACCGTCGCTGCGCTGCCAAATCATAATCGATTCGCGCTGATTACTGATGGCGACGGCCGCTACCGTCGCACCGCCACACTGCGCCAGACACTCAGCAATCGCCTGCCGCACCGCCTGCCAGATCGCCAGCGGATCCTGCTCCGCCAGCCCAGGCTGCGGATGAGCAATTTGCAACGGCTGGCTGGCTCGTGCCACGACTCGACCATCAGCATCGACAGCAATCGCCTTCGCGTTGGTGGTGCCTTCATCGATAGCTAAAATAAGCGGGCCTGACATGGTTATTCCCCCTGGCACATCTGCAAGGCATTGCGCACTACGCCAGCCGCATCAATACTGTGATGGGCGCGGGTTGAGGCGCGGTCGCCGGCAATCGCGTAATCGCCATCGGCAATGCCGAGCCGCCGCAATTTGCTGCCAACACCGCCTTCGGCCAGCACTTCCGCCACTAAACTGCCGACACCACCGTTTATATTGTGCTCTTCGACGGTGATAACGTTGGGATAGTGATTTAGCAGGTTACGCAGGCGTTGGGTATCGCAGGGCCTGATCGATGCGATGCTGATCACAGCCGCCGCAATCCCCTGCAGCTCCAGCTGTGCCGCTGCATCGACAATCTCGTGCACCGTTGATCCCATCGCCACCAGCGCAATCTCTTTACCTTCACGCAAGACATCAATATGGCCAGGCACAAACTGGTAGCTGGCATCGTGCAGTTCCGGCAGTGCCTTACCGTCGAGGCGGATATACACCGGCCCGACATGATCGAGGGCATAGTCGATAATCTGACGGCACTCAACCGGGCAGGATGGCGCATAAATTTCGATATTGCCGAAGCCACGCATCACTGCGATATCATCGATACTGTGATGGGTACTGGCCAGCGGGCCATAGCTGGCACCGGCATTCAGACCGAATAGCTTAACGTTGGTATTGTTGTAGCAAACATCGACTTTGACCTGCTCGTTAGCGCGTGAAATCAGGAACGGTGCGGCATTACAGGTCACTGCCACTTTACCGCCAATCGCCAGTCCGGCGGCGGTACCCACCAGCGTCTGCTCAGCAATGCCGACATTGACCAGTCTGCCAGGAAACTGTTTGATAAACGGCGAAATTTTAGCCGTGGAGGTGGAATCGGCCACCACCGGCACCAGATCAATGCCGCGTTCGACCGCTTCGATAAACGCCTTCACCATCACATCGGCCAAATGTGCTGAATTACTCATCTTTCAACTCCTCCATCGCCAGGTCGATCTCATCACCTTTTGGCACACGGTGATGCCACTCCGGCTTACTCTGAATAAATGAAACACCGAAACCTTTCTCGGTATTGGCAATCACCACATTTGGCTTGCCGTTGGCTGGCAGATTTTCCAGCGTGTCCACCACTGAACGCATATCGTTACCGGCGCATTCAGTGACGTTCATACCAAATGCCAGCCATTTCTCCGCCAGCGGATCGGTATTCATAATTTCGCTGGTGGCACCGGCCAGTTGCAGTTTGTTTTTGTCATTAATGATGGTCAGATTATCGAGACCGTAATGGGCAGCAACTAACGCCGCCTCCCAGTTACTGCCTTCGGCCAGCTCGCCGTCACCGGTCACCACAAATACCCGCCGCTTGCTGTTATCTTTTTTTGCCGCCAGCGCTATGCCGACCGCAACCGGCAGACCATGCCCCAGAGCGCCGGTATTCAGCTCAATGCCGGGAGTTTTATGTTTAACCGGATGGCCCGGCAGGTGGGAATCCGCGTGCTGGTATGTCGGCAGCCAGCTTTCCGGGAAATAACCCGCCTCCGCCAGCACGCAGTAGTAACCGCCCACCGCATGACCTTTCGACTGAATATAGATATCGCGCGTCTCATCATCGGTACGATCCGGCGCGCAATCCAGCAGGCGGAAATAGAGTGCAGTAAGGATCTCAACCTGCGATAAATCGGCCCCGGTATGCCCGCCCGCCGGGCTGTTGGCATTCAGCGTAATGATGCGTCTGCGAACAGCGCGCGCCTTTTTTTCCAGCTGTTCAACCGAAAGTTTGAACGGATTCATAGCAACCTCTTTGAATTTAAAATCAACCACGAATATTTATTCATGGAGGTAAAAAAAATTAAGTTTGCCGCGACTTAGCGGCTCGCTTCACCCTGCTGGATTACCGCCTTCTGCGCCACCACTGCTGCTTTTTGCTGCATGCGGTTTTGCATCTGATCGATAATCACGGCCACAATAATCACGATCCCTTTGATCACCATCTGCCAGAATTCGCTGACGCCCATCATAATCAACCCATCGGCGAGAAAGCCGATAACGAAGGCACCAATCAACGTACCAATAATGGTTCCGCGCCCGCCAGCCAGCGAGGTTCCCCCTAATACCACTGCCGCAATGGCATTCATCTCAAACGAGCTGCCGTTCGCCGGATGGCTGGCAACCAGTTGTGATGACACCACGATCCCGGCAATTGCCGCGCAGAATCCTGACAGCGTGTACACCAGAATCTTGACCTGTTTAACGCGCACGCCAGACAGTTCCGCCGCCTTTTCATTATCGCCAATGGCATACACCTGGCGGCCAAACGGCAGGCGGGTGGCGATATATCCAATCACCAGCGCCAGTACGATCATCATCCAGATGGCGTAAGGCAAGCCGAGTAAAGTGCCGGATCCTATTGCATCAAAACCGGTATTCCCCAGCTGCGGATTGCCCGCCAGGCCGGGAAAGGTTTCGCCGCCGGACGTCAGCATGGCGGCACCGCGCAGGATATACATGGTGCCCAGCGTGCAGATAAATGGCGCGACGTTATAGCGGGTAATAATCCAGCCATTACCGGCACCGATCAGCGCGCCAATTAACAATACCACCGGCACAACCACCCAAATGCTGGGGAAGATCGCAATACCGAACATCGGTAACACAATCCCTTTAGTGATCAGCCAACCCGCCACCATCCCGCACAATCCCAATGTTGCGCCAATCGACAGATCGATACCGGCGGTGATAATCACAAAGGTGATCCCCAGCGCCAGAAAGGCGTTTATGGCGATATGTTTAATCATGATCACCATGCTGCCGACGGCGAGAAAATCCGGCACGGTAATGGCAAAAAAGCCAACAATCAGAAACAGCGCAATAAAGGTGCGCATCTTCAGAAGCAGTAAAATCAGGCTTTCTCGCGAGTTAAATGCTTTGGCCGGTTGCGTTACCCGCGCAACGCCGTTGTCGTTTATCATCGTCAGAACCCTTGCGCACTTGCTTTCACCAGAGCTGATTCTTCGGCGCTGGCGCGCGGAATATCAGCGGTAAGTTTGCCACCCGACATCACCAGGATGCGGTCGGAAACCGCCATAATCTCTTTTAAATCTGAGGTGGAGAAAATCACCGCGATCCCCTGCTCCGACAGCTCGACCATCATGCGAAACACATCAGCTTTAGCGCCGACGTCGATACCACGGCTCGGTTCATCCAGCAGCAGCAGTTTGGGGTTAGTCAGCAGCGAACGCCCAATCACCACTTTCTGCTGATTCCCGCCGCTCAGCGCCTGAATCGCCACATCCGGCGAGGACACTTTGATCGACAGATTGCCAACGGTACTGGCAACCACCGCCCGCTCCTGCTGCTGCGCGATAGCAAAACGCCAGCTAAGGCGACGCCACAGGCTGGCGATGGTCAGGTTACTGGCGACCGACGACA
>NZ_JRXE01000002.1:216636-228935 GCF_001267535.1 Winslowiella iniecta | reverse complement strand
CACCGGTTTGCTGTCGAGCCACAACTTACCAAGATAGTTGCGCTCGGTGCCCAGCAGACACTCAAACAGTTCGGTGCGCCCCGCGCCCATCAGGCCATAAATGCCGACGATCTCGCCGGCACGCACGTAAAACGACACATCATCCACCAGCGTGTTACCGGCGGAGTTGACGCAGGTAATATGCTCCGCTTCCAGCACCGGCGCGCCAAACTGACGATCAGGTTGCAAAAAGTTGCTGACCGGCTCACTGCCGAGCATTTCGCGCACAATCCACGGCACATCAATGTCGCTGACTGTGGCTTCAGCCTGGAATTTGCCGTCACGCAGAATGGTGATCCGATCGCCAATCGCCATCAGCTCTTCCAGCCGGTGTGAGATATAAATGATGGTCACACCCTGACGCGTCAGTTCGCGGATGACCCGGAACAGAATCGCTACTTCAGTTTTACTCAGCGCCGAGGTCGGCTCATCGAGAATCAAAATATCGGCGTCTTCAGCCAGCGCTTTGGCAATTTCCACCAGCTGCTGCTGACCCACTTTCAGATTCGCCACCTGTTCGCGTGGTGAAATCGGCTGATCCAGTCGCTGCAACAATTCGGCGGTGCGCTGCTCCTGCGCTGCCATATCAATCGGCATAAATCCGCGCTGAATTTCGCGTCCGAGAAAGATATTTTCCGCAACGCTCAGGTTTTCAAACAGGTTCAGCTCCTGATGCACCATGCCAATACCCAGTCGCGCGGCTTCACGGGTATTCGCCAGCTGTACCTGCTGACCATTTAGCCAGATTTCGCCACTGCTCGGCTGCTGCACCCCGGCCAGTATTTTCATCAGCGTGGATTTACCGGCACCGTTTTCGCCAATAATCACGTTAACTTTGCCGCGCCAGACGTGATAGTCGATGCGGTCCAGCGCCAGCGTGCCGGGAAACAGCATCGACACCCCGCGTGTTTCAAGGATCAGCTCACTGGTCTGGCTGTTATCTGGCTGCATCAGGGTGCCTCCGGCTTCAGGCTCAGTGCCACCGCTTCCTGCACGCCGTCCTGGCGGACGGTCACTGCCATTAGCGCCTCAACGGTTTTGCCCTGCCAGCTGGCGTCGACCGGCGGCAGCTGTTTCACCGCCTGCCGATTCAGCGCTTTCGTCAGCTGGGCAAACTGCACCTGGTTGGTAAACTCTTCAAAATTAAACCCGGCCGCATCACGAATCGCATTACTGCGCACCACCGGCCCCAGCTGCACACTGACCGGCTGGCCGTTAATCGTCATCGCCAGATTCTGCTCACGCTCACTGACGCGGTTAACTGCCGTGACTTCTCCGCTGGCCTTAACAAACACACTCAGGCTTTTGCCCGGCGTCAGGCTGCGGCTTTTCTCCAGCAGCCCGCCCCAGTCAAGCGCCTGACTGTGGGCCGACGCCATCACTTTGCTGTCCCAGCTCTGAGCGACCACCTGCTGCGGGGTTTGATTGCTGTAGCTGGCTTTGGCATCTGGGTCGGGCGGAATAATCGGTTTTCCCTCCGCATCCAGATCGACCACCGTACAAGCCGTCAGCAACAAAGAGGCACAAGACAGCAAACTTATCCCCCAGTGTTTTTTCAACATAATCAGCCTCTGCGCACTATTCAGACAGGTTGAAGACTTTTAGTTTGCTGGCATTGCTTTCATCGATCAGCACGCAGTCCATCAGCTGCTTCTCTTCTTTCTGCGCTTTGCCATTCTTCAGGTAGTAGTCCGCCTGCTCGATAGCCATTTGCGCTTGCGCCCAGCCCGGTTGCAGCACCGTTGCCTTGATATTGCCTTTATTGATAATCGAATCACGTACGTAATCGCTGCCATCAAAGCCCACCACAATCACGTTGGTTTTTCCGGCTGATTTCAGCGCGGCTTCCGCCCCCAGCGCCATGGTGTCATTACCCGAAATCACACCGACAATATTTGGATGCTTTTGCAGAATGGTTTCCATCCGGCTGAAGGCTTCGGTCTGGCTCCAGTTGGCACTCTGCTGCGCCACCATTTTCAGATCCGGATAGTCATCCAGCACATCGTGATAGCCCTGTGAACGCACGCCGGAGTTGGTATCAGACTCTTTGCCGAGTAACTCGACATACTCGCCTTTACCGTTCAGCAATTTGGCGAACTTCTCGGCACCGAGCTGTGCGCCCTGATAGTTATTGGAAACAATTTGCGCCACTGCCACACCGGTTTTATTAATTTCACGATCGATCAGAAAAGTTGGGATACCGGCCGCTTTGGCTTTTTCCAGCGGACCGACGGTGGCATCCGCCCCCGCGTTATCCAGCACAATGGCTTTCGCTTTACGGGCAATGGCGGTTTCAATTAACTGGTTTTGCTTATTAACGTCATCATCATGCGACGCGACCAGCGTGCTGTAGCCAAGCTCCTGCGCTTTGGCTTTCGCGCCCTCGGCTTCAGCTTTGAAAAACGGGTTATCGTGTGACGGGGTAATAATCGCAATCAAACCTTTCTCTGCCGCCAGCAGAGAAGAGGAAGCCAGCATTGCTGAGGCAATCAACGTCAGTTTCACCAGAGTGTTCATTATTATCTCCGCATTGAATATATATTCATACATGATTTATTATTCAAGATTACTATGTGCGTTGCCTGCGCTTTTGTCGAACAGCAACATCGTGAAAAGCGAAAAGGATCACACTTTGTTGAATAATTGAGCGCTGCGCACAGCAGTTGTTATTTGCGCACCCTTGCATGACAATGCGAATGTCGGCAGGAAGGAGGAATTATGTCAAAGCAGGATGAGCAGCGTCTGATGGTCAAAATCGCCACGCTCTATTACATGGAAAATCAGAAGCAATCGGACATCGCCCGCTCGCTCAATTTATCGCAATCTTTTGTGTCGCGCGTGCTGAATCGCTGCCTGAAAGAAGGACTGGTCAAAATCAGCGTGGTGCAGCCGGCCAATATATTCCCGGCGCTGGAAAAAAGCCTCGAAGAGAAGTATGGACTCCAGCAAGCTATCGTGGTGGATGTGCCGGAACAGGCCAGTTCCCAGCAGGTGAAGCAGGCGATTGGCTCCGCCGCCGCGCACTATATGGAAACCCGCATCCGTGCCAATGATCTGGTCGGCATCTCTTCCTGGAGCAGTACCATCCGCGTGATGGTGGATGAACTGCATCCACAAAGCGCCAAAGCGCGCGGCGTGATTCAGCTGCTGGGCGGCGTCGGCGCCAACGGCAATGTGCAGGCGACCATCCTCACCCAGACGCTGGCGGCCAATCTGAGCTGCCCGGCATGGTTATTACCGGCGCAAAGTATCGAGCGCGCGGTCGACGAACGCGCGCGGATGGTATCGAATCAGGATGTCGCGGAAGTGGTCAGCAAATTCTCGGAAGTGGATGTGGCAGTAGTGGGCGTCGGCGATCTGGAACCCTCGCAGCTGCTGCGCAATTCCGGCAATTACTATGACGAAGCGATGTTGAAAACGCTGGCGGAGCGCGGCGCGGTGGGTGATCTCTGTCTGCATTATTACGATGCCGCAGGCGATGCGGTATTAAGTAAGGAGGAAGATCCGGTGATTGGTATGGAGCTGGAGCAGCTGCGCCAGTGTCCGCAAGTGGTGGCGCTGGCCGGTGGCAAAGAGAAAGCCAACGCCATTCGCGGCGCCTTAAACGGTCGCTATATCAACGTCATTATTGTCGATTATCCTACTGCCCGACAGCTGTTATAGCGGCGGCGTTCTCGCCGCCCAAACCGCGTTAACTCACTTAAATTCAGCTTTGTCCTCGGCAGGTTCTTGTTTGATTCCCTCTTCACTGGGATATCTCGCTTTAACTGCGGCCTTCATTGCGAGGATCTTTTGTTCAATAATGTCCTCCCCCGCTTTGGGATCGATAATAACAGCCAGAGCGTGATAAAGGTTATTGGCATCATCATTACGTATGGGAATGCTGATTTCCTCATCGTTTTGTATCACATTATATTTAAGTATTCCCGAATTCAGTTTAATCTCTCTCAGCAACCGTAATGGTTTATTGTCAGGGACATTTTCTACTTCACCCTCGGGGCCGAAAACACGCTCAGAATTAGCCATGTCGCGCAGGGTGAAATAACATTTCTCGCTGCGTGCAATCGTATCAATAATCGCATTGTTCAGCGTCGACTGAATTTCATAATGTGGATGATAACCCTCACCATAATTAATCAACAGCTGTTCACCTTTTCTGATACGGTGTCGAGTGACATAAAAGACAATTTTATTGTTAACGTAACCCGCCAACACATTGTTTTTACCCAGCGATGGAAAATTATTCATTTTCCCGGTGTTAATTAATGCCAATATATTGGCATTCTGATAACTACTGGTTGTGCCGCCAACCAACTGTTGTGCTTCCTCCGGTTGTTGATCGCCCCAGAGGTAAGTGAGAACTTGCTGAGAACCCATCTTACGAAACTCTTTCTGCAGTGAAGCATCATTTTCATGCCGGACGCCGGTGTAAATGCCAAGCAGCGTCCCGCCAGGAATCTCCTCTCTGGCTCTGACTTCCATACCCACAGAGCTCTCCTTTTCCAGATCGCTATAGACTTCAAGATACTTGTTTAACTGACCCTCTACTTTTTTGCCATTTTCGATAAACGAGTTTTGTCGGCTACCATCGCTCTTAATGATGTTTTCCAGCTGACCAAGCCAGGTCGCTTCCAGCTTATCACGCGACGTTTTTTTAAAAATTCGCAGAGAAAACAGCAAAGAATCAAGATTGGTAATCGATATTGGCTCATCACCCAGCACCTTGTGAGTAATACTCTCCGTCGGATTATTCGGATCGGTCAGCAAGTGGGGATTTTGTTGCAGGTTCAGTCGCAGTAAACCGGTCTCTGGTGCCCAACCGGTTATCGGATCATAAGGTTTGGAGAAAGGATTTTCATCGAGAAACCCGGGCTGCAGGGCTTCATACAACGAACCTGTCGTGATATCGGCCATATTTGCAATGTCCTTATCGGTAATCAGTGCACTCCTTGGGTCAGCGCCATGATCGCGATATTTAATCATACTCAGCGCAAACAGCTGATTCTTGCGCATACGGTGAAAGCCCGTGTCGTGCTCATTAAATATAAACTGTTGGTCCTTCTCCCGCTCTTGTTCAAACGGAATAAACCACACACTCTTTTCACTGTCAGCCCACTGTTTCAACTGCTCAGGCGTTATCCCGACATGCGCGGCAATATCGCTGTCTTTTATACTGACCTTTTCCTGTTGCTGATTACGCAATTTAACCAACCTCAACGCATAGTGCTGGTTTTTTTCTGCATTCTCAGCCGGGATCTCATCCGGCGACCGGGAATTTTTCTCAAACCACTCATGCATGAGTTTGTAATTTTTTAACCCGCGCGAAAGAAATATATTGCTGATATCAGCATGCTCAGCGATAAGAATATTGGTGATGGTTAATCGCCCCAAACTGCCTGATTTTTTTTCATCGTCACGCGCCATAACCAGACGTCGGGCATAGTCAATGCTGACTTCTTTTGGTTTACGTGGTCGGCTGGCAAACCATTGCTGTTGCAATTCTGTCATGGGTTCAGCAGGCGCTTTATTATTGGTGCCGGTTACTTTTAATAAAGCAGACTTTTTCACACCGGCATAGATTGCGATATATTTATCTTTCACCTTCCCCTGTAACTGCTGGTAAAGGCGCATAGCATAATCCAGGTCACTCTCATTTTCGCGCTGCCGAAAACTGAATAAAATTCTTCGGCTTTCAAACGGAACCCGGAATAAGCGTTTTCTAATTGCCCCTTCTCTGGTTTTGATATGCTGTGCGATATAGGAGGTCGTGACACCGTTTTCCTCCATTAAGCACAGACGCAATGCATAATCCGCATCGGATTCAGCTGGCTTGCGCGGGTGCTCATCTAACCATTGCTGTGCTTTAGGGGTTGCCAGCTCAGTTTTTGCCTTTAGCATGCTTTGCTCGACCGCGGCATACCTGGCGATCATATGCACGGTAATCGCCTCCGGTCGCATTCGGTGCAGACGTACCGCATAATCGAGGTTATCCTCCCACGCATCCTGAGGATATTGCTCAAACCATTCTGCCGTTTGCGTTGATCGTGACTTTAATTCCGCAGCAATCGACGATTCCGTCAGCCAGGTATGCTTCGCAATCGCAACAATCGAAATGCCGTCAGGTGCCATGCGACACAAGCGCACGGCATAATTGATTTGTTGTTCCCAGCTGTGCCGCGGATGAGCGGCAAACCACTCCTGAACGGGTGGCGTAAATTCCTTTAACGTATCTCGCAGTAAAACCGGATTTACCCTTGCATGGTCGGCAATACGCTTTACCGGCAAGATTTTAGGCGCGATGTTGGTCAGCCGCACAGCATAGTTCAGGTTATTTTGCTCAGCCAGGATAGCGTCGTCAGCGGGTAGTTCTGCTTCTTGCGGCAGACGCGGATGATCATTAAGCCATTGTTCAACATCCGCTTTAAAGGCTGGACCGAAATGGAGTTTCTTCGCCGGTGACCGGTTCACTTCGGCCACCGCCGGGCGTTTGATGCCGGATGGCCCCGCGCAGGGCAGTGGATCGTCAGCCCCGCGCCTGACCATCGGCTGGCAAGATCGTATCTCTTCCAGCACAAACTCTTCATTTTCATCATAACGATACAGATAAAGATCATCCGGCCCAGACGGCTGTTGCTTAGCCGGCACCCGTAGACTGAACAGATCGCCCTGCTCGGCATCCTGCTCTACCCGGATATACTCCGCTACATCTTGTTTATTTTCACCAAGATAGATATAGCGATCGCCACTGTCGTTTTCCTGATAAACATCGTCATAATCTTCTGACGCCGTCAGAGATAAGGGGTCAGTAAACTGTACTCTGACACTCTCGGGTAGTGTGGAAAATGCCGGGTGCCTTAACAGGTGAAATTGCCACTCTGCCGTCTGCTCATCATAGCGAAACCGCATATCATCAGCACCGGGTTGCAACGGAGAGTAATCACCGGAAATGTTGTCTGCCATCAGTTTCAGATACTGTACCGAACCCTCTGCAGCATTGCTCCAGCGCATAAATAGGCTGTTGCCATTCCAGTACAGCCCTGGCCGATTATCTACCGTTGCCAGCCACGGTGCTGCCACATTCTGCTGCAACCAACTGCTGTCGATGTATTGCTCAGCCTTTTGTAAGGCGCTAAACGGTGATGGGGCACTGTCCCATCTTCGGGTTTGCGGCTGCCATTTCAACACCATCTGCCGGTAGATCGGCTGATCCTCTGCTCCTCTGACAGTAAAGTATTCCCCCTCCAGATTGCCACGCACATAACCGATTTCAATAAGATGCGGACTATCAGGCACCCATGATCTCACCTCCAGATACTCTTCCCCTGGTCGTGTCGAGCGTATTTTTCCCTCGACAAAGGCAGAGGACATCACCCTCTGCTGACCAGGCGTAGGGTTAATTAATTCTTCAGGCAAGCGAGCCAACACCCTGGCGTTGAGGTGGTCATTTTTTGTGCAAAACTCTTTCCATTCCCCGAGAAGCTCATTAAAGTAAATTCTTTTGGTAATGACTTTCCCGTCAGAGATACCTGACAATATCCAGGTTCCATCATCGGCGGAGTGAGTTACCGGACGGTAGCCGCCTTCTTCAGTCCATATAAAAAACTCTTTTTTTGCACCATAGGTGAAAATATACTCACCTTCAATTCCGGCTATTTTCCATCTATTAGTTTGGGAATTATGCGTGGCCGGGTATCTGACAGGCGACTTACCCACCTGCTCCGCCACGCCGCTGCCTGAGCCATCAGGATAAATATGCCACTGCTCGCCACCGATTTTTTTTTCCAGAATGCTATGAACCGTCAGTCCGGTTTTTGGGTGATGGATGAGGGTGCCGGGTAAGTTATTTTCTGGCTTCTCAATCGCAGGCAGGGTTTTAAAAACCTGCGAACTGGCAGGATTCCCTCGCGGCGGATTAAATGCCTTGCTCGCCTGGGTTTCAGGCATAATGGCAATCGCCATTCCCCATTCCAGAAGAAAATCTGCTTTGGTCTGGCCAGGCTGGCGCTCAAATATCTCACCGGTGAAGGTTTCGCCCACTTTTCGGCTAAAGAAACCGACCAGCGCCGCCCCGCCGGAAAGCAAAAAATGCCCCGGATTTTTACTCTCAGTTCCTTTAACAAATAATGTATGACTTTCCTGAGTCATCTCATCTGCCCACAGTGTGATTTTTGCCCCAATACTCTCTTTATTTGTCGATTTTTCCTTTATGGACATCTCATAGATTTTATTGCGTCGTCTCATTTCGTCCTCATGCACTCGTTTCGGGCGCAAACAGTCATCTTCGGAAAAATGAAAAACGATAACCCCATCCGAGAGCAGCGCCATCAGCTGTTGCTGTTGTTCAGGCTCCAGCGCCACCTCCATGCGATCGAAAAAATCCTCAAATTGCTGACGGGTTTGTGTACTGTTATCCCCCGGCCGACAGATAATATAATCCTCTGCTTCTGCGGGTGAATTTTGTGGTTGGGCTATCGTCGAATCGCTTTCCTCTGCCACTTTTTCATTGGGCAACATCGGCAGCACTGTTGATCTTATTTCCTGCGCTGCCGCCGAATGCCAGGGAAAAGCGCTGTTCATCACGCGGTTCAGTGCCTCGTCAAACGCGCTCAGCACTGGCTCGCTGAAAAACCGATCGCCAGAGGCGCTCTGAAGCGGAGCCGGATCTGGCTGTGGTCGTACGCCACAGCCGGCAATAATCACTGGCGGCAGGGAACCGAGATAAAGCTGTGGGGAATGACCAATCATGCGCGTATGCAACAACAATTCAAACATCCTTTCCGATGCACTGGTGAGAGGGGCAAAGCCAGGTTCCGCTGGCAATAAGCTTTGACCCGCCGGAACAGCAACCGCCTGCGACAAAGTCTTGAACATTTCGCTTGTTTCACAGTTAAATTTTTTTATTCCTTCATCACGCAATGACACCCGCTGGCAGCGAGTTAATACCGGTACTTTTTTCCCGTTAGCGATATTACGATCGGCGCGTTGAAAATCTGTCTGGGATAAGCAGAGCCCGGTGTTGTGAATGCTGATAAAGGGAATGCGAGAAGACGTATTTTCCCGGACATCATATTGATTAATATCGCGTAAAACCTGTATTGCGTTATTCGTTAACATAGACATTCCTTTGCAGTTATTTATCCTGGCAACACAATAATTTAATATGCAACAGATAAAGAAGGTTATATTTTTACTGCCAGCGTCAGCGTTCCCGAAATGCCAACTTTTAAACTGGTTCGGGTTTAATTTCCCCGCCCTCCACCCGGGCATTCCTTGCGATATCTTTTAAGTTGATAATAGTTTCATTGACTTTATCAAGGCCAGCAGACGGAAACATTGCTTTTGCCATGGCACAATAAAGATTATTTTCATCCACTTTCCCCAGGACAATGACTTTGTCACCTTTTTTGCTCATGGTATCGTAGGTCAGGATTCCGCGCTCGTTCAGACGTCTTCTCAGGATATACTTCCTGCCTTTATATTGAGGTGGGATTTTATCAACCTCGCCGTCTGGCCCGATAAATACCGAGTCCGCCTTACTTTCACCTTTAATGACAAAATAGCACTCTTTTTCCCTGGCGATAATGCCTATAATGTCGTCATCCAGTGTTTTTTGAATCATATCGTTTGGATAATAATAGCTGCCATAATCTATCAATAACTGTTCGCCAGCGTTGATTTTCCGGCTGGCATAATAAATTGGTATTTTGCCATTAATATAGCCCAGGCCAACATTATTTTCTCCCAACGATGGAAACCCTGCCATTTCCCCGGTATTAATTAACGCAAGTTCATTGGCATGCTGGTAAGCGCTTATTAAGCCTGGCCCTTTTAGCTCTCCCCAGAGATACGTTAAAACGGGCTGCGATCCCATTTTGTAGATCTCATTGAGTAGTGAATCCCCATTTTCATGCCACACTCCGGTATAAACACCGATAATTTCGTTAGCGTCAATATCCTTTTTGGCGTTGACCTGCAAGCCGATACCGGGATTTTTCTCATCATCAATTACGTGCAGATTAGCGCTTAAATCATCGTCCTGGTTGTTGCCGTCGTTTTCTATTAATTCTTTCGCTTTAGCATCAAATTTTATTTTAATTTGCTGATACTCTTTTCTTGATAATGATCTTTTTAAATTTTCAAGTCCCGTCACCTCCACTTTACCCTCGCCAATAACCCTCATCGTCACGCTCGTCGCTGAATCTGCGGCGGAGACCAACAACCACCCGTTCTTTTTCAGTTTCAGATGCCGTAATCCGCTAACCGGCTGCCAGATCGCTTCCTGTTCAACTGGCGCAGCGTGTTGTGGATTATCCTCACCAAATCCCGGCGCCAGCGCCTCTTCCAGCGAGCGGAGGGTAATCTGACAATATCGCACAAGATCGTCATCCGTTATCAACCAATGTGTGTTTTGCGATTTTCTTTGATCAATCAGCCGCAGACTATAGTATTGGTTTTTCAGCTGCGCAGTGGACAGACTGTCATTTTCCATCACAATTTCAGAAGGTTGCCGTTCAATTTTATTCAACCACGCAAACTTTTCGCTTTGTACCCACTCTGTGAGTTGCTGTGGCGTTATCCCGACATGCGTGGCAATTTCGCGATTTCTTACCTTTGGCTTACCCTGCAAATAACGTTCCTTAACCAGCAGTAAAGCGTATTGCTGGTTATTGTTATCGCCAGCAGTTTGCCCCTCTTGCGGTTGCCGCGGAATACTGTTGAGCCACGCGCGGGTTTCTTCTATTCTTTGCAGCTCAGCGTCAAGAGCCTGAAAGGTGATCGTCGCATGATGGGCGATGGCATCATTATTAATCAATTTTGCCGCAGTTATCCCCTGTCTGATCTGTTCCTTATGCAGCCCGACCAGCCGCACAGCATAATCTAAATCTCTTTCACCGGGATGCCTGATATAGTTACCGAACCACGTCTGTAGTTCGCTTGCCAGCGGCTTATAAGGCGTACCAATACGATAATAGAGCTGTATCAGATCGACCTGAGTATACCAGGCGATGGTTTGCAAACTCATATTTTCACCCGGCAGCCTCGCCAGACGTAGCGCCCAGTTCATATCAGATTCCTGCTCACCTTTTGGATATTTTTCAAAAAATATTTTTGGATCCTGCGATTTAACGATCTCTCTTTCCAGACGTATAACACTCACACCGGTGTACTGAATAATCGCTGGTTTGATGGTGTCGCGACGGTTAGATTCCAGATATAAACGCAGAGCATATTCAAGATCAGGCTCGTCCGGATGCTGTTTATTATTAATAAAATCTTGATACGTTTCGGGTGCGCTCTGCTGCAACTTTTCTAATTTTTTTAACCGGCGTCCCAGCCAAAAAAGACTGGCATCGGAATGTTGCAGTATTTTCTCTTTTGCCTCAGGTCGCATCTGGTACAGCCGCAAGGCATAGGATAAATTTTTACTGTTTTTTAAACTATCTCCGCTGCCGGTCAGAGTTTCCCTTGGCAGACGCCGGTTCTCATCTAACCACTTTTCCACTGCTGCATCACTTTGCTGCGTCAGACGGCTTTTCTTCACTGGCGGTTGATAACCCGACGGTCCCGGCTGACAAAGTTGATCGTCCGCAGCGCGGGTCGCGCGACACAAATTCTCGTCTTCACGTACAAATTCACTATTTTCATCATAGAGATAAATGCGCGGCTGGGTTTCATCAGGTAAATGCTGAATAAAACGGTCTGGGTCATCAGCATCCTGCCAGACCTTGATATATTCCGGCTGACCGTGTTTATCGCTACCGGTATGGAGCCAGGTCTCCCCCTGGCGATGATAAGCATCATGAAGCCAGGGCAAACGATCACCTGTGGTAAGTGGAGGAACCGGCTGGATTTTCACCGCGTCCGGCAGCCCGGCAAATGCCTCATGCTTCAACGTCAGAAAGCGCCACTCTGCCGCATGGGTGTCATAACGTAAATGCACTTGCGGTACAATCGTCCCGTGCCCCGCCCCTTCCGAGTGAACAGCGCGGTATTCCGCTGTCAGCCCGGTTGGCATCAGCTCCAGATACTGCGCCGTGCCGTCGGCCTTAGTTTGCCAGAGTAAAAAAAAGCCCTCTCCGGCCCTATACAGCCCCGGAATATCTGGCACCGCAACCGGTTTGCCCGCCATATCGCCTGACTGCAGCAGTTTCGTGGTTTCAATCGTGGCTTCTGCCTGCTGCAATAATCTGAACGGCGAGGTGATAACATCCCATTGTTGCGCTGCGGCATGCCACTTCAACACAGTTTGCCGGTATAAC
>NZ_JRXE01000002.1:211598-216592 GCF_001267535.1 Winslowiella iniecta | reverse complement strand
CCTGCAGATATTGACTGTCGGACGCCGATGAAGCCCAGACTCGCCGTGACGGTGCCCCCCAGTTAGCCAGCACGCGTTGCTGACCCGGTTTCTCGCTAATTAACGCTTCCGATATTTCAGATAACACCCTGGCATTAAGATGCACATTTGCCGCACAGAATTCTCTCCATTCACCGGCCTGTTTATTGAAATAGATTTTCTTCGGTACTTTATTGCCTGGCGACAGACCCGATACTGTCCAGCTGTCATCAGCGGCGGAATAGCTGAGCGGATGATAGCTTTCTTTAGTCTGGATAAAATACTGCTGCTTCGGGCCAAAAGTGAAAATATGCTGACCCTCAACGCCTTTAATTTGCCAGGCATTGGTTTGCGCATCGCGGGTTGCTGGCTGCCTGGTCACTTGCTTTCCGTCGACTCGCTCCGCTATACCAGTGTTTGGGCTATCCGGATAAAGATTCCAGCGCTGGCCGGCGATTTTTTTCTCCAGTACCACATGAACCGTCAACCCGGTTGGTGAGTGAGTGATCACGGTTCCCGGCAAGTTAACCTCCGCTGCGTTTACCGCTGGCGGACTTTTAAATATGCCGCTACCGGGTTTCACGCGCGCTGGATTAAATGCCGCCCTTGCCTGGGTTTCAGGCAGTATTGTTGTTGCCATCCCCCATTCAAGAATAAAGTCTGCTTTGCTTTGTCCGGGTTTGCGCTCAAAAATCTCTCCGGATACGGTTTCCCCCACTTTCCTCGAAAAAAAACCCAGCACCGCCGCGCCTCCGCTCTGTAAAAAATGCAGCGGGTTATAACTTTTTGTCCCTTTGATAAATAGCGTTTGTCCCTGCTCAGTCATATCATCTGCCCACTGAGTGATTTTTGCCCCGACACTCTGTTTGTTTATCGATTTGTCTTTGATGGACATTTCATAAAACATGTTGCTTCGCCGCATTTGATCTTCATGCACCCGCCTCGGACGCGATCTGTCGTCCGCTGGAGCGCTGAAAACCATCCAGCCATCCTCCAGCGTGGTGATCAGCTGTTGCTGTTGTTCGCTGTCCAGCACGATATTCATGCGTTGGAAAAACGTCTCTAATTGCTGACCGAACTGGCTGCTGTTATCCGCCGGCTGATGAAAAACGTCATGCGTTGCAGGTAGCGGCAATAGCGATTCTTCCGCCAGATCTGCCAGTTTTTCCTGCTGTTGTAGCGATCTTTTTGGTCGCGTAAATTCGCCGCTGTTGGCGGCAGACTGAGGGTAAGTCGTGCTTCGGGAGGTATCCCCCGTCCGCAGTAATTGCCGGGCTGAGGAGGTCACGACACTGTTCTTTGCCGGCACCGACCCGGCGTAAATTTGCGGCTGAGCGGGGACGAAAAGGTGTAACGCCGCTTCAACTGCCTGCACCATGCCGCTGGGTTGTCGCGGAAGCAGTGGCGCTTTGGCTGGCAGTATGCCGTGACCTTGCTGAATCCCTGGGCTCTCACTGGCGATGCTGACCGTATTCTCAGCCATGTCGTTCAGATATTCCCGCTGTTTTTCCCGCAGGCTAATCCTTGAGATTCGACTTAATATCGGCTGTTTCTTTCCTTTGGCGTAACGACGATCGGCTTTGATATAATCCTTTTGCGAGATAGACGCAGCGGTATTTTCGATAGCCGACAAAGGTAATTTAAATAAAGGCACATCCTTTAACCCTGCCTGATTAAAACTTTGCCAGAAACTGATTATTTTCCCTAACATCAGCGCATTCCTTTTATTTCAAACTGGAGATATTATTTGGCTGAAAACAATTAACTGCAAATATAAAACGACAATCTCAGTGAACATAATAAATATAAAGTTATTTTTTCACTTACAAAAAAAGCTCAGTCAGCAAAAATAAAATAGCGGAAAGTAATAATAGTTTAATTACCTGCCAGCAAAAATTAATTAGCGATAAATCATCAGTGGTTTTAAATTTTGAGGAAGGACGCGCGTGAAGAGAGAAGAAAAAATTGGGGCCGGTATGACCGACCCAAAAACTTTATCGGCAGGCCTGATTTAGCGACGTGCCAGCAGTAAACCAATGACCAGGCCAGCAGTGGCACCGACGCCAATACCATGCCACGGTTTTTCGTGCACATAATCATCAGCACGATACACTGCCTGTTTGGCGCGGAAATAGTAGTTATCCGAGGCCTCACTGACGCGTGATTTAACATCATGCAGTGCCTGCTCAGCTTTCGCTTTGAGCTCAATGTATTTCTGATCGGCAGGGTCACCCGAGGATTTCAGCACTTCTTCCAGCGTTTCGGTCAGCAGTGTCAGATCGTCATCCAGTCGGGTCTCATGCGTTTCATCAGGTATAGCCATTTTCTTCCTCCGTGTACGAATAACATGCATATCCATTAACTATAGACCGTTTTCTGGCGGTTGCGCGTCATTGCTACCAGGAATAACCTGAGAATAAAGCGGTAGTCGCTGAAAGTGGCGCTGATTTATCCATTTCCCCTGCTCACCCCCCATCAGGTGCCCACCGCCGCCTGCGCACAAAAAAGCAGCGAACGTAAAGTGCGTTAAATCTGTCGCCAGCGCAGCGGAAAACCGTGGGTTTATTCGATTAATCTGATAAATTTCATCAGATTTGAATTTTTGTATCAGCAAGCTGTCGTACCTCCCTGTAACCCTGGCCTTGCCAGGAGATGCAAATGGGTGCACAAGCGCACGACAGTCACTACAAACTCCGTTCAGCAAAGGAAAATACTTCTGGCATGAATCGAAGAATGTTTATGAAAGCGTCAATGGCATTCGCTACCGTAAGCGGTATGTCTGGCTTATCCACGCTATTTGCGCAGTCCGCCTGGGCAGATGCCGATATTGCTGACGGCACCGCGATGCGATTTGATTTTGACGTTCTGAAAAAGATGGCCGCAGGCATGGCTAAACAGCCGTGGGGTGGCGCACCAGGTCCGCTGCCGGACACGCTGGCAACGCTGACGCCTCAGGCTTACAACGAAATCCAATACGACGCCAATCATTCTCTATGGAATGATATCGCCGACCGCGAACTGGATGTGCAGTTCTTCCACGTTGGCATGGGCTTTAAACGTCGTATCCGCATGTTTGCCGTTGATGAAAGCAGCCGCGAAGCGCGCGAAGTCCACTTCCGCCCGGAACTGTTTAACTACAACAACGCCAGGGTTGATACTCAACAACTTGAAGGCAAAACCGACCTCGGATTTGCCGGTTTCCGTGCGTTCAAAAAGCCGGAACTGGCAAAGCGCGATATTGTCTCCTTCCTCGGTGCCAGCTATTTCCGTGCGGTAGATGATACTTATCAGTACGGTTTGTCGGCACGCGGTATTGCGGTAAATACCTTCAGTAACGGCCAGGAAGAGTTCCCGGATTTCACCGCCTTCTGGTTCGAAACGCCAAAAGCGGAGGACACCACGTTTACCGTGTATGCCCTGCTTGATGGCCCAAGCGCTACCGGTGCCTATAAGTTTATTATCAACTGTGAATCTAAACGCGTGGTAATGGAGATTGAAAACCATATCTTCGCGCGTAAAGATATTAAACAGCTCGGTATCGCGCCGATGACCAGTATGTTCAGTTGCGGCACGAATGAACGCCGCATGTGCGACACCATCCATCCGCAGATTCACGACTCCGACCGCCTGGCGATGTGGACCGGCAGCGGCGAATGGATCTGCCGTCCGCTGAATAACCCGCAGAAATTACAGTTTAATGCCTACCAGGACAATAACCCGCGCGGGTTTGGCCTGTTGCAACTGAACCATGATTTCAAGGATTACCAGGATGTGATTGGCTGGTATGACAAGCGGCCGAGTCTGTGGGTCGAACCGGTCGGTAAATGGGGTAAAGGTGCCATCAATCTGATGGAGATCCCGACCACCGGTGAAACGCTGGATAACATCGTCTGCTTCTGGCAGCCGGAAGAGCCCATCAAAGCCGGCAGTGAATATAAATTCCACTACAAGCTTTACTGGAGCGGCTTGCCGCCGGTGCGCAGCGGTTTAGCGCGCGTTGATGCAACCCGCACCGGTATGGGCGGCTTCCCGGAAGGCTGGGCACCGGGCGAGCATTACCCGGATGTCTGGGCGCGCCGTATCGCGGTGGATTTTGTCGGTGGCGATCTGAAAGCTGCTGCGCCGAAAGGTATTGAGCCGGTGATTAACGTCTCATCCGGCACCATTAAGCAGGTAGAGATTCTGTTCGTCGAGCCGCTGAACGGTTATCGCATCTTGTATGACTGGTATCCGAACAGTGACGATACTAAACCGGTGGAGATGCGGATGTTCCTGCGCTCGCAGGGAGAAACGCTGAGCGAGACCTGGCTGTATCAGTATTTTCCGCCGCCGCCGGATAAACGCCAGCATGTTGACGATCGGCAGATGCATCCCGATTGATTGATATCTGAATAGAATGGCCTATTTTTGCAGGGGCGGCGTTCTCGCTGCCCCTGTCGAGAGTTAGCACTCTGTTTCGCTAATTCTGCATTGCAATATGCGGAATATCATCCTCAAGATAGATCTCGCCTACTGGCTTAAACCCTAAGCGGCCATAAAAATCCTGCAAATGCGCCTGGGCTGACAGATAGATCGACTGGCCTGGCCAGTTATGCTCACAACTGGCAATTGCCTGTTCCATTAATCGGTAACCGAGGCTTAACCCTCGCGCTTCAGGCGCAATAATCACCCGGCCAATGCGCACCGGTTCCCCTGGTTGTTGCGGCGTCAGAATGCGCGCATATGCCACCACTTTATCCTCCAGCATACCGATAATGTGACGGTTATCGCGCGCCAGATCGTCACCGTCGATATCCTGATAAGGGCAATTTTGTTCCACCACAAATACCCGGCTACGCAGCGCCAGAATAGCGTAAAGCTGAGCGACGTTAAGCTCACTGTGGTGTAAATCCTGCCAGATAAGTTCCATGCTCCTTCTCCTGCATTTTCCTGTTATATCGCTTCCCGCCGGGTGCGCAGTGCGAACAAAGTAAATA
>NZ_JRXE01000002.1:209707-211539 GCF_001267535.1 Winslowiella iniecta | reverse complement strand
AGTTCAGCGCCGCGAAAACGCTGACCAATCAACGTAATAATCACCGTATAGATACCGACAAACACTCCGCCCCAGATAAACAACAGCGCACGCGCCAGCCAGATATGCTGCAACGCCAGCGGCCAGACTAAAGCCCCAAGGGTGGACAGTGCAGCCAGCATCACGACCAATCGTTGACGATCGAAACGATCCGCCAGCCAGCCGACCGGCAGCTGCAACACGATGGCACCGACCAGCAAAATGGCGATCAACGAAGTGGCTTCGGATTCGCTCCAGCCGAGATTCATCGCATACAGCGGCAACAGGTTCATGCCAGCACATTCCAGCGCCGCATTCAGCACCGTCGCAGCCAGCGCCAGCGGAATTAACTTCACCCATGCCGCCAGTGAACGTTTTACCTCATGCTCTGACGACATGGCGCCGGTTCTCGACTGTAACATTGCCAGCGCGGCCAGCAGCGCGACAACGCCGCCCAGCATAAAGGCGTCAGACCCGCTGCCCATCAGACTGAGAATCATCGGCCCTAGCGCAAAGCCGAGCGACAGCATCGCAGTGTACATTGCTAAATTCTTCGCCCGATGCTGTTCCACCGAAACCTGATTCAGCCAGGTTTCGGTGACCACCAGAATCACTTCGGTGGCCACGCCGAGCAGCAACCGCAGCACAAACCAGCTGGCGACTGGCAGCCACGGAAACATCATCAGCAAACCTGCCGCTGCCAGTAAAGCAGTAAACATCAATTGCCGCGTCGAGAAGGTACGGCACAACCACGGCAACGCCGGGGCAATCAGCAACACGCCCAGCGCATGCATCCCGGCATTGATGCCGATAAAGGCTTCGCTGTAGCCACGATTCGCCAGCGTAATGGCAATCAGCGGTGCGCTTAGCCCATAGGTCAGACCAAAGATAGTGACGGCGGCAATAACGGAAATCTTTGCCCGCAATTCACTTCTCATGACTGTCGCTCTGCGTGAATTTTTGCCCTTTCTTCAGGCGGATTTCCTTTTTGATCAGCGATTTTCTGACGGTATACGCTTCGCGCACACGCTTATGCCAGGCGCGACTATATTGCGGCTCAATCACCCGTTGCAGCAGGCGGACATAATCCAGCGCCAGTCCGGGAGTCCAGGTCATCTCTTCTGCCCGACCACGCAACAGCCCCATCATCCAGAAATTGGGATCAAGCAACAAGCGCATCATCGGAAGACTACAGCGTCCCATGACGCCTTCAATGGCAACATCCAGCGCCTGAATCGCCGTTGACGAGCAGTTGCGCGAGGTCAGGTTATAGGTAGTATCCATCGAGAAAACCTGCCAAAAATTACGCAGTGCCTGTTCATTGTAACGCGTGAAAAGCACCTGCTGATCCGGTGGACTCCAGTCGACGATCTCCTCTTCCATGGAGGCAAAAAACCGTCCTGGAACGTCATTCTCCTCACCCGCACGCAACAGGGCGCGGAAGTTAGCGCTATCGCGGTCAATATAGTTAAATGGGTTATGGCTGATATACAGATCCGGAAGAAGTTGTAATGCGATATGGCCGGTGGAAATCACCCCGTCTTTATCCACGGCGGCGATATAGCGATCGACAACCCGGCGACGTTCGGTCACCACTGCCGATGCCGATCCGACAGGTGTCCACACCAGCGCCTGCAACGGAGTCTTTGGCGGTTGTTGTGGAAATGGCGGATGATAGTAGGCTACTTCCCGCCACGGTCGTAAACTGCGCGAAGTGAAGATCGGCAACACGCACACGGAGGCGTTGTCGGACATTAACTTGATCTGCCGTGCCATCATCAGCAACGAGATACCCCAGGTGCTCAGCAATAGCG
>NZ_JRXE01000002.1:157068-209670 GCF_001267535.1 Winslowiella iniecta | reverse complement strand
GATGGAACGGCCAGTTACTGAAAATCAGCATGCTGAGCGCTATTTCAATCACGCCAAAGATAATTTCCCGCCGCCACTTCGTCCCACGCACAACCAGCGAAGAGGCAATGCGGAAGATTCCATCGCCGAGGAACGCCGCGCCAAACAGCACTGAGGCAAGGAAATTATTATCCCATGGCAGATCAAACACCAGAAAAGCAATAAAGATAAATCCCAGACCTTTCCAGATACCCGGCCAGTAGATGCGCAGACCGACAATCATTGCGGCCACTATTTCTACCAGTCCTTCCACGACCAACAGAATGGCCAGCGTATCCAGCGGCACCGACAGTCGTCCATCACTGGCGATATCGTACAGAATCGCCATGCCGAGCGCGATCCAGCACAAACCGAGAAATGCGAGAAATAACCAGCGGGATTTTAATTGATGAGCACCCACCAGTAAGAAAATTAATCTTATCAAGGGGCTTCTCCGGCAAGGAAGAGGATAGTTCCAAACTAGCAAGAAGACTGGAAGAGCACAAAGGATATGCGTTAATAATGTGCGTAAAATACAATATTAAAAAAAAATCAGGCCCGATGAGCCTGATTTTTTTATCGCATCAATCAACACGGCTACATGAGTGGTTGTGCCATCTGGACCAGATTGATCAGCGGTTGTGGATAGATACCTAACAACAGTACCAGAATCGCCGAAATCAGTACCACCACACCACCAGCGGTAAATGCCCAGTTGGCCGGGGTATCACGCTGCAGTGATTCTGGCGGGCTGAGGTACAGACTGACGGTAACACGCAGATAGTAGTACAGACCAATGGCACTACCCAGCACCACTGCCGCCGTCAGCCACCACAGGTGCGCATTCACGCCGACCGCAATCACGTAGAACTTACCGATAAAGCCCAGCGTCATCGGAATACCCGCCAGTGACAGCATCATTACCGTCATCACCGCCGACAGAATCGGACGATGCCAGAACAGACCACGATAAGAGTACAGTGAATCGGCATCCGGGCCACGATACGGGCTGGACATCAGGCTGACCACGCCGAACGCGCCCAGGCTGCTGAACAGATAACCGGCCAGATAAACACCGACGGTTTCCAGCGACAGCTGATGTGTCTGCACCGCAATCAGCGCCACCAGCAGATAGCCGAGGTGAGCGATTGAGGAGTAACCGAGCATACGCTTGATATTGCTCTGCGAGATAGCCATCAGGTTACCGAACAGCATCGAGGCAAAGGCAATCACGCCCAATACTGTTTTTACCGCTTCGCTGTCGGTTACCGGCGCATACAGGAACAGGCGCATCACCACACCAAAAATGGCGATCTTGCTGGCCGTTGCCAGGAAGGTGGAGACCGGTGCCGGTGCGCCCTGATAGACGTCTGGCGTCCACAGGTGGAACGGAACCAGCGACAGTTTAAAGCCGAGGCCGACAATCATCAGACCCAGACCGGCCAGCAGCAGCGGCTGATGCAGCATGTTATCGCTGAGGTTTTTGCCCAGCGCCACAAAGCTCAGGTTACCGGAATCGGCATACACCAGCGCCATGCCAAACAGCAGGAACGACGATGCCGCAGCGGAAAGGATCATGTACTTGATGGCGGCTTCCAGCGAGCGTTTCTGCCGGAAAGCATAACCAATCAGGCCAAACAGCGGCAGCGACAGCAGCTCAATACCGATAAACAGTGCAGCCAGATGGTTCGCACCGGCCAGTACCACGCCACCCAGTGCGGCAATCAGCACCAGCAGGTAGAACTCTTCACGGTTATCGGTATAGCCCTCCAGCCAGGGATAGGCAAAAGTACAGGTGGCGAGACTCGCCAGTATCACCAGCCCGGTATAGAACATGGCGTATCCGTCAACGCGCAGTAACGGCGTGACATCCATCGGGCCAGCCTGGCCAACAAAGAACAGTGACAGCAGAGCCAGGTTAAGACCGATTACCGTCAAGGTTGCGTTGACGAAGTGGTTGCGTCGCCACGCAATGGACAGCATCACAACCACCACCGTCAATCCGACGATCAACAGCGGTAGCAGCGCGATCAAATGTTGAGGAGTTATTGTCATGGCGAATTACGGCCTTGTAGTTGAAATTGAAGCGGTAAACCACTGCTGAATATTGCTCATCGCAGCATGTGAGGTGTCCAGAATCGGCTGTGGGTAAACCCCCAGCAGCACCAGCAGAACCACCAGCACCATAATCATCAGGAATTCGCGCGGTGACATGCCTTTCAGCGGCTTGTCGGATTTTGCCGGGCCGTAATAAGCCCGTTGCATCATGATTAACGAGTAGACCGAAGCAAACACCAGGCCGAAGGTCGCGATAACGATAATCACCGGCACAACCTGGAAGCTGCCGACCAGAATCATAAATTCACCGACGAAATTACCGGTGCCTGGCATACCAAGGTTTGCCACGGCGAAAAACAGTGACAGACCCGGTAACCATTTAATGCGCGACCATAAACCGCCCATCTGACGCATATCACGGGTATGCAGACGCTCATACAGCTGACCGCACAGGATAAACAGTGCTGCCGCAGAGAGACCGTGAGCAATCATCTGAATCACCGCGCCCTGGTAAGCCAGCTGGCTGCCGGTATAGATGGCAATCAGCACAAAGCCCATATGGGATACTGAGGTGTATGCAATCAGACGTTTGATATCGGTCTGCGAGAACGCCATCCACGCGCCGTAGAAGATACCAATAATACCCAGCCACATGGCAATCGGTGCGAACTCAGCGGACGCATTCGGAAACAGCGGCAGGCTGAAACGAAGCAGGCCATAAGCGGCGGTCTTCAACAGGATGCCTGCAAGGTCGACCGAACCGGCGGTCGGTGCCTGGCTATGCGCATCCGGCAACCAGCCGTGCAACGGCACCACCGGCATTTTTACCGCAAAGGCGATAAAGAAGCCGAGCATCAGCAGGTATTCCACTCCGTGTGACATTGGCGTCTTCAGCAGCAGTTCATAGTTGAACGTCCAGACACCGGTGGCATTGTAGTGAACAAATACCAGGCCAAGAATCGCAATCAGCATCACCAGACCACTTGCCTGGGTATAGATGAAGAACTTGGTGGCCGCGGTAATACGGGTTTTACCGTCGGAGGCTTTATGACCCCAGAGCGCGATGAGGAAGTACATCGGCACCAGCATCATTTCCCAGAAGAAGAAGAACAGGAACAGGTCGATGGCAAGGAACACGCCGATCACGCCGCCCAGAATCCACATCAGGTTAAGGTAGAAGAAGCCCTGATTGTTCTCAATCTCTTTCCACGAACAGAGTACCGCCATCAACCCCAGCAGGCCGGTCAGCACTACCATCAGCAGCGACAGACCGTCGAGTGCCAGATGGAAACTGATGCCGAAACGTGGGATCCACGAGGCGGAGAATTCAGATTGCCACTGCGGCAAACCTGCTGCCTGAGTCAGCGCATAGTTACCCTGCATCCAGAGATGCAGCGACAGCACCAGCGTTAACCCCATGGTGATCAGCGCGATCCAGCGCGGCACTCTTACGCCAAAGCGTTCGCACTGCCAGCACAGCAAGCCACCGACGAAGGGTATAAATATAAGCCAAGGCAATAACATGGCGAGTCTTTCCCTTTCTTGGCCCCGTTTGGGCTATCTTGCTTGTCATTTTGTCCGTCGGCAGTGCTCGCAATCCTCACGTACTTTAGTACGCTCCGGTTGCTCCGCGCTGGCGGCGAACAAACTGACTGCGCCGATAACGCCCATTTATACGGGGTATATTTTCAATATTCTTCTTGTTGGGGTGGCGATTCTGCCCCACCCCGCTCACTAATCTTAAATCACCAGCATCAGCGCCAGTACCACCACGGCACCGACACTCATTGAAGCGATATACCAGCGCAGATAGCCGTTTTCGCTGACCACCAGCCCTTTGTTCGCGAAGCGCGACAGGATAGCCGGGATGTTCATCAGACCATTCAGCGGATCGCGTTGCAGCAGCCACGCGATGCCGAGATACGGTTTAACAAACACTTTGTCGTATAGCCAGTCGAAGCCCCACGCGGCAAACCACCAGGTGCTGAAGAAGCGGCCAATGGCGCTATTGGCAATATTGGTCACCAGGGTGCGCTTGCCCAGCCACAGTGCGGCAGCCAGCAGAATACCGACGATAGCCACCACGCCCGAGGTGATTTCCAGCGTCAGTACGCTGCCATGTGCCAGCTCAGTGGTTTCAGGCAGTACGCCCTGTAACGGTGGAACAATCATTGCGCCGATAAAGGTTGAGAGAATCAGCAGAACAATCAGCGGCAGATGGTGAGTAATGCCTTTACCTGCATGCGCATGAATCTTCTCTTCACCGTGGAAGGCGATAAAGATCATGCGGAAGGTATACAGCGAGGTCATAAATGCCCCCACCAGGCCCGCCACCATCAGATTAAGATGCCCGTTCGCCAGCGCACCGGCGAGGATCTCGTCCTTACTGAAGAAGCCCGCGGTGATCAGCGGCAGTGCTGACAGCGCCGCGCCGCCCACCAGGAAGCAGACATACACCAGCGGAATGCTCTTACGCAGGCCACCCATTTTGAAAATGTTCTGCTCGTGATGGCAGGCAAGGATCACCGAACCGGAAGAGAGGAACAGTAACGCTTTAAAGAAGGCGTGCGTCATCAGATGGAAAATCGCCGCGTCCCAGGCTTGCACGCCGAGCGCGAGGAACATATAACCAATCTGACTCATCGTCGAATAAGCCAGCACGCGTTTGATATCGGTCTGCACCAGCGCGGCAAAGCCAGCCAGCACCAGGGTAATCGCCCCGATAATCCCCACCAGATGCAGCACTTCTGGCGTCAGCAGGAACAGGCCATGGGTACGGGCGATCAGATAGACACCCGCCGTTACCATGGTTGCCGCGTGGATCAGTGCGGAAACCGGCGTCGGGCCTGCCATCGCATCGGCCAGCCAGGTCTGTAACGGCAGCTGAGCAGATTTACCTACCGCGCCACCCAACAGCATCAGCGTCGCCCACTGCAACATGTGGTTGTCAGCAGCGAAGTGAGCCGGTGCCAGCTCAACCATTTCGCGGAAGTTCAGCGTGCCCAGCTCGTTGTAGAGAATAAACAACGCAAACGCCAGGAACACGTCACCGACGCGGGTGATGATAAAGGCTTTCATCGCCGCCGCGCCGTTGTCCGGGTTGCTGTAGTAGAAACCGATCAGCAGATAGGAACAGAGACCCACCCCTTCCCAGCCGAGATACATCAGCATCAGGTTATCGGCCAGAACCAGAACCACCATGCTGGCGATAAACAGGTTGGTATAGGCGAAGAAGCGCGAGTAGCCCTCTTCCTTACGCATATACCAGGAGGCAAACATATGAATGAAGAAACCCACCCCGGTGACGACCGACAGCATGGTCAGCGACAGGCCGTCCAGCGTCAGATTGACACCAATATTGAAGTCACCGACATTCATCCAGGTCCAGAGTGGCTGGTTGAAAACCTGCTGACCCTGATTAAAGAAGTCCACCCCGGCGTAAAGCGTTACCAACGCTGACAGGCCAACCGAACCCATACCGATGGTCGCGGAAGTGTTCTCAGACCAGCGACCACGGGAAAATGCCAGCAGCAAAAAGCCGATCAGCGGAAACAGAATAGTTAAATAGAGAAGGTTCATCCGCGCATCTCGCTCACTGTGTCAATGTTCAGAGTCTGACGACGACGATAGAGCTGAAGCAGCAGCGCCAGGCCAATGCTGGCTTCGGCAGCCGCAAGGCTGATAGCCAGAATATACATCACCTGACCGTCGGCTTGTCCCCAATAGCTTCCCGCCACCACGAACGCCAGTGCCGCAGCGTTAATCATGATTTCGAGGCCAATTAACATAAACAACAGATTGCGACGCATCACCAGCCCGGTCAGTCCGAGAACGAACAGAATCGCCGCCAGGATAAGCCCATGTTGCAGAGGGATCATGCGTGTTCCTCCTTTTTACTTTTCGCTGCATCGCCTGGACGGTTGCTCAGCACCTCGCCCTGACGATCTTCACGTCCGATGTGGAATGCTACCACCAGACCCGCCAACAACAGCATCGAAGCCAGCTCAACTGCCAGAACGTAAGGACCGAACAGGCTAATTCCGACCGCTTTCGCGTCGATAATCGTACCGTCAATGCCCTGGTCGTTAACCGTGGAAATGGCGTAAATCAGCACCGCCAGCAGAACCAGCGCCACCACACCCGGACCAATCCATAATGAAGGCTGCAACCATTGACGCTCCTGCTCCTGCACCGCTTTGCCGAGGTTCAGCATCATCACCACAAACACAAACAGCACCATAATGGCACCGGCGTAAACGATGATTTCCAGCGCGCCGGCAAAATAGGCACCCATGGAGAAGAACACCCCCGCAATCGCCAGCAGTGAGATAATCAGATACAGCAACGCATGCACCGGATTAGTGTGGGTAATGACGCGCAACGTCGTCAGTACCGCCACCAGTCCGCAAAAATAAAATGCAAATTCCATGTCTGGCTCCTTAAGGTAACAAGCCTTTGACGTCGATAGGTTTAGCTTCGTTTTCAGCGTCGCCCTTGTCTTTCCCGTCGATCGCCATACCCGCCATACGATAGAAGTTGTACTCAGGATATTTACCCGGTCCTGAAATCAACAGATCTTCTTTTTCGTACACCAGATCCTGACGCTTAAACTCACCCAGTTCGAAATCCGGCGTCAGCTGGATCGCGGTAGTCGGGCAGGCTTCTTCACACAGACCACAGAAAATGCAGCGCGAGAAGTTGATGCGGAAGAACTCCGGATACCAGCGGCCATCCTGATGCTCGGCTTTTTGCAGCGAAATACAGCCGACTGGGCAAGCGACCGCACACAGGTTACAGGCCACGCAGCGCTCTTCGCCGTCCGGATCGCGCGTCAGCACGATGCGGCCACGATAACGTGGCGGCAGGTAAACCGGCTCTTCCGGGTACATCATGGTTTCGCGTTTGGCGAAAGCATTCATCCCAATCAGCCAGATACTACGAACCGTAGTACCAAAACCAACGACAATATCTTTTAATGTCATGTTCTTAACCTCTTACTGCGCCGTGTACAAAATCACTGCGGCAGTCGCCAGCAGGTTCAACAACGTCAACGGCAGACACACTTTCCAGCCGAAAGACATCACCTGGTCATAGCGCGGACGCGGCAACGCAGCACGAATCAGAATGAACATCATCATGAAAAATGCCGTCTTGATGGCAAACCAGAAAATCGGTGGCAACCATGGACCGTGCCAGCCGCCGAAAAACAGCGTGACGATCAGTGAGGAAACGGTCACGATCCCGATATATTCACCGACAAAGAACAGACCGAACTTCATCCCGGCGTATTCAATATGGTAACCATCGGCCAGTTCCTGCTCAGCTTCCGGCTGGTCAAACGGATGACGGTGACACACCGCCACGCCAGCAATACAGAAGGTGATAAAGCCGAGGAACTGCGGGATCACATTCCACAGATGCGTCTGGCTGTTAACAATCTCGACCATATTGAACGAGCCAGCCTGCGCCACCACGCCCATCAGCGACAGGCCAAGGAACACTTCATAGCTCAGGGTCTGGGCAGAAGCACGCATCGCACCTAACAGCGAGTATTTGTTATTACTCGCCCAGCCAGCGAACAGCACCGCGTATACCGCGAGGCCCGCCATCATCAGGAAGAACAGCAGACCGATATTCAGGTCCGCGCCCATCCAGGTGGAGGTCACTGGCACAATCGCCATCGCCAGCAGCAGCGAGGTAAAGGCGATCATCGGCGCAAGCGTAAAGATCACGCGGTCGGTAAACGGTGGGATCCAGTCCTCTTTAAAGAACATTTTGATCATATCCGCCACCAGCTGTAGCGAGCCGCCCCAGCCGACACGGTTAGGTCCGTAACGGTTCTGGAACAGACCCAGCAGGCGACGTTCGCCGAAGCTCATAAATGCGCCACAGCCGACCACGACAAAGAGGATCACCAGCGCTTTGCCGACGGCGATCAGCACGTCAATCAATTCCGGAGTGAGCCAGCTCATTGCACAGCCTCCCGCAGATCGTCAATATTCGCACCGGAAAGGTATGGCGGAATGCCCGGTAAACCGATCGGCAATCCAACCTGCCCTGCCTGTAGCGCGTCGGAGAACTGTACTGGCAGACGCAGTGTCTGACCGGCATAGCTGAACTCAACGGCAGTCCCGTTATTGACGCCCAGACGTGCGGCATCGGTCGGGTTAACCATCACATACGGCTGCGGCATACGCGTCTGAATCACCGGCGCACGCTGGGTCATCTCTTCACTGCCGAACAGGTGATAGTAAGGCGCGACGCGCCACTGATTTTCGCTACCGCTAAAGGCGGCAGGTACGCTGTCAAACCACGGCAACTGACCTTCGCTGGCCTCAAACAGACGCACGCCCGGATCGCCGTGACGCAGGTGACCGCCCACTTCAGCCTGGAACTTGTTCCACGCCTGCGGTGAGTTCCAGCCTGGCGCCCAGGCAAATGGAATCTGCTGACGATCGGCCAACGGGCTGTTGTTCCCTTCCATTGAGAAGGCGAACATGGTGTCTCTATCTTGCGGCTGACGCGGCTCGTGCACGCTGATATTGGCGCGCATGGCGGTACGGCCACTGTAGCGATGCGGAGAACGCGCCAGTTTCTGACCGCGAATACGGAAGCTGGCATCCGGTGCCGCATCCTTGATCGCTGCCAGCTGTGGCAGTGCCTGAACCGCCGCATCAATGACATCATCAAGCTGGGTCCAGTCAACGTGACGGCTCTCAACGGTGCTGTGCAGCGAGTGCAGCCAGCGCCAGCTTTCCAGCATCTCGACCGTGTTGTCGTAGTAAGCCGGGTCATAAACCTGGAAGAAGCGCTGTGCGCGGCCTTCCTGGTTCACCACCGTGCCATCACTTTCCGCGAAGCTGGCAGTGGAGAGGATCAGTCCGGCTTTGTCCATGGTGGCGGTGCGCTGGTGATCGATAACAATCACATTTGGCGTATTGCTTAACGCGGCATCAACCTGCGCGGCTGGCGCCTGGCGATACAGATCGTTCTCCAGAATCACCACTGCATCGGCACTACCGTTGGCCAGCTCGTCCAGCGCGCTGTCCAGCGTGTTGCCGCCGATCATGCCAAGACCGATGCTGTTGGCGGCGGAAGCCAGCAGGGTAATGCCGACATCGGCACCACGGCCTTTCAGCGCTTTGGCCACGTTTGCCGCCGCTTCAATCATCTGCTGGCTACCGGAATGGGTGCCGGAGATGATCAGCGGTTTTCTCGCGCCCGCTAACGCCTGCACGATCACATCAATTTTGCCTGCCAGGCTGCGTTCAATCCCCTCAACCGCAGGTGCGCTGTTATCCAGCGCATGGGCAATGGCGAAGCCAAGGCGCGCCTGATCTTCAACCGGGGCGCGATAGCTCCATGCGGCGATATCATCCATACGGGTGGCATCGACGTTGGTCATAAACAGCGGGTGTTTGGCGTTCTGACCGATATTCAGGATCGCCGCAATCTGCCAGTCAGCCACTTTTTGTGCTGCTGCCATTTCGCGTGATTTACCTTTTACCGCCTGACGCACCGATAACGCCACGCGTGCACCGGTCTGGGTCAAATCTTCACCCAATATCAGTACCGCATCGTAGCTTTCAATTTCGCGCAGTGCCGGAGTATGAATGCCGCCTTCGCGCAGCACTTTCAGCATCAGTTCCAGGCGCGCCTGCTCTGCTGCCGGAATGCCGGTGGAGAAATTCTCTGCGCCGACCAGCGCACGCAGCGCAAAGTTGCTCTCGATGCTGGCGCGTGGTGAACCAATACCGATCACTTTTTTCGCCTGACGCAATACGTCGGCAGCACCCTGCATCGCCTGGTCCGCATTCAGCGCAATCCAGTCATCGCCGCGACGCTGCATCGGGTGGCGTGGACGATCTTTCAGGTTAACGTAGCCATAACCAAAACGACCACGGTCGCAGAGGAAGTAGTGGTTAACGCTGCCGTTATAGCGGTTTTCAATACGACGCAATTCGCCGTAGCGCTCGCCAGGGCTGGTGTTACAGCCGATGCTGCACTGCTGGCAGATGCTTGGCGCGAACTGCATATCCCACTTACGGTTATAACGCTCGGAGTGGGTTTTGTCGGTGAAGACGCCGGTTGGACAAATTTCTACCAGATTACCGGAAAATTCGCTTTCCAGCGTGCCATCTTCCGGACGACCAAAGTAGACGTTGTCGTGCGCGCCATACACCCCGAGATCGGTGCCGTCAGCATAATCTTTGTAGTAACGCACGCAGCGGTAACAGGCGATACAGCGGTTCATTTCATGAGAAATAAACGGCCCGAGATCCTGGTTACGGTGGGTACGTTTGGTGAAACGATAGCGGCGGAAGCTATGACCGGTCATCACCGTCATATCCTGAAGGTGGCAGTTACCGCCCTCTTCACACACCGGACAGTCGTGCGGGTGGTTAGTCATTAACCACTCGACCACGCTCTCACGGAACTCTTTCGCTTCGCCGTCATCAATTGAGATAAAGGTGCCGTCTGACGCTGGCGTCATGCAGGACATGACCAGGCGACCACGGGTATCTTCGGCATTTTGGTATTGCTTCACCGCACACTGGCGGCAAGCACCTACGCTGCCCAGCGCCGGGTGCCAGCAAAAATAAGGAATATCAAGGCCGAGGGACAGACATGCCTGAAGCAAGTTGTCTGCGCCATCGACATCATATTCTTTACCGTCTACATGAATTGTAGCCATAGTGAACATGCTTCCGTAAGGCTTGATCTCTCAAGCGTTAAACACAATTCTTCTAACCTGGCGGGCGACATCCATTCATGACGCCCCGGTTGTACGCCGTTTTTACCAACGCGCTTTTAACAGGTTTGGCTGAATACCGCTGATTGCACGCGCGTTACCAAAGACCTGTGGCGCGATGCCGGCTTCAAATTCTTCGCGGAAATATTTAATCGCGCTTTGCAGTGGCTCTACTGCACCTGGCGCATGGGCACAAAACGTTTTGCCCGGACCAAGCTGGCGACAAAGCTGCTCAAGCGTTTCGATATCGCCCGGCTGACCTTTGCCCTGCTCCAGCGCACGCAGGATTTTTACGCTCCACGGCAAACCATCGCGACATGGGGTACACCAGCCACAGGATTCTCGCGCGAAGAACTCTTCCAGGTTGCGTACCAGCGACACCATATTGATTTCGTGATCGACCGCCATCGCCAGCGCAGTACCCAAACGGCTGCCGGCTTTACCAATGCTGGCGAACTCCATCGGCAGATCGAGATGCTGATCGGTAAGGAAGTCAGTTCCGGCGCCGCCTGGCTGCCAGGCTTTGAATTTCAGGCCATCGCGCATGCCACCTGCGTAATCCTCAAGGATCTCGCGGGCTGTGGTGCCAAATGGCAGCTCCCAGACCCCTGGGTTTTTCACCCGCCCAGAGAAGCCCATCATTTTGGTCCCGGCATCGTCGCTGTTGGAAATGCCCTTGTACCACTCCACGCCATTCGCGAGGATGGCCGGCACGTTCGACAGGGTTTCGACGTTATTGACGCAGGTCGGCTTGCCCCATGCACCGGCAGAAGCCGGGAACGGTGGCTTGGAGCGCGGATTGGCGCGGCGACCTTCCAGCGAGTTAATCAGCGCGGTCTCTTCACCACAGATGTAGCGACCCGCACCGGTATGCACGATCAGTTCGAAATCAAAACCGCTGCCGAGGATGTTTTTGCCCAGCAGGCCCGCTTCGGTGGCTTCGGCAATCGCACGACGCAGATTCACCGCTGCCTCGATGTACTCACCGCGCAGGAAGATATAGCCACGGTACGCCTTCAGCGCAAAAGCACTGATCAGCATGCCTTCCACCAGCTGATGCGGCATCTGCTCCATCAGCAAGCGGTCTTTATAGGTGCCCGGCTCCATCTCATCGGCGTTACACAGCAGGTAACGGATGTTCATGCTTTCGTCTTTCGGCATCAGGCTCCACTTCAGACCGGTGGAGAAGCCCGCGCCGCCGCGCCCTTTCAGGCCGGAATCTTTTACCAGCGCCACAATCTCGTCTGGCGCCATGCCTTTCAGCGCTTTTTCCGCACCGGCATAGCCGTTTTTGCTGCGATATTCATCCAGCCATACCGGCTGTTTGTCTTCGCGCATCCGCCAGGTCAGTGGATGCATTTCGGCAGTACGAATGATCTGTTTCATTGATACTGCTCCAGTAAGTCAGCGATGGTTTCCGGCGTCAGATGCACATGGGTATCTTCGTCGACCATCATGGTTGGGCCTTTATCGCAGTTACCGAGGCAGCAGGTTGGCAGCAGGGTAAAGCGACCATCGGTGGTGGTCTGGCCCGGCTTGATATTCAGGTTCTGTTCCAGCGCCGCCTGAATTCCCTGATAACCGGTAATATGGCAAACCACGCTGTCGCAGTAGCGAATCACATGGCGGCCTACCGGCTGACGGAAGATCTGGCTGTAAAAGGTTGCGACACCTTCCACATCACTGGCCGGAATGCCCAGCACTTCAGAAATGGCATTGATCGCGCCATCCGGCACCCAGCCACGCTGTTTCTGCACGATCTTCAGCGCTTCAATGGAGGCTGCGCGTGCGTCTTCGTAATGATGTTTTTCATGCTCAATAGCGTCACGTTCTGTGGCACTCAGCACAAAGACCTCACTCACATCGATCGTTTCGATCGCAATTTTTTGATCGTGCATAATTAGCGGTCCACGTCTGACATAACAAAATCGATACTACCGAGGTAAACGATCAGATCGGATACCAGGCTGCCGCGGATCACTGACGGGATCTGTTGCAGGTGCGGGAAGCTTGGCGTACGCACGCGGGTGCGGTAGCTCATGGTGCTGCCATCGCTGGTCAGGTAGTAACTGTTAATCCCCTTCGTCGCCTCGATCATCTGGAAGGATTCGTTGGCAGGCATCACCGGCCCCCAGGAAACCTGCAGGAAGTGAGTGATCAGGGTTTCAATATGCTGCAGAGTGCGCTCTTTCGGTGGCGGCGTGGTCAGCGGATGATCGGCCTTGAACGGGCCTTCCGGCATATTGTTCAGGCACTGTTCCAGAATACGCAAACTCTGGCGCATCTCTTCCATCTTCAGCATCACACGGGTGTAAGCACAGCTGACACCGGCACCGATCGGCACTTCGAAATCGAAGTTTTCATAACCGGAGTACGGACGCCATTTACGCACATCAAAGTCGAGACCGGTGGCGCGCAGGCCAGCACCGGTAGTACCCCATGCCAGCGCTTCATCCATACCGTACGCAGAGACGCCTTTCGAACGACCAATCAGCACCGAGTTTTTCAGCGCGGTTTGCTCATAGGCTTTCAGACGTTTTGGCAGCCAGTCGAGGAATTCGCGCAGCAGACGATCCCAGCCTTTCGGCAGGTCGTGCGCCACGCCGCCAATGCGGAACCATGCCGGGTGCATACGGAAACCGGTGATGGCTTCCACCACATCATAAATTTTCTGGCGATCGGTAAAGGCAAAGAACACCGGAGACATGGCACCGACGTCCTGAATAAAAGTGGAGATGTACAGCAGATGGCTGTTGATACGGAACAGCTCTGATAGCATCACGCGAATCACATCCACGCGTTCTGGCACTTTAATCCCGGCCAGTTTTTCTACTGCCAGCACATACGGCATCTCGTTGACGCAGCCACCGAGATATTCGATACGGTCGGTATACGGAATGTAGCTATGCCAGGACTGGCGCTCGCCCATCTTTTCCGCACCACGGTGGTGGTAACCGATATCCGGCACGCAGTCGACGATCTCTTCACCATCCAGCTGCATAATGATGCGGAACGCACCGTGCGCCGACGGGTGGTTAGGACCGAGGTTGAGGAACATAAAGTCCTCATTGGTGGTGCTGCGCTTCATGCCCCAGTCTTCCGGCTTGAAGGTCAGCGCTTCCATCTCCAGATCTTCTTTCTGCTTTGTCAGCTCGAAAGGATCGAATTCGGTGGCGCGCGCCGGGTAGTCTTTACGCAGCGGATGCCCTTCCCAGGTCTGCGGCATCATAATGCGCGTCAGATGCGGGTGGCCCTGAATATTGATACCAAACATCTCCCAGGTTTCGCGCTCATACCAGTTGGCATTCGGAAACATTTTGGTGATGGTCGGCACATTCAGATCGTTTTCAGACAACGCCACCTTGAGCATGATATCGCGATTGCGTTCAATGGAGATGAAGTGGTAGAAAACGGAAAAATCCGCCGCCGGTAAACCGGCACGGTGGGTCCGCAGGCGCTCATCCATACCATGCAGGTCATACAGCATAACGTAGGGCTTCGGCAGCTTGCGCAGAAACTCAATAATTTCCAGTAACTGCTCACGTTTTACCCACACCACCGGCACGCCGGTACGGGTAGGCTGCACGGTAAAGGCATCCGGCCCAAAACGATTACGCAGCTCGCCGATCACCGGGTCATCCTGGTGATCACGGGTTTGCCATGCTGGCTGAGCGAGATCTTGCGTGGTTAAATCTGTCATAAGGTTGTTCACCATTCTGGCCTGTCAGACAGGCACTCAGTGTTGGCGTCAGGTGGGTCAGCGCACGTTACATTGTGATTTTCTTACGCGCTGGTGTTGACCACATCCATAAACTGCTGGCTTAAATTTCGTCAGGGGTACGCAGATTCGTCACTGCAATACGCTCGGCCTGTTTTCTCTCGCGCTCGGACTGCATATTGGCGCGATAAACACCCTGATCGCCTACCACCCAGGACAACGGGCGGCGCTCTTTACCGATTGACTCCTGCAACAGCAACAGCGCTTGCATATACGCTTCCGGGCGCGGCGGGCAGCCAGGAATATACACATCGACCGGCAGAAACTTATCCACGCCCTGCACTACGGAGTAAATGTCGTACATGCCACCGGAGTTGGCACAGGCCCCCATCGAAATCACCCACTTCGGTTCCAGCATCTGGTCATAAAGACGCTGCACCACCGGAGCCATTTTGGTGAAACAGGTGCCGGCAACCACCATAAAGTCAGCCTGACGCGGCGAAGCACGGATAACTTCTGAACCGAAACGCGCAACGTCGTGAACCGCAGTAAACGAAGTGGTCATCTCGACATAACAACAGGAAAGACCGAAGTTAAACGGCCAGAGGGAGTTCTTACGGCCCCAGTTCACCATATCGTGCAGGGCATTCTCTAACTTGCCCATATAGATATTCTGATGAACGTGCTTCTCCAGGGGATCGGTCACGATTTCCTGTTTCTGCAGGGGATAACGGTCGTTCTCACCGTTCGGGTCTATGCGGGTGAGCGTATAGTCCATCTTAATGCCTCGCTGTTACTGCGTATGACGGTTGGTGTGACTGACCGTGGTGGTTTTGACTACGACACGACGACGTGCTGGAGCCCAGTCCAGTGCGCCGATGCGCGCCAGATAAACCAGCCCGGCCAACAGTACCAAAATGAAAATTGCGGCTTCGACAAAGCCTACCCAGCCGCTTTCGCGAATTGCAGTAGACCATGCGTATAAATAGAGGGCTTCAACGTCGAATATGACGAAGAACATCGCCACCAGATAGAATTTGGCGGAGAGACGCATCTGCGTCGTGCCAACGGCTTCGATACCAGACTCAAAAGGTGTGTTTTTATGTCTTCCGTGGGCTTTTCCGCCCAAAAACCACGCGCCAGCTAACATCAGGCAACAGAGGCCCACGGCGACGATCAGGAAAACAGCGAATGCCCAGTTATGAGCGATGACTTCTGTGGTTGTTGACATACTCTCTGCTTACTCATCAAAAGTGGTGATTAGCGTCCTGCTCTCTTAACGGCAGTTAACACACCACATCGATTCAAGGGAAGGATGAAAAACCTTATAAACTTTGCTGTCTTTAATGATTAAGCAGCAATTTTATGGGGTTTTTTACTCCTTTCTATAACCTTTTGTCAACTTTGACAAAAGTATCCACACGTTATTTTACACCCGCAGCATTTTATTAACATATGATGCGCAGATAATAAGCTAAATCGTGTCAGTCTAACGCTGTAAATAGAGTGTAGCGGGTAATGTGTTGCATGGATCGTGCATTTAACAATCGTATTTTGACAGGAATCAGTCGGTTTTCCTGCCCCTTATTGGGGTTATTTTTTTGATCCAGGACACACTTTTGCCCTTTATGATAAAAAAAAGACCAATATTTAATACAATCACTAACGGCAAGTAATCAATGAAGGGATAGTTACATCGGGTGATATTTGCAAACGAAGAGATTTAAGCAAAAAGCGTGAATCAATTAATTAACTAACATAAAAAAGCCAAAAAAAAGCCAGATAAAGCCTACAAAAAAGCCCCTCGATGAAATAAATCATCGAAGGGCTTATTTTAACCGGTTAATGTATCGAAAACGCTGTTTTAATGAGAACAGGTATCGTTTCGATTAACAGATTTTACTCTTCGTCATCCAGCAGCACACCACTCTCCTGACCGACAGCGGCCAGCGTGTAAGGATCGCTGCTGGACTCCATGGCATTAAAGATCGCCAGTGCCAGTTCGTTTTCACTTTCAGGATTACGGCACAGCAGATACTGCGTATCCGGCAGTGCTGGCAGCCCTTCAGCCGCGCCCATCACCCGCAGTTCCGGGCTCATCATCTCGACCGGACGTGCAGTCACACCCAGACCGGCTTTCACCGCAGCGCGCACCGCCGCCAGTGTGGAGGCGACGTAGGAGATGCGCCATGGGATACCGGCTTCGTTAAGATGATCAATCGCCATATCACGGTACGGACTCGGCTCATCCAGCAGCACCAGTGGAATCGCTTCACCGCGCTGGAAGATATAGTCAGCCGCGCAATACCACAGCGTCGGTGATGTACGCAGTACCTGGTGAGTAAAGCTTCCCGGGCTGGAAGTGGTGACAACCAAATCCACTTCGCCCTGGCTCAGCATATCCATCATGTACGGGTTGCGCTTCACACGCACGTCAATCGCCAGTTTTGGATAAACCGAGGTGACCCGGTTAAGCAGGTAAGGCAGGATGGTATCAGAGGTATCGTCGGACGCACCGATGGTGAGCACCCCCTGAATATTGCTGTACATCAGCGAGGTACAAGCCTCGTCATTGAAGCGCAGTATCTTTCTGGCGTAACCCAGCAATTGAATGCCGTGTTCGGTCAGCAACTTGTTGCGTCCATGTCGGGCAAACAACTCTTTGCCCACCAATTGCTCCAGACGCTGCATCTGCTGGCTTACTGCTGATTGCGTTCTGCATACTGCTGCAGCCGCGGCCGCAAAAGTATTCAGGTCGGCAACCGCAACAAACGTCCTCAGCAGATCGAGGTCGAGGTTGAGAATCGGACGATTTGCATTAGTCATGTTTTTCTTCACTTATTAGATTTTTTACAAACAGCTACCCTGGTGTTACTACATGCTTTATCGATCAAATAAAGCGGTGACAAAACGTCATGGCGAGAGTGCTAAACAGTGATGTCTCTCAACTCATTAGTTTGTCGGCGAACGTCTGAACTCCTTTTCACGATACCGGTCCTGTCGATCTCTCACGATCAGGGACACAGATGAATAGTATCTTGCGTCTGATACATTGTTAATGCACCTGGCATTAACCCATAAGTTGTAGGAAGCTGCGCCGTAGTCGTTAATTGACGCTGCAGCCACTAAAAAGCAAATGACTGCCCGTGTACTGGTCAAAATTACAAACCCAAAATCGACGATCCATCACGTTGCTCATGCAACGCAAAATAGTAAATAATACTTAATATTTATTGCGCTAAAACGGTAGATTTTATCGCCGGAATCATCTGCTTTTTTGCAGCAAACTCCCTTGATTGTTATCCTGGCATACTGCCGATTATATTTTAAGCCCCAATCTTCTAATTCTTATCAGTAAAGCAGGATTTTATCAATCAGCACCCATTTTCTCTGACCTCAGACGAGAAAAAAAGTTGTCTCAGAAGCGATCTAAAAGGCCACTTTGTTGTTGATGCGAATTAACCTCATCACCCGTCTCACGGATAATCTGGTCACACCAGCGCTAAAAACCCTAAATTTAATTAGAAACTTTTGACTATTTAGTTAATCATCTATTTATTATTCTCTATCAAAAGCGCTGTTTTCCAGCCGCCGGACTGCCGCGATGGCTGGATTATCCACTTTACAGCGCAGCAGACACACCAGAATTATATGCTCCCCTGGATACTATTTTTAGATCATTGCACCAAAAATTGCGACAGGCACCCTGTTGCGTGCCATGGTGATAGCAAAAGGCTCGCTATCGCGCCAAAACCTGATGCAGCGCTTCAAAAGCGCGGAGCAGAGGAGTAAATTGTGCAGGGTTATTTTCCACGGCAGGAACGCGGCTCTGCCAGTTAAGGCGATGTAGATGAATTTTCAAATTGATAAATCAGGTAAACTGGACAACGTCTGCTACGACATTCGTGGCCCGGTGTTAAAAGAAGCAAAACGCCTCGAAGAAGAAGGCAATAAAGTCCTTAAACTCAATATCGGTAACCCGGCCCCCTTCGGCTTTGAAGCGCCCGATGAAATCCTGGTCGATGTGATTCGTAACCTGCCAGGCGCTCAGGGCTATTGCGATTCAAAAGGTCTCTACTCCGCCCGTAAAGCCATTATGCAGCACTATCAGGCGCGCGGTATGCGTGATGTCACCGTTGAAGATATCTATATCGGTAACGGCGTTTCTGAGTTGATTGTGCAGTCGATGCAGGCGCTGCTGAACAGTGGCGATGAAATGCTGGTTCCCGCGCCCGACTACCCGTTGTGGACCGCGGCGGTTTCCCTCTCCAGCGGCAAAGCGGTGCACTATTTATGCGATGAGTCTTCCGACTGGTTCCCGGATCTCGATGATATTCGCAGCAAAATCACCCCGCGCACCCGCGGTATTGTGATTATCAACCCCAATAACCCGACCGGTGCGGTTTACAGCAAAGAGTTGCTGATGGAAGTGGTCGAGCTGGCGCGCCAGCATAACCTGATCATCTTCGCCGATGAGATCTACGACAAGATCCTTTATGATGCCGCGCAGCACCACTCGATTGCCGCAATGGCACCGGATCTGTTAACCGTTACCTTTAATGGTCTGTCGAAAACCTACCGCGTTGCCGGTTTCCGTCAGGGCTGGATGGTGCTGAACGGCCCGAAAAAGCATGCGAAAGGCTATATTGAGGGTCTGGAGATGCTGGCATCGATGCGTCTGTGCGCTAACGTACCGGCGCAGCACGCGATCCAGACCGCACTGGGTGGCTATCAGAGTATCAGTGAATTTATCGTGCCGGGTGGTCGCCTGTATGAACAGCGCCAGCGTGCCTGGGAACTGATTAATGAAATCCCTGGCGTCAGTTGTGTGAAACCACAGGGTGCGCTGTATATGTTCCCGCGCATTGATCCTAAACGCTTTAATATTCATGACGACCAGAAAATGGTGCTCGATTTCCTGCTACAGGAAAAAGTGCTGCTGGTACAGGGAACCGCATTTAACTGGCCATGGCCGGACCACGTGCGTATCGTCACCCTGCCACGCGTCGATGAACTGGAAATGGCGGTTAACAAGTTTGGCCGTTTCCTTGAAGGTTACCAACAGTAAACCGAACCCGTAAGGGCGGCGTTCTCGCCGCCCGTGCCGAGGGTTAGTACTCTGCATACCCTCAGGACGGGAGCCGGAAACGGCTCCCCTACGATATTCCAGAAACCCTGATGATTATTCTTTAAACGATCAGCATCAGGCGTTCTCGCTGCAAAACAGGACAGATTGCTATGAACCAAAGCCATTTCTTCGCTCATCTTTCCCGTCTGAAACTGATCAACCGCTGGCCGCTGATGCGTAATGTGCGCACCGAAAATGTTTCTGAGCACAGTCTGCAAGTAGCAATGGTGGCGCACGCGCTGGCATTAATCAAAAATCAGAAGTTTTCCGGTCAGCTGAATGCTGAACGCATCGCCATGCTGGCGTTGTATCACGATGCCAGCGAAGTACTGACCGGCGACCTGCCGACACCGGTGAAATATTACAATGCACAGATCGCCCATGAATATAAGCAGATCGAGAAGATCGCTCAGCAAAAGCTGATCGACATGCTGCCGGACGATTTGCAGGAGGCTTTCCGCCCGCTGCTGGATGAACACCTACACACCGCCGAAGAGAGCGCGGTAGTAAAGCAGGCTGATGCGCTGTGCGCTTATCTCAAATGTCTGGAAGAGTTGTCGGCAGGCAACAATGAATTTCGTCAGGCAAAAACCCGGCTGGAAAAAACGCTGAACGACAGGCGCAGCCCGGAAATGGATTATTTTATTGAGGTCTTTGTCCCGAGCTTTAATCTGTCGCTGGATGAGATCAGTCAGGATACGCCGCTGTAATTCGCAACCATGCCGACACAGCCAGTCAGTGCCGAAGCTGATTCAACTCTTCTTCCGTCAGGCCCGTTATTTTGCTGACGCTGACTAATTCCAGCCCCTCAGCAAGCATTTTAGCGGCAACTTCCTTGATTCCCTCTTGCCGCCCTTTCCGAAGTCCTTTCTGAAGTCCTTTCTGCTCAAGCTGCTCTGCTAACGTCATTATCAGCCCCTCATGGTGATGCGTGCTCCGTGCGAGTGCACGCATAAATGATTCTGGATCTGCCGTTTCACCCACCTGCAACAGGTAATTCATCACTGCAGCGACCAGCATATCGGTAGTGTATTCGCTGTCAATCAGCATTGCCAGCGGTTCCAGAAACAGCATCAGATCGCGCTGGCGAATATTTTTTTGCAGAAACTCCAGCAGCGCAATTCTCCTGTGGGTCAGGATCTCACTGTCCGGAATTACCGTCACATCCACTAACGGGAAATCGCCGCCGTAAACGCGGGCGGCCAGATCCGGATCGCTGAATGCCCTCAGCCAGTTCATCGGATGGGGATAAGGACTGGTTGTACCATGATAGAAAAGAATGGGGATCACTACAGGTAAACAATCGTGACCCGCATTGAGATGACGCTGCATCGCTGCGATAGCGTAACGCATCAGGCGGAAGGTCATATTTTTGTCAGGTGAACTTTGATGCTCAATCAGGCAGTGAATATAGCCTTCGCCACTCACCGTTTTCAGCGAATACAAAACGTCCGAGTAAAACGCCCGCAAATCCTCTTCAACAAAACTGCAAGATTCAAGATGCAGAGAATCCAAATCGCAATATTTCAGCAGTGCCGGCGGCATATGAATTTGCAGGAAATCCCTTGCGGCCTCTGGATAGGTCAGGAATTGTTTAAACAGCGCATCATGCGGCGTGGAGGTGGTACCCATTCCGTGGCTCCTGGCATCAAGATTGATATTAAGGAAATTTATCACAGATGGGCGGTGATTAAAATATAACCTGCCGCACTGAGGGGCAACGCCTGTTGCCGTCAGGCAGTCAGGGTGCGCCGACGTACAGCTGGTTGCGGTTATCAGCGGGAGCGTATCCTGCGACACTCCCCGCTGCTATTTTTTTCGCACAGCGCCGGAGACGGATTAACCCATGCTCAGTGCTTTCTGTGCACCGCAAACGTGCCGTCAGCATTTTTGTTGATAATTAACTCTTCCAGCGAGGAGAGCACCATATCAACATCGTCAAGACGCGGGGCATTCGATGGCGGGTTGACCGCAATCACATGGCTGCCAGCGGCGAGGCCAGAAAGAATACCGGCACCGGCATCTTCCACCACCACACACTCTTCCGGTTCCAGCTCCAGTAACTGCGCACCTAACAAATAGGCATCCGGCTCGGGTTTACCGCGCGCCACGCGCTCTGCGGTAACAAACACCTCCGGCTCCGGTAAGCCGGTGGCTGCACGACGGGCTGAAGCGACCGGCACAGAACCCGAGGTGACAATCGCCCACGGAATCGCCAGCTCATCGAGCGTGGCCAGCAGTTGCTGCGCGCCGGGCAGTGCGATAATGCCATCCGTGTCTTCCGCTTCGATTTTTTCCAGCGCGTAAAACTCCTGCTGAATTTCCTCTTCAGAGGCACCCGCCATAAAATGACGCAGTGAGGTAATCGCCTGTTTACCATGGATAAAATCCAGAATCTCTGCGGCATCGATGCCGTGACGTTTGCCCCAGTTAGTCCATGCACGTTCGACAGCAGGGAGTGAATCTACCAATGTGCCGTCTAAATCAAACAGAAAACCTTTACACTTCACTTGCGTTTCCTTCTCAGGCGTTGATGATTTGCGCGATCTCGTTCGCACTCAGATGGTATTGCCGTGGACAAGTTTGCCACACTGTCAGCATTCGTTGGTATTTTTCCCACATTGGCGTCTGCGCATTAAAACCATGCGTACCGGAATCAAACTGGGTATAGCGCCCTTCAACACTTACCATAAAGCGCACATAGCCGAGATAGCGCGCCTCCGTCGCCGCATCAAATCCGAGAAACGCCAGCCGACGCTGTTCCAGCCCGCGGTTATCTTTCAGATTTGTCCAGGAAACATGCAGCGCATGATGCATCTCCATAATGGCGATCAACGTGCGGCACACCTCTTCGCTCAGCTCACCGAATTCACGATCCAGTTCACGCAGCTGTAAACCATAGCCGCGTTCGACAATGGTCTGCTGGCGGCGATAACGCTCGGCATGATCGGGATCGAGCATCGTCATTATTTTATACTGGTTGGAGAGGATTAAACGCTGAGCGTGGGTCATTTCCATCTTTAACTCCTGTGTCACCTGGACAGTATTAAATTAAAAGTGATGACCAAGAATCGCACAACACAGGAGACCGCAGTATCGCTAGCAGAGGTTTCTTTGATTTGGCACCGGGTTTCCACTGCGTTTTTGCCAGCGGAAACCCGAAAACAACTCAAAGATCGTCGAGAAAGGTTTTGTCGAGCTGTTTAAAGGCACGTTTCAGCACCTCAGCCAGCGACTGATAGGTGGGCTTGCCTTCGACCGGGGCAATCGCCTGTCCGGCTTCCTGCAATTTAGTCCGCACCTCATGGAACCACTGCAACAGCGTGGGCGGTAACGGCGTCACTGAACGCTTACCGAGCCACCACAGCCCCTGCATCGGCAAAGTACAGGCAAACAGCGCTGTCGCCACTGCCGGGCCAAGCTGGCCACCGAGGGCGATTTGCCAGGTCAGGGTGAATACCGCCAGTGGAGGCATAAAACGAATGGCGAAACGCGTGGCACGAGTGACACGATTTTCCGGAAACATTGGCGCAAGGCGCTTATCGACAGGCCATGTCTTCATATAGTGCTGTCCAAGCTGGAACAATTTGAACCAACTGACGGAGCCGGAGTGATTAGCCATGGCGAACCTCAACTTCAAAGATAAAAAATAAAAAAAATACGCAACCAAACAACTTTACATTACATCCTTCAAAATATTTTGTCTTTAAGAGTGACTGTCGGTATCCTGAGCGCGATTTTTCGGGCCTGGAAACGTGAGCAATTCTTAGTCAACTGCTGGCCGAGCCATGTTTAGCTAAGCTGGCCTTCAAAAAAAACTGTAAAATAACCAAGTTTTTTTGCTGTCGGAGCCAATTTTACCCGCCAGCATGATTTTAATCATTAATGTACCAGCTTTCATGCGCTACGCTGATAGTCTGATTGACTTTATTTTAGCCACTTTTAACAAATAGGTACTTCCATGTCGAGTAAGTTAGTACTGGTTCTGAACTGCGGTAGTTCTTCACTTAAGTTTGCCATCATCAACCCGGCAGACGGTGAAGAGTATCTGTCTGGTTTAGCTGAGTGTTTCCATCTGCCTGAAGCGCGTATCAAGTGGAAGATGGACGGCGCTAAACATGAAGCAGCTTTAGGTGCAGGTGCGGCACACAGTGAAGCACTTAACTTTATGGTTAAAACCATTCTGGCACAAAAACCTGAGCTGTCAGCACAAATCGCTGCAATCGGCCATCGCATCGTGCATGGTGGTGAAAAACTCACTCAGTCGGTAGTGATCACTGATGAAGTGGTTCAGGGAATCAAAGACGCGTCTTCTTTTGCTCCGCTGCATAACCCGGCGCATCTGATCGGTATCGACGAAGCCATGAAAAACTTCCCGCTGCTGTCTGATAAAAATGTCGCCGTGTTTGACACCGCTTTCCATCAGACCATGCCGGAAGAGTCCTATCTCTACGCCCTGCCGTACAGCTTATATAAAGAACATGGCGTTCGTCGTTATGGCGCGCACGGCACCAGCCACTTCTATGTGACCCACGAAGCGGCTAAAATGCTGAATAAGCCGGTGGAAGAGCTGAATATTATTACCTGTCATCTCGGCAACGGGGGTTCAGTTTCCGCCATCCGCAACGGCGTTTGCGTCGATACCTCAATGGGCCTGACGCCGCTGGAAGGTCTGGTGATGGGCACCCGTAGTGGTGATATCGATCCAGCAATTATCTTCTTCCTGCACGATACTCTCGGTATGAGCGTTGACGCGATCAACAAGCTGCTGACCAAAGAGTCCGGCCTGTTAGGTCTGACCGAAGTCACCAGCGACTGTCGCTACGTGGAAGATAACTACCACGATAAAGATGATGCCAAACGTGCGATGGACGTATTCTGCCACCGCCTGGCGAAATATATCGGTTCTTACACCGCACTGATGGATGGCCGACTGGACGCAGTCGTGTTTACCGGCGGTATTGGTGAAAACGCCGCCATGGTGCGTGAACTGGCGCTGGGAAAACTGGCGCTGCTGGGCTTTGACGTTGACCACGAGCGTAACCTTGCGGCACGCTTTGGCAAATCCGGCTTTATCAATAAAGAAGGCACCCGCCCTGCGGTGGTGATCCCAACCAACGAAGAGTTGGTCATCGCGCAAGACGCTGCCCGCCTTACTGCTTAATGCTTCTCCTCCGTCAGCCCAGGCTGACGGAGTTGTTTTGGACACCACGCAACACCTGAGAGGTTTACCGTGTCACGTACAATTATGTTGATTCCTACCGGTACCAGCGTCGGCCTGACCAGTGTCAGCCTGGGAGTTATCCGGGCCATGGAACGTAAAGGCGTTCGTCTCAGCGTCTTCAAACCTATCGCACAACCACGCCTCGGCGGTAACACGCCAGACCAGACCACCACCATCATTCGCAAAAACTCTTCAATCCCGGCTGCTGAACCGCTGGAAATGAGCCGTGTTGAATCGCTGCTGGGTTCTAATCAGCAGGATGTGTTGATGGAAGAGATCATCGCCCGCTATCACGAAAACACCAAAGATGCGGAAGTGGTACTGGTTGAAGGTTTAGTACCGACGCGCAAACATCAGTTTGCCAATGCGCTGAACTACGAAATCGCTAAAACGCTGAATGCAGAAATCGTCTTTGTGACGGCGCTGGGTAATGATTCTCCTGCTCAGCTGAAAGAGCGCATTGAACTGACACAAAGCAGCTTCGGCGGCAGCAAGAACAAAAGCATCACCGGCGTAATCATCAACAAACTGAACGCCCCGGTTGACGAGCAGGGACGCACCCGTCCTGACCTGTCTGAAATCTTTGATGATTCCACTAAGGCCAGCGTCGCCAATATCGATCCGAAGCAGCTGTTTGCCAACAGCCCACTGCCGGTGCTCGGCTGCGTACCGTGGAGCTTCGAGCTTATCGCTACCCGCGCCATCGATATGTGTCGTCACCTGAACGCACGTATCATTAACGAAGGCGATATTAATACCCGTCGCGTGAAGTCAGTGACTTTCTGCGCGCGCAGTATCCCGCATATGCTGGAGCATTTCCGTCCAGGTTCGCTGCTGGTTACCTCAGCGGATCGTCCGGACGTGCTGGTTGCGGCCTGCCTGGCGGCAATGAACGGTGTGGAAATTGGTGCCATTCTGCTGACCGGCGGTTATGAAATTGATGACCGCATTAACAAATTGTGTGAGCGTGCGTTCCAGACCGGCCTGCCGGTATTTATGGTCGACACCAACACCTGGCAGACCTCACTGAGCCTGCAAAGCTTTAATCTGGAAGTGCCAAGCGACGATACCCAACGTATTGAGCGCGTGCAGGAGTATGTTGCCAGCCATATCGATGCTGACTGGATTGAGTCGCTGACTGCCGCCTCCGAGCGCAGCCGTCGTCTGTCGCCACCGGCCTTCCGCTACCAGCTGACCGAGCTGGCACGTAAAGCCGGTAAACGCATTGTGCTGCCTGAAGGCGACGAGCCGCGTACCGTCAAAGCGGCAGCGATTTGCGCCGAACGTGGTATCGCGCACTGCGTGCTGCTGGGCAATCCGGATGAAATTCAGCGCGTTGCAGCAGTACAGGGTGTTGAGCTGGGTAAAGGCATCGACATCGTTGACCCGGAAGTGGTGCGTGAAAACTATGTCTCCCGTCTGGTTGAGCTGCGTAAGAGCAAAGGCATGACCGAAGTGGTTGCGCGCGAGCAGCTGGAAGACAATGTGGTACTCGGTACCATGATGCTGGAACAGAATGAAGTAGACGGACTGGTTTCTGGCGCGGTGCACACTACCGCCAACACCATTCGTCCACCGTTACAGCTGATCAAAACCGCGCCAAACAGCTCACTGGTCTCCTCGGTGTTCTTTATGCTGCTGCCTGAGCAGGTGCTGGTATATGGCGACTGCGCCATCAACCCGGACCCAACCTCAGAACAACTGGCTGAGATCGCCATTCAGTCGGCTGACTCTGCGGCGGCGTTTGGTATCGATCCACGCGTTGCGATGATCTCCTACTCAACCGGTAACTCCGGTGCCGGTAGTGACGTAGAAAAAGTCCGTGAAGCGACGCGCATCGCGCAGGAAAAACGTCCTGACCTGGTGATTGACGGTCCGTTACAGTATGACGCAGCGATTATGGCCGACGTGGCAAAATCTAAAGCGCCAAACTCACCGGTTGCAGGCCGTGCTACCGTGTTTATCTTCCCGGATCTGAACACCGGTAATACCACCTATAAAGCGGTGCAGCGTTCAGCTGACCTGATCTCGATTGGCCCGATGCTGCAAGGTATGCGCAAACCGGTCAACGATCTGTCGCGTGGCGCACTGGTAGACGATATTGTTTATACCATCGCGTTAACCGCAATTCAGTCTTTACAGGCTGAAGGCTAAGCGATAAAAAAACCGCTTGCTGCAAGGCAAGCGGTTTTATTTACCGGTTTATCTTGCGAGTGCCTGAAATATCACGCCAACCAAAATGCGCGCTTCAGTTTTTATGCGGCGCACTGCTTAATCTACAGGCAGGCTGTAAACTGGCAGGAAGCGTATCACAGGTTTTATTACAGAGACTCTGCTGATCAACTGGAGCCTGGCTACAGGCATACGCGCTGCCTGCGCCGCTCCATCCGGTTATCGCCAATAAAGTGATTGTCATTACCCTGGTATTCATCGTATCCATCCTGTTATCTAATCGTATATATCGATTTTTATTGATAATAAACGCCATGTTAATGGCAGTTGCTTCTGCCTGAATTCTCCTCCCGCGATTAAAGAAAACCTTTAAGCTTGAATGTTATTAGGCCAACCGCGTCCTGCCAAACATAGTGCGGATAAATTCAGCTGGCAATGGTTATTTTTATCGCCGGAAGATTTGTTGATGATGCATTGATGATTAAATAATAAAAACCTTAATAAACAATAATAAATAAAAGGAATAATATAAATAATATTCTTATATATAAGAATTAATTTATTAAGCAGGCGAAATAATAATAGTACAGCTAAAACTGGAATTACCGGTGGGGTTTTACAACCCAGCTCACACAGTAACTCCAGTCAGGAATTTTTAGCCTTGCTCTTTATTGCGGCTTAACCACAATGAAAGTGCTTTCAGCGAGTCAGGGGTAAACTCATCACAGCGGCTGGTGATCTCTTCCGGCGTCATCCAGAACACCTCTGCCACTTCCTCTTCCTGCATGGCGAACGGGCCATGTGACACACAGCTGAACAGCCCGCCCCAGACGCGGCAGTGCGGATCTTCAAAATAGAACTGACCATGTTCGGCAAACGGCACCGCCGCGATACCCAGCTCCTCTTCCGCTTCCCGACGTGCCGACTCGAGCAGCACTTCGCCACTCTGCACCACCCCACCGGCGGTGGCATCCAGCATACCCGGCAGAAAATCTTTATTGTCGGTACGGCGCTGCACCAGAATTTTTCCCATACCATCGTGAACCACGATATAGGTTGCGCGATGGCGCAAACATTGTGCACGCATCTGAGCCCGACTTGACTGAGCAATCACCTCGTTATCTTCGTTAACGATATCCACCCACTCCATACCGGCAGCCTGACTTTGTTCCACCATCAGTGACCCTTTTTTTCTGTTCTGGCGCATGGTTGCGCGCATTATTGTCGCAACCGCCTAAAGTAATGGCTTATGTTATCGGACGCAATAAGCGTAACGGGTTGTTAACGCGTTTTGCCCGATTCTCCTGACCACAGCTGCACAGACGCGCGTTGCCACTGGAAAAAAGCGTAATCAGCCAGTTTTTCCGGCAGATCGTCACCGTGCAATGCCAGACGATTAATCATAATCGCTAAATCAGTATCGGCTATTGACCACTCACCAAACAGATTTTGTTGCCCGCCGTTGATTAAGCGTTCAGCAACCGCAATCAACTTTTGCGCTGCGCGCTGCCCGCTCCCGGAAAGAGGGAGAAATTTCTCTGCGGCAAACAGCACTTCGGTCGGACGCTCAACGCGTAGCGCAAGCAGATCGCTGCGCAGCCACGCCTGAATTTCACGTGCTCTGGCGCGTTTTTGCACATCACGCGGATAGAGACGCTCAAACTCAGGAGCCGGGAAACGCTCTTCCAGATACTCCGCAATTGCCGATGATTCACTTAACAAAAAATCGTCAACCTGCAAGCCAGGAACCCTGGCCGTCAGCGAGATATCACGATAGCTGTCACTCAGATGCTCTGCTGATGCCAGATCGACACGCTTCAGGCTAAATGGCACCCCTTTCTCAGTCAGCGCCACATAAACCGACATCGCATAAGGGCTAAAAAACGACGCATCGGACCATAAGGTAATTTTCGGGTAATCCATTCTGATTCCTTAAACAAAGTGACGCAGACGGAACCTCATTGTTTACCGATTTTTCCCGACAAAGGCAATCGGCAACTGCAGGGATTTTGCAGCAGCCAGCCGCACAACGTGCGCCTTCCCACTGCCGGTTAATTACTCTATATTTCTAAAACTTATCTCTGTTAACGCCTGATTTTATCTGGAGCTTCAATGATCGATCTCTATTACGCTGGTACCCCAAACGGCCATAAGATCACGCTTTTTCTTGAAGAGGCAGGGCTGCCTTACAAACTGCATCGGGTCAATATCGGTAAAGGCGAGCAATTTTCCGCTGCGTTTCTCGCTATCGCGCCAAATAATAAGATTCCGGCCATCGTCGATGACAAGCCGGTTGATGGCGGCGGTCCGGTCAATCTGTTTGAGTCCGGGGCAATCCTGCTCTATCTGGCAGAAAAGAGTGGCAAATTCCTCAGTGCCGAACTGCGTGAGCGCACCGCGACCCTGCAATGGTTATTCTGGCAAATGGCCGGCTTTGGCCCGATGCTGGGTCAGAATCATCATTTTAACCATTTCGCGCCACAGCCGGTGCCTTATGCGATTGAGCGCTTCCAGGTGGAAACACAGCGCCTTTACAGCGTGCTGAACCAGCAGCTGGAGCAGAAACCCTGGGTCGCGGGTGAACACTACAGCATTGCGGATATGGCGATCTGGCCGTGGGTGAACTCTCATGAGCGTCAGCGTATCGATTTAGCCGATTATCCGGCGGTGCGTAACTGGTTTGAGCGCATCCGTCTTCGTCCGGCAACCCAGCGCGCACTCGCTTTAGCCAACGGCTGAGGATTTTCAGCCGGCGAAAGACGCGCTGCACCCGATAACTCTGACGAATATCACACTCTTCTGTCGGTTCTCTTCTATGCTGAAAATATGCCGTCACACAACGCATAAGGATATCAGCATGCATATTTTACTCACCGGTGGCACCGGATTGATCGGCAGCCACCTGATTCCACGCCTGCTCGGGATCGGGCATCAGGTCAGTGTGGTGACGCGTGACGTCGCCGCCGCCAGAACCCGACTCGACCCGGCCGTCAACCTGTGGTCAGGGCTGGCGCAGCAGCGCGATCTGAATGACATCGAGGCAGTCATCAATCTGGCGGGTGAACCGATTGCGGATAAACGCTGGAGTGAACAGCAGAAACAGAAGCTGTGCGAAAGCCGCTGGCAGATTACCGAGCGGCTGGCGTCGTTAATCAATGCCAGCAGCAATCCGCCGTCCGTGTTTATCTCCGGCTCGGCAACCGGTTTTTATGGCGATACCGGTGAACTGGTGCTGACCGAAGAGGATCCCGGACACGATGAATTTACCCATCAGCTGTGCGCACGCTGGGAAGCCCTGGCGCTCAGCGCCGAAAGCGAGCGTACCCGTGTCTGTCTGCTACGCACTGGCGTGGTGCTGGCGAAACAGGGTGGCGCGCTGGCAAAAATGAAACTGCCGTTCAGACTGGGAATTGGCGGGCCGTTAGGCAGCGGCAAACAGTATATGCCGTGGATCCACCTCGACGATTTGCTGAACGCGATTCTCTGGCTGCTGGATAATCCGCAGCTGCGTGGCCCGTTTAACCTGGTTGCCCCTTATGCGGTGCGCAATGAGCAGTTCGCGGCCGCTCTCGGTCATGCCATGCATCGTCCGGCATTTATGCGCACGCCAGCCAGTGCGATTAAGCTGATGATGGGTGAGTCGGCGGTATTGGTTTTGGGCGGGCAGCATGTGTTACCGAAACGGCTGGAAGAGTCCGGCTTTGGTTTTCGCTGGTATGAGCTGGATGAAGCGTTGCGCGACGTGGTTTAACAGCGGGCGGCGAAAACGCCGCCCGTGGATTCAACACCGGACAAAACTATTTCAGCGCCCCTGATAAAAACTGCTGCAAACGGGCACTTTTCGGGTGGTTAAACAGCTCCTCCGGCGGCCCTTCCTCTTCAATCTTACCCTGATGCAGGAAGATCACATGGCTGGACACATGGCGGGCAAACTCCATTTCATGGGTCACGACCACCATGGTTTTGCCCTCTTCCGCCAGCTTCTGCATAATGCGCAGCACTTCACCTACCAGTTCAGGATCGAGCGCCGAAGTTGGCTCATCAAACAGCAAGACTTCAGGCTCCATCGCCAGCGCACGGGCAATGGAAACACGCTGCTGCTGGCCTCCGGAAAGATTGACCGGATATTTGCCGCGCGCCAGCTCGTCAATGCCCACTTTATCCAGATACCGTACCGCGCGTTCGCGCGCGTCCTGCTTGCTCAGACCCAGCACCTGTATTGGCGCTTCCATCACATTCTCCAGCACCGTCATATGGCTCCAGAGATTGAAATGCTGAAACACCATCGTCAGCCGGGTACGCAGCATCCGCAGCTGCTCTTTATTGGATACTTTCAGCTGACCATCGGTATCGCGCACCAGATTAATGGTCTCATTATTGACCGCAATCGCCCCTTCGCTCGGTTTTTCGAGGAAGTTAATGCAGCGTAAAAACGTACTTTTTCCGGATCCTGATGAACCAATAATACTGATGACGTCACCGGCATTGGCCTGCAATGAAACGCCCTTCAGCACCTCATGTTTTCCATAACGTTTATGGAGTTCAGTTACGTTTAATTTATTTTCGGCCATAGTGATACTTACTCAATGGGACGATGAGGGTTTAACATGCGCCAGCCAGCGCTTTTCCGCCAGGCGGAACAGGCTGATTAACACATAAGAAATAATCAGATACAGCACCGCCGCAATACCAAACGCGGTAAACGGCTGATAGGTCGCCGAGTTGATATCGCGTGCCACCTTCAGTAAATCCGGCACCGTGGCGGTAAATGCCAGCGCGGTTGAATGCAGCATCAGAATCACTTCGTTGCTATAGGCCGGCAGCGCGGAGCGTAGTGCTGCAGGCAGAATAATGCAGCGATAAAGTTTGAAGGTTGAGAAGCCATACGCGCGCGCCGCTTCGATTTCCCCGTGCGGCACGCCACGAATCGCACCGGCAAAAATCTCAGTGGTATAGGCACAGGTATTCAGCGTCAGCGCCAGTAGGGTGCAGTTCAGGCCGCTGCGGAAAAAGGCATTCAGCATTTCGGTGCCTTTCACCACCTCCAGCGTGTACATGCCGGAATAGAACACCAGTAACTGAACATACAGCGGCGTGCCGCGAAACACGTAAGTAAACAGCCAGACCGGGAAACGCACCGCACGATTCGGCGATACCCTGGCGATCGCCAGCAACACCGCCAGACAACCGCCAAGCACCACCGAGATGATCAGCAGCCACAGGGTGATTGCCACGCCGGTAAAACGATAGCCGTCCGTCCAGAGCAGGGCTTTCCAGTACTCGTTAATAATCTCAATCATAGCTCTGCCCTTTTCACCCCTACCGAGTAGCGGCGTTCAAGCCACCACAACACACCATTAGACAGCGTGGTAAACAGCAGATAAATCATCCCGGCCACAATGGCAAACCAGAACGGTTCCCAGGTACTTTTTCCGGCCAGCTGGGTTGCCTTGACCAGATCTTCAAGGCCGAGCAGTGACACCAGCGCAGTGGCTTTCAGAATAACCTGCCAGTTATTACCGATACCCGGCAGCGCAAAGCGCATCATGCCCGGAAACAGAATGCGGCGGAAAACCTGCGAGCCGGTAAAACCGAACGCGGTTGCCGCTTCGATTTGTCCTTTTGGCACCGCCAGATAAGCGCCACGAAACGTTTCGGTGAAATAGGCGCCGTAAATAAAACCCAGGGTAAGAATACCGGCCACCATCGGGTCGATATTAAACTGCGCGATACCGACAGCATCGGTCAGCGTGTTGAGGGCGATTTGCAATCCGTAAAAGATCAGCAGCATCAATACCAGATCCGGCACACCACGAATCAACGTGGTATAAGCTTCGAAAATCAGCGCGATAAGACGATTATTCGACAACTTCGCCCCGGCACCAATCAGACCAAGCACGACCGCGATCAGCAACGAACTTAGCGCCAGCTCCAGCGTCACCGCTGCGCCTTTTAAAATGACTTCAGAATAGCCATACAGCATGGATGTGATCCTGTCGTGTTGGGGCGAAGAAATGACCACCCGCCCGTTGCGGGCAGCCATCACAGGCAACCTTAACCGGCTAACCGCGGTTAAGGTTGACGACAGGTGTTACTCAGCCACCGTAGACATCAAAGTCAAAATACTTCTTCGCCAGTTTGTCGTAGGTGCCGTCTGCGCGCATCTCTGCGAACGCTTTATCAATCGCCGCTTTCAGATCGGTATCATCTTTGCGCAGGCCCATACCGGTACCCACGCCGAAAATAGCGTCATCTTTTACTGCCGGACCGGCGAACTGATAATCTTTGCCCACCGGCTGTTTCAGGAAGCCTTCGCTGGCCGCGACTTCATCCTGAAATGCCGCATCGATACGCCCGGCGGTCAGATCCTGATACACCAGATCCTGGTTAGCGTAAGGCGTGACCGTTATCCCTTTTGGACGCCAGTTCTGGTTAGCGTAGGTTTCCTGGGTCGTGCCCTGCAGCAGGCCGATATTTTTGCCCTTCAGTGACTCAATGGTGGGCTGAATAGGCGAACCTTTCGTGGCAATCAGACGGGAATTGGCGGCATACAGCTTTTCAGAGAAGGCAATCTCCTGCTGACGTTTTTCGGTGATCGAAAGGGAAGAGATAATGGCATCAATCTTCTTCGCTTTTAGCGAAGGGATCAGCGCGTCAAAATCGCTTTCTACATAACTGCATTTAGCTTCAATACGTTTACAAATCTCATTAGCCAGATCGATATCAAAACCCACCAGCTGACCCTGCGCGTTTTTCGATTCAAACGGCGCATAGGTCGGATCGGTTCCGATCCGCAGATTTTTTGGCACGGCAGCGAATGCACTGCTTGCGCTGGAGAAGGCCAGTACCAGAGAAAGAGCCAGGACCTGCTTTTTCATACATTACCCTCAAGTAAATTGCTTATTTTTATCAGGTGCGTGATGTGTTTGCGCCGTTTCTTTTTGCAGATTTCATGCCAGTTATTCGGCATATTGCTGCCCGGCGTCAGCTTGCAAAATGCAAGGCTAAATCCGGGCGCAGGCGCTTAGTTTGCGAGGGAAAATATAACAGGGTTGTTGTTGCCTGGCGGCAATTATGTTGCTTTTTAGTGCACGCGATGCACGAATAGTGATCCAGTCCAGATTATTGCACCACCGCGATGCAAATGGCTAAATGTTACGCACCCTGCCAGCGCGTAAACAGATCCTGTGGCAGGATAATATCAAACTGATCGATCACCCGGTTGACCGTTTGATCGATGATTTGCTGGATGCTTTCCGGTCGGTGATAGAACGCCGGCACCGGCGGCATAATAACTGCGCCAAGTTCTGCCGCACTGGTCATCATCCGCAGATGGCCCAGATGTAATGGGGTTTCACGCACGCACAGCACCAGCCGACGGCGCTCTTTCAATACCACATCCGCCGCGCGCGTCAGCAGGTCGTCAGTATAACTGTGCACGATGCCGGAAAGGGTTTTCATTGAACACGGCAGAATCACCATGCCCTCGGTTTTAAACGAGCCAGATGAAATGCTGGCGGCAATATCACGCACATCATGCACCACATCGGCTAACGCCTGCACATCACGCACCGTCAGGTCACTTTCCAGCGCCAGCGTCTGACGTGCTGCCTGACTCATCACCAGGTGAGTTTCAACTTCCGCCACCTGCTGCAAAATTTGCAGCATCCGTACGCCATAAATTACGCCGCTGGCGCCGGAAATACCGATAATGAGTCGCTTCATACTTCTGCCTTGTTAAATCATACTTAATGGCGCAAGTTTGGACGTTGGCGCGACAAATTACAACTGCGGGTATCCCCGGCTGCCAGCGGTTTGACCGCGGTCAGATTACGCCCGCTGCGCTTGCTCCGGCTTAAGCGACTCATTCTGCGGTTTTTCATTTCTGTCGCATCCCTTCGGCAGAGTCAGTGTAATCAGGCCAGCGATAACCAGTGACGCCGCCAGCGCGCAGATTGCCGCATTCTGGCCATATTGATAAATAACGATACCGACCAGAAACGGCCCGCAAAATCCGCCTAAATTTCCCAGCCCGTTAATCACCCCACGTGCGCTACCGGCCACTTCCGCCGAAGCAATGCGCCCCGGAATCGACCAGAACGGGCTGGTTGCCGCTTTCAGGAAGAAGCCACAAACCACCAGCGAAATATAGGCAGCAATAATATGATCGCGCAGGATGACGGAAGCCAATAACGCGGCGGCGAAACAGAACAGTGAGAACATGACCCAGAAGCGTCTTTTCCCCGAGCGATCGCTGAAGCGGGAAATCACATAAATACCGAGGATAGTGGCGACAAAAGGGAGCACCGCTAATATCCCTACCCCGGCCATATTGGCCCCGGTCAGATTCTTGAGGATACTCGGCAGCCATAAGGTATAGCCGTAATCGCCGGTCTGATAAAAGAAATTCAGCGCCACCAGCTTCAACAGGCCAGTATTACGAAATACATCTTTCAGCGGCGCATTGCTGACCGGTTGCAGATTACGACGGGCATGGCGATCGTTAGCCAGCTCACGCAGCAGATAATCGCGTTCGCGTTCGGGCAACCAGCGCGCTTCCTCCGGACGATCGCTGATCACCAGCCACCAGACCAATAACACCACGGCCGACAGCAAACCTTCGATGATAAACAGCCAGCGCCAGTCAAAGGCATTAATAATTAAACCGGAAATCGGGGCGGTAAACATCCCGCCAAGCGGCGCAAACATCATCACAAAGGCATTGGCGCGTCCCAGCTCTTTTTCCGGGAACCAGTTGCTGACCATGGTTAACACCACCGGCAACATACCGCCTTCCGACACGCCGAGGATAAAGCGCAGTACCAGCAACTGATAATGGTTGGTGACAAAGCCGGTGGCGATCGAAACCACCATCCACGCCACCAGCGACCAGGCAATAAAGCGTTTACCGCTGCCATTCACCGCAATGCGCCCGCCGGGCACTTGCAGAAACAGATAACCAATAAAAAATATCCCGCTGGCAATACCGGCCATCTGGCTGGTAATCGCCAGATCTTTTTCCATCCCGCCAGGCAAGGCAAAGCTGATATTCACCCGATCCATAAATGAGACAATACAGGTAATCAGGATCGGCGCAATCACACGTAACCAACGGGTTCCGGGTATCTTATTATCCACAGGCAACCTCCTTAAAATAACGCAACGGGCAGGGTTAACCGCTGGGGCTAACCACGATAAATACGCTAATGATGTTATTTAACCGGAGGACGAGATAACTGAATCATGAAACTTTCCTCTGATAATTTCAGTCGGGATGACAGAAACTATTAAAGGCGATCTGAGGCTTTTTGTTGCGACACGGCTCACGCTAAAAAGTGTTAACAAATGATGTTACTAATGGCGTGACCTCGCCGGCAAATCAATCATTTGGACACGCAGAGTGGTTAAATCGTTGCACCCATCGACAAACGGTAATGCAAATCGACTTGTTCAATGGTCGGCTGATGCTGAATTTTTTTGATCAGAATTTCGGCGGCAATTTTACCCATATCAAAGCGCGGCGTAATCACACTGGCGAGTTTAGGCGTGGTCACCTGACCAATTTCCAGACCGTGAAAACCGGCGATCGCCAGCTGTTGGGGAACCAGGATACCCGCAACACGGCACTCCTGTAACACGCCAACCGCCAGATCATCATTGGTACAGAGAATACCATCCATATCCGGATACATCTGCCGCGCCAGCGTCATCATGCCGGTACCAATTGACACCGACGACACCTTATTCGGCACAATGCGGCCCGCCGGCAGACACGCCGCTGCCATCGCTTCGCAATAGCCAGCATAGCGCTGTTCATCGCGAATATCTGACATTGAACCGAAGTAAATAATCCGTTTTTTGCCGCTGGCAATCAGCATACTGGTCATATCAAAACCGGCGCGATTATTATTAAAACCAACATTGATACGCCCCGGCGTGTGGGATAATCCCATTACTTCCGCTACCGGAATCGCGGCGGCATTAAGATACTTTTCGGCGCGTACGGTATGGATGGTTTCAGTCAGCAGCAGCGCTTTAACATTAAATGCCAGTACCGCAGCGATTTGCTCTTCCTCACGCTGCCTGTCGTAGTCGTAATTCACCACCAGCGTCTGATAGCCCTGCGCACTTGTAACCGATTCGATACCCGCCAGCAGATCGGCAAAGATTTGATTATGAAATGAGGGGATGAGCACACCGATACGCGGCAGCGAGTGACTGGCGATAACCGGATTATCCGCATCAGGTTGATAACCGACTTCAGCGATAACGCTGGCAATTCTTTCCGCTGTCTCTGCTTTAACTTTTTCAGGCGTGCGCAAATAGCGGCTGACCGTCATTTTTGTTACGCCTGCCAGCGTGGCAATATCATGTAACGTGATGCGTTGCATTTTCATTATTCATGTCCGTCGCACGGCCACCATGTCACGCCATTATGCCTGCGGCAATAGTAAAAAGAAATTGTGTTACGGCGCGGGTTTAGCGAGTTCTGCCGGTACACATTTGTCCGGCATCAGAGCGGAGTAACCTGTTTTTGTAACAGCGCACAATATGCGAATCTCCGCAATGTAAGAGCCAAAAAAAAAGCCAGCCGGCGCTAACCGACTGGCATGCTTTTCTGCGAAAACCAGAGAGACTGACGCGTCAGCATTAACCTTCGTTATGCATTTCCAGGTTTTCCACTTCGTTCTGGCGCGCCAGTGCTTTGGCATCGTCATTACGCAGTGACTGGAGATACTCAAGATATTGTTGATCGACATCTTTAGTGACGTAGATTCCGTTAAATACCGAGCATTCAAACTGCGCGATATCCGGGTTCTCTTCACGTACCGCTTCAATCAGATCGTCAAGATCCTGGAAAATCAGCGCGTCGGCACCAATAATCTGGCGAATCTCTTCGACTTCGCGGCCATGAGCAATCAGCTCAGTCGCGCTTGGCATATCGATACCGTAAACATTCGGGAAGCGAATTTCCGGTGCCGCAGAAGCGAGGTACACTTTTTTCGCCCCGGCTTCGCGCGCCATCTCAATGATCTGCTCAGAGGTGGTGCCACGCACGATGGAGTCATCCACCAGCAGCACGTTTTTATCACGGAACTCAGCACGGTTGGCGTTCAGCTTACGGCGAACCGCACTGCGACGCAGGTGCTGGCCCGGCATGATAAAGGTACGCCCAACATAGCGGTTTTTCACAAAACCCTGACGATAAGGCTTATTCAGAATACCGGCGATCTCCAGCGCGATATCGCAGGAAGTTTCCGGAATCGGAATCACCACGTCGATATCCAGATCTTCCCATTCGCGCGCAATCTTGGCGCCCAGCTTGGTACCCATACGCACACGGGCGCTGTAGACCGAAATCTTGTCGATAAACGAGTCCGGGCGCGCAAAGTAGACGTACTCGAACAGGCAGGGATTACTTTTCGGGTTCTCCGCACACTGACGGGTGGAAAGCTGACCTTTCTCGGTGATGTACACCGCCTCGCCCGGCGCAACGTCGCGCAGGAACTCAAAGCCCAGCGTATCCAGCGCCACACTTTCGGAGGCCACCATATACTCAATGCGACCATCGGCCATCGCACGCTTGCCGATCACCAGCGGACGAATACCGTTTGGATCGCGGAAAGCCACCATGCCGTGACCGATAATCATCGACACCACAGCGTAAGCACCGCGCACCTTCTGATGCACCGCCGCCACCGCCGCAAAAATGTTTTCTGCTTCCAGCGGATAGTGCTGGAAGCGATCCAGTTCCTGCGCAAAGATATTCAGCAGAATTTCTGAATCAGACGTGGTGTTAACGTGACGACGACCGCTTTCAAACAGCTGTTTACGCAGCTCATGTGCGTTAGTCAGGTTGCCGTTATGTGCAAGGGTAATGCCGTAAGGGGAGTTAACGTAGAAGGGCTGCGCTTCAGAAGCACTGGAGCTTCCGGCGGTCGGATAACGGACGTGGCCGATACCCATATTACCCTGCAGACGCTGCATATGACGCGCTTCGAATACATCGCTGACCAGGCCATTAGCCTTACGCAGACGGAAGCAATTTAATGCATCGATGGTGACGATGCCTGCGGCATCCTGCCCACGGTGCTGAAGCACCGTTAACGCGTCATAAATCGACTGGTTTACCGGCATGAAACCGGTGATACCGACAATACCGCACATGTTGTCATATCCTCATAAGCCGCACCCCCGGCGCGATTACCGGGGTAAAAAACTCGACGTGCTTTGCAGGTAGTCAAAGAACCACCTGATGATGTAACTGAACTGGGGAACCAGTTGAGACTGTTGCCAGTCCGGGCTTTTTGAGAAGCCGGTGAATGTATCGAGGAAAAACAGAATGGCAGAAACAATCAGTACGCCACGCAGTGCCCCGAAACAGACGCCCAACACCCTGTCGGTACCTGACAGGCCGGTCTTTTCGACCAGGGAACCAATCACATAATTCACTATCGCCCCCACAATCAGGGTAGCAATAAAGAGTATGCCAATGGCAATTCCATTTCGAACCAGTTCGTCTTCAAAACCTGTGAACCAGACCGCAAGATAGGAGTAGTAATGACTGGCGACAAAGAATGCGCATCCCCAGGTAACGAGAGATAACGCTTCCCGAACAAACCCGCGGATCAGGCTGACCAGAGCCGAAAAACCGATAACCGCAATGATGACGTAATCAATCCAGACCATGAACTCTTCCAGCGACAGTGCCCCTGCATCCAGTTCGGGGCGAATTCTAACAGAAAAAGAAAACGTTTGCGTAGCGTTTTCCTTTACCAGACTAAATAAAAAATGGCGATTAAAAAAACGGCAATCACCATAGAGCATTGCGTTAATTTTCGACAGGCGCGACGAGTATTCCGTATCCCGAATGCCATCAGGAAGGGAGCCGAAAACAGCTCCCCTACAGGGTTTAACGTGCGCTATACGGTTTTACTACGCCACCGAGGCCGGAAATCCCTTGCAGATCGCTGACCGCCGCCTGCATTTTGGCTTTCGAGGCGTCCGGGCCAACGTAAATGCGGGTGATCTGACCCTGTACCGGCGTTGACGGCACGGTATAAGCTCGATACCCCGACAGCCGCAGTTGCGCGACGATCTCATTCACTTTCGCCGCATTTTTCAGTGCGCCCAGCTGAACCACATAAGCCTGACCGCTCGGAGCCTGCTCCTGTGGCCTGCTTTCCGGCTTCGGTTGTTCAACCGGTTTGGGTTGTTCAACCGGCTTCGGTTTTTCGACCGGTTTTGGCTGTGGCTTCGGCTGTTCGACCGGCTTCGGCTGCTGCTGCGGTTTAGGCTGAGACTTGGGCTGCTCCACCGGCTTTGATTGCTGCATTGGCGGCGGCGAAATCACCGTCGGCTGACTTTCTGCCTGCGGCGTGGTTGACCCATTATCCGCTGGCTGCGACGTGCGATCGCTGTCGCCCTCGACTGCTTCACCTGCGCCTTCTGGCGGCTGCGACGGCAATGACTGCGTCACTGGCGGCACCATATCGGTTTCCTGCTGATCGCCCGGTTTTGGCACCAGCGGGATCGCCGCGAACTCTTCTTTATAATGCTTTTTCTTACCGTCAAGCAGACCTGGCAGTACGATAACGCCAACGGCGACCAGAATGACGGTTCCGACTAAACGGTTTTGAAACTTACTTGCCACTGCCGTTCTCCGTTTCCATCGCTTCCATTACCTGTGCCACGGTGTGGAACGAGCCGCACACCAGCACAATATCTTGTTGCTGCGCCTGCTGTAACGCCGCTTGCCAGGCGTCAACCACGCAGGTAAAGCTCTGTCCCTCCGGCAGATACGCCATCAGTTGGGCGGCCGTTGCCCCACGTGGCCCTTCCAGCGGTGCGCAGTACCAGTTATCCACTTGCGGCGCTAAACAGGCAAGGGTTCCGGCGATATCTTTATCATGCAGCATACCGACCACCGCATGCACTTTACCCTGCTTTGGCAGCTCGGCCAGCCGGCTGGCCAGATAACTGGCAGCGTGCGGATTGTGGGCAACATCCAGAATCACGCGCGGCGCGCTGGACACGGTCTGAAAACGACCGGGCAGAATCGCTTTATCCAGCCATTGGCGAATAATCGCCTCATCCACTTGCAACGTCGACGCGCGCAGTGCTGCTAACGCGGTGGCCGCATTGGGCAGGGGCACCTGAGGCAGCGGCAGACCGGCTAAACTGCCGTGACTGTCGGTAAAGCTCCAGCTGTTACCATCAAGCTGGTAATGCCAGTGACGATCGCGCTGCAACAGTGTAGCGCCAAGGGCATCCGCAACGTCCGCAATCGACTGCGGCATATCCGGTTCGCCGACCACCGCCGGTTTCACGCCACGAAACACCCCCGCTTTCTCGCGGCCAATGCTTTCGCGGTCTGAGCCAAGCCAGTCGGTATGGTCAAGGGCAATACTGGTGATCACCGCCACATCGGCATCGACAATATTGGTGGCATCGAGACGTCCGCCGAGGCCGACTTCCAGAATCACCACATCAACCGCCGCCTGCTTAAACAGCATCAGCGCCGACAGTGTGCCGTATTCGAAATAGGTCAGCGATGTCTCACCGCGCCCGGCTTCAATAGCGGCAAAACTGGCGGTATGGGCAGATTCGTCCAGTTCAGCACCCTGAATACGCACGCGCTCGGTATAACGCACCAGATGCGGTGAGCTGTAGACGCCAACCCGATAGCCTGCCGCCATCAACAGCGTTTCCAGCGTACGGCAGGTGGTGCCTTTGCCGTTAGTGCCCGCCACGGTAAATACCGTTGGAGCAGGTTTTAGCAGATCAAGATGATCAGCGACGCGGCGGATGCGATCCAGCCCAAGTTCGATGGCCTGAGAATGTAAATGCTCAAGATAATGAAGCCACGTGGCCAAAGGCGACGTGGCTTGAGGAAGGTGAAGATTATCCATGTGTCCCGTTCACAACGTTACGGTTCATTGGTGAAAGGTACAGCATTGCCGTGTCGACAGTGACTGTACCTCTCCATCATCTGTCAGGCCTCAGGGGTCTGGGAAGGTGCTTCGGCAGCAACTTCTTCCGCTTCAGGCTGCGGCGCTGGCAGATTCATCAGTTTGGCGAGGATACTGGCCAGTTTCAGACGCATTTCCGGACGGCGAACGATCATATCAATCGCGCCCTTTTCAATCAGGAATTCACTGCGCTGGAAGCCCGGCGGCAGTTTTTCACGTACTGTCTGCTCAATAACACGCGGACCGGCAAAACCGATCAGAGCTTTTGGCTCAGCGATGTTCAGGTCGCCCAGCATCGCAAAGCTGGCGGAAACGCCCCCCATGGTTGGGTCAGTCAGCACCGAAATATACGGCAGACCGCGTTCCTGTAATTTTGCCAGCGCGGCACTGGTTTTCGCCATCTGCATCAGCGATTGCAACGCTTCCTGCATACGTGCGCCACCACTGGCCGAGAAACAAATCATCGGGCAGTTATCTTCCAGCGCCTGCTCCACCGCACGCACAAAGCGCGCACCGACCACGGAACCCATTGAGCCGCCCATAAAGGAGAACTCAAATGCCGCCGCGACAACCGGCGCGCCATGCAGCGTCCCCTTCATCACGATCAGTGCATCTTTCTCGCCGGTATCTTTCTGTGCTGCAACCAGGCGATCTTTGTATTTTTTTGAATCCCGGAACTTGAGCAGATCTCTTGGCTCCAGTTCGCTACCCAGTTCAACCATTGAGCCTTCGTCTAACAGGCTGTGCAGGCGGTCACGTCCATGCATACGCATGTGGTGATCACATTTCGGGCAGACTTCCAGATTGCGTTCCAGCTCGGCGCGGTAGAGAACCTGACCACAGCTATCACACTTTGTCCAAACCCCTTCAGGAATACTCGCCTTACGCGAAGGGGTGATGGTGCTCTTGTTGAGAATTCGTTCAATCCAGCTCATTGATGACCTTTCTGTTTGAACCTGGTGAAACCAGTTTTCTTGTTGCTGCTGAAAGCGACTTCAGCAGGCCGTAAATGTCGCTCATTAAACCATAACCTTCCGGCGCTGTGGATAGAAATCTGGTCCGTCCGGCTCGGTTATGGCGTTTTTAGCCCTTAAATTGGCTATTGTTTCTGCTGTCGCGCGGCGCGGCGATGACGCCACACCTCAATCACACCCGGCAGAATCGAAACCACGATAATTGCCACAATCAGCAATTTCAGGTTCTCCTGCACTATCGGTAAGTCACCAAACAGATAGCCAGCATAGGAGAATAGCAGTACCCACAACAGCGCGCCGCTGACGTTATAAAACGCAAAGTGACGATAGGACATATGGCCCATACCGGCAACAAACGGCGCGAAGGTGCGGACTATCGGCACGAAACGCGCCAGAATGATGGTTTTCCCGCCGTGACGCGCATAAAACGCATGGGTTTTATCAAGATAGCTGCGACGGAAAATTTTTGAGTTCGGATTACTGAATAATCGTTCTCCAAACAGTCGTCCGATGGTGTAGTTAACCGCATCTCCCAGAATTGCTGCAATCACCAACAGTGTCACCATCAGGTGAATGTTAAGATCGTTACCCGGCAATGCGGCCAGCGCGCCGGCAACAAACAGCAGTGAGTCACCCGGCAGGAATGGCGTGACCACTAATCCGGTTTCACAGAACAGGATCAAAAACAGGATGGCGTAAATCCAGATGCCGTACTGCGCCACCAGCTCCGCCAGGTGAACATCAATATGCAGGATAAAATCGATGACAAAACGAATTAGATCCATGATTCTCTCTCAAAATCCTTCAGTCCGGTATTAATCCTCGAGGAACAGGGGTCCCATCGGTGGACGTGGTAAGGCAAAATGCTGCGGGTAATCAACCGCCACCAGATACAGCCCTTCAGCTTTCGCCGTGGCCGCCGCCAGCGTACGATCTTTGGCTGCCAGCAGTTCGGCCATCCAGCCTTCATGCTGATTGCCGCAACCAATTTCCATCAGGCTTCCGACAATATTGCGCACCATATGATGCACAAAGGCATTCGCCTTAATATCCACCACAATATAGCTGCCGTGGCGACTGACGTTCAGATGCATCACGTTACGCCATGGCGTCCGTGACTGGCACTGCACGGCGCGAAACGAGGTAAAGTCGTTTTCGCCAATCAGACACTGTCCGGCACGCTGCATTTTCTCCGCATCCAGCGGATGGTAAAAATGGGTCACGCCGCCACCTAAAATCGCCGGACGCAGCCGCTGATTATAGATAACATAGCGATAGCGCCGCGCAGTCGCACTGAAGCGCGCATGAAACTCATCCGGCACCTGTTTCACCCAACGTACCGCGATATCCGCCGGCAGATTGGCATTGGCACCCAGCGTCCACGCAGCGTCTTTGCGCTGCGAGGTGGTTTCGAAATGCACCACCTGACCGGTGCCGTGGACGCCAGCATCGGTGCGCCCGGCGCAAAACACATTCACCGGATGGTTGGCGACTTTCGACAACGCCTGCTCCAGCCGCGCCTGCACGCTGCGCACTTCCTGCTGACGCTGCCAGCCGTAATAACGACAGCCATCATACTCCACGCCGAGCGCCAGCTTAATGGTGCTGGTCTCAACTGGCAAACCCCCCTCAGACATCAGTACAGATACTCCTGCACCAGTTTTTCAGCCGCTTTAATCGCCATCAGCGCGCCGCCGAAGCGGATGTTATCGGCGACCGACCAGAACTGCAGCAGCTCAGGTACGCCGTAATCATTGCGCAGGCAACCCATGCTCAGCTGGATATTGCCGGAAGCATCACCGACCTGCGTCGGGTAGTCATCTTCGCCGGACAGCACGATATCTTCGGCACGCGCCAGTTCATCACGCGCCTCTTCCGCGGACAGCGGACGTAAACCTTCCACATGAACGATCTGCGCATTACCGTAAAATACCGGTGACTGCACACAGCTGACGGCAATCGGTAAGCCTTCGTCCTGCATCACTTTACGTACCTGATCCACCAGCCGACGCTCCTGCGCCACGCTGCCTTCGCTGTCAGCCAGCAGCGGCAGCATGTTAAACGCCAGCTGCCGACCGAAATAGTGATCTTCCGCCGGAATGCCGTTCAGCAAACGCGCACTCTCACCGGCCAGTGAATCCACCGCGGCTTTGCCGTAAGAGGAGACAGACAGCATATTGGTCACCTGCAAACGTCTCAGGCCAGCCTGCTCCACCAGCGGTTTAATCGCACACAGCAACTGGCTGGTCAGACTGTCCGCCACGCTAATAATATTGCGGTTACGGTAATCCGCCAGTACCTGCGGATTAACATCGGCCACCACTAACGGCACGTCAGGTTCCATGGCAAACAGATCGCTGCTGTCGATCACCAGGCAACCGGCACTGGCGGCTTCTTCGGCATAGAGCGCTGAAGCCTCGCGACCCGCAACAAAAAATGCCAGCTGCGCCTGAGACCAGTCGAAATCGCTGGCATCTTTCACAAACAGCGTTTTGCCTTCGAAGCGCATGTTTTCACCTGCACTGCGCTCGCTGGCCAGTAAATACAATTCACCAACCGGGAACTGACGTTCCGCCAGTAATTCCAATAAAGCGTTCCCTGTTGCGCCTGTCGCGCCCAAAAGCGCAATATTCCAGCCGTCAGACATGTTGGTTTACTCCAGACAATGACACAAAAACAGAAGGCGGTGATGACACCGCCCGTTGATTCAGACTTTTCCGCGCTTTACAGCGTGACAGAAATTTTTGACACCAAACGACAGATGCCCGTGGTTTAAACGCACGGGCGGCGTTCTCGCCGCCCGTGCCACGTTAACCTACTGATAAACGGCATTAAAACCGAGCTTTTTCAGCAACTCAGCGGCGTCGGCGTTATCACACTGCACATGCAGCGACGACCATTCGCGTCGCTCCTGATAATTCTTCCGCAGGCGATCAAATTCGCCGGCGATGGCGGCAACATGACGCAGCGGGGCGTCATCGCGGCGCACATCATACACCAGATGCACTAAACGTTTCAGCGTTGGCTGATCTAATGGCCCATGCAGCGTAATGCGGCCAAATTCCGGCGCTGGCAGCAGGGTATCCAGCGCCACCTGCTGCGCCTGACCAATAAACTGCGTCCAGGCTTCAAACACCTGAGTGGTGCCGCGCGCTTTCCCTTCAAGGGTATAACCGGCGATATGAGCGGTGCCAATATCCACTTTATCCAGCAGCGGTAGCGACAGCTCCGGTTCCGGCTCCCAGACATCCAGCACCACGCTAAGATCGTCGCGCTGGTTCAGCACGTCGAGCAGCGCCGCATTATCCACCACCGCACCACGGCAGGCATTAATCAGAATGCTGTTGGGTTTTAACGCCCGCAGCAGCGCGCCATCGGCGAGGTGCAGGGTTTTATAGGCGCCGTCTTTAAATAATGGCGTGTGGAAGGTAAGGATATCGGCCTCAGCCACCAGTTGCTCCAGCGAATAAAACTCGCCCTGGTCACCGCGATCGGCACGCGGCGGATCGCATAACAGCGTGCGAATTCCCAGCGCCTCAAGCCGCGCTTGCAGGCGACTGCCAACATTACCGACACCAACAATACCCACGGTGCGATCGGTTAACTGAAAGCCGTCGCGTTCTGCCAGCAGCAGCAACGCAGAGAACACGTATTCCACTACCGCAATCGCGTTGCAGCCTGGCGCGGCGGAAAAACCAATGCCCTGCGCGGCAAGAAAATCTTCATCAATATGGTCGGTTCCCGCGGTGGCGGTGCCGACAAACTTCACCGGTTTGCCGCTAAGCAGTTCGGCATTCACTTTGGTTACCGAACGCACCATCAGACCATCAGCGTCGCGCAGTTGCGCTTCGGGAATCGGACGACCCGGCACCGCGACCACATCGCCGGTACGGCTAAACAGTTCGCGGGCATAAGGCATATTTTCATCAACGAGGATTTTCAAAAGTTCGTTTCCTGCATCAGCACAGTGGGGGCCAACATTCTGCCATATTGTCAGCGTGCGTTGTAGCATTGCGGCGCGCCATTATCCGGCGCGCTGGCGATAACGTTCCGGCGTCATGCCGCTCTGCCGCTGAAACATCACAATCAGCGCCGAGGCCGAACTGTAGCCTAAATCCAGCGCCACATTCTGCACCGTCATCCCCTGCTCCAGCTTTGAAATCGCATGCAAAAAACGTAAACGCTGCCGCCATTCGCTGAACGACATACCGAGCAGCGCCTGACAGCGGCGCGACAGCGTGCGCTCGGTGGTGTACACCCGCTGCGCCCACTGCGCCAGCGTGGTGTTATCGGCCGGATTGTGCTCCAGCGCCTGCAAAATCGGCGCAAGATATTTATCCTGCGAAGTGGGCAGATAGCTCTCCTGCTGCTGCGCTTTTGACAGCTGATCGAGCAGCACTTCGCACAGGCGAATATCCGCTTCGCTCTCGGCGACCAGCAGCTGGCGCATGGCGCAGTCGTCGATAATCGCATTCACGATCGGCCCGACTTTCAACAGACAGGCATTGTCCGGCAGGCCATGACACAGGCTGGCGGCGATATTAAAGGTGCGAAAATGAGCCTGTTTATTGTTATAGCTGGCGTGCTGTTTACCCGGAGGGATCCAGATGGGAAACTCGGCGGGCGTCAGCAAGCGCTGGCCTTCGACATTCATCTCCAGCACGTTGCATTTGACGAATATCACCTGCCCCCAGCTGTGCGCGTGCGGCAGATATTCAGTGCGCGCGTTGGCCTGTTCATAACGAAAGAAAAAACGCGCGTCTCTGGCATGTTCAGGTGCATGATAAGTCAGCTGCTGGCTCATTCTGTCCGGTCCGCGAGTAAACTTGTCTGATTTTAACTATCTCATGGAAAACCGACAAGCGTACACTGCTGCCATGATTTAATTACTGAGACACGCCATGAATTTCCTGTTTCCTCTGTTCGCGGTATTGATCTGGTCGATCAATGCCATCGTCAGCAAAATGTCGGCAGATGCTATCGATCCGGCGGCCATCTCCTTTTATCGCTGGCTGTTGGCGCTGATTACGCTGACGCCGTTTGTGTTGCCCGGAGCCTGGCGCAACCGTCGGCAGATTGCCGCGCAGTGGTGGAAACTGTTGATTCTCGGCTTGCTCGGCATGGTGCTGTATCAGAGCCTCGCTTATTATGCTGCGCACAGCGTTACCGCGCTGTTTATGGGCATTCTGAATGCGCTGATCCCACTGCTGACGGTGCTGATTAGCCTGCTGGTGCTGCGGCTGGCTCCGACCCTCGGTATTCTGCTCGGCAGTATTTTGTCGTTTGCTGGCCTGGTGTGGCTGGTCAGCCAGGGCAGCCCGCAGCAGTTGCTGATGCATGGACTGGGTAAAGGCGAACTGATGATGTTTGCCGCCTCAACCTCCTATGCGCTTTACGGCGTGCTGACCAAACGCTGGGCGATTCCGCTGCCCAACTGGCAGAGCCTGTATGTGCAGATTATATTTGGCGTGCTGATGCTGACGCCCGGCTTTCTGGCCGCCTCTGACGTGTCACTGAATCTGCACAATATTCCGCTGGTGCTGTTCGCCGGGATTCCGGCATCGATTATCGCGCCATTCCTGTGGATTCAGGGAGTACAGCGTATGGGCGCCAATACCGCCACCATCTTTATGAACCTGGCACCGATCTTTACCGCGATTATCGCCGTACTGTTTCTGCATGAGTCGCTGCACAGCTATCACTATATTGGCGGCGGCGTTACCTTGTTCGGCGTGTTACTGGCGCAGCGTTTACGCACGCCATTAATCCGCAGCAAAGCGCAGGTTACGCCGTCCGCTTGATCTCCGGCAGGCAGGTAAACGGGATACGCACCAGCAGCCCGCCTAATAACGGGCTGCTAAGCAGTTCCGCATGGGTGCCGTGCCAGTCGGTGATATCCTTTACCAGCGCCAGCCCTAGCCCGACTCCGGACTGGCCGCCATTCCCCTCCAGCCGACAGAATGGCATCATCGCCAGTTGACGTTCGGATTGTGCAATACCTGGCCCGCTGTCCTCAATTTCCAGCCGACCATGACGCAGCCGCGCAGTCACCACGCCACCCGGCGGGGTGTATTTGATGGCGTTATCCAGCAGATTGGCGCACAGCTCTGCCAGTAACAGCGCGTCGCCCATCACGTCACAGTGCTCATCGCCCTCATAGCCTAAGTCGATGCGTTTACTTCTCGCCTGTTGATAACGCGTCAGGCAGGCCTCACGCAACCGTTCGGCCAGATCAACACGCTGTAACGCGTTCTCGTCACCGTGCTGCCCTTTAATCCGCGATAGCTGGAGTAGCCGCTCAGTCAGCAGAATGGTGTCATCCAGCGTGACGCGCATTCCCTGCAAGCTCTCGCGCCAGATTTCCGGCCGCGGACTGTTCAGCGCCAGCGCCAGCTGGGTTTTCAGTATGGTCAGCGGCGTGCGCAACTGATGGGAGACATCGCCGCTAAATCGCGCCTGACGTGCCAGCAGTTCGCGCAGGCGCGCCATATAACGATTGAACGCGGCAATCAGCGGCTGCATTTCTGACCACGGCATCACCGACGGCAGGGGCGACAAGTCGCCCGGATCACGGCGCAATATAATACGTGATAAGCGACGCAGTGGACGCAGCACCTTGCGCAGCATCAGCCCCGCCAGCAGCAAAGTGATCAGCACCAACAATCCCTGACTCCAGATCGCGGTGCGCAACAGTCCGGCGGCAAACTGCTGGCGTGACGTCAGCGTTTCCGCCACCAGGATCAGCGCCATACCGCCGATCCCCTCTTCACTGACCGGCTGCCACAGCGCGGCAATGCGAATCGGGGTATGGCGATAGTCGGCGTCATAAAAGTAAACCAGCGCCGGATAACGGGTGGACAGGCGGCTATCCGGCGGGATGCCTGGCAGATCGTTATAGCCGGATAGCGTTTTACCCTCTGGCGAAATCACCTGATAAAACAGCCGATCCGGCATATTGCGCTCGAAACTGTCGAGCACCACCCAGGGCACATCCACTTCCAGCTGTCCGCTGCGCACCGTCAGCCGTTCCGCCACGGTGCGCGCCGACGCCAGCAATGAGCGATCATAAGCCTGGGTTGCCGCCTGCGAGGCACTTTCATAGTGGGTATACACCGACAATCCCCACAGCAGTAACAGCGGCAATCCCAGCCACAGCAACAGCTCGCCGCGTAGCGAGTGGATCAGGCGCACGGCTGGCACTCCAGGCTGTAGCCCAGCCCGCGCAGCGTCACAATCGAGACATTACTGCCGGAGAGTTTTTTACGTACCCGGTGCACATACAGTTCGATACTTTCCGGGCTGGCTTCATCTGCGAGGGTAAAAGTCTGCTCATACAGCTGTTGACGCGAAACCGGCCGGCCACGGCGCTGCATCAGCGTGGTTAACACACTGGATTCACGCGGCGTCAGCGCCAGCGGCTTGTCCTGCAACACAAAGAAACCGTCGTCATGCAGCATCAGCTGACCAAACACCTGCGCCGCCATCGGGTGGCTCTGACTGCGGCGCAGCAGCGCACGAATACGCGCTTCAAGCTCTGCCAGCTCGAAAGGTTTGGTCAGATAGTCATCCGCCCCCTGATTAAGCCCGCGCACCCGATCCGCCAGTTCCGCCCGTGCCGTCAGTAACAGTACCGGCAGGCTCTGCCCGCGCTTACGGATGCGCGCCAGCAGTTCCAGCCCGTTTAGCCGCGGCAGTGACACATCCAGAACCACCAGCGCGTATTGCTCGGTTTGTAACAACTGATCGGCTGCCAGACCATCAGCCACCCAGTCAACGGCGAATCCCGCATGGGTTAGCGCCTTGTGCAACCAGCACGCCAGCTCCGCCGTATCTTCCACCAGTAAGAGACGCATATCACATCCTGTTGATTTTCCCGTCCAGTGAAAGGTAATTGAAAGGTTGCTGCCTTAACAATTTGGCAACCGTGAAAATTCGGCAAGCCTCACACTCTGGGAAGATATTTACATGGAGCAGTTAATGAAAAAAATGATCCGCACCACCCTGGCCACTGCCGCTCTCTGCCTGGCAGCGCAGGCCAGTTTTGCCACTGAAGCGCCCAGCCGCACAGAATGTATTGCCCCGGCCAAACCCGGCGGCGGCTTTGACCTGACCTGCAAACTGTTACAGATCTCATTGCAGGAAAACGGACTGCTGAAAGCGCCGATGCGCGTCACCTTTATGCCTGGCGGCGTCGGTGCCGTGGCGTATAACGCGATTATCGCCCAGCGTCCGGCCGAGTTTGGCACGGTGGTCGCGTTCTCCGGCGGTTCACTGCTGAATCTGTCGCAAGGCAAATTTGGCCGCTACACGGTCGATGATGTGAAGTGGCTGGCGGCAATCGGCACCGATTACGGCATGGTCGCAGTACGCGCCGACTCGCCATACCAGACGCTCGGCGAACTGATGGCGGCGATGAAAAAAGATATCAACTCGGTGGTGGTCGGTGCGGGCGCATCGATTGGCAGCCAGGACTGGATGAAAACCGCACTGCTGACACGCGATACGGGGCTGGATCCGCGTAAAATGCGCTATGTCGCCTTTGAGGGCGGCGGCGAAGCGGTTACCGCGCTGCTTGGCAACCATATTCAGGTAGTGTCCGGTGATATGAGTGAAATGGTGCCCCATCTGGCAGGTGGCAAGCTGCGCGTGCTGGCAGTCATGTCAGATAAACGCCTGCCGGAGCCACTGCAGGCGATTCCGACCGCGAAAGAGCAAGGTTTCGATATTGTCTGGCCGGTTATCCGCGGTTTTTATCTCGGTCCGAAGGTCAGCGACGCCGAATATCAGTGGTGGCAAGACGCCTTTAATAAGTTGACCGCCAGCGAAGCGTTTAAAAAGCAGCGCGACCAGCGTGGCCTGTTTGAATTTAATATGACTGGTAAAGCGCTGGACAGTTACGTCAAACAACAGGTGACGGATTATCGCGAACAAGCCAAATCCTTCGGGCTGGCGAAATAAGCGGAGGCGATGATGAGCGATCGTATCTTCGCGACGCTGTGGCTGGCGCTGTGTCTCGCGGGCCTGTTTATCGGCCGGGGCATTCACAGCGAATACAACTATGAACCTCTCGGTCCGCGCCCGTTTCCAATGATTCTGCTCAGCCTGATGGCGCTTTGTGCGGTGCTGCTGCTGATACGCAAGCCGGACCTGATCAGCTGGCCCGCGAAGCCGGTTTTCCGCCGGTTACTGATGCTGATGGTAATGATGCTGCTGTATGGCTGGCTGTTTGAATCCCTCGGTTTTCCACTGAGTACCGCACTGCTGACCTTTGGTCTTGGCATGCTGTTTGGCGGCGTCTGGTGGGCGTCTGCGCTCTCGGGCGTGGTGATCGGCGGCGTGCTGTTTTACGCCTTTGACCGTCTGCTGGATGTCACTTTACCGCTCGGCAGCTGGCTGAGTTAACGGAGTTACCATGGAAACCTGGTCTTTCTTAATGCAGGGTTTTGCCGTCGCCATGACGCCGGAAAACCTGCTGATCGCGCTGACGGGTTGCTTTATCGGCACCATCGTCGGCGTCCTGCCCGGCCTTGGTCCGATTAATGGCGTTGCCATTCTGATGCCGCTGGCCTTTGCGCTGCATCTGCCC
>NZ_JRXE01000002.1:156376-156939 GCF_001267535.1 Winslowiella iniecta | reverse complement strand
GTATTATTCTGTTTGCGCCGTTGCTCGCCAACTGGTCGCTGGCATTTGGTCCGGCAGAGTTTTTTGCGCTGATGGTGTTTGCCATCGCCTGCCTGGGCAGCATGATGAGTCATAACCCGCTGAAATCGGTGCTCGCCGCGTTAATCGGTCTGGCGATGGCGACCATCGGCGTGGATGCTAATTCCGGCGTCTATCGCTTTACCTTCGACAGCGTTCACCTCTCCGACGGCATTCAGTTTGTGGTAGTGGTAATCGGCCTGTTCTCGGTCAGTGAGATCCTGCTGATGCTGGAATCCACCAGCAGCGGGCAAAAAGTGGTGCGCGCCAGCGGGCGCATGATGTTCAATCTGAAAGAGGCAACGCAGTGCGTCGGTACCACCCTGCGCTCTTCCGTACTGGGCTTTTTTGTCGGCGTGCTGCCGGGTGCCGGCGCCACTATCGCCAGCGCTATCGCCTATATGAGTGAGAAAAAAATCAGCGGTGGCGCTAACTTTGGCAAAGGCGATATTCGCGGCGTTGCCGCACCGGAAGCGGCCAATAATGCATCGGCCTGTGGCTCATTT
>NZ_JRXE01000002.1:141537-156339 GCF_001267535.1 Winslowiella iniecta | reverse complement strand
GCCCGGCGATGTTTACCGAACAGCCGGATATTGTCTGGGGGCTGATTGCCGCGCTGTTAATCGGCAACGTCATGCTGCTGATTATGAATATCCCGATGATCAATCTCTTCGCGCGCATGCTGACCATCCCTTTGTGGTTCCTGGTTCCCACCATTGCCGCGATTTCAGCGGTCGGCGCCTATGCGGTGCACAGCACCACCTTTGACCTGATGTTAATGGTCGCACTGGGCATCTTCGGCTATATCTTGCGCAAAATGGATTTTCCGATGTCGCCGCTGATCCTCGGCTTTGTGCTTGGGGAGATGCTGGAGCAAAATTTACGTCGCGCGCTGTCAATCAGTAACGGTAACCTGCCGATTCTGTGGGAAAGTCTGATCAGTAAAGTACTGTTAATTCTGGCGGTGGCGATTTTGCTGCTGCCTCCCCTCTGGAAACGCTGGCGGCTTAAGCGTGCCGCACTGGCCACCGGCTAATCCTGTTGCTTCTTCCCCCGCCGTGTGGGGGAAGGAGTTAATTGACTTCACCACTACCGATTCCCCGGCGGGATTGTTATCATAGCGGATTACCTGTTTCTGTTCCGGCGCGCCCCGGATGTTGACCTGTTTTTGGAAAGGATTACGCCATGCAACCTCTCAGTGGCCCAGGTGCGCCGCTTTCCGGCGATCGCGCAGCGATAACCACGCCGCCAGGTCAGCAACGTCCGGCGGGTGCCGGCGATCAACCGCTCTCTCCTGCCCAGCGCACCACGCTGGAACGCCTGATCGTGCGCATTATGTCGCTCAGTACGCTTAAATCTGTCGAGCTGTGGGCCGGATTGCGTCATGAGGTCGGTGTAAAAAGCGATGCCGAGCTACGCTCACAGCATTTCCCGGCGGCGGAACAGTTTCTGAATACCCGTCTGGCACAGGTTCAAAACAGTCACGCGACGCGTCAGCTGTTGCAACAACTGACCGATCTGCTGCCGCAGGGTAACAATCGTCAGGCGGTGAGTGATTTTATTCGCCAGCAATTTGGTCATACGGTATTAAGTTCACTGACGCAGGATCAGCTGCGTCAGGTACTGACCATGCTGCAAAACGGCCAGCTGGCGATTCCGCAGCCGCAGCGCAGCATGACCACCGATCGCACCCTGTTACCTGCCGAGCATCATACGCTTAACCAGCAGATCGGCCGACTGGCAGCGGCGACCGATGAACAGCCGGTAAAAATCTGGGCATCGGTGCTGAAACTGGTCAATCTGAAAAGCGGCGACCCGATTCCGTCACGCCACTTCCCGCTGCTGACGCAGTATTTGCAGGTGCGTCAGACCTTAAGCCAGCACAGCGCGCCAACCCTGGCGATGCTGATCGCCGCGCTTAAGCAGCCGCCGGACCGCGACGAGCAACAGATGCTGGAAATCTACAGCCAGCAGCGCTTCCAGGCGACGCCGCTGTCGGTGCTGACCGCCGCCCAGACTCAGGATCTGCTTAACCTGCTGTTTGCGCGTCGCGCAGAGAAACTGGCGGAACAGCCGCTGGCCGACAGCGAGATCAATCCCAGGCCACTGTATCATTCACAGACCGCATCCTTACCTTCCGTGCTGCAACCGCTGGCTAATCGCCCGGCATTTACCGCGTTTGCCGTGGTGATCTTGCTGGTCGTGCTGCTGTGGATTCTGCTCTGATTGATCGCCGCAATCGGGCAATCTGGCTGTTGAGCGCCAGTTGCCCGGCAGATTAGTCATACTTTTCTTTCGTCAACTGACAAACCACGGCAACAATAGCAATATAAATAACAAGAGTGGCACTGATATATATCAACCGTTCTGACCAGGTTTCAAAATGAAATAACCAATAAAAGCAGAGGAATACCGTAATCATTCCTAATAAATGACTTAAAAAATCCAGTAACCAGCAGAAAAAATGCCATAGTAATTTTTTAACCTTCCAGATTGGTAATTTCATTATCAATCATTTCCATAAGTTGATTAAAGTTTTCCTCACTTTGGGTATATCTTATTTTTATCGCCTCGATAAAGGGCTGAATTAAGGTTCGATTAAAAAGAAAAGCAGATCGAGATCGCCACTATGTCTCAATGCTCTGTAAATTGGAGGCGCTGCTTTACGCAGATAAAGCGATCGGTAAATAGAGCGCTCGGCGATGCCACCGACAAGCAACAGTGCAGGGGCCACTGTTTTGGTGACATTGATCCATAGACCATTGCTTTGCACTATAAAATTCGCCACCATTTGAGCTAAAAAAGCCGAGGTTCCAAAGCGTCCCTCTGCGGAACCCAAGGTTCCACCATAGAGTCGTTTCTGCATTGATAATGACATAACCTCTTCTAACATATTCAGAATAATCGCCACCGCTTTGATCAACTTTTCCCGGTGCAATATTCCTCTTTTTACAGCAAACGCTAAGCGAATTTTTTCATCCTGTCGTATACCTCTGGTCTCAGTATCAATAAACCCATAAGCCAGATAGCTTAGATCCACAGGCACTGAGACCATTCCTTGCGTTACGCCGACCATCGTTTCAGGCGAAACCATGATTCTGGCAATCCGTCTTGCAATATCAGTATAGGTATCCATCTGGCATCCTTATCATGATTAATTAGCCAATCCGTTGCTTATATAACGTCCCTTTTCTTTAAATGACAAACTAAAAAAAATAATAAATACGCTTAACTGTTATTGATTTAATTAACAGCCGCAGCCGGGCAGCGTCGCCGCCAATGGCCAGCTGCCCGGCTCGTCACCCTCAGCCAGGGGATGATTATCGCGCCGCCAGAAATCCAGCCCGCCAATTAACTCTTTCACCCGAAATCCATGGCTTGCCAGCTTCCACGCGCCTTTAGTTGAGCCATTACAGCCGATGCCATCGCAATAGGTTACATACACTTTGCTGCGATCGAGCGACGCAGTGCTCTCCGCCGTCATGGTGCGGTGGGGAAAACTGACGGCACCGCAGATGTGACCGGCGCGATACGCCTCTGGCGAGCGGGTATCAATCACCACAATCTCGCTAACGCCGCGCGACAGATCCTCCGCCACATCCCAGGCATCAGCATAATATGCCAGTTTTTTGCGCAGCCATTCGGCGCTCTCAGCCGCGTCGGGCGGGGGGAAGGCCAGTACTGATGAGGTGTGCATCATTATCTCCTGCTGATTATTTCACTCGATAATACGCCAAATCGGCCTTACACTTGATACCCATTTCAGGCCATTAATAAGACCGATTTATGGCAATTATCACTGCGCCGCTGCTGGCGTTACTGGCTTCGCAGCAGACGGGTACGCGCCGCGAGCGCTTAAGCGCCTCGTTGCGGCAGGCAATTGCCCAGGGTACCCTGCAAAAAGGCCAGCGTTTACCCTCTTCACGCCTGATGGCGCAGGATCTTGGCCTGTCGCGAGTGACGGTAGAAGCCGCTTATAGCCAGCTGGAAAGTGAGGGCTATCTGCTACGTAAAGTCGGTCAGGGAACCTTTGTCGCCATCGCGATGTTCACTGACGCAAAGCCGGTGGCAGCGACGCCCGGCATACTGGCGCTGTCGCAACGTGGGCAGCAGATTGTCGCCACCGGCGGCTGTCAGGATCCGCCTTTCCCGTATGCTTTCGCCGCCGGTTCGCCAGAATTACGCGCTTTCCCGCATGCGCTCTGGCGTCGCATTACTGCCAGCCAGCAGCGCCAGCACGGCGAAAAGCTGATGCGCTATGGCGATCCTCAGGGCTATCTGCCGTTACGCCAGGCGGTGGCGCGCTATCTGGCGCAGTCACGTGGGGTGCGCTGTGATGCCGGACAGGTGATGATTCTTAGCAGTTCACAGCAGGCGTTGCAGATGATCGCGTTGCTGCTGCTGGACGCGGGGGATTCGGTCTGGCTGGAAGATCCCTGCTACCCCGGCGCGCGCAATGCGTTTATTACCGCTGGCGCACAGCTCTCTCCCCTGTCTCTCGACCATCAGGGCGCACAGCTGACGGCAGGCACGCCGAGGCTGGTGTATCTCACGCCGTCACATCAGTATCCCACCGGCGTCACCATGAGTCTGGAGCGCCGCCTGCAATGGCTGAACTTTGCCACCACCCGGCAGAGCTGGTTAATTGAGGATGATTACGACAGCGAATTTTACTATGGCGGCATGCCGATGCCCGCGATGCAGGGTCTGGATAACGCCGGGCGGGTGATCTATCTCGGCACCTTTTCCAAAGTGCTGTTTCCCTCATTGCGTCTGGCTTATATGGTGGTGCCGCCAGCGCTGGTTGAGCCGCTACGCCGCTTACGCAGCGTTATCGATGGCCACAGCGCGCAGCTGCCACAGGCAATCACCGCCGACTTTATTGATAACGGCCATTTTGCCGCGCACTTACGCCTGATGCGTCAGTTATATCACAGCCGTCGTGACCTGTTACTTGAACAACTGACGCTGAAACTGAGCGACCGTTTTTTACCGCTGGATAACCATGGCGGCCTGCAACTGGCGGTCAGACTGAACCGCGGGGATGCGCAGCAACTGAGTGCTCAGGCCGCCGCGCGAGGATTACTGTTGCCAACACTGGCACCGCTGTGCATCAGGCAAAGCGCGCCGCAACAAGGCTGGATTCTCGGATTCTCCGCGCTGGAGCGCACGGAGATTATTCAGGCGGTTGATAAGCTGGCGCAGCTCGATTACTGAGCGCGGGCAAACAGCAGCGTAACCAGAATACCGGTTGCGGCAGCGGCAGCACCGGCAATAAATACCGCACCATAACCGGCGGAGGTCGCCAGCATGCCGGCCAACGGGCCGCTGATGCCGTAAGCAATATCCTGAAACGCCGAATAGCCCCCCAGCGCGGTACCGCGAACCTGTGGTTGCACCCGTTTAATCACTTCAACTCCTAACGCCGGGAAGACCAGTGAACAGCCGCAGCCGGTCAGTGCCGCACCCGCCAGCGCCAGCCAGCCATTCGGTGCCAGGCCCAGCAGCAGCAGGCCGCAAACCTCGATGGCCAGCGAAACCAGCGCCACCCGGATACCGCCAAAACGATCCGGCATTCCGCCAAACAACACGCGCATCAGCACAAAGGCAAGGCCAAACGCCGTCAGGGCAAAACCGCCATTGCCCCAGCTTTGCGCGGCAAACCAGAGCGAGACAAAAGTACCGATCACGGCGAAGCCGACGCCCTGCAACGCCAGACCTAAACCCGGCTGCCAAATCTGCCCGACCACGCGCCACAGCGAGGGGCGCTCGCCCGCATGGGTCGCTACCGGCCGCACCCAGACGTTAAACAGCAAAGCAAACAGCGGCAGCAGCAGGGTGGTCACGCCAAGCGCGACAAAGCCCCAGTGAGCATGCAGCAGCAAACCCAGCGGTGCGCCCGCTGCCAGCGCGCCATAAATCGCCATGCCGTTCCATGACATCACCTGCCCGGAACACTTCGGCCCCACCAGCCCCATGCCCCAGGTGAGATTGCCAGTCAGCAGCTGGCTTTCGCCAAAACCAAGAATCAAACGGCCGATCACCAACAGACCAAATTTCACCATCACATCCACCGGCAATAATGCCGCCAGCAGATAGGCCAGTCCGGCCAGCGAACAGGCCAGCATTCCCTGGATGGTCGAGCGCCGGCCACCTTGCTGATCGGCAAGACGCCCGGCATAGCCCCGCGTCAGCACGGTCGCAAGAAACTGAATGCCGACCGCGATACCGACCATCACATTGTTCAGACCCAGTTCATGATGGACATACAGCGGGATCACCGGCAGCGGCAAACCAACGGTCAGATAGGTTAAGAACACGGCAAAGACCATGCTGACCAGCGAAGGTGTGGGGCTGGCCTGAGGCTCAACGGCGGCAGAACTGGACATCTCGATCGCTTCCTTTTCGCAGTATCACGGCAATGATAATGGAATTAATATTTCATATTTAATCATTCTGGCAATTTTATCCCGTACTGTAAAGCCACATCCATCGATTACGGCTGTGCCAGCTCATTGCGGCGACTGGCAAACAGCGCAATCAGATGATCGGCTACCGCCCTGACCCGCCTCGAATGAGAGAGATCGGAGTGGATCGCCAGCCAGAGCGGCTGGTCCGCACCCGGCTCCGCCCGCAGGCAGATAAGTCCGGCCTGTCGGGCGATAAAGTGCGGCACCATTGCCAGCCCGACGCCGGCAGTGGCGGCAGCAATCTGTGCGGATAAGGTGGTGGTTTCCAACTGACAACGGCGTCCACGCAGCATGCTGGTAAGGCATCTGGCCGCGGGCAAATGGCTGTGTGACTCTGCCCAGCCAATAAAGCGGTCATGATCAAAGCTGCCTGCTTCCGGACCGTTGATACGGGCGTCAAGGTAACTGGCGGAACCATACAGCCCAAAACCCAGGGTGCCGAGCCGCTTAATCGTCACGTTACCCGCTTCAGGTTTGACCATTCTGACGGCAAGATCGGCATCACGTCGGTGCAAGTTTACCGTCTGCACGCCGCTGACAATTTCCACCTGCAACTCAGGATGACAGGCAAAAAGTTGTGGTAGCGAAGGAATGATCAACGGATTCGCCAGATTCTCGGCGGTAGCCAGCCGCACACAGCCCGCCACGCGCCCCTGATGCCGTGCCGCTTCACCGAACAGATGCCCGGCATGCTCCAGCGCTTCGGCACGTTCCAGCAGTACCTCGCCGTCATCCGTCAGTCGATAGCCCTGCTGGTGACGACTGAATAACGGCATACCCAGCACCGCTTCCAGCCGATCCAGCCGCCGGGAAACAGTGGCAATCCCCATTTCCAGCGCGATGGCTGCGCCACTTAACGTGCCACTGCGGGCGATCGCCAGAAAGATTCGGGCGTCATCCCAGATTAATGCTGTGTTCATATGATTTCCATTATCGGAAAACCACCTTCCGATTACGTCAATATTAAAGCCAATTAAGGAAAATTATACTGCATCCACTTTATCAGCAGCAATGCGATGCAAACCGTGAAAGGAATTAAATTATGAGCGATATTGATCATCAACCGCTGGCGCAACCTTCAGCAGGCAACGCCGCGTTACCGTGGAAAAACTGGCTGGCGGTTGGGGTATTAGGAATCAGCAGCTTTTCCATCGTCACCACTGAACTGGCTCCTGTCGGCCTGCTTTCGCCGTTAGCGGATGATTTTGGCCTGACTACCGGCAAAGCCGGATTGATCGTCACCGCCTATGCATGGATTGCCGCCATCGCCGCACTGCTGTCAGCCACCCTTCTCAGCCGCGTGCCGCGCAAACCGCTGCTGATCGGTTTAATGACTCTACTGGCGCTTTCCAGTTTTGTTGCCGCCGGAGCAGCGCAATTCTCCACGCTGCTGATAGCCCGTATGGCTGGTGCGCTGGCGCATGGCGCATTCTGGGCGATGATCGGTACGGTGGGCGCGCAGCTGGTTCCGGCCAACCGAATCGGTCTGGCAACCTCGATTATTTTTGGTGGCGTCTCGGCCGCCAGCGTGGCTGGCGTGCCGCTGGCCAATTTGCTGGCGCAATCTGATGGCTGGAGAACCGCCTTTATCGCCGTTTCGGCACTGTCACTGATTGCCGCCGGTGCCATGCTGCTGACGCTACCACGGCTGCCGCGTTCGGTCAGCCCTGGCTGGCGTGAGCTTTCAGCTATTGTCCGTAACCGCTCGTTTCTGCTGATCTATGCGACGACTGCCTGCGCGATTACTGCCCATTTTGCCGCCTTTACGTATATCGAACCGCTGTTGTCGAAAGCATTGCATATTCGTCCTGGGCTGGTCAGCTCACTGCTGCTGGTATTTGGCGTCGCGGGGATACTGGGTAATGTGATTTCTGGCAAACTGATCGACCGCCAGCTTAAACCGCTGGTGCTGGTGGCGCTGATGTTGATGGCTGCTGCTGTTCTGGCAATCGGATTACTGCCGGACAACGGTTCAGCGCTCAGTGCGTCGGCACTGCTGCTGGGATGGGGAATCGGCGTGGCGATTGTTTTTGTCGGTTTTCAGAGCTGGATATTGCGCCTGGCGGGCGAAGCGGCGATGCCGGCTTCCGCGATTTATGTGGCCATCTTTAATGCGGCGATAGGTGCGGGAGCGCTGGTCGGTGGCGCGATTTTATCAGTGTCCAGTCTGAGTGGCCTGATGATGATAGTGTCCGCTGCGCTGATTGTCAGCCTGCTGGCGGTCATAGTGATTAAGGCTCCGCAGCAATAATAAAGGGAGCCATTTTCGGCTCCCTTATTGATGGCCGGGCGGCGAGAACGCCGCCCCAACACGATCATTACTGATATTTACGCATAACCAGGGTGGCGTTGGTGCCACCGAAGCCGAAGCTGTTGGACATCACCGTCGTCAGCTGCTGCTCGGTCGGTTTGGTCACGATATTCAGACCTTCAGCCGCCGGATCCAGCTCATCAATGTTGATGCTTGGCGCGATAAAGCCATTTTCCAGCATCAGCAGTGAGTAGATTGCTTCCTGAACGCCTGCCGCACCCAGAGAGTGGCCGGTCATCGCTTTGGTAGCTGACATTGCTGGCGCTTTATCACCAAATACCGCGCGGATTGCACCCAGTTCTTTCACATCGCCTACCGGAGTGGAAGTACCGTGGGTGTTCAGGTAATCAACCGGAGTATCGACACCTTCCATCGCCATACGCATGCAGCGCGCTGCACCTTCACCTGATGGCGCCACCATATCAGCACCGTCAGAAGTCGCGCCGTAACCAACGATTTCAGCATAGATATGCGCACCACGTGCCAGCGCATGCTCCAGCTCTTCAACGACCACCATACCGCCGCCGCCAGCGATAACAAAGCCGTCACGGCCCGCATCATAGGTACGTGAGGCTTTTTCTGGTGCGTCGTTATTTTTGGTAGAGAGCGCGCCCATGGCGTCGAACTCGCAGGACATTTCCCAGCACAGCTCTTCGCCGCCGCCAGCAAACACGATATCCTGTTTGCCCAGCTGGATCTGCTCAACCGCGTTACCAATACAGTGTGCAGAAGTCGCACAGGCGGAGCTGATGGAGTAGTTCACACCGTGGATTTTAAACGGTGTTGCCAGGCAAGCAGAGACGCCGGATGCCATAGCTTTGGTGACCATATAAGGGCCAACGCCGCGCAGACCTTTCGCACGCATACCATCAACGCTGGCTGCCTGGTAGTAAGGGGAACCGCCGCCGGAACCGGCAACCAGACCCACACGTGGGTTATTCTGGTACTGCTCTACGGTCAGACCGGAATCTTTTACCGCTTCCAGCATGGAGATATAAGCGTAGACCGATGCATCACTCATAAAGCGCAGCACTTTGCGATCGATGAGGCTGGAGATTTCGTCTTTAGACAGCTTAACGTTACCCCAGACGTGACTACGCATGCCGGAATCTTTCAGCTCTTGCGAGAAGGTAATGCCCGAACGGCCCTCACGCAGAGAAGCCAGAACTTCCTCCTGGTTATTACCAATGCTAGAAACGATCCCTAAGCCAGTAATCACTGCACGTTTCATTCAAATACCTCTTCCACTTCAAATTAGGATACGACGAGCACTCTAGCTTACACTTGTACGCCGAACAAGTCCGATCAGCTTTTAACTTTTGTAAATTTGCGTCATGTGAGCGACATCGCTAGAATCGCGCCACTGCCTGATTAACGAGCCATTGTCGTGAAATTATCCCCGGTTGAACATGCCGAATTGTCCTGGAATGAACAGGGTACACCTGTGTCGCGAACCTTTGGCGACGTCTATTTTTCCAATCAGAACGGGCTGGAAGAGACGCGCTACGTGTTTCTCGCGGGCAATAATTTACCGGCGCGTTTTAGTGATCACCCGCGTGAATTATTTATTACCGCCGAAACCGGCTTCGGTACCGGGCTTAATTTTTTGACGCTGTGGCAGGCTTTTGATGGTTTTCGTCGCGCGCATCCTGCGGCGACCTTACAGCGCCTGCACTTTATCAGCGTGGAAAAATTCCCACTAAAAGTCGCGGATTTAGCCGAGGCGCATGCCCACTGGCCGCAACTGGCTCCGTGGGCCGAACAGCTGCGCGCCCAATGGCCGCAGGCGCTGCCGGGCTGCCATCGCCTGCTGCTCGACGGCGGACGTATCACCCTCGATCTGTGGTTCGGTGATATTAACCAACTTATTGATAATTTTGATGACAGTCTCAACCGTCAGGTGGATGCGTGGTTTCTCGACGGTTTTGCTCCGTCGAAAAACCCGGAGATGTGGACGCCCGAGCTGTTCGACGCCATGGCACGACTGGCGCGTCCGGGCGGCAGTTTTGCCACCTTTACCGCCGCCGGATTTGTCCGTCGCGGCCTGCTGGAGGCGGGATTTGCCGCTACGCGGCGCAAAGGATTTGGTCCGAAACGCGAAATGCTGGTCGGCACGCTCAACGACTCTGCCGATATCGCTGCCCGTACACCGTGGTATTCCCGCCCTGCCGCACAAGGTGAGGATATCGCCATTATTGGTGGCGGCGTCGCCAGTGCGCTGCTGGCACTGGCGCTGTTGCGCCGTAAGAAGCGCGTGACCCTCTACTGTGCCGATGACGCGCCAGCACTGGGCGCATCCGGTAATCGTCAGGGAGCGCTCTATCCGTTACTCAATCATCATGATGAAGCGCTGAAACAGTTTTTTCCGGCGGCGTTTACCTTTGCCCGCCGTCTGTACGACCAACTGCCGCAGACCTTTGAGCACCACTGGTGCGGCGTGACTCAGCTCGGCTGGGATGAAAAAAGTCAGGAAAAAATTGCGCAGATGGGCGAAATGGGATTACCGCCTGAACTGGCGCAGATTGTCGATGCCCAACAGGTTGCCGCGCTGGCAGACGTGCAGACCGGCTGTGGCGGCATCACCTACCCGCTCGGCGGCTGGTTATCGCCAGCCGAACTGACGGCAACGGTATTGGATCTCGCCAGCCAGCAAGGTTTGCGCATTCACTGGCTGCACCGGCTGGAACAACTCGATGCGCTTTCGCCAGGCTGGCAGCTGAGCTTTGCCGGTGGACAACGCGTGACGCATCAAAATGTGGTGCTGGCCACCGGCCACGGGCTGGCATCGCTGCCACAGAGCAGCAAATTGCCGGTATATGCGGTGGCCGGACAGGTCAGCCATGTGCCTTCACGCGGCGGCCTTAGCGCGTTAAAACAGGTGCTTTGCTATGACGGGTATCTGACACCGCGCAGCCCACAGTTTGGCACCCACTGTATCGGAGCCAGTTATCGCCGCGGTGAAATCGCTACCGACTACCGCGAAAGCGATCAGCAGGAAAACCGCGCGCGCCTGCTGCGTTGCCTGCCCGCCAGCGACTGGCCTGAAGATGTGGATGTCAGCGCCGGCGAAGCGCGCTGCGGCGTGCGTTGCGCCACCCGCGATCATCTGCCAATGGTTGGCGCACTGCCGGATTATCAGCAGACGCTGATGCAGTATGGCGATCTGCGCGACCGGCTGGCAAACGGCGAAACGGTGCTGCCGTCGCCGCTCTGGCCTCAGCTGTTCGCGCTGGGTGCGCTCGGTTCACGGGGTTTATGCAGTGCGCCGCTGGCGGCAGAGATTCTGGCGGCACAGCTGTGCGACGAGCCGATTCCGCTGGATGCCACCACGCTGGCAGCGCTCAATCCAAATCGTTACTGGGTAAGGAAATTACTGAAGGGAAAAGCGGTGTTGTAACGCCGGATGTCAGGGGCGAAGTGATTCGCCCCGCAGCATTATGCTGACTGACGCGCCTGCAGGTACAGGTTGTCCCACATACCGATCACCAGCGCCTGATCGCGCGGCGAAAGCTCACCGGCATCAATGGCGTTATGCAGGCTTCTTTGCACCTGAATCTGCAAGGCTTCCGGCGTATGTTCACCGCTCTGATCCAGCTCGGCAACCGCCAGCGTGAGATGACCGCTCAGATAACCGCTGGCAAACAGCTCATCGTCACTGGCGTGCTCGACCATATCGTCAATCAGGGCCAGAATACGCGCTTCAAAATCTGCGATCATGTCAATTCCTCTTCTTCAAAATTCACTCCCCGGCAGATCACAGGTCTTCCGGCCAGGGAAACTGCGCTGCCGTAATCGGGGGCGTTGAGTAATACGAACGAAGTGCTTCAATAAAGCGTGCCGGACGCGCCGGAATGCCATTGTTCAGATAATCAATAACCTGAGCCTGCACCTTGCGCTGAAACGCAATGCGGTCGGGTTCGCAATCTCCGTTGAGATTGTCACAACTTACATTGAACGGAAACCCTGCGGCAACAGAAAACAACCATTCCAGCGCTTGCGGTTTAATTTCAACCGACTCGAACTGGTTTTGCGTGGTTTCGTCGCGGCCATCAGGGCAATACCAGTAGCCGAAATCCACCAGCTTGCGGCGTTCAGCACCGGCGATACACCAGTGCGAGATTTCGTGCAGCGCGCTGGCATAGTAGCCATGCGCAAACACCACCCGATTCCACGGCGACTGATCATCTGCTGGCAGGTAAATCGGCTCGTCGTCGCCTTTGATTAAGCGGGTCTGAAAATCCTGGTTAAAACAGTCGTCAAACAGAGTAATAAGCTGCTGATAATGGTGCGTAGTGGTCATTGGACTTGTCATCAGATAAAAAAACGCGAAATTGTCGCATTATGGTTGCAGAGTTTCGAGCACTATTGCCAGTGAACAGGCTTCAGAACAGCGTTTGAAGCCACGCGCCAATTTGTGTGCCGTAGCTGTCATACAACAGCTTGCTGCTCATCACCGCCGAGACAATCACCACCATCGGGCGGATCAGCGTCTGGCCACGGCTGAGTACCATTCGCGCACCCAGTCGTGCACCGCAGATCGCGCCCAGCAGCATAATCAGCCCGGTGCCCCACACCACTTTGCCTCCAAACATAAAGAACAACAGGCCGCCCATATTGGAGGTGAAGTTCAGGACTTTGGCGTGTGCGGTGGATTTTGCGAGGTTATAGCCACACAGGGTGACAAAGGCCAGCGCATAGAAAGAACCGGCACCCGGGCCGAAAAAGCCGTCGTAAAAACCAACGCAGCCACCGGCGATCAGCGCAAAAGGCAGACCGTGTAAGCGGCGCACGCGATCTTCTTCACCGAGACGCGGCATCAGCAGGAAATAGAGGCCGATGGCGATAATCAGCAGCGGCAGCACCTGACGCAGCAGGCCGGGCTGAATATGCTGAATCAGAATTGCGCCGATCACCGAGCCAATAAATGTCATGGCAATATTGAGCTTCTGCTCGGCGAGATTAACCGCCTTGCGGCGCACAAAGTAGAGGCTGGCAGAGAAAGAGCCGCCCACCGCCTGCAATTTATTGGTGGCCAGCGCCTGCGCCGGTGACATCCCGACGGCCAGCAGAGCCGGAACGGTGAGTAATCCGCCGCCGCCGGCGATGGAGTCGATAAATGCCGCCAGTACCGCAACACAAAACAGCAGCCCGACCAGCATCGGGCTGACAACGAACCAATCCATCTCTGTTCCTAAAGTAAGTGCTTATCCAGTAACGCCTGACATGACGGCGGCAACGGCGGCGGCTCGCGTTTCACTGGCGATCCACTGCCCGGTTTTTTCGGTTCAAACCAGCTGTTCAGCTCGGCACCACAGCCATCACCTGCCGGTGGCGAAGCCTGCTCTTCGCACTCAGTGCTGCCCACCGGACAGCGCAGGCGCACATGCATATGCGCGCGATGACCAAACCACGGGCGCACTTTGCGTAACCAGTCACGATCGGCACCGGCATCGGCACAAAGCTGCTTTTTAATCGCCGGATTGACGAAGATGCGCGTCACTTCCTCATCTTTTGCTGCCAGCTTAATCAGGCTGTCAATCTGCGGCTGCCAGTGACGCGCCACCACATTGCGGCCATCGGCGCTGACCAGATCCAACGGTTGAGGCTTCAGCAGCATTTGCGCCGTCCAGCGCTTTTTCGGCAGTTGTAACCAGATATCGACGTCCAGACCGGACTGATGACTGGCGTGACCGCTACTGAAGCGCCCGCCTGCCGCCATCCCCATATCGCCAATCAGCACTTCTCCGAGCCCCAGATTGCCGACCTGAGTGGTCAGACGCTGAATAAACAGAATCAGGTCGGGATGGCCGAAGTAGCGCCGCTGATCCTGGCGCATCACCTGATAGTTGGCAGCCTCAAGCGGCAGCGGCTGCGCGCCAACAATACAACCATTGGCAAAGGCACCAATCGACTGCGGTTGACCGCTAATCGGCTGATGAATGGATTGCCACGGAGTCGCGGCCAGCAACGGCGTACTGGCCAACAGAGTGCAGAAAGCGAGCAGCAGCTTTTTCATCGCATTACCAACGTGGCACGTTGCTGTTCACGTCGGCGCACTGCGCGCGTTGACGCATCAGGTGATCCATTAACACAATCGCCATCATCGCTTCGGCAATCGGCACCGCGCGGATGCCAACGCACGGATCGTGACGCCCACGGGTAATCATCTCGATCTCGTCACCGTAGCGATTAATCGTCTTGCCCGGCACGGTAATGCTGGAGGTCGGTTTCATTGCCAGATTTGCAATCACCGTCTGACCGCTACTGATGCCGCCGAGAATGCCACCGGCGTGATTGCTCTGAAAACCATCGGCGCGGACCTCGTCACGATGCTGGCTGCCGCGCTGGTTTACCACCGCAAAGCCGTCACCGATTTCCACCCCTTTCACCGCATTAATGCTCATCAGCGCATGCGCCAGATCGGCATCCAGACGGTCAAACACCGGTTCGCCCCAGCCAGCCGGTACGTTTTCTGCCATCACCGTGACTTTGGCACCGATGGAGTCGCCCTCTTTCTTCAGCCCGCGCATCAGTTCATCCAGCGCTTCCAGCTTATCCGGGTCCGGGCAGAAGAACGGGTTTTG
>NZ_JRXE01000002.1:129098-141480 GCF_001267535.1 Winslowiella iniecta | reverse complement strand
CGCGGTTTCACGTGCAGAAGAGCGACCGCCGCCGCGATAGTCGCGCAGGCCATATTTCTGCTCGTAGGTATAATCGGCATGTCCCGGGCGGAAAACATCTTTGATTTCACTGTAATCCTGCGAACGCTGATCGGTATTTTCAATCAGCAGACCGATCGGCGTACCGGTGGTCACGCCTTCGAACACGCCGGAGAGAATTTTTACCTGATCAGGTTCACGACGCTGGGTGGTATAGCGTGACGTCCCCGGACGACGGCGATCGAGATCGTGCTGTAAATCGGCTTCGGTGAGTGGAATACCTGGCGGTACACCATCAACGATACAGCCCAGCGCGATACCATGCGACTCACCGAAACTGGTGACGCGGAAGAGTTGACCAACAGTGTTACCCGCCATTTTTCTATTCCCTCTATTCTGTCAGGAGGCTACTTTTTTGATGTTTAATCTTTATAAATCTTGAAGTGATGGGCAGCATCGATAATCTGCTGTCTTGTCAGCATAAACACGCCGTCACCGCCGTTATCAAACTCCAGCCAGGTAAACGGCACATCAGGATACTGTTCCATCATATGCACCATGCTGTTGCCCACTTCGCATACCAGAATACCGTTTTCGGTCAGGTAATCAGGCGCACAGGCCAGAATGCGACGCGCCAGTTTCAGGCCATCGCTGCCCGCTGCCAGGCCCAGCTCCGGTTCATGGCGATACTCATTCGGCAGATCGTCCATATCGTCGGCATCGACATACGGTGGGTTGGTGACAATCAGGTCATACTGAATTTTTGGCAGATCGCGGAACAGATCGGAACGGATTGGCGTGACGTTATGGGTCATGCCGTGAGCATCAATATTCTGCTCAGTGACCGCCAGCGCATCCAGCGAAATATCCACCGCGTCCACTTCCGCTTCCGGGAAAGCATAGGCGCAGGCGATAGCGATACAACCACTGCCGGTGCACATATCAAGGATATGCAGCGGCTGATGGTCGATAAGCGAAGCAAAGTGGTTATTGATCAGCTCGCCGATTGGCGAACGCGGTACCAGTACCCGCTCATCAACATAGAATTCGTGACCGCAGAACCAGGCTTTATTCGTCAGGTAAGCAACCGGAATACGCTCGTTAATGCGGCGAATAACGCGCTCAACGATGCGATGACGCTCACTGGACGTCAGACGCGCAAGGCGCATATCTTCCGGAATATCCAACGGCAAATAGAGCGTTGGCAACACCAGCTGAACGGCTTCGTCCCATGGGTTATCGGTGCCATGACCATACCAGATATTGGCTGCTGAAAAACGGCTCACCGTCCAGCGCAGCATGTCCTGAATGGTATGCAGTTCATTCACTGCTTCATCGACGAAAATTTTGTCCAAGTTGCCCTCCGCAGGCCGTTCTGTAAACTCGGCCGCTAGTTTGCCACGAAGCCGGCAATAATTCAGCGCAGAGAGGCGAAAAAGCTGACTTTTGTTACAGGGGCGAGTTAAGGTAGAGGTCTGACGGGCCGAAGCCATGCGCCAGGTTCGCCGCAAATTAACATGACAGTGAAGACTAATGACCCGGAAAGAAAAACTTAGCGCTGATGATAAAGCTCTGTTTCGTCAGCTAATCAGCGGCACGCGCAAACTGGCGCAGGACACCATTGTTCATCCGCCAAAGCGTAAAAAGATCGGTGAAGTGCCGGTTAAACGGCTGCTTTCTGAGCAGGCCGATAACAGCCACTATTTTTCCGATGAGTTTCAGCCGCTGCTGTCATCGGAAGGCCCGATGCGCTATGTGCGCAGTGACGTCAGCCATTACGAAATGAAAAAGCTGCGCCGTGGTGACTATACGCCGGAAATTTTTCTCGACCTGCACGGGCTGACGCAAAATCAGGCGAAACAGGAGCTGGGCGCGTTGATTGCCGCCTGTCGTCGCGAACATATTTTTTGTGCCAGCGTGATGCACGGACACGGCAAACATGTGCTTAAACAGCAGACGCCATTATGGTTAGCGCAGCATCCGTGGGTGATGGCTTTTCATCAGGCACCAAAGGAGTTTGGCGGCGATGCCGCATTGCTGGTGTTGATTGAAGTGGAAGAGTGGCAGCCGCCAGAGTTACTGCTGTAGAGGCAACCCGACGGCGTTGCAAATCGTCGGGGTTTCCGGAACATCGCAGGGGAGCCGTTTTCGGCTACCGTCCTGCTGGCGCCCAGGGCGCAAAACCCTGACACAGGCGGCGAGAACGCCGCTGCTAGATCGCTTTAGCTAATTTTTTTGGGCTAACCTGCCACTCCAGCTTACCTTCGCTGTTTTCCGCATCGAAATCCACGCAGGCAATGGCAGAGGTGGCAAACATCGGCGGGGCCTCTTGCGGGCAGAGTTCAGAAACCAGGTAACCCACCAACGGCAGATGTGAGATCACCAGCACCGATTTAACCCCTTCATTCGCCAGCACCTGCAAATAGCAGGCCACTAAGCCCGGATCGCCGCCCGGTGTCAGCTCAGGTAATACATCTTGCTCTTCAGGCAATGGCAGCACTTCCCGAACCGTGGCAAGGGTCTGCCCGGCACGCAGGTAAGGACTCACCAGAACACGCTCAATATCTACCGCCTGGCCGTTAAGCCAGCTGGCCATCTGGCGTGATTCATCGCAGCCGCAATGCGTAAGGGGCCTGACAGAATCACTTGCTGCATCTAATGCCGCATCGCCGTGACGCATGATAAAAACTTGCATATTGCACCAGTGTTGTTAAAAAAATCGCCGCGAACAGCGGTTCGCTGACTCTTCATTCTGCGAATGAACGCTGTGTTGTACCCCAATGCCTTAAGTATAGTCAACCGATTGCGTATTTAATAAGCGCCTCTACCGACAGCGCGGTGCGCGGCGCTGTTAAAGCGAGCAGCTAAGCCACTGAATCAATGTGGTTATCGCCGTCTGTTTCTGCTTTGTAAAACTTTTTATTCTGCTGCGCCATCCGTTGCAGCGCCTCGCAAGGGGCAAAACGTTCACCGTACTGCTGCATCAGGCGGGTTAATATACTCACCACCATTGTGGCACCGGTGCGATCGATATAATGGAACGGGCCGCCCAAAAACGGTGGGAAACCGATACCGAATACCGCGCCAATATCACCGTCACGTGCGCTGTGAATCACCTGCTCATCAAGACAGCGTACCGCTTCATTCAGCATCATCATCACGCAGCGTTGGGCGATTAACGACGTATCCAGTTGTGCTTTCGGCTTGATCCTGAGCAACGGATAAATACTGGCGTCCGCCTGCTTTATACGCAGCAAACCTGTGCCTGGATAGCGATAAAAGCCGCGACCGTTCTTGCGACCTTTACGATTGTCCTGTAATACCGCGTCAAATGCGGCGGGAGCAGCAAATCGCTCGCCATACGCCTGCTGAAGAATCGGCATAATTTTGGTGCCGACATCAATTCCCACTTCATCCAGCAGCTGAATCGGCCCGACAGGAAAACCAAACTCCACCAGCGCATTGTCGATGTGCTCAATCGGTTCGCCTTCCAGCACACAGCGCATCGCTTCGTTGATATACGGTGCCAGAATGCGATTAACGTAGAATCCGGCGCGATCCGCCACCACAATCGGCGTTTTGCCCTGCTTCTTCGCCAGCGCCACGGTGGTGGCGACCGTCTGCGCACTGGTGGCGGCGTGAGGAATCACCTCCACCAGCGGCATTTTATCCACCGGACTGAAATAGTGCAGACCAATAATATTTTCTGGCCGCTGTGCCTGTGCGGCAATATCTCCGATCGGCAGCGACGAGGTATTAGAGGCAAAAATGGTGCTTTGCGCGCAGTGTTGCTCAATCTCTGCCACCATCTTCTGTTTCAGCGCCAGATCTTCATACACGGCTTCGATCACCAGCTCCCGCTGCTGAAAACCGCGATACTGCGTGTCGCCAGAGATTAACGCCATCTGGCGCTGCCGTTCGGCAGGTTTGATATGCCGACGTTTCACCTTTTTACCCAGCGTTTCCCAGCTGTATTTCATCGCATGGTTAATGCCTTCGGCGTTGATATCTTTAATTCGCACCGGCAAACCGGCACGGGTGGCAGTAACACAGGCAATTCCTCCGCCCATTAAACCGCCGCCCAGCACGCCAATACGCTTTAGCGCCGCTGGCTCGGCATCCGCGCCATGCTCTTTTTTCATCGCCGTGGTGGCAAAAAACAGACTGCGCAGCGCCTGTGATTCAGGCGTCATCACCAGTTCACCAAAGGCTTGCGCTTCTGCTGCATAACCGCTCTGGCTGCCGTGCTCCAGCCCGTGCCGCACCACCGCCAGAATCTTTTCCGTTGCCGGATAATTGCCACGGGTCTTCGCGCGCGTCTGGCGTGCCGCCAGCTTAAATATCACTGCCCGCCCCACTGGCCCGTTAGCCAGACGTTCCCGTACCGGTAAGCGTCCTCGATTCTGATGCCCTTTCAATACCTGCGCTACCGCCGACTCCAGCAGAATACTGTGAGGCACCGCGTCATCCACCAGACCCTGTTTCAGCGCCTGACGGGCGCGCAGCGTTTTGCCAGTCAGCATCAGGTTAAGCGCCGTGGAAACACCGACCAGCCGTGGCAAACGCTGAGTGCCACCGGAACCGGGCAGTAAACCCAACTGCACTTCCGGCAGGCCGAGGCGCGTTTTATCATCCAGCGTACAGATGCGTTGACTGCACGCCAGCGCCAGCTCCAGCCCGCCGCCGAGGCAGGCACCGTGGATCGCCGCCACCACCGGAAAGGGCAGTCCGGCGATATCATTCATCACCTTTTGTCCCTGCTTCGCCAGCGTTTCCGCCTGCTGTGCCGAGTCACAGGCGGCAATCATGCCGATATCTGCCCCGGCAATAAAGGAATCCGGTTTACCGGAAATAATCACCAGCCCGGCCAGATGAGGGTTTTCCCGCGCACGCTGAATCACTTCGCGAATCTGACCGGCAAACGCCGCTTTCAGGGTATTCATTTTCTCATCCGGCACGTCGATGGTAATCACCCCAACGTTATCCAGACGCATCTGTAAGTGAAATGCAGATGACTGTTCCATTATTCAGCCTCCAGAACCATTGCCGCGCCCAGCCCGCCCGCCGCACAGGCCGTCACCAGCCCTAAGCCGCCACCGCGTCGTTTCAGTTCATTCAGGGTTTGCGTGATCATGCGCGCACCGGTGGCGGCAAACGGATGCCCGTAGGCAATCGACCCGCCCAGCACGTTAAAACGCTCTTCATTGACTTCGCCCAGCGCATGCGGACGCTTCAGCACCTCACGGGCGAAGCGTTCATCATTGAACATTTTCAGATTCGCCAGCGTCTGCGCAGCAAAGGCTTCGTGCATATCGATCAGCGTCAGATCGCTGAGGCTGATGCCAGCACGATCGAGCGCCAGCGGCGAGGCATACGAGGGACCGAGCAGCATATCCTGCCAGACATCAATCGCGGTAAAAGCGTAGCTGCGCAGGTAGCCGAGCGGCACGATACCCAGCTCGCGCGCACGTGATTCGGTCATCAGGATCACTGCGGCGGCACCGTCGGTCAGCGGAGTACTGTTGGCCGCGGTCACGGTGCCATGTTTACGATCGAACGCGGGACGCAGTCTGGCGTAATCTTCCAGCGTCGAGTCGCGGCGCACATTATTATCCTGCTCAAACGCCGCACGCCACGGTGGCACAAATGCCGTCATCACTTCACCGGCCAGTTTGCCCTCTTCCCAGGCTTTGGCGGCACGCTGATGTGAGCGATGGGCTAACGCGTCCTGCTGTTCACGGCTGATGCCGTGACTCTTCGCCATCTGCTCAGCGGTATCGCCCATACGCAGCCCGGTGGAATACTCGGCCACCGCCGGTGGCACCGGCAGCAGGTCACGCGGACGCAGCTGGCTGAATAGCTTCATTTTTTGCGAAAACGAGCGCGCCTTACTGAGATCGACCAGCGTGCGCCCCAGTTTTTTGCTGACGCCAATCGGCAATACCGATGAGGAATCCGCTCCCCCGGCAATCCCGGCCTGAATCGTGCCTGCCAGCAGGCTTTCCGCCACATTCGCTACCGCCTGGAAACTGGTGGCGCAGGCGCGGCTGACGCTGTACGCATCGGTATGCACACTGAGACCACTGCTCAGCACGATTTCGCGGGCGATATTCGGCGCTTCCGGCATCTGCACGACCTGACCGAACACCAGTTGTTCTATCGCTTCAGGAGGAATGTCACTGCGTGCCAGTAATTCACTGACCACCATGCTTCCCAGCTCCACCGCCGGAATACCGTGCAGCGCGCTGGCCTGGCGGGCAAAAGGAGTGCGTAATCCGTGAGTTATCGCGATGCGTTCGCCCTGACGCGTCAGCAAAGGTAGCGCTTTGCTCATTATTATCACCTGTTAACCGAGATCGGAGGCATCATTGCCAAAAGAGGTCTGACCTGATCCAGTGTTAACCAGAATGGGATATTGCGCCAAGCGTCCCGGCACAAAAATGCGAGTGCAGACACGAATTAAGCAGTATGTGGCAGGCTGGCTGCCACAATGAGGAAGGGATTAACGCAGGCCGAGCTGGAAGATCAGGGTTTCTGCCTGACAGGCAAAGATAAAATCAACATCAAGACGCACACCGTCACGCTCTTCGTTGAAGCGGGCATTGATTTCGCAAGGTTCGGACTCAACCGCACGCGCCTTATCGCTCAGGCTGGTCAGCATCGCTTCAGCTGCGGCACGATCGTCAAATAGCTGGCTGTATGAGGCGGTGCAGTCGGTATTATCCATAATAGTGCCAACATCAACACAACAGCAGGCGGCTGTTTCATTCGCGCTACATTTATTTATCGCGTCAGTCATGATTTTCTCCTGAATATTGCCACCGTTGCGGCAGGAAAATTAATTTACTATGTAATAGTTTACTCCTGCCTTATTACCGCAACCAGCGTGATTCCGCCAAAAGCGTACAGAGTGACGACTATCACAGTTAACCTTGATCCATGACAAACTTGAATGTGTACTAAGATTTCAATTGTCCATTTTTTGTTAAGCAGATCTTATTTCACACATCATTTTGTCAATATCATAAAAACAAGATTGCAACATATATACCGGTCAGTCCTATACTTGGCGCACTGGTCTGATTTGTTAACAGACGGTCAGTCCCTACAATCCGCGATCCTTGTTACGCTATGTAACAGAGTTTCATAAAAATCAGATAATGAGGTTGTGGTCATGAACCATAAGAACCTGTTTGCAAAGTCAGCTGTGGCAGCTGCAGTAGCATTAGTCTCTTCTCAGGTGTATGCAGCGGGCTTTCAGCTCAATGAATTCTCCTCGATTGGATTAGGTCGTGCTTATTCCGGCGAAGGCGCGATGGGAGATACCGCAGCCTCAGCCAGCCGTAACCCGGCAACCATGGCATTAATGGATCGCCCGGAATTTTCGATTGGTGCAGTCTTTATTGATCCTGATGTCAATATTGATGGTACCAGCGGTTCAGGTGCCAGCCTGAAAGCCGATAATATTGCCCCGACGCAGTGGGTACCCAATATTCACTATGTTCAGCCAATTAACGATCAGTGGTGGGTTGGCGCGTCAATTACCAGCAATTATGGTCTGGCAACCGAGTTTAATAAGGGCTATGCCGCGGGCGGTTTCGCCGGCACCACCGACCTGATGACCGGTAACTTTAATCTCAGCACAGCGTATCGTCTGAATGAACACTTTAGTTTTGGTGTCGGATTTGATGCGGTGTATGCCAAAGCGAAAATTGAGCGCTATGCTGGCGAAGCCGGCTCTCAGTTGGGTCTTGCTCCGGATACACAGATTGCCCACCTGAAAGGCGACAAATGGGGTTACGGCTGGAACGCCGGTATTCTTTATGAAGTGGATGACAAAAACCGCTTTGGCTTTACCTATCGCTCAGAAGTTAAAATCGACTTCGACGGTGATTACAAAAGCGATCTGCCCTCCGCCATTAACCCGATTGGCGGCCTGCTTGGCCTGCCTTACGGCACCGATGGCAACACCATTCCGGGTTCTCTGACGCTGAATCTGCCTGAAATGTGGGAGCTGTCTGGCTACCATAAAGTAGCACCACAGTGGGCGGTTCACTACAGCCTGGCGTACACCAGCTGGAGCCAGTTCCAGGAGCTGAAGGCCACCGGTAACAACGGTCAGACACTGTTCCAGAAAGATGAAGGCTTCAGAGATGCTTACCGCATCGCGCTGGGTACCAGCTACTTCTATGACGATAACTGGACTTTCCGTACCGGTATCGCCTTTGATGACAGCCCGGTGCCAGCCGACAAGCGCTCCATCTCTATTCCTGACCAGGATCGCCTGTGGTTAAGTGCCGGTGCGTCTTACGCCATTAACCAGGATGCGTCGGTCGACGTCGGTGTTTCCTATATGCATGGTCAGCATGTAACGGTGAAAGAAGGCCCGTATACTTTCGAATCTGAAGGTAAAGCCTGGCTGTACGGCGCGAACCTGAACTACCGCTTCTGATCTTACTGCATATCCTTAAAACGGGAGCCGAAAACGGCTCCCCTGCAATCGATATCAACCGGTATCGCCTTTACTCGGCATCAATATCGTTCAGATCATCCTGAATCGCCGACGCGTTCGGATTTTCCTGTGGTGTTAACTTACCGCCGCTCGCGAGGAAATCATGACGCTGGAAATAAGCATTACGCACAAAGGCATAAGGATCGCTGGTATTGCGCAGCATCGCATCGGAATCCAGCAGCTGAGCACGTGTCTCCACCCCTTCCAGCATCCATTTGCCCGCCGACATCCAGAAAGTCAGCCAGCTTAACGCCGGATAGACGGTATCAACATAATCACCGCCGTCTTCACGCAGGGTGAAGCTACCATAGGCTGGCAGTTCAACATACGGACCGTAACCTACGCCCCAGGAACCCAGCGTGCCACCAAAGCGCGGTGGCTCTTCGCGCGCCAGTTTCGGGTTAGCCATGCCAGCCACGTCAATAAAGCCGCCCATACCCAGAATAGTGTTCAGGAAGAAACGGTTAAAGTGCACCATACCGCGATACGGGTCGCCGCGCAGGAAGGAGTTGACCATCGCCGCAGGCTCATCAAGGTTACCCAGGAAGTTCCCCAGACCAGTACGCGCCGGCGCTGGCACATAATCACGCCAGGCCACGGCAACAGGACGCACCACATACGGATCCAACACGTTATAGTTGAAATCAAACATGGTACGGTTAAAACCTTCCAGCGGATCGGAACGCCCTTGCGGTTCGTTCGCGTTATTGGAACTGGCACAGCCAACCAGCAGCACACTTGCCAATGCCAATCCCGTCAGGCGGTAATTCATGTTGTTCTCCCTGTACTGATAGATTATTTAGCGCTTTCGACCTGCTGATTAATCTCAACAGCCAGATGCTGATGACCATCGTATGGCGTCACTGCGCTTTCACCCCGCCAGTCACCTGGCTGAGGATTGGCCGTGCCATCACGCGAAATGCGTACCCGTACTTGTACCTGATGCTGCGCCGAAAGCAGACGCTCTGGCATCATGGCATTGCTGTCATCAAGCGTCAGCGATAGTGGAAAATGACTCAGCGGTAGCTTTTTCACCGCTACCGGAACCGGTGAAACACCGTCAGAAACAGAAATATACAATACTCCGCCTTCATGTAACATTTTTTCTGCCTCTGCCGACAGGCTGACGGTTAATGCCAGTTTGCTGGATTGTGTGCCGGAATCAGTTTTCGCCTGCTCAATACTGCGCTGAACCCTCTCTATACGGCGATCGCCCGCCGGTAATAGTGGCAGCATCTGCTGCCAGAGAGTGATAGCGCGATCGTATTGCTGTTGCTGAAAAGCATTAAATGCCAATAAAGCCAGTACCTGTAAATCGTTTTTATCCGCTTGCAGCATCTGTTGCAGCATCAGCTCGGCTTCGCGATTATCCTGCGGGTCGCTGGAGCGGGTCAGAACCTCTGCGTAACTGAGTTTAATCGCCGGATCATTCGGTGCAAGTTGCAGCGCATGCTGAAATGCCTGGCTGGCAGTGGTGGCGTTATTCAGTACCATGCCAATCCGCCCCAGCATCATCCAGTCATTGATATTGTGCGGATCGTTTTGCAGTTCGCTACGAATGCCGAGACCGAGACGCGCCAGCTCTTCCATGGTCAGCGGTTTGCCGTTCGGGTCCATCACTCTGCCGCGCAGCGCCGGCAAATCATTTTTAACCTGCTGCCAGACCATCAGCTGTGGCAAGCCGCCGACTTTAAAATAGAGACCAAGGCTGACGATAAAGATTGCCAGCACGCCCGGCAGCAATACCCAGCGGCTGATGCTGCGCACCGGCGCCTGGTTGCTGAGCGGAATATCGGTCAGCAGCGTTTGCTGTAGCTCGCGCACCATTTCAGGTCGCTCTGCCACCACGCCCTGCGCTTCATCCTGTTCCAGTTCCTGCAAACGCTGATGATAGAACGCTTTATTCAGCGTATCGCGATCGCCGGCGCTGGCGTTACGACTGCGCCAGCCAGCGATCAACAGTAGCGCGCTGGCGGCCAGCAACAACACGCCAAGGGTTAGCCAAAACACGCTCATGGTTGTTTCCTGTTATTCTTTAATAGCTCATCAAGACGCTGCTGCTCAGCGGCATCCAGTCGCTGCTGCGACGGCTGACGTTTTCTGCTGCGCAGGATAATCACCAGGGCACCCATCACCACAAACAGCGCCGGGCCAGCCCAAAGGATCAGCGTTGATAACGTCAGCGGCGGCTGATAAGTGACAAAATTACCGTAACGCGCCACCATATAATCGGTGATTTGCTGCTGGTTCTGCCCCTGCTTCATCAGCTGATAAACCTTCAGGCGCATATCGGCTGCAATCATCGCATTGGAATCCGCAATACTGTTGTTCTGACATTTCGGGCAGCGCAGGGATTCGGTCAGCTCACGATACTGCTGCTCCTGCTCTACGGAATCAAACTGCCAGGTATCGATGGCGGCAAACGCGCTGAAACTCAGCAGCATCCCCACCAGCAGTGCAATTAGCGGTTTCACGACGCGCTCTCCTGGCTGTACTTATCCCACAGCGGTTTCACTTCCTGCTGCCAGACGCGTTCATTCATATCACCGGCATGGCGATAGCGGATAATGCCTTTGCCGTCGATCAGGAAGGTTTCCGGCGCGCCATACACGCCTAAATCCAGCCCCAGCATGCCGTTGCCGTCATACAAGCTCAGCGCATAGGGATTACCCAGCGTATTTAGCCAGTTCACCGCTTTATTGCGATCGTCTTTGTAGTTCAGCCCGACCACACGAATGCCCTGCCGCGCCAGCGAATTAAGATATTGATGCTCGGCACGACAAGTCGGGCACCAGGTGGCCCAGACGTTCAGTAAAATCGGCTTGCCGTCGTTCAGTATCGCCTGATCGTAAGTCTTACCGGGCTGATCCAGCGATTCGAGTTTAAACACCGGCACCGGTTTACCAATTAATGCCGACTCTAACCGCGTGGGATCGTCGCCATCCGCGTTGCGCGACAGCTGATACAGCAACGCGGCCGCCAGCAACAGAAACAAAATCAACGGAATAAAGAGGATCTTCTTGTTCATGCTGGCTCCTGCTGCACTTTTTTACGCGAGCGATAGCGCGGATCCAGCAGACAAAGTATGCCGCCCAGCGCCATAAACAGGCCGCCGAACCAGATCCAGCGTACAAACGGTTTAAAGTAAATCCGTACCGCCCATGAGTTATCGTCCAGCTCTTCACCCAGCGCCGCGTAGAGATCGCGGGTTAACCCGCCGTCAATCGCCGCTTCGGTCATCATTGAACGGGTGACGCTGTAGAAACGTTTTTCCGCGTGCAGCGTCGCTTCATGTTTACCATTACGGCTAACGTCAATCAGCGCCACGCCGCCGCTGTAGTTCGGGCCATTCAGCTCGCGCACATCGCGGAACACAAAGTGATAGTTATCAATGTCGACACTGTCGCCCGCTTTCATTCGGACATCGCGCTCAACGCTGTAATTCTGGCTAAAGGCGATACCAATCACCGTCACCGCCACGCCGAGATGGCCCAGCACCATGCCCCAGTGACTGCGCGACAGCTTAGTTAAGCCTTTGAAGAAGCGATGGCGATGGGTCGCGCGCTCATGTAGCTCCATCAGCGTCAGGATAATCACCCACAGCGACATCATCAGCCCCACTACCGTCATTGCTTCAATGCGATCCTGCATCAGCCACGGCAGCAGTACTGACAATGCCAGCGTCGCCACCAGCGCCAGCGCCAGCCGTTTCCACAGCTTTTGCGGCTCATCACGCCGCCAGCGAACCAGCGGCCCGATACCCAACATCAGCGCCAGCGGGGCCATCAGCCAGGTAAACAGGGTGTTAAAGAAGGGTTCGCCGATGGAAATACTGCCGAGTCCGAGCTGTTT
>NZ_JRXE01000002.1:93372-129028 GCF_001267535.1 Winslowiella iniecta | reverse complement strand
CGCGACCACAGCTCATTCAGCACCCGACCACGCACTTTGCCGCCTTTCACCGCGTACAGCAGCAGCGAACCACCGATAACAATCACCAGGAATGCGAGGATAAACATGCCGCGCGCCGGATCGGAGGCAAAGGAGTGCACCGACACCAGCACACCGGAACGCACCAGGAATGTCCCCAGCAGGCTGAGCGAAAACGCGGTAATCGCCAGCAGTACCGTCCAGGCTTTAAAGGTGCCGCGTTTTTCCGTCACTGCCAGCGAGTGGATCAGTGCAGTACCGGCCAGCCACGGCATAAATGAGGCGTTTTCAACCGGATCCCAGAACCACCAGCCGCCCCAGCCCAGCTCATAGTAGGCCCAGGCAGAACCCAGCACGATACCGATGGTCAGAAACACCCAGGCGGCGGTGGTCCACGGACGCGACCAGCGCGCCCACGCGGTATCCAGACGACCGGCCATTAATGACGCAATCGCAAACGCGAACGCTACCGAGAAACCGACATAACCCATATACAGCAGCGGCGGATGGAAGATCAGTCCGATATCCTGCAACATCGGATTGAGGTCGCTGCCGTCGATGGGAATATCCGGTAATGTGCGGGTAAACGGATTCGACGTCAGGGTGATAAACAGCAGGAAACCGAGGTTAATCATCCCCATCACCGCCAGCACACGGGCGATGGAATCCAGCGGCATACCGCGACTGAACAGCGCGACCAGCAGCGTCCAGCTACTCAGCAACAGCACCCACAGCAGCAGCGAGCCTTCATGCGCGCCCCAGGTGGCGGCAATGCGGTAGTAGACCGGCAGCAGCGTGTTGGAATTGGTCGCCACATAGGCCACGCTGAAATCATTGACGATAAAGGCATGTACCAGTATCGCGAAGGCGGCGGCAATACAGCAAAACAGCCCGTAAGTCAGCGGGCGAGCCAGCGCCATCAGGCGTGCGTCCTGGCGCGCTGCGCCCCACAGCGGGTAAATACTTAACAGCAGCGACAGCGCCAGTGCCAGACAGAGCAGAAAACTGCCAATTTCCGGGATCATGACTGGCCCCCTTGTGCGGGCTGATATGCATCGGCAGGCCGTTTATGGTTCTGCTTCATTGCATCTTCAATTTCCGGTGGGGTGTATTTTTCATCATGTTTGGCCAGCACTTCTTTGGCATTGATCAGATTGCCCGGCTCCAGCACGCCTTGTGCCACCACGCCCTGCCCTTCGCGGAACAGATCCGGCAAAATGCCTTCGTAGCTGACGCTGACCACGCCATTGGCGTCATACAGCTTGAACGAGACGCGCAGCGTCTGCGGATCGCGCTTCACACTGCCCGGCATCACCATGCCGCCAACGCGCAGGCGCTGGCCAGCTTCAGGTTTTTCCTGCGCCGCGCCTTTGCCATTGATAATTTCACCGGGTGTATAAAACAGGTCGATATTCGATCGCAGGGCATACATCACCAGTGCGGTCGCCAGACCCAGGCCAATCAGTATCGCCACGATCAGATACAGGCGATTCTTACGACGGGTATTCACGGTTACTCTCCTGCCGCTTCAGTGACGGCTTTTTTGGTTTTTGCCGCACGGATACGACGTTCGCGCGACTGGCGCTGGCGGATGTCTGCCAGCAACCGACGACGTTGCAGCACGCTGTGAATAAACAGCACCGCCAGCGGAATCACGGTGAAACAGACGGCCAGCCAGACATAAAAGGCATAGCCACCCATGGCGAAGAAGGTTTGCCAGGAAGAGAAAGCCGGCATCATGCTTTGCGCCCTCCCTTCGCGGCGACATCCGTCACCCACGGGCGATGACGTTCGGTCAGCAGCAGCAAATTACGCAGGCGCATCAGCGTCAGAGCAATAAACACCAGCAGATAACCGAGAATCGACCAGCGCAGCGGGGTGCGCATACTCGGTGCAATCGCCTGTTGCAGCGCACCGGACGAGCCCTGATGCAGGGTATTCCACCACTGTACCGAGTAATGAATAATCGGAATATTCACCACCCCGACCAGGATCAGAATCCCGGCGGCGCGCCCGGCCACCCGGCGATCCTCAAACGAGCTGTAGAGCGCAATCACCCCCATATACAGGAACAGCAGTACCAGCTCGGACGTCAGTCGCGCATCCCAGATCCACCAGGTGCCCCACATCGGTTTTCCCCAGGCAGAACCGGTTACCAGCGCAATAAAGGTAAATACCGCGCCGACCGGTGCCATCGCTGCCGCCGCCAGATCGGCAGTTTTAATCTGCCACACCAGCCCGGTAAACGCCGCGATAGCCATTGAGGCGTAAATCCCCATCGACCACATCGCTGCCGGTACGTGAATATAGATAATGCGATAACTGTCACCCTGCTGATAATCCGCCGGTGCGAAGCCGAAGCCCCATATCCAACCGAGCAGCAGGGATGCCAGACCGGCAAGGGTAAACCAGGGCACCAGACGCCCACATAACTGATAAAGCCGCTCCGGCTTCGCCAGCTGATGTAACCACTTCCACATGTTTAATTGCTCACAATAGAATAAAAAATTTTGTCTGTTGCCGAAGCGCTGCGGCAGCGGTTAATGCAGGCTGATGCGCAGGGCGGCCGCAGTGGCAAAGGGGGCCAGCGTGGCACTGCCAATCATCATCGCACCAAGAATTGCCAGATAACCGTCAATCGCTAACCCCTGACCGGCGGCATCAATGGCCGCGCTGGCAAAAATCAGTACCGGAATGGCCAGTGGCAACACCAGCAAACTTAACAGCACACCGCCACGGCGTAATCCGACCGTCAGCGCCACACCAATCGCGCCGAGAAAACTTAACGTCGGGGTACCCAGCAACAGTGTCAGCGCCATGGCACGCCAGCTGGCAAAATCCAGCGACAGCAACAGTGCCGCCAGTGGCGACAGCAGTAACAGTGGCAAACCGGTGATCAGCCAGTGCGCCACGACTTTGCCAAGTACGGTGATTGCCAGCGGGGTCGGCAGCAGCAACAGTTGCTCCAGCGAGCCATCCATAAAGTCGTCGCGAAACAGTCGCTCCAGCGCCAGCAGCGATGAAAGTAACGCCGCGACCCAGACGATGCCAGGCGCAATTCGCGCCAGCAGCTGCGGCTCCGGGCCAACGCCGAGTGGAAACAGGGTAATAACAATCAGGAAGAACCACAGGGGGTTGATGATTTCCGCACCGCTGCGAAAGGCGATTTGCAGCTCACGCTTAATCACGCGCAGCAGCATCACACCACCTCCGCTGCGGTCAGCTGAATTTTGCGTACCGTCTGAACCGCATCCGGCAGATCCTGGTGAGTGGTTAAAATCACCGCCCCGCCCTGCTGCGCATGCTGTGAAAAGAGTGCCATCAGTTTTTCTACGCCTGATTTATCAATCGCCGTCAGTGGCTCATCAAGAATCCATAATCTGGCGCGACTCAGCCATAAACGAGCCAGTGCCACACGCCGCTGCTGCCCGGCCGAAAGTTGAGCCACTGCCAACTCTTCAAAACCCAGCAGGTCAACCGCTTCCAGCGCCGCGAACAGTTGATTTTCATCGCATCCGGGATGGTAAAAGGCGAGGTTTTCCAGCGGGGTTAATACCGCTTTAACTCCCGGATGATGTCCGAGATAAAGTAATTCGCTATGCCACTGGTCGCGATGCTGGCGAATATTCTGCTGACACCAGAACACTTCACCGCTTTCCGCCCGGCTAAGCCCGGCCAGCAGACGCAGCAACGACGTTTTACCGGCACCGTTTGGCCCTTCGATCTGCACGATATCGCCTGCTGAAACCAGAAAACTCAGGTCGCTAAACAGAAATCGTTCATCGCGGATACATGTCAGATTTTTAGCTTCCAGCATGGGGGAGAGAGTCGCACCTAATAATTTGGATCAGAATAGTAACATAAGGGAGCATTACTTAGCAGCCTGATCAGCCTTATTGACCCTGACAAGATGGTGGATATGCCAGCAATAGCACCAATAATTGATGAAAATAAGTACAAAGTTAAAGCTTTGTTACCCTTCTTATCACCTGAAGTTACATTTTATCGCGGTGATAAAAACCCACTACGCTTAGAAAGCATAATGTCAGCAATCAGTGGGGAAGATCATGGCGCAGCAAAATAAAAATCAACCGGATGAGGTGGAAGTTGAGAGTGAAGAGAATGAACAGGGTAAAGACATTGAGGTAGATGAAGAAGAGCTGCCTTCGGCAGCGGCGGCGATTCATGAGCAAATTCGTCAGGACGGCGAAAAAGAGCTGGAGCGCGACAGTATGGCTCTGCTGTGGTCTGCGGTTGCCGCTGGCCTGTCAATGGGTGCCTCACTGATGGCCAAAGGCATTTTTCAGGTACATCTTGGCGATATTCCCGGCGGATTTCTGCTGGAAAATCTCGGTTATACCTTTGGTTTTGTCATAGTGATTATGGCGCGCCAACAACTGTTTACCGAAAATACCGTGACCGCCGTGCTGCCGATCATGCATAAACCCACCGGCAGCAATTTTTTATTACTGTTTCGCCTGTGGGGCATTGTGTTAATTGGCAATATTGTTGGCACCGGGCTGGCCGCGCTGGCGTTTAATCATATGCCTATTTTTGATGATGCCACGCGAGACGCCTTTACCCATATCAGTGAAAAAGTCATGGCCAACCCACCGGCCGAAATGTTCGCCAACGCGGTGGTTTCCGGCTGGATTATCGCCACGATGGTCTGGATGTTCCCTTCTGCCGGTGCAGCTAAAATCGTGGTGATCATTATGATGACGTGGTTAGTGGCACTGGGTGATTTAGCGCATATCGTGGTGGGTTCGGTCGAGGTGCTTTATCTGGTGTTTAACGGCAGCATCAGCTGGCATGAGTTTTTCTGGCCTTTCGCCCTGCCGACGCTGGCAGGCAACATTATTGGCGGAACCTTTATCTTTGCGCTGATCAGCCACGCACAAATTCGTAATGAAATTAGTCAGAAAGCGAAGGCAGAAGCCGCAGCCAAAAAACGCCGGGCAGAGCGCGAAAAGCAGTCGGCAGAAAATAGTCAGTCCTGATTGGCGACAGAATGAGCGATTGGACGGGTAACTGGTTAATCTGCGAGAAAAAACGCGCTATACTGCCCGTCCTCGTCCCCTTAGTTAAATGGATATAACGAGCCCCTCCTAAGGGCTAGTTGTAGGTTCGATTCCTGCAGGGGACGCCATCGCGTCATATCTTAGCCTTACCTTCTTCGCAATCTCTATACAGTTATACAGCCCGCCCGCCAGCCGTTTACCTGCGTGATAATAAACCTTTGCTATTTGCATATAATAAGTCTGATAACGAATAAGCTATTTACCTATAACACCAGCGAAACACGCAAGGCGGTAAAATTGCGACTTCAATCTCAGTGACAATACCATTAGCACAGTATTAATAAGCCGCATTAAATAACAACCCGGATCAAAAGATTGGCATTGTTATTTCTTTAATCGCTTGCTCAATGCTAAAAAAACGTATAGGATGTTTTTAAAACCTATACCAAAGGATAGGTTCACTTACAAAAACGATTTCCCTGGTGTTGGCCAAAGTGGCAACCCCTTACCCACGGTAAGGGGCTTTTTTTTTGCTAAGCACTGGTTAATTTTCGAGCTAATTATTTCTATATTTAAAATTGCATTAGAAATATATTAATTGCTTTGTGATGTCAGGATCAGTGAGGAGTCTAGCGTTAAAAATCAGGCTTTTAAGTGTAATAATTACTCTACTTATTGAGTAGTCTATACCCTGCGTAATCTGTCAATTACATGCTTCAGGATCGACTATAACGCCGCCAATATGAGCCTGCCGTCTCATTCATGCATCGTAACCGAACATCGTATTGCTTGATCAAAAAAACAACAGCAGCTAAAGCAGAGATGTTTTCACTCGCTAAACTGCCACTCTGCTTGTCGCCTTATGATAAACCTAATAATTAATCATTAAATAATAAAGTTATTATTCTTTTTGAATACATTTCCTTTCTGCTGGAGAAAGCTTTCGGGAAGATAGCGATGGTAGTTACGTCGTTCACAAAACTCGATAAAGTCATCAGGATGAGTGACGCCACATTTTTCATACAGTTGGCCGATCTGCTGATCAACCGTAGCGGAAGCAATCTGTAAGGTATTAGCAATGTCCTTATTACTCATTCGTTGCAGTTTCAGAAAGATAAACTCACACTCTTGTTCAGTAAAAAATTCATCAGGTTTATTAAGCAGCAGGGAACTGGGGGCGTTGATTTTAACAAATTTTTTAAGGTTCAAGCGCTCAAGACTTCTCGAATAAGCAACAACCCCTATGCACTGGTCGTCTTCACCGTAGAAAGGGATTTTTCTTACAATATAAGGTTTTTCTACCTGCTGTAGGTGTATCTCCAACATCGTTATAGCCTTTCCGCTTTGCATCACTAAACGATCCTGATTTTGCCACTCATCAACGATTGATGAATTCTCTGTTAACCGTGACTGTATCTCTCCTTCCTGTTTGGAGAGCATATTATCAGGTGAACGTAAACCAGCTAGCTTAGCCACTGCCCGATTTGCATAGATATAACGAGATTCGAGGTCTTTGATCACATAGGGGTCATGAAGCTGATCAAGTGTATTAGTGAGTATTTTAGGTAGGATTAATGATTGTGAAGTGTGTTTTGTTTGCACGAAATTTCCATCATGAGACATAAGAACTCCTTTTAATTTTTTTCAGGCATCTAAGATTCGGAAGCAATGCATATACTCTGCAATGCAATCATGATAGTTATATTTTTTAATCTATCTCACTCTGTTCAACTTTTTCTCAAAAGTTACTTTCTGCTGCAAAATGAATTTCTTAGGAAGATAGCGATTATAATCACGTTGCTCACAAAACTCACTAAAATCGTCAAAGTGGTTTACCCCTACTTTATCGTATAAACGCATCAATCGATTATCTACGGTACGTGGTGAAAGATGCAGTCGGTTGCCAACCTCTTTGCTAGTCATCCCTTGTAATTTAAGGAAAATAATCTCGCACTCTTTTTCCGAAAAAAAGTCATCAGGTTTACTCAATAATAGTGATCCGGGAGTATTACCTTTAGCAAAGTCTTTAAGAGTAAATACTTCAAGGTTTTTTGAGTATGTTATTACGCCAGCACAATTATTATTATCATCGTAGAAAGGAACTTTCCTTACTATATATGGAAATTCTACTGCCTCAGGATGTATTTCAAGCATAGTTAATGGTTTTCTGCCATTAGCAACTATGCGATCCTGATTTTGCCACTCATTAACCACCGTCTCGTTTTCCATCAAACGTGATTGAAACTCATACTCCCGCTTATAAAGCATATCATCTGGTGAGCGTAACCCTGTCAATTTGACTAGTGCTAAATTTGCATAGATATATCGGGAGCTTAAGTCTTTGATAGCGTAAGGCTCAGGCAGTTGATCAAGCGTACGAGTGAGCATTTTAGGCAGAATAAGTTCTTTAGAGGGCGCTAATGAGGGATCATTATTGCTGATTGTCATATTAACTCCTTGTATATATTACTCCATTCGAAGCCCACCATGGCTCCATACCAAACCTGTATCAAAGTATAGGCTTTACACTATCGTATACTTTTCAAACAGGCGCGGCAAGACAGTGATTCGTCCTAAATTTAGCTGTTACCGCACAAGCAACCCCACCGTTAAGCCTTTGTTAACCGGCGCGGCAAAAGGGTTTGATGTGTTTTCAGTGAGATAAACGACGTGCGGATTTGCGGTATCGCTGGCGGCGTAAACATTAACATCAATCTTAAACTTTTCGGCAAGCATCCCTGCCTGCCATTGAGCTACTGGGTATTTGCCCAGCGCGTAACACCAATATTGAACTTATGGGGTTGAGTGATGGCTTTTCTGGCGATCCAGTAAAGTATCACTTTATCATCGTCACTGTCCCGATCCGCCATCGACAACAACTTCAGCGATAGCGTTGACTTATTGACAGGTTGATTTGCATCACTCAGTTCAATCACAGCCTGACCGATTAAACAGCAGACTTCGTCCTCGTTTGATGCGGATTCATATGCTCGGTCTTTCATATAGCCTCCTGTTGTTGGGACTTTAAGCCTGGCAAAATAATCCGTGTCAGGTCGGGATAATCCGCTCTGAGCAACATTTTGAAACCCTAATCAGAATTATCTGTCTGTTTCAGACACATTAATAAACCCGGAAGTTAATTAATTATTCCATCACTATTTGTTCCGTATTTAACGGCTTATCTTCTCATTAACATCACAGGAGGCCGTTATGCACTCAACAATTGCGTTTATAAATCAGCTTCTGCGCATCTGGCGCAGTGAACCGCAACCCCAAAAACTGCGGCGCTTTTTCTGGCTGACGCCCGAGCAGCGGATAGTCATCATTAAAGAGCTGCTGTATCCACTGGATGATAAGCCGTCGCAATAAGCTGTCGCAGTCAGGCTGAGTAACAGCGTCTTGCGTTACTCAGCGGTTGATTTGCAACTGGAAAAGTTATCAGGGTGATGCACGGTTACGAAAATTGTTTACATATAATCTGCGCACAGATAACGTATTTAACGCTGCTCTTACCCGTCTTTAAGGGCATAAAACCCGCAATCAATGCCGTTTATGCTGTTTTCAATGCATTTCATTCCGCACCTGCGTCAGTTCATGCCAGATTTACCCGTTCCCCCGCTGCTGCACCTTACTATTACTGCAATATCAGCATTCCCCACCGGGAGAACACTTATGAGTACGCAGACAGCAGTGAATCCACATAATCGTACGCGCTGGCTAACCCTGTTTGGCACCATCATTACTCAGTTCGCGCTGGGTTCGGTGTATACCTGGAGCCTGTTTAACAGTCAGCTTTCCCAAAAACTCGATGCACCGATCAGTCAGGTCGCCTTCTCTTTCGGTCTGCTAAGCCTCGGCCTGGCGCTGGCCTCTTCAGTTGCCGGTAAATTGCAGGAACGTTTTGGCGTGCGCAATGTCACTATCGGTGCAGGTCTGCTGATGGCGGTCGGCTTCTTCCTCACCGCCCATGCCAACAACCTGTTTATGCTGTATCTCAGCGCGGGCGTGCTGGTCGGTCTGGCTGATGGTGCCGGTTATCTGATAACCCTTTCCAACTGTGTGAAATGGTTCCCGGAGCGTAAAGGCCTGATCTCAGCCTGCGCAATCGGTGCCTACGGTTTAGGCAGTCTGGGTTTCAAATTTATCTGTAGCTATCTGCTTAGCGTCAACAGTCTGGAAACCACCTTTATTATCTGGGGCGGTATGGCAATGGTGATGGTTATCGCCGGGGCATTGCTGATGAAGGATGCGCCAAAACAGCAGCCGAATACCAGCCGTAGCGGCGAGAATGTGCGTGATTTCTCACTGGCTGAATCGATGCGCTTGCCGCAATACTGGCTGCTGGCATTAATGTTCCTGACCGCCTGTATGAGTGGCCTGTATGTTATCGGCGTGGCAAAAGATATCGGTGAAGGTCTGGTGCATCTCAGCACGCAAACCGCCGCCAATGCGGTGACGATTATCGCAATCGCTAACCTCAGCGGTCGTCTGATTCTTGGCGTGCTGTCCGATAAGGTGGCGCGTATCCGGGTAATTACGCTGGCCCAGGTGGTCTCGCTGGTCGGTATGAGCATCCTGCTGTTCACCAGCATGAATGAAACCACCTTCTTTATTTCGATTGCCTGTGTCGCCTTTAGCTTCGGCGGCACCATTACCGTTTATCCGTCGCTGGTCAGTGACTTCTTTGGCCTGAATAACCTGACGAAAAACTACGGCGTGATTTATCTGGGGTTTGGTATCGGCAGCGTGATGGGTTCACTGATTGCTTCGCTGTTCGGCGGCTTTACCGTCACCTTTAGCCTGATTATGACGCTGCTGGTGATTTCATTGATTATCTCCACCACCATTCGCCTGCCGCATCAGCCGGCGAAAGTAAAAACCGCTTATCAACAAAGCAAAGCCTGATATCCCGGGCCGGATACTCTCCGGCCCGGGCTTTTAGCGCTGATGATAGCGAAACAGCGGTTCCACCACGCCAGCCACATTAACGCGTACCGCGAACACATTACCGGAAAGCGGATAGCGTTTTAGCTCTTCCTCAGTGCGATTCTCGCGGGAACTGGTGATATACAGCGTTTTCAAATCCGGCCCGCCAAATGCCACCATGGTTGGCCAGCGTACCGGTAACGCAATTTCATCCACAATCTCACCGCTTTCAGGATGGATTCGCACCACGCGGCCACCATCAAACATTGCTGACCAGTAATAGCCCTCACTGTCGACTGCCGCGCCATCTGGCAAACCGCCCTGATCCGCATCAAAGCGTTTAAACAGCGTACGGGCACCCACTTCACCGCTGGTCGGGTCAACAGGATAGCGCCAGAGCACCGCATTTGGTGTATCAGTGTGATACATCCAGCGGCGATCCGGCGAGAAAGCCAGTCCGTTGGAGATTTTTACATCGTCATTAACCACCGTTAGCCTGAGCTGTGAATCCAGGCAGCATAACTTGCCACCGTTGCGATCCTGCGGCTCCCACAGGCTGCCACACCAGAAGCGACCAAAGGGATCGACCCGGCCATCGTTAAAGCGGCTTTTACTGGCTTCACCAGGATTGTCTGCAATTTTTTGTTCGATTTTTCCCTGCTCATCAAGGAACCAGACGCCGCTACGCAGCGCGGCAACAATGCCGCCACCGGCACGCAGGCCGATGCAGCCCACTTCCTCACTGAGCGGAAAAGTGTGATATTCACCACTCTGCGGGTGAAAGCGATGAATCGCCGGTGCCAGAATATCAACGAACCACAACACCTGATGTTCCGGCGACCACAACGGGCACTCCCCCAGTTCAGCTTCCAGCGGCAGCACACATTCAACCTGATAAGCCATATTTCCCTCTTAATGTCCTGAGTCCACACTGATAACACTCATTGTAGCTGGATTTCAGATGAGAATGATTATCTTATTGAAGTTGATTTTCGGAGTATTCCCGATATAATAGCGATCCATTCAGTTATTTCTTATTTCCTTATTCCCGGCTTTCTGCCACGCACTTTTCCCTGAAATATTTTTAAATATCTTCTTAAATAACTCTACAAAGCCGGCATTATTCCTCCACTTTTGTTGCGTAAAGTTGTAGTCATTGAAAAGAGGAAGGATAAAAACCGTGAAAACAATAATTAAAGCGGTCTCAGTTGTCGCGCTGATGACTATGCTAAGTGGTTGTATTGTCGCACCAGGGCATCATGATCGTGGCTGGCATGGCGGCGGAGGCGGCTGGCACGGCGGTGGACATGGTCACGGACACCATCACCGCGGCAGATAATGCAAATATTCAGTAAAATATGAGAATCACAGCATTCTCATATTCGTGGGCAAAGCCTGCACACAGCAATATAAGAAAATAAAGCAATAAACTTGGGCGGGAATTTTCCCGCCCTTTCTATTTCTGCGGGAAAAGAAAATGGAAGCATGATGTAGCGGCGGCGTTATCGCCGCCTGCCGCAATAAAGTAAGTGATTCGGGTGAACGCCGGCAGCCAACAGCGCTGCGGCTTCAATTACAAAGAGGATTAGCCTTTAATACTGTAATTACACTGATACCAAACCTTCTTTAATCCAGGAACATTGCTCTTTTGCTCCGGTAAAGGCTCTGCGATATCAAAACCTTTGTCGCTACAATAGTTCGCCAGTTCACTGAGCATCGCATCACGATTAACTGTTTGTGGATTAAAACGATATTGCACCGTATTTGATAACGGATCTTCATCCACTTTCTCAAAAGCACCTGGTTTGCTGGAAGTACAGCCAGCTAATAAAAGCAGCGCTATTGCGCTGATAAGTTTGATTTTCATCACTTTTCCTCATTTTGATGCGGCATGATAGCAATCCGGCAGAAAGCAACAATCGGACAGATGCTCAATTGTCAGAACAATTGGAAATTTTTACCGATTGAATCGATTCAATTAACCGAATGGCGCTATCAACGCACTAATGACATTATGCAATCAGACAGCGAAAGCCAGTCTGTGCCACACCAGGTTTTTGACTACAATGACAATGATTTGACCTTTAAGCCCGCGGCGAGCGGGCTTTTTTTTTATCTGTTATCCGGCTTCAGCGCTGAGCATCATACGTAAAACGTTGGCGGATTGTTTGCCAGGAAGTGCCAGCACGGCGCTGTAAAGATCGATGGTCATATCGCACATCTTTTCAGGTTCAACGCGGCTGTCGGTGGGAGAATTGAGTAATTGCAGATCGCTGCCCCATTTGTCATACAGCTTACGCACGATGCTTTGCAGACTCTGGCGCGCCTGCGCGATATCAACAGGTTTCTCCGGCCCCTCACTGCCACGTAACAGCGCATCCATCTGTTGGCGATCCTGCTGCAATAAGGCCTGCGGTAACACTTCTTCGCTATTTACGCCGCCACGGATTTGCGGGAATAAAAATTTAAAACACAGCTCTCCGCTCTGTTGCCGCAGATTTTGCATCTGGCTGACCGACAGCCGCATATAGCTGATAATGCTGTCGTCGTCTGCGCGGCCTGTGCGCTGATTAAGCAATTCCGCCACCATCGGACGCAACTGACCCAGCGCTTTCGTCGGCTCGGTACCCGCACGCACCGCCGCAACGAATTGATCATTGATCTGTTTATATAACGCCGGCTGTTGCTGCCTGATGGTGCGGTACGGCGGCGTGGCGGCCAGCAGATCCTGTGCGTCAGCTATTTTCGCCGCCTGCAATTGTTGCTGTTTCTGTTGCGGGTAAATCCAGCCGAACCAGAAGCCATTGCCTGCCGCCAGCGGAATAATCACCAGCAAAAACGCGCTCAGGCGACCGATTTTACCTTTTTTAACCAGCAGTAACGCCAGCAGTAACAGCACCAGCAGGGCGATGGCCGAAGGGATTAACGTTGGATTATGCAAATCAGTTTTCCCGAATCAGACTGAGACTTCAGGCGGCACCTGACGTACCGCCTTCACGGAAAGTTATTCTGCGCGCACATCCACCAGCACCGGACAATGCGCACGTTCAATGACCGCTGCGCTGACGGAGCCTTTCAGCAAGCGGTTAAATGGCGAGAGATGACGACGCCCCATAATGATCATTGTGGCTTTCAGTTCGTTGGCCTGCGCCACAATAGTTTCTGCCGACTCGCCTGCCACTACCCGGCCACGCGCATTCACCCCGGCGCGCAGTAGCTGCGCCAGCGCATGTCGCACGGCGGCTTCGGCGGTGTTCTGTTCATCCTGCGCCGCGCCGAAATCAGCCGGGTCTTCACCGGCGGTAATATCCAGCGGACCGGCCGGGGTCGAATAGCTGGGGTCAACACAACAAATCACCACCACTTCAGCCTGCATTGCCAGCGCCTGTTCGGTTGCCAGCGTAACCACCTTGCGGGCAACAACTGAATTATCGACTGCCACTAACAGCGTTTTCATCTCTCTCTCCCTTAATCGCGAGCGGTAATTTTACCAATCTCACGCGTCATTGCCTCTTTGCACTTGAGAATTTCAGCGCGATACTGCGCTTCGTTCAGTTGAAAACGTGCACAGGGCACCAGTAATGAAATGCTGAAACGCCCAAGCACGGTATCAATGGCTACCGCCATGGTGGAGATGCCCTCCAGCGTTTCACCTCGATCGTAAGAGACGCCGGTGTGGCGCACCTCTTTCAGATGTGCCAACAGTTCCGGCAGCGTTTTAATGGTGTTTTGCGTGATCGCCCTGTACGCCTCGCCCACCAGCGTACGGGCATCGTCATCCCCCTCCAGCGCCAGCAACGCACGGCCGCCCGAGGTGCTGTACAACGGCAGGTTCAGGCCAATGCGTGGTACCACCCGCAGCTCCCGATCGGCAACCACATAGTGCAAAATCGCCAGCTGTGTACCGCTGGCGCGCGACAACGATACCGTTTCGCCCGTCGCATCGCAGAGCGTCTGTAAATAGGGCTTGGCGATTTCCACCACATCAGTATGCACACCGGACAACAGCCGCAGCAGCGCAGGCCCGAGACGTACACCGCCAGCCCCCTGAATACGCACCATCTGGACAGAATCAAGTGCAGCCACAATACGCTGCACGGTGGATCGCGGCAGATCGACCGCCTGGGCAATTTCCCCCAGACTCATGCCATTCGACTGTTCACCTAAGGCATTAAGAATTTTCGCGGCGCGAGCGATGACCTGAATGCCACCCGCTTTTTCATCGTCACGACGTTGAGGATTTTCAGACACAGACATGATGTTCTCTTTCTTATCAGGGCACAGAGATTTTAGCGCTTATTGCGCACTTTTTACAGCTTGTACCACATTGCAATACAGTAAACCACGATGTAATATGCAGCCCGCTGTATCACATCGCAATACAGTGCATCGAATATAAGAATTAGTTATGGAGCCTCTGCTATGAACGGCCAGCCCGCTGCGGCACCGGTCCCCCATCCTTTTACCCTGCGCCTGGCGCTCGGTTTAGTGGGGGTACTGATCGCTGCGCTCACCTCGGGTTTAAACGATCGCGTCAGTGATATTGCACTGGCTGACGTACGTGCAGCCCTCGGCATCAGTTATGACCAGGGTAGCTGGGTGATTGCGGTTTATCAGGCGGCGGAAGTCGCCACCATGATGATTGCGCCGTGGTTTGCCGTCACCTTTTCACTGCGTCGCTTTGCCATTGGCGTGTCGGTCGGTTTTGCCGTGACCGGTGCACTGCTGCCGTTCGCGCCGGATTTCAATACGGTTATCGCGCTGCGCGTGCTACAGGGAATTTTTGGTGGGGCGCTACCGCCATTACTGATGACCGTCGCCCTGCGCTTTTTGCCACCGCCGATAAAACTGTTCGGACTCAGCGCCTATGCATTAACCGCCACCTTTGGGCCCAATATGGCCGCTTCACTGGCGGCATTCTGGACCGATTCGGTGGGCTGGCAATTTGTCTTCTGGCAGGTGATTCCCCCGATGCTGGTGGCCGGCGTGTTAATCGGCTGGGGCTTACCGCAGGATCCCACCCGTTTCGAACGCTTTAAGCAAATCGACCTGTTCGGCATGCTGACCGGATGTAGTGGCATGGCATTGCTGATTATGACGCTGGCGCAGGGCGAACGGCTGGACTGGCTGAACTCGCCTTTAATCTGCGCCATGCTGCTCAGTTCGCTGGCGCTGCTGCTGGTGTTCTTTATTAATGAGTGGTTTCATCCGCTGCCGCTGTTTAAGTTACAGCTTCTGGCACGCAGAAATCAGGCGCACGGCCTGCTGGTGCTGGCCGGGGTGCTGACCGTTGCGCTGTCCGGTTCAGCCTTGCCTTCGGCCTATTTTGCGCAAGTGGAAGGCTTCCGCACCGTGCAGTTTGCGCCGCTGGCGCTGACGATTGGCCTGCCACAGTTAATTATTGCGCCGCTGGTTGCTGCGCTGCTGAATCTGCGCTGGATTGATTGCCGCTGGATGCTGTCACTGGGCGCTGCGCTGATGGCCGGCTCCTGCCTGATGGGTGCCCAGCTGACCAGCGACTGGGCGCGTGAGAATTTCTGGATGATTCAGATTATGCAGGCGTTTGGTCAGCCGATGATGATCGTCTCGGTGCTGATGAGCGCCACCAGCGTGGTACTGCCGCCAGAAGGCCCGTTTGCCTCGGCGATGTTTAACACCGTGCGCGGTTTCTCCAGCGTGGCGGCGGGCACCCTGGTCGAATGTTTTCTCAGCCATCGCCAGCAATTTCATTCACATACCCTGCTCGACCAGGCAGCCAACCGCCCGTGGCTGATGACCGCCGATTCCGCTGCCAGCGCCAGCCGTTCTGCACCGCTGCTGCCTGATGGCAGCATCAGTTCGGTCGAAAATATCGGCCATTTCTCCACGCTGGTAAAACAGCAGAGTGTGGTGCTGAGCATCAGCGATAGCTATCTGATGCTGATCGGCTTCGCCACCCTGCTGGTGCTGCTTACCGTCTGGCTGCCAAAACGCGTCTGGCCGCCGCAAACCCTTATTCAACCTGTCACGCACACACCGAGAACCTGATTATGCGTTTCACACCTGCAAAACGAACCCTTCTGCTGACACTGCTGCTGGTTATCCTGCTGGCAATCGCGCTGTTTATCTGGTCGACGATGACGCAAAAAAGTTATCGCACCGATGATGCGTATATCACCGCTGACTATACGCTGGTGGCGCCGAAAATTTCTGGCTATATCGCCAATGTGAATGTCACTGATAACCAGCAGGTTAACGCTGGCGATCTGCTGGCCACGCTGGACGATCGCGATTATCGCGTGGCGCTGGAAACCGCGCAGGCCAATCTGCAAATCAGTCAGGCGAAGCTGACCAGCATCGAAGCCCAGTTGGATCAGCAGCAGGCGGTGATTAACCAGTCCCGTGCCGCCGTGAGCTCCAGCCAGGCGACCCTTAGCTACGCCGGGCAGAATGCGGATCGTTACCGTCAGCTGTTAAAATCCGGTACCGCCACCGCTGACGAACAGCAAAAAGCCAGCTCAACCATGCGCGCCGCGGCGGCACAAGTGCAGCAGGATCAGGCCGCGCTGCTGGCGTCGAGTAAGCAAGTCGGGATTTTGCAGGCCAGTCTGAAGCAGGCGAAAGCGGATATCGCCGCCTCGCAAGCCAGCGTCGATCAGGCGCAGCTTAATCTCTCGTATACCCGCGTCACCGCACCGGTTTCCGGCGTGGTCGGTCAGCGCTCACTGCGTGAAGGGGCGTTTGTTTCGGCGGGGACGCGTTTACTGGCGGTGGTGCCGTTACAGCAAAGCTATGTGGTGGCGAACTTCCTTGAAACGCAGCTGGCAAATGTTCAGCCGGGTCAGGCGGTCGCCATTGAAGTGGATGCCCTGCCCGGCAGCCATTTCCGTGGTCATGTTGACAGCATCGCCCCCGCGACCGGCAGCACCTTCTCCGCTATCGCGGCGGATAACGCCACCGGTAATTTCACTAAAGTGGTTCAGCGTCTGCCGGTAAAAATCGTGCTGGATGCTGACCAGCCGGATCTTGCCCGGCTGCGCGTCGGCATGTCCGTGGTGCCACAGATTCTGGTTAAATAATTGTTAAGAACGTCTCAGAACAAGACTATTTATTTTGCAGATGTTTCCGCGTAGATTAGTCGCGATCCTGCTCCGGGTTACCCGGGGCAACCTGAGATGAAAGCGTGCTGCACCCTAATAAGCTCACCTTTCTCTCAATCTGTTGCGTTATGTGGGCCTGGGATCACCACTGTCGTAACTGCTCAGAGGAGTTATCTGGTGAAATACGCTTTGATGGGAATCTCTTTTTTCCTGTGCATCTGGGTCGGCACTTTTATGTTAATGGTTTAAAACGGTATTTCTCCAGGGTTGATGCCCGGAATACCGTCAGGACGGGAGCCGAAGACGGCTCCCCTACAGCATTCCAGAAATTCCGGTGATTTTACCTTACACGATCGGCATTAGCCGAAAACGGCTCCCCTGCGTGTTTTCAGTTATTCCGACGTGGTTACGCCATCCGCTCGAAACATCGCTTTAATTCCCCTGACCGCCTGACGAATTCGGTCGCTGTTTTCAATCAGCGCAAAGCGCACATGGGTATCGCCATAATCGCCAAAGCCAATGCCGGGCGACACGCAAACTTTCGCTTCCTGTAACATATGTTTAGCGAACTCCAGCGAACCTAAATGCGCATAGTGATCGGGAATTTTCGCCCAGACGTACATCGATGCTTTCGGCATCTCAACCATCCAGCCCGCTTCATGCAATCCTTTCACCAGCACATCACGGCGGCGTTTATACTGCGCGGCAATATCGTGCACGCACTGCTGATCGCCTTCCAGCGCGGCAATCGCCGCCACTTGTAACGGGGTAAAAGTGCCGTAATCGTGGTAGCTTTTAATCCGCGCCAGCGCACTGACCAGCTCTTTATTGCCCACCATAAATCCAATGCGCCAGCCAGCCATATTGTAACTTTTCGACAGCGTAAAGAACTCCACCGCCACATCGCGCGCACCCGGCACCTGCATAATGGAGGGCGCTTTCCAGCCGTCATAGACAATATCGGCGTAGGCCAGATCGTGGATCACCAACACATTATACTGTTTCGCCAGCGCAATAACCCGCTCGAAGAAATCCAGCTCCACGCATTGCGCGGTCGGGTTGGAGGGAAAACCGAGGATCATCATCTTCGGTTTCGGATAGCTTTCACGTATCGCACGCTCCAGCTCATTAAAGAAGTCGACACCTGCCACCAGCGGCACGGAACGTACCTGCGCACCGGCAATCACTGCGCCATAAATATGAATCGGATAGCTGGGATTTGGCACCAGAACGGTGTCGCCATGATCAAGCGTGGCCAGCATCAGATGCGCCAGCCCCTCTTTCGATCCAATGGTGACAATCGCTTCCGACTCAGAATCGATATCCACCTGATAGCGATCGGCATACCAGCGCGAGATCGCCCGGCGCAGACGCGGGATACCGCGTGACGTGGAATAACCGTGGGTATCGTCGCGCTGAGCAACGGTACAGAGTTTTTCGACAATATGCGGCGGCGTCGGGCCATCCGGGTTGCCCATGCTGAAATCGATAATATCTTCGCCACGCCGACGCGCAGCCATTTTCAGCTCAGCAGTAATATTGAACACATAAGGGGGGAGACGTTCGATACGAGAAAAACGACGAGTTGAACCGTTGTCAGCCATAGCATCCTCTGATTTACGTAAGCGCCCGGACCGTCCGAGCGACGCTGACCACTGTGGTGGTCGAGGAATGAACATATCGTACTGTTTGCCAGGCTGTCGAGAGGGCAGGATAAAATTTTTTCAACAGACCTTATTCAGGCGACCAAACACCCAATCGTTCACCCACTCCCCGCGCAGCAGATAATTATCCCGTAGCGTGCCTTCCAGTACAAAACCATTTTTTTCCAGCACGCGCCGTGATGCCCAGTTTCCTTCCACCACTGAGGCTTTCAGTTTGTGGAATTCGCACTGTTCGGCTAAAAACTGGCACAGCGCCTGTAACGCCTCACTGGCATATCCATGCCCCCAGTATTGCGGCAGCATGGAGTAACCGACCTCAACCTGACGGTGCGGACGCCAGTCGGCATTTGCCCCCAGCATTCCCAGTGCTTCACCACTGTCGCGCAGCCGCACCACCATACACAGCATGTGATAGCTGGTGGTTTGCCATGGTGCCAGACGCTCATTAAAGCGCTGTCGAATATCACTGAGCGCGGGGATCTCGCTGATCCATTGCATCACCTGGTTATCCGTATGCAGCGCGTTGAACAATTGCCAGTCTTCCGGTTGCAGCTTGCTTAATACCAGCCGTTTTGTCGTCAGATGCATAGCCTTCTCTCTAAAAGGGGAAGTTTAGTTTTAAAGTCAGCCCTGTTTAATTCCGCTTTTTTGCGTTCTGATGGCTACTGACTTACCAATAAAAACTATTCTGAGCTGTGTGACAGACCTGGAGAACATCTTATGCCATCACTACAGATTGACGATATCCCCGCCGCCATTCGTGCGATAAAGATCAAGTTACGCGCTGAATTACCCAATTACCGTGACGTATTTCAACAAGTTGAAGCCGATATGCGCCGCCAGATCGATCAACTGCATAGCGCAGAAGCGGCAGGCGTTCATCCGGTGCCGCAACTGGACGCTGACGACATTATTCAGGGGCGAATTAGCGAGCAGCAAAAACAGCAGGTCAGACAACGCGGCTGCTGCACCATTCGCGGCGTCTTTCCGGTGGAAACCGCCCGGCAGTGGAATCAGGAAGTGGGTAACTACCTTGAGCGTAATAACTTTGTTGAGCGCCTGAAACATGCGGCAGAAGATAATTACTTTGGCGATTTAAAAGCCAGCAAACCGCAAATCTACGGCATTTACTGGTCTGCGCCGCAGGTGGAAGCGCGTCAGCATCAACGCATGACCGCCGTGCAAGTTTTCCTGAACAGCCTGTGGCAAAGCGAAAGCCATGGCCAGCAGCATTTTGACCCGCAGCGCGTGGTGACCTATGCCGATCGCACCCGCCGCCGCCCACCCAATTCCCGTTCGCTGGGGCTGTCGCCACATGTGGATGGCGGTTCCATCGAGCGTTGGCTGGATGAAAATTTTCGCCATGTGTATCGCGCGGTATTTAACGGCAACTGGCAGCAATATAATCCGTTTGATGCGGAAAAACGCAGCGAAGTACGCGAATGTCCGTCACCGGCGGTCTGTTCCATGTTCCGTACTTTCCAGGGCTGGACGGCGCTGACGCCGCAGCGCAAGCATGGCGGCACGCTGCGGTTACTGCCGGTGGCCAACGCCATGGCCTATATTTTGCTGCGCGCACTCCAGGATGATGTACCGGAAGACGATCTCTGTGGTGCTGCGCCTGGTCGGGCATTATCGGTCGGCGAAATATGGCATCCTCTTTTACTGGAAGGGATTTCCTCAATTCCCGACATGGAGCCGGGAGATACGGTCTTCTGGCACTGCGATGTGATTCATGCGGTTGAAAACGATCATCAGGGCGAGTTTGACAGTAATGTTATGTATATCGCCGCAGCGCCATGGTGTGAGAAAAACGCGGCATATCTGCAACGCCAGTGGCCGGCATTTGTTGAGGGTAAATCTCCGCCGGACTTTGCCGCCGATGACTTTGAGGTCGATTTCATCGGCCGCGCCGGTGAACAGAGCCTGACCACCTTAGGTAAGGCGCAACTTAAAGGCTAATCATGACGGGGCGAAGGCTTTCGCCCCGCGATTTAACCCGGCAAAATTGATCTGAAGCCGCTAAGCGGCAATCTTCCGCCTGCTTGCCTGGCACATTACCGTCAGTTTCCTTATGATTGGGGCTTCAGTCTTAGCCTTGCGGGATGCCTGTGCAATCCATTTTTGACATGTTGCTGGCGGTATTTGACCGCGCGGCGCTGATGTTAATCAGCTTGTTCTTTATGACGCGTACGCGTCACTTCCGTCAGTTACTGCAAAAAGATCAGCATTCGCGTCAGGAGCTGGTTGCGGTTACCGCGATCTTTTCGCTGTTCGCGCTGTTTGGCACCTGGAGCGGCATTAACGTTGACGGCTCGCTGGTTAACGTCCGGGTGATTGCGGTGATGTCCGGCGGGATTCTGTTTGGTCCGTGGGTCGGCATTGCCACCGGCGTGATTGCCGGCGTTCACCGTTTTCTGATCGATATCCACGGTGTAACCTCGGTTCCTTGCCTGATCACCAGTATTGCCGCCGGATTTATCGCGGGCTGGATCAATCTGAAAGTGGCGAAGGACAAACAGTGGAGCGTCGGTATTTTTGGCGGCATGCTGTGCGAATCGCTGACCATGCTGTTAATTGTACTGTGGGCCGAGCCTAAATCGCTGGGTCTGGCCATCGTCTCTGAAATTGCCATCCCGATGATTCTCGGCGCGGTGTGCATCGGCTTGATTGTGCTACTGGTGCAGAGCGTCGAAGGTGAAAAAGAGGCGATTGCCGCGCGTCAGGCCAAGCTGGCGCTGGATATTGCCAATAAAACCCTGCCGCTGTTTCGCCAGGTAAACAGCCAGTCGCTGCGCAAGGTATGCGATATTATTCGCTGCGATATCAACGCCGATGCGGTAGCAATTACCAATAAAAATCAGATCCTTGCCTACGTCGGCTTTGGTGAACAGAACTATCACAACGGTGACGATGGCATCAGCCCGACCACCGCGCAGGCGATTGCTACCGGAAAAATCATCATTAAGAACAATGATGAAGCGCACCGCACCCCGGATATTCACTCGATGATTGTGATTCCGCTGCGCGAAAAAGGCGAAGTGACCGGAACGCTGAAAATTTACTATCGCCACGCGCACCGTATTACCTGGTCGCTAAAAGAGATGGCAATTGGGCTGTCGCAAATTATCTCGACGCAGCTGGAAGTTTCGCGCGCCGAACAGCTGCGTGAAATGGCGAATAAAGCCGAACTACGCGCGCTGCAAAGCAAGATTAACCCGCACTTTCTGTTTAACGCGCTGAATGCCATCTCCTCCTCAATCCGGCTGAATCCCGATACCGCTCGTCAGTTAATTATCAATCTGTCGCGCTATCTGCGTTATAACCTTGAGTTCAGCGATGATGACGCCATCGACATTAAAAAAGAGCTGTATCAAATCAAGGACTATATTGCGATTGAGCAGGCGCGTTTTGGTGACAAACTGACGGTCATTTATGAAGTCGATGAAGATGTGGCCTGCAAAGTACCCAGTCTGTTAATCCAGCCGCTGGTGGAAAATGCCATTGTGCACGGCATTCAGCCCTGCCGGGGCAAAGGCGTGGTGGTGCTGGCGGTACAGGATCAGGGTAATCGGGTGCGCATTTCGGTGCGCGATACCGGCAATGGCATCAGTGATGAAGTGATCGCACGGGTGGAAAATAATGAAATGCCCGGCAATAAAATTGGTTTGCTTAATGTACATCATCGCGTGAAGTTACTGTATGGCGAAGGATTGCAGATTTACCGACTGAATCCCGGTACGGAAATCGCGTTCTACGTCAGTAAAAATGGCAGTTCGCTGCCAGAAAATAATGGTTCACTTTCGGTGTGATACGCCGTTTTTCGGGGAATAGCTTGTGAATGCGATTATTGTCGAAGATGAGTTTCTCGCCCAGCAAGAATTAAGCTGGCTGATTAACCAACATAGCCAGATTAAGATTGAAGCCAGCTTCGATGATGGCCTCGACGTGCTGAAGTATCTGCAAAATCACCAGGTCGACGTGATCTTCCTTGATATTAATATTCCCTCCCTCGATGGGGTGCTGCTGGCGCAAAATATCAGCAAATTCGCGCATAAGCCGCTGATTGTATTTATTACCGCCTATAAAGAACATGCGGTGGAAGCCTTTGAACTGGAAGCTTTCGACTATATTCTGAAACCGTATCATGAGTCGCGAATCGTCACGATGCTGCGCAAGCTGGAGCTGACTCACCAGCAAAATCAGCAGGCGCAAATGCCTGGCACGGCGCAGACGCGTCACACGCAAATGACCATCAATTTAGAGAAAGATGAGCGCATTATCGTCACTGATATTAACGATATTTATTATGCCGAAGCCCATGAAAAGATGACGTTTGTCTATACGCGGCGCGAGGAGTATGTGATGTCGATGAATATCACCGAGTTTTGTAGCCGCCTGCCGGAAGAGTATTTCTTCCGCTGTCACCGCTCCTGGTGCGTGAATCTGAGTAAGATCCGCGAAATCGAGCCGTGGTTTAACAACACCTATATTTTGAAGCTACGCGATCTGGATTTTCAGGTGCCGGTCAGCAGAAGTAAAGTTAAGGCATTCAGACAGTTAATGCGGCTGTAGCTCCAGGGGAGTCGTTTTCGGCTCCGGCACTGATGGCATGCATCCTCGGCACGGGCGGCGAGAACGCCGCCCGTGCGAGAGCGTTTAAAGCACGCGTCCCAGTGTCTGACGCAGATGGGCACCGGCGCCCAGCAGGCCAGGCTGATCGTGGGTGATCATATACACCGGAATATCCGTGACATAGTCGCGAAAACGCCCTTTATCTTCAAATGCCGCACGGAAACCTGAAGATTTAAAGAATTCGAGGAAGCGCGGCACAATCCCCCCGGCGATATACACGCCGCCAAAGGTGCCCAGCGTCAGCGCCAGATTGCCGCCAAAACGCCCCATAATTACGCAGAAAAGCGCCAGTGCACGACGGCAGTCGATACAGCTGTCTTCCAGCGCACGCGTGGAGACATCTTTTGGCGTCAGGTTTTCTGGTACACGGTCATCTGATTTTACAATCGCCCGATACAGATTAACCAGCCCCATTCCCGACAGCACGCGCTCGGCAGAAACATGACCAATTTCAGCACGCAGCACTTCCAGAATCAGGTCTTCCTCTTCGCTGTTAGGCGCAAAATCAACGTGACCGCCCTCACCCGGCAAACTGACCCAGCGCTTGTCGACGTGTACCAGGTGGGCCACGCCCAGTCCGGTTCCGGCACCGTATACCGCAATCGGACGGTCTTTAACCGCTTCTTTCCCGCCAAACTGAATCACATCTGCGGCGGACAGCATCGGAATCGCCATTGATACCGCGGTAAAGTCGTTAATAATTTCCAGATGGTCAAAACCCAGATTGGCCTTCAGCAGCTTAGTGGAGAATGCCCAGTCATGATTGGTCATCTCGACCCAGTCTTCAGTGATCGGGCAGGCAATGGCGATACAGCCATCTTTAATATCCTGCTGTTGCTCATCGAGGAAGACGCGAATAACCGCTTCAAGGCTGTCATAATCTGATGTCGGGAAAGTTTTGACCTGCGATATGCTGCCGGTTTCCACATCGCACAAGGCAAGCCGCGCGTTAGTGCCGCCAACATCGCCTGTCAAAGCATATTTTGTCATTCTTCTGCTGCTCCGTTTACGTCAATGAGTACCACTATAAATTTCCCCCGATAAAACAACAACGCTCACCGGGAAGAAAGGTGAGCGTAAAGTTGAAAAAAAGCCTGTTATACCTTATCTGTCAGCGGCCACGCTGCCCAGCGGCATCTTTCCGAAAAGTCATGATGAGTTACGCTGGTTTAACGCTGCGCTTACCGCCTGCAACAGCGGCGGAACATCCATCGCGGGCAAGACCACTTCAACCAGCGACAGGCGCGGGCTGGCGGCAATCACCTTCATGACGTCCGTCAACTGGACGGTCTCCACCACCCGCCAGCTTTGCGCCGGGCAATGCACGCTTAACGCCTGGGGCAACTGGGTCCAGTTCCAGGCGGCGATATCATTATAGCGCTGCTCAGCGCCATGAATCGCCCGTTCTACCGTATAGCCGTTATTATTCAGCAGGAAAATGATCGGCTTCAGGCCATCGCGCATCATCGAACTTAACTCCTGAATGGTCAGCTGCGCCGAGCCGTCGCCGATTATCAGAATTACCCGCCGCTCCGTATCGGCGGTTTGCGCGCCAAATGTTGCCGGTAAACTGTAACCAATCGATCCCCATAATGGCTGTACCAGCAGCTGGCAGTTTTGCGGCAGGCGCAGCGCGGCGGCACCAAAAGCGGCGGTTCCCTGATCTGCCACCAGCAGATCGCCCGGCCGGATAAAATTCTGCATAGCCTGCCAGAAGGCATTCTGGCTAAGCTCGCTCCCCGCTGCGGGCGGCAACGCTGGCGGTGATGGCGCAGTGATCGACCATTGCTGTTGATAGCGTAAACAGAGCTGGTGCAGCGCCGCGACTGCCGCCTGCATCGGCAGATGATCAAACTGGCGATCACCAATGCGGCTGAAAAATGGCTGAATATCGATAAAACGGCGCGCATCAATCTGCTGGCTGAAACCGGCGGTGATGGTATCGCTAAAACGCACGCCGACGCCAATAATCACCCCGGCTTCCTCGATGGCGCCGCGGGTGGAATCGATGCTGGCGGCACCGGCATAAGTCCCCACAAAGCCCGGCTGCTGTTCAGACAGCACGCCTTTGCCCATGAGTAAGGTGGCGTGCGGCAGAGGAACCTGTTGCAGCCAGGCTGCCAGCGCGCGGGTAACACCAAAACGATCGGCGAGAAAATCGGCCAGTAGCGAAACGCTTTTCGCCTGCGCCAGCATCTGTTCTGCCGCATCGCTAAATGCCGCCAGCACGGCACGATGATCCGGCGCAGTCGGCAAACTCAAGGTTGATTGCGGCAATGCCGCCGGGGCAGCCGCCACATCAGTCGACAATAACAAATAGCCAGGACGGCGCTGAATCAGCACTTCCGCCAGCACCCGATCGATTTCCTTGCAGGCATTGTCCGGCGTTAACGCCGCCTGCGCGACGCTGACCGGCTGAGACATCCGCAGGAACGATGAGAAGTCGCCCTCACCAAGCGAATGGTGAATTAAATCCCCTTGCTGCTGCGCACTTAGCGAAGGCGCGCCAACAATATGTATCACCGGCAGATACTCGGCATAGCTGCCCGCAATGCCGTTAATTGCACTTAATTCGCCGACGCCAAAAGTCGTCAGCAATGCCGCGGCAGGTCGACAGCGGGCATAGCCATCGGCGGCATAGGCCGCATTCAGCTCATTGGTACAACCGACCCAGGTGAGCTGAGGATGATCAATGACGTGATCGAGAAACTGCAGGTTATAGTCGCCGGGAACGCCGAAGAGATGTTCAATACCGATTTCATTAAGTCGATACAGCAGATAATCGCCAACCGTGGTCGTGCTCATTGTCAGACCCCTTATTATCAAACTTATTATTTAGTATCGAATAATTAGCAATAACGGCGACCTGACAGCCGATGCTGATACGCTTGTCTCTGGCAACAGAACGTTACACGTGCGGAATTTTCTGTAAGTTGCGATACAGGGCGCGGAACCGGTTAGTGTAAACGCATACACTGCTATGCTGTAAGGCTTACCGACCCTAAAAACAGCAGGATAAAAACATGCACTATCTTCCCGATGCCGGGCGCTATCAACAGATGGAATATCGCCGCTGCGGACGTAGCGGCCTGAAACTTCCGGCGATTTCGCTGGGTTTATGGCATAACTTCGGCGATAGCACGCTGCTGGAGAACAGCCGTAATTTGCTGCGCCATGCGTTTGATCGTGGAATCACCCATTTCGATCTGGCCAATAACTATGGACCACCGCCGGGCTCGGCCGAGGAGAATTTCGGGCGTATCCTGCGCGAAGACTTTTATGCCTATCGTGACGAGCTGATTATTTCATCGAAAGCCGGTTATACCATGTGGGATGGCCCCTACGGCGACTGGGGATCCCGTAAGTATCTGGTTTCCAGCCTCGATCAGAGCCTGAAGCGTATGGGACTGGAGTACGTTGATATCTTCTATCACCACCGGCCGGACCCGGAAACGCCGCTGGAAGAGACCATGGGCGCGCTCGACCATCTGGTGCGTCAGGGGAAAGCGCTGTACGCGGCGATCTCTAACTATCCGGCAGACCTGGCGCAGCAGGCTATCGCTATCCTGCGCGATCTCGGGACGCCATGCCTGATCCATCAGCCGAAGTATTCCATGTTTGAACGCACACCGGAGGACGGACTGCTGGAGGTGTTAAATCAGGGCGGCGTCGGCAGTATCGCCTTTTCACCGCTGGCAGGCGGCATGCTGACCGATCGGTATTTACAGGGCGTGCCGCAGGATTCCCGTGCCGCCAGCGGCAGCCGTTTCCTGAACAGCGATCAGCTGACGGAAGAGAAAATGGCGAAAGTGCGTCAGCTCAATCAGCTGGCGGCAGATCGCGGTCAGAAGCTGTCACAGATGGCGCTGGCGTGGGTGCTTCGCGGCGATCGCGTCACCTCGGTATTAATCGGTGCCAGTAAAACCAGCCAGATTGATGATGCGGTGGAGATGCTGGCGAATCGCCAGTTCAGCGAGCAGGAGCTGGAGCAGATTGACGCCATTTTAGTGTAAACGCTTACCCCGCCGGATTGACGGCGGGTTTCCCCGAAACAGAATAGTCCTAAATCAATTTTTCCCGCAAATTTTCAGAAAGAAACCGAAAGATAACCGTGCGCGTACACGATAATCTTCCCTGACCCAGCGGTGCAGCCAGCCGCTGATAAGGAGATAATATGAAACGTGCCATTATTTTTGCCGCCTTGCTGGCAAGCTTATCGCCTTTGGCTATCCACACAGCACAAGCCAATAGCGCAGAAATTACTTTATTGCCCGGTGTGACACTGCATCTGGGAGACCGTGACGACCGTGGCCACTACTGGGACGGCGGCCACTGGCGGAATGACCGCTGGTGGCGTGATAATTATCAGTGGGAAAAAGGTCGCTGGTGGCGTCACGAAGAGTGGCGTCGTCATAAAGAGTGGGAACGTCAGCAAGCCTGGCGCGAACATGAACGCAAGCGTGAATGGAAACATCGTGAGCGCGAACGTCGACACCAGCATCATGAATGGAAAAAACATCATCGTCATCATCATGATGATTAAGCGCTGAAAGGGGCGGCAGAGCGCCGCCCCTGGAAAAAATGACAGAATTAAATTAAAGCCCTAACGCCATTCCCACCAGCAGATAGATATTCAGCGCCACCACCAGCAGCACAATCACTTTGCCGGTATTCTGCATCAGGCGTGAATTCACCATATCGCCCATCAGCTCGCGGTTGCCGGTAAATGCCAGCAGCGGCACCAGCGCCAGTGCAATACCAAAACTCAGCAGCACCTGACTCATCACCAGAATACGCGTGGGGTCCCAGCCGGCCATAATGACGATAAAGGAAGGCAGCATCGTGACCACCCGGCGTACCCACAGCGGAATATGGAAACGGATAAATCCCTGCATCACCACTTGCCCTGCCAGCGTGCCAACCACCGTTGACGACAGCCCCGCCGCCACCAGACTCAGACCAAATACCGTTGCAGCCGCATGACTGAGCAACGGCTCCAGCGTCAGATACGCCTGTTCCAGATCGGCGATGCCGCTATGGCCGCTAAAGTGGAAGGCCGCGGCGGCGGTCGCCATCATCGCCAGGTTAACAAAACCGGCAATGGTCATCGCAATCGCCACATCCAGCTTGGTCGCCGAGTAACGCTCAGCGCGTGAGCTTTTCTCGCCGCGCTGGGTCAGCGACGAGTGCAGGTATATAACATGCGGCATTATGGTCGCGCCCAGTACACCGGCAGCAAGAAACACGGCATCAGCGGTCGGCAGCGAAGGAATGGCCATCCCCTGTATCAAATCGACCACTTTGGGCTGCGAGAAGAACAGCTCGACAATATAGGCAGCAGCGACAAACAGCAGCAGACCGGCAATCACCAGTTCCAGCGGTTTTTGCCCACGACTTTGTAGCATCAGAATCAGGAAGGTGGCGACGCCGGTCAGTACCGCGCCCTGCAACAGAGTGACCCCCAGCAACAGTTTAAAGCCAATTGCCGCGCCGATAAATTCCGCCAGATCGGTCGCCATGGCAATAATTTCCGCCTGTACCCAATAGAACCACACCGCCGGACGCGGAAAACGGTCGCGAATATGTTCAGCCAGATTTTTTCCGGTGGCAATGCCAAGCTTGGCCGACATCAGCTGGATCAGCATCGCCATAACATTGGCCCAGACCACCACCCACAGCAGTTTGTAGCCATAGGAAGCACCTGCCTGAATATTGGTCGCAAAGTTGCCGGGATCGATATAGCCAATCGCCGCAATAAAGGCGGGCCCCATCAGGGCTAATTTAACTTTGCGGACTCCGCGTGCAGCGCGTTGCGCGGTGCGGCTCTCTGACATTTTGCTGCCCCTTGCCTGAAAAGCTTAACTATCCTTCAGGATAAGGATTCTCAAGCGACTGTGAATTCGGTTGTAGTGATTAGTGTAATAGCCAGCGCTATAAAGTATAGCCTTTGCTATAACTCGGGACACAATAGCTGAGAGCTAAATAATGAGCAATCGAATTCACTGTAAGACAGAAAGAGACGGTTAACAACTCATCAGTCGGTTTTTTAAACCGCTTGCAGATGTGATCTGTCAGGCCTTTCTGACGTGGGCAGGTATAGCGAATTGTTATAATGTGGTTTTGATCTCGTTTTTGCGCTTCGCGTTACATAGAATACACAGCGAAATATAACCTGCCTCAAATTTGGAGCAATCATGTCCCGCATTCTGCACTTTGCTTTGGCGCTGGGGGTTGTGGCGTTACTGGCCTTACTGGTCAGCAGCGATCGTAAAAACATCCGCGTTCGTTTTGTCATACAGCTACTGGTGATTGAGGTTCTGCTTGCCTGGTTCTTCCTGAACTCGGAAATCGGCCTCGGATTTGTACAAGGCTTTTCAGAGCTATTTGAGAAACTGCTCAAATATGCCGCAGAAGGGACTAACTTTGTCTTTGGCGGAATGACGGATAAAGGCCTGGCGTTCTTCTTCCTGAACGTACTCTGCCCTATTGTCTTTATCTCCGCATTAATCGGTATTTTGCAGCACTTCCGCATCCTGCCGATTGTTATCCGCGCGATCGGTACCGTGCTGTCAAAAATCAACGGCATGGGCAAGCTGGAATCCTTTAACGCGGTAAGCTCACTGATTTTGGGACAATCAGAAAACTTTATCGCCTATAAGGATATTCTCGGCAAAATGTCGCAACGTCGCATGTACACCATGGCGGCTACGGCGATGTCCACCGTGTCGATGTCAATTGTCGGTGCGTATATGACCATGCTACAGCCGAAATATGTGGTTGCGGCACTGATCCTGAATATGTTCAGTACCTTTATCGTGTTGTCGCTGATCAACCCTTACCGGGTAGACAGCGAGGAAGATCTGCAACTGGCTGATACCCATAAAGGCCAGAGCTTCTTCGAAATGCTGGGCGAATATATTCTGGCCGGTTTTAAAGTGGCGATTATTGTTGCGGCGATGCTGATCGGCTTTATCGCGCTGATCTCAGCGGTCAATGCGCTGTTTGATACCATTTTTGGTATCAGCTTCCAGGCGATTCTCGGCTATGTCTTCTTCCCGTTTGCGTGGATGATGGGCGTACCCACGCATGAAGCCTTGCAGGTTGGCAGCATTATGGCGACCAAACTGGTGTCGAATGAGTTTGTGGCGATGATGGATCTGCAAAAAATCGCCGGTCAGCTGTCACCACGCGGTGAAGGCATCCTGTCGGTATTCCTCGTCTCTTTTGCTAACTTCTCATCTATCGGTATTGTTGCCGGTGCGATTAAAGGTCTGCATGAAGAACAGGGTAACGTGGTTTCGCGCTTTGGCCTGAAACTGCTGTACGGTTCGACTCTGGTTAGCGTGCTTTCAGCATCGATTGCCGGTCTGGTACTGTAAGCAAACCGCAGGGGTCAGCTTAGGTTGGCTCCTGCGTTTCCCACCTGCACTCACTTTCCTGTTAGTGGCAGCATCCGACATTCTCATTCAGCGAATAATCTGCAAAAACTCTTCATGAGGATTTCCTCATTTTACTGAGGAAAAGATTACTAATTTCGGTGTATTAATCAACCGGGAGCAAGTCAGACCACCACAATGTCTGATCGTAATGATTGAGCTATTGTTACATCGCAATGGTCTGCATCTCACATGTATCGTAAAGCACTAAGGATTTGTAAATCAATCATTCTTAAAGATGTTTCTGTTTTCATTGCTGATATTAATTACCCAGAGCCGTTGATAAAAAGCCATCTATCAAAAACCTTAGAAAAAGTTAATTCAAATCGATCACTATTCCACTTTTAACAATCCAGCATCGAACAACCCCAGCACGACATCGCACTGACCGTTCTCATTCTTAGCTGGTGATGCCACTCCCTTTTTAGCTTCTGCCCATAGCTTAGCTTTAGTCGTTTCCGGATGAGACATCAGGTATCGCGCAATATTCATAGCGTATTGCTTGTTCTTGTGCGAGCAAGTACGTTTAGTACCATAGTTACCCTTCGCAATACCAGCCACAAACCCTTCCTGGCATAACCCTAAGAAGGCAGCCTTAGGACATCCCTTACCCCAGCCTGATGCAAGATCACAATCAGGATATGCTCTTGCCAGTGCTACTGCGTGCTTACCATATACACCCATTTTTTTGCCCTCTCTTTATATTAATTTGAATATATAAGAAAAAACGCATATCAGACTGATAATAAGATAATTATTTTTATGATTATTAAATGCTCAATAACTTTGCAAATTCATGTTTCTACTGAGATTGAAGTCCCGGATACATTCAGAAAAAGTTAAGAATGACAAAGTAATGACCGAATTAAAAAAGTGCAGACAGGCGTAGCTCAAGGACAGGCGGCTAACCGTAATAATGACTTATGCCGGTGCTAGCGGGCTAACCAGCTAAAGAGTGTTTACGATTCAGGATTGATATAAAGATAACTGCCTGAGAGATTTAACCAGAAATTGCGCGAATGATAGACTTTAAAACCACTAATCAGGGTAAGATGAAGCAATTTCAAATTGCATTGATGATTTTAAGAAATCTTGCAACACATTGATTTCATAAAAAGAGAATTTGGTGGAGATAAGCGGGATCGAACCGCTGACCTCTTGCATGCCATGCAAGCGCTCTCCCAGCTGAGCTATACCCCCACTACAGAGATAGGTTTTTCAGTTCCAAATCTGCTGGAGTAGATTTGGTGGAGCTAAGCGGGATCGAACCGCTGACCTCTTGCATGCCATGCAAGCGCTCTCCCAGCTGAGCTATAGCCCCGAACCGAAAAACAGTGTCGTATCGACGGACGGCATAATATGAAACCGCCCGGTGGGTGTCAACGGCAAAATAGCTTTCTGTGCGCGATCGCTGAAAAAGGCGTCAATGGCGACAAAATTGACCAATGTTCCCCCCTGATTCGCCAGCAGAATTATCGCTGTTAACTCAATCAGTCTGGCATTCATCAGGCAAAATTGCCGAGTGTGAAGATTTATCACTGCCTGAGCGCGCTATCGACGCTTTGCCGTTAACGGTGAGTTAACAATGACATAAAAAGTCACTTGTTTTTGTTAATTTACCGTGCAAAACTTCGCGCGCTAATTTTTAATCAAAATCCCCTGCTGCTGCGCCAGACGCGCTCTGCCAGTAGCCCGCGTCAGATTTTGGCCTTATTTTTATTTAACAAATACACCAGAGCTATTATGTCCTTGCATTCACCTAAAGAAATCGCAGCAATCGCTATTCAGGCGGGTGTGACGAAGAGTCACGCCTCTGTTTCCACTTTATTGATTCTTGGCTTTATGGCTGGCGCTTTTATCGCTACCGGCTTCCTGCTCGACATTCACGTTATCAACAGTCTTCCCGCAGAATGGGGCTCATTTGGCGGCCTGTTAGGCGCAGCCGTGTTCCCGGTCGGGATTATTATGACCGTGCTGGCCGGCGGCGAACTGCTGACCGGCAATATGATGACGCTGCCGGTGGCCTGGTTTGCCCGTCAGATCAACGGTCTTAGCGTAATGCGTAACTGGTTCTGGGTCACCGTGGCTAACTTTATCGGCAGTATTGCGGTTGCCTGGTTCTTCGGCCATGTGCTCGGTTTGACCGAAGGCGACTACCTGAAAAAAACCGTGGCGATTGCCACAGCCAAAGTTAATGCCGACTTTATGCATGCATTTATTTCTGGCATCGGCTGTAACTGGCTGGTTTGTCTGGCGACGTGGCTGGCATTTGCCAGTAAAGATGTGGTCGGCAAAATCTTCGGCATGTGGTTCCCGGTGATGGCGTTTGTTGCCATCGGCTTCCAGCACGTGGTCGCCAATATGTTTATCATCCCGGCCGCGATTTTCGCCGGTTATCTGAGCTGGGCAGAATACCTGCCTAACTTTGTTGCCGTGTTCCTCGGAAATGCCGTTGGCGGTGCCGTATTTGTCGGTCTCGCCTACTACCTCGCTTACCGTCCGGCGACTGAAAAAGTTAACGCAACGCGCTAATTTCCCCTGCCCTTTGCCGTCCGGCAGAGGGCAAATTATGCTCTGGCTCGCAATTTCTTATCCGTTAGTTATTCCTTTAGCGAATTATTGTAATATGTTCCGCTAATACATTCGTTACAGGGACTGAAACGTGAAAAAGGACTGGTTAACACCTGAAGAGCTGGCAAAGGTGACGGGCTATAGTCGTCAAACCATCAACAAATGGATTAAACGCGAATGCTGGACCACTGCGCCCAAACCCGGAGTACAGGGTGGCAAAGCGCGGATGATTCATATCGATGAGCGGGTAAAAGAGTTTCTGAAATCAACACGTCATGCAGCAGAACCTTCCGCTGCCTATGTGGTGAATCAGAATCCACTGCCTGGCCTGTTAATCACCTCTTTACAGCAGATGACGCCGGAAGAGCAGGCGGGTCTGGCTGCATTACTGGTGCGTGAAGGCATTCAGGGTATCTTGCAGCGGCTGGGAATCAGCGAAGAGTAAAAAAAACCGGAAGCAGCCTGGCTGTTTCCGGTTTTTTGTTGATGGCTAACTGATTAAGCCTGGGCTTCGCGTTGCGCGATATAGCCCAGTGCTTTTTCAATGCGCGCGACCGCACGAGACTTACCGATCGCCTGAACGGTGACGTCCAGTGCCGGAGACTGACCAGCACCGGTCACCGCCACACGCAGCGGCATACCGACCTTGCCCATGCCCACTTCCAGCTCATCCGCCGTCGCCTGAATCGCCTGGTGAACATTCTCTGCCGTCCAGTCGGTGATCGCCGACAGTTTGTCACGCACCACTTCTAATGGCTGACGGGCAACCGGACGCAGGTGCTTTTTCGCCGCATCCGCATCAAACTCATCAAACTCTTCATAGAAGTAGCGGCAGGAAGACGCCATCTCTTTCAGGGTTTTGCAACGCTCGCCCAGCAGTTTAACCAGCTGTGCCAGCTCCGGACCGGTACGCGTATCGATATTTTCCTGCTCGATATGCCATTGCAGATGGGTAGCCACATATTCCGGTGCCAGGGTATTAATATAGTGATGGTTGAGCCACTGCAGTTTTTCGGTGTTGAATGCGCTGGCAGATTTACTCACCGCATCAAGATCGAACAGTTTTTTCATCTCATCAATGCTGAAGATCTCCTGATCGCCATGGGACCAGCCCAGACGCACCAGATAGTTCAGCAACGCTTCCGGTAAGTAACCGTCGTCGCGATACTGCATAACGCCCACTGCGCCATGACGCTTGGAAAGCTTTTTACCGTCGTCACCCAGAATCATCGACACGTGGGCATAGACCGGCACATGCGCGCCAATGGCTTTCAGGATATTGATCTGGCGTGGCGTGTTGTTGATATGATCTTCACCACGGATAACATGGGTGATCGCCATATCCCAGTCATCGATCACGACGCAGAAGTTATAGGTCGGAGAACCGTCGGTGCGACGGATAATCAGATCGTCCAGCTCCTGGTTGCTGAATTCAATCGGACCACGGATCTGGTCGTCAAAAATCACTGAGCCTTCCTGCGGGTTACGGAAACGTACCACACAAGGTTCATCAGCAGCATGATGCTCATGGCTGTCACGGCAGCGACCGTCATAACGTGGCTTCTCATTATTTGCCATCTGGTTTTCGCGCAGCGCTTCCAGACGCTCTTTAGAGCAGTAACACTTATAGGCGGTTCCCGCTTCTAACATCTCGTCAATCACTGCGTTGTAGCGATCAAAACGTTTAGTCTGATAGTAAGGGCCTTCATCCCAGTCGAGGCTCAGCCAGTTCATACCGTCCATAATCGCGTCGATAGCCTGCTGGGTGGAGCGTTCCAGGTCGGTATCTTCTATACGCAGTACAAACTCACCACCCTGGTTACGGGCAAACAGCCAGGAATAAAGGGCGGTACGAGCGCCACCAACGTGCAGATAGCCGGTCGGGCTTGGAGCGAAGCGGGTTTTGATTTTCATTAAACGGTGCCTTATTACGCGGATGCGCGGACAAATTACATAACAGACTAATTTGGCGCTGAGTTAATTGCCTGCATTCTACCACCTGACGGCGATTCCTCAACGACCTTCCCCGGGCTGTACGCAGCAGATGGTGGAATAACGCACAAGAAAACAGAGGTTTTGTTCAAAACGGCAACATCCTGACTAAAATTAAACCGAACGAACATTTTAATTTTAAAAAGCGTTGACTCATTTCGACGGATCCCTATAATGCGACTCCACACAGCGGGGGTGATTAGCTCAGTTGGTAGAGCATCTCCTTTACACGGAGGGGGTCGGCGGTTCGAGCCCGTCATCACCCACCATCTTAACGATGGCCGCAGTGGTAGCAAGAGAGTTGAGACATGGGC
>NZ_JRXE01000002.1:38057-93319 GCF_001267535.1 Winslowiella iniecta | reverse complement strand
GGGTGATTAGCTCAGTTGGTAGAGCATCTCCTTTACACGGAGGGGGTCGGCGGTTCGAGCCCGTCATCACCCACCATTTCGGGTCGTTAGCTCAGTTGGTAGAGCAGTTGACTTTTAATCAATTGGTCGCAGGTTCGAATCCTGCACGACCCACCAAATTCAGAAACAAGCACCCTATGGGTGCTTTTTTCGTTTCTGACCTTCTCACTCCCCCGCTCTTCCCTCCACCTTGCTTTAATCGACGCCGATCACAGAATTACATCAAGTTTTCAACACTAATGCCGATTTATCCCTCTTCAACGAGCGCAATGAAAAGCGCTTACTGTATTTAATTCAGAGGGATATCAGTGAAAGCTTCAATAATGAATTTAAAAGTCGGCGTCCGGCTGGGCGCAGCCTTTAGCCTGGTGATACTGCTGCTGATTATCGTCAGCGCCACGGCGATGGTGAAAACCAGCAATATTAATGAAGCGATTGAAAATATCGTTAACGACCGTTACGTCAAAGTGCGACTGGCCTTTGACGCACGCGACGGCGTCAACGATCAGATTAAGTTTTTGCGCGGGATGGTGATTGATACGGCAAAAACAGATGCCAACCAAAAACGCTTAGTTCAGCTCGACAGCGCAATCCAGCAAACCGATAACGCCATTGCGAAAATAGCCAAACTGCAAACCACTGCCGTCGGCCAGAAGAAAATCCAGGCAGTGATTGAGGCCGGGCAAGTTTTTGCTACTGCCAGACAGCAGCTGATCGCCATGATTCAGGCGGGCAATGAGGAGGAAGCGTCGGAGTTCGTGCTGCGTAAAATTACCACCACGCAGAATGCGTTTCTCGATATTGTGGTCAAATTTGCCGATTCGCAATCCGGGCAGCTACAAGCCGAAGGCAAGAAAGCATTGGCGGATGCCACTACTGCCATTAACGTCACCCTGATTTTCTCCGCCCTGGCGATCATTGCCGCGATTATTCTTGGCCTGGTACTGACACGCTCGATTGTCCGTCCGCTGCGGGAAGCGGTCAGCATTGCTGAAAACGTGGCCGCCGGCGATCTGCTCACCACGATTCAGGTTAACTCCGCCGATGAGACGGGTCAGTTGATGCAGGCGCTGAAGAAGATGAATGACAATCTGCTGACGATTGTCACTGAAGTGCGCGCGGGCACCGACCTGATTGCCACCGCCTCCGGTGAAATCTCCGCCGGCAATATGGATCTCTCTTCACGCACCGAGCAGCAGGCAAGCTCGCTGGAAGAGACGGCATCGGCAATGGAGCAGATGACCTCGACGGTGAAACAGAATGCGGATAACGCGCGTCAGGCCAATCAGTTAGCCGCACAGGCTTCAAAAGTGGCACTGCAAAGTGGCGATGCGGTGAAGCAGGTGGTCAGCACCATGGATATGATTAACGGTTCGTCGAAAAAGATTGTCGATATCATCAGCGTAATTGATGGCATCGCTTTCCAGACCAATATTCTGGCATTGAACGCCGCTGTAGAAGCGGCGCGCGCCGGTGAACAGGGGCGCGGTTTTGCCGTTGTCGCCTCGGAAGTGCGCAGTCTCGCACAACGCTCGGCTTCCGCTGCCAAAGAGATTGCCCAGCTGATTGGCGATTCGGTTGCCAAAGTCGACGAAGGCGGCAAGCAGGTTGCCCGAGCCGGAGCCACCATGGAAGAAGTGCTTACCAGCGTTAAAAGCGTGACCGAAATCATCGGTGAAATCTCGATCGCCAGTTCCGAGCAAAGCACCGGTATTGATGAAATCAATATGGCGATTACCCAGATGGATCAGGTGACTCAGCAAAACGCCGCGCTGGTCAATGAATCGGCTGCGGCGGCACAGTCGATGCAGGAACAAGCCGAGCAGCTCTCTCAGGCGATGCAGGTGTTTAAAACTGTCTGACCACAGTGGCGGGGTTAACCCCCTGCATACCATCAGGACGGGAGCCGAAAGCGGCTCCCCAACAATATTCCAGTAATCCCGGTGACTGGCCTTAAACGTCTCCCCTTTTTCGCCTTGACAGCATGCTGGCAAAAGTTTAACGCTTTGCTGACTCAAGCTTTGTCTCTCTGTTCCGATACTTCAACCGATGAACGTTACAGGAGGCCTCTATGTCATCAACTATCTCAACCACTACCACCACCCGCATTGGTCAGGGTAGCGACAGCAGTACCAACAGCAACAACGGCAGTATCTCATCGCAAATCGCCAGCGTCACAAAACAGATCCAGAGCGCCACTCAGCAATTGAAAGAACTGGCAACCACTGCCGATCTCACCACCGAGCAGAAAGCCGAACAGCAACAACTGCTGGAATCGCAGATACAGATGTTGCAGGCGCAACTGGCCCAGCTGCAACAAAAGCAGGCGGAAAAAGCGCAGTCAAAGCAGGATTTATCCAGCACCACCGCCTTCAAAGCCGATGGTGTTAACCGGCCAGACGACAACAATGCGCTGAACGTCTATATCTAAAACGCCGGATTCGCTTCTCTTCGTTGCGTCAGCAGCACCGCTTGCTGACGCACTTCCTGCCAGATTGCTTCTGCTGCGGGCGATAACGAGCGGTTTTTACGTCGAATCAGCATCAACGTACGGTTAATCACCGGGAAAATACGTCGCACCATTAATGGCCGCCCTTCCGGCAAGGGTAACGCCAGCGCGGGTAAAATACTGATGCCGATCCCTGCTTCCACCATCGGGTAGAGCGTCACCGGGTGACCAATCTCCTGCACGATCTCTGCCTGCACCTGTTGCCCGCGGAGCGCTTCATCAATTAGCCAGCGGCTACCCGACGCATAATCCTGTAGCACCATGGTGCGACCATTCAGCAGCGACCAGCTGATCTCCGGCGCACTCGCCAGGCTATCGTCACGCCGACACAGCAGCAGGAAGGGTTCATCAAGAATCGGCTCGCAGGCGAAATCGGGCGACTGTAGCGGCCCCACTACAATGCCAAAATCGACCTCGGCATTGCGCACGCTCTGCAATACCCACTGCTGCGGGCGATCGCGCAGCATGATTTTAATATCCGGGAAAGCCTGCTGACTGGCAGCCAGCGTTTGCGGCATCAGCTGCGCTGAAATGGTCTGGCTGGCGGCGACGCGCACCGTACCGCTCCGCTGCTGTCCGTAGCTGCGCACATCAAGCAAGGTGGTGTTCAGCTCCTCCAGCAGGCGTTCCAGCCGCGTCGCCAGCTGCTGTCCGGCCTCGGTCAGCATCACTTCGCGCGTGGTTCTGTCCAGCAGACGAATGCCCATCTCCGCTTCCAGCTCTTTAATACTGTGGCTGACTGCCGACTGACTCAGGCCAATGCTCTGGCCCGCCTGACTGAAACTGCCATGCTGCGCAACAGCGACAAAGACTCTGAGTTGGCGAATACTGTAATTCATCGATTTAATTCATATATAAATTCAATAAATCAATTTTATTTCTAAAACCAGTCATCGCACAATAGCCGGATGTATTAAATTAACCAGGCATTAACAAATGGGTATTTTTCGTCTTGATCCGATGATGGTAAAACTGATTATCACCGTGCTGCTGGCCAGTTTCCTGCCCGCACGCGGTGATTTCGTGGTGTTTTTCCACTGGCTGACCACCGCCGCGATTGCGCTGCTGTTCTTTATGCATGGCGCCAAGCTGTCGCGCGAGAAAATCATCGCCGGTAGCAGCCACTGGCGGCTGCATCTGTGGGTGATGTTCAGCACCTTTGTGCTGTTTCCGATTATCGGCCTGCTGTTTGCCTGGTGGCATCCGCTAAAAGTCGGTGACGAAATTTATACCGGCTTTATGTATATGTGTATTCTGCCGGCCACTGTACAGTCTGCCATCGCCCTCACCTCGCTGGCGGGCGGCAACGTCGCTGCCGCTATCTGTAGCGCCTCGGCCTCCAGCCTGCTCGGCGTATTTATCTCGCCACTGCTGGTCGGTCTGGTGATGAACATTCACAGTGACAACGCAGGCGGCAGCTTTGAACAGATTGGCAGTATTATGATGCAACTGCTGCTGCCGTTTGTTATCGGGCATCTTTCTCGCCGCTGGATTGGCGGTTGGGTGGAAAGACATCGCGGACTGATTGGCAAAACCGACCAGGCATCGATTCTGCTGGTGGTGTATTCCGCCTTTAGTGAGGCGGTGGTGAACGGCATCTGGAACCGCGTTGGCGTGACCACGCTGCTGTTTATCCTCGTTGGCTGCCTCGGCATTCTGTTTGTGGTGCTGGCGATTAACCTGCTGGCTGCCCGTCTGTTTGGCTTTAACCGTGCGGATGAGATTACCATTCTGTTCTGCGGTTCGAAAAAGAGCCTGGCAAACGGCGTGCCGATGGCTAACATCCTGTTCCCGGCTTCGGCAGTGGGGATTATCGTGCTGCCGCTGATGATTTTCCATCAGGTGCAGCTAATGGTCTGCTCGATGATTGCTCAGCGCTATAAGAAAAAAGGCGAAGCGGAAGCGGCCAGAGAGCTGGCGAGTCATCAAAGCAAAGCGGTGGTTGAATCGCAGAAGTAAAAAAAAACGGCTCGTGAAAACGAGCCGTTTTTTTTATCCGTTACGCCGTAAAGGCTTCACCAGACCTTCGAGTCCATCGACCTTAATCGCCAGTGTCAGTTCCATCAGTTCGCCCAAGTGCCCCTGTGGAAACTCCCCCTTGCGGGCAAACCACAGCAGATATTCTTCCGGCAAATCAATTAACACGCGCCCCTGATACTTACCAAACGGCATCACGGTATTAGCGATCTCAATCAGGTGCTCTTTTTCCATTTTATTCACCCAGCAGACGAATCATTTCGGCTTCATCAATAACCTCAATGCCGAGCTCCTGCGCCTTCGCCAGTTTGGAGCCTGCCGCTTCACCGGCAATCACCAGATCGGTTTTTTTCGAGACGCTACCGCTCACTTTGGCACCCAGCGCCACCAGTCTGGCTTTGGCATCATCACGCGACAGAATGGTCAGGCTACCGGTCAGCACCACGGTTTTGCCGGAGAACGGGCTGTCGATCTCTTCCGGCTTAATCACTTCCACCGCTGTCCAGTGAATGCCGATATCCTCCACCAGCTGCCGAATCACCTCGCGGTTACTCTCTTCTTCCATAAAGTTACGCACATGGCTGGCAACCACCGTGCCGACATCCGGCACCGCAATTAATGCTTCCAGATCGGCATCCATAATCTGCTCCAGCACGCCAAAATGCGCCGCCAGATTCGCTGCGGTAGCTTCACCGACCTCACGTATGCCCAACGCATAGAGAAAACGCGCCAGCGTGGTTTCTTTCGCTTTATTCAGGGCATCGACCACATTCTGTGCCGATTTCGGCCCCATGCGATCCAGCCCGGTCAGCAGGCCAGCGCTCAGACGGAACAGATCGGCTGGTGTTTTGACATACTCTTTGTCCACCAGCTGATCGATAATCTTTTCGCCCATCCCGTCAACATCCATCGCGCGACGCGAGACGAAGTGCTTCAGCGCTTCTTTCCGCTGTGCACCGCAAATCAGCCCGCCGGTACAGCGGGTCACCGCTTCGCCTTCAACGCGCTCGACATCGGAACCGCACACCGGACAGTGTTCGGGGAAAACAATCTCGCGCGTATCTTCAGGACGCTCTGATTCCACCACGCCTACCACCTGCGGAATCACATCACCGGCACGACGAATCACCACCCGGTCGCCAATGCGTAAGCCGAGGCGCTCAATTTCGTCGGCATTATGCAGCGTGGCATTACTGACCATCACGCCCGCAACCTGCACCGGCTCAAGACGCGCCACCGGGGTAATCGCGCCGGTACGCCCGACCTGGAACTCGACATCACGCACCGTGGTCATCTGCTCCTGTGCCGGGAACTTAAACGCCACCGCCCAGCGTGGCGCACGCGCCACAAAGCCCAGCTGTTCCTGCAACGGCTGCGAGTCGACTTTAATCACCACGCCATCGATATCAAAACCGAGTGTCGGGCGGTCAGCCTCAACCTGATGATAAAACGCCAGCACCTCTTCCGCGCTGTGGCACAGGCGAATCCGATCGCTGACCGGCAAACCCCAGGCTTGCAACTGTTGCAGGCGCTGCCAGTGGCTGGCAGGCATTTCCCCGCCCTCCAGCAGGCCAAAGCCGTAGCAGAAAAAGGTCAGCGGACGCTTAGCAGTAATGCGCGGATCCAGCTGACGCAGTGAGCCAGCGGCGGCATTACGTGGGTTGGCAAACACCTTATTGCCGCTACGCCGCGCTTCGTCATTCAGTTTTTCAAAGCCCGCCTGCGGCATAAACACTTCGCCGCGCACTTCAATACGTGCCGGAATATTTTCACCGTGCAGGCGCAAAGGAATGGCGCGAATGGTACGCACATTGGCGGTGATATTCTCACCGGTGGTGCCATCACCACGGGTTGCCGCCTGCACCAGCAAACCATTTTCATACAGCAGGCTGACCGCCAGACCATCGAGTTTCAGTTCACAACAGAACGTGATGTCGTCGGTGGTTTTCAGCCGGTCCTGTACCCGCTTGTTAAACGCGAGGTAAGTGGCTTCATCAAAGGCGTTATCCAGCGACAGCATCGGCACTTCATGGCGCACCTGCTCAAAGGCGGTTAATGGCGCGGCACCCACGCGTTGGGTCGGCGAATCCGGCGTGATTAATTCAGGATGCTGCGCTTCCAGTTCACGCAGTTCCCGCATCAGGCGATCATATTCTGCATCCGGCACTTCCGGCGCATCCATAACGTGATACAGGTATTCGTGATGACCAAGCGTGGTTCGCAAATGGGTGATTTTGTTTTGTATAGATTCCATAAGCACCATCGGAGATAAAAAACCCCCGACAAGCGGGGGTTCAGGGGATAATGATTAAACCGTCGACGTTTACATATTCGCTTCGATCACATCGCGAATTCGTGCTTTATACGTTTCCAGCTTCTGCGGCGTCATCATTCGACGCTCGTCATCCAGCACCACACCACCGACATCGTCAGCAATGCGCTGTGCCGATTGCAGCATCAGCTTAAAGTTCTGATTTGCATCGCCATAAGACGGCACCATCATAAAAATAGAGACGCCAGGCGTGGAAAAGTCAGACATTTCATCGGGGTTGAAGGAGCCAGGCTTCACCATATTCGCCAGACTGAACAGCACCGGGCCGCTGCCCGCCGGGTTCAGGTGACGATGGAAAATATTCATTTCGCCAAACTGGAAGCCAGCCTGCAACACACCCTGCAACAGCGCTTCACCGTTAATCACGCCACCGGCATGCGCGGCGACATGCAGCACCAGCACCGTCTCTTTACTGCGCTCTTTTACCGGCTCAGCAACTGGCTGCGGCTGACGTTCTTCAACCTCTTCCTCGTCCTCTTCCGGCTCGTCATCCAGCAGTGGATCAAACTGCGGCGCTGATTTCACTGGCTGTGGTGGCGCAGGAACAGGCTCGGGTCGACGCGCCGGTTCTGACGCACGTGGCGGCTGCGCTTTCGGCTCAGCAGCATACGGCGGTTCAGCATCGAACAGCGGGTCCAGCTCAGGCGACTCTTCAACCGCAGGCACATGACGTACCGGCTCAGGCTGTTTGCGTGGCGCAGGCTGACGCGGCGGTTCATCATCATCAGCCGCATCGAAGCCGCCAAATGACGGTTCATCGTGCTTAGACGGTGAACGACGCACACGCACCTCACCAACACCTTCGTCGTCGTCGGCCTGGCTTTCTTGTTTATCGTGCTTTAAACGCTTGTGAGGGCGATCGCGAAAAACGGATGAGCGCTCTTTACGGCTAGTCCAGAGGCCGTGAAGGAGAAGCGCTATTATGGCGATCGCGCCAACAACGATTAATATCAGACGCAAATCCTGCATCATTGTATTCTCTGTTGTTCCAATACCTTGCCACCGCGGCAAACTTTATCCTCTAACTGTATTTGCCCAAGTACACAAGTGCAAGTCTGTGCACTATTTTCTGACAAATTAGATCGCGCCAGCACGCTTATTTGCTGTTTTTTCGTCCAATTACCCGTTAGCCAGAGTAAAAAGCTGCGTTATGATAGCCGTGCACCACCGCCAAATGGAGAAAAGCTGTCGATGGTTAGTGAGAATAATCTTAACGCACATAACGGAATTCATTATTTCATCCAGGGATGGAAACTGATTCGCCTGCCGGGGATTCGTCGTTTTGTCATCCTGCCGCTATTGGTCAATATCCTGTTGATGGGTGGCGCGTTTTACTGGCTGTTCAATCGCCTGGGGCACTGGATTCCTGCGCTGATGGCGCATATTCCTGACTGGTTACAGTGGCTCAGCTATCTGCTGTGGCCGCTCACCGTGATATCGATTGTGCTGGTATTCAGTTATCTGTTTTCTACCGTGGCCAACTGGATTGCCGCGCCGTTTTGCGGCCTGTTGGCCGAACAGCTTGAAGCGCGCCTGACCGGCGAGCCGCTGCCCGATAGCGGCTGGATTGCCCTGATAAAAGATATCCCGCGCATTATGAAGCGCGAATGGCAAAAACTGGCTTATTACCTGCCGCGTGCGCTGGGGCTGCTGCTGCTCTGGTTTATCCCTGGCTTTGGCCAGACGGTGGCCCCGGTACTGTGGTTTTTATTCAGCGCCTGGATGTTGTCGATTCAGTACTGTGACTACCCGTTTGATAACCATAAGGTCAGTTTCCAGCAGATGCGGGCGGCGCTGCGTCAGAACAAAACCGACAATATGCAGTTCGGGGCGCTGGTCAGTCTGTTTACCATGATCCCGATTCTGAACCTGGCTATTATGCCGGTCGCCGTTTGTGGCGCGACCGCCATGTGGGTCGACCGTTATCGTGGTCAGCTGGGGCAACATCTGCGTACGCAATAACCCTGTAAACAGTGCGGGCGGCGTTTTCGCCGCTCGCGGACGGCTTATTCCCGCGCCTTATGCCATTTCGCTAAGCCTTATTTCACTCAATCATATACATATACGATTTCTTTCCTTCCTTGCAGAATTTGAACGGGTATGCTCTTAGGGTTGCCAATATTTCATACAGTTAAGGACGGGCTATGAGTAAGATCTATGAAGACAACTCTTTGACCATCGGTCATACGCCGCTGGTTCGACTGAACCGCATCGGTAATGGGCGCATTCTGGCGAAGGTAGAATCCCGTAACCCAAGTTTCAGCGTCAAATGCCGTATCGGTGCCAATATGATTTGGGACGCAGAAAAACGTGGCATTCTGAAACCCGGCATTGAGTTGGTGGAGCCGACCAGTGGTAACACCGGTATCGCGCTGGCTTACGTTGCCGCTGCACGGGGTTACAAATTAACGCTGACCATGCCAGAAACCATGAGCGTGGAGCGCCGTAAGCTGCTGAAAGCGCTGGGCGCAAACCTGGTGCTGACCGAAGGTGCCAAGGGCATGAAAGGGGCGATTGCGAAAGCCGAAGAGATTGTGGCAGGCAATCCGGATAAGTTTGTGCTGCTACAGCAGTTCAGCAACCCGGCCAACCCGGAAATTCATGAAAAAACCACCGGCCCGGAAATCTGGGAAGATACCGATGGTGAAGTGGATGTGTTTATTGCCGGTGTCGGCACCGGCGGTACGCTGACTGGCGTCAGCCGCTACATTAAAAATACCAAAGGCAAAAAAGATCTGATTACCGTCGCCGTTGAGCCGACGGATTCCCCGGTTATCGCGCAGGCGCTGGCGGGCGAAGAAATTAAACCAGGACCGCATAAAATCCAGGGTATCGGTGCGGGCTTTATCCCCGGTAACCTCGATCTTAAACTGGTTGATCGCGTGGTGGCGATCACCAACGAAGAATCCATTTCCACTGCCCGTCGTCTGATGGAAGAAGAAGGGATCCTGGCCGGTATCTCTTCAGGTGCCGCCGTAGCCGCCGCCCTGAAACTGCAAGAAGATGAAGCTTTCGCCAACAAAAATATCGTGGTGATCCTGCCCTCTTCCGGTGAACGTTATCTCAGTACCGCCCTGTTTGCCGATCTGTTCACTGAAAAAGAACTGCAACAGTAAATATCGCCGTCAGTGATGATTTGTGACGCTATAAAATGATGCCGACATAAAACGCTCCTTCCGGAGCGTTTTTTTATCGTGCTGCAATTAGTCTGATTTTCGCAGTTTTACACAGCCGAGGCTGGATAAAATCTCAGCGTAAAACCGATGAAAAATCACCTGGCGCAACCGATGGAACCGGCTTTTTTTGTGACCGCCATCAAATTTTAATGGGGGTACAGATTGATTTTACCCTCCCTGGTCTGGTATTTAAGCTGCCAATTATTTCGATCCACAAAATTAATCGCCGCGCAAAATGGATCAAGCTGAATCGATTTACTGGTTTGGCGCAGCAGCGCAAAGCGCGGCATAATGGGAAGTGGGGCAGCGAAGCATTTTTATGATGTTGTTACGCTGCAGCTTATACCCTTAATTGCGCATTTTTTGGCGAGTCCTGTACTCATGCCAGCGCGACCAACACAGGCTAAAGTCCGCCCTCCAGGCTAGACTTTAGATCCACAACACCAAACCAATTAAGTTGGGGAAACATAATGTTCCAGCAAGAAGTGACAATTACCGCACCAAACGGTCTTCATACTCGCCCGGCTGCACAGTTCGTTAAGGAAGCTAAAGGCTTCGCTTCTGAAATCACCGTAACCTCCAATGGTAAAACTGCCAGCGCGAAAAGCCTGTTCAAGCTGCAGACTCTGGGTCTGACTCAGGGCACCGTTGTCTCACTGTCGGCTGAAGGTGAAGATGAGCAACAAGCTGTTGAGCATCTGGTTAAACTGATGGCTGAGCTCGAGTAATTCGCCCAGTCTTTCAAGAAAGCTGTTTCATCAGGCTAGCTGAGTGCAAACACTTTGATCGCGGACATGACGTCCGCGTTATTGCTTCCGTAAAGTATGCTTTTGCAACACTGGCACTGCACTTCGCCTTATGAGCCATCGTTATAAAAAGGTAGGGTTATGATTTCAGGCATTTTAGCATCACCGGGTATCGCTTTCGGCAAAGCACTTCTGCTGAAGGAAGATGAAATCGTCATCAACCGGAAAAAGATCTCTGCTGAACAAGTGGACCAGGAAGTAAAACGCTTCCTTGATGGCCGTTCTAAGGCCGCGGAGCAGCTCGAAGCAATCAAAATCAAAGCCGGTGAAATATTCGGTGAAGAAAAAGAAGCGATCTTCGAAGGCCACATCATGTTGCTGGAAGATGAAGAGCTTGAGCAAGAAATCATAGCCCTGATCAAAGACGAGCTGGCTTCTGCCGATGCTGCGGCTCACTCAGTGATCGAAGGTCAGGCCAAAGCGCTGGAAGAACTCGACGACGAATACCTGAAAGAGCGTGCGGCTGACGTGCGTGATATCGGTAAGCGCCTGCTGCAAAACATTCTTGGCCTGCATATCGTTGACCTGAGCGCGATTAAAGACGAAGTGCTGCTGGTAGCGAAAGACCTGACCCCATCAGAAACCGCGCAGCTGAACCTGAAAAAGGTACTGGGCTTTATCACTGATTTGGGCGGTCGTACTTCCCACACCTCGATTATGGCGCGTTCCCTTGAACTGCCTGCCATCGTCGGTACCGGTGACGTCACCAGTCGCGTTAAAAACGATGATTATCTGATTCTCGATGGCGTTAACAATAAAATTTATGTTAACCCGACTGCTGAAGTTATCGAGGAACTGAAAGCGGTACATAATCAGTATGTTACTGAGAAAAACGATCTGGCTAAACTGAAAGATCTGCCGGCTATCACGCTGGACGGACATCAGGTTGAAGTCTGCGCCAACATCGGTACCGTGCGTGATATCGCCGGTGCAGAGCGCAATGGCGCTGAAGGTGTTGGCCTGTATCGTACCGAATTCCTGTTTATGGATCGCGACGCGCTGCCAACCGAAGAAGAGCAATTCCAGGCCTATAAAGCGGTTGCTGAAGGTATGGGCTCGCAAGCGGTTATCGTGCGTACCATGGACATCGGCGGCGATAAAGACCTGCCGTATATGAATCTGCCAAAAGAAGACAACCCGTTCCTCGGCTGGCGCGCCATTCGTATCGCGATGGATCGTAAAGAGATTCTGCATGCACAGCTGCGTGCGATTCTGCGTGCCTCTTCGTTCGGCAAACTGCGCATCATGTTCCCGATGATTATTTCGGTTGAAGAAGTGCGGGCACTGAAAGCTGAGCTGGAGCTGCTGAAAGCGCAACTGCGCGATGAAGGCAAAGCCTTCGACGAGAGCATTGAAGTCGGCATTATGGTGGAAACCCCGGCCTCAGCAGTGATCGCGCATCATCTGGCAAAAGAAGTTGATTTCTTTAGTATTGGAACCAACGACCTGACACAGTACACTCTGGCGGTTGATCGTGGTAACGATCTGATCTCCCATCTCTACAACCCAATGACCCCTTCTGTCCTTGGCCTGATCAAGCAAGTTATTGATGCTTCTCATGCTGAAGGCAAATGGACCGGCATGTGTGGTGAGCTGGCTGGTGATGAACGTGCTACACTACTGTTATTGGGAATGGGGCTGGATGAATTCAGCATGAGTGCCATTTCTATCCCACGCATCAAGAAAATCATTCGTAATACGAATTTTGAAGATGCGAAGGCATTAGCAGAGCAGGCTCTGGCTCAACCGACCGCGGAAGAGTTAATGAACCTGGTCAACAAGTTCATTGAAGAAAAAACACTCTGCTGATTCCGCGAGACGCTGGCCCAATATTACTGCTTAGGAGAAGATCATGGGTTTGTTTTCAAAACTTTTTGGCGATAAATCAGAAACAACCTCTGGTGCCATTGAGATCGTTGCACCACTGTCTGGTGAAATCGTAAACATTGAAGATGTGCCGGATGTTGTGTTTGCAGAGAAAATTGTTGGTGATGGTATCGCCATCAAGCCTGCTGGCAACAAAATGGTAGCGCCGGTAGACGGTACCATCGGTAAAATTTTCGAAACTAACCATGCTTTTTCTATCGAATCTGACAATGGCATTGAGCTGTTTGTTCACTTCGGTATTGATACGGTTGAGCTGAAAGGTGAAGGCTTCAAACGTATTGCCGAAGAAGGTCAGAAGGTTAAGAAAGGCGATGTAGTCATCGAGTTTGATCTGGCTCTGCTGGAAGAGAAAGCGAAATCAACGCTGACGCCGGTAGTCATCTCCAATATGGATGAGATCAAAGAGCTGATTAAACTGACGGGTAGCGTGACCGTGGGTGAAACCCCGATCATTCGCATCAAGAAGTAATTCGCCTTACAGTAAAAAACGGCACCTCAGGGTGCCGTTTTTTTTTGCTGCTTACATCAGCCAGCGCGGCAGGCGAATGGTCAGCTCCAGCCCGCCCTGCTCCGCATTCACCGCCTGCACTTCACCATGATGCGCCAGCACCACTTTACGCACGATTGACAGGCCCAGGCCGTAGCCTTTGCCCATCAGCGGAGAATTAACGCGCACAAAGGGGTCAAAAATACTGGAAAGTTTATCTGCATCGACGCCTGGCCCTTGATCGCTGACGCAAATGGTCAGCCAGCTGCTCTCCTGCTTCAGGCTGACAGTAACTTGCTGCCCCTGCTGCGAAAAACGCAGTGCGTTTCGCACCACATTTTCGACCGCCCGGCGGATCAGTTCAGCATTGCCTTTCACGGTATAGTCGGCGTCCTGACTGGCTTTCAGAACAATCTCTACCCCTGGCACCTGCGCCTCAAAGCGCGCATCGTTAACCACCGCTTCCAGCAAGCCCGACAGATCGAAATATTGCTCATCCGGCATCGTTTCATTTTCGGCACGCGATAAAGTCAGCAGCTCGCCAATCATCTTATCCAGCCGACGTGCTTCCTCGTCGATGCGATCAAGCGAGCTGTTAACCGAAGCGGGGGTCTGACGCGCCAGACCGGTCGCCAGTTGCAGACGTGCCAGCGGTGAGCGCAGTTCATGGGAAACATCATGCAGCAGCTCTTCACGCGCACGCACCAATACTGACAGGCGTTCGACCATTGCATCAAAATCACTCGCTACCATTGACAGTTCATCACGGCGGCGGCGCATCGTCGGAAACAGTCGCACCGATAAATCGCCGTTCGAGACGTTGGCAAAACCTTCGCGCAACTGGCGCATCGGGCGCGTCAGATTCCAGGCCAGCAACAAACTGAACAGCAGACCCACGGCACCGGCAATGATAAACATCGGCTCAGGGATATTGAGGAAGCTGCGCGGATGCCCCATTCTGCTGTCTTCACGCAGCCCTTTGACGTCATAGCGCAGCTGATATTGCTGACCATCAGCGCCGGTAACCCATTCAATCACTTCACTGGGGAACTCACCGGGCGGTAAGACGCGATCAAGGTCGCGGCGCGGCTTCTCCTGCGGTGGCATCGGCATCGCCACCACAGAGAAAAAGCGTCTGTCGCCCGGCGACCAGTCGGCCATCATATCATTCAGCGCCGACAGGCCACCGCGCTGCAACACCGACACTGCCGAGGTCATTTGCAGGTTAACGATGCGGCGGACGGTGATATTTTCCGGTGGCTCATGATGCTTACCGTTAAGCGAAAAACCCAGCCATAACAGCTGGCCTATTAGCAGAAACACCAGCCAGAAACCAAACAGAATTTTCCAGAACAGGCGACCACGAAAACGGCTGTTCATCGAATACGGTAGCCGATGCTGCGCACCGTCTCAATATTGATGGTATCGCCCGTCAGCTGCGACAGCTTCTGGCGGATATTGCTGATATGAACATCGACGCTGCGGTCGTAGGCTTCACGTGGACGGCCTAAGCCTTTTTCCGACAGCTCATCTTTAGATACCACGCGGTCAGGCGAACGCAGTAGCAGATCGAGCAAGTTAAACTCCGAGGCAGTCAGATCAAACGGCTGTTTTTTCCACTCGCTGATGCGGGTTGCCGGATTTAGCACCAGCTCTCCCCAGCTAATCAGATCTTTTTTCTCGGCTACCGGCGTCTGCTCTTCGAAACGGCGCAATACCGCGCGCAGACGCGCCACCAGCTCACGCGGGTAGCATGGCTTGGGCATATAATCATCGGCTCCCATCTCCAGACCAATCACGCGATCGATATTGTCGCCTTTGGCCGTCAGCATGATTACCGGTATACGGCTGTTTTGCCGCACCTGACGCAGCACATCGATACCACTCATATCCGGCAGCATAATATCAAGGATCATCGCGGTGTAATCACCGGATAGCGCCCCTTCCACCCCGGCTCTGCCGGTCAGCACCAGCGAGGCATCAAAACCTTCACCAATCAGGTATTGGCTGAGCATGGTGCCTAATTCAACATCATCATCGACTAATAAAATTTTCATGCGGGCTATCCTGGTCATCGTTGGCGCTATTTTCACCTTTACCAAAGGCTTTGGCAGCTGATTTTACTCAATCCTTACAGTCAATCAGCGCACACTTGTCGCGTGGTTTAGCTTTATTGGCGTAAAATTTTACGTTATATCTGTCCCTAAAGGGTTTTAAGGATTTTTTTGCTATGGAATTACGCCGTTCACCAGGCCGTCGTTGGATAATCATTATCGTACTTATTGTGGCCGTTGCCGCAATTATTGGCTGGATGACCCTGCATCAGGGCCAGCAGAAAGCCGATTATATAACCGCCGTTGCCGAGCAACGCGATCTACAGCAAACCGTGCTGGCGGACGGAAAAATCACCGCCAGTAAACAAGTCAGCGTGGGTGCGCAGGCTTCCGGCCAGATAAAGTCGCTGCTGGTGTCGCTGGGTGACACGATCAAACAGGGCCAGCTGATTGCTGAAATCGACAGCATGACGCAACAAAATGAGCTGAAAAACGCGCAGGCGGCGCTGAAAAATATCGAGGCACAGCGCGCGTCAAAACAGGCGATTCTGACGAATTATCAGGCAACCTTCTTACGCCAGAAAGCGATGCTGGCAAAAAACCTGACGGCAAAATCTGACTATGATGCCGCGCTGGCTAACCTTAACAGCACCGAAGCCGATATTCAGGCGCTGGATGCACAAATTGTGCAGTCGCAGATTCAGGCCAATAATGCTCAGGTCAACCTCGGTTACACCAAAATTTCCTCGCCAATCGACGGCACCGTGGTGTCGATTCCGGTAGAGGAAGGACAGACGGTTAACGCCGTGCAGAGTGCGCCGACCATCATTAAAGTGGCGAATCTCAATACCATGACGGTAAAAGCACAGATCTCAGAAGCTGACGTGGTGAGCGTAAAACCGGGCATGAAAGTGTGGTTTACCATCCTCGGCCAGCCGAATAAACGCTACAACGCCACGCTGCGCGCCATTGAACCTGCGCCCGACTCAATTAATACCGACAGCAGCCTCTCCAGCTCCAGCTCTGACAGCTCATCTTCAACCACCGAAGCGATTTATTACTATGGGCTGTTTGATGTCGATAATCCGGGGCAAGTATTACGTATCTCAATGACGGCAGAAGTGCATATTGTGGTCAGCGATCAACCTGATGCCATAGTTATCCCTTCCACCGCGCTGGATACCGTTAACGGTAAAAACACCGTGCAGGTGGTGGACGGGCAACAGAAAGTCAGCCGTCGTGAGGTTGAAGTCGGGATTAATAACAATATCGAAGCGCAGATTATCAGCGGCCTGAAAGCCGGCGAACGCGTAATTATCAGCCAGGGAGCCGCGCAGGACAGTTCACACGGCTCGCCGGTGGGGACGTAATAGATGGCGCTTTTGCAGCTTAATCAAATTAATCGCGAGTTTATCAGCGGCGAGCAGCGCATCCGCGTACTGAAAGATATCAATCTGTCGGTTGAGGCTGGCGAGTTCGTGGCGATTGTCGGTGCCTCAGGCTCCGGTAAATCGACACTGATGAACCTGCTGGGCTGCCTAGATAAACCGAGCAGCGGCGATTATCAGGTTGCCGGTAAATCGACAGTTAAGCTGGAAAGTGATGCGCTGGCCGAACTGCGGCGCGAGCATTTTGGCTTTATCTTTCAGCGCTATCATCTGCTGGGCGATCTCAGCGCGCTGGGCAATGCCGAGATCCCGGCGATTTATGCCGGTAAGAGCCACACTGAACGCCGTGAGCGCGCCACTGCGCTGTTAACACGCCTCGGGCTGGGTGAACGTCTGCACTATCGTCCGGGTCAGCTTTCTGGCGGTCAGCAGCAGCGAGTCAGTATTGCTCGTGCGCTGATGAACGGCGGCGAAGTAATCCTTGCCGATGAGCCAACCGGCGCACTGGACAGCCACAGCGGTGAGGAAGTACTGACTATTCTGCGCGACCTGCATCAGCAGGGGCATACCGTGGTGATTGTGACCCACGATATGCGTATCGCACAAAATGCCGACCGCATTATTGAAATTCATGACGGCGAAATCATTGCTGATACCTGTAGCCAGAGCAGCCGGACGCATGCGCGCCTGCCCCAACCAGCACGTCATTCTGCCCAGCCGTGGCGCGCACTGCGCGACCGTCTGAGCGAAGCGTTTAAAATGGCGCTGGTGTCGATGATGGCGCAACGACTGCGCACTTTCCTCACCATGCTGGGTATTATTATCGGTATCGCGTCGGTGGTATCGGTGGTGGCGCTGGGCAAAGGCTCACAGCAAAAAATCCTGGCCGATATCAGCGCGATGGGGACCAGTACGCTGGACGTTTATCCGGGTGCGGATTTCGGCGATATGAACTCCGCGCGCATCCAGACGCTGCGCCCCAGTGATGCCGATGCGCTGGCACAACAGCCCTATGTGCATAGCGTTACGCCAACCATTACCAACAGCACCACGCTAAAATACCGTAATCAGGCGTTAACCGTGACCGTCAATGGTGTCGGCGAGCAATTTTTTACCGTCCGCGGCTACACCCTTTCGCAGGGGATGGCGTTTAATCGCGCCAGTGTTGATGCGGTTGCTCAGGAAGCGGTGATTGATGAAAACACCCTGAAAAAACTGTTTCCGCAGAATCAGAATCCGATTGGTCAGGTGATTATGCTCGGCAATATGCCGGTACGCATCGTCGGCGTGGCTACCCGCCAGAGTAGCTTCGGCAGCGACAGTAGTCTGAATATCTGGGTGCCTTACACCACCGCGATGAAACGGATGATTGGTAAAACCTTTCTTAGCGGCATCACGGTGCGAATAAAAGATGATATTGATCTTAACCTCGCCGAACAGGCCGTGACTAAACTGTTGCAGCAGCGCCACGGCAGCAAAGATTTCTTTATCTTCAATACCGACACGATCCGCAACGCGATTGAAAGCACCACCAATACCATGACATTACTGGTCGCGGCTATTGCGCTGATTTCACTGCTGGTTGGCGGTATCGGGGTGATGAATATTATGCTGGTGTCGGTAACGGAAAGAACGCGTGAAATTGGCGTGCGTATGGCGGTGGGGGCGCGCGCCAGCGATATTATGCAGCAGTTCCTGATAGAAGCGGTGCTGGTCTGCCTGACGGGCGGCATCCTCGGCGTGTTGCTGGCGCTGGTGCCAGGTATTTTATTGGGGCAAACCAGCACTCACTTCGCGATGATCTATTCACCCTTCTCGATCATCGCGGCGTTTGTCTGCTCAAGTATGATGGGCGTACTGTTTGGCTTCTTCCCGGCACGTCGCGCGGCGCGGATGGACCCGATTCATGCCCTGGAACGTGAATAACAAGCAGGTATCGCAGGGGGCCGCCTGTGCCGAAAACGGCTCCCCTGTCATTCGTGATGCACACCGGTCGATAAATAGCGGTCGCCGCGATCGCAGATAATCGCCACCACCACACTGCCAGGCTGCTCCGTGGCAATACGTAACGCGCCGGCTACGGCACCACCAGAGCTGACGCCGCAAAACACCCCTTCACGCTGAGCCAGCAGGCGCATAGTCTGCTCGGCATCCTGCTGATTAATATCCATCACCTGATCCACCAGTTCCGGGCGATAGATGCCTGGCAGATACGCTTGCGGCCAGCGACGAATGCCCGGAATCGCGCTGCCCTCTTCCGGCTGCAAACCGACGATTTTCACGTCGCGACTCTGCTCTCGCAGAAAACGCCCGACGCCGGTAATCGTGCCGGTGGTGCCCATGCTGGAAACAAAGTGCGTCAGACGCCCAGCGGTCTGTTGCCAGATCTCCGGCCCGGTGGTGCGGTAATGGGCCAGCGGATTATCCGGGTTATTAAACTGATCCAGCACCTTGCCTTCGCCGCCGGTAGCCATCGCCTGCGCCAGATCACGCGCACCTTCCATGCCCAGCACGCGGCTGACCAGAATCAGTTCGGCGCCATAGGCTTGCATCGCCGCCTGACGTTCAATGCTCATATTGTCCGGCATCAGCAACTTCAGCCGATAGCCTTTCATTGCCGCAATCATCGCCAGCGCGATACCGGTATTCCCACTGGTGGCCTCAATCAGCACGTCGCCTGGCTGGATTTCACCACGCTGCTCCGCTTGCTGAATCATCCACAACGCCGCGCGATCCTTGACTGAACCGGCCGGATTATTGCCTTCCAGCTTTAGCCAGATTTCACTGCCGTTGTCCGGCGTCAGGCGTTGTAATTTAATCAGCGGCGTATTACCGATGGTCTGTTCGAGAGTGGTCACTGTATGTTCCTGACGGCAAATAGACAAAGAAAGAGGCGGGAAAAATCCCGCCTCTGACAAGTTATGAGATATGCAGAGAAAATATCAGGCGCTTTCGGCTAAGGCAACCGCGCGTAATGGAACATCGCCGTTATACAGGCGTGCCTGTTGTAAACCGACAAATAAGCGCTCTCCGCGTACCGGTGCCACACTGTCACCTTCCAGCACCAGCGTAATGGGCTCATCATGCCAGCCAGCCGGTTGAGCCACCAACTGCCAGTAATGACCACGTGGGCTGACTTCCAGAATCTGAACCGGCAATGGGGTTTCCAGGCTGCTCTGACGGCTGACGTCAATTTCCCACGGGCGCAGGAATAGCTCCACCTTACCCTGATGGGCTGGCGCATAGCCCAGCGGCCAGTGATGCGCGCCAACATGGAATTGCGAACCGTGGATTTCACCGTCAAAGCGGTTCACTTCACCGAGGAATTCCAGCACAAAACGGGTCGCCGGATCGCGCCAGACTTCATCCGGCGTGCCAACCTGTTCGATATTCCCCTGGCTCATCACCACCACCCGATCAGCCACTTCCATCGCTTCTTCCTGATCGTGGGTAACAAATACACTGGTGAATTTCAGTTCTTCATGCAGCTGACGCAGCCAGCGGCGCAGCTCTTTACGCACCTGAGCATCCAGCGCACCAAAGGGTTCATCCAGCAGCAAAATCTGCGGTTCAACCGCCAGCGCACGCGCCAGCGCCACACGCTGTTTCTGACCACCGGATAACTGTGCCGGGTAGCGATTCGCCAGGTGGCCTAACTGCACCATCTCCAGCAGTTTGGTGACTTTCTGCTTAATTGCGGCGGCAGAAGGACGCTCGCGACGCGGGAGCACCGTCAGACCAAACGCAATATTGTCGAAAACCGTCATATGGCGGAACAGCGCATAGTGCTGGAAAACAAAACCAACCTGACGATCGCGCGCATGCAAACGGGTGACGTCTTTGCCATGGAAACTCAGCTGACCGCTGTTCTGATGTTCCAGACCGGCAATAATGCGCAGCAGTGTGGTTTTACCGGAGCCTGATGGCCCCAGCAGCGCCACCATTTGGCCAGAAGGGATATCCAGCGAGATGTCATTCAGCACCTTAGTGCGACCAAACGATTTATTGATGTAATTAATCTCAATGCTCATGATTTCCCTCCTGTTGCAAACGCTTCTGCTGGTTCTCTAATCGCCATTGCAGTGCGCTCTTCAGAAACAGTGTCACTATCGCCATCAGGGTCAGCAACGCGGCGGCGGTAAACGCGCCGACACTGTTGTAATCCTGATGCAGTAATTCAACTTGTAATGGCAGCGTATAGGTTTCGCCGCGAATCGATCCCGATACCACCGAGACCGCACCAAATTCACCAATCGCACGGGCATTGGTCAGCACGATACCGTATAGCAACGCCCAACGGATATTCGGCAGCGTTACGCGGCGGAACATCTGCCAGCCGGATGCGCCTAACAGCACCGCAGCTTCATCTTCGTGGCTGCCCTGGCTCAGCATCACCGGCACCAGTTCACGCACCACAAACGGACAGGTGACAAACACCGTCACCATGACCATACCCGGCCACGAGAACATCAGCTGAATATTGTGCGCATCCAGCCAGCCGCCAACCGGGCCATTAGTGCCGTAAAACAGCAGATAAATCAGACCGGCAACCACCGGTGAAACCGCAAACGGCACGTCAAACAGCGTTAACAGCAGCTGACGCCCTGGAAAAGTAAAGCGCGTCACCAACCATGCCAGCAGCGTACCGAACACCAGGTTAACCGGTACGGTAATCAACGCCACCATCACCGTCAGCCAGATGGAGTGCAGCATATCCGGGTCTTGCAGATTGCTGAATACCGCACCCATCCCCTGAGCAAAAGCTTCAGCGAAGATGGCGATCAGCGGGACCACCAGCAAAAACAGCGAAATCAGCATGCCGAGGCCAATCAGAATCCATTTACCCCAGTTAAAACGCGGACGCACCGCGCCCTTAAACTCAGAGACATCAGCCATTAATGACCTCCCAGACGACGGCCAAAGCGGCTCTGCAAGGTATTAATGCTAAACAGCAGCAGCAACGATGCCGCCAGAATCACTGACGCAATCGCACTGGCCGCCGGATAATCAAATTCCTGCAGGCGAACAAAAATCATCAGCGAGGTCACTTCGGTTTTCCACGCGATATTACCGGCGATGAAAATCACCGCACCAAATTCACCGAGGCTGCGGGTAAACGACAATGCTGTACCGGCCAGCAGCGCCGGTGCCACTTCCGGCAGCACCACGCGACGGAAGCTCTGCCACGGCGTCGCGCCCAGCGTCTGCGCGGCTTCTTCATACTCCGGCCCTAACTCTTCCAGTACCGGCTGAACGGTGCGAACCACAAACGGTATGCTGGTAAACGCCATTGCCACCGCGATACCGAGCCAGGTGTAAGAAACCTTGATGTCATACTGTGCCAGCCATTCGCCATACCAGCCGTTAACTGAAAACAGCCCGGCGAGGGTTAAACCCGCGACGGCGGTCGGCAATGCAAAAGGCAGATCCATCAGCCCATCAAGAATACTGCGCCCTGGAAAGCGATAGCGGGTTAAAATCCATGCCATCAGCATGCCAAACAGCGCATTAAAAATAGAGGCCACGCCCGCTGACAGCAGAGTCACTTTATAGGCTGCCACCACTTGCTCGTTGGTGATCACTTCCCAGTACTGCGCCAGCGTCATTTGTGACAACTGCATTAACAACGCACTCAGCGGTAGCAACAACACCAGACAGGTGAAAAACAGGCTACTGCCAAGACTGATACCAAAACCGGGCAGCACCCGTTTACTGCTTGCTGCAAACATTAACCCCGCCCCGCCGCTAACAACTTATCTAACTCGCCACCGCTGGCGAAATGGGTTTTCATCACTTGCTCCCAACTGCCGAAAGCGTCTTCCACCCGGAACAGTGCCGTGGCCGGGAAGCGCGCCTTTTGTTGCGCCATCAGTTCAGGATTATTCACGCGGTAGTAGAACTGCGTGATGATCTGCTGTGCCTGTGGCGTATAGAGATAGTTCAGGTAATTTTTGGCAGCTTCAGTGGTGTTATTGGCGGCGATATTTTTATCGACCCATGCCACCGGAAACTCGGCCAGAATATTGGTTTTTGGAATGATCACTTCGTAGTCATCTTTGCCGTACTGATTACGAATGTTATTCACTTCCGATTCAAAACTGATCAGCACATCACCCAGTCCACGTTCGACAAAGGTGGTGGTCGCGCCACGTCCGCCGGTATCAAAGACTTCGACGTTTTTCAGGAATTGGGTCATAAACTGCCGGGTTTTGGCCTGGTCTTTGCCATCCGCCTGATCCGCCGCACCCCATGCCGCCAGATAAGTGTAACGCGCATTACCCGACGTTTTTGGATTCGGGAAAATCAGCTTTACATCGTCGCGAACCAGGTCACTCCAGTCATGAATGTTTTTTGGATTGCCCTTACGCACCAAAAAGCCCATGGTGGAATAGAATGGCGAACTGTTGTTCGGCAGGCGCTGCTGCCAGTCCGCTGCAATGAGCTTGCCGCGATCGTGCAAAATCTGCACGTCAGTCACCTGGTTGTAGGTGACGACATCCGCTTTCAGACCCTGTAAAATGGCCAGTGCCTGTTTGGATGAACCTGCATGAGACTGTTTAATAGTGAGCTTGTCACCCGGATGCTGCTCGGCCCACTGCTTTTCGAAAGGCGCGTTCAGCGCGACAAACAGCTCGCGTGAGACGTCGTAAGAGCTATTCAGCAGCTCAGTCGCCTGCGCACTACCTGCCAGCAGCAAAGAGAATGCTGCACCGCTTATGAATTTTTTCACCCTCGGAGAATTCATTTCGCACCCTGATTTCCGGAATCGGCCCATGCCACCCTATCCTGTCAGTGTATTTATAACCCGACTAAAAGCTGTAACGGTTTTATATACCGTTTGGTGATTTGGAAGTCGAAAAAGCTATAAGCCCACTGGAAAGGTTATGCGCATGATGGGAATGGGTATCTGTTATAGCACCGCCCTGCTTTAAGCCTCACACTTTTTTGAACCATTCGTTTCATATGAAAAAAAATGAAATTTTATGTACAAAATCATTTGCCGGGACACCCCAGCGCTGTATATAATTTAATCAACCCGGTCGGGGGATTTAAATTATCAGGCGAACTTATTCCAGCGAAAGATCTCGCTGCGACACAAATTGCACAAGGAGAATAGCGATGCTACGTGCAAAATATCTATCATTTGTTGCTCTCTTAATTATCAGCGGCAATAGCTGGGCAGGGAGTTCTGAAACATCCTGCTTAAGTCCGGATAGCGACTATTCACATCTATTATCCTGCTATCGTCAAAAATTGCTTTCTCTGCCCTTAACATATAACTTTATTAATAAGCAAAACTTACCTGAAGTTGAGCTGCGGCATTACGAATTAATTTCGCAAAACTGGCCCGAAAAAAAATCCATCTGGTTACAATGGCAGCATAAAGTCGATATCTATATTCCTGAAAAGCCGCTCGCTAAACGCGCGCTGATTTTTATTAATAACGGCATTAACCGTAATATCGAAGGTAGACTCGCGGAATTGCCTTCAGATATGAGTCAGCAGTCACTGGCATCTGTCGCCCGACTCACCCGAACCATTGTGGTTTCCGTCAGTAACATTCCCAATCAGTATCTGACTTTGGCCGGAGAAAGTATTCTCCGTAAGGAGGATGATGCTGTGGCTTACAGCTGGTCACTGTTTCTGCAGGATCCAGCTAAAAATGCAGAAATCCCGTTACACATTCCAATGGCCGCTGCTGTTTCTCAGGCGATGTCGCTCGCAGAGCGAGAGTTAACCGACTGGAAAGTTGACCGATTTGTGGTGAGCGGCGTGTCAAAACGCGGCTGGACATCCTGGCTGACGCTGGTCTCCGACCCGCGCGTGGATGCCATCGTGCCGTTTGTTTTTGACTTACCGGGTATCCGCCTGGCACTAACCCATATGTATCGCTCGTATGGTAATAACTGGCCAGTCGCTTTTTATCCTTATTATATGCAGAATATTGATACGCAAATTGAAAGCAACGGATTTACCAGACTGCTGAGCATGATTGATCCGCTGCAATATAAAGATACCCCTTATCACTCCCGGCTGTCAGTACCCAAATATATGATTAATGCCAGCGGTGATGATTTTTATGTCCCGGACAATACGCGTTATTACTATGACCAACTGGCAGGCGTTAAATCACTGCGCGTCGTTGCTAACAGTGGCCATTACGATATTATAAAGTATGCCGAGTCGTCGCTGGTGCCATTTATCAATCGTCTGCAACAGGATAAAATTCTGCCAGTGATAAAAACTGTGCACCAACAACAAAACCTGTCGTTCTCTTTTTCCGAACCACCGAAAATGATTAAACGCTGGAGCGCCATAAATAAGCAGGCGCGCGATTTTCGCTACGCCTGTGGCATTCGTTATACCGCTACCACTATTCCGGTAAGCAATAATATTGATATCACACTGGATACGCCGCAACAGGGATGGCAGGCCAGCTATATTGAAGCAACCTTCAGTGATGGCTATGTGGCAACGTCACAGGTCTATATTACGCCCGACGGCAAATATCCGGTTACCGCACCGCCGGTGGTGGGTGAGGCATGCAAAACATTGCCCGGACGCGGGCTGGGTGCAGGTTAAGGTCATTTGAACACGTCTGACGCCGCCCGTGCCGAAGTTTGGCACGATGCATATTTTTAACACGGGGGCCGAAAACGGCTCCCCTACGGTATTCGGTGAACCGGGTAAACAACCTGCACCAGACACTTAGGTGGTTATAACGGCGTATTATGTAGAGGCGGCGTTCTCGCCGCCCATGCCGAGTGATAGCACCAGACCTTATAACGCCATCAGTTGCTCAACTGAGGGAGCAAAGAAGTAGCTGCCGGTAACCGGTTTAGTAAATCGCAACATCGCATCGTACTTGCCGTCGGTTTCACCGAACATGCTCAGCAATTGCTGCTCAATATTATATAAGGTGGCACAGTAAGCGATAAAAAATAACCCGTTAGTGCCGCTGGCGCTGCCGTAAGGCAGGCTCTGGCGCAAGATTTTCAGCCCCTGACCATCCTCTTTTAAATCCACCCGACTCACGTGCGACGTGACCGGTCGTGTCTCGCTGTCCAGCTCTTCATTGCTGACTTTGGTACGCCCCATTACCTGCTCTTGCTTACTGACGTCCAGCCGTTGCCACTGCTTCAGATTATGCTGCCAGCGCTGAGTCAACACATAGCTGCCACCCGCGTCTTCACCGTCGGCAATAATCGCTACCTGCTGGCGCTTCTCGCCCTGCGGGTTTTCGGTTCCGTCAACAAATCCGGAAAGATCACGCTCTTCGACCCAGCGGAAACCATGAGTCTCGTCTTCAACGGTGATGGCATCACCAAATGAGGCCAGTGCTGCCTGCGCCACGCTGAAATTAACATCATGGCGTAGCGACTGGATATGAATCAGCAGATCACGCTGGGTAGCGGGGGCAATGCCTTTGCCAAGCGGCTGAAAGTCTTTTAACTGCGCTGCGCCCTGACCGCCGCTCAGATCGCGCCACAGGGTATTACCAAAGGCGATAACCGCACCGAGGCCGGCATCCGGGAAGGTTTGCTGTAGCTCAGTCAGCTGTTGCAGGAACTGTTTGCTGCCACTGGCGATAGCCGCGATATCACCTTGCGCGCTGGCTTCAAGATAAATCGCAAAACGGCGATGCTCCAATAAAATGCCGCTCTGAAACTGAGACATGCTAATGCTCTCCTGCAATATGATGCTTACCGACGGAATGTGGCGCTTATCATACCCGATGTTTCAGGCGGCATCTTGCGTCATGGCAAAATAACCGTGGAATCAATACGTCATTAACGACGCCAGATGATTTTACTCAGCGTCCAGTTTTTCAGCGTGTCATCGGACGGCATTAAACCTTCCGGACCATGCCAGTCGCCGCTGTAGACATAGCTGATATGCTGGCTGTTTGGCACTTTACACTCCACAGCGTTGTTTTCAGTGGTTTCCGCTTTCTGACAGGCACCAAACGCTTTGCTGTAAAGATCGCTGAATTTGTTGCCAATTTTGCTGCCATCCGCGCTGGCAATGGCTTCATCCATCACTTCAATGCTGCTGACGGTACTCTGGCCGTTAATCACCAGCTTAACGTTGTCGTCATCCAGTGCCTGCCAGAATGAAACCACCTCACCGTTGCTGCTGCGCATGCCTTTACGCAAGGTGTAATCACCCTTAAGCCCTTTATCAATCGCCTGTTCGGTCATGGCGGTGCTACCGTTAATGCCGCCGACACCTTGCTCACTCACTTCCAGCGAAGAACCAAACCAGTTAAACGGTGACAAGCTTGACCAGGAAACGCCGGAGAACGGGTTCCACCAGCTGGAATCAGACGACGAGCCGGAGCCAGAACTGGCACAGCCGGATAACACTAATGCGGCGATGATCAACGCCGGGCGAACAGATTTCATTGCAACTCCTGTAGTCAACACGTTATGCGTGTGAGTCAGCTTTGAGTGCTGAATAACGAAAAAGTTTTATTCCGCCGCGTTTAGCTGCGGGTTAAAGCAGTTAAGCAGCCGCTGGCTCAGCACCAAATAGCCCAGCGCCAGTAAATCAAACAGCGACAACAGCACCACCAGCAGCGACAGTTGCTCATCGCCCTGCCATAGCGTCAGACCCTGCATCAGCATCATCGCCAATAGCGCACCACATAATACCCAGCGCCAGGCTTGCCAGAGTCGTGGCAGCCGCTGACGATAACCCGTAAGCAGCAGACCCAGCGCCGCCGGTATGCCCAGCGCCATGCCGATCCAGAATGCCCGGGTGTCAGGATAAAACAGCTCCAACAGGTCGCTGCCCTGCTCGCGCGAGGCACCGGCCATGACAAATAACAGCCAGGTACGCGCCTGTAACAGCAGAATAAACCAGAAGGTAAAAGGCAGCCGCAACTGGCCTTTATGATCGTAATCGTCGGGGGAAATCATAGACAGGCGGAAACCGTTGTTAAGGTCAAAATGGGCGAGAGCACTCGCCCGCAGGCAGCCTAATATTCACGGTCTTCAATCAGACGCTTGCCGAGGCACACAGAATCCTGCATTTCGTAATCGAGCTTTTCATAAAAGCCGATCACCGCATCGTTCTCTTCACGCACCATCAGATTGATTTTCGGGCAGCCGCGCGCGATCAGCTTTTTTTCCAGCCGGTTAATCAGCGCATTAGCGAAACCACGACCACGATAGTCAGGGTGGACGCCAAGATAGTAAGCCGAGCCGCGATGACCATCGTAACCGCCCATTAGCGTGCCGACGACTTCGCCGCCAACCACCGCCACCAGAAACAGGTCGGCGTCATGATTCAGTTTACGTTCAATATCCATCTCAGGATCGTTCCACGGACGTAACAGGTCACAACGTTCCCAGAGAGTGATCACTTCTTCAAAATCTTCCTGGCGGAATACGCGGATTTCCATGAAATTTACTCAGATGTTTAGCAGAATTTGCTGATTATCACGCTTTCTTTTACCGGTGCAAGCTTCGAATCTGTTTCCGGAGAAAAAAAAGCGTTTTTGCTTTGTCAGCTTGCTGAAATAAATAGTAAAACGCTGAAATAGTTCCGGGGTCGCCTGCGCGCGATTGTTACGATATAACAATACGTTTTTACGCCGAGCGGAACCGATATGATGAAGATGACGCAATTGACCCCACTGGCATCACGCCGCCAGCTGCTGCTTTCCGGCCTGGCGCTGGCGTTATTGCCAGTGAAACCGCTACAGGCGAAAACTGAGGACGCGACGCTGAAAGTCGCCTCACGCCAGAGCAAACCCGCTCCGCCGCCCGGCAATGGTAAAAAGATCGTAATGATCGATCCGGGTCACGGCGGCATTGATTCCGGTGCCATCGGCCATGAAGGCTCGGAAGAGAAACATATCGTGCTGGAGATCGCCAATTATATTCGCCATAAACTCAGCAGTCATAAGGGTATTGAAGTGCGCCTGACGCGCGAAAGCGATCATTTTATCCCGTTGTTTCAGCGCGTTGAAATCGCCCACCAGCATGGTGCCAGTTTGTTTATGTCGATTCATGCGGACGGTTTCACCAGCCCGGATGCTAATGGCGCATCGGTGTTTGCACTGTCAAATCGCGGTGCCAGCAGCGCGATGGCACGCTATCTGTCGGACAAAGAGAACGCCGCTGACGAGGCTGGCGGCGTAAAAGCTGCGGAGAAAGATCACTATCTGCAACAGGTGCTGTTCGATCTGGTGCAGACCGATACGATTAAAAACAGTCTGACCCTCGGCAAACATGTGCTGAATCAGATCCGCCCGGTGCACCATCTGCACAGTCAGCATACCGAACAGGCGGCGTTTGCGGTGCTGAAATCACCGTCAATTCCTTCCGTACTGATCGAAACCTCGTTTATCACTAATCCGGCCGAAGAGCGGCTGTTGGGCACCACCGCCTTTCGTCAGAAGATTGCCGGAGCCATCGTTGACGGCATTGTCAGCTACTTTGATGAGTTTGATCGTCACAATCGTCGTCCGGGTTAGGTATAATCAGCGCAAATTTTTGCAGATGGCAGGCTTATGAACACTCCTGATATTGCACGCGTAAAACAATTTCTGCTCTCGCTACAGGACAATATTTGTCAGCAACTGGCGCTGGCCGACGGCGGCGCACAGTTTGAAGAGGACAGCTGGCAGCGTCCGGGCGGCGGCGGCGGGCGCAGCCGCGTATTGCGTAACGGCGGGCTGTTTGAACAGGCCGGCGTCAATTTTTCCCATGTGCATGGCGACGCGATGCCCGCTTCAGCCACCGCGCATCGCCCGGAACTGGCGGGACGCAGTTTTGAAGCCATGGGGGTTTCGCTGGTTATCCACCCGGAAAACCCGTATATCCCGACCAGCCATGCCAATGTGCGCTTTTTTATTGCTGAAAAGCCCGGTGCGGAGCCGGTTTGGTGGTTTGGCGGCGGCTTTGATTTAACCCCCTACTACGGCTTTGCTGAGGATGCGCAGCACTGGCATCAGACCGCGTTTAATCTCTGCCAGCCGTTTGGCGAAGCGGTATATGACCGTTATAAAAAGTGGTGTGATGACTATTTCTATATCAAACATCGTGATGAGCAGCGCGGCATCGGTGGCCTGTTCTTTGACGATCTGAATACGCCGGATTTCGATCGCTGCTTCGACTTTATGCAGGCGGTCGGCAACGGTTTCCTCGATGGCTATCTGCCGATTGTCGAGCGCCGCAAAGCGCTACCGTGGGGCGAACGCGAGCGTCAGTTCCAGCTGTATCGTCGCGGGCGTTATGTAGAATTTAATCTGGTGTGGGATCGCGGCACACTGTTTGGCCTGCAAACCGGCGGGCGCACCGAGTCCATTCTGATGTCAATGCCGCCGCTGGTTCGCTGGGAGTATGATTACCAGCCGGAAGCCGGTTCGCCGGAAGCGGCGCTGTATAGCGACTTCCTGCCGGTCAGAGACTGGCTGGCGAAATAATCCGGTTCCCTCCCCCAGCGCATGGGGGAGGAATACCGGCTACAGCGGCTGTGTCTGCGCTTCCACCACCGCCAGCGCCACCATATTGACGATTCGGCGCACCGAAGCGATTGGCGTCAGGACATGCACCGGTTTGGCAATGCCCATTAATACCGGCCCTACCGTCACCCCTTCCGAGCAGGAGACGCGCAGCAGGTTATAGCTGATTCGCGCAGCTTCCATATTTGGCATAATCAGAATATTGGCCGCGCCTTTTAACGGGCTGTCCGGCATCAGATCATGACGGATACTCTCGACCAGTGCCGCATCGCCATGCATCTCACCATCAATCTCCAGTTCCGGTGCGCGGGCATTGACCAGCGCCAGCGTGTCGCGCATTTTACGCGCCGCCGGTGCATCTGACGTGCCAAAACTGGAGTGTGACAGCAGCGCCACCTTCGGTTCGATACCGAAACGGCGCACGGTTTCTGCCGCCATAATGGTCAGTTCAGCCAGCTCCTGCGGCGTCGGGTCTTCATTAACATAGGTATCGGCGATAAAAGTATTGCCGCTTGGCAACAGCAGCGCATTCATCGCCCCGGCCATTTTCATATCCGGGCGAAAACCAAACAGTTTTTCCACAATATTATAATGTGATTTGTAATCACCAATGGTGCCGCAAATCAGCGCATCGGCCTCGCCGCGATGAACCATAATCGCGCCAATTAACGTCGGGTTACCAATCACCGCGCGCTGCGCCTCTTCTGCTGAGACACCGCGACGCTTCATCATCTGGTAGTACTCATTCCAGTAGGTTTTAAAGCGTGGATCGGATTCGTTATTTACCACTTCGAAATCTTTACCGGCTTCAATTTTCAGCCCCAGTTTTTTCAGCCGCATCTCAATCACGCTGGGACGACCAATCAGAATCGGTTTCGCCAGTCCGAGGGTTACCAGCTCCTGCGTGGCATGCAGCACCCGCGCCTCCTCTCCCTCCGCCAGCACCACGCGCTGCGGATCTTTGCGCGCCTGAGCAAAGATCGGTTTCATAAACAGGTTGGTGGTATAAACAAATTCCGCCAGTTTTTCGCGATAAGCATCAAAATTGTCGATTGGCCGGGTGGCAACGCCGGAATCCATCGCCGCTTTCGCCACTGCCGGGGCGATTTGCACGATCAGGCGCGGATCGAAGGGTTTCGGGATCAAATATTCCGGGCCGAACGACAGCTCCTGATCGCCATAAGCTGAAGCCACCACTTCACTCTGCTCTGCCAGCGCCAGCTCGGCAATCGCATGCACCGCCGCCAGTTTCATCTCTTCATTGATCGCCGTGGCTCCGACATCCAGCGCGCCGCGAAAGATAAACGGAAAGCACAGCACGTTATTGACCTGGTTGGGATAGTCCGAGCGGCCGGTGCAAATAATCGCATCCGGGCGCACTTCTTTCGCCAGGGTTGGCAAAATTTCCGGCTCCGGGTTGGCCAGCGCCAGAATCAGCGGATCCTTTGCCATCCGTTGCACCATCTCCGGCGTCATGACTTTCGGGCCGGAGCAGCCAAGGAAAATATCGGCGTCGGTGATCACTTCATCCAGCGTGCGCCTGCCGTCATCCACAACCGCATACGCCGCTTTGGTTTCGGCCATATCCGCTTCACGCCCCTGGTAAATCACCCCTTTCGAATCACACACCACGATATTGTGCTTCTGCATCCCCAGCGCCACCAGCAGGTTCATACAGGCAATCGCCGATGCGCCAGCGCCGGACACCACCAGCCGCACGTCAGAGATATTTTTCTTCACCACCCGCAGTCCGTTCAGCACCGCGGCGGTACAAATAATCGCGGTGCCGTGCTGATCGTCATGGAATACCGGAATTTTCATCCGCTCACGCAGCGCTTTTTCGATGTAGAAGCACTCCGGCGCTTTGATATCTTCGAGGTTGATGCCGCCAAAGGTCGGCTCCAGGGCGGCAATCACGTTAATCAGTTTGTCAGGATCTCGTTCATCGATCTCGATATCAAACACGTCGATACCGGCGAATTTTTTAAATAATACCCCTTTGCCTTCCATTACCGGTTTACCCGCCAGCGCGCCGATATTCCCCAGCCCCAGCACCGCCGTGCCGTTGGAAATCACCGCCACCAGATTACCGCGCGCAGTATATTTATGCGCCGCTAACGGGTCGCGGGCGATCTCCAGACAAGGTGCTGCCACGCCCGGTGAATAGGCCAGTGCCAGATCGCGCTGGGTGGCCAGCGGCTTGGTGGGGGAAACCTGAATTTTGCCAGGGGTGGGGAATTGGTGAAAATCGAGCGCACTCTGTTTCAATTGTTCGTCCATCGTCTGATTCCTTGGCTTTGGTTATGAAAGGCTGGAACCAAACAGTATAGAAGCGGCAAAAGTGGAAAAAACTTGAGCCGCTTCAAACTTTTCGGCAACCAGGCACAAAGATGGAAACTATTTCCAAAATTTCTCAAACCCGATGCCTCGCCAGTAAAAAAAATCCAGCGGAGGAACCGGCACCTTCGCTGTGCGGCCCCACGCTTTTTTATCCAGCTGCTATACTTTTTGTTCAGCTTTTTTACTGCCCGCTACGCGGTCATTGAGCGAACCCATCGCAACAATCAGAGAAAACGCATTTTCATTACCGGACGTCTGATGCAATGTTTCGCCTAAGAACACTCAGCCGTGTCGGTTAGCGCCGTTGTACCGTCTTTGTCCTGGCGCCTGTACAGGCAAAGGCAGCGACATGCCACTCCAGGTCGCCCGCTGGTTAAAGCGCACGCCCCTCTGGCAAGACAACTGCGGCGATAACTGCGCCACGGCTCTATTCGCATTATTGATTGCACATCAAGGAGCCATGAGATGAACCAGCTAGAGGCATTAAAACAGTTCACTACCGTCGTCGCTGACAGTGGTGATATTGAATCGATCCGTAATTACCATCCTGAAGATGCCACCACCAATCCTTCTCTGATCCTGAAAGCATCCGGCCTCGACGCCTATAAACACCTGATCGACGATGCCGTCAACTACGCCAAAAAACAGGGCGGCAGCAAAGAGACGCAGATTATCAACGCCAGTGACAAAGTGGCGATTAACCTTGGCCTCGAAATTCTGAAAAGCGTGCCGGGTCGCGTATCGACTGAAGTCGATGCTCGTCTCTCTTTCGATCGCGGTATGTGTGTCACCAAAGCAGAAAAACTGGTGAGAATGTATGAAGAGCACGGCATTGACCGTTCACGCATCCTGATCAAACTGGCGTCCACCTGGGAAGGTATCCGCGCGGCGGAAGAGCTGGAAAAAAATGGCATCAACTGTAACCTGACGCTGCTGTTCTCCTTCGCCCAGGCGCGTGCTTGCGCCGAAGCTGGCGTATTCCTGATCTCGCCATTTGTTGGCCGTATTTATGACTGGTACAACACGCGCAAACCACTTGACCCGTATGTGGTTGATGAAGATCCGGGTGTAAAATCAGTGCGCAGCATTTATGAGTATTACAAGCAGCATCGCTATAATACGGTGATTATGGGTGCCAGCTTCCGTAAAGTTGAGCAGATCCTTGCGCTGGCCGGTTGCGACCGCCTGACCATTTCTCCTGACCTGCTGAAAGACCTGCAGGCCAGCGATGCGCCGGTTGAGCGCAAGCTGAAGCCATCTACCGAAGCTTTCAACCAGCCAACGCCACTTTCTGAATCCGAGTTCCGCTGGGAACATAATCAGGATCCAATGGCGGTAGAAAAACTGGCGGAAGGTATTCGTCAGTTCGCGGTCGACCAGCAGAAACTGGAAGATGTGCTGGCTGCTAAGCTGTAATTCATCCGCCGTATTCAACGTGCAACCTGCACGACCGGGCGGCATCACTGCCGCCCGACAGATTTTTTGAATCAATCTAACAGGGGAGAAAATATGTCCTCACGCAAAGAGCTTGCTAACGCCATTCGCGCACTCAGTATGGATGCAGTGCAAAAAGCCAAATCGGGCCATCCAGGTGCACCGATGGGAATGGCGGATATCGCCGAAGTGCTGTGGCGCGATTTCCTCAAGCATAATCCGACGAATCCGGCCTGGGCCGATCGCGACCGCTTTATTCTGTCAAACGGACACGGCTCAATGCTGCTGTACAGCCTGCTGCATCTCACCGGCTACGATTTGCCGATTGAAGAGCTGAAAAACTTCCGTCAGCTGCACTCGAAAACCCCAGGCCACCCGGAAATTGGTTATACCCCAGGGGTGGAAACCACCACCGGCCCGCTGGGTCAGGGTCTGGCTAATGCCGTAGGCTTAGCGATTGCCGAACGTACGCTGGGTGCGCAGTTTAACCGCCCGGATCATGAGATTGTTGACCACTTCACCTATGTGTTCATGGGCGATGGCTGCCTGATGGAAGGCATTTCCCATGAAGTCTCTTCCCTCGCCGGTACGCTGGGACTGGGTAAACTGATCGGTTTCTACGACCATAACGGTATCTCCATTGATGGCGAAACGAAAGGCTGGTTTACCGATGACACCGCCAAACGCTTCGAAGCCTATAACTGGCATGTGGTGCATGAAATTGACGGCCACGATCCACAGGCGGTCGCCGACGCCATCAAAGAAGCGCAAAGCGTCACGGATAAACCTTCACTGATTATCTGCCGCACCGTTATCGGCTTTGGCTCACCGAATAAAGCGGGTAAAGAAGAAGCACACGGCTCACCGCTGGGTGATGAAGAAGTCGCACTGACGCGTAAAGCGCTGGGCTGGAATTATCCGCCGTTTGAAGTGCCAAAAGAGATCTACAGCCAGTGGGATGCCAAAACCGCGGGTCAGCAACGTGAGCAGAGCTGGAACGATAAGTTCGCCGCTTATAAAGCCGCACATCCGGAGCTGGCAAAAGAGTTCAGCCGTCGTATGGATGGCGGAATGCCGGAAAACTGGCAGGCTGAAACGCAGAAATTTATCGAGCAGTTGCAGGCGAACCCGCAGAAAATCGCCAGCCGTAAAGCTTCGCAAAACGCGCTGGAAGCGTATGGCAAACTGCTGCCTGAATTCCTTGGGGGTTCTGCCGACCTCGCACCCAGCAACCTGACGATCTGGTCCGGATCGAAATCGATCAAGGATGATCTTGCCGGTAATTATATCCACTACGGCGTGCGCGAGTTTGGTATGACGGCGATTGCTAACGGTATCGCGCATCACGGTGGCTTTGTGCCTTATACCGCTACTTTCCTGATGTTTGTCGAATATGCGCGTAATGCGGCGCGTATGGCCGCACTGATGAAAGCCCGTCAGATTATGGTGTATACCCATGATTCGATTGGCCTTGGCGAAGATGGCCCGACGCACCAGCCGGTTGAACAGCTTGCCAGCCTGCGCGTAACGCCGAATATGAGCGTCTGGCGACCGTGCGACCAGGTGGAAACTGCGGTAGCCTGGAAACATGCGGTTGAACGCCATAACGGCCCGACCGCGCTGATTCTGTCACGACAGAATCTGGCACAGCCACCGCGCAGCCAACAGCAGCTGGAAGATATCTCACGCGGTGCTTACATTCTGCAAGATGCCAACGGCACGCCGGATGTGATTCTGATCGCTACCGGTTCCGAAGTGGAAATCACTCTTGGTGCCGCCGAGAAACTGTCGGCTGGCGGCCACAAAGTGCGTGTGGTTTCGATGCCCTCAACCGATCTGTTTGATAAGCAGGATGCCGCCTACCGTGAGTCAGTACTGCCGTCTACCGTTACTGCCCGCGTGGCGGTCGAAGCGGGTATCGCCGACTACTGGTACAAATATGTGGGTCTTAACGGTGCGATCGTCGGCATGACCGGCTTTGGTGAGTCCGCCCCGGCAGAGAAACTGTTTGCCGAATTTGGCTTTACGGTGGAAAACATTGTCAGCAAAGCGGAAGCCTTGTTAAAACCGCACTGATGTTGGCTTTACTCTTAGCACATTAATTAAACAATCCGTCATGCTTCACCGGGTGGCGGATTTTTTTTGCCCCCCGCCCGCGTCCGAAAATATCCCCTGAAGCGCCTTCGCGATCGCCGTCACGGTAAAAAACTAATTACCGTGTGAAATTAATCAGAATAACTCATCTTTCACCTCTGCACGCGGAAGCCGTGACGAGATAAAACAAACCGGACAGGACGTCTGAACCATGAACGATAATCGTGCAGCCCGTCAGGGAGATGCGCTGATGCACGCCAGCGTGTTTGCCGAGATCACCAGCCGATTGGGATGGCGTGCGGGCTGAATCTTTATGCTTGTGCGCCGAATTCGCTATCGTGGAGTGATCCTCTGGGGTTAATGGCATGTAATGATAAAACTCGTGTCCGTCATTATACGGACCGGAAAGGTTCAGTTGCTATTTAAGAAAGTACACTAATCAAAGCTCAAGAGTTAGGTTAGTGATACTGGAAATGACCTGTCAGGAATCAAGCGGGTTATTGATTTTAGCCGTTGATAATATGCTGAATGAAACATACCGTCAGCAACAGGAGAAATATCCCTGTAGAATCTGTGCTCAAAGAACCAGCACCTCGACAGGGCTGCACTACAATCTTTTTCGTTGCTATAACCCGTTGTTGGAGCGGTTTACACAACATGATCCGGCTGCCAGCTAGCTCAAAAATTCACTCCGCCCGCTGGCTCACCCATAGCGTCGGCCAGTCGTCGCTGCTATGCCAGGCATCGCAGGTTGATTCTTCGGCATATTCCGCCAGCACAAAATTGCGGCCATCAAACTGCCAGCGCGAGGCGTTGCCGCAATCTCCTAATCCACGACCTTTGGCAAAGGTCAGTAGCTGACTGGTCGCCGCGTCATATTCGGCATTAATCAGTTCCATCTGTTTTTCACTGCGATTTGGCGGGGTAAAAGGCAGATTAAGTGTCAGGCCACGCGCGACATAAGGTAAGGTACGGGTCACTTCAAATGCCAGCTGAATCACGTTGTACGCTCCCATTTCACAGCTGACCAGCAGTAAAGCCTTTTTATCACTCAGCGGCGCAACACTGACTTCTCGCCGCATTGGGTCAAGCGAGCATTCATCCGTGTTAACGCGCCAGGTACCAAAATCGATTAATCCCGTGCTCTCTTCGCGCGTCAGCGGCTCTGGAGGCTGTTGCGGCGTACGCAACAATGGCGGCTGCGGTTCCGGCGGCACATCAAATGCCACGCGATCGCCGCGCCGGACCCAGGCGCTCATGCCATTTACCCTGCCCTGTATATCATCCATCAGCAGTAAGGCGGCTTTCATTCCATGCAGCGAAATCGTCGCCTGCGGGCGGAAAGTCAGCTGAATAGTGTCAGCATCCATCACCTGCGAGAGAAACTCATCAATAGAGATGGGGTGTGAGGTCGAGAGATGATGCGGCTCAACCGTCCAGTGTTTCAGATCGGGACGCAGGCGCTGCTGATCGAGCAACAGATTATCTTTCAGCGTGCCGCCGTTCAGCTCGCCGCTGTAGCGATTACCATAATCGATGCGCAATAACGGACGATCGCTGACACCCGCATGACGGGAAATGGTCATCGCCAGGCCGTTGTCGCCCGGAAGGCTTCTGGCCTGACAAAAATTAAGGTTATTACAGGTCACTTGCCAGTCGGAAAAAGTCTTTTGCAGCGGCTCTGCCCGCACGCATGCGACGAACAGAAAAGGCAATAACAGCAGCGATTTCATCCAATATGGCATTAAATAATCTGGTCCCGAATAGTTGAAGCGGTGATGATAACGCAACGGCAACCAATCAACATGCCTTAATCTGTGACCTGGCCCATAAAGCGGAGCCAGGCGGTGAAAGATCAGGCGTAACAGAGTGTGTTGCTAAGCTTTTATCATCCTGACGCAGAGTCAGTAGCTCAATCAGATTTATCGGACAAGTAATCACCAGTAACGGACGAGGCAGCGACCCGCAATAAAATCAGGCTTTCAGCCAACCGGCAATCTGCGCATGTTGCAGCAGCATAATGGTTTTTCCGTCACGGATACGGCCATCTTTCACCATTGCCAGCGCCTCAGGAAAAGGCACTTCCATCACGTCGATATCTTCATCTTCTACCCCGCCGCCGCGATTATCACGCAGCGATTCATCATACTCAGCGGCAAAGAAATGAATCAGTTCGGTAACGCCACCCGGCGACATATAGGCTTCAAAGATCTTTTCCACTTGTCCGACAGCATAACCGGTCTCTTCAATCGCCTCTTTGCGGATGCAATCTTCCGGTGAATCATCATCAAGCAGGCCTGCACAGGCTTCAATCAGCATGCCATTGTCATTGCCGTTAACGTAAGTGGCGATGCGAAACTGTCGGGTCAGCACCACGCTGTTTTTATCGCGGTTATATAACAGGATAGTGGCACCGTTGCCGCGATCGTACACCTCGCGCTTGTGGCGTAGCGTCGAGCCATCTTTGCCAACAAGGTCGTAGGTGAAATTACGCAATACGAACCAGTTTTCTGACAGGAGTTTATTTTTAATAATTTCAACTTTCGCTGACATACCGTCTCCATACCACAATAAAGGAGCCTGTTATCTTAAGATGCGTAGCGAGAGAAAACTATCTGAAAGCGAAGGATTAAGCAGATACCGGTGGGCCAGCACAGGCCAGCCCACCGCGGTGCTATTTAGTGTGGCAGTTTTTCTGCCGGGCGATCCTGTTGGTCATGCACTTCGTGATGGTCCTGCTCGCTATGCCCAAGCGTATGGACGCGTTTACGCACGCCAAACCAGCCAAGAATCAGCACCACCGCAATCACGGGAATTGAGGCGATAGTGTAAGTGCCGTTCGGATAGTCGAACGCCATCAGCACCAGCACGCTGGCAAGGAACAGCAGCGTCAGCCACGAGGTGAATGGAGCCCATGGCAGTTTAAAGCTGACATCATCGGCTTTGCCCTCTTTGATCGCCTTACGCAGCCGCATCTGGCATACCACGATAAATGCCCAGGAAGTGATAATTCCCAGCGAGGCAACGTTAAGCACAATCTCAAACACCTGTGACGGCACGTAGTAGTTCAGCACCACACCAATCACATACACGCCAATAGTGACCAGAATCCCCGCGTAGGGCACCTGCTGCTTACTCATCTTCGACATAAACTGCGGTGCGGAACCGCCCATCGACATTGAACGCAGGATACGGCCAGTGGAATAGAGACCGGAGTTGAGGCTTGAAAGCGCCGCACTCAACACCACAATATTCATGATACTGCCAATATACGGCACGCCCAGTTTACTGAAGAAGGTCACAAACGGGCTTTGGTTAGCCTGATAAGCATTCCACGGTAGCAGCAATACCAGCAGGACCACGGAGCCAACGTAAAACAGGCCAATACGCCAGATTACGCTGTTGATCGCCTTCGGCAGCATGGTTTGCGGGTCTTTACACTCCCCTGCGGCAGTCCCCACCAGCTCAATCGAAGCAAAGGCAAACACCACGCCCTGCACCAGCACTAATGCCGGTAACAGGCCATGCGGGAAGAATCCGCCATTGTCCGTGATCAGATGGAAACCGGTGGCGTTGCCGTCCAGCATCTTACCGCTGCCCAGAAACACCACGCCGACGATCAGGAAGATAGCAATCGCCAGTACCTTCACCAGCGCAAACCAGAACTCCATCTCGGCGAACCATTTCACGCCAATCATATTCATAGTTCCGACTATCGCCAGCGCGCCCAGCGCAAACACCCATTGCGGCACATCGCCAAATGCGCCCCAGTAATGCATATACAGCGCTACTGCGGTGATGTCGACGATACCGGTCATCGCCCAGTTGACGAAATACATCCAGCCCGCCACATAAGAGGCTTTTTCACCCAGGAACTCTCGAGCGTAAGAGACAAAACTACCGCTGCTGGGGCGATGAAGCACCAGTTCGCCTAATGCGCGCAGAATAAAGAAAGAGAAGATCCCGCAGACTAAATAGACCAGCGCCAGGGCCGGACCGGCAGCCTGCAGACGCCCGCCAGCACCAAGGAACAGACCGGTTCCGATGGCGCCACCGATAGCAATCATCTGAACGTGACGATTACCCATCGCTTTTTGATAGCCGGTATCGTGGGAATTCAACCAGCGTCGTTTTGCAGCGCGAAGTTCAGCTGCGTTTTTTTTCGTAGCTTTCATTACCTGTCCTATTTTCCTGTCCATTGATAGAGCGCCTGTACGCTCTACCCATCGCCGGATGGCGCAACCAAACGATTGCGCTGCGCCGTCTGAAATGGGGGTAAATCGCTATCACTCTGTTATTTATAATGTTACGAGTGAAGCTAAAATAACGGCGATGAATCCTACCCGTTCTCCGGGGGCGAAGCAAAATATCCCCCGGGTGAATTCGTTATGATTTGTAATTATGTGGAGTGACAGGCAAAAAAAACCGACCGTAAAGGTCGGTCGGTTTAGTCGATGCCCGCAGGCAAACTAAGGCTACAGGGATGGAACGGGAATTAAGGATTAGCGATAAATTTCAGCGGTACCGCTCCAAAGGCTTGAATCGCCTGGATTATCGACACCAACCACACGGTAATGAGTCGCTCCCATCTCTTCCGCTTTTTGCGAAAGCTGGCGCGTTGCGTCATCCAGTGAACCGCTGACGGCGGAAATGGAAACGCTACCCATACTCTGCAAATCTTGCGCCTGTTGACGGTCGACTTGAGTGGCTGCCATGGTAGTAAATGAGGTGGTGGCAAACAGAGCAACAGCAATAATTGCGGGTAATTTAATCTTCATCAGAAGCTCCTCGTCATTCGTTTTACGTTATTCGTAAGGCGTTGCGTTAATCACGAGATTGATTATTACCGTTACAATGAAAACCAACGTTACGGATGGGTAAAAGCATTAAAGCTTTGTGAAGGGAATAAGGAGCAATCCAGGGAAATGTCAGGATGGGTTGTTTTTTGTTCGCCGCGTAACCCGATGTGTACAACCATGTGAAAACAGAAATATTCTGCGCTGAAATCAGCGAAGCCGTCCCACTGTAATGTTTTTCCCCTGCTTTCTTCAAGCCCCCGTGGTGAGCCCCCCTCCCTTTCAGACCCGCGACAAACAATCTTGCCGGACAGAAGCAATAATAATTATCATTTACATTATTCATAGCTCTTGCTAACTAATATAGCCAATGCTATATCTGTATATAAAACCGTCTCTTGTTGCTGTATTTTGATACCTTCTGGTCTGAGGAAAGACTCTTATGAGAATTGTTTCTGCATTGAAGTTTCCTGTTTTCAACAAGCTAATGGCAAGTTGCTCGCTCAGCATGCTGATGATTTTTTCCGCTGGCAGCGCCCATGCAGCGGAAAAATTTAAGGTTGTGACAACTTTCACTATTATTCAGGATATTGCACAAAACATAGCAGGTGATGCAGCGGTGGTTGAATCCATCACCCGGCCGGGTGCTGAAATCCACGATTATCAGCCAACCCCGCGCGACGTGATGAAAGCACAGTCTGCCGACCTGATTTTATGGAACGGCCTGAATCTGGAACGCTGGTTCAGCCGCTTTTTTTCCAACCTGCATGATGTCCCCTCAGTCGTGGTGACCGACGGAATCGAGCCAATGCCGATCAGTGATGGCCCTTACGTCAATAACCCGAACCCTCATGCCTGGATGTCGCCAGCAAATGCGCTGATCTATATCGAAAATATTCGTCAGGCGCTGGTGAAATACGATCCTAAAAATGCTGAAACCTATAACCAGAATGCGAAAACCTATGCTGACAAAATCTCAGCACTGGATGCCCCGCTGCGCGCTCGCCTCGACAAGATCCCGGCCAGTCAGCGCTGGCTGGTCACCAGTGAAGGGGCATTCAGCTACCTGACGCGTGACTATCAGTTAAAAGAAGTGTGGTTGTGGCCAATTAATGCTGATGAGCAAGGCTCGCCGCAGCAGGTAAAACGGGTGATTGATACCGTGCGTCAGCATCAGATTCCGGTGGTATTCAGTGAAAGCACTATCTCCGACAAACCGGCTAAGCAGGTAAGTAAGGAGACCGGTGCACGTTATGGCGGCGTACTGTATGTCGACTCGCTGTCACAGGCTGATGGCCCGGTGCCAACTTATATTGACCTGCTGCAGGTGACGGTCAATACCATCGCGACAGGATTCGGTCAGTGACCGCGCCCGCCCACCTGTCGGTGCAGGATATCACCGTGACATGGCGTAACGGTCATACCGCGCTGGCTGATACCAGCTTTGAACTTAATGCCGGTAGTCTGTGCGCCTTGATTGGCGTCAATGGCAGCGGCAAGTCGACACTGTTCAAAAGCATTATGGGGCTGGTGAAGCCGGTGAGCGGTAAGGTGGAAATCAATCATCAGCCGGTGGGTAAAGCACTGCGCAGTAATCTGGTGGCCTATGTGCCACAGACTGAGGAAGTGGACTGGAATTTCCCGGTCCTGGTCAGCGATGTGGTAATGATGGGCCGTTACGGCAAAATGTCATTCCTGCGCATCCCTTCCGCCGAAGATAAGCGTCAGGTTGAGCAGGCGCTGGAGCGCGTCGGCATGCTGCATTTGCGCAATCGACAGATTGGTGAGCTTTCCGGCGGCCAGCGCAAACGCGTCTTTCTGGCAAGGGCGCTGGCGCAACAGGCCAGTATTCTGCTGCTCGACGAACCTTTTACCGGCGTAGATGTGCAAACAGAAAATGCCATCGTCGATATGCTTAAAGCGCTGCGTGATGAAGGGCATTTGTTGCTGGTCTCAACCCATAATCTCAGTGCCGTTCCGACCTTTTGCGATCGGGTGGTGATGATTAACCGCACGGTGATCGCCGCCGGGCCAACGGCCAGCACCTTTACCCATGACAACCTGCAGCAGACTTTTGGCGGTGTGCTGCGCTATATCAATCTGTCCGCCGCACCAGCAGATTTGCCGCGCGATGGAGGCATACCATCATGATCGACCTGTTGCTGGAGCCGTTTAACTATAACTATATGGTCAAAGCGATAGCCGTCAGTGCGCTGGTCGGTGCCAGCTGTGCCTTTTTATCCGCCTATCTGATGCTGAAAGGTTGGTCGTTAATGGGCGATGCACTGTCGCATTCGGTAGTGCCTGGCGTTGCCGCTGCCTATGCACTCGGCTTGCCGTATGCGCTGGGCGCATTTATTACTGGCATGCTGGCGGCGCTTGGCATGACGCTGGTGCGCCATCTGACGCGCTTGCGCGAAGATGCCATCATCGGCTTTGTATTTTCGACCTTTTTTGCCGCTGGCCTGTTAATCATTTCGCTCAATCCCACAGCGATCAATATCCAGTCGATTATCTACGGCAATATTCTGGGTATTGCCGACAGCGATGTAATTCAGGTGGCGTTAATCAGCGCGATATCACTATTGGTGTTGCTGATTATCTGGAAAGATCTGCTGGCGGTATTTTTCGACGAAGGCCATGCGGTCTCCGTCGGCATCTCGCCTTTAAAGCTGAAAATAATCTTTTTTACTCTACTCAGTGCCTCAACCGTGGCCGCGCTGCAAACCGTAGGAGCCATTCTGGTAATTGCGATGGTCATCACCCCCGGTGCGACCGCCTGGTTACTGACCGACCGTTTTCCGCGATTATTGCTGATCGCAGTATTACTGGGTGCCTCGACCAGCGCGACAGGTGCCTGGCTGAGTTATTTCCTGGATGGGGCCACTGGCGGCGTGATTGTCACACTGCAAACCGTCATTTTCCTGCTGGCATTCTTTTTTGCCCCGAAATACGGCATGTTTTCCCGCCGTGGTAAATCGCGAGGTGCCGCCGCATGAGCAGCTTACTGGAGCTGATTACCCAGCCGCTTAGCTTCCCGTTTATGCAGCGGGCTCTGCTGGCGGCGATGGTCAGTGGCATGGTGTGCGCCATTCTCTCCTGCTATCTGGTACTGAAAGGCTGGTCACTAATGGGTGATGCCATTTCCCATGCGGTACTGCCTGGGGTGGTACTGGCATGGGTTGCTGGCGCACCGATTGTGGTGGGCGCTTTTGCTTCCGGTCTGCTGTGTTCAGTGTTCACCGGCTACATCAAAGAGAACTGCCGCATCAAAGAAGATACGGTGATGGGGATCGTTTTTTCCGGCATGTTTGCCATCGGGCTGGTGCTGTTTGCGCGTATCGAAACCGATCAGCATCTGAGCCATATTCTGTTTGGTAACGTGCTTGGCATCAGCAACGCGGAATTGTGGCAGTGTCTGATTATCAGCCTGATTGTAACGCTGGTGATGCTGGTCAAGCGCAAAGATATGCTGTTGTATTGCTTCGATCCGGCTCAGGCACGCGTCATTGGCCTGAGGGTCAAATGGCTGCACTATGGCTTACTCTGTATGCTGGCATTGACCATTGTCGCCGCATTACAGGCCATTGGCATTGTGCTGGTGATTGCGATGCTGATTACGCCGGGCATCACCGCTTTTATGCTGTGCCGCCGTTTTAATACGATGCTGATTTGTGCGGTACTGACCTCACTGTTTTCTTCGGTGGTCGGTACCCTGGCCAGCTTCTGGCTGGATGCCGCTACCGGCCCGTGCATTGTGCTGGTACAAGCCAGTCTGTTCCTGCTGGCGTGGCTGATAACGGCGATAAAAGGGCCCAATAAAAAACCAGCCTGAACAGGTTATCAGCATTATCAGAGCGCTTTCACAGCAAAAACAGCGCTATAATATCCGCTTGTTGTTTGTGGAAACTCAGCAAGTGATGGTAAAACGTTCGGTAACTGGCAGTATTGCACGTGCGCTGGCCGGCATTGTTATGCTGTCAGTACTCTCCACCGGGCTGGCGCTTCTGACGCTTTCCGGCAGCCTGCGCGATGCTGAAGCGCTGAACGTTGCCGGTTCACTGCGGATGCAAAGCTACCGGCTGGCATGGGATGCCAGCACACAATCGGCTGAGTTTTCTGCCCACTTGCAACTTTATCAGCAATCGCTGGACGCAGCGGCACTGCGTAATCTTGAGCATTTTTATGTTCCCGCCGCACTCAATGCACGCTATCAGCAGTTACAAGCCGACTGGCCTGAACTGCGACAACATCTGAAAACTGGCGATCCGCAGCGTTATCAGCAACATGTAGCGACATATGTCGGCGAAATCGAGCACTTTGTGCTGGATTTACAGCGTTACGCTGAGCTTAAAATGCGCCTGGTGGCTATCACCAGCCTGTTAGGCTTTATTGCCATCGCTGCGCTGACTTTCCGGACTCTCCGCCTGAGTCGTCGGCAAATTGTTATCCCGCTGAATCAGATGGTCACCGCCAGCCGCTATATCGAACAGGGAACATTTAGTTACCCGCCGCTCAATACCCGGCTGCCCAATGAGCTGGGGGTGCTGGCAACGGCCTTTACCCGGATGTCAGGTGAGCTGGAAAAACATTATCAGTTGCTGGAAAAAACTGTCGATGAGAAGACCCGCAATCTGACTCAGGCAAATCATATGCTGAGCACCTTGTACGAATGCTCGCTGGCGCTGGCGGTGAATAAACTCGATCGCAGTGCGCTGCAACAGGTGCTTGAACGGGTTTATCAGCATGAAAAGTTGCGCTGCATTGAGATTGGGATAAATGACGAATGGCGCGTAATGCAAGGCTGTGCCGACAGCGATCTGCCGTGGCATCAGTTGCCGCTGCTGAAAGAAGAGAGCAGCGTCGGCGAACTGCGCTGGCAAACAGCCCATCACTTACCTTCTCCGCGCTTAATGCAAAGTGTTGCCAATATGCTGGCGCACAATGTGCAAATTTACCAGGCGCAGAAACAGTCGCAGCAACTTATGCTGATGGAAGAGCGCGCCACTATTGCGCGGGAACTGCATGACTCGCTGGCTCAGGCGCTCTCCTATTTACGTATTCAGTTGACGTTACTCAAACGCAGCGTTGATAACCAGCCGGAACGCGCGCAAAAAATCATCCAGGACTTTGATCAGGCGCTAAGCGATGCCTGGCATCAACTGCGAGAATTGCTCGCCACGTTCCGCCTGACGATTGATCAGGCCGATCTGGCGGCGGCACTGCAGGAGATGATTGATCCCTTGCGTCAGCAAAGTCAGGCGGAGATTGTGCTGAGCGGTCAGGCCGATGCCCTCGCCCTTGACGCACCGCAACAGGTCCATGTATTGCAAATTATTCGCGAAGCGCTGCTTAACGCCATTAAGCACGCGCAAGCCAGCAAGATTGATGTCCAGGTACAGTCGTTGCCGAATGGTGACAGCCATATCGCTATCGTCGATAACGGCATCGGCATTGCCAGCCTTGAAGAACCGCATGGACATTATGGCCTGACGATTATGAACGAACGGGCAGAAAGACTGGGGGGAACACTGCAAATCCAGCGTCATTTTCCCACCGGCACTCAGGTAACTTTGGTGTTTTCGCCACACCAGAAACCGCCAGCGGGCTGAAACAGAGTTACTGGCCGTTAACAGCCGATTTTATTTGCCAGATATTTTCCCATCGGGAATTTTGCACAGGGAGCCCATTTAATGGAACGCAACAACATCACCGTGATGATCGTCGATGACCATCCGCTTATGCGTCGTGGTATTCGTCAGTTACTGGAGCTGGAACCACAATTTAGCGTGGTCTCTGAAGCCAGCAATGGCAGCGAAGCTGTTGCACAAGCACGCCGTCTGGCGCCCGATTTAATCCTGCTCGATTTAAATATGAAAGGTTTGTCCGGCCTCGATACGCTGAAAGCGTTGCGCCAGGAAGCGATCGGCTCGCGTATTCTGATTCTGACGGTTTCTGATGCCCGCAATGATATTTATACGTTGGTGGATGCCGGAGCCGATGGCTATTTACTGAAAGACAGCGAGCCAGAACAGCTGCTGAAACAAATTTTGCAAGGCGCACAGGGGCAAAAGGTTTTCAGCGACGCGGTCAGTGATTATCTGTCCGGGCGTGAATTCAGCTCCAACCCTTTTGCCTCACTGACCGAGCGCGAACTGGATGTGTTGCAGGAAGTGGCGCGTGGCATGTCAAATAAAGAGGTCGCAGTGACGTTACATATCTCCGAAGAGACGGTAAAAGTGCATATCCGCAATTTGCTGCGCAAACTGAATGTCCGTTCACGCGTCGCGGCGACAGTGCTTTATCTTGAGAGCAAAAATAGCTGAATATGTTGTAGAGAAACTGTCCGTCGAGCTTTACGACGATTATTTACATTTTCTCCTTAATTTCTCCACGATTCTTCAATCCGCTACGGGTAAAGTGAATTACTGCCGGAGCGGCTTGAAACAACAGATAAATTTACCCGGCAAGTCATTTAATCCCTTCGCCAATCAGAGCATCGCTGGCGTTTTTTTCTGCTAATTTTGACGAAACGCTGCTGAGGAGCTCTGATTCGATGGCGAATTTCTTTATTGATCGCCCGATTTTTGCCTGGGTTTTGGCGATCATTATGTGTCTGACCGGCGTCTTGTCGATCATGTCACTTCCCGTTGAGCAATATCCTGATCTCGCGCCGCCTAATGTGCGTATTACCGCCAACTATCCTGGCGCTTCAGCGCAAACGCTGGAGAACACGGTCACTCAGGTTATCGAACAGAGCATGACCGGCATCGATAATCTGATGTATATGTCTTCGCAAAGCAGTAACACCGGCCAGGCGACGATTACACTGACTTTTGATGCCGGAACCAATCCGGATGAAGCACGTCAGCAGGTGCAAAACCAGCTCCAGTCCGCCTTACGTAAACTGCCGCAGGATGTTCAGCAACAAGGGGTAACGGTTAACAAAACTGGCGACACCAATATTTTGATGCTGGCTTTCGTCTCTACCGACGGCAGTATGGATAAGCAAGATATTGCGGATTATGTTGCCAGTAACATCCAGGATCCATTAAGCCGCATCAGCGGCGTCGGCCAGGTTGATGCCTACGGTTCACAATATGCTATGCGTATCTGGCTGGATCCAAACAAACTGATTAACTATTCCCTGACCACCGAGGATGTGGTTAACGCCATCAGCTCGCAGAACAGCCAGATTGCCGTCGGCCAGGTCGGTGGAACGCCATCAGTCGATAATCAGGCGCTGAATGCCACGATAAATTCTCAGTCATTACTGCAAACGCCGGAGCAGTTTAAAGCGATTACGCTGCGTACCAATCAGAATGGCTCGGTGGTGACGCTCGGCGATGTCGCCGAAGTGCAATTAGGCGCGGAAAAATATGACTATCTCAGCCGTTATAACGGCCAGGCCGCGTCCGGGCTGGGGGTTAAACTGGCTTCAGGTGCCAATGAACTGGAAACTGACAAGCTGGTCCGCGCGCGTATCGAAGAGCTTTCCCACTTTTTCCCGCACGGGCTGGAAGCCAAAGTGGCCTATGAAACCACGCCGTTCGTTACCGCCTCGATTCACGATGTGGTGAAAACCCTGTTTGAAGCGGTACTGCTGGTGTTTCTGGTGATGTATCTGTTTTTACAGAATTTCCGCGCCACGCTTATCCCGACGATTGCTGTACCGGTGGTGCTGCTGGGTACTTTCTCGGTGCTGTATATCTGCGGCTTCAGTATCAACACTCTGACCATGTTTGCCATGGTACTGGCGATAGGGTTGCTGGTCGACGATGCCATTGTTGTGGTGGAAAACGTTGAACGAATAATGAGTGAAGAAGGCCTGTCGCCGCGCGAAGCGACACGAAAATCAATGGGCCAGATGCAGAGCGCACTGGTCGGGATTGCACTGGTGCTGTCGGCTGTATTTGTGCCGATGGCATTTTTTGGCGGCACAACCGGCGCTATCTATCGCCAGTTCTCAATAACCATTGTCGCCGCAATGGTGCTGTCGGTACTGGTGGCGATGGTACTGACTCCGGCACTCTGCGCCACTATGCTCAAGCCTCTGGCTAAAGGCCATCATCATGGCCGACGGGGCTTTTTTGGCTGGTTTAACCGAAAATTCAACAGTAGCAGCGAACGTTATGAGCGCGGCGTAGCCAAAATTTTACTGAAAAGCGGCCGCTGGATGCTGCTCTATATCGCCATTATCGGCATCATGGCGTTGCTGTTTATGCGCTTGCCGGGGTCGTTTCTGCCGCTGGAGGATCGCGGCGTGTTTACCACTCAGGTTCAGCTCCCTCCAGGTTCTACCCAGCAACAAACGCTGAAAGTGGTGCAAAAGGTTGAGCACTATTATATGACTCAGGAGCAGGATAATGTTCAGTCGGTGTTCGCCACCGTTGGCTCCGGCCCCGGTGGCAACGGGCAGAACGTTGCGCGTCTGTTTGTGCGCCTGAAAGACTGGGAACAGCGCCCCGGCGCTGAGCGCACCTCTTTTGCTATTATCGAACGTGCCACCCAGGCGTTCAGCAAGATAAACGAAGCGCGCGTGATTGCCAGCAGCCCGCCAGCAATTACCGGAATGGGTAACTCTGCCGGTTTTGATATGGAACTACAGGATCACGCGGGAATGGGTCATGACAAACTGATGCAGATGCGCGATCGGCTGCTGGAAATGGCAGGTAACCATCCGGATCTGGCGCGCGTTCGCCACAACGGGTTAGATGACAGTCCGCAATTACGTATTGATATCGATCAGCGTAAAGCGCAGGCGCTGGGCGTCTCGCTTGATGATATTAACGATACACTGAAAACCGGCTGGGGCTCGACCTACGTCAACGACTTCCTCGACCGTGGTCGGGTAAAAAAAGTATATGTGCAGGCTGCCGCAAAATTCCGCATGTTGCCTGACGACATCAGCAAATGGTATGTGCGCAACAGTGCTGGCGGCATGGTGCCATTTACCGCCTTTGCCAAAACCTCGTGGGAAACAGGTTCCCCGCGGCTTGAACGCTATAATGGCTATTCTGCGCTGGAAATTGTCGGCGAGGCGGCTAGTGGTGTCAGTACCGGCACGGCAATGGATGTAATGGAAAAACTGGTCAGCCAGCTGCCACTGGGCGTGGGTTTTGAGTGGACCGGTGCCTCTTATCAGGAGCGCCTTTCCGGCTCGCAGGCTCCGGCCTTGTACGCCATCTCATTACTGGTGGTGTTCCTCTGTCTGGCAGCACTTTATGAAAGCTGGTCTATCCCGTTCTCGGTAATGTTGGTGGTGCCGCTCGGGGTATTTGGCGCGCTGGTGGCCACCTGGATGCGCGGGCTGGAAAACGATGTCTATTTTCAGGTTGGACTGCTAACGGTAATTGGTTTGTCGGCGAAGAACGCGATTCTGATCGTCGAATTTGCCAATGAAATGAATACCAGGGGGCGCGATTTAATTGAGTCAACGCTGGAGGCCTCACGTCAGCGACTGCGTCCGATTCTGATGACGTCACTGGCCTTTATCTTTGGCGTATTGCCGATGGCGATCAGTCATGGCGCAGGTTCGGGCAGCCAGCATGCGGTTGGCACCGGGGTAATGGGCGGTATGATTTCCGCCACCATTCTGGCGATCTTCTTTGTGCCGTTGTTCTTTGTGGTGGTACGGCAACGCTTTCCGCTAAAAGAGAAAGTCAGACCCTGACAGTATAAAGGCAGCCAACAATCTGGCTGCCTTTATTATATTGACTTATGGTCAGAGCATTGAGCAATGGATACTGTCGCCGCGTTTCTTAAAGAATCGCTTACTTACGTAACATTGCTTCGATAAAGTCTTTCCAGTTCCCCAGTTCCAAATCGATCATGATAGCCTCTCTTATAATTGAGGCCAGTATACGCTTATTTTTTGTTCAGGAAAATGTATTCAGAAAGATAATGATACTGTCATATCAATCAGCACAATAAATTTTACTCGTCGTAAATTTACAGTTGAATAAAGTTGCTAAATCAGTGATTAATTATGCCATCCCATTAAAAATATAAGGATGATAATAATGAGTTTTGTACTTTTAACCCAGAATGATAATCCGATGGTTAACTGGCAGGAACTGGCAGAGCTGATTGAAAAAGCCGGCCTTGGTGCTCGTGACATCACCAGCTTAAAGCGTGCTTATCAACACAGTCAGTTCAGCTGGTTTGGCTTTAATGAAGGTAAGTTGATGGCAACTGCCCATGCAATCAGTGATCTGACCTGGAGTTCTTATCTTTCTGATGTGGTTATCGATCCGGCATTCCAGGGGAAAGGCTACGGACGGCAATTGATGCAGTCGATTCTTGATACACTTTCACCGTTTGGCAAAGTTATTATTTACGCCATGCTGGATAAAACAGAATTTTATCAGCATCTTAATTTTCACCCGCTGAATACTGCTATGGTTTACGCACCGGACAACACGATTATTCGCCTGCGCGCGGGCGGCTTTATTAATTAGCATTAACATTATTTAAATGAAATATAATAAAGGGTGCCCGAAGCCCCGACACCCACAATAAACAGGCGGGGTTTTCCCCGCCTGCGGTTAGCGCTTAACTTCGTAGTTTAAGAACGCCGCATATTCATTACTGCCATGAGTAATACGCACCTCGCACAGACTGTCACGTATCAACCACAGGCTGGCCAGCATTGTCAGACAAAGCACAATCAGCCGTGGTAATAAATATTTTTTTGGCATCTTAACCTCCATTGCAAATCTGCTGTTAAGAGGCTATCCTGACATTGTGGTTGTGCAGGAGTGGCCTCAGGTTAATGAAAATTGACCTGGGGCCTTCTTCTGTCTGCTCCTGAATAATGCCTGCAGCAAACAGCCTCAGGCACCCGACAGAATGCTACCGCAAACTTTTCATCCCCGTCATTAGTGGTTTGTGGCTAAATAGCAAAAACCTGCGGCAACCCGAGTTATTTACCGCCACTCACAACCTGACGGTAAATAAATCAATAATATTTAAAAGGGTGCCCGAAGCCCCGACACCCACAATAATCAGGCGGGGTTTCCCCCGCCCGCGGTTAGCGCTTAACTTCGTAGTTTAAGAACGCCGCATATTCATTACTGCCATGAGTAATACGGACTTCGCACAGACTGCCACGTATCAACCACAGACTGGCCAGTATTGTCAGACAAAGCACAATCAGCCGTGGTAATAAATATTTTTTGGCATCTTAACCTCCATTGCAAATCTGCTGTTAAGAGGCTATCCTGACATTGTTGGTGTTCAGGAGTGGCCTCAGGTTAATGAAAATTGACCCGGGGCCTTCTTCTGTCTGCTCCTGAATAATGCCTGCAACAAACAGCTTCAGGCACCCGACAGAATGCTACCGCAAACTTTTCATCCCCGTCATTAGTGGTTTGCGGGTAAATAGCAAAAACCTGCGGCAACCCGGAATTATTAGCCGCCACAAAAAAACTGACGGTAAATAAATCAATAATAATTTAAAAGGGTGCCCGAAGCCCCGACACCCACAATAATCAGGCGGGGTTTCCCCCGCCCGCGGTTAGCGCTTAACTTCGTAGTTTAAGAACGCCGCATATTCATTACTGCCATGAGTAATACGGACTTCGCACAGACTGTCACGTATCAACCACAGGCTGGCCAGTATTGTCAGACAAAGCACAATCAGCCGTGGTAATAAATATTTTTTTGGCATCTTAACCTACATTGCAAATCTGCTGTTAAGAGGCTATCCTGACATTGTTGGATGTGCAGGAGTGGCCTCAGGTTAATGAAAATTGACCTGGGGCCTTCTTCTGTCTGCTCCTGAATAATGCCTGCAGCAAACAGCTTCAGGCACCCGACAGAATGCTACCGCAATCTATTTACTGTCGTCATTAGCCACTTCATTAATAAACAGTCAAAAATCGAGTCGCGTCGCAAATAATATTACCCTGCCTGATAACGTTATTACATGACCATTAAGCCTGAGATTGATACACTATAATTCATATTATTATCTGGAGTATTATCTACCATGGCTGATTCAAATCAGAAAAAAACCCTGAAAATGTACGGCATTAAAAATTGCGACACCATCAAGAAAGCACGCCGCTACCTGGAAAGCCATGAGGTTGACTATCAGTTTCATGACTATCGCGCCGATGGTATTGACGCTGCGCTGCTGCAACGTTTTATTGATAAGCTCGGCTATAGCGCATTGCTGAACACCCGTGGCACCACCTGGCGTAAACTACCGGAAGCGCAACGTGACAGCATTGATAACGCGGATGCCGCACGGGAATTGATGCTGGAGCAGCCCGCCATCATCAAACGCCCATTGCTCTGCAACGCCAGCGGCTCTATGCTGCTGGGTTTTAGCGAAGCAACTTATCAGCAGTTTATTCAGGAGAAGTCATAATATGTTCTGTCCGGTCATTGAGCTGACGCAGCAGCTCATTCGTCGCCCTTCCCTCAGCCCGGATGATGCCGGATGCCAGGCCATCATGATTGAGCGCCTGCAGGCGATTGGCTTCACTATCGAACCGATGAACATCGACGATACGCTGAATTTTTGGGCATGGCGCGGTCAGGGTGAAACGCTGGCGTTTGCTGGCCATACCGATGTGGTGCCAACGGGTGATGCCAGCCGCTGGATTAATCCCCCTTTCGAACCGACCATTCGCGATGGCATGCTGTTTGGTCGCGGCACTGCGGATATGAAAGGATCGCTGGCGGCCATGGTCGTGGCAGCCGAGCGCTTTGTCGCAGCATACCCCAATCATAAAGGACGACTGGCGTTTTTAATCACCTCGGATGAAGAAGCCAGCGGCACTAATGGCACCGTTAAAGTCGTTGAAAGGCTAATGGCGCGTAAAGAACGCCTCGACTACTGCCTGGTCGGCGAGCCTTCCAGCACCGAAGTAGTGGGTGACGTAGTAAAAAATGGTCGTCGCGGCTCCATTACCGCCAACCTGACGGTTCATGGCGTGCAGGGGCACGTTGCTTATCCGCATCTGGCAGATAATCCGGTGCACCGCGCGCTTCCGGCATTAAATGAGCTGGTCGCCACCGAATGGGACCAGGGCAATGAATTCTTCCCGGCGACCAGCATGCAGATTGCCAATGTGCAGGCAGGCACCGGCAGCAACAATGTCATTCCCGGCGAGCTGTTTGTGCAGTTCAACTTCCGTTTCAGTACTGAGCTGACCGATGCGCTGATTAAACAACGCGTGGAAGAGTTGCTGCAACGTCATCAGCTGCGCTATACGCTGGAGTGGAAACTCTCTGGTCAGCCGTTCCTGACCTCACGCGGTAAGCTGGTTGATGCGGTAGTGAATGCGGTTGCGCACTATAATGAAATTAAGCCGCAGTTGCTGACCACCGGCGGCACGTCTGACGGTCGCTTTATCGCTCGTATGGGCGCACAGGTTGTTGAGCTGGGTCCGGTGAATGCCACCATCCACAAAATCAACGAATGCGTGAAGGCTTCCGATCTGCAACTGCTAAGCCGCATGTATCAACGCATTATGGAACAGCTGGTCGCATAAGCGCGACGCTGGGGAGAAAGCATCATGGAATGGTTTAAAGAGTATTGGTGGATCCTGGTTATCGTATTGATGGTTGGCGTACTGATGAATGTCTACAAGGATCTGAAGCGTATCGATCATAAAAAGTTTCTCGATAACAAACCTGAACTACCACCGCATCGTGACTTTAACGATAAATGGGATGACGAAGACGACTGGCCGAAAAAGAAATAGTGATTAAGCGCCTGTTGGTCCTCTCCCTTAAGGGGAGAGGACCGTACTCAAGATTTATTGCAACAAGATAACCCGCTTACGCCAGGCCTCGGCACACGCCGGGTCAATGGTCAGCAACGCCTCGCCCGCTTCCTGACGCCAGCGCTGAATCAGCGACTTACGTCCGGGCAGAGCCAGCTTCTGGCATAACTCCGCATCAGTTAAACGCTGAGTGAGGGTGCCGCGCAACGCGGGAAGCGCCAGTGTCGACAGGCTCAGTAACCGCTCAAGTGCCGCCCCGGAGGCTTCAAACGGACGAAAGGCAAAAGCGAACCCGGCCACTTCCTGCCAGTCATCGGCGTTAAAGCTCTGCTGCGGATCGATTTCAATCGCGACAGATTGATCAATATGTTGCCGCAGCCAGTGGTAATCACGCGCCAGCCGCTTTACCGCACGCGCGGTCAGCGCAGCGCCCGCAGGGCTCAGCGGCAGTAATGCCATGGCCGCATAACAACCGCTACTGGCTTCCCGCTGGCTGCCAATACGAACCAACTGAAATCCACAGGCCTGCCAGAACTGCCAAAGCTCTGCGGTATAACCAAAGCTGACCGAGAGGAAATCCAGCCCACGGGTGTTGGCCAGACTCTGTTTGATCAACTGACGACCCAGACCCCGCCGCCTGTGCTGCGGCGCGATGGCTATCCTGCTGATACGCCGCGAGCGTAATTGTGCAGCTTCATCCAGCCCGGCATGCGCCGCCAGCGACTGAGCA
>NZ_JRXE01000002.1:3776-38036 GCF_001267535.1 Winslowiella iniecta | reverse complement strand
GACGCTTTCCGGCCCAGACGGCAGCCGCCAGTTCGGCGGATAATCCCCCCTCATCCACCAGCCACAGCGCGCCGGAAATCTGCTGCTGGTAGTGAGCAGCCAGAAAATGCATCCCCTGCGCATCCATCATCCGGCGCAGGTCAAGGGGAGAGGTTCGGTAGTGAGCACTGGCTAACAGTTGATACAGTGCCGTAAGCAGCTGTGGCTGCGTTTGCCAGTCAGCGGGTTCAAGCGGCTGAAAAACCGGTTCACCGGCCACCTTGCATTCGGTCGCTTCATCAAACAGCAGACAGGCATCAATAATGTTTTCCAGCGGATCGTGCTGCGCCCAGCGCAGCGGGGCATCCAGCGTCCAGAAGCGGGCATCAGGTAGCGAAGCGCAAAATTTCAGTAAAAAACCGCGCCCCGTGCCTTCGTAACCCTGCACGGTCGTGGTCAGTAATACACGCGGAAAACAACGAATCAAACGCTGCAATAACGGAGCCGGAATCGCCGCGGCTTCATCAATCAACAGCCAGTCAACATCAGCGGGCAACTGCTGTTCACAGCTGGCCAGCAGTGCATCAGGGGAAAAAAAATGAAATGCTGCTCCGGCAAAGTGCGCCAGCACCGCGGTAGAAACTTTTGCCGGAGCGGTGACCCAGCATTTACCCGGCCAGCGGTGGGCCAGCATGCCCGCCAGCGCCGATTTGCCGCGCCCGCGTGGCGCAGTCAGCACCGACACACCAGGCGGCGCATCCAGCAATGATCGCAGGATATGCTGTTGTTGCCGTTCAGCATCCGGCTGCCAGTCTGGCAGTGCCGGTAATGGCGACAGCGTAAAGGCATTATGCTGACGTAGCAGTGCAACGCGCGGGTCGCTTAACAGCTGCTGCTGAAGATGATGCACAAACTGCGGCGTGGCAATCGCTTCAGCGGCATCATTCCAGCGCAGCGAGTCGTTATCAGGTTGATCAGGCCATGATTGCCACTCGGGAACCAGTAACACTAACCAGCTGCCGGCAACTAACGTGCCCGCCAGCGCGGCAAAGGCTTCAGCATAAAAGCCTGCGCGCGCGTCAAACACCGCATGGCGAAATTCCTGCCCCAGCAGCGTACGTAATTTTCCTGGCGCGCAGCAGAGTCCCGGCTGCGACGTCTCACTAACCCACAGCCAGTCACCGGCTAATGACTGCATCCACTGCTCAGCCTGCTGCTGGCACCAGTCAGTCTCGCCACTGATCACCAGCAAGCGACGCACACCTTTCTGCTGCATTTCAGCAGTCAGTTCAACTCGCTGCCTCAAAATCAGCTGCCGAAGGTATTACACTGCCCCGGATCGCCGCTATCGAAGCCGCGCTTAAACCAGCTGTAACGCTGCTCTGAAGTGCCGTGAGTAAAGCTATCCGGCACTACCCGGCCCTGGCTTTGCTGCTGCAAGCGGTCATCACCAATCGCTTCAGCGGCATTCAGCGCTTCCTGCAGATCGCCCGGCTCCAGCACCTGTTCCTGCTGCATATAATGTCCCCAGACACCGGCAAAGCAGTCAGCCTGCAACTCCATTTTTACCGACAGCTGATTCACCTGAGTCTGCGAGGCATTCTGCTGCATCTGACGTACTCTCCCTTCAATACCCAGCAGCTTCTGCACATGGTGACCCACCTCATGGGCAACCACATAGCCCTGAGCAAAATCACCGTCGGCGCCGAGTTTGTTTTTCATTTCGTCATAGAAAGAGAGGTCGATATACACCTTCTGGTCAGCCGGACAGTAGAATGGCCCCATCGCCGACTGCCCGGTGCCGCAGGCGGTTGATGTCTGGTTACGATACATAACCAGCGTCGGTGATTGCCACTTCTTGCCCATCTGCTGGAACAGCTTTTGCCAGGTATCTTCAGTGGTGGCAAAGATTACTGAGGTGAATTTTGCCGCTTCATCGTCTTTTGGACTGACGTGCTGCTGAGAGGATTGCTGAGTCGCTGGCTCACCACCGGTTAATAATGGCGTCAGATCATAGCCGTAATAGCCAGCTACCATCACAATAATCAGCAAAGCGATGCCGCCTTTGCCGCGTGGGATGCGCATCCGGCCCCCCCCCATTGACGGCGACTGATTACGACGGTCTTCCACATTGTCGCTTTCGCGACGCCCTTGCCAACGCATAACTTACCCCTGTAATTTTTTTGGCTTATTACAGCAGATTTTAGTCGCGGCGCCGCTGAATAACCACAGCTGATGCAAAAACAGAGGCCGGTAGTCACCGGCCTCTGTAAAAAGCGAAGAAAGGGAAACGATTGCGCGGTTAGTCTAATTTTACGCCCAGACGCTGTGCAACTTCTTCGTAGGCTTCAACCACACCACCGAGGCTCTGACGGAAACGGTCTTTGTCCATCTTGGCCATGGTTTCTTTGTCCCACAGGCGTGCGCCATCCGGAGAAAACTCATCACCCAGCACCACTTCACCGTTGAACAGACCAAATTCCAGTTTGAAATCCACCAAAATCAGACCCGCATCGGAGAACAACTTGTTCAGCACGTCGTTCGCTTTATACGTCAGCTCACGCATACGCGCCAGATTCTCTTTGTTCACCCAGCCAAAGGTTTCACAGTAAGACTCGTTCACCATGGGATCGTGTTTGGCGTCATCTTTCAGGAACAGATCGAACAGCGGTGGATTAAGCTCGATGCCCTCTTCCACGCCGAGGCGTTTTACCAGCGATCCGGCGGCACGGTTACGAATTACGCATTCAACCGGTACCATTTCCAGTTTTTTCACCAGTGCTTCGTTATCAGACAGCAGCGCTTCCATTTGCGTCGGGATACCCGCTTCCTCAAGTTTGGTCATAATAAAGTGGTTAAACTTATTATTGACCATACCTTTGCGATCGAACTGCTCAATACGCGCACCGTCTCCTGCTGACGTATCGTTGCGGAATTCGAGTATCAGCAGGTCCGGGTTTTCGGTGCTGTAAACGGTTTTCGCTTTGCCGCGATACAACTCAGCTTGCTTTTGCATCTTGATTAACTCCAAACGTGATAGAAGTGTTGCTATACATCTGCACGGGCGGAAAGAGTCTGCCCCTGCGTCGACTAAATTGTTTTCACCATGAAAAAAGGCCGGAATGATCCGGCCCTGATGGTTTATTTGCTGAATGCCGCCTGGAATACGGCGACCAGCGCGTCATTCTGAGACTGCGTAAGCGGATGCCCTTTCGGATCGATAAACTGCAGGCTACTGCGGTTATCTAAATCACCTACTTGCAGTTTGTAATCGCCATTTGGCAACTCAGGATCTTTCGCGCCCAGCTCGTCCCAACGACTGCTGCCCGGTGCCTTATAGGTCACTGACAGACTGCCCTGAGAACGGTTGTTATCTTTCACTTCCATGCCGACACGCTTCAGTGCATCCGGCAGACGCTGCCAGACCGCATTGAATGGTGCGCGCAGAATCAGATTTGGCAGGCCGGTATCATCGGCGCCGCTCTGCACATCAATCTGGGTGACGCTGCGGTTTGCTGCGGCATCCTGCTGTGCGGATTCAATCTTATCTAAGCCGGTGCTGATGTCGTTAAGCATCTGCGCGGTATAGCGCTGGATCTGTACCGGTGAAGTGACGTCTTTGTCCTGCTGCTGCAATTGCAGCAGTCGCACCGTCAGCGCTTGCTGATAACCCTGCTGTTGCACGCTAATCTGATAGCGGCCACGGTACTGGTTATCTTCATCCGCACGATTCCACTGTACCCAGTCGGTAGTCAGCTGTTGGCTGGCATCCTGACGATCGGCAATCGGGAACTTATACGACTGAACCACATTCACTACCTGCGGCCAGATGGTGCCATTGCGGCCGCTCTCCAGCATCAGCATACCGGTGTTGCCGGTAAACTGAGTGCGGGTACCGTTCATCAGCGCCAGAGGCTGGGCCGGTGGACGGATATCAAGCTGCTTGCCAATCGCGCCATTGCTGTTGGTCGGCGCGATATCATAATCGCCGTTTTGCAGCGGCAGAAGGCTCCCTGCTGGTGCGGTTAAATCTTTCAGTTCGGTCGCCTGCAAATATGACTCATCGCCACTGACCTGACGCTTATAGCGCTGATCGCTGGAACAAGCTGCAAGCAGCATCACCGTTGACAGTCCAACAACTTTAACTACCGTGGACTTCTTTACTGAGTAAGCCATCAAATCTCCCTAATTTACAGCAGACCCGCATGCTTGAGCGCCTGCTCCACAACCGGACGCCCGGCGTCGGTTATTGGCGTCATTGGAAGACGCAGCGTATCGGTTGCTATTAATCCTAACTTCTTCGCGGCCCATTTCACCGGGATAGGATTCGGTTCAACAAATAACTTCTGATGCAGATGCATCAGGCGCTGGTTAAGGCGGCGCGCTTCAACAAAATTGCCCTGCTGCGCAAGCGCACAGAGTTCAACCATTTCACGGGCGGCGATGTTTGCCGTTACCGAGATCACGCCCTGACCGCCCAGTTGCATGAAGTCCAGTGCCGAAGCGTCATCGCCGCTCACCAGCACAAAGTCTTCATCAACCAGCTCTTGGATCTGACTGACCCGCGATAAGTTCCCGGTCGCTTCCTTAATCCCGATAATATTTTTAATTTTGGACAGACGACCAACCGTTTCTGGCAGCATATCGCAGCCGGTACGTGAAGGAACGTTATACAGCATCTGCGGCAGAGAAGTGCTTTCCGCAATGGCTTTAAAGTGCTGATACAACCCTTCCTGAGTCGGACGGTTGTAATACGGGGTGACGGTCAGACAACCGACAACACCTGAATTCTCGAAGCGTTTGGTAAGAGAGATGCCTTCTGCAGTGGCATTTGCACCGGTTCCGGCAATCACTGGAATACGGCCATCAGCCAGCTCCAGCGTTTGCATAACCACATCACCATGTTCTTCATGGCTGAGGGTAGCAGATTCGCCAGTGGTCCCCACAGATACAATCGCCGCAGTTCCGCTAGCGACATGATAATCAATCAGTTTCTTCAGACTCGCCCGGCAGACATTACCTTTGTCATCCATCGGTGTAACGAGCGCAACAATACTTCCCGTGAACATTGGCCATCCCCTCCACAAACAAGTCCTTCATGGTACGTTTGACGGGCATTGAAAAGCAAGCAGACAACAGGGCAGAGGCGCTTGGCAGGGGGTATTTTTTATGTTTACCTTAAGGTTATCACTATTGCTAATCACCATGACGGACAGGACGTATCATTTTGCCGCAGTCACAGCAACATCATTTGGTCATTACCGCTCTGGGCGTTGATCGCCCAGGAATTGTCAATACCATTACCCGACATGTCAGCAGCTGTGGCTGCAATATTGAAGACAGTCGGCTTGCGATGCTCGGCGATGAGTTCACCTTTATCATGTTTCTCTCTGGCAGCTGGAATGCGATTACGCTGATTGAATCAACGCTGCCGCTGAAGGGGGCCGAGCTGGAGCTGCTGCTGGTGATGAAACGCACTAACGCCAGCACTCGCCCGGCGATGCCGTCAACAGTGCGGGTGCAGGTTGAAGTCACCGACTCACCGCATATCATCGAGCGCTTCACCGATCTGTTCTTTTCTCATCAGATGAATATCGCTGAACTGGTGTCACGCACCCAGCCAGCAGAAGAAAACCAGCCGCCGTTACTCTATATTCAGATTACTGCGCACAGTCCTGCCAGCCAGGATGCTTCATTTATTGAACAAGCGTTTAACCAACTATGTACAGAACTGCAGGCTCAGGGCAATATTAGTGCCGTGAATTACCCACAGCATGAAGAGAAAATGGAGAGTAGTGATGAATCCACTGAAAGCCGGTGATATCGCACCGAAATTTAGCTTGCCCGATCAAGACGGCGAACAAGTAAATTTGGCCGACTTCCAGGGACAGCGCGTGTTGGTCTATTTCTATCCTAAAGCGATGACGCCGGGTTGTACGGTTCAGGCTTGTGGCTTGCGCGATAACATGGATGAGTTGAAAAAGGCGGGCGTCGAAGTGCTGGGAATCAGTACCGACAAAGCAGAGAAATTGTCCCGTTTTGCCGAAAAAGAGTTACTTAACTTTACGCTGCTTTCTGATGAAGATCATCAGGTTAGCGAACAGTTTGGTGTCTGGGGTGAGAAAACCTTTATGGGTAAAACCTACGACGGCATTCATCGTATCAGCTTCCTGCTGGACGGAAATGGTAAAGTTGAGAAAGTGTTCGATGATTTCAAAACCACTAACCACCACGATATCGTGATGAATTATTTGAAATCAGCCTGATAAGAGCGGTTTTATTGTAAGGGCGGCGTTCTCGCCGCCCTTACAATTATTACGGTTCCTCTTCCACCAGCATACCATCGGGCCAGGCATGTACCACCGCCTTGACCAGCGTTGCCAGCGGAATGGCAAAGAATACGCCCCAGAACCCCCACAGCCCGCCGAAGATCACCACCGAAAGAATAATCACCAGCGGATGCAGGTTCACCGCTTCGGAAAACAGCACCGGCACCAGTAAGTTACCGTCCAGCGCCTGAATAATCAGATAGACGATAATCATGGTCCAGAAATCGCTGCCCAGCCCCCATTGAAACAGGCCTACGCAAATCACCGGGATAGTGACCACCATCGCGCCGATATAGGGAATCAGCACTGAGAAGCCAACCAGCACCGCCAGCAGCAGCGAATAGTTAAGCCCAATCGCCAGAAAACCGATCCAGGTGGCAATGCCGACCACCACCATCTCCAGCACTTTGCCGCGAATATAATTGGTGATCTGCTGATTCATCTCGCTCCACACTTGCCCTGCCAGTCCGCGATTACGCGGCAGCACGCGGCGCACGGCGTTAAGCATCTGCTCTTTATCCTTCAGCAGGAAGAACACCATCAGCGGCACCAGCACCAGGTAAATCGCCAGCGTCATTAATCCGACCAGCGATGCCAGCGAGTACTTCACCAGCGACTCACCAAGACCGGTTAAGCGGCTGCGTAAATTCTCGGCAATAATATCGATAATGCCCGCATCGACCAGCGCCGGAAAACGCTTCGGTAAGCCGGCAGCGAAGTTATACAGCTTATTGAGCATATTCGGCATATCGCGTGTCAGGTTGATACCCTGCTGCCACGCCACCGGTGCCACTACCAGTACCATCAGCAGCAATATACCGGCAAAAATCGTCAGCACGATACTGGTTGCCCAGGTTCGCGAACATCCCATACGTTCAAGCCGTATGGTTGGCCACTCCAACAGATACGCCAACACCAGAGCCACCAGCAGTGGCGCCAGCAAGCCGTTAAAAAAGAACAGAATACAGAATGCGGCAACCAAAATGATCAACAACGCAATGGCTTGTGGGTCGCTGAAACGACGGCGATACCACTGTATTAACAATGCCAGCATGACATTAACTTCCTTGAGTTCATTTTGGACCAGGCGGGATTGTACCTGAAAGGTGCCGTGAACAGAAAGGCAGCAAGCAGGTTAGCCCCCTTTTCTCAGAGTGGACCTTACCCGCCAGCCCGTTCAGTTGCCTGGCGTTACTGTTCAGCGGCACGCATCACACAGTTGCGACCGGCTTTTTTGGCCTGATACAAAGCATCATCCGCGGCTTTAAACACCTCTTCCATACTCTGGTGATCGGGCCGCCATAATGAAACACCAATCGAAACCGAGAGGATGCCCAGCTGCTCAATCTCCAGCTTATGAATACGCTGGCGCACGCGTTCGGCAATCATCAGCGCCATATCTTGATCGGCACCCGGCAAAATCATCAGAAACTCTTCGCCGCCATTGCGACACACGACATCGCTCTGACGGGAGCTCTGCTCCAGCTCACGCGCCACGCGGATAATCACCGCGTCACCGACATCATGACCAAAGGTATCATTCACCCGTTTGAAATGGTCAATATCCAGCGCGAGGATGGCAAAAGGCTGCCGGGTGGTGAGGAAATATTCCAGCACGGCACTCAGGCCGCGACGGTTGAGCAATTGCGTCAACGGATCGGTTTGTACTTCAAATTTCAGCCGACCAATTTTATCCTGTAACAGACCGATTCCCGCCAGCAGCGCCCGTTTAATCTGCCCCGCTTCAAAGTACCAGGAACGGATGTTGCTGATCTCTTTTGACACCCCTTGCTTGTCCATCTGGCTGGCTTTACGCGCCAGTTGCCACAGCGGCAGTGCAATCAGCCGCGCCAGAATCCAGGCGGCAATCAGTGTCAGTAACGCAAACGGCACCGAGTGCTTTAATACCTGGAATAACAGGCTGGTTAATGGATTCAGAGTGGCTTGCGTCGGCTTAAGCGCAACAACCATCCAGTCAGAAGCAGGAACGACAGCATAACCCGCCAGCATTGGCTCGCGGCCCTCACGGCTGATTTGCTGATAACCGCTGCTGTGCAGCTGCTTATCCTCATTACTAATAAGCGGCGCAATTTTCTTGCCAATTAACTGTGCATTCTGGTGATAAAGCACCTGATTCTGTTTATCAACCACATACAGTGAAGAACCATCGCGATAAAATTGCTCGCCTAGCAGAGCATTAAGAATGCTTTTCTTCTTCAGATAGAGTGTGCCGCCAATAAAGCCCAGATAGTTGCCATCTTTCGCCCAGACAGGCGAGGAGACAAACACCATCAGATTATTCGCCGCGGAAATTGCTGGCTGACTGATCAGCGGCTTACGCTCTTTCAGCGCCTGATGCGACGTGGCAGAAGTCAGACGCATTCCTTCCAGCATCAGTGACTCCGGTGAAATAGAGCGAACCCGGCCCTGCACATCAACAATCACTACCGAGTTAAAACTGGCAGTTTGTTCCCGCAAACGGTCGACCTCTCCCTGTAACACGCTATCGTTATCAAAGCCGTCACTGAGCATTTTTGCGCTGTAAGCGAGTTGCGATTGCGCCAACTGGAAGAAAATTTCGGTGGTGGCCGCCAGTTTGGTGGCGTAAACCCGGTTCGATTCGAGGGTATTATTTATCAACAGATCGCGCTGCACGCGCCATGTGGCATAGAGAGAATTAGCCAGCGTAATCACAATGCTGGCAACAGCGAGCAGGGTAATCAGGGTGCGTAAGTCGGTTTTTGGCCGTAACAGCCTCAACATAGACTTACCTCAATTTTGCTAAACATGATGGTAGCGCCTTAGTATAGATTTATTTTGCGCAAAAAACTCCGTGCGATATATGCCCTGGTAAAGCACCGCACGATTGTATGCCTGCGGTAGCATGCACTGCAAATGGCTTTAGCGCCCACTGGCCGCTAATCGCGGGATTCCTTTCCACCACCGCTGTCGCTAAACTGATGGCCTGAGTGAGAAACGTCAGCGCAGCAACCGAATAACGTTTCAACCTGCGGCCTGGCAAAACACGACTTCTTAGTTATGGGACTGATGTATGTTCAACCGGTTGAAGAAAAGTCTGGTCGCCTCTTTGATAGTGTCACTGCTGGCAGGCGGTGTGCTCCCTTCCCGGGCCGATGATATGGTCGATTCGCTGCCCGATATTGGCACGACAGCGGGCGGAACGCTGTCGATTAATCAGGAACTGCAAATGGGGGATTTTTATGTCCGCCAGCTGCGCGCCAGTGCGCCACTGATTAACGATCCGCTGCTGAATGACTACATTAACCAGTTGGGACAGCGGCTGGTGTCACACGCTAACTCTGTGCGTACCCCTTTCAACTTCTATTTAATCCGTAACGACGAAATTAACGCCTTTGCCTTTTTCGGCGGTAACGTGGTGCTGCACTCGGCGCTGTTCCGCTATGCGGAGAATGAGAGCCAGCTGGCGTCGGTAATGGCGCATGAAATATCCCATGTCACTCAACGCCATCTGGCGCGCGCGATGGAAGAGCAACAGCGCAATGCACCGCTCACCTGGGTCGGCGCGCTTGGCTCAATTTTACTGGCAATGGCCAACCCGCAGGCAGGAATGGCGGCGCTGACCGGTACGCTGGCGGGCACCCGCCAGGGCGTGATCAGTTTTACGCAAAATAATGAGCAGGAAGCCGATCGTATTGGCATTCAGGTATTACAACGCTCGGGCTTCGATCCGCAAGCGATGCCCGAGTTTCTGCAAAAGCTGGCCGATCAGTCACGCTATGCCTCTAAACCACCGGAAATTCTGCTGACCCACCCGTTGCCCGACAGCCGTCTGGCGGATGCCCGCAACCGTGCAAACCAGATGCGTCAGGTCGTGGTGCAATCCTCGCAGGATTATTATATGGCTAAAGTGCGCGCCCTCGGCATGTACTCAGGCGGGCGAAATCAGCTGGATAACGACCTGCTCGACAGCTGGGCAAAAGGCAATACCCGTGAGCAGCAGGCGGCGCAGTATGGCAAAGCGATTCAGTTTTTGCAGGCAAAAAGCTTCGCCAATGCCAAACGCATTATTGAACCGCTACTGGTGAAACAGCCCAACAATGTCTGGTATCTTGATATCATGACCGATATTGATTTAGGGCTGAATCAGGCTCCACAGGCAATTAAACGCCTGACCGCCGTCAGTGCCTCCGCCAGTAATCCGGTATTGCAGCTCAACCTGGCAAATGCCTTTGTCGAAGGTAACCAGCCCGCCGCCGCCAGCCGGATTCTGAACCGCTACACCTGGGCGCATCCTAACGATCCTAACGGCTGGGATCTGCTGGCACAGGCGTCGGCCGCGCAGGGTCTGCGTGATGAAGAGCTGTCGGCGCGCGCCGAAGGGCTGGCACTGGCGGGACGCCTCGATCAGGCGATTACCACGCTGAGCGGTGCCAGTTCACAAGTTCCACTGGGAAGTCTGAAGCAGGCACGTTATGACGCGCGTATCGATCAACTGCGTCAGTTACAGCAACGCTTCCGCCAGTATTCAAAATCGTAAAGGAAAACCGATGGTCACTATTTATCATAATCCTCGCTGCTCCAAGAGCCGGGAAACCCTGAATCTGTTGCAGGAGCACGGTGTGACACCTGAAGTAGTGCTCTATCTCGACACGCCGCCGGATACCGCAACGCTGAAAACCTTACTGCAACAGTTAGGCTTTAGCAGCGCTCGTCAGTTGCTGCGTAATAAAGAGGAACTGTATAAACAGCTGGATCTGGCGGATGCTTCACTGAGTGAAGCACAACTGTTGCAGGCAATGATCGATCATCCAAAGCTGATCGAGCGCCCGATTGTGGTGGCTAACGATCGGGCACGTATTGGCCGTCCGCCTGAGCAGGTGCTGGAAATTATCTAAGCTTTTCGTCACTGTCGGAGGCAGATGCGCCTCCGGCCTTACAGATCGAGCGTCTCTTTCACGAAGGGAATGGTCAGTTTGCGCTGGGCACTGATGGAAGCGCGATCGAGTTTGTCCAGCGTATCAAACAGCGTGCGCATTTCACGGTCCAGCCGCTTCAGCAAAAAGCGACCCACATCTTCCGGTAGTTCAAAACCGCGCAAATCGGCGCGCAGCTTCAGCGCCTGCAATTTGTCCTCATCGGAGAGCGGTTGCAGTTTATAGATCTGTCCCCAGTCGAGACGTGAGGCAAGATCGGCCAGTTTAAGGTTAAGCTGGCGCGGAGGACGATCGCCGGTGATGAGCAGCCGGGTTTTACCGGTTTCAAGGATCCGGTTATAAAGATCAAAGATTGCCATTTCCCACGGTTCGTCACCGGCAATGCATTCGATATTATCAATGCAAATCAGCGCCAGTTGCTCCATGCCATCCAGCACTTCGGGCACAAACCAGGTCCGTTTATCCAGCGGAACATAACCGACTGCTTCACCGAGCGCTGAAAGCTCAGCACAAGCGGCATGCAGTAAGTGACTGCGCCCACCGCCTTCACGTGACCAGAAATAGAGATAGCTGCCATGTTCCTGATGCAGCGCGCCTTTTAGCGCAGCCAGTAGCGACGGATTCTCCCCTGGCCAGAAGCTGGCAAAGGTTTCGTCGTCGGGCAAATAGAGTGGCAATGAAAGCTGTGCCGGCGTGTTCAGAAGCACCTCAAGTGTGAACGGGCAGAAAACGGCAAAAGTTTATCACAACTTTTGTCTTTAAATGAAATGGGCAGCCTGAGCTGCCCATTAGTCGATCAATGCGGCGTATTATCTTCCGCATCCAGCACCACTTCTTCCGGACGCAACAGACTGATCGCTTTAAAGATCAGGCTTAATCCGACGCCAACAATCGTCGCCAGCGCCATTCCTTTAAGTTCGGCCGCACCGATATGCACTTTCGCGCCGCTGACGCCAATAATAAGGATCACCGAGGTCAGGATCAGGTTTTGCGCTTTGCTGTAATCGACTTTCGATTCGATCAGCACGCGAATCCCTGAAGCCCCGATCACCCCGTACAGCAGCAGCGACACGCCGCCCATTACCGGTACCGGGATCACCTGAATCGCCGCCGCCAGCTTACCGACGCAGGAGAGCAGAATCGCCAGAATTGCCGCACCGCCAATTACCCAGGTACTGTAAACACGGGTAATCGCCATCACACCAATATTCTCGCCGTAAGTGGTATTCGGCGTCGAACCAAAGAAGCCGGAGAATACCGTCGAGATGCCGTTCGCAAACATCGAACGATGCAGGCCCGGATCTTTCATCAGATCTTTTTTAACGATATTGGCGGTTACCACCAGGTGGCCGACATGTTCCGCAATGACCACCAGCGCCGCAGGCAGAATGGTAAAGATGGCAAACCACTCAAAGCGCGGCGTGTAGAAAGTTGGCAATGCGAACCATGGCGCTTCGCGTACCGCCGTCCAGTCAACAATGCCCAGCACAAATGACAAGGCATAACCGACGAGTACACCAATCAGAATCGGGATTATCGCCATAAAACCGCGAAACAGTACCGAGCCAAATATCGTCACCGCCAGCGTAACCAGTGAGATAAGCACGGTTTTGCTGTCGGCAGAAGTGCCATCAGCAGGCAGCAGACCGGCCATATTGGCCGCCACGCCCGCCAGTTCCAGTCCGATTACCGCCACGATGGCCCCCATCGCCGCAGGCGGAAACATCACATCCAGCCAGCCGGTACCGGCTTTTTTCACAATCAGCGCCACCAGACAGAACAGCACGCCACACATAATAAAGCCGCCCAGCGCGACTTCATAACCCAGCGGTAACAGCAAAAGTACCGGGGAAATAAACGCAAAGCTGGAACCGAGATAGGCGGGGATTTTACCTTTACAGATAAACAGATACAGCAGCGTACCGACACCGTTAAACAGCAGCACCGTTGCCGGGTTGATATGAAACAGAATCGGCACCAGCACCGTCGCGCCAAACATGGCAAACAGATGCTGGAAACTGAGTGGAATGGTCTGGAGCAGCGGTGGCCGCTCACTAACGCCGATGGCACGACGAGTCATGGTATCCCCTTGAGATGTTATTTTTGCCATAAAAAAGCCGACTCTGCGGTCGGCTTCATTTTTTTAGAAATTATTTGGTTCCGAAAATCTTATCGCCGGCATCGCCGAGGCCAGGAATAATGTAGCCTTTCTCGTTCAGTCCGTGATCGACCGATGCGGTATAAACTTCGATATCCGGATGCGCTTTCTCCAGCGCCGCCAGACCTTCCGGCGCGGCAACCAGCACCAGAACTTTAATGCTGTTACAACCGGCTTTTTTCAGCAGATCGATGGTGGCAATCATTGAGCCGCCAGTCGCCAGCATTGGGTCTACGACCAACGCCAGACGCTCTTCAATATTTGACACCAGCTTCTGGAAATACGGTACCGGCTCCAGCGTTTCTTCATCACGATAGACGCCGACCACACTGATACGCGCGCTGGGTACATGCTCCAGTACCCCTTCCATCATGCCCAGACCGGCACGCAGAATCGGGACAACGGTAATTTTTTTACCTTTAATCTGGTCGATCTCAACCGGACCATTCCAGCCTTCGATGGTGACCTTTTCAGTTTCCAGATCCGAGGTGGCTTCATAGGTCAGCAAACTTCCCACTTCTGAGGCGAGCTCACGAAAACGCTTGGTGCTGATATCCTGCTCACGCATCAGGCCCAGTTTATGTTTGACGAGCGGGTGTTTGACTTCCACGATCTTCATTGTTGTTCTCCCGGAGTGGTTAGCGGCAAAAAAAAATCGCGGGATTATACCGCCTTTTTTTCGGTGCGCCATATGACTTGAGGCAATTAAGATCAATTAGCTAAGGATTGTCTAAAATTAGGCGATACGCAATGTCAGCTAAGATGACACTCGCAAACGTTTGCCTGCGCTGATAGAATTGCCGCGCTTTAATTTCAAACCACCAACCGCAACCGCGTGGGGATTTCGCAGTGACCGACAAGACCTCTCTCAGCTATAAAGACGCCGGCGTAGATATCGATGCTGGTAATGCTTTAGTCGATCGTATTAAAGGCGTAGTGAAAAAGACTCGTCGCCCGGAAGTGATGGGTGGACTGGGCGGTTTCGGTGCCCTTTGTGCGCTGCCGCAAAAATACCGCGAACCGATTCTGGTTTCCGGCACTGACGGCGTCGGCACCAAGCTGCGTCTGGCAATGGATCTGAAACGCCACGACAGTATCGGTATCGATCTGGTCGCCATGTGCGTTAACGACCTGGTGGTTCAGGGCGCAGAGCCACTATTCTTCCTCGACTATTATGCGACCGGCAAACTGGATGTGGATACCGCAGCCAGCGTGATTACCGGTATTGCCGAAGGCTGTCAGCAGTCTGGCTGTGCTCTGGTCGGCGGCGAAACCGCAGAAATGCCGGGCATGTACCACGGTGAAGATTACGACGTGGCCGGTTTTTGCGTCGGCGTGGTGGAAAAATCAGAAATCATCGACGGCAGCAAAGTGCAGGACGGCGACGTACTGATTGCGCTCGGTTCAAGTGGCCCGCACTCTAACGGTTACTCGCTGGTGCGTAAGATCCTTGAAGTGAGCCAGACCGAGCCGGAAACCACCCAGCTGGCAGGCAAATCCATTGCCGATCACCTGCTGGCTCCGACCCGTATTTACGTGAAAAACATTCTCAGCCTGATCGAACAGGTTGATGTACACGCCATTGCTCACCTGACTGGCGGCGGCTTCTGGGAAAACATCCCGCGCGTACTGCCAGATAACACCCAGGCCGTGCTGGAAGAGTCGAGCTGGCAGTGGCCGGCGATCTTCAGCTGGATGCAGCAGGCGGGTAACGTCAGTCGTCATGAGATGTATCGCACCTTCAACTGTGGCGTGGGTATGGTTATTGCGCTCAGCCCGGCGGATGCCGATAAAGCGGTGCAGTTAATGACCGACGCTGGCGAGCAGGCGTGGAAAATCGGCGTCATTAACGCTTCCGACGCGGAAGAACGTGTGGTTATTAATCCATGAAAAAGATAGTCGTGCTGGTTTCCGGTAATGGAAGTAATCTCCAGGCAATTTTAGACGCCTGCCAGCAAGGACAAATCAACGGCAGCGTTGCTGCCGTTTTCAGTAATAAAGCCGACGCCTGGGGACTCGAACGCGCACGCATGGCCGGTATTCCCGCCCATGCGATTGAAGCCGCACAGTTCTCCGATCGCGAAGCGTTCGATCGTCAGCTGATGCTGGAAATCGATGCCTATGGTGCGGATTTAGTGGTGCTGGCGGGCTATATGCGTATTCTCAGTCCGGCATTTGTCGCGCATTATCATCAACGCCTGCTGAATATTCACCCTTCATTGCTGCCAAAATATCCCGGCCTGCACACTCACCGTAAAGCGATTGAAAACGGTGATAACGAACATGGCACGTCGGTGCATTTTGTTACCGATGAACTGGATGGTGGCCCGGTGATCTTACAGGCTACTGTACCGATTTTTGCAGGCGATACGGAAGACGCCTTGAATGCCCGCGTGCAGCAGCAGGAACATGCGATCTATCCGCTGGTAGTCAGCTGGTTTATCGATGGCCGTCTGACCATGCAGGATAATGCCGCCTGGATGGATGGGCAAAAACTGCCTGCCGAAGGTTATGCTGTAGATTAAACAGTAACAGGCCAGCAAAAACTGGCCTGTTGCCATCAGTATCCCGCTTTAACCATACCTGCCCGTAATATAATCCTCAGTACGACGTGCCTTTGGCGCGGTGAACAGATCGTCGGTCTGCGCAAACTCCACCACGCTGCCGTTATGCATAAACGCGGTATAATCCGACACGCGTGCTGCCTGCTGCATATTATGCGTCACCAGAATCAGGGTGAAATGCTGCTTTAGCGTGGTCATTAGCTCTTCAATCACCAGCGTCGAGATCGGGTCGAGCGCCGATGTTGGCTCGTCGAGCAGCAGTACTTCCGGCTCAATCGCCACCGCGCGCGCAATCACCAGCCGCTGCTGCTGCCCGCTGGAAAGCGTCAGCGCATTCTGCCGCAAACTGTCTTTTACCTCGCTCCACAGTGCCGCGGCACGCAGCGCACGCTCGACCGCCTCGTCCAGCACCCGTCGATCGCGCACACCCTGCAAGCGCAGCCCGTACACCACATTTTCATAAATCGACTTAGGAAAAGGATTGGGCCGCTGAAACACCATGCCCACGCGGCGACGCAGCGCGGAAAGATCGCCAGCATGATGCAGAATCGACTGCTGTTCCAGCAGGATATCGCCTTCCATCCGACAACCATCAATCAGGTCATTCATGCGGTTAAAGCAGCGCAGTAGCGTCGACTTACCACAGCCGGAAGGGCCTATCAGCGCAGTGATGCGGTTTTTAGGTATCCGCAGCGAGATATCTTTCAGCGCCTGTTTATCGTCATACCATAACGACAGCTGATTCAGTTCCAGCGCCGTTTCTGTTCCGGCGAAAGCCTCGGTTGAATGCATTACAGTGTCCAAAGTTATTGCACCAGCGCACGATAGCGCTCGCGCAGGCGATGGCGTAACCCCATCGCCACCAGATTCAGTCCTGTCACGATGCTCACCAGTAATAATGCGGTGGCATAAACCAGCGGTCGCTCCGCTTCGGCGTTCGGACTCTGGAAGGCCAGATCGTAGATCTGAAAGCCAAGGTGCATAAATTTACGATCGAGATGCAGATAAGGGAAAATGCCGTCGATCGGCAGTTCCGGCACCAGTTTTACCACCCCGACCAGCATCAGCGGCGCCGTTTCGCCAGCGGCACGCGCCACCGCCAGAATCAGGCCGGTCAGCATCGCCGGTAAGGCCAGCGGCAACGTGATATGCCACAAGGTTTCCGCCCGGGTGGCGCCCAGTGCCAGCGAACCCTGACGCAGCGCGGCAGGAATGCGCGACAGTCCCTCTTCGGTCGCGACAATCACCACCGGCAACGTCAGCAGCGCCAGCGTCAGCGAGGCCCATAATAAGCCCGGCGTGCCGAAAGTGGGATTGGGGAGCGAGGCCGGGAAAAACAGCTGATCGAGCGTGCCGCCAATCAGCCAGACAAAAAATCCGAGGCCAAAAACGCCGTAGACAATCGACGGTACACCGGCGAGATTCACCACTGCGATACGCACTAAACGAGTTAACGCGTTACGGTCAGCGTATTCATGCAGCCAGACAGCGGCAATCACCCCTAACGGCATCACCACCACTGACATCAGCAGCACCATCAATACCGTACCGAAAATCGCCGGAAACGCGCCGCCATCCGCTTGATATTCGCCCGGTGAATCGCTGATAAAATGCCAGATCTGCGTGGCGAAATGGCGCCATTTCTGCCCCAGCGTCATCGCATTAGGATGCCAGGCGGCAACGATTTGCGTCAACGGAATACGCTGCACATTTCCGCTGGCATCGCGCAACAGTAGCGCGCTGCGTTCTGTTTCGCTGTTAAGCGAAGCCAGCCGCGTCGCCAGTTGGTTAAACTGGCGCTGTAATTCAGCCCGATCCGCCTGATGAATCGACTGCTCCTGCGCAGTGTACTGCTGCTCTTCACGCAGCTCTTGCGCCTGTTGATGCAATGCTTCCAGTTGAGCATTGACCTTCGCCATCTCGACGCGACGAATCTGCGCCGCCTGTTGCAACTGCTGACGCGTTTGCAACAACCGCTGTTGCAGTGCTTTATCCATATTCTGCGCAATTAACGGTTGAGTCCCGTCGCGCAAACCGGTAAACCAGCCGTAGGCGTTGCCGCCGCTGCGGCGCTGCAACACGATAATCTCTTCCGGCTGTTGGCGCTGGTGGATATCGCTGGATAACAACGTGCGGAAATCCGGCGCGGCAAAATCGCGGTTACCGGTTTTGATCAGATAACGCGTGACGCTTTCCGGCATCTGCCCGGCGATCCTGCTACCGCTATCCTGTAACTGCTGGCGGGAAACCTGGCTACGGTTGACCACCTCGCCCAACAATTGCACACTGCCCGCGCCGGGTTGATTCAGCGTAAACAGCGTCACCGGCTGCGGCCAGAAACCGCGCAGTCCCTGCCAGGCCAGTAAGCTAATCAGCAGCAAAAAAGCCAGCAGGCTGAACGCCACTGCACCAGCGGTTAACCAGCGCCAGCGGTCGTTCTGCGCCATCCACTTATTCATCCCTGCCCCTCATGCTGACCATAGCGCTGACGCAGCCGCTGGCGCACCACTTCCGCCAGCGTATTCACCATCAGGGTAAACAGCAGCAGCACCAGCGCGCTGAGGAACAGAATGCGGTAATGGGCACTGCCTGCCGCCGCTTCCGGCATCTCAACAGCGATATTGGCCGACAGAGTACGCAAACCGTGGAACACACCGCCATCGGTGACCGGCGTATTGCCGGTGGCCATCAGCACAATCATGGTTTCCCCCACCGCGCGACCAAACCCGATCATCAGTGCGGCGAAAATACCCGCCGACGCGCCAGGTAACACTACGCGCGACAGGGTTTGCCATGGCGTCGCGCCCAGTGCCAGCGAACCTTGACCCAGCGAGGCGGGCACGCTGAAAATCGCATCTTCAGCCAGCGTAAAAATTAGCGGCACCAGCGCAAATCCCATCGCCACACCGGCAACCAGCAAATTACGCTGCTCATAACCGTGCGCCAGGCGTTCCGCCAGACCGCGGCCAAACAGCCAGCCATCCACCAGCGGCAACAGCCATAGCGTCAGCAGACTGACCAGCAGCAGGAGTGGCACCAGTATCCATACTTCACGACCTTCGGCACACAGCCGTTGCCAGCGAGGCGGCAAACGCCGCGAACCCCAGCCACACAGCAGCAGTGTGGCAGCCAGCATAAATGGCAGCAGCAGTACACCGGACAGATGATCGGCAATGCGCGGTGCCAGCCACAATCCGGCGATCAGGCCGACCACCACACTCGGCAATGCGCCCATCATTTCGATGCCCGGTTTCACCCAACGCCGCAACGCCGGGGACATAAACCAGGCAGTATAAATGGCGGCGGCCAGCGCTAACGGCGTGGCGAACAGCAGTGCCAGCGCTGCGGCCTTCAGCGTCCCGGAGACCATCGGCACCAGACTGAATTTTGCCTGATAGTAATCTTCCGCCGCCGTCGATTGCCAAACCCACGCCGGTTGCGGATAGTTTTCATACCAGACTTTCTGCCACAGGCTACGCCAGCTAAAATCCGGCAACGGGTTGTGCAAGCGGAAGTAGTTCCACTGCCCGGCTCGTTCCACCAGCAGCCCATCCCCCTGCGGGGAAAACTCGGCGGCAGTGATCCCGGCAGGCAGCGAATGGGAGAAAATGGCGCCGTCCTGTTTACTGGCAAACAGCTTTAACTGCCCTTGCGGACTGAGGGTGGCAAACACCCTCCGATGAGCCTCACTGAAGAACAGCGGTTGTGCTTCAGCGCCTTTGAAATTGCGGATAAAATTAAGATGCGGGCCGGTGGGACTGGCGATATCGAACCATTGAGCAATGCCGGATGGCCCGGCCAGCAGCAGCGAGTCACCGCCACTCAGTAACAGCATATTCTGCGGTTTTTCTTGCAGCGTAATCGTGTCGCGCAAGGTAATGTTATCAGCGGTAATGCGCCAGACGCGCAGCAAATTATCGGCCAGCGCAAACAGCAGTTTGCCGTCCGGCGTCATTAATAGCTGGTCAGTGCCCGCCTGACTAAGGGTCTGGATGACCGGCGTCTGATTTGGCTGTAGCCGCGCCAGCTCAATGGTGTTATCGCTGGCCGCAGCAAATAACCAGCGATCATGGGCGCTGCGCGCGACAGCCGGATGACGTAACGGTTGTGTTGAAATCGCCAGTGCGCGGTCGCCCAGCGGAAATTTCCAGCGCGGTTCACCGTTGCTGGCGGTAAAATCGGCGGCAATAAGTTTTAAGCTGCCATCAGGCTGTAACAATGCCACCGCAGATTTATCGGCGGTAATCGCCGCCTGAACCGGGCCACTGGCAACCTGTAACGCCGGTTCCGCCGGTTCGCCGCTCAGCGGAATGAAACGGGCGGTGCCGTGCTGGTCAATACGCCAGCCCCATTGGCTATTCAGACCAATCGCCACCGCAGGTTGCGGTTGCCACAAAGCAAAATGACTGACTGGCTGGAGTGACGGCGCGGTAAACAGCGGCGTCACTACCCAGATTAGCCAGAAAAACAGCAGCATCATGACCAGCAGGATACCGACGCCACAGGCCGTGACCACGCGATGCGTCAGCCGGTCGATAAATCGCCGACGTGTGTCGCTGAATTGCACGGGAATATGGTTGTCGATCATGCCAGAAAAAGGTTCCGTTTCGCTTTGAAGCCGCTATGTTGCCCGTAGCCGCTTGATAAGACAACTATTGAGGTTGGACAATGCAGCCATACTCTCGCCATAATGGATTCGGACACCAGATACCTTGGTCCTGAATCAGCACATCGGAGTAAAAATGGGTCAGGAAAAGTTATACATTGAAAAAGAACTGAGCTGGTTATCTTTTAATGAGCGTGTATTGCAGGAAGCAGCAGACAAAAGCAATCCGTTGATTGAGCGCATGCGTTTTCTGGGTATTTACTCCAATAATCTTGATGAATTCTATAAGGTTCGCTTTGCCGACCTGAAACGCCGCATTCTGATTGGCGAAGAACAGGGTTCGGCCAGCACGCCACGCCATTTGCTGAAAAAGATTCAGCAGCGGGTGATGAAAGCCGATCAAGAGTTTGACGGCCTGTATAACGATCTGTTGCTGGAAATGGCACGCAACCAGATTTTCCTGATCAATGAACGTCAGCTGTCGCCGAATCAGCAGAACTGGCTGCGTCACTACTTTAAACATCATCTGCGCCAGCACATCACACCGATTCTGATCAACCGCGACACCGATCTGACTGAGTTTCTTAAAGACGATTACACCTATCTGGCGATCGAAATTATTCGCGGCGAAGATATCCGTTATGCGCTGCTGGAGATCCCATCCGATAAAGTGCCGCGCTTCGTTAATCTGCCACCGGAAACGCCACGTCGCCGCAAGCCCATGATCCTGCTGGATAACATCCTGCGCTACTGTCTGGATGATATCTTTAAAGGCTTTTTCGATTATGACGCGCTCAACGCCTATTCAATGAAAATGACGCGTGACGCCGAATATGATCTGGTGACTGAAATGGAATCCAGCCTGCTGGAGTTGATGTCATCCAGCCTGAAACAGCGCCTGACCGCCGAGCCGGTTCGCTTTGTTTATCAGCGTGATATGCCGGATGCGATGGTCGAACTGCTGCGTGGCAAGCTAAGTATCTCGAACTACGATTCAATTATTCCCGGTGGTCGTTACCATAACTTTAAAGACTTTATTAGTTTCCCGAACGTTGGCAAAGCCAACCTGGTGAACAAACCGCTGCCGCAGCTGCGCCATATCTGGTTTGACGGCTTCCGTAACGGTTTTGATGCCATCCGCCATCGCGACGTGCTGCTCTATTATCCTTATCACACCTTCGAGCACGTGCTGGAGCTGCTGCGCCAGGCATCATTTGATCCGAGCGTGCTGGCGATCAAAATCAATATTTACCGCGTGGCGAAAAACTCGCGCATTATTGATGCGATGATTCACGCCGCCTATAACGGCAAAAAAGTCACGGTGGTGGTCGAGTTACAGGCGCGTTTCGACGAAGCAGCCAATATTCACTGGGCAAAACGCTTAACCGAAGCGGGTGTGCATGTGATCTTCTCCGCACCGGGATTAAAGATCCACGCCAAGCTGTTTTTGATCTCGCGTCGTGAGAACGATGAAATTGTGCGCTACGCTCATATTGGCACCGGTAACTTTAACGAGAAGACCGCACGTATCTATACCGACTACTCATTACTGACTGCCGATGCGCGTATCACTAACGAAGTGCGTCGGGTATTTAACTTTATCGAAAACCCTTATCGCCCGGTCAGTTTTGAACATCTGATGGTCTCGCCGCAAAACTCGCGCCGAATGCTATATCAGCTGATCGATAATGAAATTGCCAATGCACAGAAAGGAATTGAGGCTGGCATTACGCTGAAAGTGAACAATCTGGTGGATAAAGGTTTAGTCGACCGGCTGTACACCGCTTCCAGCGTCGGGGTAAAGGTTAACCTGCTGATTCGCGGAATGTGTTCACTGATCCCAAATCTGGAAGGTATCAGCGATAACATTAAAGTAATCAGTATTGTAGACCGCTATCTTGAGCATGACCGGGTGTATATTTTTGATAACGCCGGCGATAAAAAAGTCTATCTCTCTTCTGCCGACTGGATGACCCGTAATATTGATTACCGCATCGAAGTGGCGGTGGCGATCCTCGATCCCACGCTAAAACAGCGCATACTGGATATTATTGACATCCTGTTCAGTGATACCCTTAAAGCCCGCTTCGTTGATAAAGAGCTGAGTAACCGTTATGTGCCGCGTGGCAACCGCCGTAAAGTTCGCGCGCAGTTGGCCATTTACGATTACATCAAATCCCTGGAACAACCTGAATAATTCACTATGCCAATATCCCATAAAAGTACCCCCAAACCGCAGGAATTTGCTGCCATTGACCTCGGTTCAAACAGTTTCCACATGGTGATTGCACGCGTGGTGGATGGTGCCATGCAGGTGCTGGGAAGGTTGAAACAGCGGGTACATCTGGCCGACGGGCTGGATGCCAACAATGTGCTCAGTGAAGAGGCGATCCAGCGTGGTCTGAATTGCCTGGCGCTGTTTGCCGAGCGTTTGCAAGGCTTCAGCCCGGCGAATGTCACCATTGTCGGCACCCATACCCTGCGTCAGGCGGTGAATGCGGAAGACTTTCTGCAACGCGCCGCCGATGTGATCCCTTATCCGATCGAAGTGATCTCCGGTCATGAAGAAGCGCGCCTGATTTTTATGGGTGTGGAACATACCCAGCCAGAAAAAGGCCGCAAGCTGGTAATTGATATCGGTGGCGGTTCAACCGAACTGGTCATCGGCGAAGATTTTGAGCCAAAACTGGTGGAGAGCCGTCGTATGGGATGCGTCAGTTTTGCCAATCTCTATTTCCCGCAAGGAGTAATTAGTCGAGAGAATTTCCGCCGCGCACGGCTGGCTGCCGCGCAGAAGCTGGAAACCCTGGCCTGGCAATATCGCCTGCTGGGCTGGCAGTTTGCCCTTGGCGCATCCGGCACCATCAAAGCAGCCTGCGAAGTGCTGCAAGCGATGGGTGAGAAAGATAAGCTGATTACCCCGGAGCGTCTGGAGATGCTGTACGAAGAGGTAATCAAGCATAAATCCTTTGATGCGCTCAGTCTGCCAGGCTTGTCTGACGAGCGCAAAGCGGTGTTTGTTCCCGGACTGTCGATTTTGTGTGGCGTATTTGACGCACTGGCGATCCGTGAGCTGCGCCTGTCGGACGGCGCGCTGCGCGAGGGCGTGCTGTATGAGATGGAAGGTCGTTTCCGCCATCAGGATATTCGCAGTCGCACCGCACAAAGCCTGGCGAACCACTACAATATCGACACCGATCAGGCGCGGCGTGTACTCGACACCACCGAACTGCTTTATCTGCAATGGAAAGCGCAAAATCCGAAACTGGCGAATCCCCAGCTGGCCGCGCTGCTAAAATGGGCATCGATGCTGCATGAAGTGGGTTTAACCATTAATCACAGCGGATTACAGCGCCACTCCTCCTATATTTTGCAAAATACCAATATGCCGGGCTTTAACCAGGATCAACAATCGTTGCTGGCGATGCTGGTACGCTATCATCGTAAAGCGGTGAAAGTGGATGAAATGCCGCGCCTTACGCTGTTTAAGAAAAAACAGTTTCTGCCGCTGGTATTTCTGCTGCGTTTAGGTGCTCTGCTGAACAATCAGCGCCAGGCCACCACCAAACCCGACAGCCTGAAGCTGGAAACCGATGATGGACACTGGACGCTCACCTTCCCTGCTGGCTACTTTGCCCAGAACAACCTGGTGCAGCTCGATCTTGAGCGCGAGCAGGCGTACTGGGAAGATGTGGTCGGCTGGAAGCTGATGATTCAGGAAGCGCCGTAAAGATTCCGGCACTGATTTAGAGTCGGCAGATACACGGCGACCTTAGGGTCGTCGTTGCTGAAAAAGGCCGGCTCCCTTTTAATAACGGTTTTATCATGACAACTCCAGACACCCGCAACGACCTGAGCAAAAAATATGCGCTTAGCGCGCCCCATTCTGAAATCGTCGAGGCCGCCAGCCGTATTGCTCCCGGTAAAGCGCTCGATCTCGGCTGCGGCAACGGACGCAATTCGCTCTGGCTCAATCAGCGAGGTTTTGAGCTTACCGCCTGGGATAAAAATCCGCAGAGCATTGCCACGCTGAACCACATTATCGAGCAAGAATCGTTAAGCCATATCAGCACCGAGATCAAAGATCTGGATAGCCTGCGGTTTAATGGTCAGTACCAGCTGGTGTTCTCCACCGTGGTGATGATGTTTCTGCAACCGGACACCATCCCGCAGATGATTGCCGATATGCAGGCCAGCACGGTGAAAAACGGTTATAACCTGATCGTTGCCGCGATGGACACCGCCGATTATCCCTGCACGCTGCCCTTCCCGTTCACCTTTAAATCCGGTGAGCTGAGTCACTATTACCGCAAGTGGCACATTGTGAAGTACAACGAAGAGGTCGGGCAGCTGTTTAAAACCGATGAAAACGGCAATCGTATTCAGCTACGTTTCGCCACCCTGCTGGCGCAAAAGGCACCGACTAAGAACTGATTTTGTTGTTTGCCGCCGGGGGTAAGCTCGACAACGGCTGTGGCATACTGATGGCATAGCCCTGTAAATAATCGACTCCCAGCTTTTTCAGCGCGGCGGCAATGTCATCTGATTCGACAAACTCTGCCACCACCTTCATCCGCTTCAGGCGGGCGACGCAGCAAATCGATTCGATAATATGGTAATCGAGGCTGCTGGTCAGAATATTGCGCACAAAGCTGCCATCAATTTTCAGCATATCGGCCTGAACCTCCTTCAGGCGGGTATAGCTGGCATAGCCGGTGCCAAAATCATCAATGGCCACACGGCACCCCAGATAGCGCAGCTGATTAATCGAGCGATTCCCCCAGGAAAAATCACTCAGCATATGCGACTCCTCCACCTCAACGATTAGCTGCCACGGCTCAACATTATAGGTTTTTAACATTACATCGATTTCCCGCGCCAGGTGTGGACGACACAGGGTGGAGGCGAAGAGATTCACCGATAAGCGCGCGGCCGGGAGCGATTCACGATGCTGATCGATAAAGTGCAGCGTCTGGTCAAGTACCCAGCGGTCGATTTCCCAGCTCATGCCAAACTCGTGCACCACCGGCAGGAAAACCTCCGGCTTCAGTTGATCGCCATGAGAATCCACCATCCGCAGCAGGATTTCGTGATAGTCATCGCCGCGTAGTCCCTGAATACGCTGAGCCAGTAGCACAAACTTATTTTCATCCAGCGCATGTTGCACCTCATGCAACATCGCCAGTTTATCCTTCACTTTGCGCTGCACCGGTACTCCGCCCTGCTGCAAATTCTCTGGCAGCCCGCTATTCAGCGACACTTCGGCCATCGCGCTTAGCTCTCCCAGTAGCTCATGAAGGTGGCTCACTGGCGGCCTGACGGTGCAATAACTCAGCCCGACGCTCGGCTGTAGCGGTAATCCATCCCACGTCAGACGATAGTTTTTCAGGCGCGTAGCAATCTCATCAATACGTATCAGGTGGGTCGCGCTTTCCAGCCGCAGCGCCAGATCAAATCCCGGTAGCTGATAGACGTCTTCTTCCGGACGCAGCAAAGGACGAAGATGCCCTGCCAGACAGCGCTTATACTGAATACGCAGTTGCAGACCATAGGTTCGGCTCAACAGATCAAGTTCAGGAATGCGTAAAAAGCACAGCGTTGACTGGGCACGCGTGGCGAGATCGGCATCAAGTGCGCGCAGATTGGGCAAACCAATCACCGGATCGGTCAGCGCGGCACGCCGGTATTTAATGATAATGCGGCGCTGGCGGTTACCGATCGCCGCCATCAGAAAGATCGTCAGCGTAAACACCAGCAAATTCGAGGAGATAATCGCCAGATGCAGCAGCTGGGTCTGCATATCAACAAACTGCTCGCGAAACTGATACAACGCCACCAGAATAAGCGACCAGCTGAGGGACGTCATCAGATAGCCAAAGCGCATCGCCGCCCATAACATCAGCGGCAGCAACAACGTCAGGGTGTAATCACTGGTCAGCAAATTTTCCCGATCAAGGCGGAAATGGGTAAGAATCGCCAGTATCATCGCCATCAGCGCCGCCCAGCACACTAATTCGCGCCCGGTCACCTCATCAGCGATTTGGCGCTTTAAACGCCCCCATAGCAATGTGGCGAAACGCGGGTTTTTGATCATCCGAATCAGCCAATAGTAGACCTGCATCAGGGAAACACAGGAGAGCAATAGCGACTGATAGTTGATCAATGTGCGGATGGTAAAAGGGTCCTGGGAAAAAATCCCGCTGGCTTCCGGCAGCACCCCCAGCGTCACCACGGTTTGTAGCAGGATCAGCATCAAGGTCGGCAGAAAAAAACCCAGCCAGAACAGACGCACGGGCATCATACTGAACTCGCCAAAACCGGCGCTCCAGCGGCTGCGCGCATGCATACGATAGCCGGTCCAGCTGATACTCATGCCAACCAGAAAGATCGTGGTGGCAATCAGCGCCTGAGCCGGAGAAATATACAGAATATACCGGCATAACAAGGCGATACCCACTCCCGGTAGCGCCGCCCAGTCAAATACCATCAGCATCGCAACCATCATCGCCAGCGGCAGATAGATAAGATAGACATCACCGTCGGGAAGTTGCAGGCGGGCAGAGAAATGACTCGAAAGCGGCATCAGGATCAGCGGAAGTATTAGCGGCAATCCCCACCAGCAAGTGCTGAACTTTTTATAACTGAATTTTTTGCGCATATGCATCATCGTATGTTGCAGAGCCCGGCAAGCATTCAGTGCCGTTTTGCTGCTCTTCATCCTGAAGAAGCCCCTCGGGGCTGGCCCGCCCCCGCTGCGGGAGCGACCTGACATGCAACCAGGTCACGGCCAGTTTGACATAAATCAACTGATCATCAGATATATTTTTGTACAACTCGCCTGTTTAATTAGCAGTGAGTTAGCGGGTGATATTTTTGTACTGTAAGCCTGCGTAGCAGATTGACCTGATCGCTATGCTGTGCCTAAATAACTAAGTCGCTCATATCAGTGAGCAAACCACAGGAGCCCGGCGCGTGCATAACGCTATGACTATGAAACGACATAAAAAAACTGGACGGATGACGCGCATCGTATTGCTGATCAGTTTTATCATTCTGCTTGGACGCTTGATCTACGCGATTCCAGGCGCAATTGATCATCATCAGCAAAAGAAAGCGATACCCGAAACACCGACAATCACTACACCCGTCACCAACGAATAATGCTCTGCGTCACGTTATGATACGAGCGTTAAGTTGCCTTGTAGGAGACAACTTACCCTCATTTCATACCTGTTTTGTCGGCTTTAAGCCGCTTTCGACGTGTTGCTCTACAGACACAAGGGATATTTATGTCTGCACCTGCTTCTCACGCCCAGCAGCTGGCTGAAATTCGTAGCCGAATTCTTAATCTGCTGCTTAATAATAACGATTTAGTTGATACCCTTCTTGAACGTCCACATAACGAAACCGCGCTGGAAAAGCAGACGGTTGAACAACAAATTGATGAACTGAAACAGTCCATCACCCTGCTGCACGCCGCTGACCTCGCCGATATTCTCGAAGCGCTGCCTGAAGACGAACGCCAGGCACTGTGGCGTCTGATTGATAACGACCATCGCGGCCAGGTGTTGGTCGAAGCGTCCGAAAGCGTCTGGGAAAGCCTGATTGAGGAGATGAGTGATAAAGCCATCCTGCGGGCGATTGAGCCGCTGGATATCGACGACCAGGCCTATCTCGCCAAATATCTCTCGCGCGATCTCACCGGCCGTTTGCTGACCTCGCTGGAGCAAGGCCAGCGGGCGCACGTGCTGAATATGATGCACTTCGACCGCGATCGCGTCGGCCGCATCATGGACTTCAATCTGCTGACGGTGCGTGCCGATGTTTCACTGGCAACCGTACAGCGCTTTCTGCGCCGCAAAAAATCGATGCCGGACGGTACCGATAAACTGTTTATTACCGATAAACACAATGTGCTGCTCGGCGAGCTGCCGCTGACTGATATCCTGCTAAACACACCGGATAAAAAGGTGTTCGAGGTGATGAACAAGAAACCGACCACCTTCCGCCTGGATGATAAAGCGGAAGATGCAGCCGGTGCCTTCGAGCGTTATAACCTGATTTCAGCGGCGGTTATCGATCAGAAAGGTAAGCTGATTGGCCGCGTCACCATTGAAGATGTGGTGGATTTAGTCAACGAAGAGAGCGACAGCAATATTCGTAAGATGGGTGGTCTTAGCCCGGATGAAGACGTGTTTGCGCCGGTTAAAAAAGCGGTGCGCACCCGCTGGGCATGGCTGGCTATTAATCTGTGCACCGCGTTTGTCGCCTCACGGGTTATTGGGCTGTTTGAAGCGACCATCTCGGAGCTGGTGGCACTGGCGGCGTTAATGCCGATTGTCGCCGGGATTGGCGGCAATACCGGTAACCAGACCATCACGATGATTGTGCGCGCGCTGGCGCTGCATCAGGTTGAGCCGGGTAACTTCTCATTCCTGGTCATACGTGAATTAGGTGTCGCGCTGATCAACGGCCTGTTTTGGGGCGGTATAATGGGCGTGATTACCTGGCTGATGTATGACAATCCGGCACTCGGTGGCGTGATGATGCTGGCAATGGTGCTGAACCTGCTGCTGGCGGCGCTGATGGGCGTGCTGATCCCGTTAATTATGACCAAAATGAAACGCGATCCGGCGGTCGGCTCCAGCGTGCTTATCACAGCGATCACGGATACCGGGGGCTTCTTTATTTTCCTCGGTCTGGCGACGGTGTTTTTACTTAAGTAACCTTCAATCAGGGGCATCTGTGCCCCTGATTTTTCCCTGATAAGAGGGTATTCAGCAGACGGTTTAAAGCGCAGTCACGCCCTGCTCCTCCGCTTCGCGTTGCCAGTCCAGAATCAGCTGATAATCCTGCCGCTCTACCACGCTAAAACCACCGATCAATAACGCACGGCACAGCGCCTGATAGCGCGGCTCATGCACCAGTTGCTGTAAAGCAGCTCTGAGTTCAGCGATTGCCTGTGGTGAGGTGTGCGCCGAGGTGATGAGTGGCAGACCGGGTGCCAGCGGGCTTTGTTCAATCACCGCCAGCCCCTGTAACAACGCTGGCTGGTGGCGCTGTAACAGTGCCAAACTAACGCAGTCAATTGCCGCAATATCTGCATCGCCATCGCTCAGTGCGCGCAGCGATTGCCGGTGGCTGCCACTAAAGACCACCCCACTGAAAAATTTTCCTTGTTGCGCCAGCGGTGCCACCATTTTGCGCAGTACATTGTAACCCGACTGTGAATCTGGCGAATTGCATACCGCTCTGCGTGTTGAGAAATCTTTAAGCCTCTTGCTGTTATCTTGCTGACGAACCAGCAAAAAACTGCGATACCCGGCCCCTTCGCAGCCCGCAGCCGTATAATGAAAACAGCCAACCGTCTGTACATCAGGCAGCAGCGTCATCAGCGGATAGCCACAGGTCTGGCTGAGGAGAGTGCGGCTGTCACGCCAGTGGGAGAGCAGATTATCCGGAAACAGCGGCAGCAAGGCGTCCTCACTTCTGGCCCCGGTCGTCAGCAACGACTTCAGCGCATTCAGCAGCGCGGCGGTATCAGGCCGATGAATGTCGTACATCGGCAGGGAAAGATAATCATTCATCGCGATAAGTTTCTCGTCTGCTGTGCGGATGCTGGCCAACATCTACCGACTTTAGCAGAAAACGGCGTAACCATTCACCGTAGCCTCTGACGACAAAGCCATGATTGCGCCACTGATAATCCTCACGATAGAGCAAATAAACTTTGCGCAATCCGTACCAGGGAACCCCCGGCAGATCGTGATGAACGGAATGATAGTTAAGATTGAGAAACAGCAGACGCCACGGCAGCGCCGCTTCATTGATTACCGAGCGCGCCAGTGGCTCATCCGCAGCACGATGCTCCAGAAAAGAACGCACTTTTGTCAGCGCCAGCGCCGGATAACCGACGATGAGCAGATACCAGACTAACGAAAAACCGCAGTGGGCAATCCAGGCAAACAGCATTACCAGCAGCACAATATGCACGGTCCACATCGCCATCGCCGCGAATTGAAGACGGCGAAAAGCGCTAAACATACTGATAACGGTTTGCAAAATATCCAGCAGCGGAGCCAGCAATAATCGTCCGGGAAAGGTATTACGAAGCTGGATAATCTTGCGCTGCCAGCTGGCAAAACGCTGCCAGCGCTCAGCCGAGAAGTAGTAGGTTTCCGGATCTTCATCTGGCAGAGTCAGTAACTGGTTACGGTGATGTGCCAGATGGGAATCACGATACAGGCCATAAGGATACCAGACCGCCAGCGGCAGTAAGCCAAACAGCTGATTCACCCTGGCAAAGCGCGTCGGATGACCATGGATAAGCTCATGCTGCAAAGACATATACCAGGTGGTAAACCAGATAAGCAGCAACGTCGCAGGGAACAGGCCCAGCACTTGCCAGTAAGCCATGGTGGTAAACCAGCCGCCATAGACGGTGAAAATTAATAGCCAGGTGGGAAATTCACTGCGCCACAGCCAGCTGCGAGACCATTGCCGGATAACATTACGTTGCTGAACGTGCAACCAGGCTGTTTTATTCTGAATCATTAATCCCACACCATGCTGATGATACCGTCGTGTCACAGTGTGAAGATGTGAGAAATTCCGGGAAAGAACAAGTAACTAAAATGGATAAGCTATTCTGAAAATTAGCTAAGAATTATCCATAAAGTACTTATCTGGTAACAGGCAGGCGCAACGCGTTAAATAATTATACGACACGGCTTCGACGTAATACCCAAGATAAATATTATTTTCTTAAACATATACCCGCTGATTAATAAAAAAGACAGCACATCAGTCTCAATAAACGCTCGGAATTGCCTTATAAAACGCAGCTATGATAGGGTTACAATGCTGTATGAAAATTACACAAACGCTATTTTTAAGATAATTAGCCTTGAATGTATTAACTCATGGATTTAGCTGCGCTGACGCGAGGATTTCCGTTATCAGAGCAGTCTGATCCCCACAATGGAGAAGGACGACCATGCACACAAATAATGAAGGCGGTTCCGGTGCAGACATCATCATTCCTGAGATGTTAACGCGCTCGCTTGATTTGTTACCCGATCCCTACTGTATACGCACACCTGAAGGACGGTTTCTCTATGCCAATCTTGCGACTGCCAAACTGGCAGGACTGAAGTCAGCGCAGATTATAATGGAGAGAATTGATTATGAAATTCCCTCTCTGTTGTTCGAAGATGAAAACAATCTGGAAGCGTGGCGATATCAGGACAGAAAAATCATCGCTAACAGAAAACCCCTGGCGATGCTAGAAATACACCCGAATGCGGTAAATACGCCCTACATATGCCGAAAAGTCCCTTTTTATGATAACCAGAATCAATGTATTGGCTCATTCTGCTCTATAAAATATCTTGAGGTTTTCTCACCCAACGACTTTGTTAAAGGTAAGCTGCCGGGCTCACTGCTACTCAATAAACCGGATGATTTCTTTACCGAAAAAGAGTGCGAAATTATTTTTTTCCGCTTGCAGGGCATGAGCAGTAAGGATATTGCCGCTATCTTATTTCTCTCACCGCGCACCATAGAAAACCGCCTGGCCAATATGTATTCAAAAGCAGGTGTCGGTCACCTTGATGATTTCAGAGAGTTTTGTGAAAAACGAAATCTTCACCGCTACCTGCCGCAGCGCCTTATTTCTCACAAGAGGATCGGATTTAACAGTGACATCGAAGATGATGTTACCTAATCCTGAAAGATTTTGGCTGGTTTTTCGCAATAACCAATATAGCGCGATTATGGCGGGGAAGTTCAAAAAGGTAACTTCTACTCTTGTTGCAAAGTACTCCGCTATCTCTACTGTACATCTGGTCATTGCTATTATTGTATTAATTAGCATTACAAGCAGGCTGAATGAAAAAATGCTACACCGGGGAATGTATAATAATTATTTATAATAATTTAAAGTTTGTAAAGGCCGCCATGCGGCCTTTTATCTTTACAAAAAATAACCGACTCAGGGAGCAAAGATAACGGTCTTACAAAGTTTGAGATGAGTCATGGGAAAATCTTAACGCGCGAACTGGCTCGGTGGCTTTCCTACATATCTGCTGAACGCCACGCTGAATGCACTGCTCGAGCCGTAGCCTACACGTTCAGCGATCTCAGAAACCGTCAGCTTATTGTCGCTAAGCAGCTCCTTGGCGATCTCGATGCGCCATGCAAGCAGGTACTCCATCGGCGCAACGCCCACCATCCGCCTGAAACGTTCAAAGAACGCTGACCGGGAAAGGGTGGCGATCTTCGCCAGTTCATCAACACTCCAGGCGTAATTGATACGTGCATGCATCTGCGTCAGTGCTCGCGCCAGTCGTTCATCCCCCAGACCTCGCAGCAAACCCGGAGGTGCATTCTCCGTCGCTACCGATCGCATAGCTTCCACCAGCAACAATTCCAGCAGCCGGGACATCACAAACTCGCTACCCGGTTTTTGGTCAGCGGACTCCTCCCCCACCATTTGCACCAGTCGTGACAAACGCTGCGAATTCTGGACATGAACCACTTTGGGCAACAGCGAAACCAGCAACCCCTGATCGGGGCTATCGAAAACAAATGAGCCTCCCAGTGAGCGCATGTCCGCAGGGCCTTCTGGCTCACCATAACGCAGCTCGCTGCTGACGTTCACTATTTTGTTGGGGTCCAGATAAACCGGGGGAGCCGGCACAAAGCTTGCCAGGGTAAAAGCGGGTGTTGTCGGCAGCAGAATGAAATCACCTGCGTTGATGGTAATCGGCTGATGGCAGTCAACCGCCAGCAGACAGCTTCCATCGAGCATGATACAGAAGCTGGGCAGCCCATATTCGGAATAGCGCACCGCCCAGTTACCTTTACCACTGATGATCCGGGCAAAAACTGCGCGTGGATGAAGCAGGCGAACCACTTCGGAAAGCGGATCGCTGATATTTGGACTGTTGCTAAACAAATCAGGACTCCACATCATCGATAATACTTAAATATTCATTTATCGTTCTCTCCGAGTCAACTGAAACCTCGGAGACAGAGATGAAAACTGTATTAATTACCGGTTGTTCTTCAGGCTATGGCCTGGAAACCGCGCGCTACTTCCTTGCTCAAGGCTGGAAGGTGATTGCCACCATGCGCACCCCGCAGGAGGGACTTTTCCCCGAATCAAGTAACCTGCGTATCCTGCCGCTGGATGTGACCCAAGCTGATAGCATCAAGCGTGCCCTCGACGCCGCTGGCCCGATTGACGTGCTGGTAAACAATGCCGGGATTGGGCTGTTCGGCGCGTTTGAGGCTACGCCGATAAGCAGCGTGCGCGATATCTTCGAAACCAACACGTTCGGCGTGATGGCCATGTGCCAGGCGATTATCCCGCAATTTCGTCAGCGTCGTACCGGCACCATCGTCAACGTCACGTCGAACGTCACATTAGCACCGTTCCCACTGGTGGCTTGCTACACGGCCAGCAAGACGGCTATCGAAGGGTTCACCGAGTCACTTGAACTCGAACTGAAGAACTTCGACGTGCGGGTCAAACTGGTAGAACCCGGTTACGGCCCGACGACCAGCTTCACCGCTAATGGACAACAGCGTATGCAAGGCCTGATTCCACCGGCCTACGAATCGTTCGCCCAGAGCATCTTCGCGGAGTTCGCCAGTGTGACTGCGGCGACCACCGAAGCCGACGTGGCCGAAGCGGTGTTTAAAG
>NZ_JRXE01000002.1:0-3641 GCF_001267535.1 Winslowiella iniecta | reverse complement strand
CGGGGCCGGAACGCAGGTCGCTAAATTGTGCCGCAGCAGGGTATGAGCAATGCCAGTTGCTATAAGTGGCGTTCACGCTTAGGCGGTATGGATACCCGACTGAAAGAGCGGGAAGACGAAAACCGCCCTCTCAAAAAGACGTATGCCGAAGAGCGCCTCAAAGCCAAAATCATTCAGGAAGTCATGGCAAAAAGTGGTGAAGCCATTGTCGGCTGGCTGCTACGTATCACTGATAGCCAACGCAACTGGGGATTTGGTCTCTATTTTTTAGATCTGCGTAACATAAAAGCTTTCAGTTCAACCATTAACGGATGTATCGAATCTACTGCGAGCCGCCACTGAACATGCGAATAAAGTCCAAAAAACCTCTGAGGCAGGCATTGCTGAAGACACGGCTTACTCGCGGTTATCACATTACGAAAACGGTATGCGCAAGCCACTCCTCGAACTGGTAGGCGAATTCACCCGCGCGCTGGATGTACCGGAATGTTACTTCTGCATGGTAATGATGAGTTTGCTGAGGCAGCTGCATCAGCAATGCGGGCCACGAATTAATCAGCGATACCGCTGCGCCAGATGATGGACGGGGATGCGGCTTTGATGCAGCACGGCCATCACCGTAATCCCTTTGCTGTCGGGAACGTAATAGAGCATATGGCTGACGTAAGGAAAGCTGTGAACATCCGGCCCCAGCTCTTCTTCCCTTTTCAGCCCCATTTCAGGTATTTCCGCCAGTTTTTCAAGAGTCTGGCGCAGCCGGTTAAGATAAGTGCGGGATTGCTGTGCGCCCCAGTTCCTTAAGGTGTAGTCGCGGATCGCCCGCAGATCCCGCTGTGCCTCTTCCGTGAGTCTGTACCCGGCCATTTAAATTTTATCCGCATCCATCAGTTCAGAGAAAAATTCATCACCATCAGCGGTATTTCCGATCGCCATATCATTTCGGGCACGCTGGATCTTCGCCTGCAACAGCTGGAGCTTCATCGCTTCAATCTGTTCGTAGTCATCTGCGGAAACCAGCACTGCCACAGGCTTTCCATTGCGGCTGATTTGTACCGGCTCGCGCTGTACTTTTAGCAGCATATCACCAAACTGAGTTTTAGCTTCGTTGGCCGTCATGGAGTGCATCGTCATTACCTTTTCGCCCGAATCGTTCGATTCGTTCATTATAGTCGCTGTATAACTTATAGTCACCCGTCTTTACTTTCGGGGCAGACCCGTTTCCTTTAGCCGCGTTTCGTTAAATCCTGGTTACCCTTTCGGCCATTTTAAATCCTTTTATGTTTTTCAGCGGCAGGCAGGGTGTCGCGGTTATCTCCCATTTTAAATACATTTTATCTTAAAGGGAGACAGCTGAAACCGCGTCATTGCTGCCAGCGTAATATCGTCAGCACCATACCTACCAATGGTAAACGTCTCACGCCGACCGTTGAGGAGAGAATCGTTGCGAAATAAAATAGCAGCACATGCATTTCCCGCTTGTAACTTATAAGCTACTACTTAGACTCATGGAATGAGGGAAAAAGGATGTATCAATCCAGGGGTAATCCCCCCGAAAAACCGATGTGTTCATAAGTAGAATTTTCTCGTAATCTGAATTGAGGAGATTTCTATGAAAAAATCACGTTTCACTGACAGCCAGATCATGGACATTCTGAAGCAAGCCGAGGCCGGAACGCCAGTGGCTGAACTGTGCCGCGAACATGGCATGAGCAATGCCAGTTTTTATAAGTGGCGATCGCGCTTTGGCGGTATGGATGCATCCATGATGACCCGCCTGAGAGAGCTGGAAGACGAAAACCGTCGCCTCAAGAAAATGTATGCTGAAGAACGGCTTAAAGCTGAAATCATTCAGGAGGCCATGGCAAAAAAGTGGTGACGCCATCGCTTCGAAAGCAGATGGCGCAGGATGCGGTAAGGAGCCGGAATGTCAGCATTCGTTTTGCCTGCCAGCTGTTTGTTGTCAGCGAAAGTTGCTACCGCTACCAGCCTCAACTGAATGAAGAAAATGAGGTGATTGCCGACTGGCTGCTCCGCATCACTGACAGTCAGCGGAACTGGGGATTTGGTCTGTGTTTTTTGTACCTTCGCAACGTGAAAGGCTTCCGCTTCAACCACAAGAGGGTGTACTGGATTTACTGCGAGCTGTCGCTGAACATGCGAATAAAGCCGAAAAAACGACTTAAACGTGATAAACCTGAACCGCTGGCGGTGCCTGAAAGCAGTAATGAATGCTGGTTGATGGACTTCATGCATGATCAGCTATCGGATGGCCGTTCTGTGCGGTTGCTGAATATTATCGATGACTTTAATCGTGAGGCACTGGCGATTGAGGTGGATTTTTCCCTGCCGGCAAGCCGGGTAGTGCGAACACTCGAACAACTCATTGAGTGGAGGGGAAAACCGACAGCAATACGGTGTGACAACGGACCGGAATATACGAGTAATACATTGATATCATGGGCCTGTAAGCACGATATTCAAATTAACTTCATCCAGCCGGGTAATCCGCAACAAAATGCCTATATTGAGCGCTATAACCGAACGGTTCGGTATGACTGGCTGGGACAACACCTTTTTACATCGCTGGATGAATTGCAGCACTATGCCACTCAGTGGCAATGGTTTTATAATAATGAACGACCGAATATGGCGCTAAATGGCTTCACGCCGATGCAGCATATACAGCGCCAGCCTGATTCTACTTATGACCTCCGTTAAAAATGGGGGGATTACCATCCCTTTACCAGGATGCGCTGAAATTCAGCCTGAATTCTTGCTTGTAATCGAGTGTGTAGTGTCGAAGCTTACCCTTAGCTTTCCTGACCTTATACACAGCCTTTACGTGTATGGAAGTGTGGCTGAAGGTAGAGCGGAAATGGGTAAGTCTGATTTGGATATTACAATTATTTTCAGGCATAAACTCGATCAAACGACCTCAGAACAATTTGCCAATATTCACGCTGGGCTTGAAAAAAACAACTCCACTATCAGTAAAATTGATTTTGACTGCGGTTTTCTGGAAGAGGTCCTCTCACCAGATAACATACTCAGCTGGGGATACTGGTTGAAACATCATTGTCGTTGCGTTTATGGTGAGGATCTGAGCCAAAAATTTCAGGCTTTTAAGCCTTCAAAAGCTATTGCGGTAGCTGTGAATGGTGACTTTCAGCAAGTTCTGAACAAGTTAATTACGCAAATGAAAATGTCATCTGACGAAATCAAAAAGCAGCAACTTCTTTGTTCTGCTGCGAGAAAGCTTATCAGATCAACCAATATTTTGCGCAATGAACAGGACTATGACTGGCCGGGTTCGCTCCACGAGCACCGCAACTGGTTCATTGCCCGATACCCTTCTTTAGAAAAGGATATCGACGATTTAATGGCAATAGGCACCGGGGTCCGAGCAAACCTGGATGATTACGAAATACGACTTATAACTTTTGCAAGGTGGCTTAACGCTGAGTTTCACCGTCAATAAATCTTTTCGAGTATTTTGATTGTAACTCCTTTTCACAACAAAATGTCCGCTTCTGGCACTGAACGGACAGAAAGCAAGGTCGAAATGTCCGCTGTGAGCGGAGAGATGACCTGATTGTACAATGGACTGACCCCACCCCGGTAGACGATCCTGCCCTACAGTT
>NZ_JRXE01000001.1:250940-259499 GCF_001267535.1 Winslowiella iniecta | reverse complement strand
TTAAAACCGAAAGTTATCGTACGATACAACTGTCGGTACTTTTGCGTTACATGAGCCGATTGTGATGGCGGGCGGGCTGAATCTATATGCGTATGCGCCGAATCCGTTAAGCTGGATTGATCCATTGGTTTAACGAGATGTACACCTAGTAAGAAAACAGCCTATGAGGGTGTAAGTCGGCGGGATTCGTTCAGACAGGCCAGACGTCTGGACGTGATGCCGGGATACCTAGCAGTCAGCATCCCTTTGAAGTTAGCCGAGCTAAATTGGGTGATGGTTATGATGGCTTTGTGCGTGGTAAAAATGGTATTCCTGTATAAACCCGGCAATACCATTACAAAGAAAGAAATGGTTCAACTGTCGTTATTCAGGAACCTAGTTTAGGGCATGCTAAAGCAACCCCTTTACATGGCGCTGAACCCCACTTTAATGTAAGGCCGTTGGAACCAGGAACAGGTAACATTTCAACTACCGGAAGTGTTTTTAGCACTCACGGACATTACAACTTTTAGTAAGGTATTAATATGTGGTTTGATAATGCTCTACGCAAAGAAAAAATAGCTCATATGTTTGATGGAGGTTTAGATATATGTAACGCAGAATTTACTGGATTTTCATTTTTTGATCACTTTTCAGTAAGGTTCTCTTTCAATATAAAAAGGGGTTTCGAAGAAATATCCCAAAAAATGGGAAGGTCATGGTTATAGTGCAATTAATTTGGTGCCGGGATTTGACGGGGTGAAAAATTCAGGCGCGAGAGGCGAAGAGTATTTTTTTCTGCGATCCAAAAGTAAACTCTTTACCTGGGGTGGCAACTATTTTAATTGAAAATTAAGACTTTGAAATTTATTGTGAGTCCGAATTTCTAACTATAGAATCAATTAATCCTTATATAGATGAACGATGGGTTAATGTAAGTATATAAAACAGCAGGAGTCAAAAGGGAACGGAACGCTCCTTCATGCGTTATCGATAGGCTCTGCTCCCTGCTACCAGTTGATGCTGCTGTGCGGAGTTTAGGTTTCAGCAAGTACCAGAGCAGAAAAACAATGCTTCACTACAATCATTTTAACCAGTCACGAGAAGCACTATGAAAATTTATGGATATGAGAATGAAAACAGTGAATTAGTCTCTCTTCAGGAAATTTCATGACAAGTAAATATCTCTGAATTAAAATAATTATTCAAGTTTATCACGCATGCAATTAACCCGGTGGAAGGGCGTCGCGACAAATTTGGTGATGAAAATCTTTCAGATTTTATAAAATTATAAAGGCATCCAGATATTATGATCACCAGATAAAAATAAGCCCGAAGTGATCTAAACGATCCTTCCGACTTTTTGTTTTTAGCTTCCATGCTCAGGATCAGCCCCCCTGAACCCACGCCTCTCTCAGCCACTTGCCGGACAGGTAGAGCGCTGAGGTGCTGCGATCGCCGCGTTGCGGTCGGTATCCCACTATACTGCATAACGAATCTTCCTCTGATGTGATCCTTCCCGTGTCACCGCCCGCAGTTTCAGCTACACTTAAAACCTCTACAAGATTTTAGAGGTTGTACAACTATGAGCGAAAAAATTCCGGTAGGAATCAGTGCATGTCTGCTGGGTGACAGCGTCCGGTTTGACGGCGGCCATAAACGTTTTGCCTTCGCCACTGATGAACTCGCTCCCTTTGTGCGCTTTGAACCGGTGTGCCCTGAAATCGCGATAGGTTTAAGTACGCCGCGTCCGGCGCTGCGGCTGGTGAAAGCGCAACAGGATGAGATCGCCCTTTGCTATAGCAAAGAGGGCGGAGAAGATATTACTGACCAGATGCAGGCATTCTCGGCGGAGAAGGTGGCGCATCTACACCATCTGTGCGGCTATATCGTTTGTGCCAAATCGCCAAGCTGCGGTATGGAGCGGGTGCGGGTTTATGAATCCGCGACCAATAACAATCGTAAAGCCGGGGTGGGCGTTTTTACTCGCGAGCTGATGCGCGAAATTCCCTGGCTGCCGGTGGAAGAAGATGGTCGTCTGCATGACGATGCTATTCGTGAAAACTTTGTCGAGCGAGTGTATGCGCTGTATGAGTTTAATCAGCTGTGCAAGACGGGTTTGACCCGACACGGGCTGGTGGCGTTTCACAGCCGTTATAAGCTGCTGCTGCTGGCGCACTCTCAGCCACAATATCGCGAGCTTGGCCGTTTTGTGGCGGCGATAGATCAATGGGATTCGCTGGAGCAGTACGCGGTTGAATATCGTAACCGCCTGATGAGCCTGCTGGCGCAGCAGGCCACGCGCCGCAATCACACCAATGTGCTGATGCATGTGCAAGGCTATTTCCGTAAGCAACTGACTTCGCCACAGCGCCAGGAGCTGGCCGCGTTGATTGACCGTTATCGTCAGGGTATCCAGCCACTGCTGGCACCGATTACTTTACTGAAACACTATATGGCCGAATTTCCGGATGCTTATCTGGCGCAACAGCGTTATTTCGAGCCCTATCCGGAAGCGCTGCGTTTGCGCTACGGCCACTAACACGGCAGGAGTTTTATGACCACCCATCTGGTCTGGCTGCGTAATGATTTGCGCATCAATGATAATACCGCGCTGTATGCGGCGTGCCGCGACACGAAAGCTAACGTCATCGCGCTGTTTATTGCCACACCGGGGCAGTGGCAGCAACATCAGATGGCTGCGCGCCAGGCTGCGTTTATTTATGACAATTTGCAGTTGCTTCAGCAGCAGCTGGCCGAGCGCGGTATCCCGCTGCACTATTTACAATGCGATGATTTTGCAGCGTCGACAGAACAGCTGTCTGAATTTTGTCAGCAGCATCAGGTTGATCGCCTGTTCTATAACTATCAGTATGAAGTTAATGAACGACAACGCGATGCGGCAGTGGAAAAAGTGTTGTTTGATCAGGATATTATTGCGCAGGGATTTGATGACAGCCTGTTGTTACCGCCCGGAAGCGTGCAGACCGGCAATCACGAGATGTACAAAGTGTTTACGCCGTTCAGCAAAGCCTTTGTCAAACGCCTGTTACAGGGCTTGCCGGAGTGCGTGCCCGCGCCGCAAGCGCGTGAGGGCGCACCGCTGAAAACATCACCCCGGCTGGAGCCATTCGATTATCCGCGTCAGTCATACGATCAACAGCTTTTCCCTGCTGGCGAGCAGGCGGCGATTAAACAGTTGCGGCACTTCTGCCAGCAAACGGTGATGGAATATCCCGGCCAGCGCGATCTCCCTGCGACAGACGGCACCAGCAGGTTGTCGGTCTATCTGGCGACCGGCGTGTTATCGCCGCGTCAGTGCCTGCATCGCCTATTAAAGCAGCATCCTAAGGCGCTGGAAGGTGACGATAGCTTTATCTGGCTGAACGAGCTGATCTGGCGTGAGTTTTATCGTCATTTACTGGTGGCGTATCCGGCGCTGTGCCGTCATCAGCCTTTTACCCGCTGGACCAAAAAGGTGCAATGGCGCAAGGATGATCGTCAGCTGAAGGCCTGGCAGCAGGGTAAAACCGGTTATCCGATTGTCGATGCTGCCATGCGCCAGCTCAATACCCTGGGCTGGATGCATAACCGTCTGCGGATGATTACCGCCAGTTTTCTGGTGAAAGATCTGCTGATCGACTGGCGTGAAGGCGAAAGTTATTTTATGTCGCAGCTGATCGATGGCGATCTGGCGGCGAATAACGGCGGCTGGCAGTGGGCGGCGTCCACCGGCACCGATGCGGCTCCCTATTTTCGCATCTTTAACCCGACCACACAGGGCGAACGCTTTGATACTAAAGGTGAGTTTATTCGCCACTGGCTGCCGGAATTGCAGCAAGTGCCCGACGAAGCCATCCATCAGCCACAGCAGTGGGCAAAGAAAAATCAGCAAAAACTCGATTATCCCGAGCCTTTGGTAGACCATAAGGAGGCACGAAAGAGGACACTGGAAGCCTTTGAGGCAGCAAGAAAATAGGCAGGTAAAACAATGCGCAATTCCGAACTGGAACAGATCGTCAACCAGCAGCTCAACACCGCAGCATTTAGCGATTACGCACCGAATGGTTTGCAGGTGGAAGGTCGCGACGAGGTAAAGAAAATCATAACTGGCGTCACGGCGTGTCAGGCGTTGCTGGATGAGGCGGTGCGTCAGCAGGCCGATGCGGTGCTGGTGCATCACGGCTACTTCTGGAAAAACGAAGCGCCGGTGATTAAGGGGATGAAGCGCAATCGCCTGAAGGCGCTGCTGGCCAATGATATTAACCTTTATGGCTGGCATTTGCCGCTGGATGCCCATCCGCAGCTCGGCAATAACGCCCAACTGGCGAAACTGCTGCAAATCGAGGTGCGCGGTGAGATTATGCCGCTGGTGCCGTGGGGTGAATTGAAAGAAGCGCTGACCGGCGAGCAGCTGGCGCAGCGTATTACTGACGTCCTCGGCCGCACGCCGCTGCACTGTGGCGACAATGCGCCGCAGCATATCCGCCGTATTGCCTGGTGCAGCGGCGGTGGGCAGGGCTTTATTGATGACGCGGCAGAATTTGGTGTTGATGCCTTTATCACCGGGGAAGTCTCGGAAAAAACCATTCACAGCGCGCGCGAAAACGGTCTGCACTTTTTTGCTGCGGGTCACCATGCCACTGAACGCGCAGGGATTAAAGCGCTGGGCGAGTGGCTGGCGGAAAACCATGGACTTGACGTCACCTTTATAGATATCGACAATCCCGCCTGATTTTCTCTCTGTTACTGCTTCACTTCTGCCGGAAGTGAGGCAGTAAATTGATTGACACTCATAGAGTAGTTAAGCATAACTGTTTGTCTTAAATGAATAAGCTTATATCCAATTAGCCTGGTATTGCTGCAATACCAGGCTGTGAGGGTATGTCACTTTTAGTCTGTCAGGAGGTGCATATTGCAACGAGCACGCTGTTACCTGTTAGGGGAACGCGCGGTAGTGCTTGAATTGGATCCCCCGGTATCCCTTGCAAGTCAGCAACGTATTTGGGGGCTGAGCGAGCGCCTTAAGAGTTACCCGGAAGTGGTGGAAACCATTCCCGGCATGAACAATTTAACCGTGGTGTTGCATAACCCGCAACAGACCGCACTGGATGCGATTGAACGTCTGCAAAACTGGTGGGAAGAGAGCGAGGCGGTGTTGCCTGAGTCGCGCCAGATTGACATTCCGGTGATTTATGGTGGTGAGGCGGGTCCCGACCTGGAAGAGGTGGCGCGCCATCATCAACTGACGGCGAAGCAGGTAGTGGAATTACACGCCTCGGCGAATTATGTGGTCTATTTTATCGGTTTTCAGCCGGGCTTCCCGTATCTGGGTGGGCTGGACAACCGTCTGCATACCCCGCGTCGCGCTGAGCCACGCGTGATGGTTCCGGCCGGATCGGTGGGGATTGGCGGCAGTCAGACCGGAATCTATCCGCTGGCCTCGCCAGGCGGCTGGCAGCTGATTGGCCGAAGCGATCTGCCGCTGTTTAATCCGCAGCATCAACCACCAACCTTGCTGCGCCCCGGCGACAGCATTCGCTTTGTGCCACAAAAGGAGGGCGTATGCTGACCATTTTTCGTGCCGGAATCAGTACCTCAATTCAGGATGCGGGCCGCACCGGCTGGCGTCAGTATGGCATTGGCCTGAGTGGTGCACTGGATATTCCGGCAATGAAAACCGCTAATCTGCTGGTGGGTAACCCACAGGATAGCGCGGTGCTGGAGATTACCCTTGGCCAGTTTAGCGCCGAATTTGGCCGAGACGGCTGGATAGCGCTGACCGGTGCCGGATGCAACGCCACTATTGATGGTAAACCGGTGTGGACCGGCTGGCGTACGCCGGTGAAAGCCGGGCAAAAGCTGACGCTGGCGATGCCGGCACACGGTATGCGCAGCTATCTGGCGCTGGACGGTGGATTTGATCTGCCGCCGCTGCTGGGTTCTGTCAGTACCGATCTGAAAGCCGGTTTTGGCGGTCAGCACGGCCGTCGGGTTGAAGATGGCGACCAGTTGCCACTGGGACAGCCGACCCATCGCTTCCGCAAAGCGGCGGGCGTGCGTCAGCTGCTGTGGGGAAATCGTCTACGCGCGTTGCCTGGCCCGGAATATCACGAATTCAGCCGTGAATCGCAGGAAGCGTTCTGGCGCACCGGCTGGAAGCTTAGCCCGCAAAGTAACCGCATGGGTTACCGCTTGCAGGGGCGTACGCTGGCGCGTGACAGCGACCGTGAGCTGCTGTCGCACGGTCTGTTGCCAGGTGTGATTCAGGTACCGCCAAACGGTCAGCCGATTGTGTTGATGTCTGATGCACAAACCACCGGCGGTTATCCGCGTATTGCCTGCGTGATCGAAGCGGATCTCTATCATCTGGCGCAAATTCGCCTCGGCGAGCCGATGCATTTTGTTCATTGCACGCTGGATGAAGCGCTGAAAGCAAAACAGCAGCAGCAGCACGTGATCGATCAGATGGCCTGGGGATTAGCAGATGAAAGTTGATCTTAACGCCGATCTCGGTGAAGGCAGCGGCAGCGATCGTCAGCTGTTGCAACTGGTCACTTCCGCCAATATCGCCTGTGGTTTCCATGCCGGTGATGCAGAAACTATGTTGCAGTCGGTACGCTGGGCGCTGGAGTCCGGCGTGGCGATCGGCGCGCATCCGAGCTTCCCCGACCGGGAAAACTTTGGCCGCACCGCCATGCAGCTGCCGCCCGAGACGGTATACGCGCAGGTGGTGTATCAAATCGGCGCATTGAAAGCGATTGTTGAGAGTGAAGGCGGCAGGCTGGCGCATGTGAAGCCGCACGGCATGCTGTATAACCAGGCGGCGGTGGATGCGCAACTGGCGGACGCCATTGCCCGCGCGGTGCAAGCGGTCGATCCGACGTTGATACTGGTCGGGCTGGCGAACAGCGAACTGATCCGTGCCGCTGAGCGGCTGGGTCTGGCGGCGCGTCAGGAAGTGTTTGCTGACCGTGGCTATCAGGCCGAGGGTACGCTGGTGCCGCGTAGTCAGCCAGGTGCAATGATCGACAGCGAATCTCAAGCCATTCAGCAGACGCTGAATATGGTGATGCACGGTAAAGTGCAGAGCATCAGCGGTGAAGAGGTTGCGGTGCGGGCAGACAGCGTCTGTCTGCATGGCGACGGTGCCCATGCGCTGGCGTTTGCCCGTCGCCTGCGTGAAGCCTTTGCGGAGCAGCAGATCACCGTGACCAGCCAATAATTATTTTTGTTTATTTTCTCCGGCTGTCTGGCCGGAGAGTTTTTATTATTTTCGGGGGAGTCCTTATGGAAACTGCTGTTAATCTCTGGCCGCTGATCGGCATCGCGGCAATCATTATCGGCTTTCTGCTGCGCTTTAATCCGGTGCTGGTGGTGATTGCCGCCGGTATTATTACCGGTGTTGCCGCCCATATGCCGATTGAGTCCATTCTGGAAAAGCTGGGATCCGGCTTTCTGAATACCCGTAACCTGGCGTTAATTCTGCTGCTGCCGCTGGCGGTGATTGGCCTGGTGGAGCGCCATGGTCTGAAAGAGCGCGCGCAGAGCTGGATTGCCCATATCAAAAGCGCCACCTCCGGCCGCTTGTTGATTGTTTATCTGTTCGTGCGTGAAGCTACTGCGGCGCTGGGCTTAACCAGCCTCGGCGGCCATCCGCAGATGGTGCGTCCGCTGCTGGCACCGATGGCGGAAGGGGCGGCGCAGAGCCGCTATGGCGAGCTGCCGCCGCAGGTGCGCTACCGTCTGCGCGCCATGTCGGCGGCGACCGATAACGTCGGCCTGTTCTTTGGCGAAGATATCTTTGTCGCCTTTGGGGCGATTATCTTTATGCATAACTTTATGCTGGAGTCCGGCGGGATTCAGACCGAGCCGCTGCATATCGCGCTGTGGGGCATTCCGACCGCTATCTGCGCCTTTATTATTCATGCCGTGCGTTTACATCGGCTGGATAAAACCCTCGCCGCTGAACTGGCGTCTCTGAATACGCAAGCGCTGCAAGCAAAAGGAGACCGCTAATGTTCCAGCAACAGTATCTTTTCTGGCTGGCCGGGGTGATCCTGCTGATCGTGGCGATCATGTCATGGCGCGACAAGGCGAACCCACGTCGTCTGACCACCGGGTTGTTCTGGGGGCTGTATGGTCTGGTATTTCTGATCGGAGACTGGGCGTATTCGCTGATGAATCAGTTTGCCGGATCCGCCGCAGAGGGCCAGCGCTGGCTGCATATTAGCGTCGGCGTGCTGGTGGTGATTATGGCGCTAATCGCCGGTTTTGGCGGCGTTAAGCTGGGTCGTTACCATCAACGTACCGATGAGCAGCGTAAAGAAAGCGCCAGTCGACTGGGTAATAAATTGTTCCTGCCGGCGCTGTCGATTCCGGTGGTGACGGTGATCGGTGTATTGTCGTTTAATAATATTCCCGGCTTAAAAGAAGCCTTTTTTGGTGAAGGTAATCACTCAACGCTGATTACGCTGTTCTCGATGACCGTGGGCTGTATCGTCGGCTGGCTGGTGGCGCTGAAACTGACGCGCGAAGCGCCGGCGCAGTCGCTACAGGAAGCGCGGCGCTTGCTTGACT
>NZ_JRXE01000001.1:156596-250858 GCF_001267535.1 Winslowiella iniecta | reverse complement strand
ATCGGTATGGCATTGCTGACGATGGTGATGGGCAACGCTTTTGCTGCCTTCCCGATTGTCACCGCCGGTATTGGTATTCCGATTCTGGTATTGCAGCATGGCGGCAATCCGGCGGTGATGGCGGCTATCGGGATGTTCTCCGGTTACTGTGGCACGCTGATGACGCCGATGGCGGCCAACTATAATCTGGTGCCTGCTGCACTGCTGGAATTACCCGATCGTAATGGGGTGATCAAAGCTCAGCTGCCAACCGGCGTGCTAATGTTAATCGTTAACGTATTTCTGCTGTATTTTCTGATGTTCCTTTAAAGGGGCAATGAAAAAAGCAGGGATTGCCGCATCTGCGTCATTTAATGGCGAACAGATTTATCCGCTGATGGGCGGTGCAACGTATTAAAGCAGGGAGTGGTTATGCCAGAAGGGCCGGAGATTCGACGGGCGGCGGATAAGCTGGAGCGCGCGATTCTGGGGAAAAAGCTGACGGATGTCTGGTTTGCTTTCCCACAACTGAAAACTTACGAACCAGCGCTGCTGGGTGAGCAGGTGACGGCGATTGAAACGCGTGGTAAAGCACTGCTGACCCACTTTTCCAATGGCCTGACTTTGTACAGCCACAATCAGCTGTACGGTGTCTGGCGGGTGGTAAACACTGGCGCGGAGCCAGCCACCAAACGCGTATTACGCGTGCGGCTGGCCAGTGAAGATCAGGCGATTTTATTGTACAGCGCCTCGGATATTGAGCTGCTGAACAGTGAGACGCTGGCGACGCATCCGTTTTTGCAACGGGTCGGGCCGGATGTGCTGGATATGACGCTGACCCCGGAACAGGTAGCAGAAAGACTGCTGTCGGCGCGCTTTCGGCGGCGGCAGTTCAGTGGATTATTGCTGGATCAGGCGTTTCTGGCCGGACTGGGTAACTATCTGCGGGCCGAGATTCTCTGGCAGGCACAGCTGTTGCCACAGCATAAAGCGCAGGATTTAGCGCCAGAGCAATTGGCGGCCTTTGCCGAAGCCTTGCTGGCCATTCCTCGTCACTCTTATCAGATGCGCGGCACGATGGATGAAAACGTTCATCACGGCGCGGCCTTCCGTTTTGAGGTGTTTCATCGCAACGGTAAACCCTGTGAACGTTGCGGCACGACTATCGAGAAAAGTACGCTGTCATCGCGGCCTTTTTACTGGTGTCCCGGCTGCCAGCGATAACAGCACCGTGTCAGGGGTAATCGTTGGTCACAAAAATTAACGCAGCAGGCCGAAATGCAGTACGGGAGCCGCCTGGCTCCCGTACTGATTATCGTCCGCAGGCAGCGCGAATGCTGCTCTGGCAACGGTTACTTTTTGTTAAGCTGTGAGGAGAATTCCCGCTTATCGTAACCGGTATACAGCTGACGCGGACGGGCAATTTTAATGCCGTCGTCGTGCATCTCTTTCCAGTGAGCAATCCAGCCAACGGTACGCGCCATCGCGAAGATCACGGTAAACATGGAGGAAGGAATACCCATCGCTTTCAGAATAATGCCGGAGTAGAAATCGACGTTAGGATAGAGTTTACGCTCGATAAAGTACGGGTCGTTCAGCGCGATATGTTCCAGCTCCATCGCCACTTCCAGCAGGTCATCTTTCATACCCAGCTCGTTCAGCACTTCATGGCAGGTTTCACGCATTACGGTCGCACGGGGATCGTAGTTTTTGTAAACGCGATGGCCGAAGCCCATCAGGCGGAAAGAGTCATTTTTATCTTTCGCACGTTTAACAAACTCAGGAATATGATCAACGCTGCTGATCTCTTCCAGCATCCGCAGGCAAGCTTCGTTGGCACCACCGTGCGCCGGTCCCCACAGAGAAGCGATACCTGCCGCGATACAGGCAAACGGGTTAGCACCGGAAGAACCGGCGGTACGTACCGTTGAGGTAGAGGCATTCTGCTCGTGATCGGCATGCAGCACCAGAATACGGTCCATGGCGCGTTCCAGCACCGGGTTGACCTTGTACTCTTCGCACGGGGTAGAGAACATCATATTCAGGAAGTTACCCGCGTAGGAGAGGTCATTACGTGGATAAACAAACGGCTGGCCAATGGAATATTTGTAGCACATCGCCGCGACGGTCGGCATTTTCGACAGCAGGCGGAATGCGGCGATTTCACGATGGCGCTCGATATTCACATCTAAAGAGTCGTGGTAAAACGCCGCCAGCGCACCGGTCACACCGCACATTACCGCCATTGGATGGGAATCACGACGGAAGCCCATAAACAGACGATTAATCTGCTCATGAATCATGGTGTGGCGGGTTACAGTGGTACGGAATTCATCAAACTGAGCCTGCGTCGGCGCTTCGCCGTTCAGCAGGATATAGCAGACTTCCAGGTAGTTGGAGTGCAAAGCTAACTGGTCAATCGGGAAACCGCGGTGCAGCAGAATTCCTTCATCACCGTCGATATAGGTAATTTTGGATTCGCAGGATGCAGTAGAAGTAAAGCCAGGGTCAAACGTGAACAGGCCTTTTGAACCCAGGGTGCGGATATCGATTTCGTTCTCACCAAGCGTACCATGCAGTACGTCCAGCTCAATCGGAGCTTCGCCTTCCAGGGTTAGTGTCGCTTTTTTATCAGCCATTTACAGTCTCCTTAGCGCCTTATTTGTAGGGATCTTTGACACCTGATTGGCCATCATACCTTGGGTTGCCTGCGAAGAGATGCAGTCTATCGACTCTGTGGCATATTTTATCTTGCAGGGTACAGAGCGATGGGCGCGTACAAGCGAGGGTCCGGCAGGCATGAAATGCTGCGTTACACGGTTGTTAAAGATCCGGTCTAGTCATTATTTTCTCGTAACCTTTACCTGATGCTTTCGGGTAGCTCACTTAATCACTGTTACATAACTTGTGCTTAGGGGAAAGTGTATCCCCATAACTTTTGTGCATCACAGGATTTTCAATCGTTCGTTTGTAACAGGAATGTTGAACTTTTGTCAAATCAGATAATTAAATTTGTATAAATTGTGAAAATCGTGAGGTTGATCACTGTTCGACCTAAATTATACCAAAGAGATTGTAGGGGAATTGTAATCAGATTGTGATCCCCCTATACTTCGGCCAGGTCTCCGGAACACCCTGCAGTAGGAGCCACCCAGCGTTTCATACGCGTCGTTTTGACACTGGACGTTGTAGTTTAAGTGCCTGGCGCAGTGCTTTATTGTTAACGCTGTCTGACCCCCCTTCAGGACCGGAGGAAGCAAAATAAGAAAAGCTGTGTGGGCAAAACCGTGAAAAAACAAAGACCTGTCAACTTGGATCTCACTACGATCCGGTTTCCCGTTACTGCAATAGCGTCCATTCTCCACCGCGTCTCCGGCGTGATCACCTTTGTGGCGGTCGGCATTCTGCTTTGGCTACTTGGTCTCTCTCTCTCATCACCCGAAGGCTTCCTGCAGGCATCCGCCGTTATGGACAGCTTTATTGTTAAATTCATCGTGTGGGGCATTCTTACCGCGCTGGCATATCACATTGCCGGTGGCATCCGCCATATGCTGATGGATTTTGGTTACCTGGGCGAAACCTTACAAATTGGTACGCGTTCTGCTCAGGTGGCTTTTGGTATCACTGTCGTGCTTTCAATTCTGGCTGGAGTCCTCGTATGGTAAGCAATGCTTCTGCACTGGGGCGCAACGGCGTACATGACTGGTTGCTGTTACGCGCTGCTGCCATGGTTATTACCCTCTATGTGCTCTATATCCTCGGTTTCTTGGTGGTGTCCGATACGCTGACGTATGACATCTGGCGTGGATTTTTCGCCTCCTCATTTACCAAAGTGTTCACGCTGCTGACCCTGTTATCCATCCTGGTACATGGCTGGATTGGGATGTGGCAGGTGCTGACTGACTACGTTAAGCCGGTTGCGCTGCGCTTAATGTTGCAGCTGGTGGTCGTGGTTGCGCTGTTGGTCTATGCGATTTATGGAACTGTTGTGGTGTGGGGTGCTTAATGAAATTGCCAGTCAGAGAATTTGACGCCGTTGTTATCGGCGCAGGTGGTGCAGGCATGCGTGCCGCGCTACAGATTTCCCAATCGGGCCAGAGCTGTGCCCTGTTATCAAAAGTTTTTCCAACTCGTTCCCACACCGTGTCTGCTCAGGGCGGTATTACCGTTGCGCTGGGTAACAGCCACGAGGATAACTGGGAATGGCATATGTATGACACCGTCAAAGGTTCCGACTATATCGGTGACCAGGACGCGATCGAATATATGTGTAAAACCGGCCCGGAAGCGATTCTGGAACTGGAACATATGGGTCTGCCGTTCTCCCGTCTGGACGATGGCCGTATTTACCAGCGTCCGTTCGGCGGCCAGTCACTGAACTTCGGTGGCGAGCAGGCTGCACGTACTGCCGCAGCGGCTGACCGTACCGGTCACGCCTTGCTGCATACCCTGTATCAGCAGAACCTGAAAAACAAAACCACCATCTTCTCCGAATGGTATGCGCTGGATCTGGTGAAAAACGCTGACGGTGCCATTGTCGGTTGTACCGCGCTGAATATTGAAGATGGCGAAGTGGTCTACTTTAAAGCGCGCGCCACAGTGCTGGCGACCGGTGGGGCAGGCCGTATCTATCAGTCGACTACCAACGCCCATATCAATACCGGTGACGGCGTCGGCATGGCGCTGCGTGCGGGTGTGCCAGTGCAGGATATGGAAATGTGGCAGTTCCACCCGACCGGTATCGCCGGTGCCGGGGTGCTGGTCACCGAAGGCTGTCGTGGTGAAGGCGGATATCTGCTGAATAAACACGGCGAACGCTTTATGGAACGCTATGCGCCTAATGCCAAAGACCTCGCGGGTCGTGATGTGGTGGCGCGTTCAATTATGATCGAAATTCGTGAAGGCCGTGGCTGTGATGGTCCATGGGGGCCGCACGCCAAACTGAAACTGGACCACCTGGGTAAAGACGTCCTCGAATCCCGCCTGCCGGGCATTCTGGAGCTGTCACGCACCTTTGCTCACGTCGACCCGGTAAAAGAGCCGATTCCGGTGATTCCAACCTGTCACTATATGATGGGCGGTATTCCGACCAAAGTGACCGGTCAGGCGCTGACGGTCAATGAGCAGGGTGAAGATGTGGTGATCCCTGGCCTGTTTGCGGTCGGTGAAATTGCCTGCGTATCGGTTCACGGTGCTAACCGCCTTGGCGGTAACTCGCTGCTTGATTTGGTGGTGTTTGGTCGTTCTGCCGGTCTGCATCTGCAGGAGTCCATTCAGCAGCAGGGCGAACTGCGTGATGCGACGGAGGAAGATATTGAAGCCTCACTGGCACGGATGAACCGCTGGAACAATAACACCACCGGTGAAGATCCGGCGGAGCTGCGCAAAGCCCTGCAATCCTGTATGCAGCATAACTTCTCGGTATTCCGTGAAGGTGATGCGATGGCAAAAGGTCTGGAAGAGCTGAAAGCACTGCGTGAACGCCTGAAAAATGCGCGTCTGGATGACCGCTCCAGCGATTTTAACACCCAGCGTGTTGAGTGTCTGGAACTGGATAACCTGATGGAAACCGCTTATGCCACCGCGGTATCCGCGAACTTCCGTACCGAAAGTCGTGGTGCGCACAGCCGCTTTGACTTCCCGGACCGTGATGATGCTAACTGGTTATGTCACAGCTTGTATCTGCCGCAAAGCGAAAGCATGACGCGCCGTGAGGTGAACATGCAGCCTAAGCTGCGCGAGGCCTTCCCGCCGAAAGCGCGTACTTACTAAATTTGCGGAGATAAGAAGATGAGACTCGAATTTTCTATTTATCGTTACAACCCGGATGTTGACGATGCTCCGCGTATGCAGGAGTACACCCTTGAGAGTGAAGAAGGGCGCGACATGATGTTGCTGGACGCACTGATGCGTCTGAAAGAGAAGGATCCGACGCTGGCATTCCGTCGCTCCTGTCGTGAAGGGGTCTGCGGTTCTGACGGCCTGAATATGAACGGTAAAAACGGTCTGGCGTGTATCACGCCGGTCTCGGCACTGGGCAATGGCAAACAGAAAATTGTTATCCGCCCACTGCCTGGATTACCGGTCATTCGCGATCTGGTAGTAGACATGAGCCAGTTCTACGCTCAGTATGAGAAGATTAAGCCTTACCTGTTGAATAATGGAGAGAATCCGCCAGCACGTGAGCATTTGCAACAGCCGGAACAGCGTGAAAAGCTGGATGGCCTGTACGAATGTATTCTGTGCGCCTGTTGCTCGACCTCTTGTCCGTCATTCTGGTGGAACCCGGACAAATTTATCGGTCCGGCAGGCTTACTGGCCGCTTATCGTTTCCTGATCGACAGCCGCGATACGGAAACCAATGCGCGCCTGGATGATTTAAATGATGCTTTCAGCGTATTCCGCTGTCACAGCATTATGAACTGTGTGAGCGTATGTCCGAAAGGGCTGAACCCGACGCGTGCCATCGGCCATATTAAGTCGATGCTGTTGCAGAGAAGCGCTTAACCGCACAGCCTCCGGGAACCGCAGGGTTCCCGGAAAAACAGGAAGCCGTTAAAAACGCTTGCATCTTTTGCGACCGTTTTTAAAGGTTCCCTTACGGGCCCGGGCGCCGATAGCGCACAATGCTCGTATCGTTGAACTGTATTTGTACTACGGCAAGCCGTTAACCCGGCAAAAAATGAAACCTCGAAAAAAAGCATAAAATGCTTAAGGGATCACAATGCAGAACAGCGCGATGAAGCCCTGGCTGGACTCTTCCTGGCTGGCGGGCGCGAACCAGTCTTACATAGAGCAGCTCTATGAAGATTTTCTTACCGATCCTGACTCTGTAGATGCTGCATGGCGTGAGATGTTCCAGCAGCTTCCTGGCACTGGGGTTAGACCTGAACAGTTCCACTCCGCAACGCGCGAGTATTTTCGTCGTCTGGCGAAAGACGCTTCGCGTTACACCTCTTCTGTCACCGACCCCGATACCAACAGCAAACAGGTCAAAGTACTGCAACTGATTAACGCGTTTCGTTTCCGCGGCCATCAGCAAGCAAACCTTGATCCGCTTGGCCTGTGGAAACAGGATGCGGTAGCCGATCTCGATCCTGCCTTCCACGATCTTACTGACGCAGATTTCCAGGAAAGCTTCAATGTGGGCTCGTTTGCCATCGGCAAAGAGACCATGAAGCTCGCCGATCTGTATGCGGCGCTGAAGCAGACCTATTGCGGTTCGATCGGTGCAGAGTATATGCATATTACCAATACCGAAGAGAAACGCTGGATTCAGCAGCGCATCGAATCGGTGGTCGGTCATGCTAACTTCACCACCGATGAGAAAAAAGGTTTCCTGAAACAGCTGACCGCAGCAGAAGGTCTGGAGCGTTATCTCGGTGCGAAATTCCCGGGTGCAAAACGCTTCTCACTGGAAGGCGGCGATGCGCTGGTACCGATGCTGAACGAAATGATTCGTCATGCCGGTAAGAGCGGAACCCGTGAAGTGGTGCTGGGGATGGCGCACCGCGGTCGTCTGAACGTGCTGATTAACGTGCTCGGTAAAAAGCCGCAGGATCTGTTCGACGAATTCGCCGGTAAGCATAAAGAACACCTCGGCACCGGCGACGTGAAGTACCATATGGGCTTCTCGTCTGACGTTGAAACCGAAGGTGGCATGGTGCACCTGGCGCTGGCGTTTAACCCGTCTCACCTTGAGATTGTTAGCCCGGTAGTGATGGGTTCTGTGCGTGCGCGTCTGGATCGTCTGGACGAGCCGAGCAGCAATAAAGTGTTGCCAATCACCATCCACGGTGATGCCGCTGTCACCGGCCAGGGCGTGGTTCAGGAAACCCTGAACATGTCTCAGGCGCGCGGTTATGAAGTTGGCGGAACCGTTCGCATCGTGATTAACAACCAGATTGGTTTCACCACTTCCAATCCGAAAGATGCGCGTTCCACCCAGTACTGTACCGATATCGGTAAAATGGTACTGGCACCGATTTTCCACGTTAATGCTGACGATCCTGAAGCGGTGGCATTCGTTACCCGTCTGGCGTTGGATTTCCGTAACACCTTCAAACGTGACGTGTTTATCGACCTGGTGTGCTATCGCCGTCATGGTCATAACGAAGCTGATGAGCCAAGTGCAACTCAGCCGATTATGTACCAGAAGATCAAGAAGCACCCGACGCCGCGTAAGTTGTATGCTGACAAGCTGGAAGCTGAAAAAGTGGCCAGCCTGGAAGATGCCACGGAAATGGTCAACCTGTACCGTGATGCGCTGGATGCCGGTGAATGTGTGGTGCCTGAATGGCGTCCAATGAGCCTGCACTCCTTCACCTGGTCACCGTATCTGAATCACGACTGGGACGAAGCTTACCCGGCATCCCTCGATCTTAAACGTTTGCAGGATCTGGCAAAACGTATCAGTCAGGTACCGGAAAGCGTTGAGATGCAGTCGCGCGTGGCGAAGATCTATAACGACCGTGCGCAGATGGCCGAAGGTAATAAGGCATTCGACTGGGGCGCAGCCGAGAACCTCGCTTATGCCACGCTGGTCGATGAAGGCATTCCGTGCCGTCTCTCTGGTGAAGATATGGGCCGTGGCACCTTCTTCCACCGCCACGCGGTAATTCATAACCAGGCTAACGGTTCCACCTATACCCCGTTGCAGCATATTCACAGTGGTCAGGGCGTGTTTAAGGTCTGGGACTCCGTGCTGTCGGAAGAAGCGGTACTGGCGTTTGAATACGGTTATGCCACGGCGGAACCACGTACCCTGACCATCTGGGAAGCGCAGTTCGGCGACTTCGCCAACGGTGCGCAGGTGGTTATCGACCAGTTCATCAGTTCCGGTGAGCAGAAATGGGGCCGTATGTGCGGTCTGGTGATGCTGCTGCCACACGGTTACGAAGGCCAGGGCCCGGAGCACTCCTCCGCTCGTCTGGAGCGTTATCTGCAACTTTGCGCTGAGCAAAATATGCAGGTTTGCGTGCCTTCCACCCCGGCACAGGTTTACCACATGCTGCGTCGTCAGGCGCTGCGCGGTATGCGTCGCCCGCTGGTGGTGATGTCACCGAAATCGCTGCTGCGTCATCCGCTGGCGATTTCCAGCCTGGAAGACCTGGCAACCGGTGGCTTTAAACCGGCGATCGGCGAGATTGATGACCTTGATCCGCAAGGCGTGAAACGCGTCGTGCTCTGCTCAGGTAAAGTTTACTATGACCTGTTAGAGCAGCGTCGCAAAAACGAACAAACTGACGTTGCCATTGTGCGTATTGAACAGCTGTATCCATTCCCGCACAAAGCGGTACAGGATGCGTTGCAGCCGTATTCACACGTGCATGATTTCGTCTGGTGTCAGGAAGAGCCGCTGAACCAGGGTGCCTGGTATTGCAGTCAGCACCACTTCCGTGAAGTTGTGCCTTTTGGGGCTTCATTACGTTACGCCGGTCGCCCAGCATCCGCTTCGCCGGCAGTTGGCTACATGTCCGTTCACCAGAAACAGCAACAAGACCTGGTTAATGACGCGCTGAACGTTGATTAAATAAAGGATAGATAATGAGTAGCGTAGATATTCTCGTTCCCGACCTGCCTGAATCCGTTGCCGATGCTTCTGTGGCAACCTGGCACAAAAAACCAGGCGATGCGGTCACCCGCGATGAAGTACTGGTAGAAATTGAAACGGATAAAGTGGTACTGGAAGTGCCCGCTTCTGCGGATGGCGTACTGGAAGCCATCCTGGAAGAAGAGGGTGCGACAGTCACCTCTCGTCAGGTGCTGGGTCGCCTGAAAGAGGGGAATAGCGGCGGCAAAGAGACCTCTGCTAAATCAGACACCAAAGAGTCAAACCCGTCTCAGCGCCATACTGCGGCACTGGATGAAGAGAGCAACGATGCACTCAGCCCGGCGATCCGTCGCCTGATCGCTGAGCACGATCTCGATGCCGCAGCCATTAAAGGCAGCGGTGTTGGCGGTCGTATTACCCGTGAAGATGTTGAGAAGCACCTGGCGAACAGCAAACCGGCTGATAAAAAAGCGGAAGCGAAACCCGCAGCGGCACCAGCACCTTCACTGGCCGGTCGCAGTGAAAAACGCGTGCCAATGACCCGCCTGCGCAAACGCGTAGCGGAACGTCTGCTGGAAGCGAAAAACAGCACCGCGATGCTGACCACCTTCAACGAAGTGAACATGAAGCCAATCATGCAGCTGCGTAAGCAGTATGGCGAAGCGTTCGAGAAGCGTCATGGTGTACGTCTGGGCTTTATGTCCTTCTACATCAAAGCGGTGGTTGAAGCGCTGAAGCGCTTCCCGGAAGTGAATGCGTCAATCGATGGCGAAGATGTGGTTTACCACAACTACTTCGACGTCAGCATCGCGGTTTCCACACCGCGCGGCCTGGTGACCCCGGTACTGCGTGATGTTGATGCGCTGGGCATGGCGGATATCGAGAAGAAAATCAAGGAATTGGCGGTTAAAGGTCGTGACGGTAAACTGACCGTAGACGAGCTGACCGGCGGTAACTTCACCATCACCAATGGTGGGGTATTTGGTTCACTGATGTCGACGCCAATTATCAACCCGCCGCAGAGCGCGATTCTTGGTATGCACGCCATCAAAGATCGTCCGATGGCGGTCAACGGCCAGGTTGAAATCCTGCCGATGATGTATCTGGCACTCTCCTACGATCACCGCCTGATCGATGGCCGCGAATCTGTCGGTTATCTGGTGGCAGTGAAAGAGATGTTGGAAGATCCGGCGCGCCTGCTGCTGGACGTTTAACCTCGTCGGGCACGGTTTTGACCGTGCCCAACCCTATGTGTGGTCGGTTATCCACTCTGTGCTCTGCTGCCATCGGCAGCAAGATACAGCGAAGCCGGCCAAATCTTTTCAGATCTGAATGGATAGAACATCATGAACTTACACGAATACCAGGCGAAACAGCTGTTTGCACGGTATGGCCTGCCGGCTCCTACCGGTTACGCCTGCACCACGCCACGTGAAGCGGAAGAAGCAGCCTCTAAAATCGGCGCAGGCCCGTGGGTGGTAAAATGTCAGGTTCATGCCGGTGGCCGTGGTAAAGCGGGCGGTGTGAAGGTAGTGAACAGCAAAGAAGATATTCGTACTTTCGCTGAAAACTGGCTGGGTAAACGTCTGGTGACCTATCAGACTGATGCTAACGGTCAGCCGGTAAACCAGATTCTGGTTGAAGCGGCAACTGATATCGATAAAGAACTGTATCTCGGCGCGGTGGTTGACCGTGGCACCCGTCGTGTGGTGTTTATGGCTTCGACTGAAGGCGGCGTGGAAATTGAAAAAGTGGCGGAAGAGACCCCGCACCTGATTCACAAAATGGCGCTGGATCCGTTAACCGGTCCACAGCCTTACCAGGGTCGCGAGCTGGCGTTTAAACTGGGTCTGACCGGTAAGCAAGTTAGCCAGTTCACCAAGATCTTTATGGGTCTGGCGACGCTGTTCCTCGAGCGCGATCTGGCGCTGGTTGAGATTAACCCGCTGGTGATCACTAAGCAGGGCGACCTGGTTTGTCTTGATGGCAAACTGACTGCCGACGGCAATGCACTGTTCCGTCAGCCTGAGCTGCGCGAAATGCGCGATCCAAGCCAGGAAGATTCCCGTGAAGCACACGCCGCTCAATGGGAACTGAACTACGTGGCGCTGGAAGGTAACATCGGTTGTATGGTAAACGGTGCCGGTCTGGCAATGGGTACCATGGACATCGTTAAACTGAGCGGTGGCCAGCCAGCAAACTTCCTCGACGTGGGCGGCGGCGCGACCAAAGAGCGCGTGACCGAAGCGTTTAAAATCATTCTGTCCGACGACGCGGTTAAAGCGGTATTTGTTAACATCTTCGGTGGCATTGTGCGCTGTGACCTGATTGCTGATGGCATCATCGGCGCGGTAGCAGAAGTGGGTGTCAACGTGCCGGTAGTGGTCCGTCTGGAAGGTAACAATGCCGAGCTGGGTGCCAAAAAACTGGCAGACAGCGGTCTGAATATTATTGCAGCAACCAGCCTGAGTGACGCAGCGCAGCGCGTTGTAGCTGCAGCGGAGGGTAAATAATGTCCATTTTGATCGACAAAAACACCAAAGTTATCTGCCAGGGTTTCACCGGCGGTCAGGGTACTTTCCACTCCGAGCAGGCACTGGCTTATGGCACGCAGCTGGTTGGCGGTGTGACGCCAGGTAAAGGCGGTACTGAGCATCTGGGTCTGCCAGTGTTTAACACCGTGCGTGAAGCGGTTGAAGCCACTGGCGCGACCGCGTCGGTGATTTACGTTCCGGCTCCTTTCTGCAAAGACGGTATTCTTGAAGCGATCGAAGCGGGTATCAAACTGATCATCACCATCACTGAAGGTATTCCTACCCTCGATATGCTGACGGTGAAAGTGAAGCTGGACGAAGCAGGTGTGCGCATGATCGGGCCAAACTGCCCGGGCGTGATCACCCCAGGCGAATGCAAAATTGGCATTATGCCAGGCCATATCCATCAGCCAGGCCGTATCGGTATCGTTTCGCGTTCCGGTACCCTGACTTATGAAGCGGTTAAGCAGACCACCGATATCGGCTACGGCCAGTCGACCTGCGTCGGTATCGGCGGTGACCCGATCCCAGGCTCTAACTTTATCGATATCCTGAAACTGTTCCAGGACGATCCACAGACTGAAGCGATCGTGATGATCGGTGAGATCGGTGGCAGCGCGGAAGAAGAAGCCGCAGCGTTTATCAAAGATCACGTGACCAAGCCGGTTGTTGGCTATATCGCGGGTGTGACTGCGCCGAAAGGCAAGCGTATGGGTCACGCCGGTGCGATTATCGCCGGTGGTAAAGGCACCGCGGATGAGAAATTTGCTGCGCTTGAAGCCGCAGGCGTGAAAACCGTTCGTAGCCTGGCAGATATCGGCGACGCGGTGAAAGCGGTATTACCTCAATAATAACGCTGTGTCTGAAACCTGCCTGGCAGGTTTACCCTCTCAACATATTGGCCACCTGCGGGTGGCCTTTTTTATGGGTTCAGGTAGCGGAATTGCAGGAGTGCTGTAGGGGAGCCGTTTTCGGCTCCCGTGGTGCAAACCCCCAGCACGGGCGGTAAGCGCCATACGTCAGAAGTCGTTAAGTGAAGACACCACACTCTTTTTCTGCAAACCGGCAAAAGTCAGCTATCCTTACTGAAACAAAGGTTAAATCTCTATATATTTAGCGTGAAAGATTTGTGAAATAAACAGGAATACCCATCAAAAAAGGAATAATAGCGAAAATAATAATGCCAGGAAAACTGGCTGATTATTCCAGTAATATTTTCAGATTATTGCTACGACAACGTTAAAAAAAATGTCGGTTATTTTTATTAATTCTGAAATTTTATCACGCGACTGGCTCAATTATTTAACATCAGCTTTACCCAACACTATCCCCGTCTCTTCTGCATTAACATAGATCAAAGAAAAAGGTTTTATATCAAGCTTTAGGACTAGATTAACGTCTCACTTTTCGTATAAATTGCGTTGCATCAATTTCGCGTGATTCAGAGAGTTAAGCGAAATGCGATGTAGCGACGAAAAAGGGGATAAGCATCACGTTAATAACTATTTGTCGTTAGCTTAAAGCGGCGTATGATATTCACGTCTCATTCGTCGTTAATATTACTTTATTTATCAGCTGTATCTGCTTTGCCTGTCCTGGGCAGAACTGTGCAGTATTACTGGATCAATATCAGCCGTTTTTATTGGGCATTCACAGTGGTGAGGAATGACTGGCGCTGGCCGGTTGTTTTGCCATATGTCGGAGTCTTCCTGCGAGGAGCAAGGGGTCAAGATGTTTGATATCGTCGAACTGTCGCGCTTACAGTTTGCCCTGACTGCAATGTATCACTTCCTGTTCGTTCCGCTGACGCTGGGTTTGGCGTTTTTGCTGGCGATTATGGAAACCGTTTACGTGCTGTCGGGCAAACAAATTTATAAGGATATGACCAAGTTCTGGGGCAAGTTATTTGCAATTAACTTTGCGCTGGGCGTGGCCACGGGCCTGACCATGGAGTTCCAGTTCGGAACCAACTGGTCATACTTTTCGCACTATGTCGGTGACATCTTTGGCGCACCGCTGGCTATCGAAGGATTGATGGCATTTTTCCTTGAATCCACCTTCGTTGGCTTATTCTTCTTTGGCTGGGATCGTCTCAGCAAAGTGCAGCATATGGCCGTCACCTGGCTGGTGGCACTCGGTTCCAACCTCTCGGCATTATGGATCCTGGTGGCAAACGGCTGGATGCAAAACCCTATCGCATCCGATTTTAATTTCGAAACCATGCGCATGGAGATGGTCAGCTTCTCCGAACTGGTACTCAACCCGGTCGCGCAGGTGAAATTCGTTCACACCGTTGCGGCGGGCTATACCTGCGGCGCGATGTTTGTGCTCGGTATCAGCTCTTACTATTTATTGCGTGGGCGCGACGTGGCATTTGCCAAACGTTCTTTCGCCATTGCGGCCAGCTTTGGTATGGCGGCGATTCTGTCAGTGATCGTGCTGGGTGATGAATCCGGTTACGAAATGGGTGACGTGCAGAAAACCAAACTGGCGGCCATCGAGGCGGAGTGGGAAACCCAACCGGCTCCGGCGGCATTTACGCTATTTGGTCTGCCCGACCAGGAAACGCAGCAGAACCGATATGCCGTGCAGATCCCGTATCTGCTCGGGCTGATCGCCACCCGCTCCGTCGATAAACCGGTCACCGGCCTGAAAGAGCTGATGGTGCAGCATGAAGTGCGTATCCGTAACGGCATGAAAGCGTATCAGCTGCTGGAAGAGTTGCGCTCAGGCAATCAGGATCCGGCGATACGTGCGGCATTCGATCAGCATAAACAGGATCTGGGTTATGGCCTGTTACTGAAGCGCTACACGCCAAATGTGTCTGACGCTTCTGAAGAGCAGATTCAACAGGCAACGAAGGACTCGATTCCACGCGTTGCGCCGCTCTACTTCTCCTTCCGCATTATGGTGGGCTGCGGTGTGCTGATGCTGATCATTATCGGCCTGTCGTTCTGGAGCGTCATTCGTAATCGTATCGGCAAAAATCGTCTGCTGCTGAAAGCCGCGCTGTACGGGATTCCATTACCGTGGATTGCCATCGAAGCCGGCTGGTTTGTCGCTGAGTATGGCCGTCAGCCATGGGCGATTGGTGAAGTGTTGCCGACGGCGGTCGCCAACTCCTCGCTGACCGTGGGCGACCTGCTGTTTTCCATGGGGCTGATTTGCGGCCTGTATACGCTGTTCCTGGTGGCGGAAATGTACCTGATGTTCAAATTTGCCCGCCTCGGTCCAAGCAGTCTGAAAACCGGCCGTTATCACTTCGAACAGTCAACGCTTTCGTCACAGCCGCTGCGATAAACAGGAGTCGATAAATGTTAGATTACGAAGTATTGCGCTTTATCTGGTGGCTGTTGATTGGCATCTTGCTGATTGGCTTTGCCGTCACCGATGGTTTCGATATGGGCGTCGGTATGCTGTCGCGCATTATCGGCCGCACCGATACCGAACGCCGGGTGATGATCAACTCGATTGCTCCGCACTGGGATGGCAACCAGGTGTGGTTGATCACCGCCGGTGGCGCGCTGTTTGCTGCCTGGCCGATGGTGTATGCCGCTGCGTTCTCCGGTTTTTATGTGGCGATGATTCTGGTGCTGGCGTCGCTGTTCTTCCGTCCGGTCGGTTTTGACTACCGTTCGAAGATTGAAGATATGCGCTGGCGCGGCATGTGGGACTGGGGCATTTTTATCGGCAGCTTTGTGCCGCCGCTGGTTATTGGTGTGGCGTTCGGCAACCTGTTGCAGGGCGTGCCGTTCCACGCCGATGAATATTTGCGCCTGTTTTACACCGGTAATTTCTTCCAGTTGCTCAACCCGTTTGGCCTGCTGGCCGGAATTGTCAGCCTGACGATGATTCTGACGCAGGGCGCCACTTACCTGCAAATGCGTACGAGCGGCGAGGTGCATCTGCGCGCGCGTATTGCAGCGCAAATCTCCGCGCTGGTGATGATGGTCGGCTTCGCGCTGGCGGGCGTATGGGTGGTATACGGCATCGACGGTTATGTGGTGACGTCAACCCTCGACCATGCTGCGGCGTCCAACCCGCTGACTAAAGAGGTGGCGCGTGAAGCCGGTGCCTGGCTGGTTAACTTTAACCAGACACCGATTCTGTGGCTGATCCCGGCACTGGGCGTGGTGTTGCCGTTGCTGACCCTCCTCTGTTCGCGACTGGAGAAGGGCGCCTGGGCATTTATCTTCTCTTCGCTGACCGTGGCCTGCGTGATTCTGACGGCGGGCGTGGCAATGTTCCCATTTATTATGCCGTCAAGCACTGTGCCAAATGTCAGCCTGACCATGTGGGATGCGACCTCCAGCTTACTGACGCTGAAACTGATGACCTTTGTGGCGATAGTTTTCGTGCCGATTATCCTGGCGTACACCAGCTGGTGTTACTACAAAATGTTCGGTCGCATTACTAAAGAGCAGATCGAAAACAACAACCATTCTCTCTATTAATTAAGGAGCAGAACAATGTGGTACTTTGCCTGGATTCTCGGCACGCTGCTGGCCTGTTCATTTGGCATTATCACGGCGCTGGCGCTGGAGCACATCGAAGAGAGTGCTGCGGCGAAAGAGCAGAAGTGATGGCGAAGCTGATTGCACAGTTGTATGACGTGATGGACAAGAGCCCGTTACGGGCTCTTTCTCTGGTGCTGGCACTGTTGCTGGCGGGCTGTATGTTCTGGGAGCCGTCGCGCTTTGCCGCTAAAACCGGGCCGCTTTCTCTCTGGCAGGGTTTGCTGATGATGTGGGCGGTGTGTACCGGCGTTATCCATGGCGTCGGGTTTCGTCAGCGTCGACTGCGCTGGCGTGCACTGTTTTCACCGTTACCGTCTCAGATTATTCTGCTACTCGGGCTGGCTTTCTTCTTCCTGTAAAATTAATGTTTATGGCCGGGTGACTGACGGCCATTAATAAATAGATTAATCTGTTTTTTTGTCAGGACTTGTCTAAGATTCATCCCGAAAACCCTTCCAGTTGTTTCCTTCAGATAATTATTTTCGTTAGCCTCTGGCAATCCATTCCAAACCAGATTGCTCTTGCGTATAGTAGCAACGTTTAAGAGCATTACCGGGATGTAGAGTGAGTACAACGCTGTTTAGATGGCCGGTACGCGTCTATTACGAAGACACGGATGCCGGCGGCGTGGTTTACCATGCCAGCTATGTCGCTTTTTATGAACGAGCACGTACTGAAATGCTGCGCCAGCATCATTTCAACCAACAGGCGCTGCTGGAACAGCAGGTCGCTTTTGTGGTGAGTCGAATCACAGTTGACTACCTTGCGGCGGCACGCCTTGATGATTTGCTGGAAGTGCAAAGCGAGGTGGTAGCAATGCGCAGGACGACTATGACATTCGCACAACGTATCGTTAATGCTGAAGGCAAGGTTCTGAACGAAGCGGAAGTTCTGATCGCCTGCATCAACCCACATCTTATGAAGCCGATAGCGCTTCCCAAGTCTATTGTCGCGGAGTTCAAGCAGTGACTGACATGAACATTCTTGATTTGTTCCTGAAGGCAAGCCTTCTGGTCAAACTTATCATGTTGATTTTGATTGGGTTTTCTATTGCCTCATGGGCAATCATTATCCAGCGTACCCGTATTCTGAACGCCGCAGGGCGTGATGCTGAGGCTTTTGAAGATAAGTTCTGGTCCGGTATCGAGCTGTCGCGTCTGTATCAGGAGAGCCAGGCACGTCGCGATGAGCTGGGTGGCTCTGAGCAAATTTTCTATGCCGGCTTTAAAGAGTTTGCGCGTCTGCATCGTGCCAATAACCATGCGCCAGAGGCGGTGGTGGAAGGTGCCAGTCGTGCGATGCGTATTTCCATGAACCGTGAGCTGGAAGCGCTGGAAAACCATATCCCGTTCCTCGGCACCGTAGGTTCCATCAGCCCATATATCGGTCTGTTCGGTACCGTCTGGGGAATTATGCACGCCTTTATCGCGCTGGGCGCGGTGAAGCAGGCCACCTTGCAGATGGTTGCGCCAGGTATTGCCGAAGCACTGATCGCCACCGCGATTGGTCTGTTTGCCGCAATTCCGGCGGTTATGGCCTACAACCGCCTGACCCAGCGCGTAAACAAGCTGGAGCAGAACTACGACAACTTTATGGAAGAGTTCACGGCTATCCTGCATCGTCAGGCGTTCTCCAGCGAGAACAGCAAGTAATCGGAGGTTACCCATGGCCAGAACGCGTGGTCGCGGTCGCCGCGATCTCAAATCTGAGATCAACATTGTTCCACTGCTCGACGTGTTGCTGGTGCTGCTGCTGATTTTTATGGCGACGGCACCGATCATTACGCAGAGCGTGGAAGTTGATCTGCCGGATGCGACAGATTCAAAAACGGTCTCCAGTGATGACAATCCGCCGGTAATCGTTGAAGTGTCAGGTGTGGGTCAGTACAGCCTGGTGGTTGATCACGATCGTATGGAGCAGTTGCCTTCCGAGCAGGTGGTGGCTGAAGCGCAGCGTCGACTTCAGGAGAACCCGAAAACGGTATTCCTGATTGGCGGAGCGAAAGACGTGCCTTACGACGAAATCATCAAAGCGCTGAATTTGCTGCACCAGGCGGGCGTGAAGTCCGTCGGATTGATGACGCAGCCGATCTAATTAATTCGAACCGTTTTTTGGGAACCGAGAGTGTCGAAGGCAACCGAGCAGAACGATAAGTTAAAACGCGCCATTATCATTTCAGTGATATTGCATATCTTTTTGATTGCATTGCTGATCTGGAGCTCGTTTGACGAACATATCGACGCCAGCGCTGGCGGTGGCGGGAGCGATATAGATGCCGTGATGGTCGATCCTGGCGCGGTAGTCGAACAGTACAATCGTCAGCAGAATCAGCAGAGTGACAGCAAGCGTGCTGAACAGCAGCGTAAAAAGCAGGCTGAGCAGCAGGCAGAAGAGCTTCAGCAAAAACAGGCCGCGGAACAGCAGCGGTTGAAAGAGCTGGAGAAAGAACGACTGCAGGCTCAGGAAGAGGCGAAACAGCAGGCTAAGGATCAGGCCGAGCAGCAGAAACAAGCGCAGGCAGCGGCAAAAGAAGCGCAGGAGCAGCAGAAACAGGCGGAAGCGGCCGCAGCGAAGGCGAAAGCCGATGCCAAAGCGGATGCCCAGGCGAAAGCTGCGGCTGAGGCGAAAAAGCAAGCCGAAGAAGAAGTGAAGAAAGCCGCTGCTGATGCGAAGAAAAAAGCGGAAGAGCAGGCGAAAGAAGCGGCAGCAAAAGATGCGGCAGCAGAAGCAGCGAAAGTGAAAGCAGCGGAAGACGCAAAAGCGAAAGCCGATGCTAAAGCCAAAGCCGCAGCTGATGCGAAAGCCAAAGCGGCCGCAGATGCGAAGGCGAAAGCGGCGGAAGAAGCGAAAGAGGCGCAGGAAAAAGCGGCTCAGGAAGCGAAAGAAAAAGCTGCCGAAGAAGCCAAAGCGAAAGCGGCTGCTGACGCGAAGAAGAAAGCCGATGCCGCGGCGAAAGCGAAAGCGGCTGCCGATGCGAAGAAGAAAGCGGCTGCTGATGCCGCGGCGTCCAGTGACGTCGATGATCTTCTTGGCGGGCTGACTTCCGGTAAGAATGCGCCGAAAGAAGGTAAAGGTGCAGCAGCAGGGCAGGGAAATCAGAAAAAAGCGGGTGCTTCAGGTGCTGAGATTAGTGGATATTTAGGCCAGATCACCGGCGCTATCCAGAGCAAGTTCTATGATGCGGATTTGTACCGTGGCAAGAGCTGTGATTTACGCATTAAACTGGCACCGGATGGCTTATTGATTGATGTAAAAGCGGAAGGTGGCGACCCGGCACTTTGCCAGGCTGCTATCGCAGCAGCCAAACAGGCGCGTATTCCTAAGCCACCGAGCCAGGCAGTTTATGAAGTGTTTAAAAATGCACCGATGACTTTCAGGCCGCAGTAATACAGTAACAATCGGCATGTTGAACTATGTTAAACATGCCGTACTCTAAATTGCTTTGCATTAATGGTTCGTTGAAACACTGCTAATTATCGTGGACTACGGGTTCAGATAAGGGAGAAATGATGAAGCAGGCACTTCGTGTAGCGTTAAGCTTTTTACTTCTGTGGGCAGCCGTGCTGCATGCCGAAGTCCGTATTGAGATTACCCAGGGTGTGAACACTGCCCGTCCTATCGGCGTGGTGCCGTTTAAATGGGATGGTCCGGGTGCTGCACCAGAAGATGTTGGCGGTATTGTCGCTGCTGACTTGCGTAACAGTGGTAAATTTAACCCACTGGATCGCGCGCGTTTACCACAGCAGCCGACTTCACCTTCTGAAGTTCAGCCTGCGGCGTGGAGCGCACTGGGTATTGACGCTGTGGTGGTCGGCCAGGTGCAACCTGGCGCTGATGGCAGCTTCACGGTCTCTTATCAACTGGTGGATACCGCCGGTTCTCCGGGTACTGTATTGGCGCAGAACTCATTTAAAGTGACTAAGCAGTGGCTGCGTTTTGCCGCCCATACTGCCAGTGACGAAGCGTTTGAAAAGCTGACCGGGATTAAGGGCGCGTTCCGTACCCGTATCGCTTACGTGGTCACGACCAATGGCGGTCAGTTCCCGTATGAGCTGCGCGTCTCTGACTACGACGGTTATAACCAGGCGGTAGTTCACCGTTCACCACAGCCGCTGATGTCACCGTCATGGTCTCCGGATGCCAGCAAACTGGCCTACGTGACCTTTGAAAGCGGTCGTTCTGCGCTGGTGGTACAGACGCTGGCCAGCGGGGCAATTAAGCAAATTGCTTCATTCCCGCGTCATAACGGTGCGCCTGCGTTCTCGCCAGACGGCAGCAAACTGGCGTTTGCCCTGTCGAAAAGCGGTAGCCTGAATATTTATGTGACCGACCTTGCCTCTGGCCAGATGCGCCAGGTGACGGATGGTCGCAGCAATAATACTGAGCCGACGTGGTTCCCGGATAGCCAGAACCTGGCCTATACCTCGGATCAGGCAGGTCGCCCTCAGATTTATAAAGTGAATATCAACGGCGGCGCGCCACAGCGTCTGACCTGGGAAGGTTCCCAGAATCAGAACTCTGATGTCAGCACCGACGGAAAATCTTTGGTGATGGTTAGCACCAATGGCGGTGCGCAGCATATCGCCAGACAAGATCTGGAAACGGGAGCCGTTCAAACGTTAACGGACACGTTCCTGGATGAGACGCCAAGTCTCGCACCTAACGGCACGATGGTGATCTACAGCTCTACTCAGGGTATGGGTTCCGTGTTGCAGTTGGTTTCGACCGATGGGCGTTTCAAAGCGCGTCTTCCGGCAACTGATGGACAGGTCAAATCTCCTGCCTGGTCGCCGTATCTGTGATGCATGTGTAAATATGTATAGCAAACTATAATAGGATTTTAGAAATGCAACTGAACAAAGTGCTGAAGGGTTTACTGCTGGCACTGCCAGTGATTGCTGTGGCTGCATGTAGCTCACATAAAAACAACAACAACGATCAGACCGGTATGGGTGCTGATGGTTCTAACGGCGGCATGACCAATGGAAACATGTCTTCTGAAGAGCAGGCACGTCTGCAGATGCAAGAACTGCAGAGAAACAACATTGTTTACTTCGGTCTGGACAAATACGACATCGCTTCTGACTTCGCTCAGATGCTGGATGCGCACGCAGCATTCCTGCGTAGCAACCCGTCTTACAAAGTAACCGTAGAAGGTCATGCGGATGAGCGTGGTACTCCTGAGTACAACATTTCCCTGGGCGAGCGTCGTGCTAACTCCGTGAAAATGTACCTGCAGGGTAAAGGCGTTTCTGCTGATCAGATCTCTATCGTTTCTTACGGTAAAGAGAAGCCAGCTGTACTGGGTCATGACGAAGCGGCTTACGCCAAAAACCGTCGTGCCGTACTGGTATACTAAGAGAATCACATGATTAGTAGCTTCAGAACTCACCTGTTGAGTCTGTCGTTACTGGTTGGCGTAGCGGCCCCCTGGGCCGCTAATGCCCAGGCGTCAATCAGTAGCGTTGGCTCTGGCTCGGTAGAAGACCGTGTCACCACACTTGAGCGTATTTCTAATGCTCAGGGACAACTCCTTCAACAACTTCAGCAGCAACTCAATGATAATCAGCGCGATATCGATTCGCTGCGCGGACAGATTCAGGAAAGTAGCTATCAGCTGAATCAGGTCGTTGAGCGGCAGAAACAGATCTATCAACAAATCGACAGTCTCAGCAGCAATGGCGGCGCTCAGGGCGCGTCAGGTGGCGATGCAGCGTCCGCAGGTGCGGGTGCAGCGGCTGACAGCGCGTCTGCAGGCGGCGGTAGCACGGCTGCTGCACCCGCGCAAAGCGGTGATGCCAATACGGATTACAATGCAGCGGTGGCGCTGGTACTGGAGAAGAAGCAATACGATCAGGCGATTGCTGCTTTTCAGGCATTTGTTAAGAAATACCCGGATTCGACTTACCAGCCGAATGCCAATTACTGGCTCGGTCAGTTGAATTACAACAAAGGTAAGAAAGACGACGCTGCATACTATTTCGCCACTGTAGTGAAAAATTATCCTAAATCACCTAAGAGCTCGGAAGCGCTGTATAAGGTTGGGGTGATCATGCAGGACAAAGGCGACAATGCAAAAGCCAAAGCGGTTTATCAGCAAGTCGTTAAACAGTATCCAAATACTGAATCAGCAAAGCAGGCGCAAAAGCGCGCAGCGGGCCTGTAATCGTCGCGGTTTGACCAGATATCGTGTGATTTCTGGTCTTGCCGCACGAAAGGCAAGCAGTTGAACAACTTATTGGAAAATAGTGGTTGCGCTGAAAATTCAAATCAGTAATATATGCCGCCGTTGACAGGGCATAAGTGAAAGCGCTCTGACAGCAATAAAGTGGGTCGTTAGCTCAGTTGGTAGAGCAGTTGACTTTTAATCAATTGGTCGCAGGTTCGAATCCTGCACGACCCACCACTTCGAAGAGTAAAAGTTTTAAACCGCATTGCGGGTCGTTAGCTCAGTTGGTAGAGCAGTTGACTTTTAATCAATTGGTCGCAGGTTCGAATCCTGCACGACCCACCACTTATTTAGTGGTAATCGGATAGTAAAGTTTTAAACCGCACAGCGGGTCGTTAGCTCAGTTGGTAGAGCAGTTGACTTTTAATCAATTGGTCGCAGGTTCGAATCCTGCACGACCCACCACTTATTATGTGGTAACCGGTATAAAATCGTAAAGGATGAGAACCGTAAAGGTTCGGGTCGAGCGAAAGCGAGACAACGTTGCCTCCGGCAACGGCCCGAAGGGCGAGGCCACAGGCCGAGTCATCCTGCAAGACCCACCAAATTCAGAAAAAAGCACCCAAAGGGTGCTTTTTTCGTTTCTGATATCACTGTTGTAGGGGCAGCGTTTTCGCTGCCCGTGCCAGGGGTTAGCACCTTCTGTGCCATCAGGACGGGAGCCGAAAACGGCTCCCCTACAGCATTCCAGAAATTCCGGCGATTTTTTCTTAAACCACCAGCATTAGCCGAAAACCGCTATCCTGAATTATTCCCCGCCCGATGGCACCTTTTACTTCGCCGACATATTTTTCCAGATATGCATCACCGCATAACTGCGCCACGGTCGCCACGCCTGCGACATCTCTTCCGCCTGTTTTGCGCTGACGCCACCGAGATTGTTTCGTATCGCAATATCCTCTTTTGGAAAGGCATCCGGCCAGCGTAGCGCACGCATCGCAATATAGTTGGCGGTCCACTGACCAATACCCGGCAATGTTACCAGTTGAGCTATCGCTTTATCCGGGTCGTTGCCTGCTTCAAGTTGTAGCTCACCAGAGGCACAGGCCTGCGCCATGGCAAGAATGCATCTGGCACGGGCACTGACAATCCCAAGGCTGGCGATATCATCAATACTCGCCTCGGTAATCCGCGTTGCCAGCGGCGACAGGCGGCTGAGTTCGGTAAAAGGCGTAGCGATGTGCGCGCCGAAAGCATCAGCAAAACGGCAGGCGAGGGTAGTAGCCGCTTTGACGGTGATTTGCTGGCCGAGAATCGCGCGGATCGCCATTTCGAAACCATCATATGCGCCGGGAACCCGCAGGCCCGGATGACTGAGCACGCTCTGTTGCAGCAGCGGATACTGTTGCAAGTGAGCTGCAATCAGATCCGGACGCGCCGCAAGGTCAAACAGGTTGCGTAAGCGCCGTAACAGCGCCGGCAGCACCGGGGTTAACGAATGGGTAAACTCAACCATCAGCGCGTGTTTCGCTGGCGCATGGGTCACACGCACCCAGCCAGTGCAGTTGCCCAGACGCACGGTACGCGCATAACTGTCCTCAGTGATCAACTCCACATCTTTAATCGCGCGCAGGCGGAGAAACGCCAGCATCGCCTGCCAGTCATAGGGCGGTCGATAGCTCAGTTGCAGGGTTGAGGTGTCAGCGGCATCAACGTGCTGGTGCTCGTCAGTCGCAGCTTTACGTAAGCGACTGGGTGACATGCGGTACTGGCGATTAAAGGCGTCATTAAAGCGGCGCAAACTGGTAAAACCGCTGGCAAATGCAATCTCAGTAACCGGCAGCTGCGTTTCGGTCAGTAACTGCTTGGCCAGTAACAGGCGTCGTGTCCGCTTAAGCTCGCGCGGTGAAACCCCCAGCTGTTGTTGAACAATACGCCGCAGCTGGCGTGCGCTGATGCCCAACTGCCTGGCAATGTTAAACAAGCTTTCACCGTCTTCTTCACTTTCATCAATCCGCTGCACTAACAGCCCGGCGATACGGTGTGCGTTGTCAACCGGCGCATTGCCGGGTGCCAGTTCAGGACGACAGCGCAGGCAGGGGCGAAATGAGGCTTTCTCTGCCGCTTCGGCACTGTCAAAAAACACACAGTTCTCCTGACGCGGCGCTTTTACCGGACAGATCGGACGGCAGTAGATACCGGTTGACGTGACGCCGACATAAAATACGCCGTCGAAACGCACGTCGCGGGAAGTCAGGGCCTGATAAGCAGCATTGTTATCCATAATGCGAGATTCCTTGACGGGGAAAGATTCCTCTACTGTAAAGCAAGCCATCATCTGCGACTGGCCATTTTCGGACATGAAACTATTTTACTCTGATGTCCGAAAACGGCCAGTTGCTGGCAGGAAATCAGCGATACTATGCGCAACGATCGCGGTTGCTAATTGTGCACCGCGACAGTAACCGGAGAGCAGACAATGGCTTACTACTACAAACTGATGACATCGCCGGTCGGCGTGCTGACATTACTGGCCAGCGAACGCGGGCTGGCGGCGATCCTCTGGCAGGATGACGATCCTAAACGCGTGCGCCTGAGCCCGGTGACAGAAAATAATCAGCATCCGCTGCTGCTGGAAACCGAACGTCAGTTGAAGGATTATTTTGCCGGTAAGCGGCGCAGCTTCGATCTGCCACTGGACTTTGTGGGCACCGAGTTTCAGAAAAGGGTTTGGGCAGCGCTGGTGGCAATTCCGTTTGGCGAAACCCGCAGTTATGGCGAGATTGCCCGGCAAATAGGTCATCCTACAGCGGTACGTGCCGTCGGGGCCGCTAACGGCAAGAACCCGATTTCGATTGTGGCTCCCTGTCACCGGGTTATTGGTGCCAACGGTAAACTGACCGGCTTTGCTGGCGGGCTGGCGACCAAAGCCTTTTTACTGGATATCGAAACCGGCAAGTCCGTGCGGCTGGAATGATCTGGCTCACATCTTCCGCTTAAAGTTAAAAAATCAGCGACAGGCGCAGACAATTTGGTTATCGTGTTTAGCATATAAAACATCCGGCGCTTTCTGTCGGATGAAATGCTGATAATTCGCTTAAAACGTTAAGTCGAAGAAACGAGACTGGTGATATGAGCCTGATGTTCGATCCGGAAACCGCAGTGTATCCTTTCCCGCCGAAACCGGCGCGGCTGTCTGTTGATGAAAAGCAGCATTATCGGGAAAAAATTAAGCGTCTGCTGAAAGAGCGCGATGCGGTGATGGTAGCCCACTACTACACTGACCCGGAAATTCAGGCGCTGGCGGAAGAGACCGGCGGCTGTATTTCTGATTCGCTGGAAATGGCACGTTTTGGCAGCAACCACTCAGCGTCTACCCTGCTGGTTGCTGGCGTGCGCTTTATGGGCGAAACGGCGAAGATCCTCAGTCCGGAAAAAACCGTGCTGATGCCGACATTGCAGGCCGAGTGTTCGCTGGATCTTGGCTGCCCGATTGAAGAATTCAATCGGTTTTGCGACAGCCATCCGGATCGTACCGTGGTGGTGTATGCCAACACCTCAGCGGCGGTAAAGGCGCGTGCCGACTGGGTGGTGACCTCCAGCATTGCGGTTGAGCTGATCGAGCATCTCGACAGTCTCGGTGAGAAAATCATCTGGGCGCCGGATCGTCATCTTGGGCGCTACGTTACCCGCCAGACCGATGCGGATGTGCTGTGCTGGCAGGGTGCCTGTATTGTGCACGATGAATTTAAAACCCAGGCGTTGCAGCGGATGAAAGCGCTTTATCCGCAGGCGGCGGTGCTGGTTCACCCGGAATCACCGCAGGCGATTGTCGATTTGGCGGATGCGGTGGGCTCCACCAGTCAGCTGATTCAGGCGGCGCAAAGTTTGCCGCATCCGCAGATGATTGTGGCGACCGACCGCGGCATTTTCTACAAAATGCAGCAGGCGTGTCCGGATAAAGAGCTGCTGGAAGCGCCGACCGCCGGTGAGGGGGCCAGCTGCCGCAGCTGCGCGCACTGTCCGTGGATGGCGATGAACGGACTGAAGGCGATTGCCGACGGGCTGGAGCAGGGCGGCAGTCAGCATGAAATTCATGTTGATGAGGCTTTACGCCAGGCGGCATTGATCCCGTTGAATCGTATGCTATCTTTTGCTGCAGATCTCAAACTTAAGGTAAAGGGCAACGCCTGATACCCCGCCATAAGGTGCCGGTATGGATTTTTTTAGCACGCAGAATATTCTGGTTCACATTCCGATTGGGGCAGGCGGTTACGATCTGTCCTGGATTGAAGCGATCGGGACGCTGGCTGGCCTGTTATGTATCTGGCTGGCGAGTAAAGAGAAGATTATTAACTACCTGTTTGGTCTGATAAACGTGTCACTGTTTGCGGTGATTTTTTTCCAGATCCAGCTTTACGCCAGCCTGTTACTTCAGCTGTTCTTCTTTGCTGCCAATATTTACGGCTGGTACGCCTGGAGTCGTCAGACCGCGGATAATCAGGCCGAGCTGAAGATCCGCTGGCTGTCGTTGCCGAAAGCAATTGGCTGGGGCGTTGCCAGCGTGCTGGCGATTGCGTTAATGACCCGCTTTATCGATCCGGTATTCGCTTTCCTGACGCGGATTGCGGTCGGAATTATGCAGGCGCTGGGATTCAGTGTGGCGATGCCGGAGCTGCAACCCGATGCATTCCCATTCTGGGACTCCTGCATGATGGTGTTGTCGATTGTGGCGATGATTCTGATGACGCGTAAATACGTCGAGAACTGGCTGCTGTGGGTGATTATCAATGTGATTAGCGTCAGTATCTTTGCGCGTCAGGGTGTCTATGCGATGGCGCTGGAGTATGTGCTGTTGACGTTGATTGCGCTGAACGGCTGCTGGTTGTGGATGCGCAGCGCGCGCGAACATGGCTCACGCGCGCTCTCCTGATGCCTTAGTGATGGTGATGATGCGTGTGTTGATGGCCGGAGTGGCCTAAATCACAGTCATCACCGCCACAGGGCTGATACTCCATCTGCACCGTGGCGTGATCGATCTGATAATTGCGGTGCAGGTAATCATGAATACGGTGCAGCAGCGCATCGTGGTCATAAGGTGGAATAACCTGCACATGCAGCGTCATCACCGGTTTTTCGCCCACCTGCCAGACATGCACATGATGGACATTGCGCACCTCGGCAATACTCAGGGTTAAATCACGTTTCAGCTTATCGGCGTTAATCGAGCTGGGTGAGCCTTCCAGCAGTTCGTGAAAACTCTCTTTCAGCAGTGACCAGGCGCTGCGCAGCACCAGTGCCGAGACAAGGATCGACAGAATCGGGTCGATGGGTGTCCAGCCGGTAAACAGAATAATCAGCGCCGCCACAATCGCGCCCACCGAACCAAGCAAATCGCCCAGTACATGCAGTGCCGCCGCGCGCACGTTAAGGTTTTTCTCTTCACTGCCGCGATGCAGCAGCCAGAATGACAACAGATTCGCCAGCAGGCCCGCCACCGCGATGACCAGCATCAGGCCACCGGTCACCGGCTGCGGCTGATAAAACCGGCGTATCGCTTCCCAGACGATTAAGACGGTAATCACCAGCAGCGCCAGCGCGTTAACAAAAGCGGCCAGCGTGGTGAGGCGCAGCAGGCCAAAGGTATGACGCGCATTGGGTTTACGTTGGGCAAACTGCACCGCCAACAGCGCGACCAGCAGCGCCGCCGCATCGGTCAGCATATGTCCGGCATCCGCCAGCAGCGCCAGCGAACCGGAGAGGATGCCGCCCGCCACTTCGGCCACCATAAAAACCGCCGTAACGATAAATGCAGCCAGTAACCGGTTACGATTACCCCCGCCTTCAGTGTGATTGTGTTGATGCGCCATAATCTTCCAGTTTTTTCAGTAGGTTCTCAGTTAATGATATCAACAAATTCCATTCCGGCGTGTCGGTGGTGTGTTGTTTCGCCTGCTCAATTATCTGCTGACAAAGTTCTTCGCCTTGCTGATAGCCCAGCAGTAGCCAGCTACCTTTCAGGCGGTGGGCAATCTGTTCTGCCTGTTGCCAGTGCTGCTGCCGGAGCGCTTCCGCCAGTGCCTGGCGGTCGTTAGCCAGCACCGTGCTCAGGGTAGCCACAATGCGCACAACAAATTCTGGCTGATGGTTAGCCAGCCGCTGAATGCGGGCATCGAGATCATCGAAGGGTTGCTGAACGTGGCGGTGCAACTGCGCGGCGATATCCGCCAGCGACACCGGCTTTAACAAAAACGCATCGGCATAGTCGGGCGTGGCCGACTGCGCGTCGGCAGAGCACAGCACCAGCGTCGGTGGCTGCGGATGGTGACGGTAACGTCGACGCAGAATACGCGCCACCGTGCTGCCGTCCGGGCGCGGCATATTGTAGTCGATAAACACCAGGTCAAACGGCGGCTGGCTGCTGGCGCGCAGCAGATCGGTGCCATTATCAAAGGTCTGCGCTATCACGCCAAAATGTGCCAGCTGCTGCTGCATAACCAGCAGATTGGTCGGGTGATCGTCAACGATAGCCACCCGTAATCGGTTAAGCGGCAGTGTGTCGCTCTCAGCGGCCGCGGGTGGCGCGATCGCCAGGCTATCGATATCGGCAGTGACCAGCGGCAACCGCACCGTAACGGTGGTGCCCTGGCCCGGTAACGAGTGCAGTTCGATGCTGCCGCCCATCCGGTTGATAATCTCGCGACAGATGGATAACCCGAGGCCGCTGCCCTGTATCGACAGCGCTTTACCCGACGGTGTCTGATACCAGGGTTCAAACAGCCGCGACTGTTCATTCGCCGCAATACCGCTGCCGCTGTCGCTGACCTGCAAACAGAGCTGCGCGGCGTCAGTTTGCGCCAGCGTCAGGCGGATGGTGCCGTGGCGGGTAAATTTGATCGCATTGCCAATTAAATTATTGGCGACCTGTTGCAGGCGCTCACAGTCCAGCATCACCGTTTGCGGCAATGGCGTCAGCGCGCTGACCTGCAATTCCGGGCCATCCTCACGTAGCAACGGGTGATAAAAATCGGCCAGCTGCGTCAGCCATTGTTGCAGATCAACCGCACGCGGATGCAGCGTAAAGGTATTGCTTTCGATCTTTGCGTGATCCTGTAGATCGTTCAGTAAGGTCATCAGCGAAGCGGCGCTGCTGTGGATCACCGCCAGATTACCGGCCTGTGGCTGGTTTGCCAGCTCTACTTCCAGCAGACCGAGTATCGCCTGCATTGGCGTGCGCAGCTCATGGCTGACGGTTGCCAGAAACTGACTTTTCATCTGGTTGGCGCGTTCCGCTTCCTCACGTTGTTGCTCCAGCTGGCGGCGCTGACGCAGTTCGCGCCGCTGCTGGATATAGCGACGCAGCAGCAGCAACAACAGAAAGGCGATGGCAAACAGCGCGGCGATAAATAAAAACCGCGAGATGGGCCGCATATTGTCGCCATCGCCATTCGCCAGTTGCGGATTATTACTCCAGTTCTCGCGCATCCGCTGCTGGGTGTCTGGCGGGATCTGTTGTAGCCCTTTATTCAGTATCGAGCGCAGCAGCGGCTGCCCGGCGCTGACGCCCATGGCAATCGGCCAGGCGGTATCACTGGCGGCAAAGGCCAGATGAATCTTCTCTTTATAGCGCGCCTGAATCAGCCAGCGCGCCGACAGGACGTTATCCACCAGCGCATCCAGCTGGCCGTTAGCCAGCGCGTCATACAGCGCTTTACTGTTATCGAACGGAATGACATTCATGCTGTCGGGCACCAGTTCAGCCGCGATATCGCCGCGCCTGACGCCGATGCGCATACCCTGCAAATCCTGCCAGCTCAGAATGCTATGCGCTGAATGGGCGATATAGACACCCCAGAGTGCACGCCACACCGGCAGAGAGTTGCCTTGCATATTGTCATTGCCGGTCAGCGGCAGCATCAGTTGCAGCATCGGACGCGGCTGTGTCAGCAGGCTCGCCGCTTGCTGACTGTTGTCTACCCAGCGCGGCTGAAAGCGCAGCCCGGTATTCTGGCCAATGGCATTAAGTAACTCGACACTATAGCCGCTGGCTGAACCGTTGGCGGTGCGATAGCTCCACGGATAGTCGTCGGCCAGCGCGGCATATTCGATCACCGGATGTTGTTCGATCCACTGGCGTTCCAGCTGGGTCAGACGGGCGGTATTGGTGTCGAAATAGCGCGGCAGCTGGCTATTCCAGCGTCCCTGAATTTCGTTGACCACATCCATTGGCAACTGGCGTAACGTGCTGTCGAGAGCGGCAACCAGCGTACTATTATTGCTCACCGCCTGCAGATTCAGCTGGCCGGGTTCCATCGGCGATTCCAGCTGATAGATCTGCCCCTGTTGCAGCTGGTTCAGCAGGAATCCGGCGCTGGTCTCATCGGCCACCACATAGTCCGTTTGCTGGTTGAGCAGGGTGTACAGCGCCTGCAAATCGCTGTCGAGGATCTGAAACTGGTGCTGACGGGCAAAATCGGCATTCACCTGTTTCAGCGTCTGTTGACCAATAGCGATGCGCGCGCCCTGAGTATTAAACATCACCGGCCGCTGATTATTGCGGTTGCGATAGATGCGCAACGGGCTGCTGTACCATGGCTGAGTCGCATGCAGTCCGGCGGGTAACGGGTATTGCGGCACGCCAAACAGCAGATCGAGCTGACCCTGTTGCAGCGCCGCCAGCAGCGCCGGCCAGTCGGGATAGCCGACAATAGTAAACTGAATGCCGGAGCTGTGGCTTATCAGCGCCAGATAGTCGGCGTTAATGCCATACAGGTCGTTGCCGACGGCAATATTCCATGGCGTGCTGTGGTCATCAATAATCCCGACGCGCAGCAGCTTGCCCTGCCAGGGACGCATCTCCGCAGCGGGCATCATCGCGCCGGGCAGTGAAATGCTGCTGATGGCGTGATACGCCGCAGGGGCACTGACGCTGATCAGCAGGCAGAACGCGGCCAGCATGCGCAACCACTTCATTGCTGCGCTTTCCATAAAGCGGCCAGCTCAACCACCGAGTGGGTACCGGTCTTATCGAGAATATTTTTTTTATGGGTGCTGACGGTTTTATTACTGATATGCAGCTGTTCAGCAATTTGCAGGTTGGAAAGGCCGCGTGCCAGCAGCGCAAGAATCTGCCTCTCTTTACTGGTCAGGCTGGCGGTAGCCGGGTTGTCTGCCTCACTGAGATCGGGAAAAGCACGCTGTCCACCGAGTATCGCCAGAATGGCGGCGAGCAGTTTTTCCATCGGCTGGCGTTTGGCAATATAGCCGGCTGCACCGGCGGCCTGAGCCATACGAATATACAGCCGCTCTTCTTGCGCGGAGTAGATTAACACCGCCTGATTTTCATCCCGGTGTTTCAGGCGCTTCAGCAGTTCCAGTCCGTCGCTGTCCGGCAGGCCAATATCGAGAATAATTAAATTAACCGGGTGATCACGTAAATAGTCGCGTGCCTGCTGTTCACTACTGACGGCAAAAAGCTGGAGCGGAATCGGCGAGCGAGTCAGGGCAGCTTCAAGCGCCACCTGAACCAGGGGATGATCGTCGATTAACAGCAGAGTGGCCATGATGAGATCCGAATATTATCAAGGCGTTCAGCATAGCGGAGCGGGGGAGGGATGCAACAAAATCAAAGGAGAGCCGAAGCTCTCCCACGGGCATTACTGCGTGGTGCCGTCAGTTTTGGTGTTAACGTCACCGCCACCTACTTTGGTTTCCACTTTTTTATTCACGTCCGGGCATTTGCCGTCTTTACACTGAGCGTTTTTATGCACTTCATCGGCCGTCATATTGCTGCTGTCGGTCGCGGTACCAGAGGTGCTACCACCGGTGTTGATCTGGCTGTTATCAACATTGTTAGGTGGCAAATTCTGTTTAGCGCCGCCTGCTGCTGCACCCGCGTCTGCGGCCTGATTAGCAGTACCGTTGTTGCCGGCGGCCATTGCTGCACCACTGCCTAAAGTCATGGCGGCGGTTAAAAAGACGATTGCGAACTTATTCATCATTATGCTCCTGTTAATTATCTGTTGGTTGTCGAGCTCAACCCGATACGGCGCGTAAACTGATAAAAAATCATGTAGGCAATACAAAATCGCGACTTTAAATCACAATGCGAACAATTGTGGTGTAAATGCGAATTTTTTAAGTGTTTACGATTAAAAGTGTAGTAAAGCAGGCATAAAACGCAAATCTGCGATGACGCAAAAACGCCAGAGTCGATTTACACCACAGTTTCTACGGGATAAATTGTTCAGGTTGGCCCGGTGCGCACCGGGCAAAGAATTTAATGGAAAAGTTATGAATTACCAGAATGATGACTTACGAATCAAAGAGATAAAAGAGTTACTCCCGCCTGTTGCTCTGCTTGAAAAATTTCCGTCCACGGAAAAAGCTGCTGAAACTGTTTCCCGTGCCCGTCAGGCAATTCACAATATTCTTAAAAAAGAAGATGACCGTCTGCTGGTGGTGATTGGACCTTGTTCCATCCATGATACCGAAGCGGCAAAAGAGTATGGTGCCCGGCTGCTGAAACTGCGTGAAGAGTTAAGCGACAGCCTCGAAGTGGTGATGCGCGTCTATTTTGAAAAGCCACGTACCACGGTCGGCTGGAAAGGATTGATCAACGATCCGCATATGGATGGCAGCTTCCAGATCAATGACGGTCTGCGCATCGCGCGTAAACTGTTGCTGGATATCAATGACAGCGGCCTGCCTGCCGCCGGTGAGTTCCTTGATATGATCACCCCGCAGTATATGGCTGATTTGATGAGCTGGGGCGCGATTGGCGCGCGTACCACTGAATCACAGGTGCACCGTGAGCTGTCCTCCGGCTTATCCTGCCCGGTGGGTTTTAAAAACGGCACCGATGGCACGATTAAAGTGGCGATTGATGCAATCAATGCGGCCAGCGCGCCGCACTGCTTCCTGTCGGTAACCAAGTACGGCCATTCGGCGATTGTCGAAACCAGCGGTAACCGCGACTGTCATATCATTTTGCGTGGTGGCAAAGAGCCAAACTACAGTGCACATCATGTCAGCGCCGTAAAAACCGGGCTGGAAAAAGCCGGTCTGGCGGCGCAGGTGATGATCGATTTCAGCCATGCCAACAGCAGCAAGCAGTTCCAGAAGCAGATGGTCGTGGCCGAAGATGTCGCCGGGCAGATTGCCGGTGGTGAACAGGCGATCATTGGCGTGATGATTGAAAGCCATCTGGTGGAAGGCAATCAGAATCTGGAGAGCGGTGAACCGCTGGTCTACGGCAAAAGCGTTACCGATGCCTGTATTGGCTGGGAAGATACTGAAACCGTTCTGCGCCAGCTGGCGGCAGCGGTAAAAGCGCGTCGCGGCTAATTTGCGGCAGCAGAATGAAAAATCCGCCTTTCGGCGGATTTTTTTTTACTTCGCTTTACCCTGGTTTGCGACGGCTGCGGCTTTCGCGGCAATCTCATCGGCATCTCCGAGATAATAACGTTTCAGCGGTTTAAAGTTCTCGTCGAACTCATACACCAGCGGAACACCGGTCGGGATGTTCAGCTCAAGAATTTCATCTTCGCTCAGGTCATCGAGGTATTTTACCAGTGCACGCAGCGAGTTACCGTGTGCAGCAACGATCACACGCTCACCGCTTTTGATGCGTGGCAGAATGCTTTCGTTCCAGTAAGGGATAACGCGATCGATGGTCAGCGCCAGGCTTTCGGTCAGTGGCAGTTCTGCGTCAGTCAGTTTGGCATAACGCGGATCGTGGCCAGGGAAGCGCTCATCTTCACGGGTCAGTTCTGGTGGAGTGATGGCAAAGCCACGACGCCACTGCTTAACCTGCTCGTCACCGTATTTTTCAGCGGTTTCAGCTTTGTTCAGACCCTGCAGCGCACCGTAGTGACGCTCATTCAGCTTCCAGGATTTCTCAGTTGGCAGCCAGGCCTGATCCAGTTCGTCCAGAACGTTCCACAGAGTGTGGATGGCACGTTTCAGCACGGAGGTATAAGCAAAATCGAAAGCAAAGCCTTCTTTTTTCAGCAGTTCGCCTGCTGCTTTTGCTTCGGTACGACCTTTGTCGGACAGATCAACATCATACCATCCGGTGAAGCGGTTTTCATTGTTCCACTGGCTTTCGCCGTGACGAACCAGAACCAGCTTAGTTACAGCCATAGCTTAACTCCTTAATCATCTGACATTTCTATGAAAGCGATTATACCCCGGTCAGCCGACGCTGCAGCCCCATTCGTCTCGCTCATTGACCGTAGTCAATGATTCAGCGGCGGCAACGGCATCGACACTGGGTACTGATTGCCATTCTGACAACCTGTATCTCTCTACCATAGCTGAAATCTGCGCACGGCGTAAGCCTGGGGCGAACGCAGTGCGCGTTTTTCATCCTGATGCTTAGCCTGCGGTCAGGGTATAGCGGGTCACTGACTGATACGTTTCACCTGGCTGCAACCAGCAACTCGGCTGTGGCCATTCCGCATGGTTTGGCGAATCGGGCAGGAACTCACTCTCCAGCGCAATGCCCTGAAAGGCGGCGTATTCGCCCTGTTCACGTGCGGGGGTGCCGTCCAGATAATTGCCGGAATAGAACTGTAGTGCTGGCGCGGCGGTATGTACCGTCAGCTGTAACTGGCCGTCAGCCGACCACAGCTCGGCGGCTGGCTGGCTGTCATCGCCCCGCGCATTAAGCAGAAAGGCGTGATCGTAGCCCTTCACGGCGCGCTGATCGTCATCCTGCAAAAACTCTGCGGCGATGGTTTTCGGCTGGCGAAAATCAAAACTGTTCCCGGTCACCGGTTTTAAATTTGTTCCCTGTTCGCCGGTCACTGGAATGCCGTTACTGTCGACCGGCAGATAGTGGTCCGCCAGCAGTTGCAGGCGATGCTGGCGCGCATCGCCATGCTGTGCATCAAGATTGAAATAGGCGTGGTTGGTCAGGTTGACCGGGCAGGGTTGATCGACCGTTGCCTGATAGTCAATCGACAGGCAGTTGTTGTCATCGAGATGATAGCGCACCGATGCCAGCAGATTGCCGGGGAAACCCTGATCGCCATCCGGCGAATCAATGCGGTAATGCACTTCAGTTTCACTCTGGCTGACGATTTGCCAGCGGCGCTTATCGAACCCTTCCGGGCCGCCGTGCAGCTGATGCTCGCCCTGATTCGCCGCCAGTCGGATATTGCCCGGTTGCAGCGTCGCATTGGCGATGCGGTTTGCGTAGCGACCGACGGTGGCCCCCAGATAAGCCGCCTGATGCAGATAGTCTGACGGGGTGGCGCAGCCTAACAAGGCTTCGCGGACCGAGCCATCTTTCATCGGCACGCGGGCGGAGAGCCAGGTGGCTCCCCAGTCCATAAAGGTGACAACCATCCCGTTCTGGTTACGCAGCACGGTAATGCGCCACGGCTGGCCGTCCGGGGCCAGCGATTGAGGTTGATTTAGCATTGGCCCGCCCCTTCTGAGGCTTTGCAGATATAGACCGTCTCTTTAATGCCGGATTTCGCCTGATACTGTTCGGCCAGCGCCGCTTTCACGCTGTCGACCTGATCAAATGGCATCAGCGCCACCACGCAGCCGCCGAAACCGCCGCCGGTCATGCGTACGCCGCCTTGATCGCCAATCACCTCTTTTACGATGTCGACAATCAGGTCGATCGGCGGCACGGTGATTTCGAAGTCATCACGCATTGACGCGTGGGACTCGGCCATCAGCACGCCCATCCGCGCCAGATCGCCGCGGCTCAGCGCATCGGCGGCTTCCAGCGTGCGGGCGTTTTCCGTCAGCACGTGACGCACGCGTTTTGCCACTTCCGGGTCGAGCTGCTGCTCAGCCGCGTTAAACTCGCTGATATCAACGTCGCGCAGCGAAGATTTTCCGAAGAATTGTGCACCGGCTTCACACTGCTGGCGGCGGGTGTTGTACTCGCTGCCGACCAGACTGCGACGGAAGTTGGAATTGATAATCACGACGGCAATCTCTTCCGGCATCGATACCGGGCGGGTACCCAGCGTGCGGCAGTCGAGCAGCATCGCGTGGTCCTTTTTGCCCAGCGCGGAGATCAGCTGATCCATAATGCCGCAGTTGCAGCCGACAAACTGGTTTTCGGCTTCCTGACCATTCAGCGCGATCTGCGCGCCATCCACCGGCAACTGATAGAGCTGCTGCAATACCGTGCCGACCGCCACTTCCAGCGAGGCGGAGGAGCTGAGACCGGCACCCTGCGGCACATTGCCGCTGATCACCATATCAACGCCGCCAAACCCGCTGTTGCGCAGTTGCAGATGTTTCACCACGCCACGCACATAGTTAGCCCACATTTTGTCCTGCACGCTGTCGATTGGCGCATCCAGCGAGAAGATATCTTGCTGATTGTCGTAATCCACCGCAATAACGCGCACCTGGCGGTCGTCACGTTTGGCGCAGGCAATCACTGTCTGATAATCAATGGCACACGGCAGTACAAAACCATCATTGTAATCCGTGTGCTCGCCAATCAGATTGACGCGGCCTGGCGCCTGAATAAGATGCGTGGACGGATAGCCAAATTTGTCGCTGAAAATCTGCTGGGTAATGGCTTGTAAACTCATTGTGATGCTCCGGTCTGGCGGAAATGAATATCGCTGACAGAACGCAGGCGTTCAGCCGCCTGTTCCGCCGTTAAGTCCCGCTGGGTTTCAGCCAGCATTTCGTAGCCGACCATAAATTTACGGACGGTCGCCGAGCGCAGCAGCGGGGGATAGAAGTGGGCATGCAGCTGCCAGTGATCGTTCTCTTCGCCATTAAACGGCGCGCCGTGCCAGCCCATTGAGTAAGGGAAAGAGCACTGGAACAGGTTGTCATAACGACTGGTCAGTTTTTTCAGCGCCAGCGCCAGATCCTGACGCTGGGCATCCGTCAGATCCACCAGTCGTTTGATTGATGCTTTTGGCAGCAGCAGGGTTTCAAATGGCCACGCCGCCCACCATGGCACCACCGCCAGCCAGTGTTCGGTTTCCACCACCGTGCGGCTGCCGTCATTTAATTCACGCGCGCAGTAATCCACCAGCATCGGCGTACCGTGTTGCTGGTAATAACGACGCTGTAGCTCATCTTCACGTTTTACTTCATTAGGCAGGAAACTGTTGGCCCACACCTGTCCATGCGGATGCGGGTTGGAACAGCCCATCGCTGCGCCTTTGTTCTCAAACACCTGCACCCACGGATAGTGCTGACCGAGATCCGCGGTCTGCTCCTGCCAGGTGCGCACCACCTGTTCCAGCGCTGTCAGTGACAGTTCCGGCAGCGTTTTGCTGTGATCCGGCGAGAAGCAGATCACCCGGCTGGTGCCGCGCGCGCTTTCGCAACGCATCAGCAGATCGTCACTTTGCGGCGCATCCGGGGTATCGGTCATCAGTGCGGCAAAGTCATTGGTAAACACATAGGTGTGGGTATAGTGCGGGTTTTTGTCGCCGGTAACGCGAGTATTATCCGGGCATAAAAAGCAGTCAGGATCGTGCGCCGGTAATTTATCTTGCGACGGCGTTTCCTGTGCGCCTTGCCATGGACGTTTAGCACGGTGCGGAGAAACCAGTACCCACTGATCGGACAGCGGGTTATAGCGGCGATGCGGGTGATCGACCGGGTTAAATTTTTCCATTTTCAGTCCTGATAACCTAATTAAAGCAAAGAGAGCCTGGGTAAAAAATAGCACACTCACGCAGAGGAAAGCGTGATCAAGTCTGAATAAATGGAATCGTTTACACAAGCTGAATATTCTTACTTGTCAGGCCAGGTAACGATGTGTGCAGGAGTGAATCTTTAAAGTAGCGAGTAAAGTGGTAGCGGTTACATTCGAAAGGTGCAGACCGTCGAGTGACCGGTCTGACAACGGCAGTCAGCTCAGGGCTTCCTGCTGATAACGCCAGGTTTCGCCTTCCGCGACAAAGGTCAAACGGTGAGTAATGCACTGCGGCGCATCTTCCGCATGATGCGAAACAAACAGCAACTGAGTTTGCCCCTCGCCAATCAGCACATCAATAAAGCGGCGTACCAGCAGGCGGTTGATCGGATCCAGCCCTTGCAGTGGCTCATCAAGAATTAACAGCGTCGGATGTTTAACCAGCGCACGGGCAATCAGCACCAGTCGTTGCTGCCCCCATGACAGACTGTGGAATGGCGCATCGGCGCTGGCATTATCCATGCCGAGTAGCGCCAGCCAGCGGGTTGCCAGATGCTGCTGGCGATCGGAAACCGCCTGATAAATACCAATTGAATCAAAGTAGCCGGACAGGATCACATTGCGCACGCTGGAACTGACGCGGTAATCGAGATGCAGGCTGCTGCTGACATAGCCGATATGCTGCTTGATATCCCAGATGGTTTCCCCGCTGCCGCGACGGATGCCGAACAGCGTCAGATCGTTGCTGTAACCCTGCGGATGATCGCCGGTGACCAGGCTCAGCAGGGTGGATTTACCGGCACCGTTGGGGCCGACAATCTGCCAGTGCTGGCCGGGTTTCACTTCCCAGCTAAGGTTGTGCAGGATCGCGCGGTCGTTATACGACACCACGCCATCTTTCAGCACGATACGTGCGGCGTCCGCCGCCAGCTGTGGCTTCACGCCGGGATCATCGGCTTCCGGCAGCGCCATGCCCGCCAGTTTTTCACTGTGCGCCAGCTGCGCCACCAGCGCCTGGGCGAGGATTTCCGCGCGCACGCCAACGTGCGTCAGGCTACATTCCGCCAGCACGCCCACTTTTTCCACATAGTCGGGAATATCATCAAAGCGGTTCAGTACCAGCACCAGCGTCAAACCTTGCTGGTGCAGTTCGCCGAGCAGCGTCGCCAGATTGCTGCGTGACTGCACGTCGAGGCCATCAAAAGGCTCATCAAGGATCAGTAAATCGGGTTGCGCCATCAGCGCCTGGCACAGCAGGGTTTTACGCGTCTCACCGGTGGAGAGATATTTAAACCGGCGATCGAGCAGATGGCTGATGCCCATCTGTGTCGCCAGCTGCTGCGCACGCGCCGCATCTTTCACGTCATGCTGGATAATCTGCGCGGTGGTGCGGCCGGTGTCATCTTCGCCTGGGCTGAGCAAATCGGTGTTATTGCGCTGCCACTCCTCTTCCACCAGTTTTTGCAGCTGTTCCAGCGACAGGCGGGCAGGGCGCTGAAACTGACATTGACGCGTGCCGGTCAGTTGAGTCAGTTCGCCGGAAAGGGCGCGCGCCAGGGAAGATTTTCCGCTGCCGTTAGCGCCAACAAAAGCCCAGCTTTCGCCACTGTGCAGGGTAAGATCGTTGAGGGTCAGTATTCGGGTATCGCTAAGACGAAACGTGCCTTGCGTAATTTGCAATACAGCCATATTTTATCCCATTTAATGCATTGTACTGATGGTTTTAACCACTGCGTAACACAATGTCAAACGGGATACGCACTTTCAGAGCAGCGTCGCGATGATGACGCGATCGGCATTAAAATATGCTGTAACCGCATCGCCAGGCTGGAGCTTTTGCTGCTCAACCACCTGAGCCGGCACCGTGGCACACAGCGTTTCACCGCTGGCCAGCGACAGCAGCACTTCGCTCTGATGGGGCGCGCTTTCAATTTCGCGAATGGTGCAGGCCAGTTGATTATCCGCCGCGATTGCCACACGCGTCACTTCCACCCACGGCGCTTTAATCAGGATCAGAACCTGTTTACCGGCGCTCAGTTGCAGGCGGTCGGCACTCTGTTCAGTCAGCGCCACTTTAATCCGGCTGACGCCATCAGCCAGCAACACTTCGACATGCTGTTGCACCTGTAAGCGATCGCGCTGGGTGATGGTGCCAAACAGCTGATTGCGCGCGCTGGTTTGCAGCGAAAAACGCGAGATGGCGGCCAGCAGACTGTCGAGCGGCAACCGATCGTCCTGCAATACGTCGAACGCTTTTTGCTGAATTTGCTCCATCAGCTGAAACAGCTGGATCAGGCGATCGCCATACTGCGTCAGCACCGCGCCGCCGCCGCCTTTACCGCCGGTGGCACGCTCAACCAGCATCCGGTCGGCCATCTGATTCATTTCATTGATCGCATCCCAGGCGCTTTTATAACTGATGCCCGCCAGTTTCGCGCCCTGGCTAATCGAGCCGGTATGTTTGATCTGTTTCAACAGCGCAATACGCCGTGGATCGGCAAACAGTTTTTGTTGCAGCTTGATGATAAGTGAAATGTCCGCCTGCATAGAATTCCCCGGCAAAAAAACATGGGGCAGAGTGTAAAGCACCGGCAGAGAATGTGACAGGGGCGGAGAGGATTCCGCCCCGGTAACCGCGCTTACGATAAGTGGGAACGTTCCCATTTATGATTGCAGTCACAAAATATTTGCGTTTATCGGCTTAAATCATCGGACAGATCACTGGCAGCGGCAGAGGTGATACACTCAGCGTATTGGCTTTATGGCAGTGTTGCCCCGGACAAGGCTTACTCTTCAATAACATGCAATCATCTCAACCGCGTCTTACCATCAAAGATATCGCTCGCCTGAGCGGCGTCGGCAAATCCACTGTCTCCCGCGTGCTGAATAACGATGGCAAGGTGAGCCAGCAAACCCGTGAGCGGGTAGAAGCGGTGATCCGTGAACACGGCTTTATTCCGTCGAAATCTGCGCAGGCGATGCGCGGCCAGAGCGATAAGATCATCGGCATTATTGTTTCCCGTCTCGATTCCCCCTCTGAGAATCAGGCGGTGCGGGCCATTTTGCCGCTGCTTTATGAGCAGGGCTACGACTCAATCCTGATGGAGAGTTTGCTCAAACCCGATCTGGTCACCGAGCATTTACGCGTGCTGCATCAGCGCAATGTTGATGGGGTGATTCTGTTTGGTTTTACCGGCCTGCACAGTGAGATGTTGCTGGAATGGCAAAGCAAAATGGTGGTAATGGTGCGGGAGTATGCCGGATTATCCTCGGTTTGCTTTGATGATGCAGGTGCGGTCAGTTTGCTGATGAAGCGGTTGCAGCAACAGGGACATCAGCACATCAGCTATATCGGCGTGGCGGAAAAAGATGAAACTACCGGGCGGCTGCGCCATCAGGCTTATCGTGATGCCTGTCAGCAATATAACCTGACGCCAAGTGCGGCACTGGGCGATCTCAGCTATCAGAGTGGTTTCAGCCTGGCGGCAAAGGTGATTAAACCCGATACCAGCGCGCTGATTTGCGCTTCGGATACTATCGCGCTGGGTGCGATTAAATATGTGCAACAGCATCCACAGACGCCGTTGAAGATATGCAGTATTGGTCATACGCCGCTGCTGAGCTTTCTGTTTCCCGATACCGTGTCGGTGGATTTAGGCTTTAGTGATGCCGGACAGGCGGCGGCGGTGCAGCTGGTCGGGTTGCTGAACGGGCAGTGCGGGATTCGCCAGCTGACCGTTCCGTGTAAGCTCGACTGAGTCAGCGCAGAGTAAAGCGCACAAAAGGTCAGTGCACTTTTTTCTGCTGCCGTTACAATAGTTTTTTTGCACAGCTCAGATGAGGCTTCCATGTTTGAATTATTAAAAAGTCTGGCATTCGCAATCATCATGGTGCCGGTGGTGATGGCCATTATCCTTGGTGCGATTTATGGCCTTGGAGAAGTGTTTAACGTCATCTCCAAAATTGGTCATCGTGACGACCAGCCGGCTAAAAACCGCCAGTAATCCTGTTTTCAACGCCTGACTTTGTCAGGCGTTCTGTTTTCTCCGCTAAACTTCCTCCCATTCCCGTCGATAAACCGCATGACAGCTTTTGAATCGTCGTTATATTATTGCGTATATAACGTAACCTGGAGAGTGCTATGTCTGTTAAATGGAGCCGCTGGTTTACCGGCGCAGCTGTAACTTTATCGCTGGCGGGCCACGTGGTGGCGGCAGAAAATACCATTACCGTGTTTGCTGCGGCTTCGCTGACCAATGCGTTGCAGGATATTGCCACACAGTATCAGCAGCAGCAGCCGGTGAAAATTGTCTCTTCATTTGCCTCATCTTCGACGCTGGCGCGGCAGATTGAGCAGGGCGCACCGGCGGATCTGTTTATCTCTGCTGACCAGCAGTGGATGGATTACGCCATTGATAAACACAGCGTCGATAAACAGACGCGTTACACGCTGCTGGGTAACGAGCTGGTGCTGATTGCACCGACCGCCAGCCAGCCGCAGCCGGTCACCATCAGCCACACCACCGACTGGAAAAGTTTGCTAAAAGGGCAACGTCTGGCGGTCGGCGACCCGGATCATGTGCCGGCGGGCATCTACGCCAAAGAGGCATTACAACACCTTGGTGCCTGGGACACGCTTGCTCCGGTGATGGCGCGTGCCAACAATGTGCGTGCGGCGCTGGCGCTGGTTGAGCGCGATGAAACTCCTTACGGAATTGTGTATGGTTCCGATGCAATTGCCAGCAAAAAAGTGACGGTGGTGGGGACGTTCCCGGCCGACAGCCACAAGCCGGTTGAATATCCGATGGCAGTCGTTAACCCTCACCCTTCTGCTGACGTCAGCGCTTTCTTTCAGTACCTGAAAAGCCCGGAAGCGGCAGTTATCTTTAAACGCTATGGATTTGCGCCTCGCACATGATACTGAGTGATGCCGAATGGCAGGCGATTGAACTCAGCCTGAAAGTGTCGACGCTGGCGGTTATTTTCAGCTTACCTCTCGGCATTCTGATGGCATGGATTCTGGTGCGCTGTGATTTTCCCGGTAAAGCGTTACTCGACAGTGTGATCCATCTGCCGCTGGTACTGCCACCGGTGGTGGTGGGGTATCTGTTGCTGGTGGCGATGGGGCGACGCGGCTTTATCGGCGAAGGGTTGTATCACTGGTTTGGCTTCAGCTTTGCCTTTAGCTGGCGCGGTGCGGCACTGGCGTCGGCGGTAGTGGCGTTTCCGCTGATGGTACGCGCGATTCGGCTGGCGCTGGAAGCTGTCGATACCCGTCTGGAGCAGGCGGCACGCACGCTGGGTGCCGGGCGCTGGCGGGTGTTTTTCACCATTACCCTGCCGTTAACGCTGCCGGGGATTATTGTTGGCACGGTGCTCGGTTTTGCCCGTTCGCTGGGCGAGTTTGGTGCCACCATTACCTTTGTCTCAAATATTCCCGGCGAAACGCGCACCATCCCGCTGGCGATGTATACGCTGATTGAAACGCCGGGTGCGGAAGGCGCGGCGGCGCGACTCTGCGTGATTGCTATCGTGCTGGCGCTGGCATCGCTGCTGGTTTCCGAATGGCTGGCCCGCTGGGGCCGCAAACGGCTGGGGGCCTGATGCTGGAACTTAACTTCAGTCAGCGGCTGGGAAATCATCAGCTGACGATCAACGAAAAGCTGCCCGCGAAGGGTATCACCGCGATTTTTGGGGTGTCCGGCGCGGGTAAAACTTCATTGATCAATGCCATCAGTGGTTTAACGCAGCCGCAGCAAGGCTTTATCCGCCTGAATGGCCGGATGCTGAGTGACGCGGAAAGCCGCGTTAATTTACCGCCGGAAAAGCGCCGCGTTGGCTATGTGTTTCAGGATGCGCGGCTGTTCCCGCACTATCGGGTACGCGGTAATCTGCGCTACGGCATGGCGAAGAGCATGCAGTCGCAGTTCGACAGTCTGGTGCAGCTGCTGGGTATCGAACCGCTGCTGACGCGCTTCCCGTGGTCGCTGTCCGGCGGCGAAAAGCAGCGGGTGGCAATTGGCCGGGCGCTGCTGAGCGCACCGGAAATTTTGCTGCTGGATGAACCGCTGGCCTCGCTCGATATTCCGCGTAAACGTGAACTGTTGCCCTGGCTGCAAAAGCTGGCGCAGCGGGTGGATATTCCGTTGCTGTATGTGTCGCACAGTCTGGATGAGATATTGCAGCTGGCTGATAACGTACTGGTGCTGGATCAGGGCAAAGTGAAAGCGTTCGGCGCGCTGGAGCAGGTGTGGAGCAGCAGCGCGATGCGTCCGTGGCTGCCGCGTGCCGACCAAAGTAGCGTGCTGCGGGTGCAGGTGCTGGAACAGCATCCGCACTATCAGATGACCGCGCTGGCGCTTGGCGATCAGCATATCTGGGTCAGTCGGCTGGAAGTGCCGCTGAAAACGCCGCTGCGCATTCGTATTCACTCTGCCGACGTTTCGCTGGTCTTGCAGCCGCCGGTTAACAGCAGCATACGCAATGTGTTGCCGGCGCGGGTGGCCGAACTGCTGGATATTGAGGGTCAGGTCGAGGTCAGGCTGCAAATTGGCCACCGCGAGCTGTGGGCGCGAATTACGCCCTGGGCTCGCGATGAACTGGCGATAAAGCCGGGAATGTGGCTGTATGCGCAGATTAAAAGCGTGTCGATAACGTCCTGATTACAGCACTTCGCGGTAAATGGTTTCCGCAATGCCCGGCTCGAGGTTGGTGCCGATAACCCGGCCGGCGCGCGCTTTGATCGCCTCGTCGGCATTGCCCATCGCCACGCCTAAGCCCACGGTTTCCAGCATACTGAGGTCGTTATAGTTATCGCCAAATGCCAGCACTTCACTCATCTGATAGCCTGCCGATTCCACCCACTGCGCCAGACGTTTGCCTTTGCTGTTACCCCCTTTGGCGATATCAATCTGATCCTGCCATGACCATTCGCACGCCAGACCAAGTTGCTGCTCTACTTTGTCAGCGAACTGCTGTAATGCGCGGGTATCAGGATGGGAGAGCGCGAATTTCCAGATTGACTGGGCAGACTGCGCCGCTTCCGCCAGGCTGTCGACCTGCAGGAATACCGGACGCTGAGATTCCGGCAGTGACTGCGCCCAGTTCAGGGTGCGGGTAACATGACCGGTGGCGGTCTGGTACAGCATGGCGTTATCGACATACAGCAGACCATGAATCGCCTGCTGGTCAAGCATCTCAATCACTTGTTGCGCCTGCGATTTGGCAAGCGGGTCGGACGCCAGCACCTTTTTCGCCTGATAATCATACAAATAGGTGCCATTACAGCAGATTGCAGGTGTATCTAACGCCAGTGCCTGATAAAAAGGATGGATAGCCACGTGATGACGACCGGTGACGATCAGCACTTTTACGCCAGCCTGTTGGGCTTTCGCCAGCGCTTCCAGCGATTCAGGGAGTATGGTTTTATTGGGGGTCAGCAGAGTGCCGTCGAGATCAAGGGCAATAACGCGATAGCTCATAAGTCATTCCGGTGGTAATTATTAACAAGTCAATGATACTACACCTTGCTGCGGTTTCGACCAAACCAGCAGGCGACAAATCCATCTGACGGGCTGCCGTAAAAGCGCTACGCTTTGCGGCAGGTCTCAATTTCAGGCATTGAACAAGGAGCATTCATGAAACAAGTTGTCTACACCGCCAGCCCCGAGAGTCAGCAAATCCACGTCTGGCAGTTAAGCGAACAGGGCGAGCTGACCTTACTGCAAGTGGTTGATGTGGCCGGACAGGTTCAGCCCATGGTGGTGAATCCGACCCAGGGTTTTCTCTACGTCGGTGCACGCCCTGATTTTCGGGTTATCGCCTTCCGCATTGGCGCAGACGGGACGCTGACCGAGGCCGGACAGGCCTCGCTGCCGGGCAGCCCGAGCCATATCTCCACCGACCGCAGCGGTCGCTTCTTGTTCAGCGCCTCATATAACGATGCCTCTTTCAGCATCAGCCCGATTGGTGCCGATGGTTTGCCGCAGGAACCGAGCCAGGTGATTGGCGGGCTGGAAGGTTGCCACTCGGCGAATGTGGATATCAGCAACCAGACGGTCTTTGTTCCGGCACTGAAACAGGATCGTATCTGCCTGTTTTCACTGAGCGAAGACGGTCAGCTGGAACCGCGTCCTCAGGCGCAGGTCACCACCGTTGCGGGCGCGGGGCCGCGCCATATGGCGTTCCATCCTAATCAACAGTATGCCTACTGTGTTAACGAGCTGGACAGCACCGTTGACGTCTGGCAGCTGAAAAATGCGCAGGGCGACATTGAGCGGGTACAGAGCCTGGATATGATGCCACAGGGCTTTAGCGATACGCGCTGGGCGGCCGATATTCACCTGACGCCGGATGGCCGTTTTCTCTACGCCTGTGACCGTACCGCCAGTGTGGTGACGGCGTTTAGCGTCAGTGAAGACGGTGGTTTGCTGGAGGTTGTGGGTTATCAGCCGACTGAACAGCAGCCGCGCGGATTCAATATCGACCACAGCGGTCAGTATCTGGTGGCGGCAGGGCAGAAGTCGCACCATATCGAAGTGTATAACATCGCCGCTGAGACCGGGCTGCTTAACCCGTTAGCGCGTTACGCGGTAGGCCAGGGGCCGATGTGGGTGGTGATTCATCAGCTGTAATGACAGTGGGCGGCGAAAACGCCGCCCACTATTTAATTAAACATCACGGTTAATGACGCACTTCCCAGGCTGTGAAAGTGCACATTAAAACCGAGCATGGCACCGCTGGCGTGCTCATCGACCTCCAGCTTTTCCACATCCAACGCGTGAACGGTGAAGATATAGCGATGCGATTCGCCTTGTGGCGGTGCGGCACCGCCGTAACCGGCCTGACCGAAATCGGTACGGGTCTGTACCGCCTCTTCAGGCAGTTCGGCAATAGCGGAACCGGCACCCTGCGGCAACACCGTAATACTGGCCGGAATATTCGCCACACCCCAGTGCCACCAGCCGGAACCGGTCGGCGCATCAGGGTCGTAACAGGTGACAACAAAACTTTTAGTACCGGATGGCACTTCATCCCACGCCAGATGCGGAGATATATTCTCTCCCTGATAGCCCATGCCGTTAAACACATGGCGCTGCGGCATCTTCTCTCCGTGATGAAGGTCGTGGCTATAGATTCTCATTAACGCTCCTGTGAATGATTTATCGATGGAGTAATTTCAGCAACGCTTCAGCCGCAGCGGCGGAAGAGGCCGGGTTCTGCCCGGTGACCAGATGACCATCGGTCAGGGTGTACACACCCCAGTCATCGGTACGTTCAAACTGAGCGCCCAGCTGTTTCAACTGATCTTCCACCAAAAACGGCACGACGTCAGTCAGTCCGACCGCCTGTTCTTCGCTGTTGGTAAACCCTGTCACGCGCTTGCCGGCCACCAGTGGCGTGCCGTCAGCGTTTTTAACGTGACGCAGTACGCCGGGAGCATGACAAACTGCACCGACCGGTTTACCGCTGGCACAGAGGTTTTCAATCAGCGCGATGCTGTACTTATCTTCGGCCAGATCCCACAGCGGGCCGTGACCGCCCGGATAAAATACCGCGTCATATTTGCTGCTGTCGATGGTTTCCAGTTTTACGGTATTAGCCAGCGCCTGCTGCGCGGCGGAATCCTGACGGAAGCGGTCGGTATCGACAGTTTGTGCATCGGGCCGATCGCTGACCGGGTCAAGCGGTGGCTGGCCACCCAGCGGTGAAGCCAGCACCACATTGATACCGGCATCTTTAAACACATAATAAGGTGCGGCAAACTCTTCCAGCCAGAAGCCGGTCGGCTTGCCGGTGTCACCCAGCCGATCGTGAGAGGTCAGGACCATTAACACTTTCATTTTTGCTCTCCAGGCTGATCGGCGGCGACGCGTATCACTACTTTGCCAAAGTTTTTACCTTCAAGCATGCCGATAAAGGTTTCTGGCGCGTTATCCAGACCATCGACCACATCTTCGCGGAACACAAAGCGATCTTCAGCTACCCACTGGCTCATCTGACGGAAAAATTCCTCGAAGCGGTGGGCATAATCCTGGGTAATGATAAAGCCCTGCACGCGCAGACGTTTACGCAGAATCGCGCCCTGGAACGGCGTCAGGCGGTCCGGGCCGGCTGACGGGCCGGTAGCGTTGTAGCTGGCGATCAGTCCGCACATTGGAATGCGGCCTTTGCTGTTCATCAGCGGCAGTACCGCATCAAATACTTTGCCGCCGACGTTTTCGAAGTAGACGTCAATGCCGTCTGCGCAGTAGCGTTTCAGTTTTTCCGCCAGATCGTCCTGATGGTGGTCCAGGCACTTGTCGAAGCCCAGTACTTCCTCGGCGTAGCGACATTTCTCCGCACCGCCAGCGATACCAATTACATGGCAGCCTTTAAGTTTGGCGATTTGCCCGACAATCGAGCCTACGGCACCGGTGGCGGCTGCGACCACCACGGTTTCGCCCGCCTGCGGCTGACCAATATCCAGCAGCCCCATATAGGCGGTAAAACCGGTCATGCCCAGCATTCCCAGCGCCCATGAAGGATGCTTCAGAACCGGGCCGCTCAGTTTAAACAGGTCTTTACCGTTCGACAGGGCGAAGTCCTGCCAGCCGCTCTGGCTGACCACCCAGTCGCCTGGCGCATAGTCCGCATGCTGAGACTGTTCAACAATCGCGACGGTACCGGCACCCATCACGTCATCAATCGCTACCGGCGGTACATAAGAGGGGGCATCGCTCATCCGACCGCGCATATAAGGGTCAAGGGACAGCCAGACGGTGCGCAGTAATACCTGCCCCTCGGCCGGGACAGGAACATGCTGATGCTCAATGCGGAAATTCGCTTCAGTCGGGGCGCCGTGGGGGCGTGACGCCAGTACTACACGACGATTGGTGTCTGTTTGTTGCGACATAATCGGCTCCTTTGCGTTTTAGTCAGTGACTAAAAGCGTAGTGCATCCGCCGTCGCCATGCCCGCCAGCAGGCGGTCAGCGCGCCTGAAACAGCACAGGCTGTTCAACAGCGGCGATAATCGCATCAGTCAGTTGCTTAAGTGCTGAAGGTTCAATCACATACGGCGGCATCAGGTAAATTAGCCGGCCAAACGGACGGATCCAGACCCCTTGTTCCACAAAGAACTGCTGAATGTCCGCCATCTTCACCGGCTGGTGGGTTTCAATCACGCCGATGGCGCCGAGCACGCGCGCGTCAGCCACGTGTGGATGATCGCGCAGGGGCAACAGGGCGCTCTGCAACTGCTGTTCAATGCTGGCGACCTGTGCTGGCCAGTGGTTTTCCGCCAGTATGGCGAGACTTTCGCTGGCGACCGCGCAGGCCAGCGGATTGCCCATAAAAGTCGGGCCGTGCATAAAGCAGCCTGCCGCACCGTTACTGATGGTCTCTGCCACCTGGCGGGTGGTCAGTGTGGCCGAAAGCGTCATGGTGCCGCCGGTCAGGGCTTTACCGACGCAGAGAATATCCGGCGTAATGCCGGCATGTTCACAGGCAAACAGTTTGCCGGTTCGGCCAAATCCGGTGGCGATTTCATCGGCAATCAGCAGCACCTGATGCTGGTCACACAGCTCACGCACCCGTTGCAGATAGCGCGGATGATAAAAACGCATGCCGCCCGCCCCCTGCACAATCGGCTCAAGGATCACCGCCGCCAGCGACGATTTATGCGTGCTGATCAGCTGTTCAAACGAATCGGCATCGCGCGCCAGCCAGTTATCGTCAAAACGGCACTGCGGCGCATCGGCAAAGCGATGGCTCGGCAGATATCCCTGATACAGGCTATGCATCGAGTTTTGCGGATCGCAGACCGACATCGCGGCAAAGGTATCGCCGTGATAGCCATTGCGCAGGGTGAGAAACTGCTGCCGCTTTTCGCCGCGCGCCTGCCAGTATTGCAGTGCCATTTTCATCGACACTTCCACCGCCACTGAACCGGAATCCGCCAGGAACACACACTCCAGCGCCGCAGGCGTCATCTCCACCAGCTTGCGACACAGCGCCACCGCCGACGGGTGAGTGATGCCACCAAACATCACGTGTGACATCTGGCCGATCTGCTGCTGCATCGCCTGGTTCAGACGCGGGTGATTGTAACCGTGGATCGCCGCCCACCAGGATGACATGCCATCGACCAGCTGGCGACCGTCGCTCAGTTGCAGCGAGGTTCCCTGCGCGGCGACCACCGGATAGCAGGGCAGTGGATTGGTCATCGAGGTGTAAGGGTGCCAGATATGATGGCGGTCGAAAGCGAGGTCAGATGGGGTCATAGTGATACTTGTAAACAAAAATAAAAAGATTTAGTTTACAAGTATAACTCAGCACGACAGATTTACGATCCCCTTTTTTGGAGCAAGCAATGGCAAACCGTTGGACAATCGCACAGGCGCAGGCCCTGTTTAATAAGCCTTTTCTCGAGCTGATGTTCGAAGCGCAGCAGGTGCACCGCCAGCATTTCGACCCGCGACAGGTGCAGGTCAGTACGCTGCTTTCAATCAAAACCGGTGCCTGTCCGGAAGACTGTAAGTACTGCCCACAGAGTGCGCGCTACAAAACCGGGCTGGAATCGGAACGCCTGATGGAAGTCGAAGAGGTGCTGGCATCAGCCCGTAAAGCGAAAGCCGCCGGCTCCAGCCGTTTCTGCATGGGCGCGGCATGGAAAAACCCGAACGACCGTGATTTACCTTACCTTGAGCAGATGGTGAAAGGGGTAAAAGCGATGGGGATGGAAACCTGTATGACGCTCGGCACGCTGAACGACAGCCAGGCACACCGGCTCGCCAATGCCGGTCTCGATTTTTATAACCATAACCTCGATACCTCGCCGGAATTCTACGGCAGCGTGATCACCACCCGTAGCTATCAGGAGCGTCTGGATACGCTGGGTAAAGTGCGCGATGCCGGGATTAAAGTCTGCTCCGGCGGCATTGTTGGCCTGGGTGAAACGGTAAAGGATCGCGCCGGTCTGCTGGTTCAGCTGGCAAATCTGCCGGTACCGCCAGAAAGCGTGCCGATCAATATGCTGGTGAAAGTGAAAGGCACGCCAATGGCCGATAATGAAGACGTCGAACCCTTTGATTTTATTCGTACTATCGCCGTTGCGCGCATTATGATGCCGACTTCCCATGTCCGTCTGTCAGCCGGTCGCGAGCAGATGAGCGAACAGACGCAGGCGATGTGCTTTATGGCCGGCGCCAACTCGATTTTCTACGGCTGCAAACTGCTGACCACGCCAAATCCTGAAGAAGACAAAGACCTGCTGCTGTTCCGCAAGCTGGGACTGAATCCTGAACACACCACGACCGCCGCGGGTGATAACGAGCAGCAGCATGTGCTGACCGAACAACTGTTTAGCGCCGATAGCGATAAGTTCTACAACGCGGCGGTCTGATGAGCTGGCAACACCGTATACAGCTGGCGCTGGCGCAGCGCAGGGAAACCGGCCGCATGCGCCAGCGCACTATCAATCATCAGGGCGATGCGCGCTGGATTGAGATTAATGGTCAGCGTTATCGCAACTTTTCCGGTAACGATTATCTTGGCCTGAGCCACGATCTACGGGTGATACGTGCCTGGCAGCAGGGGGCTGAACGCTACGGCGTCGGCTCCGGCGGCTCGGGTCATGTCACCGGTTACCGTGCCGTCCATGCCGATTTTGAAGCGCAGCTGGCCGACTGGCTGGGCTATTCACGCGCCTTGCTGTTTATTTCCGGCTTTGCGGCGAACCAGGCGCTAATTGCGGCGTTAATGGCGAAAGGTGACCGTATCTTCGCTGATAAGCTGGCACACGCTTCGCTGCTGGAAGCGGCCAGCCTCAGCCCGGCAACCCTGCGGCGTTTCAGCCATAATCAGCCCGCTAGTCTGCAAAAATTGCTGACCAGTGACGGTGCGGCAGAGACGCTGGTGGTGACCGAAGGGATATTCAGCATGGATGGCGATGTCGCGCCGCTGGCGCAGCTGCATCAGCTGTCACAACAGGCTAACAGCTGGTTAATGGTCGATGATGCTCACGGTATTGGCGTGCTGGGCGAGCAGGGGCGCGGCAGTTGCTGGCAGCAACAGGTTAAGCCGGAGCTGCTGGTTGTCACCTTTGGCAAAGCTTTTGGCGTCAGCGGAGCCGCGGTGCTTTGTGATGACGATACCGCCGACTACCTGTTGCAGTTCGCTCGCCATCTGATCTACAGCACCTCAATGCCGCCGGCACAGGCCTGTGCACTCCAGGCCGCACTGCGGGCGATTCAGCAGGGTGACGAGCTGCGGCAGCAACTGGGCGAAAATATTGCCTGTTTCCGCCGTGGCGCGCGCGATCTGCCTTATACCCTCGGCGATTCACAGACCGCCATCCAGCCGCTGATCGTCGGGGAAAATCAGGCGGCTGTGACATTAGCTGAGCGCTTACGAGCGCGCGGCTGCTGGGTCACGGCCATTCGCCCACCCACCGTGCCGCCGGGTACCGCCAGGCTGCGCATCACGCTGAATGCCAGCCAGCAGCCAGAAGATATCGACGCATTACTGGAGAGGTTGTATGACGCTCAGGGTGAATAAGCAGGCGGTGGCGCAGGCATTTGGTCGCGCCGCGCACAGTTATAACCAGCATGCTGAGCTGCAACGACGTTGCGGTGACCAACTGATGTCGCAGACCGATATCACGCCTTATCACCGCGTGCTGGATGCCGGATGCGGTACCGGCTGGTTCAGCCAGCGCTGGCGTGAGCGCGGCTGCGAGGTGACGGCGCTAGACCTTTCAGCGGCGATGCTGGCTGAAGCGCAAAGCAGTCAGGTGGCGCACCACTATCTGCACGGTGATATCGACGCGATACCGCTGCCGGATAACGCGGTCGATCTTTGCTGGAGCAATCTGGCGGTGCAGTGGTGCGACGATTTAGCCCATGCGCTTAACCAGCTGAGCCGGGTGACGCGCAGCGGTGGCAAAGTGCTGTTTTCCACCCTGGCGGCGGACTCGCTCAGCGAAGTGCGCGAGGCCTGGTTACAGGTCGATGGCGCGGTACATGTGAATCCGTTTCTGACTGTCGAACAGATCGCCGCCGCCGGTGGCGGAAAGGCGCTGCAACTGAATCAGCAGACGCTGACGCTGGCGTTCCCGGACGTGCTGTCGGCGATGCGCTCGCTGAAAGGCATTGGCGCGACCCATGTGCATCAGGGACGCAGTACCGGGCTGATGACCCGCCAGCGCCTGCAACAGCTGGAAAATGTCTGGCAGCGTGACGCGCGCGGTTTTCTGCTCAGTTACCATTTAGTTTTTGGAGTGATTTCATTGTGATTAAACGCTGGTTCGTGACCGGAACCGATACCGAAGTGGGAAAAACCGTTGCCAGCAGCGCCTTGTTGCAGGCGGCGGTTCGCGCGGGCTACTGTGCTGTTGGCTACAAGCCAGTAGCATCAGGCTGTGAGTTAACGCCCGCGGGATTACGCAACAGCGACGCGCTGGCGCTGCAAAAATACAGTGCGCTGGCGCTGGATTATGATGAAGTGAATCCGCTGGCGTTTCTTGAGCCGACCTCACCGCATATCGTCAGCGCAGAGCAGGGCCGGGCGATTGAGTTTGGCGCACTGTCCGCCGGGCTGGCGCAGCTCAGCGCCAAAGCCGACTGGGTACTGACGGAGGGGGCGGGGGGCTGGTTTACGCTGCTCTCTGAACAGACGACCTTTGCCGACTGGGTCAGACTGGAACAGCTGCCGGTGATCCTGGTGGTCGGGGTCAGGCTGGGCTGCATAAATCACGCGATGCTGACCGCGCAGGCGATTGCCGCCGCCGGACTGCCGTTTGCCGGCTGGATTGCTAACGATGTCGAGCCGCCAGGTAAGCGACATCAGGAATATCTCGCCACGCTGCGTCAGCGGCTGCCAGCACCGTTTTTAGGTGAAATCCCCTGGCTCACCAGCCCAGAGGCATTCGACCGCGCAGGCGACTTCCTGCGTCTGCCGGATTAATCGACGCGGGACGCATTGTGTCGTCCCGCCTCATTACGACACTGTCAGCCACATATTGACCATCGGATCATCCAGCTGAGCGACGTTGCCCTGCGCCACGTTGCGCCCGCGATGCAGCAGCAGAAAATAGTGCGCCACGCGGCGAATCACCGACAGACGCTGTTCCAGCAGCAGAATTGTCAGGCCAAAATCATGGTTAAGACGATGAATCAGATTTCCCATTTCCTCCTCCAGCCACGGCGACATGCCTTCGGTCGGCTCATCCAGAATCAGTAACTTCGGTTGCAAGACCAGCGCGCGCGCCAGCGCCAGTTGCTGCTGTTGCTCGACCGACAGTTCGCCACTACGCTGATGGCGCAACGAGTAAAGATGAGGAAACAGCTCGTAGACCATCGGCGGAATGGCGCGATGGCGATCGTCCTGTCCGGCCAGTAGCGCAATCAGTAAGTTCTCTTCAATCGTCAACTGCGAGAAAATATGGCGTCCCTGCGGCACATAACCGATGCCCATCCGGGCGCGGGTCTCCATGGGCTGCAACAGCAGGTTTTTTGGCGGAGCGCCATCTTCCTGCCAGGTCATGCTGCCGCTGTTAACCGGCAAATGGCCCATGATGCAGTTGACGAGGGTGGTTTTTCCCATCCCCGGACGCCCCAGCACCCCGGTACAGGTACCGGGCGGCAGATCGAGGTCAACATCCCACAAAATGTGGTTCTGCCCATAAAACTGATTAACCGCACGTAAACTTAACATCGGACACTCTCCTTCCAGATAATCTTGCAATGGCAGCGGATTTTGCCGCTCTGGCGAGATGACAAATGACGGTCAGTCGCGCCAGACGGTGTTGCCACGGCTTCGTGCTGTCGCTCTGGTGTTAATGAAAGCGCGAGGTGGTCGGGCAGTGCTGCAATTAACAGGCCAGCTCGTTTCAGAAAAAGTTAACTTTTAGGTTAAACACGGCAGTAAAGCCGATCAATTAGTCAGCGGCGTTAAATAATCACCAGAGGGTAATACCGGCCTGCACTGCCACGGTGCTTAAGGCCGGATCAACTGGTGCAAATGGGCCACTAAAGGGCATGACGCATCAGTAAGCCATGGCAAAAAACAGTGACCGAAAACAGTGGCATGGTGCGCCAGGTTATGCATTGCTTGCGCTGTTTAGCGATAACAAAAGATGAAAAAAAGCGAAAAAAAAATATTTCAGCGCGCAGAATGGGTGCAGCACAGATTTATACACACCAGATGTTTCGGGCGCTGAAATCAGTTATCCACTATTCCTGTGGATAACCTTGTGTATTAGATACTGAAAACATGTGGCAAGCGAGAGCGGACGCGGCTTCGGCTTTAACTGGTGCTTATCTCGACTCAACAATCAATTAAAACAGAATCAATAAGTTAATGAAAATCAAGCCTGCGGCTTTCATGGCATTTTCAACATGACGCTTTCGCTACAGTGCGCTTGACAATTGTTAAAGCGTCAAAACTTCTGGGGATAACCTTTCCGGCCGATCCTCGGGCTTTTGCCCAACCCATCCTCCCAAAAGTGACAGATTGCTGTCTGCCGACGCATTGTGCGAAATAACTGTTATTATATCCAGTGTAATTTTCTGGAAAATTTGGCCAGGGGGAGTAGAATTACACTCCGGTTCGCGCATTTCTTCATCAGGTAGCCCATCAATGAGCAAAGTTTTTAAACTCAATTCCGCATTTAAACCTTCTGGCGACCAGCCTGAGGCGATTCGACGCCTGGAGGAAGGGCTGGAAGATGGTCTTGCCCATCAGACGCTGTTGGGCGTGACCGGGTCAGGGAAAACCTTTACCGTCGCCAACGTGATTGCCGATCTCAATCGTCCGACCATGGTGCTGGCACCGAATAAAACCCTTGCCGCGCAGCTGTACGGCGAGATGAAAGAGTTTTTCCCCGATAACGCGGTGGAGTATTTCGTCTCGTACTACGACTACTATCAACCTGAAGCCTATGTGCCCAGCTCTGACACCTTTATCGAGAAAGACGCCTCGGTGAACGAACATATTGAGCAGATGCGACTGTCAGCCACCAAAGCGCTGCTGGAACGCCGCGATGTCATTGTGGTGGCCTCGGTATCGGCGATTTACGGTCTGGGCGATCCCGATCTCTATCTGAAAATGATGCTGCATCTGACGCGCGGCATGATTATCGACCAACGTTCGATCCTGCGCCGCCTGACCGAATTGCAATACACGCGCAATGACCAGGCGTTTCAGCGCGGCACTTTCCGCGTGCGCGGCGAGGTGATCGATATCTTCCCGGCGGAATCCGATGAGATTGCGCTGCGCGTTGAGCTGTTTGATGAAGAAGTGGAGCGACTGTCGTTACTGGACCCACTGACCGGCCAGGTGCTCGAGGTGTTGCAACGCTACACCATCTACCCGAAAACGCACTACGTTACCCCGCGTGAACGTATTTTGCAGGCGATGGAAGAGATCAAAGTGGAGCTGGCGGAACGTCGTCAGGTACTGCTGGCGAATAACAAGCTACTGGAAGAGCAGCGCCTTTCGCAGCGTACCCAGTTCGATCTGGAGATGATGAACGAGCTGGGTTACTGCTCGGGTATCGAAAACTATTCGCGCTATCTGTCGGGGCGTGGGCCGGGCGAAGCGCCGCCGACGCTGTTTGACTATTTGCCGGCTGATGGCCTGCTGGTGGTGGATGAGTCCCACGTCACCATTCCGCAAATTGGTGGTATGTATCGCGGTGACCGTGCGCGTAAAGAGACGCTGGTGGAGTATGGTTTCCGCCTGCCGTCGGCGCTGGATAACCGCCCGATGAAGTTTGAAGAGTTCGAAGCGCTGGCACCGCAGACCATTTATGTTTCGGCCACGCCAGGTAACTACGAGCTGGAAAAATCGGGTGAAGAGATTATCGATCAGGTGGTACGACCCACCGGTCTGCTCGATCCGATTATCGAAGTGCGTCCGGTGGGGACGCAGGTGGATGATCTGTTATCGGAAATCCGCAAACGGGCGGCGATTAACGAAAGGGTACTGGTGACCACGCTGACCAAGCGGATGGCGGAAGATCTCACCGAATACCTGGAAGAACATGGCGAGCGGGTGCGCTATCTGCACTCGGATATCGATACCGTAGAAAGGGTGGAAATTATCCGTGACCTGCGCCTCGGCGAATTTGACGTGCTGGTGGGGATCAACCTGTTGCGTGAGGGGCTCGATATGCCGGAAGTGTCGCTGGTGGCGATACTGGATGCTGATAAAGAGGGTTTCCTGCGTTCAGAGCGTTCGCTGATTCAGACCATTGGCCGCGCCGCGCGTAATATCAACGGTAAGGCGATTCTGTATGGCGATCGCATTACCAACTCGATGGCGAAGGCTATTGGTGAAACCGAGCGGCGTCGCGAGAAGCAGGAGCAGTACAACCTGGAAAATGGCATTGTGCCGCAGGGCCTGAACAAGAAAATCGCCGATATCTTGCAGATTGGTCAGGGCACCGGTAAAAACAAAGCCAAAGTTCGTGGCAAATCCACCCGCGTGGCGGCCGAGGAAGAAGGCAGCTACCTGGCGATGACGCCGCAAGCGTTGCAGAAGAAAATTCATGAGCTGGAATCGCTGATGCAGCAGCATGCGCAGAATCTGGAGTTTGAAGAGGCCGCCGCGGTGCGTGACCAGTTGCATCAGGTGCGCGAACTGTTTATTGCCGCTTCCTGAGTGTTATTGCTCTGCGGGCCGGGAAGTCCGGCCCGCAGGGATTCAGGCAATCGCCTGAATGGCATGTTCCAGCGCGATACGCAGTAGCTGGCGGTCGTGACGGTATTTGATATCGGCGGCTTCCAGCGGCTCGCGAATCAGCAGACGGTCGTCGGTGCCTTGCGTTTCGCCCTGCGGACTGGTCACCACCGCATCGATCACCCTCTTGCCGATCACGTTTTCCATCATTGCCAGCTTATCGGCCAGCGTCAGACCGGCGGCTGCCGGACTGAGTTCGCGACCGAGATTATCAATAAACACCATGGTCGCCGGCGTGCGACGCAGCGCCTGCGCCATATCCTGCATCAGCAGTACCGGCATCAGGCTGGTATAGAAACTGCCGGGGCCGATTAAAATCAGGTCGGCTTCGCCAATCGCCTCAATGGCTTCCCGGGTGGCATTTACCGCGGGCGACAGCATCAGTTCCTGCGGCGGCAGTGTTAACTGGTCGATATCGGTTTCGCCATACACCAGGTTGCCATCGGCACCCAGTGCCACTAAATCGACCGGCTGTTCCGACATCGGAATCAGAAAAGCATCGACTTTCAGCAGGTTGCGAATCAGGTTAATCGCTTCAATCGGGCGGACGCTGAGATGATCGAGCGCTTTAAGCATCAGGTTACCGAGATTATGACCCGATAATTCGCCGTTACCGTTAAAACGGTATTCGAACATCGCTGAGGCAACGCTTGGCTCGGTAATCAACTGATTCAGGCAGTTACGCATATCGCCCCAGGCGATACCGCCTTCGGAGCGGCGGATGCGGCCGGTAGAGCCGCCATTATCGGTGGTGGTGACAATACCGGTCAGTCTTGAACCCAGCGGTGACAGCGCAGACATAACACGGCCTAATCCGTGTCCACCGCCAAGTGCCACCACACGGTCTAAATCCGCGAGCGTGCGATTACGCATTCACCAAAACTCCTCTGTCACTGATCTTTGCCGGTTGCGGCTCTTTATAGCACAAACTGCTTATGCCCCACATAACTGACGGGTATCAAAGTTATTGGGCGCATATTAACTTATCATGCAGCGAAAAGGTGGTGAAAAGTGGCAATCTGATCGCTATATATCAATATATACAGCGAAACTGCTTCTGGTAACGCCTTACGGTTAGCGCTAAAATTATTCTCACCATGATTTGCAGCGGTTCTGTAAATCACACTCTAGCCTTTGTGCCTAAGTCCTCGTGATATGGCGCACTGGCCGTAGCCTTTGAGCTGCCAGGGTGCAGAAAGAAATGACTGCATCTCCCCATATTGGAAAGGTGTTCTGGTGTCACAATTTATTGATAATTTTGAGCGCAAGTTTTATTACTTGCGCCTGTCGATCACTGATGTTTGCAACTTTCGTTGCAACTACTGCCTGCCCGACGGTTATAAACCGCAAGGCAGTACCAACAAAAGCTTCCTGTCACTGGATGAGATCCGTCGTGTCACCCGGGCGTTTGCCGCTTCCGGGACCGAAAAGGTGCGTCTGACCGGCGGTGAGCCGTCGCTGCGCCGCGATTTTATCGACATTATTGCCGCAGTGCGTGAGAATCGCGCCATCCGTCAGCTGGCGGTGACCACTAACGGCTATCGTCTGGAACGCGATGTAGCGGCATGGCGTGACGCCGGGCTGACAGCGCTGAATGTCAGCATCGACAGCCTGGATGCCCGCCAGTTTCACGCCATCACCGGGCAGGACAAATTTCATCAGGTGATGCGCGGTATCGATGCCGCCTTTGACGCCGGTTTTGATAAAGTCAAAGTCAATACCGTGCTGATGCGCGATATTAATCATCACACGCTCGATACCTTCCTCGACTGGATTCGCCCCCGGCCGATTCAGCTGCGGTTTATTGAGCTGATGGAAACCGGTGACGGCGGCTCTCTGTTCCGTAAACACCATATTTCCGGCGAAGTGATTCGCGATCAGCTTATCAGCCGTGGCTGGCAGCGCCTGCCGCGCGCGCGCAGCGATGGCCCGGCGCAGGTATTCCGCCATCCGGATTATCAGGGAGAAATCGGGCTGATCATGCCTTATGAGAAAGACTTCTGCGCCAGCTGTAACCGTCTGCGCGTCTCCGCCACCGGCAAGTTGCATTTATGCCTGTTTGGCGACGGTGGCGTGTCGCTGCGCGATTTGCTGGCCAGCGATGGTCAGCAACAGGAATTACAGGCGCGCATTGCCGCCAGTCTGCAAAGCAAAAAGCAGACGCACTTCCTGCATCAGGGTAATACTGGCATCACTCAGAATCTCTCGTTTATTGGCGGCTAACCGGCCAGGAGCAGCATAATGGGCAAAACACCCTCCGAATTTATTCCTGCGGCGATTGCCGTATTAACCGTTTCCGACCGCCGCGACGCGTCGGACGACACCTCCGGTGACTATCTGCGTGAAGCCGCGGCTGAAGCCGGACATCAGGTCATTGACCACGCGATCGTTAAAGACAACAAGTACCGGATTCGCGCCATTGTCTCCAGCTGGATTGCCAGCAGTGATGTGCAGGTGATTCTGATTAACGGTGGCACCGGGTTCAGTGCCGGTAACAGTACGCCGGAGGCGTTGCAGCCGTTGTTTGACCGTGAAATTGAAGGCTTCGGCGAGCTGTTTCGCATGGTGTCATACGAAGATATCGGCAGTGCTACCCTGCAATCGCGTGCGCTGGCCGGAATGGCCAACCAGACGCTAATTTTTGCGATACCGGGTTCCGGTAATGCCTGCCGCAGCGCGTGGGAGCGCATTATTGTCGACCAGCTCGATGCCCGCACCCGCCCGTGTAACTTTATTTCGCACTTAAAGAAGCCGTAACGATGTCGCAATTAACTCATATCAATGCCTCGGGTGAGGCGCATATGGTGGATGTTTCCGCCAAAACTGAAACGGTGCGTGAAGCCTGCGCCGAAGCCTGGGTGGTGATGCACCCCGATACTCTGCAAATGATTATTGATGGCAGCCACCATAAAGGCGATGTGTTTGCCACTGCCCGTATCGCCGGGATTCAGGCTGCCAAACGTACCTGGGAACTGATTCCGTTATGTCATCCGCTGATGCTGAGCAAAGTCGAAGTGACGCTCACCGCCGAGCCGGAGCAGAGTCGGGTGCGGGTTGAGTCGCGCTGTCGCTTAACCGGTAAAACCGGCGTGGAAATGGAAGCGCTGACCGCGGCATCGGTGGCTGCACTGACCATCTACGACATGTGTAAAGCGGTACAAAAGGATATCACCATCGATAATTTGCGCCTGATCAGCAAAAGTGGCGGCAAATCCGGCGATTTTCAGGCGGTGACCCATGATTAACGTCCTGTTTTTCGCCCAGGTGCGTGAACTGGTGGGCAGCGATCGGTTAACCCTGAACGCGGATTATCCGGATGTGGAAAGCCTGCGCGTTGCGCTGGCAGAGCAGGGCGATCGATGGGCGCTGGCGCTGGAGTCCGGCAAATTGCTGGCGGCGGTGAATCAGACGCTGGTGTCGATGCAACATCCGCTGAAGGCTGGCGATGAAGTGGCCTTTTTTCCACCGGTCACCGGAGGTTAAGATGGAAACCCGTATTCGCGTCGGCCATCAGCCGTTTTCCATGGGCGACGAGTATCAGTGGCTGGCCGCCTGCGATGAAGATGGCGCAGTGGTTACTTTTACCGGCAAAGTGCGTAATCACAACCTCGGGGATGATGTTTCCGCGCTGACGCTGGAGCACTATCCGGGCATGACGGAAAAAGCGCTGGAAGAGATCGTGGTTGAGGCGCGTCAGCGCTGGCCGTTGCAGCGCGTCACGGTAATCCATCGTGTGGGCGAGCTGTTTCCCGGCGATGAGATCGTGATGGTAGGCGTTACCGGCGCGCATCGTGCGGCGGCGTTTGCTGCCGCTGAGTTTATTATGGATTACCTGAAAACCCGCGCCCCGTTCTGGAAGCGCGAGGCGACACCTGAGGGCGACCGCTGGGTGGATGCGCGCGACAGTGACCAGCAGGCCGCGCGTCGCTGGGATTAATCAGCCGGTGGCGTTGCTCCCTTAGTGACGCTAAGATTAGCCAACAGCCAAATGCGTGGTCATACACCACTGGTCCCCATCCGCATCAAGGATAGCGCTGCGGGTCGCCAGTAAAAGACGTTACACCGGTGTTTTATCCAGGGAATAAAAAGGACTTTTTATGTGGATCTTACTGGCTACTTCGTTATTTACCGCAGGGGTTAACCGTAACGCTGGCATAGTGTTGCTGGTGCTGAGCGCTATCTGGGCTGCCTGGTCCGGGGGGGTGGAGCCATTTGGTTTGTGGGTAATGGTGGGCGTGGCGGTGATTTCTCTGCTGCTTAACCGTTATCGCCATCTCCCGGCAATTGCCATCAGCGCCGAACTCCTTTTACTGTTAATCGCCCTGACGTTACTCAGCCATTTTGTTCCCGGATTTAATCATCAGAATGTGCTGAATAAAGTGCGTGCCGGTGCGCAGAGCGCGCCATTTACCATGTGTTATCACTTCGATAAGGCGCTTATTCCCTTCGTGTTACTCGCCATTCTGCCGACGCTTTTCTCCTGCAAACCGCTGCGCCGCAGCCGGCCGTATTACTGGCTGCTGCTGATCGCCGCGCTGCCATTGCTGCTGCTGCTGGCAACCGCTGCCGGGGGCTTAAAGCTGGAACTGCACTATCCGACATGGTTCTGGCAGTTTGCGCTGGCCAATCTGTTTTTTGTCAGCCTGGCCGAAGAAGCGCTGTTTCGCGGCTACTTACAGCGGCGTCTCAGCCAGTTAATCGGGCCGGTCAACGGTTTACTGATCTCTGCGCTGCTGTTCGGCATCAGCCATCTGGCCGGCGGCACCTTGCTGGTGGTCTTCGCCACGCTGGCCGGGGTAATTTATGGACTGGCATGGATGTGGACCGGAAGCCTGTGGGTTGCGGCGCTGTTCCATTTCGCCCTCAATCTGCTGCATCTGCTGTTTTTTACTTATCCGGCGTATCAGCCCGCCTGAGTCGGGGAAAAATGGTCTAATCTGATGGATTCGCGGTTGCAGGTTAGTTAAGGTGCCTGCAGCATAAAAAAATCCTAAGGACCGGCATGTTATCCCCATTTCGCCTGCGCGGCATTTTGCTGTCAGCTCTGTTAGTGCTGGCAGGATGTAGTACTAAAAAAACCATCGAGGCACCGGCAAAAAGCCCGGCCGAGGTTAAATCACAGATTACCCGGTTGATGCCGACCAAAGTCAGCAATAAATCAGCGTGGGCGACGGATATTTATACCGCCTTACGTACTCAGGAAATTGAGCCGAGCAACGCCAATATTTGTGCGGTGATTGCCGTGACCGAGCAGGAATCGACCTTTAATGCCGACTCGCCGGTGCCGGGACTGCCGAAAATCGCCTGGGGTGAAATTGAACGTCGTGCGGCGAAAGTTCACGTACCGCTGTTTATGGTGCGCACCGCGTTACTGATCAAATCGCCGAATGGCAAAAGCTACAATGAACGCCTCGACACGGTGCGCAGTGAAAAAGAACTGAGCGCCATTTTCGACGATTTTATCGATATCGTGCCAATGGGGCAGACGCTGTTTGGCAATCTTAATCCGGTGCATACCGGCGGGCCGATGCAGGTCAGCATTGCTTTCGCCGAAGCCAATGCCAAAGGCTATCCGTATCCGATTGACGGCTCGATTCGCCGCGAAGTGTTCAGCCGTCGCGGCGGTATCTGGTTCGGCACCCGTCATCTGCTGGGTTATCCGGCCAACTACAGTCAGCCGCTCTATCGCTTTGCCGACTTTAACGCGGGCTGGTATGCCAGCCGTAATGCGGCGTTTCAGGCGGCGGTAACCCGCGCCAGCGGCATGAAGCTGGCGCTGGATGGCGATCTGATTATTTACGGTTCCGACCAGCCCAGCTCAACGGAACTGGCGGTGCGGACGCTGGCTAAGCAGTTGAATATCAGCGATCGAGCGATTCGTCGCGCGCTGGAGAAAGGCGATACGCCGGAGTTTGAAAAAACCGATCTGTGGAAAGATCTGTTCACGCTGGCCGATAAGACCGCCGGTAAGCGCTTGCCGCGTGAGATATTGCCGGGCATTAAACTGGAAAGCCCGAAAATCACCCGCAATCTGACGACCGCCTGGTTCGCTCAGCGGGTCGACAGTCGCTATCAGGCCTGTATGGCGCGCCAGTGATAATGCTCACGCCGTCGGGAAATGAATTGTAAAACTGCATCTGTAGTAAAAACGGCCCAAATTGTGCCAGACTTTACGGATTAACTTCACTTTACGCTAAGGAGCGCATCATGGATCGATATCCACGTTCTAACGGTTCGATTGTTCAGCAAGCCGGTACCGGCCTGCAAACGTATATGGCGCAAGTCTACGGCTGGATGACCTGTGGTCTGCTGTTGACCGCTTTTGTCTCCTGGTTTGCGGCAAATACCCCGGCGGTGATGCAGCTGGTATTTGCCAACCAGATTACCTTTTTCGGTCTGATTATCGTGCAGCTGGTGCTGGTGTTTGTGCTGTCCGGTATGGTGCATAAGATGAGCGGGGCAGTGGCAACCGCGCTGTTTATGCTCTATTCGGCGCTGACCGGTTTAACCATGGCGAGTATTTTCCTCGTCTACACCTACTCATCCATCGCCAGTACCTTCTTCATCACTGCCGGGATGTTTGGTGCCATGAGTTTCTGGGGCTATACCACCAGGCGTGATTTAAGCGGCATGGGCAATATGCTGTTTATGGCGCTGATCGGTATCATCCTGGCGACGCTGGTAAACTTCTGGCTGAAAAGCACCGCGCTGATGTGGGCGGTAACCTATATCGGTGTCATTGTGTTTGTGGGTCTGACCGCTTACGACACGCAGAAACTGAAAAATATTGGTGAAGGGATTAATGTTGACGACAAAGAAAATCTGCGTCGTTTCTCGATTATGGGCGCGCTGACGCTGTATCTGGACTTTATCAATCTGTTCCTGATGCTGTTACGTATTTTCGGCAACCGCCGATAATACACCCTTAACATTTCCGAAGGGGCGGCGTTCTCGCCGCCCGTGCCGAGGGTCAGCACCCTGCATGCCATCAGTACGGGAGCCAAAAACGGCTCCCCTCCAACTTCCATTATTAACCGAAAATCGCGCCCCTACAGCCTTAGCTCATTGCGCTTGCGCAAACTATTGGCGCGACCCTCCAGCCATAAATAGAGCACCAGCGCCAGCAACAGCGGGGCGATAAAGTAGAGCACGCGATAAGCCAGCAGCGCGGCAATAATGCTGCCATGTGAGGCGTGCTGACCGCTTAACAGGGCGAGGAACACCGCTTCCAGTACGCCAATCCCGGCCGGAATATGAATAATCACTCCGGCGATACTGCTGATCAGCAACACGCCCAGCACAATCGGGTAGTCCACCTGCTGTGCCAGCAGCAGCCAGATTATTGCACCCATCACCATCCAGTTCGCGCAGGATACGGCAAACTGAAACAGCGCCATGCGCAGCGATGGCAGCGCCAGTTTCTGGCCCTTAATTGTCCAGCGGCGGCGTTTTGAAAAGGCACAGAGCGCCAGATACACCACCACCAACGCCAGCAGCGCCACGCCAATAATCCGCAGGGTACCTTCTCCGATAAACCAGCCTTTGGGAATCGGCACCATCCCCCCACTGAACACCACCCCGGCCAGTAAGATATAGCCCAGCCAGTTGGTGGCAATGCTGAGTGAAAAGATGCGCGTAATGGTGCTGCCAGGTAAGCCGAGACGTGAATAGAGGCGATAGCGCATCGCCACGCCGCCGACCCAGGTACTGAGCGTCAGATTAAACGCGTAGCAGATAAACGACACCAGCATCACCTGGCGTTTTGCCAGTTTATGACCGCAGTAGGCGCGGCCAATCAGATCGTACAGGCCGTAGGTCAGATAGCTGACAATCACCAGAGCCACCGCTGCCAGGATCGCCGTACGGTTGTAATTGATGATGACGTTATACACGTCTTCCCAGTTGACCTTTTTGGCGTACACCACCAGCAGCACAATCACGGCGGCAAAAAACAGCCAGGTGAGGATTTTTTTCGCCAGTTTCCACTTCGGATGCGCTTTTGACATTAGAATTTTGCTCCCTGATTATCGGCATCCACGCGGTCCTGGGTTTCCATTTCCGGCTGCACCGGCGGCTCCACCAGCGTCAGCTTTGGCGTATGGGCAGGAAGCCAGCCAGCGATTGCCGGAAAATGGCGCAGAAAGTGGAATACAATCACGCTTTTGGTGAGATGCCACCAGCTGCGTTTCGGTAACAGGCTTTCATCGACGCGCTGACAATCTTCCGCCATCAGCCGATCAAGATTGTCGCGTAACTGCTGGTTAAACTGGCGATCGTGAATAATCAGATTCGCTTCGAGATTCAGCGACAGACTCAGCGGATCAAGATTACTGGAGCCGACGGTGGCCCACTGCCGATCCTTTACCGCGATTTTGCCGTGCAGCGGGCGACGAATATATTCGTAGATTTCCACCCCGGCATCGGACAGATAGTTGTACAGCAGCTCGGCCCCGACTTTAACAATCGGCATATCCGGCTCGCCCTGCACAATCAGTCGGATGCGCACTCCGCGCTGTGCCGCATTGCGCATTTCCCGCAGCAGGCGATAGCCGGGGAAAAAGTAGGCGTTGGCGATAATCACATCTTCGCGGGCATTTTGCAGCATATCGATATAGTTCTGCTCGATATCATCCCGATGTTCATCATTATCGCGAAAGACAAACAGCGCCTGCGCATCATCCGGCGTGCGATTTTGAGCCGGGCGGTGCGAGCGGTGCCACCAGCGGCGGCCAGGCTGTTCGCTGCCAATCTGTTGCTGCACGTAGCGAGCAATATCCTCAACGATCGGCCCTTTAACCTCCACGGCATAATCCTGCTTGGCCTGCGGCCCGTAGCTGCTGATATGCTCAGCCGAGAAGTTAATCCCGCCGACAAAGGCGATCTCATTATCGGCCACCACGATTTTGCGGTGCAGACGGCGGAACACGTTGGTGCGCATTCCCAGCACCAGCGGTCGCGGGTCGTAATAGAGAAAGCGCACGCCAGCGGATGTCAGGCTCTGCACATAGTCGTCGGACAGATCCGGTGAACCATAGCCATCGACCATCATTTCAATTTTGACGCCACGTCGTGCCGCTTCCAGTAATACGCCATGCAGTTCTTTACCCACTTCATCCTCGAACAGGATAAAGGTTTCCAGCAGCAGACTGCGCTGCGCACGGCGTATCGCGCCATACACCCGCGGGAAGAATGCTTCGCCATTTTCCAGCAACCGGATGCGGTTGCCTTCGCGCCATTGCATTGTCATAGGTGAATCTCCACTGCCAGCGGCGCGTGATCGGAAAGGTGGGACCAGGGTTTGCGCGGCAGCGCCTGCGGATGGCTGGCGCTGGCGTTGCGCACATAGATGCGATCAAGGCGCAGCAGCGGAAAGCCGGCGGGGAAGGTGCGCGCCGGCTTGCCATTTTTACGGCTGAATACCTCGTCCAGCCCGGCACAGCGCTGCAACCGCTGACTGGCGCGCTGCTGCCAGTCGTTAAAATCACCGGCGACCACCACCGGCGCATCGGCTGGTAGCGCCTGCAACATGTCGCACATCATATCCAGCTGCGCGGAACGGTGCGCATCGCGCAGGCCGAGATGCACGCAGACCACATGCAGAGTGATATCACGATCCGGCACCCGCAACTTACAGTGCAGCATGCCGCGCTTTTCCGTGCCCTCGACCGAGATATCGAGGTTTTGGTACTCGACAATCGGGAAACGCGACAGCACGGCATTACCGTGATCGCCTTCCGGATAGACCGCATTGCGGCCATAGGCATAATCATTCCACATGGTATCGGCAAGAAATTCGTAATGAGGTGTGTCCGGCCAGTTTTCGACGCGCAACGGATGCGTTTCGTGGGTGCCCATCACCTCTTGTAAGAAAACAATGTCTGCCGCCGTTGCCCGTACCGCATCGCGCAATTCTGGCAGGATAAAGCGCCGGTTTGAGGCGCTGAAACCCTTATGGGTATTAATCGTCAGGACTTTAAATGAAAATCCTTGCGCATTTTGTGACATACTCTGTGCGCTCTCCTTTTGGATTTGTTAAGGATAAAGTGTAGTCTTTGTCACAAAAGAGTGCCGATATGAGCGGTAATTTGCGGCATTATCCGAAAATTGCGTTAGTCTGAGGAAATTGTCACCGGCACCTGTCGGTAACAGCTTGGGCGCCCTGTATTGGGTCTGCCAGGAGAAAATGATGAAATGGTCGAACCGTATTCAGATTGTCACCGGACAAACCTGTGTACATATTTCACTGCATCTGTTGCTTATCGCTGCCCTGGTCTGGGGCTGGAAACATCAGTCGCTTATCCAGGTCAGCATGGTTTTACTGGCGATGTACAGCAGCGTATTCGTTGCTATGATGGTGACACAGCGCATTCCGCGCTTACGTAACCTCGGGGATTTTCTCGAAGACGTTACCACGACTTACTATTTTGGTGCCGCGATGCTGGTGCTGTTCCTGCTGTCACGGGTGATTCATAACAACCTGTTGGTCGGCGGAATCGGCGTACTGATGCTCGCCGGCCCGGCGGTGGTGTCGCTACTGGCGAAAGAACCAGCGCGCGCCGCACAGAAAAAGCGCAGCTGACGGCGGCGAAAAAGAGAAGAGGCTGAGCAATCAGCCTCTTTTTTTATCTGTCGATACTGGCCGTTAGCGGAACCATTAGGGAGTTGGCGGCGGTGATGCTACAATCAGAAGCTTACGCACCGTAGTTTGTGCCCCCCTTTCAAACGTCAGGCTCGCCTGGCGTCTAGTTATCCCCCTGGAAACTGCACCGTCGAACACGGTCAGGGCGGACCCGGAGTTACTCTAATTTATGTCATTTGATTCTCTCGGCCTGAGCGCCGACATTCTGCGTGCTGTTGAAGAACAGGGTTACCGTGAGCCAACGCCAATCCAGCGTCAGGCGATTCCGGTGGTTCTGGCAGGTCGTGACCTGATGGCCAGCGCACAAACCGGTACTGGTAAAACCGCGGGCTTTACGCTGCCGCTGTTACAGCTGTTAAGCAGCAGCGAACCGCACGCCAAGGGCCGTCGCCCGGTGCGCGCGTTAATCCTGACGCCAACCCGTGAGCTGGCGGCGCAGGTGGGCGAAAACGTCCGTGATTACAGCAAATATCTGAATATCCGCTCGCTGGTGGTTTTCGGCGGCGTGAGCATTAACCCGCAGATGATGAAACTGCGCGGTGGCGTTGATGTGCTGGTGGCCACACCGGGCCGTCTGCTCGACCTCGAACATCAGAACGCGGTTGACCTGTCCAAAATTGAAGTGCTGGTGCTTGATGAAGCCGACCGTATGCTGGATATGGGCTTTATTCACGATATCCGCCGCGTGCTGGCAAAACTGCCTGCCAAACGTCAGAACCTGCTGTTCTCTGCCACCTTCTCTGATGAGATCAAGTCACTGGCGGAAAAACTGCTGACTAATCCTGAACAGGTTGAAGTGGCGCGTCGTAACACCGCTTCCGAGCAGGTGACCCAGCATGTGCATATGGTGGATAAGAAGCGTAAGCGTGAGCTGTTATCTTTCCTGATTGGTCGCGATAACTGGCAGCAGGTGCTGGTGTTTACCCGTACCAAACATGGCGCGAACCATCTGGCGGAGCAGCTGAATAAAGACGGTATTACCGCGGCGGCGATCCACGGTAATAAGAGCCAGGGCGCGCGTACTCGCGCACTGAGCGATTTTAAAGACGGCGGTATTCGCGTGCTGGTGGCAACCGATATTGCGGCGCGTGGCCTCGATATCGAAGAGCTGCCGCATGTGGTTAACTACGAGCTGCCTAACGTACCGGAAGATTATGTTCACCGTATCGGTCGTACCGGCCGTGCGGCGGCCACCGGTGAAGCACTTTCGCTGGTTTGCGTTGACGAGCATAAACTGCTGCGTGATATCGAACGTGTGCTGAAGCGTGAAATTCCACGTATCGCCATCGACGGTTACGAGCCGGATCCAAGCATCAAAGCTGAGCCGATTCAGAACGGTCGCGGCAGCGGTGGTGGTGGTCGCGGTGGCAATGGTGGCGGTGGTCGTGGCCGTGGTCCGAGCCAGGGGCATCGCGGCCAGAGCAGCGGTGAACGTGGCCAGGGCGCTAATCGTAGCCAGGGCAGCGGCGAACGCAGCCAGGGTAATGGTCAGCGTCGTCAGGGGCAGGGCGCAGCATCCGCTGGCCGTGGTGGCAAAACGGAAGGCGGCAGCAATGGCGCACCACGCAGCAATGTGACCCGTCAGCGTCGCTCGAACCCGTCCAACAACGGTTAATCGATATAAAGGGCCAGCAGCGATGCTGGCCCTCTCTTCATCTGCGGCAGCGATTGCCGCCTCCAGGCTTTCACATCCCTTCGAAAACTCGTAAACTTGCGCGTCAATTTTTGTGAGTGTACAAGCATGCGGGTTTTACTGGCTCCAATGGAAGGCGTTCTCGACTCTCTGGTTCGCGAGTTGCTGAGCGAAGTGAATGATTACGATCTTTGCATCACCGAATTTTTGCGGGTGGTCGATCAGCTGTTGCCAGAAAAATCATTTTACCGTCTCTGCCCGGAGCTGCGTCACGCCAGCCGCACGCCATCGGGTACCCGCGTGCGCGTGCAGCTACTCGGTCAGTACCCGCAGTGGCTGGCGGAAAACGCGGCGCGCGCGGTCGCGCTCGGATCCTGGGGCGTGGATCTCAATTGCGGTTGTCCGTCAAAACTGGTGAACGGCAGCGGCGGCGGTGCCACCTTGCTGAAAGATCCCGAACTGATATATCGCGCTGCCAAAGCGATGCGTGAAGCGGTACCGGGCGAACTGCCGGTAACGGTTAAGATACGCCTTGGCTGGGATTCCGGCGATCGCCAGTTTGAAATCGCCGATGCGGTACAACAGGCTGGCGCGACCGAACTGGCGGTACATGGCCGCACTAAAGAAGATGGCTATAAAGCTGAACGCATTAACTGGCAGGCGATTGGCGAGATCCGCCAGCGCTTAAGCATTCCGGTGATTGCCAATGGTGAAATCTGGGACTGGCAAAGCGCGCAGGATTGTCTCGCCGTCACCGGTTGCGATGCGGTGATGATTGGCCGCGGCGCGCTGAATGTGCCGAATCTCAGCCGGGTGATTAAATATAATGAACCGCGCATGCCATGGCCTGAGGTGGTGCAATTACTACAAAAATATACCCGGCTGGAGAAGCAGGGCGACACCGGGCTGTATCATGTAGCGCGCATTAAGCAGTGGCTGGGCTATCTGCGTAAAGAGTATGTCGAGGCGACCGATCTGTTCAGTGAGATTCGTGCGTTAAAAACCTCGGCTGAGATTGCCACAATTATTTCGCAACAATCTTAACAGGATCTCTTAACCATTGATGGGTATCATATAATTTCCACCCCCACCGGTTAAAACGGTTTTACCATGTCCTCAGCACCTGCACTCAGTAACGTACAGCTTAATAAGCGCATCATCTCGGTCATTATCTTCACCTTTTTCTGCTATCTCTCAGTGGGTTTACCGCTGGCGGTGCTGCCGGGATTTGTCCATAACCAGCTGGGTTACAGCTCCTTTCTGGCTGGTTTAATTATCAGCATTCAGTATTTTGCCACCCTGATCAGTCGCCCGCAGTCGGGACGGCTGGCGGATATCCTGGGGCCGAAACGTATCGTGATGCTGGGGCTGGTGTGCTGTGGGATGAGCGGAGTGCTGTCGATTGCCGCGGTGCTGGCGCAGACGCTGCCGTGGTTGAGTCTGCTGCTGCTGGCGCTGGGGCGAGTATTCCTCGGCGTTGGCGAGAGCTTTACCAGCACCGGTTCCACATTATGGGGCATTAATGTGGTCGGCTCATTACAAACCGCGCGGGTGATCTCGTGGAATGGCGTGGCCACCTATCTGGCGATGGCGATTGGCGCGCCGCTTGGCGTGATGCTGAATCAGCTGTTCGGTATCGCCGGTTTTGCCTCATTGATTATTCTGATGGCGGTGGTGGGATTCTGGATGGCCAGTAAAAAACCGGCGATTAAGGTGACGGTGGCTAACCGCATTCCGTTCCATCAGGTGTTTTCCCGCGTCTGGCTGTACGGTCTCGGACTGGGGCTCGGCACCATCGGTTTTGGCGTCATTGCCACCTTTATCACCCTCTATTTCGCCAGTCGTGACTGGAGCGGCGCGGCTTTTGCCCTGACGCTGTTTAGCCTCGGCTTTATTGCGATGCGGCTGGTATTCAGCAATATGATTACCCGCTTTGGTGGCCTGAAAGTGTCGCTGGTGTCATTCCTCATCGAGTGTGTTGGCTTGCTGATTATCTGGCAGGCGGCAACGCCGTGGCTGGTGGACGTCGGCGCATTTATGACCGGCGCAGGCTTCTCGCTGGTGTTCCCGGCGTTGGGAGTGGAAGCGGTGAAACAGGTGCAGCCGCAAAACCAGGGCAGTGCGCTGGGAACCTATTCCGCTTTCCTTGATTTGGGACTCGGTCTCACCGGTCCGGTAGCCGGCATTCTGATTGGACACTGGGGGATGCAGTCGGTATATCTGGCCGCGGCAGGGGTGGTGCTGACGGCGGTGCTGATCACCTTGCGGTTGTTGAGTTTGCCGCAGCGAAGCCCGGCGGGTTAAGCTGCGGGCGTCAATCCGGCGATAAACTGGCGGCTATGTTGCGGCGAGGTCAGGCGCACAAAATGCAGGTGTTGAAAGCGACTGTCGCAAAGCAGTGCCTGATAACGCCGCCGGTTGAGTCGCCAGGTTTTTAGCGTCCAGAGAATAATCGAATCGCGGCTCAGGAAGCTTTTACGAAAGCTCTCCCGGCAGTTCGTCCCCGGCCAGAGTTCCTGCTGATGCCAGCAGCGGGTGATGGCGCGTTTGATCGCCTGATACAGCGTGCGCGTAAAGCTGTAATCGACCCAGATGATGGTGTCGACATCACGCCATTTAATCGACTGGCTGCGATTATAATTACCATCCAGTACCCAGCCCGGCTGTTGCAGCGCCTGTTCGAGACGCGCAAACAATTGCTGATCGCTGCTCTCACCCCAGTCTTTTTGCCAGAACAGGGCATCCATTTCGATATACGGCAGCGCCAGCCGCTGCGCAATGGCGCGCGCGACGGTCGACTTGCCACTGCCGCTGGTACCAATCACATTGATCTTCATGCTTTGTGCCCGTTGCTAAGACTCAGATTTATCGCCACTTTGCGCGCAGCCTGTCAGGCTGACGATAATGCTTTTTCGGAGGCGTAATTATGCGCGCTAAACAGGTAGCGTCAAGATAATGAGTTATCAGTATTTTTGCCCACGGCGAGGTGGTCACTCACTGGATAAAGACATATCCCGGGTGAGCCGTTTTCGGCTAATGCTGATCGTTTAAGGAACAATCATCGGAATTTCTGGAATGCTGTAGGGGGGCCGTTTTCGACTCCCGTCTTGAGGGAATGCAAGGTGCTAAACTCGGCACGGGCGGCGAGAACGCCGCCCCTACGAAAAAACGGATGTCAGAAATAGTGCAGGGGAGCCGTTTTCGGCTCCCGTGTCCAGTGTTACAGCGGGTTGTCGCTGGTAACCGGCGCACCGGTTTCAGTGGTGTCCTGATTGGTGATCGGGGCTGCACCCTCGCTATCCGTAGGCTGAGCGGCGTCAGCAGACTGAGCACCGGCGCTCTGTGGCGTCGCTGGCGTCATGGCCTGCTCCATCGGCAGAGCGTTATCCGCTTCCGGGATCGCAATCGGTGCCGATTCGCCGTTTTCTGACAATCCAGTCACCTTCGTCGGCATACCGCTACGTGCTTTCAGCGCGGCGTCCATCGCCGTCTGATTCACAGAGGCATCCACCACCACTTTGCTGACGGCAGGGGTGATAGTGATTGGCACCGGCTCACGGGAATTAAACTGCTCTTCCGTGGTCGACAGCGGGTTATGGATTTCCACGTAACGCGAACCGTCCGGCTCTACGCTGGCTTTTACCGGCTGGTTAATAAACTGCACGCGGGTGCCGACCGGCACATTGTCGAACAGCCATTTAATATCGTCAGCGCGCAGACGCACGCAGCCGTGGCTGACGCGCAGGCCGATACCAAAGTTGGCATTGGTGCCGTGAATCGCGTACAGGCGACCGATATACAGCGCGTACAGACCCATCGGGTTATCCGGGCCTGCCGGGAACACATCAAGCAGTTTTTCACCGCGCGCGGCGTACTCTTCATGCATCTTTTTGGTCGGGGTCCAGGTCGGGCCGTCTTTCTTACGCTGAACGCTGGTGACCCAGTCCATCGGCGTATCTTTACCTAACTCACCGATACCGATAGGCAGAACCACCACGGTTTTGGTGCCTTTCGGATAGTAGTAAAGACGCATTTCAGCGCTGTTGATCACAATGCCTTCGCGTGGCGCATCAGGCAGAATCAGCTGCTGAGGAATAATCAGTTTGCTGCCGGCCTTCGGCAGATAAACATCCACGCCAGGGTTAGCTTCAAGCAGGTTGCTGAGGCCCATCTGGTACTGCGCAGCAAAGGCCTCCAGCGGCAGTTTACTGTCTTGAGGAACGGTAATTTCCAGGTTTTCACCAATCAACCGGCTATTTTTTTCCGGAAGGGGATAAACCACAGCAAAAGCAGAGTGGCTGAATGCCGCAAATGCCAGTGCCAGTGTGACGATCGCGCGAATGGTCTTTTTCATAGTTCTTCAGGTGTTAGCGCCTTTAAAGGCTGTTAGAGAATCGACCCAATTTCCGGTCTGTGACCGGGTGCACATTATATGGGCATAATGCCCCCGGAAGGAACCAGGATTTTTCGTAGTTGAACTAACTTTACGTAAAATTGTCGCTCCGCACGCCAGCTTTTGCTGGCGGATTGCGGTTTTTTTCCGCCTTACGGCTGCCAGAGCGGAACCTCACCGCTCAGTTTCCGGTTAAGGAAAAACGCGGCGCTAATAAGTGCCAGATGGCTAAGTGCTTGTGGCGTATTACCGAGCGGATAGCCGCGTGTATCAAATTCCTCGGCATACAGGCCGAGCGGATTGGCATAACTTAGCAGCTTTTCAAACTCAAAATGCGCTTCATCTACCCGACCGGCGCGCGCCAGACACTCGACATACCAGAAAGAGCAAGCAGCAAATGCGCCTTCTTCACCCTCCAGCCCATCGGCGGGCGTCTCTTCGACGTTATAACGACGCACGAAACCATCACTGACCAGATTTTCCTTAATTGCGTCCAGTGTCGCCAGCCACTGCGGATCGGTGGCACCGACAAAGCGCACCAGCGGCATCAGCAGCATGGAGGCATCCAGTGCATCGCCGTGACGGGTGGCGGTAAAATGCCCCCGTTTCTCATTCCAGAAATGGTTCCAGATATCGGCGCGGATCTCGCCACGCACCCGATCCCAGCGTTCATACGGCATCGACAGCGAACGTTTCATTCCCAGCCGCAGCGCCCGATCCAGCGCTACCCAACACATCAGGCGCGAGTGGAGAAAGTGCTGCGCCTCACCGCGCATTTCCCAGATCCCGGCATCGGGCTGGTTCCAGTTTTCACAGACGTAATCGATCATCCGGCAGACATTCTCCCAGCCGCGATGCGAAATCGCCTCGCCATATTTATTTGCCAGATAGATGGCGTCCATCAGTTCGCCATAAATATCCAGCTGAGTTTGTTGCCAGGCGTCATTACCAATGCGTACCGGCGTGGAGCCCGCGTAGCCGGAGAGGTTCAGCAGCTCAAGTTCGTGCAGCTCGGTGCCGCTGTCCAGCCGGTACATCACCTGCAATTTCTCTTCTTCATCATGGCTGTTTTCAACGCAGCGACTGACCCAGCGGGTAAAATCTTGTGCTTCCGAGGTATAGCCGAGCCGCATCAGGGCGTACATGCTGAAAGAGGCGTCGCGGATCCACGAGGCGCGATAATCCCAGTTGCGCTCGCCACCCAGCTCTTCCGGCAGGCCAAAGGTGGCGGCAGCGGCAATCGAACCGTGCTGCCAGGAGGTCAGCAGTTTAAGTACCAGCGCTGAGCGGTTTACTCTCTCCTGCCAGCGTCCCTGATAATGACTTTTTGCTGACCAGTTGCGCCAGAAATCAAAGGTTTCCTGAAAACAGTATTCAGTTTCCAGTTCTGCCAGATGATCATCATCGGCACAGCCAAACATAAATTCGGCGTGTTCACCGTCTTTCAGAGTAAAGCTGGCGACTGCGGCTGCGCCTTCAACCGTCAGTGGCTCGGTGCCTGCCAGACTCAGCGTCGGCTGCCCGGCGGCGGAAAACTCCACTAAACCCGCTTTCAGACTGGCTTGCGTATTGGCGCGGGCATAGTCATGCACCGGCGCGCAGCGCAGTTGAAAGCGAGCTTCACCTCGAACCATTTTCACCCGGCGTATAATGCGCGGCTGTTTGTCCTGCTCCTCGCACAGCGGCATATAGTCGGTGATTTCCGCCACGCCCTCTTTGGCCAGCCAGCGGGTTTGCAGAATGTTGGTATCCGGCAGATAGAGTTGCTGACGGCGGGCGTCGGTCCAGTCGGGAGCGATGCTGAATAACCCGGACTCATCGCTGTCGAGCAGGGCGGTGAATACTGACGGGCTGTCGAGATTGGGCCAGCAGAAGTAATCGATGGTGCCATCATTAGCAATCAGCGCGCAGGTTCTCAGGTCGCCAATGACCCCGTGATCGCCAATTTCTCGCTTAACTTGTTTCATAACGCTCCCGTTAAAATCCGTTATTTCCAGTTGTCACTATAGTCAACGGATGGCGTCACTGACGGCAGGAAGCGCAACGAAGTGTAAATTAAGTTGAAGATTTATATAGTAAAACCCCGCATTAACCATAACGTCTATACTTGCAGGTCAGCCATAACTGAGTTCAGGAGGAAACCATGAGTAAGCCAACGAACAAAGTGGCCATCGTCACCGCATCGGATTCCGGTATTGGTCAGGCATCGGCCGTTATGCTGGCGCAGCAGGGATTTGATATTGGTATCACCTGGCGATCGGACAGTGAAGGCGCAGAGCAGACGGCGCAGCAGGTGCGCGATCTCGGTAAGAAAGCGGAAATCGAACAGCTGGATCTTTCCGATCCGCAGCAGGGTGGAAAGTCGCTGGAAAATCTGATCGCCCGGCTGGGACGCATTGATGTGCTGGTGAATAATGCCGGGGTCAATATCAAAGCCGATTTCCTTGAAACCACCTTCGAAGACTGGCGCAAGGTGTTTACGGTCAACGTTGACGGTGCTTTTGTCTGTGCGCAGATTGCCGCACGCCAGATGGTAAAGCAGGGCGAAGGGGGGCGGATTATTAATATCACCTCGGTGCATGAGCATACGCCGTTGCCCGGCTCAGTGGCCTACAGTGCCAGTAAGCACGCGCTCGGCGGGCTGACGCAGTCAATGGCGTTAAGTTTACTGCCACACAAAATTCTGGTGAATGCGGTGGCTCCGGGCGCTATCGCCACGCCGATGAACCAGATGGATAACAGCGATGCGCATCAGATATCGATGCCAGAAATACCGGCCGGTCGCCCTGGCGACACCCGCGAGATAGCCAGTATGGTGGCGTGGCTCTGTTCACAATGGTCGACTTACACCACCGGTCAGTCATTTATTATCGATGGTGGCTTTACCCTGGCGAATCCGCAGTTTTTTATGCAAAATCAATGATTGTGTTGGGGGCGACGCCAGCGTCGCCCCGATAAAAAAATTTATTGTTCCCGCTTATTTGACCAACGACGAAACGCCAGACGCACACCCCACACTAATACTATTGCCGCCACCAGCCACAGCAAATGTTTAAGGTGCTGATCGAGCTGATGCAACCACGGGGCAATCACCTGTCCGCCGACGTAACCCAGCGAAACAAAAATCAGCGACCACAGCAGCGCGCCAATAATATTCAGCAGAAAAAATCTGCCGGGCGACAAGCGACTGGCGCCAATAATCACCGGGCCAATCAGCCGGAAGCCGTACATAAAGCGCACGCCAATCACAAACAGCGTCGGACGACGGCGAATCATCTTATTGGCTTTGGCAATCTTGTCCTGATGCTTTTTAAACCGGCCGAGAATTGTCGTGCCGTAATGGCGACCAATATAAAACAGAATTTGATCGCCAAGGGTGCCGCCCAGCGCGGCGATCAGTACCACCCAGCCATAGCGCAGCAGGCCTTCGTGGGCCGCCACGCCGCCTAATAACGTAAAAGTTTCACCTTCGGCAAGACAACCAATTAACAGCGCCCAGTAACCGTATTGTGAAATCAGTCCATTTACATCGATATGCAAAACTCACCTTCCTGTTAATGCGCCTGAAGGGCTAATTTTATACCCGGATCGCGCTGGCTTCAGGGAAAAGCACCAAATTTCATACTTTTCCTTCATTGCCCGGAAAAATCGATGAAAAAACGTGCAAATAACCCACCGGAAATGCCAGCGACACGTATACTTGGAGTGAGTCCGCCGATCTCAGATGAACGCTGGCGGTTAGTCGTATCAGAGGAGTGATTTTATGAATCATGTCTGGGGACTTCTGGCGCATCCCAATCAGGAAATGCGCGAAATTAAGCAAGAGAACGAGAGCGTTTCGCACCACTATACCCACCATGTGCTGATTATGGCGGCGATCCCGGTAATCTGCGCCTTTATCGGCACGACCCAACTGGGGTGGAATCTTGGTGCAGGACGGACTATTCAACTTTCACTGTTTACCGGTATTGCCTTAGCGGTGCTTTTTTATGCCCTGATCCTCGGCGGCGTGGCGGTAATGGGCAAGGTCATTCACTGGATGGCGCGAGATTACCCGCAACGACCCACCCTGCAACGTTGTACGGTTTTTGCCGGTTATGTTGCCACACCGCTGTTTTTAAGCGGGCTGGTGGCGCTTTACCCACTGGTGTGGCTGTGCCTGCTGGCCGGCGCGCTGGCGATGGTTTACACCGGTTATCTGTTATATGTCGGCATTCCGATGTTCCTGAACATTGACCGCGAAGAGAGCCTGCGTTTTTCCGGCTCAACCCTGGCTATCGGTATCCTGGTGTTTGAAGTACTGCTGGCGCTGACGGTGGTGATTTGGGGCTACGGTTATCTGATGTTTTAATCCTGAGTGCCGCCGTCACCCGGCGGCACTTTGGTTACGCCCGGAAACGAATCTCCGGTAGGAATTTACAGATTGGCCGGAGTATGATGCAGCTGCCAGCCCCCGTGTGGCCTCACTTTTCACGGATGGCGGCCTGTGTATTGCACAGCAAAACATCAACCCGCTTAAGTTTGACACGATGCCTGCAAAAATCCGTTATTCGCTTTTGAGTTTAGCCATTCTTTTTTCTGGTCCGGGCATGCTGAATCAGGCCGTCGCCAGCCCCAATATCACCAAAATGTCCGCGGTTTCGCAGCCGGAAATTGCTTCTGGCAGCGCCATGGTGATCGATTTGACCACCCATAAAGTGATTTACGCCAGTCATCCTGACCGCGTACGTCCAATTGCTTCCATCACCAAACTGATGACCGCGATGGTGGTGCTGGATGCGCATCTGCCGCTGGACGAAAAGTTAACGGTTGATATCAGCCATACCCCGGAAATGCGTGGCGTCTATTCGCGCGTGCGTCTGAACAGTGAGATCAGCCGCAAAAATATGCTGCTGCTGGCGCTGATGTCGTCGGAAAACCGTGCGGCGGCCAGCCTCGCGCATCATTATCCGGGTGGTTACAATGCGTTTATCCGGGCGATGAATGCCAAAGCGCGTGCCCTCGGCATGACGAATACCCGTTACGTCGAGCCGACCGGCTTGTCGATTAACAACGTGTCCACGGCGCGCGATCTGACCAAACTGCTGATCGCGACCAAACAATATCCGCTGCTGGGTCAGTTAAGTACCACCCATGAAGATATGGCTAACTTCAGCAGCCCGAATTACACCTTGCCGTTTCGTAATACCAACCATCTGGTCTACAAACCGGACTGGAATATTCAGCTGACAAAAACCGGTTTTACCAATGAGGCCGGGCACTGTCTGGTGATGCGCACTACCATTAATCAGCGCCCGGTGGCGTTAGTGGTGCTGGACGCCTTTGGTAAATACACCCATTTCGCCGATGCCAGTCGCCTGCGTGGCTGGATGGAAACCGGCAAGGCCGCGCCGGTTCCGGCCTCTGCGCTGAGCTACAAGAAACAGAAAGCGGCGCAGGTTGCCAGCAACAATACCGTCGAGTAATCAGCATTGCCCGCCCTTGACTATAAATCCTATAGTTAAGGGTGTTGTAAAAGCATAAACTAACGCGCTGAAGTGCTGCGGCCTGATGCCGCGCCAGTCATCGATAACCGCATGGGTCGCTCTTGTTATGTCAACGTTGTTAACTTTTCTACGCGTGTGTTTACTGGCATTTATCACGCTGAGTCCCGCATTAAGCATCGCGGCAGATGCGGGTTCGCCGCCGACTGCCGATGGCGATGCCACGCCGAAGGTCAATGCGTCGGCTGAACTGCCGAAAATGCAGAAGATACTCGATAAAATTAAAGGGCAGGTTTCCGGCGAAACTAACGACGGCAAGCTGGGGCAGCTCAATGATATGGCGCTGGAACTTTCCGGCAATGCAGATACCCTTGGCCAGGCGTTGATTCCACAGCGGGCGCAGCTGGTTTCACAGCTGGCGGTACTCGGGCCGGCACCGACGGCGGAAAGCGGCGTGAAAGAGACGCCGGAAGTCACGCGCAAGCGCACCTCGCTGGAGAGCCAGAAGAGTAAACTGGACGATCAAATCAAGCAGGCTGAAGCGATCAAAAACAGCTCGCTGAATTTGTCGTCGCAAATTGTCAGCCTGCGCCGTGATGCAATGAAAACTCAGCTGGCGCTGAATTCCGGCAGTATCTTTGGCGCACGTTTCTGGGCACCGTTATTTGGCACGGATAATACCGATGGCGAAAAAATCAGTAGTTTCGCCGATGAGCTATCTGCAACCGCGGCACTGTCCTGGGAGCCAGGCTGGCGTTTCGGAACTGTCGGCTGGATTATTGCGGCGTTGCTGGTGGCGACCTTTGGTCGCCGCTATTCCGAAGAGTTTTTCGCGTGGATAAGCATTCATAAAATGCCGGAAGGGCGTCTGCGCCGCAGCTTCCTCGCCACCACTATCGCGCTGACCACGCTGGTGGCGGTGGTGCTGGCATTTAACTTTATCGATCTGGCGTTTACCCGTCGGGCAGAAGTGTCTGACGATGTGCAGGACTTTGTGGATAAGCTGGTGCAGTTAAGCGTGTTCTGTGGCCTGATTGCTGGCCTCGGACGCGCGTTTCTCTCCACCCGTCGTCCGTCATGGCGACTGCCGGCTATCTCGAATGAGGTGGCTACCGCACTGAAACCTTTTCCGCCACTTACCGCCTCACTGGTGTTTGTTTTCCAGACGGTAGAATCCTTTAACAGCAGCGCCGGAACCAGCGTCGGTACGACCATCTGGGCCAACGGCTTAACTGCACTGTTGGTTGGCGCGACCGCGCTGTCGATCAGTTTCCGCACCAGCCGTGCGCGCCGTAAAATGTTGCAGGAAGGGCTGCAACCGGAAGCGCGTTCCACGTTGGTGGGCCTGATTCAGCTGGCGATCACCCTGACCGGGATGGCGATTCTCGCTTCGCTGGTGATTGGTTATGTCACCCTGAGTCGCTTCCTCAGTTATGAGTTAATCTGGATTGGCATTGTATTTGGCTCCTTCTGGTTGCTGAGCCACTTAATTCAGGATGGCTGCGAAAGCCTGTTGTCGACCAATAATACTACCGGTAAACAGTTACAGACCTCGCTGAATATCGATGAACGCCATTTGTCGCAGGCGGCGGCGCTGCTGTCGGCAATTGGCAAAACCATACTGATTTTGTTTGCCGCTGTCGCAATTCTGAACGGTACGCTGGGCACTTCAACGCCGATTGAATTGCTCCAGAAAGCGGTGGAGTTCTGGGGCGGTAAAGGACTGGAGTCGCTGAATATTGTGCCGGCGCATCTGGTTAATGCCATTCTCTGTCTGGTGGTCGGCATTTATGTGCTGCGTTCGGTAAAACGCTGGCTGGATAAAGACTTTCTGCCAAAAACCACCATGGATATCGGCATGCGCGTGTCGCTGGTGACGTTGTTCAGTAATATCGGCTATGTGCTGATTATCTTGCTGACGCTCTCCACCATTGGCCTGCAATGGAACAAACTGGCGTGGATTGTCAGTGCCTTATCGGTCGGTATCGGTTTTGGTTTGCAGGAGATCGTTAAAAACTTTATCTCCGGCCTGATTTTGCTGACCGAACGCCCGGTAAAAGTTGGCGATCTGGTGAGTATTAGCGGCATTGAGGGTGATATTCGGCGTATTAACGTGCGCGCCACTGAAATTCAGCTTGGCGATAAATCGACGGTGATTGTGCCTAATTCACAGCTGATCTCGCAAAACGTGCGTAACGCCACGATGGGTAATGCGCAAGGGGTAGCGACCATTACACTGACCTTCCCGCTGGATATTGACCCGGTGCTGGTACGTCAGTTGCTGCTGGATGTGTATAACGAAAACGAGCGCATTCTTGAGACGCCGGAACCGTCCGTGTCATTTAAAGATCTCACCCCTGGCGGCATCGTGCTGAGCGTCACCGGAAACGTCGCCAGTCCGCGTCAGGTCAGCGGGGCGAAAAGTGATTTGCTGTTTGATATTCTTACCCGCTTACGCAAAGAGGGTGTGATGCTGTCAACGCCGCAGACCATGGTGATTGAACGTAAGAACGGCAATATGGTGCTGAAAGAGGCTCCGGAAGAGTAAGTAAAACTCAGGAGGAGCCGTTTTCGACTAATGCTGGTCACTTAAGCATTTCTGGCATCCGTTTTTTCGTAGAGGCGGCGTTCTCGCCGCCTGTCCTGATGGCATGCGTGGAGGTACAGCATTTTCAGCTCTCTTTCTGCACGTCCTTGCCGCAGTCGCACCCTCCCCAGTGTTTCACTTTACTGGTTTTACCAATTCCCGGATTAAAACTGTTGGTCGGATCAAGCTGCTGATAAAACGCTTTTAGCTGTGGTTTCGCCTGATACAGATGACCCACGTTATGTTCTGCCGGGTATTCCGCGCCGCGCGCCGCGAGGATCGCCAGCATTTTTTCTTTCAGCGCATGAACATCAACACCTTTCCTGACGATGTAATCCTGATGGAAAACATGGCACATAAAGTGGCCGTAATAGAGACGCTGCACCAGCGCATTATCAAACTCCGGCGGCAGCTGCTCAAACCAGTCGCGGTCGTTGCGGCGCAGAGCAATATCCAGCGCCAGAATATCTTCCACTTCATTATGATGCACCGCGTGATAGCGCACCGCCGCGCCCGCCGCAGCAAAGCGATGTAAAAAGGCTTTTGCCCCTTCCTGCGAATCGCATTCAAAAAAGTCGCCATCGGCCTGCTGGAAGTACTGTTTCAAATATTCACGCGCTTCGTTTACCCCGGCACCGGACATTTTCAGCATCAGATGATGCTCAAAGCGATCGCGATACTGCTTCAGCCGTTTCGGCAGATGGGAAGGTAACCATGAGCTGACTTTTTGTAGCAGGCGATCGCTGGCATTGGGCTTGAGAAAACTCAGACGATTAAGCAGCGCATCGGCGCGGCCTTTCAGGGTGAAAAACAGCGGCATTTTGTCGGTGCCGAGCTTATCAATCATCACAAAGGTATCTTTACCGTACACTTCAGCGATATCAAAAATATCGCGGTGCATATACTCACCGGCGACCGGCAGATTGTTGAAGTTAGTCAGCATATGGCGGCGCAAATCATCCAGTACCGCAGTGTGATTGGTGCCGATATAGAACACCTGCTGTGCGTTTTCGGCGGCAAAGGTATCGAGTCGTACGGCAAATACCGCCAACTTGCCGGCGCAACCGGAGGCTTCAAACAGACGGCGTTCATCCGCGTTAAAGCGGGAAGGGGTGTCGGCTTCCACGTCGCGTACCCGCTCTGCATAGTCACTGTCGGACGCATGACGATTGTCATTTAACACATCACTGGCGCGCCAGTTTTCATCATCCAGTTTGCCAAGAATCTGTTCGGGTGAGCTGCCGAGATTAATCCCCAGATGGTTAACCAGCTGCAATTTTCCCTGTTCATTAATACGCGCATACAGCGCCATTTCGGTATAGGCCGGGCCGCGTTTCACCAGCGAACCACCGGAGTTATTACAGATTCCGCCCATTACCGATGCGCCGATACAGGAGGAGCCGATCACTGAATGAGGTTCGCGGCCCAATGGTTTCAGCACTTTTTCCAGCTGATACAGTGTGCTGCCGGGGAACGCCAGTACCTGTTTTCCGCCGTCAATTAACTGGATTTTATCCATGCGCAGGGTGCTGATAATCACGATATCGCGCTGATAATCGTTGCCGTGCGGCGTGGAACCTTCGGTCAGGCCGGTATTGGCGGCCTGCATCAGAATAATTTTGTCGGCGTCGACGGCGGCTTTCAGCACCTGCCAGAGTTCTGACAAACTGCCGGGAAAAATCACCGCCAGCGCATCGCCCTCGCCGGAGCGAAAGCCCTTGCGGTAGCGTTCGGTTTTGCGTGGATCGGTGAGGAGATGGCAGTGACCGACGATCCGGGTAAATTCGGCAAGCAGGGTTTTATTGGCTGAGTTTTCTGAGGTATGCATATCCATTGTCCTGTTTTGTGTCACGCCATTACTGTAGCGCAACCGCATGAATACGGTGGTGAAAATCACACCACCGTATTCATGCTCAGTCATCAGGACGCCGTGTCGGCAATACGCCAGTGCACGGCGCTGACGCTTTTTTCCAGGCTGATACGACAAACAATATTTTCCAGTTCGCGCTGTGCATGCGCAAATCCGAGGATATCAGCACAAACTTCCAGCTGACCGGGGCGGTCAATATCGGCGCTGCATAAGGATTGCAGACGTAACGCCACGCCGTTCAGCGCCTGTAAAATCAGCGTGCGTACCAGAATTTCATCCTCGGTACCGCAGGTTATCTGAATGCGATAGCATTGCTCGGTATCCACTTCCGGCGCTTTCGGTTGCAGATTAATGCGCTGTGCCGCTTCACGCAGCAGGATATTGGCGCAAAGTAGCACCAGTGTGGCGGCGGTGGCATTGGCAAATTGCCCCAGCCCACAGAGCACACCCACCGCCGCAGAACACCACAGGGTCGCTGCGGTGTTCAGGCCGCTGATATTCATGCCCTGACGCATAATTACCCCGGCTCCTAAAAAGCCAATGCCGGAGACCACCTGCGCAGCAATCCGTCCCGGACTGTCCGGTGAGGTGCTGGCAGAACTTAAGATAAAAATTGCCGCCCCGGTGGCGACCAGCGCATTGGTACGCAGGCCAGCCATCCGTTGACGCCACTGGCGCTCAGCGCCGATCACTGCGCCAAGCAGAACTGCCAGCGCCAGATGCACGATAAATGGAGACCATGCCATAATTATTACTCACTTTTTGCGCGCCATCACGGCGGGCAGGGGAAACGGTTATGCGTAAACGCATCTGAAAGCGCTGAATCATCAGCGAGTTTTCAGCAGCACCGCCCCGGAGGAAACAGACTATGGCCGGGCACATTAATTGCAAAGCTAATTAACTGAGAGATAAAACGCATAATGCACCTTCATTCTGGGCGAATCCTGCCCGGAAAGATAAATGTTAAAACGGGATGCATCAGCGATAACGCTGGAGTGATGACATGACCCGCCGTGATGTACGGCAAGTAACGTATCGGAGACAGGTTAATTTGCCGTGGAGATTAATCGACTACTTTGACTGTCCAATGGGATTCTCCATGAAAATTTTGCCGGACTATAAGGGCTGCAGCACCCTCTGTAAAGGGTAAAAATGCAGCGGTTTAATCGCGGTTAAGCTATCGCAAAAAAAAGATTCTGCCGCTAGCATTGAGTTAAGCCATGAGTTTTCCGCTGGTTTTATCGTGGCGATGCGTTGTTGTTGGGTATCAGTCGCCAGATTGTGGCAAACTGCTGCCATCCTTGTTGCTCAGTTACGCAATAAATCGTTACCGCGCAGTTACTTGAGAGAAGCCAATCTGATGAAATGGATTTACTCTGTCAGCCTTGCTGTCACGCTGGCGATGCAGCCAGCTTTTGCCGATGAACTGTCTGCTCCGCACCCGTTAACCCCGCAAGCCCGTGACGCCTTTGTCAGCGACCTGCTGAAAAAAATGACCCTCGACGAGAAAATTGGTCAGCTGCGACTGATTACCGTCGGCCCGGAAAATACCAAAGAGGTGATCCGTGGCATGATTCAGCAGGAGCAGGTTGGCGCGATTTTTAATACCGTCACCCGGCAGGATATTCGTGCAATGCAGGATCAGGCGATGCAGCTCAGCCGTCTGAAAATACCGCTATTTTTTGCTTACGATGTGGTTCACGGTCAGCGCACCGCGTTTCCGATTCCGTTAGGACTGGCGGCCAGCTGGGATCTGGACGCGTTAGCCGATGTGGGGCGGATTTCGGCATATGAAGCGGCGGATGATGGGCTGAATATGACCTGGGCACCGATGGTGGATGTCACGCGCGAGCCGCGCTGGGGCAGGGTATCGGAAGGCTTTGGTGAAGATACTTTCCTTACCGCCGAAATGGGCCGGACGCTGGTGGAGTCGATGCAGGGTAACAGCGCGGCAGACCGCTACTCGGTGATGACCAGCGTGAAACACTACGCCGCTTATGGCGCGGTGGAAGGGGGCCGTGATTACAACACCGTGGATATGAGCCCGCAGCGCTTGTTGCAGGACTATCTGCCACCGTACAAAGCGGCGCTGGATGCCGGTAGCGGCGGTGTGATGGTGTCGCTGAACTCGCTAAATGGCGTGCCGGCCACTGCCGACAGCTGGCTGCTGAAAGATATTCTGCGCGATGACTGGAAATTCAAAGGGATTACTATCAGCGATCACGGGGCGATCAAAGAGCTGATCAAACACGGCGTGGCCAGCGATCCTGAAGATGCAGTGCGGCTGGCGCTGAAGTCTGGCGTCAATATGAGCATGAACGATGAGTATTACAGCAAGTATCTGCCGGGACTGGTTAAGCGCGGCGTGGTCAGTGAGCAGGAAATTGATGATGCCACGCGTCATGTACTGAATGTGAAATACGATATGGGGCTGTTTAACGATCCTTACAGCCATTTAGGGGCGAAAGAGAGCGACCCGCAGGATACCAATGCCGAAAGTCGTCTGCACCGCGCCGAAGCGCGTGATGTGGCGCGTAAGAGCATGGTATTGCTAAAAAACCGGCTGGAAACCCTGCCGCTGAAAAAAAGCGGCACGATTGCGCTGGTCGGGCCGCTGGCTGACAGCCAGAATGACATTATCGGTAGCTGGTCGGCAGCGGCGGTTTCCGGGCAGGCGGTGACGCTGTTGCAGGGCATAAAAAACGCCACTGAAGGTAAAGCGACGGTGCTGTATGCCAAAGGTGCCAACGTGACCGATAATAAAGGCATTCAGGACTTCCTGAATCTGTATGAAAATGCAGTGAACAGCGACACCCGTAGTGCGCAACAGATGCTGGACGAAGCGGTTGTCGCCGCGCAGAAAGCTGATGTGGTGGTTGCCGCTGTCGGTGAAGCGCGGGGTATGGCGCATGAAGCCTCCAGCCGCAGTGATATCACCATCCCACCGAGCCAGGTGAAGCTGCTCGACGCACTGAAAGCCACCGGTAAGCCGCTGGTGATCGTGCTGATGAATGGTCGTCCGCTGGCGCTGGTTAACGAGCATCAGCAGGCCGACGCGCTACTGGAAACCTGGTTCAGCGGGACTGAAGGTGGCAATGCGATTGCCGACGTGTTGTTCGGTGATTACAACCCGTCGGGTAAATTGCCGATGTCTTTCCCGCGCTCAGTGGGTCAGATCCCGATTTACTACAACCATCTGAATACCGGACGGCCTTACAATTTTGCTAAGCCGAACAAATATACCTCTCATTACTATGATGCTGCCAACGGCCCGCTGTTCCCGTTTGGTTACGGTCTCAGCTACACCACCTTCACGGTGTCGCCGGTGGCGTTGTCCGCTGCCAGCATGCCGCGTGACGGCAAGATCAATGCCAGTGTTACCGTGACGAATACCGGCAAGCGCGATGGCGCAACGGTGGTGCAGATGTATCTGCACGATCAGGTCGCCAGCATCAGTCGTCCGGTTAAAGAGCTGAAAGGCTTTAAGCGCATTATGCTGAAAGCGGGCGAATCACAAACCGTCACCTTCCCGATTGATGTTGATGCCCTGAAATTCTGGAATGCGCGGATGCAGCAGGTTGCCGAGCCGGGTAAATTCAGCGTGATGATCGGGCTGGATTCGGCAAAAACCGAAAATGCCGAGTTCACTTATCTGTAACCATCAGGCTGCTCAGGGGCGCAGGCTTCTGAGCAGCAATCAGCAGGAGCAGCATGGACTGGCTACGCGATAAAATTCAGCAGCAGGTTTTTCGCCTGAATGGTCTGTCGCTTAACGAATTTGATATCTCGCAGCCGCCGGGCGATGCGGGTTTGTATGGCCCGGACAGCGTTATCTGGCGGGTGCACGGTGATTTTACTTCGATGTTGTGCGGCGGTATCAGCGCGTTATTGATGCAGATGCTGCATCCGCTGGCGCTGGCTGGCGTCTGGGACCACTCGACGTTTCGTGATGATATGCTGGGGCGTTTACGCCGTACCAGTCAGTTTGTCGCGGTAACAACCTTTGGCAATCGCGCCGACGCGCATACCCTGATTGAACGGGTCAGGCGTATCCATTTACAGGTTACCGGCGTGGATGCTGAAGGCAATGCCTATGCCGCCAGCGATCCGGCGCTGCTGACCTGGGTGCATGTGGCGGAAGCCAGCCGCTTTCTGGCCGCGCATCTGCGCTATAAAAATCCCCGGCTTAGCGCGCAAGAACAGGATCGTTACTACGCCGAATCGGCACGGGTTGCCGAAGCCCTCGGTGCGCGTGATGTGCCAAAAAGTCAGCAACAGATAGCGGATTACTTGCAGTCAATGCGCCCGCAGTTGCGCTGTGATGCGCGCACGCGGGAAGTGACTCGACTGCTGATGAATGCCCCAGCGCCCAGCTGGCAGGCAAAGCCGGTAATGAAAACCATGATGCTGGCCGGTATCGCACTATTACCGGACTGGGCGCAGCAACAATCGGGTTTTCGCTTCTCACGCCTGCAACGTTTCAATATCGACAGTCAGATCGCCCTTATCGCCGGCGGACTGCGCTGGTCGGTGCGCAACGGGGCTTATCAACGCGCGATGCGGCGGATGGGCCGTGATTTTTGAGAGTTTTACCCTTGTGCTGACGTGGCGCTAAGGGAGATCCTGCTCTATTCTCGGGGAAAAAGGATTCCTCCACGCTACGTTGAGGCTATATGACACAGTCGCATCTGATTGCTGAGGTCGCTAATCAGCAACAAACGCTCACCGCCGTCATCGAACAGGATGAGCGTGCTGCCTACTTCTATATCTGGCCTGCCGAGCCGTTTCGCGCGCAATTTGCCGTGCGCGGCTGCTGGTTACGCAATCTGTTACCCGCTCCTCAGCAGGAGGATCGTCAGGCCATGGAGCAGGGGATTGCGCCGCTGCTCAGTGCCGAATATTGCCGGACGCTGGAAGCGGAACCGCCTCTCGATGCCGCCGGTATCCAGATTATCTGGGAGCCGACCGACGACGGTGCGGCGGTATGGTATCAAGGGCAACTGCTGGCGGTGATTCCGGGCTGGAGTCTGTACCAGGATCAGCAAGTCAGTTTCTCCGCCGGCTGCATTAAACAGAACCGGCTGACTGCGCCGCTGGGTTCAGCCTCCACCAATGAACATTATGCACGCGCCGAGAAACATCGTCTGTTCTGGCGTGACTGGCATGACGGCCATCTCTGGCAGCCGATGCAGCACGAGATGCTGAAATGCTATGAGGCGCAGTATGGCGAGTCGCTGAAATATTACGCTATCGACCAGGGCAACTGGCCGCCGATGGCAATTTCCCAGCACTATCATCAGGGCGTCTGGTATTTCCTGACCCTCGGAATGAGTATCAGGCCGATGCCGTGGGTCGATTTCCTCTATGAAGATTTGTCGCCGCAGTATCGTCGCACTGAACTGGCGATGGCGATTGATGCTGAAGTGATGACCGAAGATAACGCGGTGCAGATGGCCAGCGCACTGGCCGGTTTCGCCCATCTGCCGTGGGCAAGGCTCAGCTGGGTTGGCGAAGGCCACACGCTGGAATCTTCGGTGGCACCGGTTGGTTTTGAAGGCTTTATCATTTCGGCTGCACTGGCGCGTGAAGAGGGGCAGATCCCGCTGCCGAAGCGCGAAGGTGAGAAAGTAAATCTGCTGTGGGCCAGCCCGGTGACTACGGCGGAACGCGAGTTTGCTCAGGCCGACGAAAATGGCGGTTATCAGCTGGTCGCGCGTCTGTTGCAGTACGGTTCCGGTCATATCTTCCGCCCGCGTCAGCAGGTGGTGGAGATTGACAGTTAATTCATCAGTTATCGAGCATGCCTGTCAGGTTTTCCCGGTTCCTCCGGCAGCAGAAGGGGCAGCCGCTTTAATGCTCATTACCGCAGGCATTAATATAATTTCAGCCGAGATAATCACCGACATGATTTATTGATGCTATTTGTCATACTTTGCACGATTTTATGCGGCAAACATGGCAAAGGATATGCCAGAATAGTGAGATTAGTCTTAAGGAGCCGCTATGTCCGCGATTGAAGTTATCCTGGTCGATCACCTCGATCGCCCAACCGGCAGAATGGAAAAGCTGGAAGTACATGAAAAAGGATTGCTGCATCGTGCAGTGACGGTGTACGTGTTTAATTCCCGACATCAGCTTTTACTGCAACAGCGCGCCAGTGATAAGTATCACTGCGGCGGGCTGTGGAGCAACACCTGCTGTGGTCACCCTTATCCGCATGAATCCACTCAGCATGCCGCTGAACGACGCCTGTTTGAAGAGATGGGGCTGCGTCTGACGCTGACGCCGATGTTTGAGCTAAGCTATAACTTGCCAATGAGTAACGGGCTGACCGAACATGAATATGGTCATGTCTACTTTGCCATCAGTGATGATCTGCCGCGTCTGAATCCGCAAGAGGCCGATAGCTGGCGTTACGCTGACGTTGAGTCGGTCAGTGAAGAGATCGACCGCAATCCGCTGGCGTTTACGCCGTGGTTTTTACATACCTTTGCGCGCATTCCTGAGCAGCTGAAACGCTTTACCCGCAAAACCTGACGCTGCCGGTTGCGCGATAAATGGCCGGGTGATCCCCGGCCAGCCGGAATTAACCGGCAAAATCCTCCGCATCCACATCGTAACCTGACGGTTCCCAGCGAATCAGCAGCAGCGCCATCAAGCCTGCCAGCGGTGCCAGAGCGATCACCCAGAACACGCCGGTATCCAGCGTGGCCGCCAGCAGCGGGAACAGAAACAGTGACAGCGTGGAACTGGCGCGCATCAGCGTCTGATTAAAACCGACACCCACGCCGCGCAGGGAAGTCGGATAGCTGAGTGAGGCGTAGGTCATAGTATGCGAACCGGGGCCAAAGCCCTGACCCAGCAGGAACAGCGCCAGCATAGTCATCGCCAGCGCGGCTTCCTGACCGCCTTCCGGTCTGCCAATCATCGCCAGCCCGACCAGCGCAGCCAGCTGGAAAGCGTAACCCAGCACCGTCATTTTCCACGCGCCAAAGCGCGGCACCAGCCGCACCGCCAGAATGCCGCCAACAAAGGCAAACAGCAGGTTCAGCGCCAGCGAGACCAGAATAGTGGTCAGCATCGACTGGGCAAAAAAGCTGAAGATAATCACCGGCAGGCCAAACGCCACCGCGTTATACGCGAACGACGAAGCGACCGAGATCACCGTCGCCAGTATGGTACGCCTCAGATAGATTCCCTTCAGCAATTCACCGTAGTTACGCCAGCTGGCGCGACGCGGCGGTCTGGCCGGCGTCAGGTCAGCATTGTCGGCCACCTGCGCATTAATGCCATAAGAGCTGCGCAATATCTGCGCCGCGCCGTGCAGATTACCCTGATTCGCCGCCCATACCGGTGACTCACTCATATAACGACTGCGAATCGCGATAATAATCAGCGCCGGAACGGCACCAAAACCTAAAATCAGCCGCCACAACCAGTCGGTATGGCTTTCCGGCAGTACCGCATACAGCAGCAGCACCAGCAGATAGGAGACACTGATGGCGGCGTACCAGGTCGGGCACCACATGGCAATACTGGCGGCTTTATTACCGCGTCCCTTTAATTTGGAAAACTCCGCCAGAAACGCCATCGCGACCGGCAGATCAATGCCGACCCCCAGCCCCATCACAAAGCGTGCACCTGCCAGCACATACTCGTTTGGCGCGAAGGCACACGCCAGCGCCGCAAAAACAAAGAAGAACATATCGGCCATAAATACCCGATAACGGCCAATTTTATCGGTGAGATATCCGCCAATCAGCGCGCCGACAATCGCGCCAAAGGTGATCGCCGAGGCCACCATACCGGTGCCCGCCGGGGTCAGATTAAATTCGCGCGTAATGTCTTTAATCCCAAATGCCAGCGCGCCAAGGTCATAAGCGTCAAGAAATACGCCGCCCAACGCGATGCCAATCACGATGCGGGCATTGCTGCGCGCCTGCGTGCTGTCATTTACCAGCTGCGAGACGTCAGCGGCACTCCGTATCATTTCCGCCTTGCCAGACGGTACTTCCCCTGCCGACGCGACGTGCGCCGAAGATGTGATTTCAGACATGATGTTATGAACGCATTATTAGAATTGAATCAACAGCATACTTAGCAGCAGACGCGGATTAAATTCTTTCTGGTTATAGGTAATAGCCAAATGAATGTTGCAAATCCTGTTACGCCACTAAAGGATTGATTCCGCTGCGGCGTCGGCAAATTAGCCCTTCCTGCAAGTGACGAAGGCGAGTTTGCGCTACGCTTTTATGGCCTGTTTACGGCTACCGTCTGTCTCATTGAACTTAAGGATAAATAAAGATGGCTTTCAATACATTGCGTAGCGGTTTGCTGGGATTTGCCGCACTGATGACGCTGGCGGGTACCGCCTCTGCCGCTGATGCGGTGCGCGTGGGCTCGAAAATTGATACCGAAGGCTCATTGCTGGGAAATATTATTTTGCAGGTGCTGGATAAACACGGGGTAAAAACCGTCAATAAAGTTCAGCTCGGCAATACTCAGGTAGTGCGCGGTGCCATTACCGCCGGAGAACTGGATATTTATCCGGAATATACCGGCAACGGCGCGTTCTTCTTTAATGATGAGCAGGATGCGGCATGGAAAAATGCCACAGCCGGCTATGAAAAGGTGAAAAAACTCGATCAGCAAAAAAATCAGCTGACGTGGTTAACTCCGGCACCGGCGAATAATACCTGGACCATTGCGGTGCGCAGCGATATGGCGCAGAAAAATAAGTTGAACTCGCTGGACGATCTCAGCCGCTATCTGAAAGAGGGGGGCGAGTTCAAACTGGCGGCATCAGCAGAATTTATTGAGCGTGCGGACGCGCTGCCAGCTTTCCAGAAAGCCTATGGCTTCCAGCTAAAACAGGACCAGCTGTTATCGCTGGCGGGTGGCGATACGGCAGTCACGATTAAAGCCGCGGCGCAGCAGACGTCCGGGGTTAATGCCGCCATGGCCTATGGCACCGACGGCCCGGTGGCAGCACTGGCGCTGCAAACCCTTAGCGATCCGAAAGGCGTGCAGCCGATCTATGCGCCAGCGCCGGTGATCCGCGATGCGGTGCTTAAACAGTATCCGGATATCGGCAAATGGTTGCAGCCAGTCTTTGCCTCACTGGATGAAAAGACCCTGCAACAGCTAAACGCGAAAATTGCCGTTGAAGGGCAGGATGCGAAAACGGTCGCTGCGGACTACCTCAAACAGAAAAATCTGTTGTAAACCACTATTATAACCTGAGCCGGAAGCGTGGAGCGCTTCCGGCAAAATGGAGAAATTTTGCCAATCAAACGTTATAACCGGGTACTGCTGACGCTGACGCTACTGCTGGGCATTGCCCTTGCCGCGTTACCCTTTCTGACTTACGCCCCCAATCGCCTGGTTTCTGGTGAACCGCTGGCGCTCTGGCCGCTGCTGCAAGGCAGCGACAGATTGCTGCTGTTGCCGGTTGCCCTGTTGCTGTTATGTGCCTGGCTGCCGCTAAACCGGCGCAACCTTGCGCTGGTGGTGATACTCAGTGAAATTCTGCTGACCCTGATGC
>NZ_JRXE01000001.1:2567-156571 GCF_001267535.1 Winslowiella iniecta | reverse complement strand
GGCGGCGGCGCTCTGCCTGCTGATTGCCGCCGATGCGTTATCACGCGCCACGCGTAGTGCGTTCTGGCGTCTGCTGCTGAATGCGCAGATGTGGTTGCCGGTTATCGCTCTGCTGGCCAGCGGGCAACTCGATCAGGTGGCATTGTTGAAGGAGTACAGCAACCGTCAGGAGGTGTTTGACCAGGCGTTGGCGCGTCATTTGATATTGCTGTTCAGCACCTTACTGCCAGCATTGCTGCTGGGCATTCCGCTTGGGCTGCTCTGTTATCGCCAGCCGCGCTGGCAATCGGCGGTCTTTTCGCTGCTGAATATCATTCAGACCGTGCCGTCGGTGGCGCTGTTTGGCCTGCTAATCGCGCCGCTGGCGGGATTAGCCAGCGCGTTTCCGCTGCTGAGTCGCTGGGGCATCAGCGGTATTGGTATGGCGCCGGCCTTAATCGCACTGGTGCTGTATGCCCTGTTGCCGCTGGTGCGCAGCGTGGTGGCGGGCTTGCAGCAAGTTCCGGCTGGCGTGATTGAAACCGCACGCGGCATGGGCATGACGCGTATGCAGGTGTTCTGGCATGCCGAAGTGCCGCTGGCGCTGCCGGTGATGCTGAGTGGCCTGCGCGTGGTCGCGGTGCAAACGGTGGGGATGGCGGTCATCGCCGCGCTGATTGGTGCCGGTGGCTTTGGTGCCATTATTTTTCAAGGGTTGCTGAGTAGCGCGCTGGAGCTGGTGCTGCTCGGGGTGATCCCGGTGATCGCGCTGGCAGTAATGGTAGATGCGCTATTTAAATTTGTGATTTCGCTACTGGAGAACGATCGCCGATGATCAACTTTAATCAGGTGAGTAAATACTTTAACGGTAAAGCGGCGATCCGTGACTTAACCCTGAATATTGCCAAAGGGGAATTTACCGTGCTGATTGGCACCTCCGGTTCCGGTAAGTCGACCACGCTGAAAATGATCAACCGGCTGATCGAGCATGATGAAGGCACGATCCGCTTTGCCGGTGAAGAGATCCGCGGTTTTAATCCACAGGTATTGCGGCGGCGTATGGGCTACGCGATTCAGTCGATTGGCTTGTTTCCACACTGGACGGTGGAGAAAAATATCGCCACGGTACCGGCGCTGCTGAACTGGCCGAAAGCGCGGGTGCAGGAGCGTGTTACTGAGCTGTTGGCGCTGCTTAATCTGGATAATGAGTTTCGACATCGTTATCCACATCAACTTTCTGGCGGTCAGCAGCAGCGGGTCGGCGTGGCTCGTGCGCTGGCCGCCGACCCGGAAGTGTTACTGATGGATGAACCTTTCGGTGCGCTCGATCCGGTGACCCGTGCGGCTTTGCAGCAGGAGATTATCCGTATACATCAGCTGTCCGGGCGCACCATCGTGCTGGTGACTCATGATATTGATGAAGCGCTGACGCTGGCGGACAAAATTGTGCTGATGGACGGCGGACGGGTGATCCAGCAGGGTAAACCGGTGGAGCTGCTGACGCGACCGGCGAACCAGTTTGTCCGTGATTTCTTTGGCCGCAGTGAGCTGGGTGTGCGCCTGCTGTCGCTCGGCAATGCCGGCTCCACCGCGCGGCGCGGCGAATGGCTGGACGAGGAACCGATCGCCGCCGATACCACGTTGCGTGAGGCGCTTTCGCAGTTTATTGCGCGCCAGACGGACAAACTGCCGGTGGTCGATAATCAACAAAAACCACTGGGCGTGCTGCATTTTGCCGATCTGCTGCATCAGCGGGAGGGATTATGATGCGCTGGCTACGCGATCCGCTGTGGTGGCTGGTGGCCCTGTTTATCGCGCTGTTACTGGCGCTGCCGCACAGCGGCGGTCTGTTTGCCCACTGGTTTCCGCAACTGGAACGTCCGCTGTACCAGCAGGATAGCTTTGCGCAACTGGCGCTGGCGCATATTCAGCTGGTGGTGATTTCCAGCCTGCTGGCGACGCTGATTGGCGTTGGCGCGGGCATTCTGGTGACGCGCGGTGCCGGACGTGAGTTTCGTTCGTTAGTCGAGACGCTGGTGGCTGCCGGACAAACTTTCCCGCCGGTCGCGGTGCTGGCGATTGCGGTGCCGGTGATCGGCTTTGGCGATCGTCCTGCGGTAATTGCCTTGCTGCTGTATGGTTTATTGCCGATTTTACAGGGCACCTTAGCCGGGATTTCTGCGGTGCCTGCCAGTGCGCGCGAAATTGCCGAAGGGGTCGGCATGAGTGCGTGGCAGATTCTGTGCAAAGTGGAGTTGCCGCTGGCAGCACCTGTGATCCTCGCCGGTATTCGCACCTCGGTGATCATTAATATCGGTACGGCGGCAATTGCTTCAACGGTGGGCGCGAAAACGCTGGGCTCGCCGGTGATTATCGGTCTGAGCGGTTTTAATACCGCTTATATTATTCAGGGCGCAATTCTGGTGGCGCTGCTGGCCATTATCACCGACAGGCTGTTTGAGCGATTATTGCAGCGGCTTAAGAGGCATGCAGAATAATGGCATAACCGACCAGCATCAGGCCGCCGACGCCGCCGATAGCCATAACCAGGAAGCCAGAAATAATTGCGGTTTTTTTCAGGTTCATTGCAGTGCCTTAATCAAAATAAGAGGGCGGATCATAACCCGATCCGCCCCCGTATCATAGGCGATAAAGGGGTTTTTTATTGCCCGCCGTCGTGCTCTTTATTGAAAAATATCGTTACACGCGCCACTTCAATGCCGAATTTTTTCAGTGAGGTGACGTTCAGCAAATGCTGCGCATCCTGCTGGTAAATCCAGTCGTCAAAGTTGAGACGGTAACTGGAGGAATCGGTTTTCACCTCCATCTGGTAGCGCCAGTTAAAGGCATTCCCCGCCGCATGACCGGTAGCGGTACCGATAATATCATTCGCCGTGCCGACATAGCTGCCATCCTGCTGACGACGGATCTGCCAGACGCGCGTCTGTTTTTCGCCATCATCATAGACAAACTGTTCATGCAGGGTCAGAGTCTCACCCAGTACTTCGCCGCGAATGGTCACCTCAAAACGGCGTATCTGTTTACCGCTGAAATCCTGCACCATCCCCCAGGCGCGGCTCTGTCCATTAAAGTACTGGAAAATATCGATTTTCGGCGTGGCCGACTGATATTCATCAATGCTGGCGCCACAGCCGCTAACTAACAGACACAAACCCAGACAAAGCGCTTTCCACATCATATGTCCCTCCGCTCAGATCCTGACGAATAACAGGTTATTCGCCAGTCGTAATCAGGTCATGTTTTTGCCGCCAGAATCCAGCGGGTAATCGCTAAGTAGATCGCCCAGCCACAAGCCAGCAACGGATAAACCAGTGATGGCGTATGCAGCAGCGCCATGGCACCCAGCCGTTCGCCAATAAAATAACTGAACGGGCCACCCACCGCGCCCAGCGGTATCAGCCAGCGCAGCGGCAGATTAAGCGTCACCATTAATAGCCGCCACCAGCAGGCAAAGCCGAGCCATAGTGCCAGCATCCACAGCGGCAGCCAGTGGCTGCCGTTAAACTGAAACAGATCGAGTGCCAGCCACAGGCTGTCCAGCGCGACGCCCAGCACCATCAGGCTTACTACCTGCCAGCGGCCGCCAGAGGAACATAGCAGCGCCAGCAGCGCAATCGCCAGCAGCACCAGCTCGGCACGCTCGCGCAAACCGACCGCCAGCGCCCAGAAAGCATCAAAGCCCAGCGTCAGCAGCCAGAAGCGCCAGCGATTCATGCGCGCGCGGCCGTCAGCTGAACAGTACCGATGGTGCGCGCCATAAAGCCTGCTTCGCAATAACAGAGATAAAACAACCACATCCGGCGAAAACGCTCATCGAACTGTCGGTCTTCCAGCTGTGGCCAGGCATCATCAAAGCGCTGCCGCCACTCGCGCAGCGTGCGCGCATAGTCGCTGCCCATTTCAAACACGTCCTGTACCACATAGTCACTCACCTCGCTGAGTGTCTGTTGCAGCAGGGTGGTTGAGGGGAGAAAACCGCCGGGAAAAATATAGCGCTGGATAAAGTCGACCCCTCTGGCATAGCTGCTGTAACGCGCTTCACTGATGGTAATCGCCTGCAATACCAGACGACCGCCCGGCTTTACCAGCTCCTGACAGCGCTGAACAAACAGCGGTATATAGCGACGGCCCACCGCTTCAATCATTTCCACCGAGACCAGTTTGTCGTACTGACCTTCCAGCGTGCGGTAGTCTTCGCACAGCACCGTTACGCGATCGCTTAAACCCGCTTTTTCGATGCGCTGCTTAGCAAACTGATACTGTTCACGCGAAATGGTGGTTGTGGTCACCCGGCAGCCATACTCGCGTGCGGCAAATTCCGCCAGCGCGCCCCAGCCGGTACCGATTTCCAGCAGGTGATCGGCGGGGCGCAACGCCAGTTTGACGCACAGGCGGCGCAGTTTGGCTTCCTGTGCCTGTTCGAGGTTGCTGCTGGCATCACGAAACCAGGCGCTGGAATATTGCATTGAGCGATCGAGAAAAGCGCGGTAGAAATCGTTGCCGAGATCGTAATGCGCGGCAATATTGCGCCTGGCCTGGCGCACACTGTTGCGACGAAAACCGTGAATCAGCTTGTTCAGCGGCGTGGTCAGCCAGCTTAGCCGCGCTTCCATCTTATCCATCACCGCCATATTTAGCGCCAGCGTCTGGATAACCGCCGTGAGGTCGGGGGTGTCCCAGTCGTCATCCATATAACTTTCAGCCGCCGCAATACTGCCGCCCATCAGCACCCGGCGATACGCGCGGGTATGTTTCACCTGCAACTCCGCCTGCAATGTTGCCTGTGAATCGCCAAAAAACTGTTCGCCAAGGTGCGGATCATTAATGCGCAAGCCGGCACCGCGCAGTTGGCTTAACAGAGTGAAAATCACGCGGCGTGAGGCAGAGAGTTTCTTTCCGGGTTTACTGCCGTGCGTGACGCTGACTTCTGAAATGCACATTATTTTTTCTCCGACTTCGGATGGTCATACACTGGCGCACCTTTGCGCCACAATTTAAAAGCCTGCCAGTAAATCGCCAGCGCGGTACGCGCAGTCATTAGCGGAAACCGCCATAAATGGTGACGCAGGTTGCGGCGGGTCAGTGGCTGACGACGCAGGTGCAGCGTGGCGTCAAACTCACGACCGGCACGGTGGTTTTCAATATGCACAGAGAGGGATTTTCCCGGCGCTGAGAGCCGCCAGCGATAAATCATATCCATCGGATTAAACGGCGAGACATGAAATACTTTTTCGGTGGTTTCACTGCCGTCGGGCTTTACGGCATAGGTATGGCGCTCATTCCACGGCGTATTGCGCACTTCGGCCAGTATCCAGCGCAGCCGGTCGCTGGCGTCATACAGATAGTAAAAGTTGACCGGATTAAACGAGCAGCCGAGGTAGCGTAACTGACATAACAGCATGACCCGGCCGGTGAGATGTTCGCCGGTCAGTTCGGCAATACGCTGCTGGGCGCGGGTCTTAATATTGCCACCGCCGAGATAATCCTGCGGATAGAACGATGCCGGAGAAAAACGGCCAAGCCGTATCCCCAACTGCGGTAGCAACGACAACTCATCGAGGTCAATCAACGGCATAAAAATGCCATAGCTAAACTGGTGATCAACCGGGGTGAAGCGGCGATGACGCACGTGACCGCGGTACAGGGCGCTGTTCATAGCAGTGCGGCCTGTTCCATGGCGGCCACCACATCCAGCGCGCTGCGGATGCCATCTTCATGAAAGCCGTTGTAACTCCATGCGCCACAGAACCAGCTGCGGTGCTGGCCATTGAGCAACAGCCGTTGCTGCTGTGCCGCCAGACTTTCTGCGCCAAACTGTGGATGTGAATAGCGATATCTTCCCAGCACTTTGCTGGCGTCAATCGGCTGTACCGGATTTAGCGAGACACAGAAGGTTTGCGGTGCATCGATGCCCTGCAAAATATTCATATTATATGTGACGCTGGCGCCGGTCAGCTCATCGCCCGTTTCGCAATCATTGAGGTGATAATTCCAGCTGGCCCAGGCGCGGCGATTTTTCGGCAGCAGGCGCGAGTCGGTATGCAGCACAACTTCATTGTCGCGGTAAGGTACGCCGCTCAGCATGGTGTGCTCTTCAGCGGTGGCGTCCTGTAATATTTTCAGCGCCTGGTCACTGTGACAGGCAAAAATCACCTGATCAAAGCGCTGCTTGCCGCTGGCGGTTTCCAGCGTGACGCCCTGTTGATCACGCCATACCGCCTGTACCGGGGTATTAAGATGCAGCTGTAGTTTACCATCGAGCAAAGCCAGCAGGCGGCGAATATACTGGCGTGAGCCGCCGGGAACCACATACCACTGCGGGCGATTAACCACATCCAGTAAGCCGTGATGACTGAAAAATTGCAGAAACAGCGACAGCGGCATGGTGCGCATTTCGGCCAGCGAAGTAGACCAGATGGCTGCCCCCATCGGCAGAATATAGTGTTGAGCAAAAAACGGGCTGAATCGTTGACTGGTCAGAAAATCATCCAATGTTTCATCGCCATTTTGCTGCGCCAGCCAGCGTTTTCCGCAGCGGTTAAAGCGCAGGATATCAGCCACAAAGCGCAAAAAAACCGGGCTGAACAGATTGCGGCGCTGGGCAAACAGGCTGCTGAGCGAGTGGCCGTTATATTCCAGCCCGCTGCGCAGATTGCTGACGGAAAAGCTCATCTCGGTTTCCTGGCTTTCGATACCGAGTTCCGCCAGCAGCGAGAGAAAGTGCGGGTAGGTGCGGTTGTTATAAACGATAAAACCGGTGTCGATAGCATAGTGCTTGCCTTCCCGCTCGACATCGACGGTAGCGGTATGTCCACCCGGCGTCGGTTCGGCTTCAAACAGCTCTACATTGGCACGATTTGCCAGTTTCCAGGCGCAGCTAAGCCCGGCAATACCGCTGCCGATAATGGCGATGTTCACAAAACTACCTCGCTATCTGCTGGGTTAACCTTCGTTGCCACGACTGTGGCAAGCGCGACGTCAGACGTAATATCAGCGCAAACAGGCGGGGAAAGACCACTTCGCGTTTACCGCGAGCGAGGCCACGACGAATAAAGTTCGAGGCTTGCTCCACGCTGATTATCATCGGCATGGAAAAATCATTGCGTTTGGTGAGGGGGGTATCGACGAAACCGGGCAATACCAGCGAGATATGAATTTGCTGGCGGGTTAAATCCTGCGCCAGGCTACGGGCAAAATAGGCGAGGGCGGCTTTTGAGGCACCATAGGCTTCGGCTCGCGGCAGCGGCACAATGCTGGCGGTTGAGCCAACCAGCGCCACGCGGCTGCCGGGCGATAACTGCGGCAGTAATGCGTCGAGGCAGTTAATCGGCCCGCTGAAGTTGGTGTTCATCACCCGATGCACTTTCTCTGCTTCCACAATTCCGTGATTAAGATATTCGCAGGTACCGGCACAGAGAATCACCAGTTCGGCGCTTTTACCCGCCAGTGCCGCACGTGTTTGCGCCAGATCGGTGATATCGAATTCGCACAAGGTGATATCAGCGGCTTGTGCACGCAGTTGTTCCAGCTTGTTGCGGTCGCGGCCACATGCGGTCACCTGCCAGCCTTCGGCGGCATAATCGCGTGCCAGCTGGAAACCCATTCCTGAAGTGGCACCGGTAATCAGAACCCTTTTCATGATTTCAGCCTTCTTTTTAATGCGCGAATCGCGCTCCCCAATACCGGCACTTTTTCATACAGCATCTCGCCGAGATCGTAGTAATCGCGCTGGAAGATGACGCGCGAATCGCGAAAAGTCAGATAGCTGCTGCCTTCCAGTGATTGCGGCGCGCCTTTTTGTAACGCCGGATGGGCGTAGTCCATCCGCCACAGCAGTAGGGCAGCCTCGTCAAAAGCGTGCTGATGGGTAATATCGAAGCGGCAATAACGCAGATTTTTCAGCAGGGCAGCAAAATAACCGGTCACTGCATCCCGCCCGTGATGCTGGCCAACCGGATCGACCAGCAGGATATCCTGATGATAGAGCGTCGCCAGCTGGCTGAGAGAGTGTGCCTGCATGTCCTGATAAAACATCACCAGATTGTTTAGCGTGGCCTGTTGTGCGTGCTGCTGCGTCATGGTCTCAGCCCCTTCAGTTACCGTGCGGCATGATGGAGAACCCTTGTTCCTGCCAGTGTCCGATCTGTTCCTGTTGACCGCGGGTGAGCTTCTTACCGGTCCAGAGGAAAATATATTGGCCGGGGAACAATTCCGGTCGCAAGGTTTCCAGTGGCTCGGCTAATACATCAATACGCCAGTTTTGCTGGGATAAACGCCAGGCTTCCAGCCACAGGCGCGTGCGGTCCTCATTGCCCCAGCTAATCAACAATGCATCCTTTCCGGCTTTTTTTCGCGAGCCGGTCAGGCAGAAGGCGACATAATCGATCAGTGCGCCATCCAGCAGGCTACTCATGGCGCGCGCGGTGCTTTGGTCCAGCCTGAGGCGCTGACGAACCGGAATAATGACATTATCAATCAGCGCATCTGCCGGATTTTCCTTGCCCATTGTGGCAATCTTTACACGCAATTTTGCCGGTCTGACGGTGCGCAATACGCCCATCAGTTCATCCTGCAACACAGCCCAGCTGTCATCCAGATGAATATTTTCACCTTCCAGCAGGGCTTTGACTTTGCCAACCGGTACGCCGCTATCGACCCAGCGTTTAATTTCTTCAATGCGCTGGATATCCTCGTCATCAAACTGACGATGGCCCCCTTCCGAGCGCTGGGGTTTAAGTAACCCGTAGCGCCGTTGCCACGCGCGCAGGGTTACCGGGTTAATTCCACAGCGTTCAGCCACTTCACCGATGCTATAAACGGCCATTCTTTTCCTCTGTCAGCGACACCCTCTGACTAACGTTAGCCCGACTGGTTAACTTGTACAACTATTATTTGGTTGTACAGCTTGACCAGAAGTGAATTTGAGGGCTAATCTCATATTTGAGATATTTTCCCATATATGAGAAATGAATGGAACCGTCAGAAAGTACTGATCACCGGCTGGCGCAACGGCTGGCAGAACTGCGTCTGGCCAAAGGCTGGTCACTGGAGGATCTGGCTGATATCACCGGTATCAGCCGGGCTTCGCTGTCGCGCATCGAGCGGGCCGAAACCAGTCCTACCGCCTCGCTATTAAATAAACTTTGCGCCGCTTATGGCCTGACAATGTCGCGTCTGCTGAGCGAAGTGGAAGAGAATGCCGCACAGTATCTGCAACCGGCGCAGCAAACGGTGTGGATTGATGAAACAAATGGTTTTGAGCGGCGCAGCTTGTCGCCACCAGCCAGCGCATATCGTGCCGAGCTGGTCGAGGGAAAATTGCGCGCAGGTGCGCGCATCGACTATGACATTCCGCCGGTTGCCAGTCTGGAACAGCATATCTGGCTGCTCGAGGGGGTACTGGAGATCAGCATGAACCAGCAACACTGGCGTTTAACCGCCGGAGATTGCCTGCGTTTTCATCTGTTTGGCCGTTCATCTTTTCACGCGCCGGAAACGGCAGCACATTATGCACTGGTGGTATGTCGTCCATGATTGATTATGAAACACTGAGCGCTGCGCAGGCGCAGCAAGAACTCGCCGCACTGTGTGAGGTTTTAACCGGCTGTGTGGCACAGGGAGCCAGTGTGGGGTTTATTGATGTTGCCGATACCGCGTCGGTTGCCCGTTTCTGGCAGGATGTGATTTACCGTCTTGCCAGCGGCGATAAACAGCTGCTGGTGGCACGTCAGCAGGGGAAAATTGTTGCCACTGTCATCGTGGTGCTGGGTATGATGCCTAATGGAGCGCATCGGGCAGAAATCAATAAGTTACTGGTGCATCCCGCTGCCCGGCGGCAGGGCATTGCGCGTCAGTTGATGTTGCACGCTGAACTGATTGCCGTGCAGGCCAGGCGCAGCTTACTGGTGCTGGATACTCGTAGTGGTGACGCGGCAGAACAGCTCTATCTCTCTCTTGGCTGGCAAGTGGCGGGTACGATTCCCTGTTTTGCACGCTCAACGGAAGGGGAATTTGATGCCACCACCGTTATGTATAAGCGCGTGGGGCAGTAGCATGGATCCGTATGAGGCAGTGGTTAGCGTCGCACGTGAGCCTGGCGACTCGCCGGATGCGCAATTACTGATGCAGCGGCTCTCGGCAACGCTGCTCTCTATCACCGGAGACAGTGGTGGGCGTTCATTTAAACCTGAGGATATCCTGCAACCAGCATCCTGTTTTGCCATCGCCCGTGACCCGGATGGAACCGCAGTGGGCTGCGGAGCATTCAGACCGCTTTCAGCTCAGATCGCAGAACTGAAACGAATGTATGCGGTAACCTCGTCGCGCGGAACAGGCTCTGCGTTGCTGTTTTTTCTGGAGAGCGAAGCCCGTGGCTGCGGATATCAACAAATCTGGCTGGAAACGCGGCGAGTTAATCAACGTGCGGTCAGTTTTTATCTGCGCCATGGTTATTTGCCCATAGAGAACTACGGACGCTATCTTGGCAATCCGGCGGCGGTCTGTTTTGGTAAGCGGCTGGCTTAAGCATCCAGCCTTCAGGGCGTCAGTGTACGGATAAAGGGAGGGAGGAGTTGTGCAAGAAACACCGCGCTCACGACCCACAGAATAATACGGGTTTTGGCGTCGCTGATATCGACCTTAATGGCGCAGCTATCGTCCTTGAGGGCGCTGATATCGACTTTAATGGCGCAGATATCGTCCTTGAGGGCACTGATATCGTCTTTGGTCGCATAGCTGGTTTTTACAACCGCCAAATCGCTTATAACAACCGCCAAATCGGTTTTAACAACCGCTAAATCGGTTTTAACAACCGCTAAATCGGTTTTAACAACCGCTAAATCGGTTTGAATAATCTGCACATTGTTTTCGAGTTTTTCTAATCTCGTTTTCATAGCACCACCTCCGTTGTGATGTTTACCAGAGTAATGAAAAGCGCCCCTGGTGACGTTGGTCGGTTTGAGTCTGTTCATAAGTTACCCGATATCCTTATGGTTGTCCTGCTATTCCGGTGATTTTTTGCACGATTTCCTTCCGTGGCATCAGAGTGAAACATGAGTGGCTGACGATGAAAATCGACAGCTGCTGAATTTGGAATGCTTCTCGCATATGTTAAACTTGGCGGTAAATAAGGCCGTATCGGCTGGATTCTCTGTAGTGCACTGTTGTGTTTTATGATGATTTGTTGTGCATAATATAAGCTACTTCCTTACAACTGATTGATATAAAACAGAACATAAATTAAATGCTCACCTCCGCGCTTAAGGCGCAAATCGGTCAGTGGTATAAATCCCTGCAACAGCAGGTTCCTGACTTTATCCCCCGCGCACCGCAGCGCCAGATGATCGCTGAAGTGGCAAAAACACTGGCGGGCGATGAGGGACGACATCTGGCGATCGAAGCGCCTACCGGCGTCGGCAAGACGCTCTCGTATCTGATACCCGGCATCGCGGTTAGCCGCGCACAAGAGAAGCCGCTGGTGGTCAGTACCGCTAATGTGGCGTTGCAGGATCAGATCTTCAGCAAAGATTTACCGCTACTGAAAAAGATTATCCCCGATCTTAAATTTACCGCCGCTTTCGGGCGTGGCCGATACGTCTGCCCACGGAACTTATCGGCGCTGGCGGCGGATCAGGATCAGCAGGGCGATTTGTTGCTGTTCCTCGATGACGATCTGACGGCGAGTAAAGATGAGCGGGCTATCTGTGCCACGTTGCAGAAATCTCTCGATCGCCATCAGTGGGATGGCCTGCGCGATCACAGCCAGGATGCGATTGAAGATTCGCTATGGCAACGCCTGAGTACTGATAAAGCCAACTGCCTCGGACATAACTGTCACTGGTATCGTGAATGCCCGTTTTTTGTGGCGCGGCGCGAAATTGAAAATGCTGATGTGGTGGTCGCGAACCATGCGCTGGTGATGGCGGCACTGGAGAATGAGTCCGTGCTGCCGCCGGCGAAAAATCTGCTGCTGGTGCTGGATGAGGGGCATCATCTGCCGGAAGTGGCACGTGACGCGCTGGAGATGAGCGCTGAAATCACTCCTGGCTGGACCAGCCTGCAGCTCGATCTGTTTGTGCGGCTGGTCGAGCAGTGTATGGCGCAGTTCCGCCCTAAATCCCCGCCGCCGCTGGCCAATATTGAGCGGCTGAAAGGCCACTGCGAAGAGATACGCGAACAGTTGCAGATTCTGTCGTCAATGCTGGCGCTGTATCTGCCTAAAGATGAGATTGACGGCGAATATCGCTTTGAAATGGGGCAGTTACCCGAAGAGATACTTAGCTTGTGCGCACGGCTGTTTAAACTCAATGACGCGCTGCGTGGGTTATCCGAAGCCTTTCTCAACGATCTGAGTGATAAAACCGGGCAGTATGATGTGGTTCGCCTGCACCGTACCTTGCTGCAAATGAACCGCACCTTTGCGTGGTTTGAGTCGGTCAGCAAACTGTGGCGTCTGGCCGCGATGGAGCAAGCCTCCGGCGCACCGGTATCGAAGTGGGTGACGCGTGAAAGCCGTGAAGGCAATGCGCATCTGCTGTTTCACTGCGCGGGGATTCGCGTCAGCGATCAGCTGGAAAAACTGCTGTGGCGTAAAGTGCCGCACGTGGTGGTGACGTCCGCCACCTTGCGCTCGCTCAGCAGTTTTAACCGCTTGCAGGAGATGTCCGGCCTGAACGAAAAAGCGGATGACCGTTTTGTCGCGCTGGACTCGCCGTTTAACCATATTGAGCAGGGGAAACTGGTTATTCCGCAGCTGCGCCATGAACCGACGATGGCGACGGAAGCGGAACATATTGCTGAGATGGCGCACTTTTTCCGTCAGCAAATCAGCGAAGGTCAGCACAAAGGGATTCTGGTGCTGTTTGCCAGCGGCCGCGCAATGCAACTTTTTCTTACCCATGTCACCGCGTTACGTCTGATGATGCTGGTGCAGGGGGATAAACCGCGTTCCCGACTGGTGGAGCTGCATCGCCAACGGGTGCAGCAGGGGGAGACCAGCATTCTGGTCGGCCTGCAATCTTTTGCCGAGGGGTTGGATCTGAAGGGCGATTTATTGTCCCAGGTGCATATTCATAAAATTGCTTTTCCCCCGGTGGACAGTCCGGTAATTTTGACTGAGGGCGAATGGCTGAAAAGCCTGAAACGTTATCCGTTCGAGGTGCAGAGTTTGCCCAGCGCCTCGTTTAATCTGATTCAGCAGGTTGGCCGGCTGATTCGTAGTCACGACTGTTTTGGTGAAATAGTGATTTACGACAGGCGGCTGATCAGTAAACGTTATGGCCCGCGCCTGCTGGCGGCACTGCCGGTATTTCCTATCGAGCAACCGCCGATGCCAGAGGGCGAGCCACCGAAGCCGGCCAAAGAAAAAAGCCCGAAGAAGCTAAAACGGCGGCGTTAATTTATCGCGTAGTTGCTGTTCGCAGTGTCGTCGCGATGTCAGTTCAGGAAATCGTTAGCTATGGAATATACCCGGATTATTAAAGAAGTAGGGCGCGGAAAAAATCATGCGCGTGATATCGATTTTGACACGGCGCGTGCGCTCTATCGCAAAATGCTGGCTGGCGAGGTGCCGGAACTCGAGCTGGGCGGCCTGTTAATCGCCCTGCGCATTAAAGGTGAAGGCGAAGAGGAGATGCTGGGCTTCTATCAGGCGATGCAGGAGCAGGTCATGCGCCTGACGCCGCCTACAGGGCAACACATGCCGATCGTTATTCCCAGCTATAACGGTGCCCGTAAGCAGGCTAACCTGACGCCGTTACTGGCAATTTTGCTGTCGAAACTGGGTTTTCCGGTACTGGTGCACGGCGTCAGCGACGACCCGACGCGCACTACCAGTGAAGCGGTATTCGCCGCACTGGGTGTCGCCGCCGTGACCGACGCGCCGACGGCACAGGCGCAGCTTGATGCCGGTGAGCTGGTGTTTATGTCGGTTGACACGCTGTGTCCGCCGCTGGCAACACAGCTGTCACTGCGCTGGCGTATGGGGGTGCGTAACAGTGCGCATACGCTGGCAAAGTTGGCAACACCGTTTGATGAGGCCGCCGCGCTGCGTCTTTCCAGCGTTTCGCATCCGGAATATATTCCACGGGTGGCGAAATTTTTCGCGGCCATTGGCGGCACCGCCCTGCTAATGAACGGCACGGAAGGGGAAGTGTACGCCAATCTGCAACGTTGCCCGGCGATTAACCTGATTCGCGGCGGGCAATCCGAGCCGCAACTGCTGCTGGCGCGGCAGGAAGAGATCTCGATTGAGCGCGATGCGCTGGCTGCGTCGAAAGAGGCGGATGTCACCGCCGCGTGGATTCAGCGGGTGGTGAATAAAGATCTGCCGGTTCCCGACGCATTGCGGTTGCAAATCGCCTGCTGCTTTGTTGCCAGTGGACGTTCAGCGGATATTGCCAGCGGACTGGCAGAGCTGGATGCGGTGGGATACTGAACATCCCTGGCACGGGCGGCGAAAACGTCGCCCGTACAGAAGTATGGGCCGCTGCCGGAGCAATTTAATACTTATCGCCGTGGCAACAGCTGTTCCACCAGTTGCTGCCAGATGCCTGTCCCTTGCGCGATCACCTCGTCATTAAAATCGTACCAGGCATTGTGCAGTGGCCGTGAAGGCGTGGCACCATCGGCACCAATCCAGAAATAAGCGCCAGGACAGGCTTCCAGCATGCAGGCAAAATCCTCCGACGCCATCGACGGATTGACTTCCCAGTGTACCGCCGCGTCCCCCAATAAACTCACCGCAGCATCACGCACGTTCTGCGCCGATTGCGCATGATTCCGGGTCACCGGATAGCCGGGATACCAGTTAATGCTGCCCTCGACACCAAATGGCGCAGGCAGGGTGGTGACAAATTCGTCGATCAGCGCGCGTACTTTACTGCGTACTTCGCTCTGTAAACAGCGCACGGTGCCGCGCAGCTTTACCTGTTCAGGAATGACGTTAATGGCTTCACCACCATTAATTTGCGTGATGCTGACGACGGCTGAGGCGAGCGGTGACAGGCGACGCGCCGGGATAGTTTGCAGCGCCATAATCAGTTCGGCGGCGGTCACAATCGGATCGGCACCACTTTCCGGCATCGCGGCATGACAGCTTTTTCCGGTTAAGGTAATTTCAAACGAATCCAGTGAAGCCATCATCGCGCCGCTGTTCACCGCCACCTCACCCAGCGCCAGTCCCGGCCAGTTGTGCAGGCCATAAATGGCATCCATTGGAAACAGGGTAAACAGGCCGTCTTCGACCATTTTACGCGCGCCACCAAGATTCTCTTCGGCAGGCTGGAACACAAAGTGCAGCGTGCCACTGAAATTACGCGTCTGGCTAAGATGTTTCGCCGTGGCCAGCAGAATGGCGGTGTGGCCGTCGTGGCCGCAGGCGTGCATCACGCCGGGATTGTTGGATTTATGCGGTGGATTACCCAGTTCGGTAATCGGCAGTGCATCCATATCGGCACGCAGGCCAATCACCGGGCCTGGGCCATTTTCCAGCGTGCCAACCACGCCCGTTCCGGCCAGACCGACATGCACTTGCAGACCAAAGGCGCGCAGCTTTTCGGCGACCATTTTTGATGTCTGATGCTCCTGATAACCCAGCTCGGGTTGCATATGTAGCTGGTGTCGCCAGGTAACGGCCTCTTCAATCAACGAAACAGGAATGGTCATAAATAGTCTCTTCTCCATGCTGATGCCGCTTATCCGGTGCGCGGTCTGGCGCTAATCATTCGGCTTCCACTTTAGATGCAACCGATGTGCGGCGTCTATCAGTCACTGAAGAAAATCGTTAATAGACTTATAATTATTAATAAATAAAAACCGGCGACACTGCGCCGGTCTGCAAGAACAGCAGCGATTATTTCACCATTGGTAAATTCAGCTGATGCTGTCGGGCGCAGGCTTCGGCCAGCGGGTACCCGGCGTCGGCATGCCGCATCACACCGGTGGCCGGATCGTTCCACAAAACCCGTTCCAGCCGTACGTCCGCTTCTTTGCTGCCGTCACACACAATCACCACGCCCGCATGCTGGGAGAAGCCCATTCCGACGCCGCCACCGTGATGCAGACTCACCCAGGTTGCGCCACCCGCGGTATTAAGCAGGGCATTCAGCAATGGCCAGTCGGAAACCGCGTCAGATCCATCTTTCATCGCTTCTGTCTCGCGGTTGGGTGAGGCGACGGATCCGCAATCCAGGTGGTCACGACCAATCACCACCGGTGCTTTAAGCTCGCCATTGCGCACCATTTCATTGAATGCCAGTGCCGCCAGATGGCGTTCGCCAAGGCCCAGCCAGCAGATACGCGCCGGCAAGCCCTGGAAGGCGATACGCGCCTGCGCCATATCCAGCCAGCGATGCAGGTTAGCGTGCTGTGGAAATAACTGCTTCAGCTTCGCGTCGGTCTTGAAAATATCTTCGGGATCACCGGAAAGCGCCACCCAGCGGAACGGGCCTTTGCCTTCACAGAACAGCGGACGGATATAGGCCGGCACAAAGCCCGGAAAATCAAAGGCATTTTCTACCCCTTCATCCAGCGCTACCTGGCGAATATTGTTGCCGTAATCCACGGTCGGGATACCCATATGATGAAAATCAAGCATCGCCCGCACATGAATGGCCATGGAGGCGCGCGCGGCTTTCTCCACCGCTTTTGGGTCGCTGATGCGTTTTTCAGCCCACTGATCCACACTCCAGCCAGCCGGCAGATAACCATTCAGCGGATCGTGCGCGGAGGTCTGGTCGGTGACGATATCCGGCCTGAGGCCGCCCGCGCTGGCGCGTTTAACCAGTTCCGGCAGGATTTCTGCCGCATTGCCTAACAGGCCCACGGAGATCGGCTGTTTTTGCTGGTTTGCATCGGCGATGATTTTCAGTGCCTCATCGATGCTGTAAGCCTTGTAATCGAGATAGCGGGTACGCAGACGAAAGTCGATGCGTGACTCCTGACACTCCACCGCCAGTACCGAAGCGCCCGCCAGCACACCGGCCAGCGGCTGAGCTCCACCCATACCGCCCAACCCGGCGGTAAGAATCCACTTGCCGCTCAGGTCACTGTTGTAGTGCTGACGTCCCGCTTCGGCGAAGGTTTCAAAGGTGCCCTGTACAATGCCCTGCGCACCGATATAGATCCAGGAACCGGCGGTCATCTGGCCATACATCATCAGTCCGGCTTTATCCAGCTGATGAAAATGATCCCAGTTGGCCCAGTGCGGCACCAGATTGGCGTTGGCAATTAACACACGCGGCGCATCGGCATGGGTACGGAATACGCCAACCGGTTTCCCCGACTGCACCAGCAGTGTCTCTTCCGGCTGCAATGCGCGCAGCGAACGCAGAATCTGCTCAAAGCATTCCCAGTTACGCGCAGCTTTACCGATGCCGCCATACACCACCAGATCTTCCGGGCGTTCGGCCACATCAGGATCGAGATTGTTCTGGATCATGCGGTACGCGGCTTCGATCAGCCAATTGGCACAATGTAACTCGCTGCCGTGTGGCGCGCGGATTTCACGGGCAACGGCGTGGCTCAGGGATTCACTCATCACGGGCTCCTTTTCCTGCGTAGCCTGGCAGCAGGGCGGCGATCACTTCTGGCCAGTTTTCACCACTGGCCCACAGGCGCATCTGTTCAATATCGGGTGCCATCAGGCGGTCTTTTTCCAGGAAAGCCACGCGTTCACGCAACCGCGCCAGCTGCTGTTCCAGCAGTGCCGAGCTTTGTAACGGCCGATGGAAATCGATGCCCTGCGCGGCGGCCATCGCCTCAATACCGACCACCGCTGCGGTGTTAAAGCACATGGCACCGAGGCGGCGCGCAGCGTAGGTTGCCATTGAGACATGATCCTCCTGATTGGCGGACGTCGGCAGGCTGTCGACACTGCCCGGATGAGCCAGGGATTTGTTTTCAGAGGCCAGCGCTGCGGCGGTGACCTGGGCAATCATAAAACCGGAATTTACGCCGCCGTCATTCACCAGGAACGGCGGCAGGCCGGAGAGGCCGCTGTCCAGCATCAGTGCCATTCGGCGTTCGGAGATAGCGCCAATTTCAGCCACCGCCAGCGCAATAATATCGGCAGCAAAAGCCACCGGCTCGGCGTGGAAGTTGCCGCCGGAAATCACCTCGCCGCTTTCCGGGAACACCAACGGGTTATCGGAAGCCGCATTCGCCTCAATCTGCAACACCCGCGCCGCATGGTTCAGGTTATCAAGGCAGGCTCCCATAACTTGTGGCACGCAGCGAATGGAGTAAGGATCCTGCACCCGCCCACAGACAGCATGTGAAGTGAGAATGTCACTGCCTGCCAGCAGCTGAGTCACGGCGGCGGCGACGGCGATTTGTCCCGGCTGGCCGCGTGCCTGATGAATGCGTGCATCAAACGGTTTTATCGAGCCTTTGATCGCCTCCAGCGACAGCGCCCCGGCGACCAGCCCGGCAGCGAAAACCTTCTCCGCTTCAAACAGGCCGCGTAACGCCAGTGCAGTGGATACTTGCGTACCGTTAAGCAGCGCCAGCCCCTCTTTTGGCCCGAGCACCACCGGCTCCAGTCCGAGCTGTTGCAGTGCGACAGGCGCGTCGAGTCGTTTACCGGCGACGCGGACCTCACCTTCACCCAGCAGCATCAGCGACAGATGCGCCAGCGGAGCCAGATCGCCGGAAGCGCCCACCGAGCCTTTTTCCGGGATGCAGGGCATCACGCCAGCATTAAACAGGGTAATCAGCATATCGATCAGTTCGATACGCACCCCGGAATGGCCGCGCGCCAGGCTGATAATTTTCGTCGCCATCACCAGGCGCACCACCTCATCAGGCAGCAACTCCCCCAGTCCGACGCTGTGCGACAGCACCAGATTACGTTGGAGTTCAGCCAGACGTGTCGGCGGAATGGAGGTCTGCGCCAGTTTGCCAAAACCGGTGTTAATGCCGTAAGTCACCTTGCCGGATTCCACGATGGCAGTCACCGTTTCACGTGCTTGCAGCACCGTATCGCGCGCGCTGTCAGCCAGCCGAAGCGTGACGCCACCCTGGTAAATGGCTTTCAGCATCGGCAAATCCACTTCACCGGGGAGCAGACGACATTCATCGGGACTGAGCAGCATGGTATACTCCTGTATAGACAAGTTCAGTAATAAGAAGACCCGAACCAGACAGGTCGGATGATACCCTGAGTGAAACATAACTGTATAGTCTTGTCTATACAACTAAGGATTGCAGTGCCAGCTCGATCACAAAACAGTACCGGGGCAAGCGCGCCGCAGATGTATATACATTGATGCACTCAGTCAGTAGACTTCACTGACGACATTTATTAAGGAATTTTCTATGGTTGGTCAGACTGCCATTTCGCAACTCGCAGCCGCCATGAGCGATCAGCCTGCGCCTATCTATCAGCGGGTAAAACAGGCGATTGTCAGCCAGATTGCGGAAGGGGTGTGGAAAGCCAGGCAGCGTGTGCCATCCGAAAGTGAACTGGTCAGTGAGCTGGGCGTCAGCCGGATGACGATTAACCGGGCGCTGCGCGAATTGACCAGTGAAGGTTATCTGATTCGCATGCAGGGCGTGGGGACGTTTGTTGCCGAAGCCAAGGGCTATACGGCGATGCTGGAAGTGCATAATATTGCAGAAGAAATTGCGCAGCGTGGCCATCAGCATCGCTGTAAAATTTTGCAGCTGAAGGAAATAAAAGCCGATCCGGAACAGGCTGCGGTACTGGGACTCTCAACCGGCCAGTCGATTTTCCATTCACTGATGGTGCACTACGAAAATGAGTTGCCGGTGCAGCTGGAAGATCGTCTGGTTAACCCGCAGATGGCACCGGATTATCTGCGCCAGGACTATGACAGCCAGACGCCTTACACCTATCTGATGCGGGTCGCGCCGCTGACCGCCGGCGAGCATATTGTCGAGGCGGTGCTGGCCGACACGCGTCAGCGCCAGTATCTGTCGCTGGACGAGCATGAGCCTTGTTTGCTGATTCGCCGCCAGACATGGAGCGAGGGAAAAATCGTAACTTATGCCAGGTTGCTGTATCCCGGTTCACGCTATAAGTTGCTTGGCCGCTTTAAAGGGCACGGCTGAAGGACCGGGCGGATGATTTTCCGCTCTGGCTAATTTCGGCAAATAACAGCAGCGCATCGGCGGTCAGTGGCGTAACCAGCTCACCGTCAGCGCTCCACCAGGCCCCTTCGCCACGTGCTAAGGTTTTTTCACCGACGCGCCACTGACCGGCAACCACCCAACAAACACCACAATCACATTGCTGCGCCTCGCCGCTTACCACCACCGTGGCGCGGTAGCGATCGCGCCGGGTCATAATATTAAAGTCGAGACTCTTTCCGCCGCGCAGTCGGGCAACCATCGGCTGTTCGCCAGTAAAACAGACGGGCTGATTCAGTTTCAGCAGCTGCATGGGTGACGGTGGTGAATGCAATTCCACGCCGTCACCCTCAATCAGCGTAATCACCCGATCAACGCCGGGAAAGCGGGAAAAATCACCGCTGGCGGCGAGGGTGGCAATGCTGGCGCGCCAGCCAAACTGGCTGCTGTCCGGCGGAAAGCTGATGACTTCACGGGTTTCGCCGCCGCCATTGCGCCATTTGCTGAGCGGCAAATCGTCGGTTCGGTAGAAATGCATGATTGACCCTCTGGCAACGCCGTTAGTGTAACGCCTTGATCACCGAGGTAAAGCGGGCATCCGCCTCGGCCTGCAATGCATGCTGACCCGCACAAATCACCTGTTTTCCCGCAACCCAGACATCACGAATCTGCGAGCGATCACCGGCAAACAACCAGCGATTCAGCAGGGCAGAATCAGGGCAGCTGGCTAACCACGCATCCGCTTCCAACACCAGCCAGTCTGCGCGCTGGCCGACTGCCAGCGAACCGATGGCAACGCCGCAGGCTTGCGCGCCACCGGCTGCGGCCTGCTGCCACAGCAGATCGCCGACTGAGCTTTGCTGAGGGTTGACGATGCGGTTACGCCGACGGTCGCGTAGCCGCTGACCATACTCCAGCCAGCGCAGTTCTTCTGACGCATTCAGCGAGACATGACTGTCCGAGCCGATGCCCCAGCGTCCACCGTGGGCGATATAATCGGTGGCAGGAAAAATTCCGTCGCCGAGATTGGCTTCGGTGGTCGGGCAGAGTCCGGCGACCGCACCGCTGGCCGCGAGGCGCGAAATTTCCTGTGGCTCCAGGTGTGTGGCATGTATCAGGCACCAGCGCGGGTCAACGTCAAAACGATCCAGCAGCCAGTTAACCGGGCGTTCGCCGCTCCATGCCAGCGAATCGTTGACCTCTTTTTCCTGCTCGGCAATATGAATATGTACTGGCAGTTCAGGCGGACAGGCCGCCAGCACCTGTTCCATTTGCAGCTGCGTCACCGCGCGCAGCGAATGGAAGCATAGCCCCTGATTGTGCAGCGGCTTATTGCGCAGCAGACGGCGCAAATTATCCTGCTGGCGCAGATAACTGTCGGTTTGCTGAATAAAACGTTTCTGTGCTGGTTGTGGCGGCAGGGCGCCAAATCCGCTGTGGCTGTACAGTACCGGCAGCAGCGTCTGGCCGATACCCACCTGTTCTGCGGCGGCAATCAGCTGGAGTAACATCTCATCCTGCGCCCAGGGCTGCCCGTTGAGGTCATGGTGCAGATAGTGAAATTCAGCCACCTGGCTATAGCCGCCTTTCAGCATATCGATGTAGAGATAACGCGCAATATCACCGACCTGTGACGGCGACAGCTGCTGCACCAGGCGGTACATCAATTCACGCCAGGTCCAGAAACTATCCTGCGGATCGCCCGCCACCTCTGCCAGTCCGGCCATGGCGCGCTGAAAGGCGTGTGAATGCAGATTGGTCATCGCCGGGATCACCGCGCCGGGCAAATGGACAGCCTGTTCAGCGTGGCTGTCTGGCGTGATACCGGTGATAACCCCTTGCTTATCCACCTCGATGCGTACCGCATGCTGCCACCCTGACGTAAGTAGTGCACGCGTCGCAAAATAACTCGACATGGTTGATCCTCAGGCTTTGTGGTTGTATATACATATACATACTTTAACAGTTTCTGTAAATGGATCGGGCGTAGCGGGAGAGCAAATGGCAGACGAATTACGCTGTGACAGTGTGTGGTACGGAGCCGATGTCGTGACCATGCGCGACGGCCAGTACAACATTATTGCCGATGGTGCGATTGCGGTGCGGGAGGGGGTGATTGTCTGGATCGGTATGCGTGCGGAGTCAGAGAATATCGTCGCCAGGCGGCGCACCGATTTTGCCGGCGGCATTATTACGCCCGGCCTGATCGACTGCCATACCCATCTGGTGTTTGGCGGTGACCGCAGCCAGGAGTTTGAGCAGCGGTTAAATGGCGTCAGTTATGCGGAGATTGCCGCGCAGGGCGGTGGCATTCTGGCAACGGTACGCGCCACACGCGAAGCGACGGTTGAGCAGCTGGTCAGCAGCGCGCGCTGGCGCATTGAGCGTCTGCTGGCTGAAGGGGTGACGACGCTGGAGATAAAATCCGGTTACGGGCTGGATGAAGCCAGCGAAATTCGCATGTTGCAGGCGATTCGTCAGCTGGCACAGCAGCTTCCGGCGGATGTGCTGGCGACCTGTCTGGCGGCGCATGCTGTACCGCCGGAATTTAACCATCATCCGGATGGCTGGATTGACGTTATCTGCCAGCGCCTGCTGCCGACAATTAAAGCCGAACAGCTGGCTGATGCGGTAGATGCGTTTTGTGAACATCTGGCTTTTTCTCCGGCGCAGGTCAGTCGGGTGTTTGCCCGTGCGCAGCAGCTTGGTCTGCCGGTTAAACTGCACGCCGGGCAGCTCTCTGCACTCGGCGGCAGCGCGCTGGCGGCGCGTTTTAATGCGCTCTCCGCCGATCATCTGGAATACGCCAGCGAAAGCGATGTGCAGGCGATGGCGCAGCATGGCACGGTGGCGGTTTTGCTGCCCGGCGCGTTTTATCTGTTACGTGAAACCCAGCTGCCACCGGTGGAATTATTCCGCCAGTACAAGGTGCCGATGGCGCTGGCCAGCGATGCCAATCCCGGCACCTCACCGGCGCTGTCGCTGCGTCTGATGTTGAATATGGCTTGCACCCTGTTCCGTTTAACGCCGGAAGAGGCGCTGGCCGGGGTGACGCTGAATGGTGCCAGAGCACTGGGACTGGAGAAAACCCACGGCTCACTGGAGTGCGGTAAAGTCGCCAGTTTCGTCCACTGGCCGCTGACGCGCCCGGCGGAACTGGTTTACTGGCTGGGTGGTCAGCTACCTTGTCAGGTTATCTGGCGAGGAGAAGCGCAATGAAACCCTTTCAGTTCTCAGCCGGTACGCTGCCGCTGCTGGTCAGTATTCCCCACGCCGGTACCGCACTGACGCCGGAAGTTAAAGCGGGTCTGAGCGACGCCGCCAGCGGCCTGCCGGATACCGACTGGCACCTCGCGCAGTTATATGATTTTGTGCAGTCGCTGGGTGCCAGCGTTCTGATCGGTAATTATTCGCGCTTTGTGATCGATCTTAATCGTCCGGCTGACGATCAGCCGCTGTATGCCAGCGCGACCACCGGGCTGTTTCCCGAAACGCTGTTTGACGGCACACCCACCTTTAAGTCAGGTATGACACCTGGAACCGAACAGCGTCAGCACTATCTGGCAACCCTCTGGACGCCATATCACCAGAAACTACAGCATGAGCTGGCGCGGCTTAAGCAGCAGTATGGTTATGCGCTGTTATTTGATGCTCACTCGATAGCGTCGGTAATCCCGCGACTGTTTGACGGGCGGCTGCCGGATTTGAATCTTGGCACCAATAACGGTCTGAGCAGCAGCCCGGCGATTGACGCGGCGCTGATCGCTTGTTGTGAGGCACAGACCCGCTTCAGCTGGATAGTGAACGGGCGTTTTAAGGGCGGCTATATCACCCGTGCATACGGCAAACCCGAACAGCAACAGTATGCGGTGCAGCTGGAACTGGCGCAGTGCAATTATATGGATGAACAGCCGCCATTCGGCTGGCAGGGCGCGAGGGCGGCAGAGTTACAGCCGTTGTTGCAGCAGTTGATTAACACGCTGCTGGCGCAGGGAGCGGCTGCCGCGCGTTAGCGCGGACGTGCGTCCGGCCGTACCAGATCAAAGCGCTGTTCTTCGCTGATGGCGTAATAAGCCGATGGGCCACCCGCGCGCAGAATCGGTTGCGCTCTGGCGGTCTGATAGATGCCGTTATCCAGCAGATCGTTATCGATATGGATCGCCACCACTTCGCCTAATACCAGCCAGCTCGGCAGTTTTTCACCGTCGGCCGCCTGCAACTGAATGCACTGTGTCAGCTTGCACTCAAAGTTGACCGGGCTTTCGGCCACCATGCTGGCGTTGACCTGTGTCGCCGCCAGCGGCGTCAGGCCGGAAAAAGCAAACTCATCTTCACCATGGGGCAGTGAGGCGGAGCTTTCGTTCATTGCCACCGCCAGGGGACGCGTCGCCAGATTCCAGACAAATTCGCCGGTTTCAGTAATGTTCTTTACGCTGTCTTTCCAGCCGCTGCTGGCAAAGCCAATAATGGGGGGATGATAGTTAAAACAGTTGAAGAAACTGTAGGGGGCCAGATTGCGCTGACCGGCAGCATTCACCGAACTGATCCAGCCGATGGGACGCGGGCCGATAATGGCATTCAGCGGGTCATGCGGCAGTCCGTGACCAAGGCGGGGTTGATAAGAGTGTCGTTGACGAGACATCGCTTTACCTGTTGTTAAGTTATTTCTCTTATCTTAACGCGTCTGGCGCAGAAAAAAACGACGGCAATGGTTTACGGTTTTTTGCAAAGCGAGTATCTTACGCGCCCACTATACCCCGGGTATCTGACGTGGCTGCAACGGCTGTGACCCTGGGTAACCTATGAGAGATGCCGATGAAAAAGCCTGCTGAGAAAAATGTTCTTCACCCGCGTAACCGTCACCGTGGACGCTACGACTTTGCTGCACTGAAACAGTGCCACCCGGCACTGACGCCGCTGGTTCAGATCAATCAGTATGGCGATGAGTCGGTTGATTTTGCCGATCCACAGGCGGTGAAAGTGCTGAACCAGGCGCTGCTGCATCACTTTTATCAGATTGAGCACTGGAATATTCCTGACGGTTTTCTCTGTCCGCCGGTGCCGGGTCGCGCCGATTATCTGCATCACCTCGCCGATCTGCTGGCGGAAGACCATCAGCAAGTGGTGCCGCGTAATATCAATGTGCTGGATATCGGTTGCGGTGCCAACTGCATTTATCCGTTAATTGGCCATCGTGAATACGACTGGCGTTTTACCGGAACTGAAGTTAACGAGCAGGCGATGAAAGCCGCCAATGCGATTATCGATGCTAATCCGGGGCTGAACCGCGGTATCCGCCTGCGTCGTCAGAAAGATACCGATGCTATCTTCCGTGGCATCATTCATAAAAACGAGATTTTTCACGCCACCCTGTGTAATCCACCGTTCCATGCTTCAGCCAGCGATGCGCGCCAGGGCAGCCAGCGCAAATTGCGCAATCTGGGTCTGGATCGCAATGCGCCGCTTAACTTTGGCGGTCAGCAGGATGAGCTGTGGTGTGAAGGCGGCGAAAAAGCCTTTATTACTCGCATGATTAATGAAAGCGTGGATTTTTCTCGTCAGTGCGTGTGGTTTACCTCACTGGTGTCGCGCAAAGAAAATTTACCGGATTTACGCCGGGCGCTGGAAGAGGTTGAGGCAGTGCAGGTCAGGATTATCGATATGGCCCAAGGGCAGAAACAGAGCCGGTTTATCGCCTGGAGCTTTTTCGATAAACCGGCCCGTAGCCGGATGTTAAGCAAGTAATGTGCTACTCGGGAGCGGCTAACGCCTGAGCGCCTGCCGCTCCCTGCACATCATTCCCGGTTTGCAGTACCTGCACCGTCTGGCGCGGGGGATTAATCCCGGCCGCATCGAAATGCTTTTTCACCATATCATCCAGCGCGAAGCGCACCGTCCACTGCTTTAGCGGCTGAGTGGTAAAGGACACGCGCACGGTAAACGACTGATTAGTCAGTCCGACCAGCCCGGCAAACGCCGGTTCGCCAATGACCATGCTGCGAATCTCTTTATTTTCCATCAGCTCTTTCACCGCCTGTTGCAGGGTGGCATTCACTTTCTCGCTCTCTTCGTTGCGATCAACATCATAATTGGCAACAAACGAGCCAATACCGCGCACAAAGTTGGCGAAAGTGGTGATCGATGACCACGGAATAATATGGTACGCGCCGGTATCCTGGCGTACGCCGACCGAACGAATCGACATGCGCTCGACGCTGCCGGTAATTGGCCCGATCGTCACCAGATCGCCGGTATTCATGCCGTTTTCGAACTGAATAAAGATGCCGGTGATAATATCTTTGACCAGCGTTTGCGAGCCAAAGGAGACCGCCAGACCGAGCGCACCGGCACCGGCCAGCAGTGGCGCGATATTTACGCCAATTTCCGACAGCAAAATCATAATGGTGATGGTGCTGATCACCACCGCCAGCGCATTACGAAACAGCGTCAACAGCGTGCGGGTGCGCGCACCGGGCATCGGGCGACCGTGTGAGTCGGAGGCCAGACGGCTCTCAATCAGGCTGGCTAACAGCGTCCAGCCTACCGCCGAGAACAGCAGGATTACCAGCACGCGGATCATAATATCCACCGTTTTCTCTCCGGCACCCACCGTCAGCCAGTGCCACAGGTCGAACAGATTCCACGCGTTGAGCAGCAGTAACCCGACGGCAAAGACGGTCAAAATCCGCGCCAGCTTCAGCAATGCCGACAGCCAGGCATTAACGCGCTTTTGCAGTTCCGGATACTCACGTCTTAGCTCGGGCGACAACGTGATAGTTTTGGCAATCCAGCGCGACAGAATGCCGGAAATCAGTGCGCCGATACCGATAATCGCCAGGCTGCGCACCGTCGCTGACATCATAAACTTCAGGCTGTCTCCCGGATTAAATATGGAGAGGAAAAACAGCACGATAAAATAGGCGCTCGCCAGCCAGTGCCAGACCAGTGAGAAGGCGCGGATAAACAGGGCAAAAAAGCGCATTGAACGATCGGCCAGCGCCGCCAGTTCATGCTGAATATTGCGGCGATTATGGAAAATCAAATACTGCGCCCAGAGTGTGATCAGGCTCATCACCACCACATTAACCAGCGCGCCAATCTGCACATTTATCTGGTTACTGACAATCGGCACAATCACCAATAAGCCATAACCAATCAACCCGCTTAACCAGCTGAGACGGGTGTTCCAGTAGTGAGCACGATTATCGGCAATACGGAACGGGCGCAGATCCGGAATCCGTGGGCAGAAGATCAGGCGTAAAATCGCTTTAAAGAACTCGATGAGCGCAAAAGCATTCAGAAACAGCCCCTGCTGACGGGCAATAGTGCGGTTGCCGTCATTCAGATAGTCACTCATTACCTGGCCGGTAAACAGTGCCAGCGCCAGTAGCGCCAAATCAATCGCAAACGCGGCAATAATCATTGCCGGCAGATGTAACCAGCTGGAGCGATCGCGGTTTTTGGTGCGTCCCCATTTCCCCATGCGGCGATACAGCGGCCGCGCCAGCCAGCAAATCAGCCAGTAGAAGGCAAACAGTGCCGCCGCCAGCATCAGAAAGTGACTGACAGCGTTAAAAAAGGTGTGCTGATTAAAGGTCTTATGCGGTGCAGAGACGATATTGTGGTGCAGTTCGGCAAACTGGGTGGCGAATGCGCCGCCATAGTGTCGGCTGATGTCGGTCAACCCTTGCAGCACGGTTTTATCTTCCTGTTCGGCATCGGGCGGCGTCAGTACCGGCTCACTGCTTTCCGCTGGCGTGGCGGCGGCACTGCGCAGCTGATCAATCAACTCCTGACGGGTCTGATCGTTTTGCAAAATATTGGCAAGCGCAGCGTAAGCGGCTTTTTTGTCTTCAATGCTGGGTTGTTCCGCCGCATCTTGCGAAGTGGAGGGCGATTGCTGCGTTTGCTGCGCGGCAACCGCTGCGGCAGGCAGACTGACCGCCAGCGCCGCACCAGAAAAACCGCATAGCAGCATAGAAATCAGCAACCAGCGGCAGAGAGTGTGTCGCGATTGAACCACAGCCAACATCGTATTCTCCTGTAGCGGCGCAAAAACAGCGTCGACCAACAAGTATAGCGGAGCTGAGGGTAGCGAAAGGTAAAGGCGAAGGTTTTGGGCGTTAGCTCAGGCAGAAAAAGGGCGGCATTGCTGCCGCCCGGAACATCAGGAAACGTGCTGTAAGAACTCGCGCAGGCGGGCGCTTGGCGGGTTGGTGATCAGCGTATCCGGGTCACCATCTTCCGCAATGCGGCCTTTATCGATAAAGATTAGACGTGATGCCACTTTCTGGGCGAAACCGACCTCATGGGTAACGATCACCATGGTCATGCCTTCTTCTGCCAGATCCTGCATCACTTTCAGTACTTCGTGACGCAGCTCGGGATCGAGCGCAGAAGTCGGTTCATCAAACAGCATCATCTTCGGCTTCACCGCCAGTGCGCGGGCGATGGCCACGCGCTGCTGCTGACCGCCGGACAGTTCGGAAGGGAAGTGATGCGCACGCTCGGCAAGACCCACTTTCGCCAGCAGTTCTTTCGCCAGCTTTTTTGCCGCCTCTTTCTTTGCGCCACGAACGCGAATCGGCCCGAAAGCCACATTATCCAGCGCGGACATCTGCGGGAACAGATGGAACTGCTGGAACACCATGCCGGCTTCCTGACGGATCAGGCGCTCGTCAACTTTCGGGTCGTTGACCCTCAGACCATCAACAATCAACTCACCGCTGGTGATCTCTTCCAGCTTGTTAATGCAGCGCAGCAGAGTCGATTTACCGGAGCCGCTTGGCCCGATAATCACCACCACTTCACCCTGATTGATCTTCAGATCGATATTGTGCAGCACCTGAGTCTGACCAAAATGTTTGGAGACGTTTTTAAATTCAATCACAGGATTTTCATCCTTTTTTCAACGCGACGCAGCACGAAACTGAGCACCAGCGTAATAAACAGATAGATAACCGCAACCGCACTCCAGATCTCCAGCGCACGGAAGTTACCCGCAATAATTTCCTGTCCCTGACGCGTCAGTTCAGCGACACCAATCACGATAAACAGCGAGGTATCTTTGATGCTGACAATCCACTGGTTGCCCAACGGCGGCAGCATACGACGCAGCGCCAGCGGCATAATGACATAGCGCAGCGTTTCTCGACGCGACAGCCCAAGTGCCAGCCCGGCTTCACGGAAGCCATTATGAATTGACAGCACCGCACCACGGGTGATCTCGGCGATATAGGCACCGGAGTTGATGATGATGGTGACCACCGCAGCGGTAAAGGGATCGATACGCAAATCGGTAAATGCCATTGGCAGCGCGAAGTAAATAAACATTACCTGCACCACAATTGGCGTACCGCGAATCAACTCAATAAATACCAGCGCGATATTACGTGACAGCCAGCCGCCATAGGCGCGGGCAAATCCGGCTATCAGGCCGATAATCAGGCCGCCAACCAGACCGAGGACCGAAATCCACAAGGTCATTTTGGCACCTTCAAGCAGGATAGGAAGAGCAGGCCAGATGGCGCTCCAGTCGAACTGCATGATGCTTTCTCCCGAACTAAAACAATTTTTTGTTGATATGGAAAAACGCAGAGACGCAATGCCGTCACTGACGTAAGTGGCGCTGCAAACCTTAATAGCGGCATAAATACCGTGCAGATTAATAGCTTGCATGCATCTTAACGTGCGGCGTTATCGCCGCACGTTAAGATACCGGGCGCTAACCTGAGAGTTTATTTAGGTTCGCTGCCGAACCATTTTTTATAGATAGTGTTGTAAGTGCCGTTATCACGCAGCGTTTTCAGTGCGCCGTTCACTTTTTCACGCAGGTCGTCGCTGCCTTTCGGGAAGGCAATACCGTACTGCTGTGCTTCAATCGACTCACCTACCGCTTTAAACTTACCTTTGCCGGCGGTATTGATGAAATAGAGAATGTTTGGCGTATCGTGCAGTACTGCATCCGCACGGTTGGTGCCCAGTTCCATATAGGCGTTGTCGATATTCGGGAACTGACGCAGGGATTTGGTTTTGATGTTCTGTTTCGCATAATCCACTGAACCGGTGCCGCTCTTCACCGCCACCACTTTACCGTTCAGATCATCAATGCCTTTGACCTCATTGTTGTCCTCTTTGACCATCACCAGCAGGCCGCTTTTATAGTAACCGTCAGAGAACTCAATCGCTTTTTTGCGCTCATCAGTGATGGTGATACCCGCCAGTGCCAGGTCGATGTTGCGTGTTTGCAGAGCAGGAATGATGCCGCTGAAGTCCATTGGCTTCAGGGTATATTCGATATTCAGCTGTTTTGCGATGGCATCCCACAAATCGATGTCAAAACCGACATATTTATCGCCCTGTTTGAATTCAAACGGTACGAAAGCGGTATCTGTGGCGACAATCAGTTTCTTGTCTGCCGCTGTGGAAGAAACTGCAAATGCCAGCGCCAGTGCGGCAACGGAAACCTTAAAAATCGACTTCATCATTTTATCCTTATCATTGAATCGGGGAGGCCCCGCTTTTTGATGCCTGCTGCCATAAGCATAATCTATGCCATCATTTCATTTATATTGAAAAACAGTGGCTTAAAACTCAAGTCAGACAGGAACTCTTTAGCTTTGCGTGCTATGCACCGTAATGGGGCACCATCCTGGTGCGCGTCGATCATTACGGTGCAACAGCACAGTAGCAATCAGAGCATTAAATAGGGGGATTAATGAACAGGATAGTTAGAAATATGTTATCGGGCTCATACTTCTGCATCAATAATTGAAGTTTAGCGCAGCTGACTGTCCTTACTGCCGCGTCGGTTGTACAGCGAAGCGCTGTTTTTTTCATCATGCGCCTGCTGGCATTTGACACAATACTGCACCCCTGGCAGGGCGATGCGCCGCGCTTCAGGAATCGGCTCGTCGCACTCCCGGCAAAACTCGGCGCTGGCACCCACGTGCAGGTGTTGTCGGGCGCGGGTGATCGCGTCATCAATGGTGGAATCAATTTGCTGTTGAACGGCATCATCAGATGCCCATCCGCTTGCCATTTTTTCTCTCCACAATGTAAAAAAGCGAATGACGAGGTCATCCGCTTTCCGGGTCAGTTCAGACCGGCGACAGGTGCGCCGCCGGATTTATCCGTTATTCAATATTGGATTCGATAAACCACAGGAATTTATCAAGGTCACGTGATGCCGCGGTAAAGATATCGGCGCTATCTTCGTCTGGCACTTCACCAATGGCTTTGCGCAGGTCGTTAGCGACAACGCCATAACGGTCAGCCAGCGCTTTCAGATGATCCTGCACGCTGTGAATATTCAGCGGATAGCTTTTCAGTGGTGTTCTGTCGTTAACAATCTGAGTAGTACCCAGCGCTACGCCGCCCAGCTGCACGACGCGTTCTGCAATGGTATCCTGGTGATCGGTAATGGCGGTGCGGAATCCGTCCAGCATCTCATGCACGCCAATAAAGTTAGCGCCACGCATGTTCCAGTGCGCCTGTTTGGTAATCAGGGACAGGTCAATCAGCTCGGTAACCAGACGATTGAGCACCTCGATTGTGGCTTTTTTGTCATTCTCTGCCACATCATTACGGGTGTAAATCAGATCGGAAGATTTTGTTTTAACCAGTTTAGCGGTACTCATCATTAATATCCTCTTAATGTCGGTTGTCCTGAATAGTACGGGAATAAGTATAGCACCGGTTTTTAACCTTGCAGGAAAGTTGCTGCCTATTAGTCAGATAGCGGTCACCTGTTGAGTAATAAATCTTCAATGGCAACGGAGAAATATAAATGCTAATGGTAGTGATAATGTTTATTATTAAACGATGTTTTTTATCACCATGATTTTGCTGTGTTTTATGTCTTTTTAACAGGGGGAGATCTGAGTTTAGGTTATTTAGTGCAGAAGAATGACAGAATGTAACTGTAACGATTATTTAACCTGTGGGTTAAAAATAAATAATTCTCTGAACAGAAGTGCTGATTATTCAGCCCCATAATGAGGCTGAACAACGAATATTCCTAATTCTGGGGGCGCGGCATATCAACCGTCTCGACCTGCACTTTTTTCGGACGCAAGGTAAGCGTCGCACCAACGGAAGCTGCAATGATTGCCAGCAGCGCCAGCCATTGCACCAGCGTCAGCACTTCCCCCAGAAACAGCATGCCAGACAGGGCGGCCATCGCCGGTTCAAGACTCATCATAGTGCCAAAGGTGCGGGCGGGCAGACGCGTTAACGCTATCATCTCCAGTGAATAGGGCAGAGCGGTCGACAGCACGGCAATGGCTAACGCCAGCGGTATCAGCGACAGCTGCCAGATACCGCTGTCGGCAAAACTCAGCCCAAGCGGCACAAAAATTACCGAAGCGATCACCGAACCCATCGCCACCGTTGCAGGCCCATGTTCAGCGCCGGCCTTCTGACCAGACAAGATATATAACGCCCAGCAGACACCGGCACCGACCGCCAGCGCGGCACCCTCGGCATCCACGCTGGAGATATCATGGCCGAGCGGCAGCAAAAACCCTAAGCCGAGAATGGCCAGTAACACCCAGACAAAATCCAGTAGCCGACGCGAGCCAATCAGCGCGAGAAATAGCGGGCCGGTAAATTCCAGTGCGACGGCAATACCCAGCGGCACAGTGCGCAACGATAAATAGAACAGGTAATTCATTCCCCCCAGCGCCAGCCCATAGATCACCAGAGGTACGCGCTGTTCATGGCTAAAGCGTAGTCGCCAGGGTTTAAACACGATGCATAAGATAAGGGTGCCGAGCCCCAGTCGCAGTGCGGTAATGCCCGGTGCGCCAACCTGCGGAAACAGCGTTTTAGCCAGCGAAGCACCGCCCTGAATAGAGGTCATGGCAATAATTAAAACTAAGATAGGTAACCATACCGGCGACTTCGCCGATGAAAGCGCAGAGGACATGCTACAAACCTGCCTGTAAAACCATTGGGTCAGAGAGAATTATCAGAGCAGTGTAATGGAGAGCGGGCAGAAAAAATGCGTTATGAGGTAAAAAAAGTGGTGGGAATAACCGGCAAAGGCTACTTTTGAGTAAAGATTTGTCAGGTTTAATTAGGAATGTTCTTAATGAACCTTTTTTTACAATCGGAATTTACTCAGGTTATACTGCCGAAAATATCAGGAAAAAGAATGACATGAAAAAATTCATTAACTTTCTGTTACACCAAACATTCTGTTAGACAACAAAATGCAGGCAGAGTTTCTTACTGATTTTTGTTATATTTTAAGTGTTGTCAGGAGATAAGTACTTTCACATTTGAGGTGGTTATGAAAAAAATTGCATGTCTTTCAGCACTGGCTTGTGTACTGGCTGTATCCGCAGGCTCCGCTATGGCGGAAAGCACTGTTACTGGTGGTTACGCACAGAGCGACTTCCAGGGTGTAGCTAACAAAGCCAACGGTTTCAACTTGAAGTATCGCTACGAAAACGGCAACGATCCGCTGGGTTGGATCGGTTCTTTCACCTGGACTGAAAAAAATCATAACGTCGATTCTCTCTACGTTAAATCTCAGTACTACGGTCTGACTGCGGGTCCAGCTTACCGTCTGAATGACTGGGCAAGCATCTACGGTGTTGTTGGTGTGGGTTACGGTAAAGTTAACGCTACCGGTCCAGATCGCGAAAAAGGCGACGGCAGCGACTACGGTTTCTCCTACGGTGCGGGTCTGCAGTTTAACCCAATCGAAAACGTTGCAGTTGATGTCGGTTACGAGCAGAGCCGTATCCGCAGTGTAGACGTTGGCACCTGGATTGTTGGTGCAGGTTACCGCTTCTAAGTTTGCGTATCCAGCCAGATACTTTCTGGCTTGATGTTAAAAATCCGCCCTGGTGGCGGATTTTTTTATGGGCAAAATCGGTTGAGCGATGGCGTCAGCGGGCAAACGTGTCCTGCCCAAGATGCGGGTAATTGACCTTCTTCAGCGCAAAGTCAGTGACATAAACCGGTGGCGCAGCATCTTTTGAGACAAAACGGTAGCGAGCAATAATCTGTTTACTGCTGATCCCCGTCCACTGCGAAAACAGCTGTAAGAAATCATTCGCCGAGCGCGCAGCCTTAATGAGCTGGTGCTTTGTATCCTGACTCGAGGTGATAAACATCGGCACCTGGAAGTTTTGCTGAAACTTATCATCATGGGCGAGATACTCGTTTTTGCTGCCTTTCTCTTTAAACGCCATACCGTGATCGGAGAAGTAAAGCATCGAGTAACTTAGCCCGCTACTGTGTAACTGCTGCTGCAACTGATGCAAAAAGTGGTCGGTTTGGGTGATGCTGTACAGGTAGCACGAGGTCTCAGTGGAGTGCACAAAGCTGGCGAACTTGCCCTGCGTCCGATCGCAGGCTTTCGGATGTGAACCGATAATATGGTAAATCAGCAGGCGGGGAGCATCGACCGGCTGTTTTAACGCTTCCGGCGTCAGCTTCAGCAAATCTTCATCGTGGGTGGATTTATCTGCCTCGAAGTCCCCCTGCTTAAGGAAATGCACGTGGTCGGCCCGGCGCGCAATGCTGGCAATCGACGTGTCATATTTGCCAATTTGCCCCTGATTGGAGAACCACCAGGTGTCAAAGCCTGCGCGTTTGGCCAGCGTGATGATATTGTCCTGATACAGCGGTTTACCGTCGACCACCCGATTCAGGGTTAACCCCAGCGATTTCTGGGTTGAGGAAGCCGCCGAGGTGTAATTGACAAAGAACTGGCCTTTCGCCTGACTGGCAAACGGCGTGTTATTCCAGCGCCCGCCAAAAGCGCCGAGCGCGTCGCGCCGCGCGCTTTCGCCAATCACAATCACATACACCTGACGTGATGGCTTAACCCCGGTCACCGTCCAGCTATCCTGCAACGACGACAACTGGTTCATACGATCAACCTCATCCTTCACCGACATATTGCTGACGACGCCATCTTTAACAAAGCGCGCCACCGGATAGCCCGCATCGCTCAGACTGAAAGGGTAGCCCGCCAGTTTATTCATCACCGGCTGCGTTAGCCACGCCACTGCGGCAAATGCCAGGCAGGCTGAGTCGACATGCGACCACGAACGTTTTACTGCTGGCTTACGGCGTAGTGCGATAAAACCGATTAGCAGAATGACGCAGGCGATAGCGTAATCCAGCGGCGGAAAGATCTGCATGATTTCGCTGGCTTCCTCAACATTGGTCGAATGCAGCGCCAGCAGGGTATTAAAGTTGGGCGGGCCGTAAGTCTGGCCGAACGGGTAATAGCTGGCGGCAATCAGCGTAGTGACAGCCAGCAACACTCTGAGCGTGCGGGGGGCTCGGTGGTGCAGCAACAGTAGCAGCGCGCTAAACGCAAAGGTGTACAGCAGGCTCAGCGGATAGCCGAACGCCAGATTAATTAACAGCGAGAACAGCAAATACAGCCCAACATAGGGGCTTAACAGCTCGCGGGAACCGGTCACCGCGGCGGTTTTAATCAGAGTTAAATTCATTTTTTATCTTATCAAGACGCAGTAAACGCATCTTCAGCGGATATCTGAAGACGTAATCAGGCCTGCAACGACTCGTTTTGAATGGGGTCAGGGACGGGGTTGGCGCGCCGTTTTTGCCAGCACTCTCACGAAAGGCATAGCAAGATAATCCTCGCTTTCAACAAAGGCAACCAGTAGCAGAGAAAGTTTCTGTGAAGGGGGGGACAGATTTTATGTAGCAGCGGGCGAAAGGATTTAAGAAGCCTGATTGTCAGGCTTCTTTGGCGCGGTCAGCATCTCTAACAGCATCAGGCGCAGGGTAAACGGCGATCGACAAAATAACCGCAGTAATAAAGGTGCTTTCATGGTAGTAACCTCCTGTGACGCCCAGCATGGCATCACCTTATTGCTTACATGCATACCACTGACTCCTGCCCGGTGCCGACTGGCAGCAGAGGCATCATTAACCGCAGGAAGGGTGTATTCATTGTTTTTTCCTCCACAGTGAGATGATGAGTGGTTGCTTTATAAACAGGTATAGCACAGGCTATATCCTATAGCCAGTGCTATTTGCCGGAAAATTTGTGCTTCTTTGAGCTTCGTTTACAATGTGGCACCAACAGGCCTGCAAGGTAGTGAAAAGCGCAGGTTAATAAGAAGAGGAAGTTGAATGAGTCGTCGCGCCAAACCCGCAGTTGCCAGCCTTAATGGGCCACTGAAAGATATCGAAGAGCATGTCGAAGGATTTCGTCAGGTTCGCGAGGCGCATCGCCGCGAGCTGATTGATGACTATGTTGAGTTAATTTCCGATCTGATCCGCGAGTTTGGAGAAGCGCGTCAGGTGGATATGGCGGCACGTCTCGGTGTTTCTCAGCCAACGGTGGCAAAAATGCTGAAGCGTCTGGCAACCGCCGGTCTGGTGGAGCAGGTGCCATATCGTGGAGTATTCCTGACCCCTGAGGGCGAGAAGCTGGCGGAAGAGAGCCGCGAACGCCACCATATCGTCGAAACCTTTTTGCTGGCGCTGGGCATCAGCCCCGATACTGCACGCCGCGATGCAGAAGGTATCGAGCACCACGTCAGTGACGAAACGCTGGCGATTTTCCAGCAATTTTACCTGGATCGTGGCTAACTTCAGCCCCCTTTGACCTGCGAGCCACCATGGCAACACTGCTCAGGCCGTTTCTGCACGATCGCTTTCTTCATCTGTTAGTGGTTCTTGGCGTGGTGTTAGCCTGCTTCGCCCCGTTTAAATCAGCAGAGCTGGTCACGGCGGTAGACTGGAACACCATTATTACCCTGTGCGGTTTGCTGATGCTGACCAAAGGTATCGAACTGAGCGGCTACTTTGAGGTATTGGGGCGCCGCCTGATCCACCGTTTTCAGCGCGAGCGTACGCTGGCGCTGTTTATGGTTACCGGCGCGGCGCTGCTCTCGACCTTTCTGACTAACGATGTCGCGCTGTTTATACTGGTGCCGCTCACTCTGACGCTGCGCAAGTTCTCCAGCCTGCCGGTCTCGCGGCTGATTATCTTTGAAGCGCTGGCGGTGAACGCCGGTTCGCTGCTGACGCCAATCGGTAATCCGCAAAACATTCTGTTATGGAGTCACGGCCAGCTCGGCTTTGCGGGGTTTATCCTGCAAATGCTGCCGCTTGCTGCCTTGACCCTCGCCAGCCTGTGGCTGTTAACCTGGTTCAGTTTCAGCAAAAAACAGATTCAGCGTCATGCTGTGGATGAGGCCAGTGGCTGGCAGCGCCGACTGCTGTTGATCTCCGTGGCGATGTATGGGGTGTTTATCGTGGCGCTGGAGTTGCAACTGGCGCAGTGGGCGCTGTTACTGTTACTGGCGGTGTTTCTCTGTATTGCCCGCCGGGTATTATTGTCGATTGACTGGAGTTTACTGGCGGTATTTATCGCGATGTTTATTGACGTGTTTTTCCTGACCCGCTTGCCAGTATTACAGGAACCCTTACAGCATATAAGCCAGTTAGGTGATGGTGGACGTTACTTATTGGCGATTGGTCTGTCGCAAATTATCAGTAATGTTCCGGCGACAATTCTGCTACTGAACAGCTTGCCGGCCAGTACGCTGCTTGCCTGGGCGGTGAATATTGGTGGTTTTGGCTTGCTACCCGGCTCGCTGGCGAATCTGATTGCGCTACGCATGGCAAAAGACCGGCGTATCTGGTGGCATTTTCATCTGTTCTCGATCCCGATGCTGTTATGGAGCATGGCGCTGGCTTGGGGATTGTTTTTGCTGATTAATGCGGCCTGACCTCGGGCTAATCTAGAATTGTCAGTAAAGCCTGGCATTTGTCAGTTTTCTTCCTATTGTTAATAGCAGTTTGGATCTTCAATGGCTCAGTTTGGGTCAGCGATAAACTGTGAGAACTATGACAACTTCAGAGAAACCTTCATCAGAACATGATGCGCGTCAGCAGGATGACGCCGATCAATCCGCAACCAATACACAAACCAGTGAGGAACAGCCCCGTAAGCGACCCGGCAAAAAGCCGATCATCATTCTGGTGATCGTGGTGGTGCTGATGGTGATTGTGGCGCTGTGGTACTGGATTGCCAATCGCAATATCGAAACCACCGATGATGCGTTTATCGAAGGCAATGCGGTGACCATTGCGCCGAAAGCGGCGGGTTACGTGGTAAAACTGCTGGTGAACGATAACCAGCGGGTGAAAAAAGGCGATTTGCTGGTTCAAATCGATCCAAACGATACCACTGCGCAACGTGACCAGGCAAAAGCACAACTCGGCCTGGCAAAAGCCCAACTCCATCAGGCAGAAGCGCAACTGTCGCTGTCGAAGGTGCAGTATCCGGCGCAGCGCGATCAGGCGTTAGCCGACCAGGCGAAAGCGGAAGCCAACTTACTCAATGCGCAGGCGGAATATCGTCGCTTGCGTGGTGTTGATCCGCGTGCCACTTCGCAGCGCAATATTGACAGCGCCAGCGCCCAGCTGCGTTCTGCACAGGCGCAGTTACAGAGTGCTAAAGCGCAGGTGGAAGTAGCTTCGCAGGTGCAACTGCAAGTTCGTCAGCAGGAAACCAATGTTGAAGCGCGTCAGCAGCAGGTCGAGCAGGCACAGGCACAGCTGAATACCGCTGAACTTAATCTCTCTTATACCGATGTACGTGCGCCTTACGATGGCTTTGTCACCAGGCGCAATGTCCAGCTCGGTAGCCTGGTGCAGGCCGGAACGTCAATGTTCTCGCTGGTCTCCACCGACGTCTGGGTGACCGCCAACTACAAAGAGTCGCAGCTTGAGCGTATGCGTCCGGGCAATAAAGTGGAAATCAGCATTGATGCCTGGCCGGACATGAAGCTGGAAGGCCATGTCGACAGCATTCAGATGGGCTCCGGATCGCGCTTCTCCACCTTCCCGGCGGAAAATGCCACCGGTAACTTTGTGAAGATTGTGCAGCGTGTGCCGGTGAAAATCGTGATTGATAAAGGTCTCGATGCGAATAAACCGCTGCCGCTCGGCCTGTCCGTTGAGCCGAAGGTCACGCTGGAATGAGTCATAGCGAGAGCTGGAAACCCACCAGTAACCCATGGCTGGTGGCGATGACCGTCACGCTGGCGGTGTTTATGGAGATTCTCGACACCACCATTGTTAACGTGGCACTGCCGCACGTGGCCGGTTCACTCTCTTCCAGCTACAGCGAATCCACCTGGGTACTCACCTCTTATCTGGTGGCCAACGGCATCGTACTGCCGCTTTCGGCATTTCTCAGCCGGGTGTTTGGTCGCAAACAGTTCTTCCTGATCTGCATTGTGATGTTTACCGTCTGCTCGTTCCTGTGCGGGATTGCCACGGAACTGTGGCAAATCATTCTGTTCCGCATTTTGCAGGGTTTTTTCGGCGGGGGGTTACAGCCGGTGCAGCAGTCGGTATTGCTCGACTACTTTAAGCCGGAAGATCGCGGCAAGGCGTTTGGCCTGTCATCAATTGCGATTATTGTCGCGCCGATTGTCGGCCCGACGCTGGGCGGCTGGATCACCGATAACTACAGCTGGCGCTGGGTATTTTTAATCAATATTCCGGTGGGCATTCTGACGGTGCTGGCCATCTATCAGCTGCTGGAAGATCCGCCGTGGGAGCGCAAGTGGGCGAAAAGCAAACTGCGTATCGATTATATCGGCATCAGCCTGATTACTCTCGGCCTTGGCTGTTTACAGGTGATGCTGGATCGCGGCGAAGATGACGACTGGTTCTCCTCGGGCTTTATTCAGCTGTTTGCCGTGCTGACGGCCATTGGCCTGGTGGGCGCAATTTACTGGCTGTTATATGCAAAAAAACCGGTGGTGGATATTCGCTGCCTGAAAGACCGTAACTTTGCGGTTTCCAGCCTGCTGATGGCGGGAATGGCGATGATTCTCTACGGCAGCTCGGTGGTTCTGCCGCAGCTGGCGCAGCAGGATTTAGGCTACACCGCCACCTGGTCGGGGCTGGTGCTGTCGCCCGGCGCGATTCTGGTAGTGATGACCATTCCGCTGGTGCTGAAGCTGATGCCGATGGTGCAGACGCGCTGGATTATTGCTTTCGGCTTCGCGCTGTTATGCCTGTCGATGTTCTACTCGATGCGGCTGACGCCGAATGTGGATTTCACCACGCTGGCGATGATGCGCAGCGCGCAGTCCGTCGGGCTGGGCTTCCTGTTTGTTCCCCTGACCACCATCGCCTTTATCTCGATTCCGCAGCGGCTGAATGCTGACGCGGCGGCGCTGTTTACTATGTTCCGTAACGTCGCCGGATCCATCGGTATTTCGCTGTCGACGGCAGCGATTACCGATCGCTCACAGGTACGCAGTGCCACCATGGCGCACAATATGACGCCGCTGAATGAGCCGTTTAATCTGACCGTCGAGCACTGGGCGCAGGCCATCCGTGACTTTACCAGCGCGGTTGGCGACCCGGTGACGTTAGCCACCGGTCAGCTGTATCAGGAGATGGTGGCGCAGTCGCGAATTCTGGCTTACATCGACGTGTTTATGGGGCTGGGTATTGTGGCGCTGATGATGATTCCATTTTGTTTACTGCTGTCGCCGATTAAGAGCGAAGGCAGCGCAGGAGCACACTGATATGACTTTTATAACGCGTGCGCGTTTCCCGGCGCGTAGCAGACTGGCGTTTACGCTGACGCTGGCACTGTCGGCTTGCTCTGTCGGGCCTGACTACCAGGCACCGAAAAACGATACCCGCGGCAGTTACCACGGGATGGACGCGGGCGAGGTATCTTCGCCGCTGGCTGCGTCGACCAATCCCAGCTGGTGGACGTCATTTAATGACCCTCAGCTGGATAGTCTGATGGAGCGTGCTATCGCCGGTAACCTGTCGCTACAGCAGTCGGTGCTGCGCATCGCCGGTGCACGTGAGCAGCTGTCGCAAGCGCGTGGCGGCTGGTTTCCCTCGGTTAATGCGAAAGCGGGCATGACGCGGCAGCAACTGGGAGTGAAAGGCGAGCTGGAGTCGAACGGGGTGTATGACCGGCTGGGTGAGGTCGACCCGCAAGTGCGTAGCGCACTCGACGGGCTAAGCCGACCGATTAATATCTACCAGGGCAGTTTCGATGCGGCCTGGGAGCTGGATATGTGGGGCAAGGTACGGCGTCAGGTTGAGATGTCGGGTGCCCGGCAACAGGAGTCGATTGAGAGCCGTAACGATGCGCTGGTCTCGCTTGAAGCCGAAGTGGCGCGCGTCTATATGCAGCTGCGCGGCGCGCAGGCCATCAGCCAGACACTACAGACGCAAATTGAGGTGGCAACCGAAACGCTGGAGCTGACGCAAAGCCAGCAGCGCAATGGACTGGCACCGCAGATGGACGTCGAAAATGCCCGTGCGCAGCTCAGCTCGTTACGCGCCCAGCTGCCGCAATATCAGGCGCAAGCGCAGCAGGCGAAGAATGGCCTGGCGGTATTAATCGGTAAGCCACCTGGTGCGCTGGATGCCGAGCTGAATGCCAGTAAAGCGATGCCCAAACTGCCTGCGGCGGTGCCGGTGGGTGTGCCCGCCGAACTGGCGCGTCGTCGGCCGGATGTGCGCCAGGCGGAAGCCAGTCTGCATGCGGCCACCGCCAATATTGGCGTCGCGGTGGCGCAGCTGTTCCCGAGCGTGTCGCTGACCGGCGAGCTTGGCGTGCGTAATACCCATGCCAACTATCTCGATGACTGGAGCAGCCATTTTTACAGCTTTGGCCCGTCGGTATCGATCCCGATTTTCCAGGGTGGACGACTGGTCTCCAGCGTTAAGCTGGCGCGCGCGCAGCAGGCCAGCGCAGCGCTGGGCTACCGTCAGGCGGTGCTGACGGCCTTGCAGGATGTGGAAAATGCGCTGGTCAGTTACCGCACCGATCAACAACAGGTCGCCGGACTTGATGAAACGGTAGACGCGCTACAAAACGCCTTTAATCTGGCGGATGACAGCTACCGCAAAGGGATTTCGACGTTTATCGACGTACTGGATGCGCAACGCCAGTTATCGCAGGCGAAACAGCAGGCGGAGCAGGCGCGGGTGCAGAGCAGTGTGGACTTAGTCGCGCTGTATAAAGCGCTGGGCGGCGGCTGGGAGCCGTATCAGAACCTGTCTTTGCCGACGTATAAGGTATTTGGCCCGGCGGAAACGGCTGATACCCGACGCCAGCTCTGAATCACGCCGCAACAAATCCCCAGGGCGGCGCTCCTGCCGCCCGAATCCCTCCCTTTTTCGATCTGTCTCCCTCAGGTTGTTTGCTGTTACGCTATTTTTGAAATAAAAAATTCACATCAAAATAAACATGAAACATAAAAGGCTGTGTTGCGAAGCAGTGTTTACGGGAACAGACAACCCCGGAACGGCAATAATGTGCTTAGTATCACAAAGTAAGCTGTGCAGTATGACCTGCGCCACAAAATTAAATTTTCATTGTTAAATGAAATGAAAATATCAGTCTAAATTGAAGCGCGGACTGAGTGAATGTTGCATCTGTTCACATTTCTCAGGTTTTTTCCTTATCACCAGGAGCGGGTTCAGTATGGCAAAAGAGCAATATATCTCACCGAGCAAGGCATCGGGGCCGAACAGCAATACGCGCACCGAGCCGTTTGTTAAGGTGATTGCAGCAGTGGCAACCTTAGGTGGGTTGCTGTTTGGTTATGATACCGGCGTGATTTCTGGTGCCTTACTGTTTATGGGCGACGAACTGCACCTGACGCCGTTTACTACCGGTCTGGTGACCAGTTCGCTGTTGTTTGGTGCGGCCTTTGGCGCACTGGCTTCCGGCCATTTTGCTGCCGCTGCCGGACGGAAGAAAATTATTCTGATACTCGCGATCATTTTCGCCATTGGTGGTACCGGCTCTGCGTTGGCTCCTGATGTGAACTGGATGATTTTCTTCCGTCTGGTACTGGGCGTGGCAGTCGGTGGCGCGGCGGCGACCGTCCCGGTGTATATCGCTGAGATTGCTCCGGCTAACAAGCGTGGCCAGCTGGTGACGTTACAGGAGCTGATGATCGTTTCCGGTCAGATGCTGGCGTATATTTCTAATGCCGGTTTCAATCATATGTGGGGGGGTGAGAACACCTGGCGCTGGATGCTGGCGGTTGCCACCATTCCGGCAGTCCTGCTGTGGTTTGGCATGATGTTTATGCCGGATACGCCGCGCTGGTACGCGATGAAAGGGCGTTTAGCCGATGCCAGGCGTGTGCTGGAGCGTACCCGCGCCAAAGAGGACGTCGAGTGGGAACTGACGGAGATTGAAGAAACGCTGGAAGAACCGCGCGATTTGGGCAAACCGAGCCTGCGCGATTTGACAACCCCGTGGTTATTTAAACTGTTCCTGATTGGCATTGGCGTGGCGGTGATTCAGCAACTGACCGGGGTGAATACCATTATGTATTACGCACCGACGATGCTGACGGCGGTTGGGATGAGTAACGACTCGGCGCTGGTCGCCACCATTGCCAACGGGGTGATTTCGGTCTTAATGACCTTTGTCGGTATCTGGCTGCTGGGCAAAATTGGCCGCCGAACCATGGTGAAAATTGGCCAGTTTGGCTGTACCGCCTGCCTGTTCTTTATCGGTGCGGTCAGCTACCTGATGCCGGAAACCATCAATGGTCAACCGGATGTGCTGCGCGGTTATATGGTGCTGCTGGGTATGCTGATGTTTCTGAGCTTCCAGCAAGGTGCGCTGTCGCCGGTCACCTGGCTGCTGCTGTCGGAAATCTTCCCGACACGGCTGCGCGGGATCTTTATGGGCGGCGCAGTCTTTGCCATGTGGATCGCCAACTTTATGATTTCGCTGGCCTTCCCGATACTGCTGGCGGCGGTGGGACTTTCCGGTGCCTTCTTTATCTTTGGCCTGATTGGCATCGCCGGGGCAATCTTTGTGATGAAATGCATCCCGGAAACCCGTAACCGCAGCCTGGAGCAGATTGAACACTATCTGCATGACTGGTTAAGTGATGATAAGGAAACCCGGCACATAGCGACAGCGATAAAACAGAAGGCCTAGCTGTTATACAACGGGCGGTATTCGCCGCCCGGCTTTTTATGGCATAATGCGCGTTGAATCACATTCCACTTCTTCAACCGTAAGGCAATCCCTGTGCTAGTTTCCAGCAACGTCACCATGCAGTTTGGCAGTAAGCCGCTGTTCGAAAACATCTCTGTCAAATTTGGCGGCGGTAACCGCTACGGCCTGATTGGCGCTAACGGCAGCGGCAAATCAACCTTTATGAAAATCCTTGGCGGCGACCTCGTCCCGTCCGGCGGTAATGTTTCCCTCGATCCCAATGAGCGCATCGGTAAGCTGCGTCAGGATCAGTTCGCTTTTGAAAAATTCAGCGTGCTCGACACGGTGATTATGGGCCATCACGAACTGTGGGAAGTGAAGGAAGAGCGCGACCGTATCTATGCACTGCCGGAAATGAGTGAAGAAGACGGTTATAAAGTAGCCGATCTGGAAGTGAAATACGGCGAAATGGACGGCTACACCGCAGAAGCGCGTGCCGGAGAACTGTTACTCGGCGTGGGCATTCCGCTGGAGCAGCATTACGGTCCAATGAGCGAAGTGGCACCCGGCTGGAAACTGCGTGTGCTGCTGGCACAGGCGCTGTTCTCTAACCCGGAAATTCTGCTGCTCGACGAACCGACCAACAACCTGGATATCGATACGATCCGTTGGCTGGAGCAGGTGCTGAACGAACGTAACAGCACCATGATCATTATTTCGCATGACCGTCACTTCCTTAACATGGTCTGTACCCATATGGCTGACCTGGATTACGGTGAGCTGCGCGTTTATCCGGGCAACTACGACGAATATATGACTGCCGCGACCCAGTCGCGTGAACGTCTGTTGTCGGATAACGCCAAGAAAAAAGCGCAGATTAATGAATTGCAGTCGTTTGTCAGTCGCTTTAGCGCCAACGCCTCAAAATCTCGCCAGGCGACCTCACGTGCTAAACAGATTGATAAAATCAAACTGGAAGAGGTGAAAGCCTCCAGCCGTCAGAACCCGTTTATGCGTTTCGAACAGGATAAGAAACTGTTCCGTAATGCGCTGCAAATTGAAAACCTGACCAAAGGTTTCGATAACGGCCCACTGTTTAAAAACCTGAATCTGCTGCTGGAAGTGGGTGAGAAGGTGGCAATTATCGGTGCTAACGGTATCGGTAAGACGACCTTGCTGAAAACCCTGGTCGGCGATCTGCTGCCGGATAGCGGTGAAGTGAAATGGTCGGAAAACGCCAGCATCGGTTATTACGCGCAGGATCACGCATCTGACTTCGACAACGATCTGAATGTGTTCGACTGGATGAGCCAGTGGATGCAGGGTAACGATGACGAGCAGGTGGTTCGCGGGATTCTTGGTCGTCTGCTGTTCAGCCAGGATGATATCAAGAAGCCAGCGAAAGTGCTGTCCGGTGGTGAAAAAGGCCGTATGCTGTTCGGTAAGCTGATGATGGAGCGTCCGAATATCCTGATTATGGATGAACCGACTAACCACCTGGATATGGAATCTATTGAATCACTGAATATGGCGCTGGAGATGTACGAAGGCACCCTGGTCTTCGTCTCCCATGACCGTGAATTTGTTAGCTCACTGGCCAGCCGCGTGATTGAGATTACCCCGAACAAGGTTATCGACTTTACCGGCAACTACGAAGATTATCTGCGCAGCAAAGGCGTGGATAACTGATTATCCTCCAGGGGCGGCGTTCTCGCCGTCCATGCTGAGGGTTTGCGCCCTGCATACCCTCAGCGCCGGAGTCGAAAACGGTTCCCCTACAAGTCCCCACATACCTCGCAGGCAGGATCTTTCGCCAGCTTCATCTCGCGGAATTGCAGTGTCATGGCATCGTACATCAGCAGTTTACCCGCCACGCTGTTACCGTAACCGGCTAACAGACGAATCGCTTCCATCGCCTGCAAGGCACCAATCACACCGACCAGAGGTGCCATCACGCCCGCTTCCACGCAGGTGAGGGCGCTGGAACCAAACAGACGGCTGATGCAGCGGTAACAAGGCTCATTTTCCTGCCAGCTGAAAACGCTAATCTGTCCTTCCATGCGGATGGCGGCACCCGATACCAGCGGGGTCTTCGCCGCAAAACAGAGCCGGTTCAGCTGCTCGCGCGTGGCCAGATTATCGCTACAGTCCAGCACCAGATCGCAGCTGTTAAGCTGTTTTTTCAGCGCGATATCATCCAGTTGTGCATTAATCGCGTTGAGGGTGATCAGCGGATTGATGGCGGCCAGCCGCTGGCGCGCGGATTCCACTTTTGCCATGCCCACCTGCGCATCGGTATGCAAAATCTGCCGCTGCAAATTGGAGCGCGACACGCTGTCGAAATCCAGTAGCGTCAGTGAACCAACGCCCGCCGAGGCCAGATACTGACTGGCGGCGCAGCCCAGTCCGCCGAGTCCGACAATCAGCACACTGGCGGCTTTTAATGTCTCCTGACCCTCAAAATCAAACCCGCGCAGCACGATCTGCCGGTTATAGCGCAGCGTTTCGTCATCGGTCAGTGGCGATAGCATCTCAGCCTCCCAACAGCGCGTTAAACGGTTCGATCTCTACCCACTCGCCCGCTTGCACCGTGTTGCGTTCGCGCTCAAGAACGATAAAGCAGTTCGCCTGGCTGAAAGAGCTGAATACGTGCGAACCCTGATGACCGGTACTGCGCACTTCAAGCTCGCCTTCACTGTTGCGACAGAATATTCCGCGCTGAAAATCGAGACGACCCGGTGATTTTTTCAGGCGTTCGGTGGCGCGCGCGCGCATTTTTGCCGGCAGGCAGTCACTCTGCTGACCAGTAAGGCGCGCTAACAGCGGTTGTACCAGTTGATAGAAAGTCACCGCAGCGGACACCGGATTGCCTGGCAAGCCACAGAACCAGCTGTTGTTTAGCTTGCCAAAAGCAAAAGGTTTGCCCGGTTTCATCGCCAGCTTCCAGAAGCCGATTTCACCCAGTTCATCCAGCATCTGCTTAGTGTAATCGGCTTCACCGACGGAAACCCCGCCGCTGCTGATTACCACGTCGGCTTGCGTATCGGCCTGGTCAAAGGCTGCGCGCAGTGCTGTCGGGTCATCTTTAATGATACCAAGGTCAAGCACCTCGCAGCCCAGCGCATCCAGCATCAGATGCACGGCAAAGCGGTTAGTATCATAGATTTGTCCGGCGGCCAGCGGCGTGCCGACCGGCTGTAACTCGTCGCCGGTGGAAAAAACCGCCACTCGCAGCTTGCGCAATACGTTAACCTGACTGATACCGAGCGAGGCCAGCAGCGGCAGTTCGGCTGCGCCGAGCTTCACTCCGGCAGTGAGCACGCTGGCACCTTGCTGAATATCTTCACCCGCCAGACGAATATTTTGACCCGGTTGCACCGCCGCGAGGAAGCGCACGCCTTCATCACTGCTTTCGGTCTGTTCCTGCATCACCACGGCATCGGCACCCGGCGGAATTGGTGCGCCGGTCATAATGCGGATACAGCTGCCAGCTGGCCAATCGCCCTGATAAGGCGCACCGGCAAAGGCTTTGCCTGCCACCGGCAACGGTTTGTCGGCGTTTAAGTCGGCCTGGCGCAGCGCATAACCATCCATGGCTGAATTGGCAAAAGGCGGCACATCAATGGGCGAGATCACTGCCTCAGCGGTAATGCGTCCGGCGGCAGCGGCGAGGGCGAGGGTCTCGACATCGCTCAGCGGGGAAATTTGCGCCAGCATTTTCTCGCGCGCTTCTTCAAGGGAGATTAACCCCGCAGTAAACAGTTCCATGGTCTCTCCAGCAATACATCAGATGCTGTCTATTATGGCGCGAAACCCCGGCCGGATCATCCCCGCTGTTGCCGGGCAGCACCTGCGGTAAAGCGGTTCAGGTTATTAGATACAACGTTTTGTTATTACCGGGAATGAAACATTCCGCTTTACATCGCTTTACAGGCTACCTATAGTCAAAAATCGCTGAAATTTTGATAAACCTCAGCTAACTCAGTGTTTTTCATGCTGATTTAACACACAGGGTAAGTGAATGATGAGCAGAGCAGTGATCGCCATTCATGGCGGCGCGGGAGCCATTGCGCGTGCGGCAATGAGCGCAGAGAAAGAGCAACAGTATATTCAGGCACTTTCTGATGTGGTCGCCAGTGGTCAGGCGATACTGGCAGCGGGCGGCAGCGCGCTGGATGCGGTCACTGAAGCGGTACGTTTACTGGAAGAGTGCCCGCTGTTTAACGCCGGTAAAGGCGCGGTTTTTACCCATCAGGGTACTCATGAACTGGATGCCTGCGTAATGGATGGCCGCTCGCTGGAAGTGGGCGCGGTGGCAGGCGTTTCGCATCTTCGTCATCCGGTACTGGCGGCGCGAGCGGTGCTGGAACACAGCCCGCATGCGCTGTTTATCGGCGCTGGTGCCGAGAGCTTTGCGGCGCAGCACGGGCTGGAAACCGTGGCGGCGGATTACTTCTCGACGCCGGAACGCTGGCAGCAGTTGCAGCGCGCGTTAGCCAGCCAGCAGATGCTGCTTGATCATGATGGCGCGGCGCAAACGGCCGACGGTCATCCGCTGGATAACGATCGTAAACTCGGTACAGTAGGCGCGGTGGCCTGCGATCTGCAAGGCAATCTGGCGGCCGCCACCTCGACCGGCGGAATGACCAATAAGCAGGCCGGACGGGTCGGTGATTCACCGATTGTCGGTGCCGGTTGTTACGCCAATAACGCCAATGTGGCCGTCTCCTGCACCGGTACCGGTGAAGTGTTTATGCGCACCCTGGCGGCCTATGATATTGCTGCGCTGGTGGAATATCGCGGTCTGTCACTAAAGCAGGCCAGCGAACGCGTGGTGATGGAAAAAATTCCATTGCTTGGCGGCAGCGGCGGCGTGGTGGCGGTCGATCGCGATGGCAATATCGCGCTGCCGTTTAACAGCGAAGGGATGTATCGCGGCTACGGTTATGTTGGCGATGGTGCGGTGGTGGGAATCTATCGCGAAGAGTAAGGAGCAAGCATGACCGGATCCTCAGCAGACGTGCCGCTGTCAGCCGAACAGGTGCTGGCGGTACGCAATCTTAGTGTCAGCTTCACTCAGGAAGGCGTGACCACGCAGGCGGTGCGCCAGCTGTCGCTGGAGGTCAGGCGCGGTGAAACGCTGGCGATTGTCGGCGAATCCGGTTCCGGCAAGTCGGTCACCTCACTGGCGCTGATGCGCCTGATTGAGCAGGGCGGCGGCAAGATGGACAGCGGCGAAATCTGGCTGCGCCGCCGCAATGGCGCGGTGCTGGATCTGGCTACGGCACGCCAGTCGCAGATGCGCGCCATTCGCGGTGCCGATATGGCGATGATTTTCCAGGAGCCGATGACCTCACTGAATCCGGTGTTTACCGTCGGTGAACAGATCGCTGAGTCGATTCGCTTGCATCAGGGGCTGAATCATCGCCAGGCGCTGGCGGAAGCGCAGCGGATGCTGGATTTAGTGCGCATTCCGGAAGCGAAAAACGTGCTGACCCGCTATCCGCATCAGCTTTCCGGCGGTATGCGCCAGCGGGTGATGATCGCCATGGCGTTATCCTGTAAACCGGCTCTGTTAATTGCCGATGAGCCAACTACCGCGCTGGATGTCACTATTCAGGCGCAAATTTTGCAGCTGATTCGGGTGCTGCAAAAAGAGATGGAAATGGCGGTGATCTTTATCACCCACGATATGGGCGTGGTTGCTGAGATGGCTGACCGGGTACAGGTGATGTATCGCGGTGAAGTGGTGGAAACCGCGCCGGTTGAGCAGATTTTTCGTCAGCCACAGCAGCCCTATACCCGGGCGCTGCTGGCGGCGGTGCCGAAACTTGGCTCAATGGCTGGCCAGCCGTTTCCGGCTAAATTTCCTCTGGTCAGTGCAGAACAGCCGCTATCACTGGATGCCCAGGATACGGTACCGGCCGGAGTCGAACCGATATTGCAGGTGCGCGATTTGGTGACGCGTTTTGATATTCGCAGCGGTATTTTTAATCGCGTAACGCGCCGGGTACATGCGGTTGAAAAGGTCAGTTTTGATCTGAAACCGGGCGAAACGCTGGCGTTAGTCGGCGAATCGGGCTGCGGCAAATCAACCACCGGGCGCTCATTGCTGCGGCTGGTGGAGAGCCAGGGCGGCAGTATCACCTTTAACGGTCAGCGCATCGACCGGCTGAAAACCAGCGAGCTGTCGCCTTTGCGCCGCGATATTCAGTTTATCTTTCAGGATCCCTATGCCTCGCTCGATCCGCGCCTGACGGTCGGTTTCTCGATCATGGAGCCGCTGCTGGTGCATGGCGTGATGAAGGGACGCGAGGCGGAAGCGCGCGTCGCCTGGCTGCTGGAGAAGGTGGGATTACTGCCGGAGCATGCGCAGCGCTATCCACACGAATTTTCCGGCGGGCAGCGGCAGCGTATCTGTATTGCGCGTGCGCTGGCGCTGAATCCGAAAGTGGTGATTGCCGATGAGTCGGTATCCGCACTCGACGTGTCGATCCAGGCGCAGATTATCAATCTGATGCTCGATTTGCAGCGTGAGTTCGGCATTGCGTTTCTGTTTATTTCTCATGATATGGCGGTGGTGGAGCGCATCAGCCATCGCGTGGCGGTGATGTATCTCGGTCAGATTGTTGAGATTGGCCCGCGACAGGCGGTTTTCGAGCGCCCGCAGCATCCGTATACCCGTAAGCTGATGTCAGCGGTGCCGGTTGCCGACCCCGGCCATCGACGCCGTGAACGCGCTTTACTGGTCGATGAAATTCCCAGTCCGATTCGCGCGCTGGGTGATGAACCCGAAGTGGCACCCCTGGTGGAAGTTGGCGCAGGGCATTACGTCGCGCGCCATGCGATCAGCGGTGCCTGATGGTGTTTTGTTTCATATAACTCAAGGGACTACAGGAGAACTTTGTAACATGACGATTTCACACACGCGTAAATGGCTGGTGACTGCGGGATTGATCGGCAGTTTCGCTGCGGTCCCGGCCTGGGCGGCAAAGGATGCGGTGATCGCCGTCGCCTCCAATTTCACCACCCTCGATCCTTACGATGCTAACGACACGCTGTCGCAGGCGGTGGCGAAATCTTTTTATCAGGGGCTGTTTGGTTTTGATAAAGAGATGAAGCTGACCAACGTGCTGGCCGAAAGCTATCAGGCCAGCCCGGATGGATTGATCTACACCATCAAACTGCGTCCAGGGATTAAATTCCAGGATGGTACCGACTTCAATGCCGAAGCGGTAAAGGTCAATCTCGATCGCGCCAGTAATCCCGACAGCCAGCTGAAACGCTATAACCTGTTTAAAACCATTGCCACGACTGAAGCGGTCGATGCGACTACGGTTAAAATAACCTTAAAACAACCATTCTCGGCCTTTATCAATATCCTGGCGCATCCGGCTGCGGCCATGATTTCACCGACCGCCCTGAAAAAATATGGCAAAGAGATCGGCTTCCATCCGGTGGGAACCGGTCCGTATGAGTTTGTGACCTGGAACCAGACCGACTTTGTGAAGGTGAAAAAGTGGGATGGCTACTGGAAGAAAGGTTATCCAAAACTCGACAGCATTACCTGGCGTCCGATAGTGGATAACAACACCCGCGCGGCGATGCTGCAAACCGGTGAAGCCAACTTTGCTTTCCCGATTCCGTTTGAGCAGGCGAACGTGCTGAAAGGCAACAGTAAGCTGGATCTGGTGACGTCACCTTCGATCATGCAGCGCTATATCAGTTTTAATGTGACGCAGAAGCCGTTCGACAACCCGAAGGTGCGCGAAGCGATTAACTACGCCATTAACCGCCAGGCGCTGGCGAAAGTGGCGTTCAGTGGCTTCGCGACGCCAGCTACCGGTATCGTGCCGCCGTCTATCGACTTCGCCCAGACTTATCCGGCGATAGCCTATGACCCGGCCAAAGCGCGTGAACTGTTAAAAGAGGCCGGTTTCCCGAACGGTTTCAGCACCACGCTGTGGTCATCGCATAATCACAGCACTGCGCAGAAAGTGCTGCAATTTACCCAACAGCAGCTGGCTCAGGTCGGGATTAAGGTCAAAGTGACGGCGATGGATGCCGGTCAGCGCGCGGCGGAAGTGGAAAGTAAAGGGCAGAAAGAGAGCGGAGTACGCATGTTTTACACCGGCTGGTCAGCTTCCACCGGTGAAGCTGACTGGGCGCTGACGCCGCTGTTCGCCACCACGTCCTGGCCGCCAACCATCTTTAATACCGCGTTTTACAGCAATCCGCAGGTGGATAACGATCTGGCTGCTGCGCTGAAAACCACCGATCGTGCTGAAAAAGCCAAACTGTATAAAGATGCACAGGATCGCATCTGGAACGATCGTCCATGGGCTCCGCTGGTGGTTGAGCAGTTGGTTTCGGCGAACACCAAAACGCTGACCGGCTTTTATGTTATGCCGGATACCTCCTTTAGCTTCGATGAAGCCGATCTGAAGTAGTGCCGGTCAACGCCAGTCCGTCAGGGCTGGCGTGGCAACGGGCAGGATGATGCATGCTTAATTATTTTATTAAACGCTTACTGGGACTGATTCCTACGCTGCTGATTGTGGCGGTACTGGTATTCCTGTTTGTTCATATGTTGCCGGGCGATCCGGCGCGGCTGATTGCCGGACCGGAAGCGGATGCTTCCGTGGTGGCGATGGTGCGCCAGCAGCTCGGACTCGACCAGCCGCTGCCCCAGCAGTTCTGGCAATTTATCCTTAATGCGTTGCAGGGCGATTTTGGTCACTCAATGGTGTCGAAACGACCGGTTGCGGAAGAGATTGCCTCGCGGTTTATGCCAACGCTCTGGCTGACGCTCTCCAGTATGGTCTGGGCGGTGATTTTCGGCATGACAATTGGCGTGCTGTCTGCCGTCTGGCGCAACCGCTGGCCGGACCGTCTCGGCATGACGCTGGCGGTCTCCGGTATTTCCTTTCCCGCTTTCGCCCTCGGTATGCTGCTGATGCAGGTCTTTTCCGTCGAGCTGGGCTGGCTGCCGACCGTCGGTGCCGACAGCTGGAAACACTATATTTTACCCTCGATTACCCTTGGGGCAGCGGTGGCCGCCGTGATGGCACGCTTTACCCGCGCCTCGTTTGTTGAGGTGATGCAGGAAGATTATATGCGCACCGCCCGCGCCAAAGGCGTGCGTGAATCGCTGGTGGTGATAAAACACGGGCTGCGCAATGCGATGATCCCGGTGGTCACCATGATGGGTTTGCAGTTCGGTTTTCTGCTCGGTGGTTCGATTGTAGTTGAAGTGGTATTTAACTGGCCGGGGCTCGGGCGGTTATTAGTCGATTCTGTTGAGATGCGCGACTATCCGGTGATTCAGGCCGAGGTATTGCTGTTCTCGCTGGAGTTTATCTTGATCAATCTGATCGTTGATATGCTGTATGCCGCCATTAACCCGGCTATTCGCTACAAATAAGGAGCCGCAATGAAAAACTGGCGACGTGAAGCGGCACTGAGCGCAATGCCCACCGTAAAAGAACATCGCGTGCGCACGCCGTGGCGGGAGTTCTGGCGACGTTTTCGTCGTCAGCATGTGGCGATGATCGCCGCGTTGTTTGTCCTGTTGCTGCTGATAGTGGCCTTTATCGCACCGTGGATTGCCCCCTACGATGCGGAAAACTATTTTGATTATGACCGGCTTAACCAGGGGCCGTCGATGATGCACTGGCTCGGCGTCGATTCGCTGGGGCGTGACATTTTTAGCCGGGTGCTGGTCGGGACACAGATTTCATTAATTGCCGGTTTCTTTTCGGTGGCAATCGGTGCGGCAATTGGCACCGCACTCGGACTGCTGGCTGGTTACTATGAAGGCTGGTGGGATCGGCTGATTATGCGCATCTGCGATGTGCTTTTTGCCTTCCCCGGTATTTTGCTGGCGATTGCCGTGGTGGCGATTATGGGCAGCGGCATGTCGAATGTGATTGTGGCGGTGGCGATTTTCAGTATTCCGGCCTTTGCCCGGTTGGTGCGCGGTAATACGCTGGTGCTTAAACATCAGACATTTATCGAGTCGGCACGCAGTATTGGCGCATCCGATTTCACCATTATTATGCGCCATATTTTGCCGGGCACGGTTTCCTCGATTGTGGTCTATTTCACCATGCGTATCGGGACATCGATTATCACCGCCGCCAGCCTGTCGTTTCTCGGCCTCGGCGCGCAGCCACCCACGCCGGAGTGGGGCGCAATGCTTAACGAAGCGCGTGCTGATATGGTGATTGCCCCGCATGTGGCGATCTTTCCCAGCCTGGCGATATTCCTTACCGTGCTGGCGTTTAACTTGTTAGGCGATGGTTTACGCGATGCGCTGGACCCGAAATTAAAAAGCTGATGCATCACTCAGGAGTGTGAATGCAGGGGCGGCATTCACGCCGCCCCTGCCGAAGCTTAGCGCCTGGCATATCTTCAGGGCGGGAGTCGAAAACGGCTTCCCGACAGGTTCCCTTCATTTTTAACTATTCCTCTTCCGCTTATCGTCCTGCGGCGAAAACCTGTGATAGCTGTCACTTTTCAACCGCAGCGAGATGGATGTCCCGGCAGATATCAGTAACACTCAATGAATAAATAAACGTTACTGAATATATATTCAATGCTGGCCCGATGTGCAGTCTGGTGCGCCCAGGCTTGCCACGGCAAAATCTGATAACACGCTGATCCGGAGACTATCTTACGATGAGTACCTATAACTATCCCAAGTTCGGTGCCGGTTTATGGCATTTCGCTAACTATGTTGATCGCTACGCGGTTGATGGCTATGGCCCGTCGCTCAGCACTATCGACCAGATAATGCTGGCGAAACAGGTAGAAGATTTATCCTATGTCGACCTGCCATATCCGTTTACCCCAGGCGTGGGGCTGAGTGAGGTCAAAGAGGCACTGCATGAGGCGGGATTACAGGCGATAGGGATCACGCCGGAAATTTATCTGCGCAAATTCTCACGCGGAGCCTTTACCAACCCGGATCCGGCGACACGTGCGCAGGCGTTTGAACTGATGAACGAAGCGGCGGGGGTGGTGCGTGAGATCGGTGCCAATTATGTCAAAGTCTGGCCGGGTCAGGATGGCTGGGACTATCCGTTCCAGGTTGACCATAAAAATTTATGGAAACTGGCGGTAGATGGCATGCGCGATCTGGCCAGCGCCAATCCGGATGTGAAATTTGCGATTGAATATAAACCGCGTGAACCGCGCGTCAAAATGACCTGGGATTCTGCCGCCAGAACCTTGCTGGGCATTGATGATATTGGACTGGATAACGTCGGCGTGCTGCTCGATTTTGGTCATGCGCTGTTTGCCGGCGAATCACCTGCGGATTCAGCTCAGCTGATTATTGACCGTGGCCGTCTGTTTGGGATGGACGTTAACGATAACCTGCGCGGCTGGGATGACGATCTGGTGGTCGGTACGGTGCATATGACCGAGATCTTTGAGTTCTTCTATGTGCTGAAAATAAATAACTGGGACGGGGTCTGGCAGCTGGATCAATTCCCGTTCCGTGAAGATAATGTCGAAGCGGCCAACTTATCGATTCGTTTTCTTAAACATATTTACCGCGCGCTGGATAAACTGGATATCACTGCGCTACAGGCCGCGCAGGCGGAGCAAAATCCGCTGGCGGCTCAACGTATCGTGCAGAATGCATTGCTGACCTCGATTCAGGAGTAACCGGCTGGATATCGGCGGGAGTGTTCCCGCCGACAGATAACTTAACGTATTTTATTCGACTGCGATAATACACTTGCTGCCAGACTGCGGGTTAACGCATCAGATTCCGGATCGGTTAATGCGGAAGACGCCTTACCCTCCATCTCTTTACCGCTCTCTTTATCAGTACGCGATTGGGCTAACGCGGAGCCCGCGAGGCTTTTTTGCATCGCGGTGGCATCCGGGTTTTTCAGCGTCTGCGCCGCAACGCTGGCGATACGCCCTGAGGTTTTTTTGGTATTTTTGCTATTCGTCATAGTGATTATGTCCCTATTCGTTAATCAAGCTCCTTTGTCAGACGCGCCGGTTCTGGCTGGTCCAACCGCCAGAGTATAAAATATCACCGCTTAAAAAATAATCAGCATTGCGTTTTTTTACATGGCTGACATTTTGCGTTAACAATGTCTGCCAGCAATAACGGTGAATAGGGTTTTCAGTCAGCATAAAAGGGGCGGGTTAATTCAGGGCAACAGAATAATCAGACTATTTTTAATCGGCACAGGGTTAAAAGTGGTTAGTAGGGTGGTGATTATCTCGAATCTTCCTATGCTGAAAAGGCGATTGATAACAACATTACCCCTTCACCGCCTTAAGGAATCTCTTCATGATTATTCAGCGCAAAATGCTGTTGGCAGGAGCGATGGTTAGCACTCTTTTCCTTGCCGGTTGTACATCAAAAGTCGCGGACACCCGACAATTTTCTGGTTTTTTACCTGATTATAGTCAGTTACAACCCACACGTTCGGCCTCGGGACAGGAAACCCTGCGATGGGTTTCGCCGGATTTTAAAGAAAGTGATTACCGGGGAGTGGTTTTTACGCCGGTGATTTATTATCCGGCGGCAGCACCGAATGCCCGCGTCAGCCAGGCAACGCTTGATCAAATCAGAAGTTATACCGATCAGCAACTTCGAGCCGCGGTCGCCAAACGTAAACCGCTGGTACAACAGGCGGGGCCAGCAACGCTGATTATGAAAACCGCAATTACCGCTGTAACCGCTGAGAATCAAGGTGTTCAGTTTTACGAAGTGATCCCGATTGGCGCAGTGATTGCCGGTACCATGGCAGCTGCGGGGCATCGCACTCAGCAGAGCGCGTTGTTTCTTGAAGTACAGCTGATTGATGCGCAAAGCGGTAAGACGATGGTTGAGGTAGTACGTAAAGGCGTTGGCAAAAATATCCCCAACAGCAATGCACCGATAAACTTTGAAGACCTGAAACAGCCAATTAATAGCATGGTCAACGACACGGTGAATATTAAATTGACTCCTTAAGTTTTTGTAAAAATCATTCCGTACAGGCTCCTTCAGGCTACGGTTATTACCAAAGTCGTTGAAATTGCGCGCAAGGTCGCGTGATCTTCACTATCGGATGGTTACCCGGAGGAGCCTATGCCACGCCTGCTGTCGACACTGATTGTGAGTACTTCATTACTGGTTTCCGGTTCGCTAATGGCGGCCGATGTTACGGTACAACAGCTGCAGGATAAGCTGGATCACCCATGGGCAGTGGCCTTTTTGCCAGATAAAGCGGATATTTTAATCACCGAGCGCTCCGGTCAGTTGCGCTTATGGAATCCGCAGAGCGGGTTATCAGAGCCGATTGCTGGCGTGCCGAAGGTGTGGGCGCACCGCCAGGGCGGTTTACTGGATGTGGTGCTGGCACCCGACTTTGAGAAAAGCCGTCGCGTCTGGCTGAGCTTTACTGAAGCTGGCGTAAATGGCGGTGCCGGTGCGGCAGTCGGTTATGGGGTACTGAGCGAAGATAACCGTCAGTTGCGTGATTTTAAGGTGGTGCTGCGCCAGCAGCCTCAGCTCTCCAGCGGCGCTAATCTCGGCACCCGTATGGCATTTGATCGCGATGGCTACCTGTACATTGTGTTCGGCGATAATTTCCACAGCGCCACCGCGCAGGATTTGAGTAAGCTATAGGGTAAAATGGTGCGGCTGACCGCCGACGGCGAGATTCCGCAAGATAACCCGTTTGTCGACCGTAAAAATGCGCGTGCGGAAATCTGGGCCTATGGGTTGCGCAATCCGCAGGGCGTGGCATTTAATCCGTGGACCCAGCAGATATGGGAAAGCGAACACGGTGCGCGCGGCGGCGATGAAGTGAATATTATTGAGAAGGGCAAAAACTACGGCTGGCCGCTGGCGACCTGGGGCGTTGACTATAGCGGCGAAAAAGTTCCGGAATCCAAAGGTGGTGAGGTAGAAGGGACGGAACAGCCGCTCTTCTGGTGGAAAGTGTCGCCAGCTATCAGCGGCATGGCGTTTTATAACAGCGCAAAATTCCCGATGTGGAAAAATTCGCTGTTTATTGGCGCGCTGAAACAGCAAAGCCTGATTCGTCTGACAATTAATGGCGAAAAAGTGATTGAGCAGGAACGTCTGCTGGAAGATCGCCACGAACGTATTCGTGATGTGCGCGTCGGGCCTGACGGTTTCCTCTACGTGCTGACGGATGAAAGCGATGGCAAATTACTGAAAGTCGGCCTGAAGTAACTCAGCGAAGTGGCCAGTGATGACTGGCCACCTGCAAAGTTACTTTACCCAGCGACAGACTTGCCAGCCGCGATTCAGCGCTTCCTGATGCAGCAGCTCATCCGGGTTGATCACATGCGCGTGGTCAGCCTGTTCCAGCAGCGGAATATCATTCATCGAATCGCTGTAGGCCCAGGTGCGATCAAAATTTGGATCAGCCTGGAGCGATTTCCAGTCGGTCAGTCGGGTGACTTTACCTTCCTTGTAGGTCATAGTGCCGTAAGTCAGACCGCTGTAGCGATCATCAACGATTTCAACCCCCACCGCCAGTGCGCCATGCGCACCCAGCTGTTGCGCAATCGGCGTTACCAGGTGTTCGCCGCTGGCAGAAATCACCAGAATGGTATCACCACGCTGTTGATGCCATGTAAGACGCTCACGTGCGTCAGGGTAAACCCGTGGCAGAATATCGCGTTGAATAAAGCGACGTAGCCAGCCGGATACCGTCAGCGTTGCCATACCGGTTAACGGTGCGAGAGTGGTATTCATATACTCTTCCATTGACAGCGTGCCCTGATAATACTGGCTCATCAGTTCCTGCTCCTGTTTGAGCAGCGCTTCCGGCGCAAAGCCCTGCGATACCAGCCAGCGTAGCCACAGGCTGGTACTGTCTTCGCAAATCAGGGTTTCATCAAGATCGAAAAGGGCTAAATCCATGGTGACTCTCCTCAGGCAAACTCAACTCAGATTAGCGGATTTTTGTGACAGCCTTAACTGTTCTGCAAAAAATCAGAATCTGACGCAATCTGATTGATTAGATAATCGGCAGAAATTGCGCTATTTCGCAGCAAAGCCCAGATTTATCTAATAAACTCTAAAAAACTTTACGGTCATGCTGTTTTTTTCAGTTAGCCGAAAGGTTAGCGTAGTAGGTTGAATGTTGTTGGATAACATCATGAAACCTTTAAAATTTTAAATGGATACTCTGGTCACGCCATGAACAAAACTCGCCTCTATGCCAGTGTCCGGGCACTGGCTGCCAGCACCACGCTTGTTGTGCTAACAACCGCTCTTGCCCACGCCGAACAGGCGCCAGCCGCGCCGCAGATTGATGCTAAGGCCTGGATTTTAATGGATTATGCCAGTGGCAAAGTGCTGGCCGAATCCGCAGCAGACGATCGTCTCGACCCCGCCAGCCTGACCAAAATGATGGCCAGTTATGTGATCGGACAAGCGCTTAAATCCGGGAAAATCACCAACGATGATTTGGTCACCGTCGGTAAAGATGCCTGGGCTACCGGTAACCCGATCCTGCAAGGCTCCTCACTCATGTTTCTGAAGCCGGGCGACCGGATACCGGTCTCGGAACTAAATAAAGGTATCGTGATTCAGTCCGGTAATGATGCCAGCATCGCGTTGGCCGATTACGTCGCCGGCAGTCAGGACTCTTTTGTTGGCCTGATGAACAACTATGTCAAAGCGCTTGGCCTGCAAAACACCCATTTTAAAACCGTTCACGGTCTCGATTCTGAAGGACAGTATAGTACCGCGCGCGATATGGCACTGATTGGTCAGGCACTGATTCGCGATGTGCCGGAAGAGTACGCACTGCATAAAGAAAAAGAGTTTACCTTCAACAAAATCCGTCAGCATAACCGTAATCGTCTGCTGTGGAGCAGCAACCTGAAGGTGGACGGGATCAAAACCGGTCATACTTCCGGAGCGGGCAATAACCTGGTGGCATCGGCAACTGAAGGGGATATGCGACTGATTTCCGTGGTGCTGGGGGCGGCGACCGACGGTATTCGTTTCCGCGAAAGTGAAAAGTTGCTGACGTGGGGATTCCGTTTCTGGGAAACCGTGACGCCAATTAAGGCGAACACGGCGTTTTCCACCCAGCGCGTGTGGTTTGGCGACCGTAAGCAGGTCAACCTGGGGGTTGAGAAAGATGCCGCGTTGACTATCCCAAAAGGGCAGATGAAGAATATGAAGGCCAGCTTCACCCTGACTTCACCGCAGCTCCAGGCACCGTTAAAGAAATATCAGCAGGTGGGAACCATTGATTTCCAGCTGAACGGTAAAACCATTGAGCAGCGCCCGCTGGTGGTGTTGGATGAAGTGCAGCAAGGCGGCTTCTTCAGCCGAATCTGGGACTTTGTGATGATGAAGCTGGATGGCTGGTTCGGGAAGTGGTTTTCCTGATTAAAACGGGCAGCGAAAACGCTGCCCGTTCGATTTATTGGCGGCAGCAACGCCGCCGCTAAAGCTTATCCCACCAGGTTAAACAGAATCCCCGAAATGGCCACCAGGCCCACCAGCACCACAAACAGGTTACTGGCCGCGCCGCTGTATTTGCGCATCGCCGGAACTTTGTTAATCGCGTACATCGGCATCAGGAACAGCAGTACGGCGATAATCGGCCCGCCGAGGGTTTCAATCATCCCCAGAATGCTTGGGTTCCAGCTGGCGACAATCCAGGTGCTCACCAGCATAAACAGCGCGGTGAAGCGGTTTAGTTTGCTCTCGCTAACCTGCTTGCCACGACCACGCAGTGATTTCACGATCAGACCATTAAAGCCTTCGCGCGCCCCCAGATAGTGACCGAGGAAGGATTTGGTAATTGCCACGATGGCAATAATCGGTGCCAGCCACGCCATCATTGGCGTATTAAAATGGTTAGCCAGATATGAAAGAATGGAAATATTCTGCTGTTTCGCTTCTGCCAGGTTTTCCGGCGTCAGGCTGAGTACGCAGCTGAAGACGAAAAACATCACCGTCACTACCATCATCAAATGGCTGAAAGCCAGGATGCGTGAGCATTTACGTTCGGCCTGATCGCCATACTCTTCACGCTTCGCCACGGCGAACGCTGAGATAATCGGGGAGTGGTTAAAGGAGAACACCATTACCGGGATCGCCAGCCACAATGTCATCACCAGCCCATTGCCGCTGCCTGCCAGCGAAACATTGTCAAAAATTGCGCTGCTCCAGTTAGGGATTAGCCACAGCGCCAGCAGCATCAGCACCGCGACAAACGGGAACACCAGCAGACTCATGGTTTTGACAATCATCTCTTTGCCAAAGCGCACAATGGTCATCAGGCCAACCAGCAGAATCAGTGCCAGTAACGCACGTGGTGGCGATTGCAGTTGCAACTGGTGAGTAATAAAGCTGTCGACGGTATTGGTGATCGCCACGCTGTAGACCAGCAGGATCGGGTAGATAGCGAGGAAGTAGAGCAGGGTAATCAACTTACCCGCACCGACGCCGAAATGTTCTTCCACCACCTCAGTGATATCTGCGCCAGGCTTGCTGCCGGACAGCACAAAACGGCATAAACCACGGTGGGCGTAATAGGTCATTGGAAACGCCAGCAGCGCCATAATAATCAGCGGGATAAGCCCACCGATCCCGGCATTAATCGGCAGAAACAGTACACCTGCGCCAATGGCGGTACCGTATAAACCCAACATCCACATGGTGTCACTTTTACGCCATGCCATGACACTTTGCTGTTTATCACCCGCAAGAACCGCGGTTTGAGACGAGTCCATAATCTTCTCCAGTGCTGTCCACAACAGAAAAAACAATCAATTAACACCCGACGATTGCGCCTGATCGGCGCTGCAAAAATAACCGTCAACCGCAGTAGTGATTAATCATCGCTATTATTTTATGGCGCACACTCTACCACCGGAATAAGCAGATGACAGCGTTAGTTTGGCGATATCGGGTGATCAGGATCACAACTGCATTAATATTTATAGTTAATTAACCTGTCTTTTGGTGGTGGTGTTTGTTACATGTTCTGGTTAACCAGTCATTTACAGTCTTAATAACTGTATTTTGACTTTTTTGCTACCATTAAACATTGTTATGATTGTTGTTTTTATGTGCAGCCTGAAAATAAAAACGATTTAAATCAGATGATTGCATTGATAAGAAAAAGATATGGCTATTTGTTGAGCGGTTTGCGCAACAGGGTAAATAATCTGTTAATAAAAAGCGGCTATTGCGCAATAACGTGTGGCGACACGGGAAGGATATTAATTAACACGATGGTCTGAATGAAATAGCTGACATTTACCCGGCTGAAAATATTAAGGCCCGCCGGGTTGCGGGCCTGTTGCCATTAATCTCGTACCCACCCTTTGCGGATCGGAAAAGAGAACAGTGTACGATATAACTGACTGAGTACATTCAGCATGCGGGTGCCGTAGAATTGCCACGCGACCTGGGAAAACAGGCAGCCAAGCATCCCGACCAGCAAACCGCCGACCATATCCATCGGCCAGTGTACGCCGAGGAAAACACGTGACCAGGCGATAGACACGCCAATCACCATTAATATCGCGCCCGACCAACGGCGATGCCACAGCACAAATGCCAGCGCAAAAGTGAAAATGGTGGTGCCATGATCGCTTGGATAGGAGTAATCCGGCGCGTGTTCAAGAAACTGATGGCCAAAATTAAGCGTAAAAGGACGCGGGTGCGGAAACAGTGAGCCCAGACACCAGGAGATTGCCAGCGCGTATATCAGCGCGATACCGGTTTTTAACACCAGCTCGCGCTGTGATGTCACGCGATGCCTGGGGCCCCATAGCCATAACGCGACAATCAGCAATGGCACAATCGCGATCAGATCTTTCGCTATAAAGGTGGCCAGCGTCAGCAACCACTGTGGCGATTCTGCTGTGGCGTTAATCCAGAGAAACAGCGTCCGGTTTAACTCTTCCATTATCAGTTTTCCTCTTCCTGTTAAACAGATGCGTGACACACCCGAAAGTTAAATTTGTAACCAGCAAACCCTGCGCCTCAGCAAAAAGAGCGCAGGAAAAAAGGTTGCTCCGCGCAACAGCTGAAAATCAGTCCGGTGGGCAGCGCAAAAAAAAGCTGTAAAACGAAGCAGATAGCTTAAAAGAGCGCAAAGTTGCGGTAAATGGAGTTTATCCTAATCGATGCTGGTGTTGTGGTTTGGTTTAACATTAATGTCAGTTTTATGACGCTTGTATGACCAGAACCGTGAGGGGAAAGAAGAGTGCTTAACCGGGGCAGGCAGGGGATTGCGTACATCAGCCCATAAAAAAACCCGCTAGTCATTCGACTAACGGGCTCCACAATTTGGGGATTTCAAAGAAAAGCAGTGGCACTAATTAAGACTGTGGCCGATCGAGAAAGTTCTCAGCAATTAATAATTATTTTTTATCCGGGCAGAAGCGGCCAGATAATGACAATAAAGGTCCCGGCCAGTGTCAGTAAAACATTGGCGATGGCATAGGTGCCGGCATAACCCAGTGCCGGAATATTACTGCGTGCGGTATCGCTGATAATTTCCATTGCGGGCGCACAGGTGCGGGCGCCCATAATCGCGCCGAACAGCAGCGCGCGATTCATGCGCAGCACATAAGCGCCGAACAGGAAGCAGATCACCACCGGCACCAGGCTGACCGCCAGCCCGGACACCAGCATCTGCAAGCCAGCGACGCCGAAGCCGTGGGTCATGCCGCTCCCGGCACTCAGCCCGACGCCCGCCATAAACACCATCAGGCCAAACTCTTTCACCATGGTCAGCGCCCCCTGCGGGATATAACCAAACGTCGGGTGGTTGGCACGCAGGAAGCCAAGCATGATACCGGCAAACAGCAGCCCCGCCGCATTTCCGATCCCAAAGCTAAAGCTGCTGAACTGGAAGGTGATCATGCCGATCATCAGGCCGATGATAAAGAAGGCGCAGAAGGCCAGCAGATCGGTCATCTGGCTGTGGATCGAAATAAAGCCGATGCGATCAGCAACGGTTTTAACCCGGCGCGCTTCGCCGCTGACCTGCAATACGTCGCCTTTATTCAGCATAATGCTGTCATCAATCGGCATCTCAATCTGGCTACGAATCACCCGGTTAAGAAAGCAGCCGTGATCGGTCAGCTTTAACTGGCTGAGACGTTTATTCACCGCATTGTGGTTCTTCACCACAATCTCTTCGGTCACGATACGCATATCCAGCAGGTCGCGGTCGAAGACCTCTTTGCCGTTGCGGAAACTGGTATCGAGGCGCGAATGCGCATCCGGATAGCCGACCAGCGAAATCTCATCGCCCACCTGCAACACCGCATCGCCGTCCGGACTCGCCAGAATGCCGTTACGCCGGATACGTTCAATATAGCAACCGGTCTGGCGATAAATCCCCAGTTCACGCAGATTTTTGCCATCAGCCCACGCCACCAGCTCCGGGCCGACGCGATAAGCGCGGATCACCGGCAGATAAACCTTGCGCTGGCTGTCGGTATCCAGGCCGCGTTCACGAGCAATTTGTTGCGCACTGGTTGGCAGATCCTGATGCTGTAATTTTGGCAGGTATCGCGCGCCAAATATCAGGCTGACCAGCCCGACTAAATAGGTCAGAGCATAACCCAGGCTGAGATTGTCCTGCATAACGCCGAGAGATTTGCTGTCGCTGATGGTCTGGCGCAGCGTATCGCCCGCGCCAACCAGCACCGGCGTGGAGGTCATCGAACCTGCCAGCATCCCGGCGGTCAGGCCGATATCCCAGCCGAGCAGTTTGCCAAGTCCCAGCGCCATCGCCATTGCGCTGACCACCATCACCAGTGCCAGCATCAGATAGTTCTTGCCGTCGCGAAAGAAGATGGAGAAAAAGTTGGGGCCGGCTTCCACGCCAACACAAAAAATAAATAACATAAAGCCGAGGTTAAGCGCCTCGGTATTTATCGCGAAATGTTGTTGCCCTAACAGCAGCGATACCACTAAAACGCCAATGGAATTACCCAGTTGTACAGAACCTAAGCGTAATTTTCCTAAGCAAAGACCTAAAGCCAGTACGACAAATAATAACAGGATGTAATTCCCGCTTAACAATTCTGCGACGTTTATGTTCACGGCTTAACTTCTTGTTTACCAGTAAGTTGTTGATAGGAATAAATTTATGCGTTAACGTTTATCTACCCGGAACGGGCGCATTTCACTTAAGCGTCTGGCGTAAAGAGGCCTGAAGGGATAAATAATGACGCGATTATTTTAAGCATTTATTTATTTTTCAGCCAGTAAAAAACAGCACTCTTTTTTATTTTCTGTTGAACCTCTGCCGAATAAATTAATTTCCACAATTAATTTCCGGGAGGGAGAGTAACGACTCAACTGAGGACAGGCTATGTTGCTGCAAGGCGTCCGTTTACCGGGCGTGATGACCTGTATCATGCTGTATTGCGCGGTGTTTATCATCGCCCGTTTTGGCATGGTGATTGAAAGCTCTGGCGAAACGCAGGTGCAACCCGGTCTGTTGCTGTTTATCTTTCCCGGCGTGCTGGCGGGATTAACGTCCAGAGAGGCTCCGCTTGGCGTGGCATTATGTGGCGCAGTCGTTGCGACGCCACTCTGCCTGTTGTTACTTCATACGCATTTTATTCTGCAATCGGGTTTCTGGCAGGAGTTTGCCTGGCATGCCAGCGCACTGTTCTGGTGCGGCTCCGGCGCGCTGGTGGTGATGCTCTGGCGGGCGATGTTCAGCCCGCGTCGCCACTCTTAGCTGGCGACAAAAACAAAAAAACCGGGTTCAGCACCCGGTTTTTTATGCGTTACGCCACAATTACTGGAACAGGTTCAGGTTCTCTTTCGCGTAAGCTTCGAATTCGGTGTAGCCACCCACGTGGTTCTGGTCGAGGAAAATCTGCGGCACGGTTTCGACCGGTTTACCGACGGTTTTTTCCAGGTCAGCTTTGGTAATGCCTTCCGCGTGAATATCAATGTAACGGAAGTTGAAATCGTCACGCTCGCCAGTCAGTTTTTCAGCCAGCTCTTTCGCGCGAACACAGTAAGGGCAGCCTGGACGTCCAAAGATCACTGCAAACATAAGGTAACTCCTCAAAGGTGAGATTCTGTTCTGTGATTGTCATCACAGTTTATCGATGAATGTGCTTATGATGCCCGCATCATTCTCCGAAAGGAAGAAGGAATTGCCTGTTAATCTGATTTGCGCAGTCTATGCAGAAGCATAGCGATTGGGTTTTAATAGAGCGGCGGTGCCTTGAGCCGCAGTGAATGGCCGACAAAGGGAGGGGGAAATGCGTGCATTCGGAGAGTTACCCAAAGCCGTACTGGTAATGGAAGTACTGGGCATTCTGCTGCTGGGGCTGGCGATGGTGTCGATTAATCAGTGGCTGTCGCTGCCCGACTGGCTTAACGGCAAAGCAGCGGCGACCATCATGATCTTTACCGGCATTGCACTGATGCTGCCCGCTGCGGCTACGCTGATGTGGCGAACCGCGCAGGCGCTGGCACCGCAATTACTCGGCACGCCAAAGCGTGACAAAAATACTACCCGATCCGGAGATTCTCATGACGCCGACCATTGATTTATTACGTTCGCATCGCTCGATTCGTGCTTTCAGCGAACAGCCGATGACTGACGCGCAGCGCGAGGCGATTATTGCCGCCGCGCAGTCGGCCTCGACCTCAAGTTTTTTACAGTGTTCATCTATTATCCGTATTACCGACCGCGAATTACGCACCCGGCTGGTTGAGCTAAGCGGCGGTCAACAGTATGTGGCGCAGGCGGCGGAGTTTTGGGTGTTCTGCGGCGACTTTAATCGTCATCTGCAAATTTGCCCGGATGCACAGCTGGGGCTGGCAGAGCAGCTGTTGCTGGGCTGTGTGGATACCGCACTGATGGCGCAAAACGCCATGGTGGCGGCGGAGTCATTAGGGATGGGCGGCGTGTATATTGGCGGAATTCGCAATAATATCGACAGCGTCGGCCAGCTGCTGAAGTTGCCACAGCATGTACTACCACTGTTTGGCATGTGCCTTGGCTGGCCGGCGCAGCAGCCGGATGTCAAACCGCGTATGCCGGCAAACATGCTGGTGCATGAAAACAGTTACCAGCCGATGGATGCTGCACTGCTGGAGGAGTATGACCAGCAACTGCTGGACTATTATCAGCAGCGTGACAGCCATCAACGCAGCGATACCTGGAGCGCACATATCCAGCGTACCATTATTAAAGAGAGCCGCCCGTTTATCCTTGATTACCTGCACAAGCAGGGATGGGCAACGCGCTAAATCTGGCTTATGAGGCTTGCTGGTGAAAATTGCTATTTTATCCCGCGATGGTTCTCTCTACTCCTGCAAACGCCTGCTTGAAGCGGCGCAGGCGTGATCTGCCGGTGACCGGCATTGCCCACTCCCCCGATGATACCCATGATTTAATCGAGATGGTCGGTGGCGCACCGCTGGTGGTTAAGCTGGTGGAAGGTACGCAGGGTATTGGGGTGGTGCTGGCGGAAACCCGTCAGGCAGCGGAAAGCGTGATTGATGCTTTTCGCGGACTCAACGCCCATATTCTGGTGCAGGAATATATTAAAGAAGCGCAAGGTTGCGATATCCGCTGTCTGGTGATTGGTGACCAGGTGGTGGGGGCCATTGAGCGCCAGGCGAAAGAGGGCGACTTTCGTTCCAATTTGCATCGTGGCGGCACGGCGCGTCCGGTGGAGATTACCGGGCGGGAGCGTGAAATCGCGGTAAAGGCGGTCAGCACGCTGGGGCTGGATGTGGCGGGGGTGGATATTTTGCGCGCCACCCGTGGGCCGCTGGTGATGGAAGTCAATGCTTCGCCCGGTCTCGAAGGGGTAGAAAATATCACCGGTAAAGACATTGCCAGCCTGATGATTCAATGGATTGAGCAACAGGCTCACCCTGGTTTCTGTCTGAAAACCGGCGGTTGAGTGCCATATTTCGCTCAGGAACGTGGTGTTTGCAGCACTTTTTCCGTAAGCTGTGCGCTCTTTAATTGCAGCATGAGGCAGTAGGTTATGGATTCACTCGTCGTTCCAGATATTGACGTGTTACGACGTTGGCTGGATCAGCAAAGTATCACCTGGTTTGAATGCGATGCCTGCCAGGCGCTTCACCTGCCGCATATGCAAAACTTTGACGGCGTTTTCGATGCGAAACTCGACCTGGTCGATGACGTTATTCTGTTTTCTGCGCTGGCAGAAGTGAAGCCAACCGCGCTAATTCCGCTGGTAGGCGATTTATCGCAGATTAATGCCAGTTCGCTGACGGTAAAAGCCTTCCTCGATATTCAGGATGATAATTTGCCGAAGCTGATCGTCTGTCAGTCAATGACCATTACTGCCGGTCTGACGTTTGGCCAGTTTTCGCACTTTATGAAACAGAGCGAAGAGCAAATTTCGATGGTGATCCTCGAAGCGTTTGCCAACAATTTACTGATGGTCGGTGAGGATGACGAGCGCACCACCACCATTACCCGCCAGTCAATGTTGCACTAAACTCTTATCTGCTGTTCAGATGCCGCTTTAAGCGGCATTTTTCATTTCTGTCCCACCAATTTTTATTCTGCATTTTGCCCTCTGTTGCCAGATATTTCGCGTGACTTATGCCATATATGGCGTATCACAGAGATGAAACATGCATAAAAAATCGATAAAAGGCGTTTTTTAACCTGGGATCTGGTCTGTGCCGGAATCGGGGGCTATGCTGGCGGGGCTGCATATTGCGTGAAAAAGCATAGGTTTTTTCTATTAACTGCCCAATGAATATTCATTCATTGTAAGCCTGTGCTTTGTCACTTTTACTTTCAGAGAAGCGCCACCGCAATTCGCTTGTTCTGCATAGTTGTGATGACCCCGGTTCAGGAGGAAGGAAGAGATGTTCAACCAACGTAAAAAATGGTTGTCCGCTGTGGCTGCTGGCGTGCTGATGGCGGTCTCCGCCGGCACCATGGCAGAACAAAAGACACTGAATGTATATAACTGGTCTGACTATATTTCGCCAGACACCGTACCGAACTTTGAAAAACAGAGCGGTATCAAAGTGGTGTATGACGTTTTCGACTCCAACGAAGTACTGGAAGGCTTATTGATGGTTGGCAGTTCCGGTTATGACGTGGTGGTGCCTTCCTCCAGTTTTCTTGCGCGTCAGCTCGAAGCCGGTGTGTTCCAGCCGCTGGATAAAAGTAAGCTGCCGAACTATAAAAACCTCGATCCTGAGCTGATGAAGAAGTTAGAACAGCACGATCCCGGCAATAAATATGCGATTCCGTACCTGTGGGCGACCACCGGCATCGGTTATAACGTCGAAAAAGTAAAAGCCGCGCTGGGTAAAGATGCGCCGGTCGACAGCTGGGATCTGGTGCTGAAGCCTGAAAACCTGGAAAAACTGAAAAGCTGTGGCGTCTCGTTCCTCGATGCACCGGAAGAGATTTTTGCCACCGTGCTGAACTACCTCGGTAAAGATCCCAACAGCAGCGATGCGAAAGATTACTCTGGCGCGGCCACCGATCTGCTGCTGAAGCTGCGTCCGAGCATTCGTTACTTCCACTCTTCGCAATATATTAACGATCTGGCTAACGGTAACATCTGCGTGACGGTGGGCTGGGCTGGGGATATTTTGCAGGCGAAACAGCGGGCGCAGGAAGCGAAAAATGGCGTCAATATTGCCTACAGCATTCCGAAAGAGGGCGCGCTGGCGTTCTTCGATATGCTGGCGATTCCGAAAGATGCGAAAAATGTCGATGAAGCCTATCAGTTTATTAATTATCTGATGGAGCCGAAAGTGATTGCCGATATCTCGAACAAAATGTTCTATGCCAGCGGCAACAAAGCGTCCTTGCCACTGGTGGCGGCTGACATTCGTAATAATCCGGGTATCTATCCAACAGACGCGACCATGGCCAAACTGTTTATTCTGAAAGTCCAGGAACAGAAACTTGACCGTGTGCGCACCCGCGCATGGACTAAAGTTAAAAGTGGTCAGTAACCGGTAACCACGGGCGGCGAAAATGCCGCCCCTACAGAAAAACCGACGTCAGAACGGTTTTCAGCTATTCCGCCCCACCAAAACGGCCAGCCGTGATTATCAGCTTTACACCGGAGAGTAATGTTAGTGAACGATGCGATCCCTCGCCCGCAAAATAAAACAGCGAAGGCTTTAACGCCGCTGCTGGAAATCCGCAACCTGACCAAATCTTTTGACGGCCAGAACGCCGTTGATGATGTCAGCCTGACCATCTATAAAGGCGAAATTTTTGCCCTGCTTGGCCCGTCCGGTTGTGGAAAGTCAACGCTGCTGCGCATGCTGGCGGGCTTTGAAGCGCCCAGCCACGGGCAAATTGTGCTCGATGGTCAAGACTTATCGCAGGTGCCGCCGTATCAGCGTCCCATCAATATGATGTTCCAGTCGTATGCGCTGTTTCCGCACATGACGGTGGAGCAGAATATCGCGTTTGGCCTGAAACAGGATCGACTGACAAAAGCTGAAATCGCCCACCGCGTCGAGGAGATGCTGGCGCTGGTGCATTTGCAGGAGTTTGCCCGACGTAAGCCGCATCAGCTTTCGGGCGGCCAGCGTCAGCGTGTGGCACTGGCGCGCAGTCTGGCAAAGCGCCCTAAGCTGCTGTTGCTGGATGAACCGATGGGCGCGCTGGACAAGAAACTGCGCGACCGTATGCAGCTTGAAGTGGTGGATATTCTTGAGCGCGTCGGCGCGACCTGCGTGATGGTCACTCACGATCAGGAAGAGGCGATGACCATGGCCGGGCGGATCGCCATTATGAATCGCGGCAAGTTTGAGCAAATTGGCGAGCCGGAAGAGATCTATGAACATCCCACCAGCCGCTACAGCGCCGAGTTTATCGGCTCGGTTAATGTGTTTGAAGGGATACTGCGTGAGCGCCAGCCAGAGGGATTAGTGATCGACAGCGCGGGACTGATTAATCCGCTGAAGGTCGATTCTGATAGCTCGGTGATGGATAACATGCCCGTGTGGATCGCGTTGCGGCCGGAAAAAGTGATGCTGTGTGAACAGCCCCCGGCGGACGGCTGCAACTTTGCTGTCGGCGTTGTGGAACATATTGCCTATCTTGGCGATCTGTCTATTTACCATGTGCGCCTGCGCGGTGGCCAGATGATCTCTGCCCAGTTGCAGAACGCCCATCGCTTTCGTCAGGGAGCGCCGACCTGGGGCGATGAAGTGCATCTTTGCTGGGATACCGACAGCTGCGTTGTGCTGACGGTCTGAGTGGAGGATAAAATGCGTCAATTTAACCAACCGGTGGCGGCTCGCCTGCTGTTAAAGCATGGCCGTAAGCTGGTGATTGCTCTGCCTTATATCTGGCTATTTATGCTGTTTTTTCTGCCATTTTTATTTGTGCTGAAAATGAGTTTCGCCGAGTCACTGCGCGCCAGTCCGCCGTACACCGAGTTAATCAGCTGGGCGGACGACCAGTTCAGTCTGGTACTGAATTTCAGCAACTATTTACGGCTGTTCAGCGAAGAGTTTTATCTCGGGTCTTATCTGCAGTCGCTGAAGCTGGCGGCAATCTCCACCCTGATCTGTTTACTGGTCGGTTATCCGCTGGCGTGGGCGGTGGCGCAAAGTCAGCCGTCGGTGCGTAACATTTTACTGTTACTGGTGCTGCTGCCTTCGTGGACCTCTTTCCTGGTGCGGGTTTACGCGCTGATGGGGCTGCTGAACAACAATGGCGTATTGAATAATTTTCTGCTGTGGCTCGGGGTGATCGATCAGCCGCTGGAAATTCTCTATACCAATGTGGCGGTCTATATCGGTATCGTTTACTGCTATCTGCCATTTATGGTGCTGCCAATCTATGCCGCTCTGACGCGCATCGATTATTCCCTGGTGGAAGCCTCACTTGACCTCGGTGCCGGGCCGCTCAAAACCTTCTTCCAGGTGATTGTGCCACTGACCAAAGGCGGCGTGATTGCCGGCTCAATGCTGGTGTTTATTCCGGCGGTGGGAGAGTACGTGATTCCGGAACTGCTTGGCGGCAAGGATACGGCGATGATTGGCCGCACCATTCTGTCAGAAGTGTTCTCGAACCGCGACTGGCCGATGGCAGCCGCACTGGCTGTGACCATCCTGCTGATTCTGACCTTGCCAATTATCTGGTTCCATAAGCATCAGAATAAACAACCGGGAGCAAAAGCATGAATTCACTGCCTGCTGTTCGTTCGCCGTGGCGCACGGCGATTCTGATCACCGGTTTTACGCTGTTGTATGCGCCGATGTTGCTGCTGGTTATCTACTCGGTAAACAGCTCGCCGCTGGTCACGGTCTGGGACAGCTTTTCCCTGCGCTGGTATGTGCAGCTGTTTCACGACAGCAAAATGCTTAACGCTATCGGCCTGAGTCTGACTATCGCAGTGCTGGCGGCCACGACGGCGGTGGTGCTCGGCACGCTGGCGGCGGTGGTACTGGTGCGCTTTGGCCGCTTTCGTGGCTCCACCAGCCTGGCGTTTATGCTGACCGCGCCGCTGGTGATGCCGGATGTGATTACCGGTCTGGCGCTGTTACTGCTGTTTGTCGCCATGGGACACGCGTTTGGCTGGCCGGATCGCGGCATGGTCACCATCTGGATGGCGCATGTCACATTCTGTACCGCTTATGTGGCGGTGGTGATCAGCGCGCGCCTGCGTGAGCTGGATCGTTCGATTGAAGAGGCGGCGATGGATCTTGGCGCCACGCCGCTCAAAGTGTTTTTCGTTATCACATTACCGATGATTGCCCCGGCCATTGTCACCGGCTGGCTGCTGGCCTTTACCCTGTCGCTGGATGATCTGGTTATTTCACGCTTTGTGACCGGCGCGGGTGCCAATACCTTACCGATGGAAATTATGAACTCAGTGCGCCGCGGGATGAACCCGGAAATTAACGCGCTGGCGTCACTGATTCTGCTGGTAGTGGGCATTGCCGGTTTTGTCGCCTGGCGCATCATGGCGCATAAAGAAAAACAGCGTATTCGCGATATTCAGAAAGCAGCACGTGGATGAAAGTGAAATAGTTTGCCAATATAATGATCAGTAAGGGAATGAATTTATCAGCAGCGACTCAGTGAGTCGCTGCTGTTGATCATTAACGCGATGTTGCGGTGTCTGCAGGAGAATTCAGATGTCGGATGTGTTCAGAGCGGGAAAAGGCATCATGGAAGCGCACTCGGCGATTCCGGTGCCGGTACTTATTGCCGGTAGCGCGATTATTGCCACACGCTGTCTTAGCGTGCTGCTGCTCGCCAATGAACTGGGCTATGAGGAACTGGCTAACTTCGTTCATCGCAGTGCGCAGGCCTGGGATTCGACCCTGATTTTTATTGCCAGTCAGTTAATCTTCTTTATTGAGTTACGTTGTGCTATTGCGCTGATGCGTGGCACCAACTGGGGGCGCTGGGGTTATGTGCTGACGCAGGCGGCGGTGGTGCTGTATATGCTGGTGGCCTCGCTGGGCTGGGTCTATCCGGAAATTTTCAGCATTAGCGGAGAAACCAATGCTGAGATCGTTCATACCCTGATCCTGCAAAAATTTCCCGATCTGGTGGTGTTGATACTGCTGTTTGTGCCGGTCAGCAGCCGTCAGTTTTTTCACAAGTCATAACGTTATCAAAGCGGATTTAAACCGCGGGCGGCGTTTTCGCCAGCGGTATTAAATTTGGCAGGCCAGACAGATTTGGCGCTTACTGATGCCCAATGACGTTTGCAGAACCTCACCCGGGTAAGCGTTACGCTTGCCTGACCCGCCAGGTCAGGTTATTGCGGGAACCACTGGTCACTGATCTTCTGGTAAGTGCCGTCAGCTTTAATTGCCGCCAGCGCATCATTCAGTTTGGTCAGCAATGCCTTGTTATCCGGGCGTACCGCAATCCCTAAGCCGGTACCAAAATATTGCGCATCGGTAACGTGTTCACCGACGGTCGCCAGCTTCGGATTGCTTTTCAGCCACTCATTGACCACCGCGGTATCTCCAAACACGCCATCCAGACGACCATTTTTCAGGTCAAGAATCGCATTCTGATAGCTGTCGTAAGCCACCGTGGTCACTTCCGGGTGCTTATCCTGCATAAATTTCTGATGCGTGGTGCCGTTTTCCATGCCAATGCGCTTGCCTTTCAGATCGCTCAGGCTGCTGAACTTGCCTTTCTGCGCGATTACCACCGCCGAGTTGGCATAGTAAGGCTGGGTAAAGGAGACCTGTTTGCTGCGCTCCGGGGTGATATCCATTCCGGAAATGATCGCATCGTAACGACGGAATTTCAGCGCCGGAATCAGGCTGTCAAACGGGTTATTGGTAAAGGTGCAGTCAGCCTGCATCTGCTTACACAGCGCTTTGGCGAGGTCGATATCAAAACCGACGATTTGGTTGTTACTATCCAGAGATTCAAACGGCGGATAGGTCGCAGAAGAGGCGAAACGAATTTTCTCAGCCGCGTTGGCGCTGAAGGCGACGCTGGCGAGCAGTGCGGTCAGTAACAATTTTTTCATCGGTCGTGCTCCTGTTTCTCTTTATCATTATGTTGCCGTAAGGCGAGAAACAAGATGCCATTAAATGAATGGGTATGCAATATTTGTGTATAAATAATGAAAAAGGCGAGAGACTCCCGCCTTTTTATTAATTTCTATGCTCAAAGGCCAGTGCTCGCCGTTCGATTAATCTCATCAGTAGCGTCAGCAGTCCATTGACCACCAGATAGATTAAACCTGCGGCGGCAAACACCGTCACGTCATAGGTGCGACCATACAGCAGCTGTCCGTGACCCATCACTTCCATCAGGGTGATGGTGTAGGCCAGCGAAGTGCTTTTAAATACCAGCACCACCTCATTGGAATAAGAGGAGAGGGCGCGTTTAAAGGCATACGGCAGCAGAATGCGCAGCGTGTCTTTGCGATTCATCCCCAGCGCGGCACAAGATTGCCACTGACCGGCCGGAATGGCGCGTACCGCACCATGAAACAGCAGGGTCGTATAAGCGGCACTGTTAAGCGACAACGCCAGCAGCGCACACAACCACGGCTGTGACAGGAAGTGCCATAACCAGGGAATATGCTGGATCGATGGAAACTGGCCCGGACCGTAGTAGATCAGAAAGATCTGCACCAGCAGCGGCGTACCGGTAAACAGCGTGATATAGCCTTTAACCAGCTGACTCAGCACCGGCACTTTCAGCGCCAGCACAACGGTAAACAGCAATGCCAGCACCAGCGCCAGAATCAGCGAGGCAACGGTCAGCGTCAGGCTGGTGTGAAGCCCTTTGAGCAGTTCAGGTAAATACTCAAGCATTAGCTATTTCCCTGTTCAAAGCGCGTGGTGCGCAGCTCAATACGTTTCAGAACCCACTGACTGAACAGCGTGATCAGCAGATAAATCGCGGCGGCAATCATATACCAGGTAAACGGCTCCTGGGTGCGGGTGGCAATGCTTTTGGTTTGCAGCATAATGTCATTGACGCTAATCAGCGACACCAGTGCAGTATCTTTCAGTAAAACCAGCCACTGATTACCCAGCCCAGGCAGTGCATGACGCCACATCTGCGGCATAATCAGTCGGAAGAAAATCGCCGCCTTTTTCATCCCTAACGCCTGGCCAGATTCCCATTGACCCGCAGGCACCGCTTTTAACGCGCCGCGCAGCGTCTGCGACGCATAGGAGGAGTAGAGAATCGACAGCGCAATTACGCCGCACAGGAACGGGCTGACGTCGAAGTTTTCGATTTCCATCTGCACCGGCAACTGGAACAGGCCGAAATTCAACACAAAGCCATCAGACAGCGTCAGCAGCAGCTGCGATGCGCCAAAGTAGATAAACAGCACCACCAGAATTTCCGGCAGGCCGCGAAACAGGGTCACCAGACCGGTGCCGAGCCAGGCCACAGGACGCCAGCGGGCTGATTCCCAGACGGCAAAAATCATTGCCAGAATCAGCCCGACGATTAGCGCACAAATGGCCAGGCCGACGGTCATCCCGGCGGCGCTGACAAGAGGTGTAAATTCGTTCATCAATTAATTACTGCTGGAACCATTTTTCATAGATGGTTTTATAGGTGCCATCTGCCTTCACTTTATCCAGTGCGGCGTTAAATTTGCCCTGCAACTCGGTATTACCCTGACGCAGTGCAATACCGAGGCCGGTACCAAAATAGGCTTTATCGGTCACTTTCTCGCCGACCGGGGCAAGGTTAGCATTCTGCTTCAGCCACTCGTTAACCACCGCAGTATCACCAAATACCGCGTCAATACGGCCATTTTTCAGGTCGAGAATGGCGTTCTGATAGCTGTCGTAAGGCACGACAGTGGCATCAGTTTCCTTATCACTCAGGTATTTCTGATGCGTGGTGCCGTTCTGCACGCCAACGCGTTTGCCCTTCAGTGCCGCAACATCGGCCAGTTTGCCTTTCTGCGCGATAAAGGTCGCAGAGTTGTCGTAATAGGCTTTAGTAAACAGCACCTGCTTTTCACGCTCAGGCGTGATGTCCATTCCGGCCATTACCGCGTCAAAACGACGGAATTTCAGGCTCGGGATCAGGCTGTCAAATGCCTGATTGGTAAAGGTACATTGGGCATCGATCTCTTTACACAGCGCATTGGCCAGATCAACGTCGAAGCCCTGAATTTTGTTATCCGCATCGACAAATTCAAACGGAGGATAAGAGGCTTCAGTGGCGAAGCGGATGGTTTGTGCGGCGGTGGCGCTGAGGCTCATTCCGGCTAACAGTGCGGCAAGTACCATTTTTTTCATCATTATGTCCTGCATCAGTGCGAAAGATAGTTGGCAAACGCTTCGGTTTGCGGCTGTGTAAAGCGGCTGGCGTCACCCTGTTCAACCACGTAGCCATTCTCCATATAAACCACCCGGCTGGCGGTCTTACGGGCCACTTCGACTTCGTGGGTGACAATCACCTGAGTGATTTTGGTTTGCGACAGCTCGCGAATAATGCTGACAATCTGGGCGGTAATTTCCGGATCCAGCGCTGCGGTCGGCTCGTCAAACAGCAGTACCGCTGGCTCCATCATCAATGCGCGCGCAATCGCCACGCGCTGCTGCTGACCACCGGAGAGATGCAGCGGAAAGCGGTCGACAAACTTGGTCAGACGCAGACGCTCCAGCAGTTTATCGGCACGCGCGCGCGCCTGATCTTTGCTGAGTCCCAGCACGCGGCAGGGCGCTTCGATCAGGTTTTGCATCACCGTCAGATGCGGCCAGAGATTATATTGCTGGAATACCATACCGACGTTTTGACGCAGTTCACGAATTGCGCCATCGGATGGGGTGTGGCTGAAGTCGAAATTGTTACCCGCTATGCTCAGCGTGCCGGAGCGCGGCATCTCCAGCAAATTCAGCACGCGCAGGAGCGAGCTCTTACCCGCGCCGCTGGGGCCGAGCAGAACCAGAGTTTCACCTTCAGGACATTCCAGTTGAATATCGAACAGTGCCTGGTGAGCACCGTAGTAGCAGTTAATACCGTTTAGTTGAATACTCATGCGCAAATTGTGAATAGCAATTGATGTCGCAAATCTTAACGTCGACAGAATAGTTATGCAATCATCGTGCGTTAAAATTTATTTATGATAAGTCAGGTATTTAAAGCGTAGCACAAGATCGGGCATCGCAAGCGGGGAGCGGTAAAGCCGATTGATTTTTGCAACGTCACACCCGATAAGCGCACCGCATTGTCGCGGCGCGCTTAACAATGCATTATTTTTCTAACGTCTGGCTCAGGCTTCCGCCCCCTGCACGCTGCCAGTTGGCGACATAACGCACATCATCCACTGTCCAGCAGGTGCCTTCGCGCACCATCAACACCTCATCCTGCCACGTTACGGCTTTATCACCGTCGCGGCTCAGCGTAACCCGCAGCGGAATGTTACGCGCATCGGTATTCGGAATGGTCGAGGCATCGGCTACGCTGGCTGAGGTCGGGCCGGCGGCCAGGCTGGAGAACAGATCGCCCTGAGTAAGCTGCGCCGGTTTATTCGTCTCCGCATTGGCTTTCAACAGTTTCTGATACAGTGAATCACTGAGATAAGGACGATATTTTGCCAGCAACTGCGCATCCGGCAGCCCCTGAGTCGGCTGCTGAATACGCAGATCGTAGAATTTTTGCGCCACGGTATCCGGCCCGCCTTCCACGCAGGGTCCGCTGCGGCTGCCAATATCGTTATACGCCGGTTCGACCGTCGTACAGGCGCTGAGTAATAATGCGGCCGGTAACAGCGCGGCAAACGCTATGTTTTTCATTTTCATTTCCTTATTGTTAGCTGGCAAGTCATGTTTTTTAGCATAAAGTATAGCCACGGTTTTTAACCTCGCGGGCTATCAGGCCGATCAGGAGAGCAGTATGAAATTTTCAACTACCCCAACGCTGGAAGGGCAAACCATTACCGATTACTGCGGCGTGGTGACTGGCGAAGCGATTCTTGGCGCTAACATTTTCCGTGATTTCTTTGCCGGCATCCGCGATATCGTCGGCGGCCGATCCGGCGCCTACGAAAAAGAGCTGCGTAAAGCGCGTAAGCTGGCATTTGAAGAGATGGAAGAGCAGGCGAAAGCGCTGGGCGCGAATGCCATTGTCGGCATCGATATCGATTATGAAACCGTGGGTAAAGACAGCAGTATGCTGATGGTCAGCGTCAGCGGAACCGCAGTGAAAACCCGCTAATGCGTTACGGGATGCTGCTGCTGGCGATGCTGCTGAGTGCCTGCTCAACGCCCGGCATTGAACAGCGCGACGGCTACAAGGTGGACACGCGCCACAGTGCTTACGGTGCGCGTCCGCGTATTAAAGTGCTGGTGATTCACTATACGGCCGAAGATTTTCCCACCTCACTGGCGACGCTGACCGATCGGCAGGTCAGCGTGCATTATCTGATCCCGGATCAGCCGCCACAAAAAAAAGGCGAGCCGCTTATCTGGCAACTGGTGCCAGAAGCGCAACTGGCCTGGCATGCCGGACCGAGCTTCTGGCGCGGCGCGACCCGTCTGAATGATACTTCGATTGGTATTGAGCTGGTTAATCCCGGCTATACCCGCACCGCCACCGGGGTGGTCTGGACGCCGTTTACGCCGGAACAGATCGCCGTGCTGCAACCGCTGGTGCGCGATATAGCGCAGCGTTATCAGATCCAGCCAGAGAATATTGTCGGTCACAGTGATATCGCGCCGCAGCGCAAACAGGATCCCGGGCCGTTATTCCCGTGGACTTTACTGGCGCAGCAGGGCTTAGGCGCCTGGCCTGACACCGGGCGGGTGCGTTTCTGGCTGGCGGGTCGTGATCCGCAGCAAGCGGTGCCGTCAGAGGAGCTGCTGACATTGTTGGCACGCTATGGTTATGAGGTGACGGAAGGAATGACGCCGCAGCAGCAGCGGAAAGTGATCGCGGCTTTCCAGATGCATTTCCGCCCGGCAGATTATCGTGGTTTGCCGGATGCCGAAACCGCCGCCATTGCCCAGGCGTTAATCGAAAAATATCACTCAGAATAACCCCACGAGCGGCGTTCTCGCCGCCCGTGTCGGCCTGCTAATCAGATGGCAAGAAACGCCTGCCAGTGCCTGACCAGCTCTTCCAGCGCATGACGATCGACATCCAGATGCGTCACCAGACGCGTGACCGCACCGGTACTGATAATGATACCGCGCTGATGCATATACTGTTTTAGTGGTTCTGTCTGATGATCGGCGAGGCGCACAAACACCATATTGGTATCCTGACGTCTGACATCGACCCCGATAGCTTTCAGCTGTTCGGCCAGCCAGCGGGCATTGTCATGATCCTCTTTCAGCCGTGCGATATTATGCTGAAAAGCATACAGTCCGGCCGCTGCCAGAATCCCTGCCTGGCGCATACCGCCGCCAGTCATTTTGCGCCAGCGCCGCGCACGTTTGATATAGTCTTCGCTACCGCACAGCAGCGATCCGACCGGTGCGCCGAGACCTTTTGACAGGCAAATGGTCAGGCTGTCGCAGTAACGGGCGATGGCTTCCAGCGTGACATCCAGCTCCACCACCGCGTTAAAAATACGTGCGCCATCAATGTGCAGCGCCAGCTGATGTTCACGGGTAAAGGCAAAAGCGTCTTTAAGGTAGGCCAGGGGCAGCACTTTGCCATTATGGGTATTTTCCAGGCTTAATAATGTGCTGCGGGCGAAGTGGGCATCATCCGGTTTGATCACCGATGCCACCACATCCAGCGGCAAACTGCCATCGGCGGCGGCGAGAATCGGTTGTGGCTGAATGCTGCCGAGCACCGCTGCCCCCCCCGCTTCATATTTATAGTTATGCGCCAGCTGACCGACGATATACTCGTCACCACGTTCACAGTGGCTGAGTAACGCCACCAGATTGGCCTGGGTGCCGGTAGGGAGGAACAGCGCCGCCTGTTTACCGCTAAGCCTTGCTGCTTCGGCCTCCAGCGCATTAACGGTAGGGTCATCACCGTAAACATCGTCCCCGGTTTCTGCCGACATCATGGCAGCCAGCATGGCGGCACCCGGTCGGGTGACGGTATCACTGCGTAAATCGACCACTGTTGCTCTCCTGATAAAAAAAACGGACGCCGCAGCGTCCGTAACAAGTCCGGATTAATGTTTTACCGCAGCCAGTTGGTTTTCGCCAGCTCAACCACTTCATCACCACGACCGCTGATGATCGCGCGCAACATATACAGACTGAAGCCTTTGGCCTGCTCCATTTTAATTTGTGGCGGCATCGCCAGCTCATCGGTGGCGGTGACCACATCCACCAGCACCGGGCCGTCATGGGCAAACGCCTGCTCCAGTGCCGCATCGACCTCTGAGGCTTTTTCCACCCGGATGCCTTTAACGCCACACGCGTTGGCAATCGCGGCAAAGTTCGGGTTTTCCAGCTCGGTACCGTCGGTAAGATAGCCACCGGCTTTCATCTCCATCGCTACAAAGCCCAGCACGCTATTGTTAAACACCACGATTTTGACTGGGAGTTTCAGCTGCGCCACCGACAAGAAATCACCCATCAGCATGCTGAAGCCGCCATCCCCGCACATTGCCACCACCTGGCGCTGTTTATTCAGGGATTGCGCACCCAGCGCCTGCGGCATGGCATTCGCCATCGAGCCGTGGCTGAAGGAACCCAGCAGGCGGCGTTTGCCATTCATTTTCAGATAGCGTGCCGCCCAGACGGTCGGGGTGCCGACATCACAGGTGAAAATCGCATCCTCACTGGCGTAATGACTGATTTGCTGAGCAAGGTATTGCGGATGAATCGCCTGCTTATCATTGGCCGTCGCCAGATCGTCGAGGCTTTTCCGCGCATCGGCATAGTGTTCCAGCGCCTTGTCGAGGAAATGACGGTCAGGCTTATCCGCCAGTTGCGGCAGCAGCGCCGTCAGGGTCGATTTGATATCACCGACCAGCGCCATATCCACATGACTGTGCGCGCCAATACTGCCTGGATTGATATCGATCTGAATAATCTTCGCGTCAGCCGGATAAAACGCGCGGTAGGGGAATTGCGTGCCGAGCAACACCAGGGTGTCAGCATTCATCATCGCGTGATAGCCGGAAGAGAAACCGATCAGCCCGGTCATGCCGACGCTATAAGGGTTGTCATACTCGATATGCTCTTTGCCGCGCAGCGCGTGAACCACCGGCGCTTTTAAGATGGCGGCCAATTGCACCACTTCCTGATGCGCACCGGCACAGCCGCTGCCGCACATCAGGGTGATGTTTTTCGCCTGATTCAGCGTCTCGACCAGTTTGGCCATTTCACCGGCTGGCGGTTGAATCAGCGGATGCTGCGGTGGATACCAGTTGGCTGTTGCCCCCTCGGGAGCGGCCTGTAACGCCACGTCGCCCGGCAACACCACTACTGACACGCCGCGGTTGAGAATCGCTTTACGCATGGCAATCGCCAGCACCTGCGGCAACTGCTCAGGATTCGATACCAGTTCACAATAATGACTGCATTCACGGAATAACTCCTGCGGATGCGTCTCCTGAAAATAGCCGCTGCCGATTTCGCTGGAAGGAATATGGGCGGCAATCGCCAGTACCGGCACCTGATTGCGATGGCAGTCGAACAGGCCGTTAATCAGATGCAGGTTGCCCGGCCCGCAGGAGCCGGCGCAGACCGCCAGCTCGCCGCTGATTTGCGCTTCAGCACCGGCAGCGAATGCGGCGACTTCTTCATGGCGCGTTGGCATCCATTCAATGGTGCCCATGCGGTTCAGGCTGTCGCTAAGTCCGTTCAGTGAGTCCCCGGTTACGCCCCAAATGCGTTTTACGCCGGCGCTTTCTAACGTTTTTGCCACCAGAGCGGCAACGGTTTGTTTCATCCTTTTCTCCTCATTGTGATCAACGGCTGGGCAGTCGATGACCTTTATTAATCAGAAAAAGCATAGTCGAAGGAAACGAAACGGGATTTGCGCCAACAGGGGTAAAGTGTGAATTGATGTTGTTTAAGCGGGGCCAGACAGCCCCGCGACAGGCAGGAAATTATGAAGAGAACAGCGCGATCAATACCGGTGCCAGCAGGCTAAGCGCAAAGCCATGCACAATCGCCGCCGGAACGATTTCCATTCCGCCGCTGCGCTGTAGCACCGGCAGGGTGAAATCCATCGAGGTCGCACCGCACAGACCTAAGGCGGTGGAGCGATGGCGGCGCACCAGCGTCGGGATCAGCATAATCGCCAGCAACTCGCGCAGCAGGTCATTAAAGAAGGCGGCGCTGCCGATCACCGGCCCGAATGCTTCGGTCATCAGAATCCCGGACAGGGAATACCAGCCGTAACCCGAGGCCATCGCCAGCCCGGTTTTCAGCGGCAAATCGAGTAGCAGTGCGGCGATCAGGCCGCCTGCCAGTGCGCTGACGGCAACCACCAACGCCACCATCATGCCGCGCCGGTTAAGTACAATCTGGCGTAAGGTCATGCCGCTGCCGCGCAGCTGAATACCGACCAGAAACAGCAGCAGAATCAGCGCGTACTCACTGGCCGCAGCGGCATAGTGCAGCGGCGGCCAGTCGCTTAATCCGAGGGCAAAACCGATCACGACTACGCCACACAGCTTCAGCGACTCCAGTGCCATATGCAGGCGCGACGGCAGCACTTCCTGTTTATGCTGGTGCGCCCAGGGTTTACGCCGCTCCAGCAGCCACAGCGCCAGCAGATTGCAGGCGATGATGCAGGCAACGCTGACCGCAGCGTAATGGAAAATCGACAGTAAGTTACTGCTCAGATTGTCGAGGAACGCGAGGCTGATACCCATGAAAAACAGAATGACGTACACCATCCAGCTCAGCAGGCGGTTGACCAGTCGCAATAACGCCGGACGTTTTAACCGCAGTAAATAGCCCAAAATCAAAGGTACAAGAATAATCAGTAGTCCCGAATACATAGCGCTGGCTGGTCCTTATGAAAAAGTGGCAACACGCTATCCAAAAACATCTGTCGAGTAAAGCAATGATCGGCAGCGGTACTTGACCTGCTGCAAGCGGGCGGCCATTCTCAAGTAAAAGCGGGGAGAGTAGAGCCTATGATTCTGGAAAATATCGATATTGTCGGGTTTCGCGGCCTCAACCGGTTGTCACTGCCGCTGGAAAATAACACTGTGCTGATCGGCGAAAATGCCTGGGGCAAATCCAGCTTGCTGGATGCACTGACGCTGTTGCTGTCACCGCAAGCCACGCTGTATCAGTTTGTGCTCAATGATTTCCACTTTCCGCCCGGCAATCTTAATCAGCGTACGCGCCATTTGCAGGTGACCTTTACCTTTCGGCAGGGGCCGTCTTATCCTTATCACGCGCCACGCTACCGGCCATTGCGTGATATCTGGCAGCACGGCGCTGACGGTGTACAGCGCATTGTTTATCGCGTCAGCGGTGAACTTGATGATGATCAGCAGGTCACTACCCGCCGCCAGTTCCTCGATGGGCATCAGCAGCTGATTGCCACCCCAGATGAAGCTGCGGTGCAGACGCTGATGGCGCTGCATCCGGTGCTGCGGCTGCGCGATGCGCGCTTCACCCGTCGGCAGCGCCATGAAACACCGCCAGCGCACAGTGAACCGGAGCTGAATGCGCTGGCCGGGCAGATTGACAGTCTGACGCGCGATTTGGTTAACCGGCCGGAACATCTCAGCGACAGTGAGCTGCGTGAAGGGTTAAAAACCATGCAGCAACTGCTGGAGCACTACTTTTCCGTCCAGCAGCCGGAGAACAGCGCACAGCCGGGAAGGGTGCCACACAGCGCGCGTGAATCGCAGCAGGGCTGGCGTCATTTAAATAATCTTAATCAGCTGATTGCTGATACCAATAGTCGCAGTCGTCGGTTAATTATGTTGCGGATTTTTACGCTCCTGGCGCAGGCGCGCGGTGCCTGGCAGCTCGATGCCGATGCCCGCCCGCTGCTGCTGGTGGAGGACCCGGAAACCCGTCTGCATCCGATTATGCTGTCGGTAGCGTGGGGATTACTGGAATTGCTGCCACTGCAAAAAATCACCACCACCAACTCGTCTGAACTGCTGTCGCAAGTGCCGATGGAGCAGGTTTGTCGTCTGGTACGCGAACCATTGCGGGTCGCCGCCTGGCGACTTGGCCCCGGCGGAATGAGTGCGGAAGACAGTCGACGCATCGCGTTTCATATTCGCTTCAGCCGCCCGTCGTCGCTGTTTGCCCGCTGCTGGCTGCTGGTGGAAGGAGAAACCGAAGTCTGGGTGATGAATGAACTGGCGCGGCAATGCGGTCACCACTTTGAAGCGGAAGGGGTGAAAGTGATTGAATTTGCACAATCCGGACTGCGCCCACTGCTGAAATTTGCCCAACGGATGGGTATTGAGTGGCATGTATTGACCGATGGCGATGATGCCGGGAAAAAGTATGCGGCTACCGCGCGCAATCTGTGCAGCGATCATCAGCAGGCCGAGCGCGATCATCTGACGATGTTACCGGCGCTGGATATGGAGCATTTTCTGTATAAGCAGGGATTTAGCGAGGTCTATCATAAGATCGCGCATCTGCCCGCGAACGTCCCGATGAATCTGCGGCGCATTATTGCCAAGGCGATTCAGCGCTCGTCAAAGCCAGATCTGGCGATTGCCGTGGCGATGGATGCGGCTGAACGCGGTACTGAGGCCATTCCACCGATATTGCGACAGATGTTTGCGCGCGTGCTGTGGCTGGCTCGCGGTCAGGCAGATTAGCCGCAGGGTTGAAAAGGGCGAAGGCGACCCAATTTTACTGTTAAGCGTGGAGAAAAAAATGCCAGCATCTGTGGCTGGCATTTTTCGGTAGGGTTGTACAGAATAAGTGAGAAATGGTCAGGCACTGACTGCGGCCGCCACTTCTACTGGAACGATAAGGCTGGCATGATTGCCTTTAGGCCCTTCATGTACATCAAACTGGACTTGTTGCCCGGCTTTCAGCGTTCTGTAACCGTCCATCTGAATCGTCGAGTAGTGCGCGAAAATATCCTCGCCACCACCGACAGGACAGATAAAGCCGAAGCCTTTGGCATTATTGAACCATTTAACAGTACCCGTCTCCATGCTTCTACATCCCTCGCAAGACATTTTATAAGTATGAGGTGAACTGGCTTTCAGCCCAGGCTGATTAAAACTCAATCAGCTTATGCCTGTACAATGTAGAGAAAACGGACTTAGCGTCAAGCTAATGGCCCTGTGAGACGGGGACGAAATCCTCAAAATTTGAGGCAGTTAACGCTATTGCAAATTTTGTGATGAAGGTCGCGCAACGGCAGTATCGGATAAAATTTCAACCACGCTGGACAAATTGTCAGGCGTGTTAAACTTAATGCAGGGCATGATAATCTGATGCCAGCTCGTCACGAACAATAATTGCGGATTACTATGGGAAACACTAACGACTGGCTTAACTTTGAACATCTTGCAGAAGATAAACTGCGTGAGGAGCTTAAGCCGCCCTCAATGTATAAAGTCATATTGAACAATGACGATTATACACCTATGGAATTTGTTATTGACGTACTGCAAAAGTTCTTTTCTTATGATGTTGAACGTGCAACGCAACTGATGCTTACGGTTCACTATCGTGGTAAAGCTATTTGTGGTGTTTTCACCGCCGAAGTGGCTGAAACCAAGGTGGTACATGTGAACCAGTACGCGAAAGATAACGAGCATCCGTTGCTCTGTACGCTGGAAAAAGCCTGATCGGTTTTCCGCTCCATTCGGGAGTTGTCCGTCAGGCGATAATTGGGGGAGGTGCCTAATGCTCAATCAAGAACTGGAACTCAGTTTAAACATGGCTTTCGCCAGAGCGCGCGAGCACCGTCATGAGTTTATGACCGTCGAGCATCTGTTGCTGGCTCTGCTCAGCAATCCGTCGGCCAGAGAGGCACTGGAAGCCTGTACGGTGGATATTGTTGCTCTGCGTCTTGAGCTCGAAGCCTTCATCGAACAAACCACACCGGTGCTGCCTGCCAGCGAAGAAGAGCGCGACACGCAGCCGACGCTCAGCTTCCAGCGCGTGTTACAGCGTGCGGTCTTCCATGTTCAGTCATCGGGACGCAGTGAAGTCTCGGGCGCGAACGTGCTGGTGGCGATTTTCAGCGAACAGGAATCACAGGCGGCTTACCTGCTGCGTAAGCATGAAGTCAGCCGACTGGATGTGGTGAACTTTATCTCCCACGGAACGCGTAAAGATGAACCTGGCCAGGCGCCAGGGGCAGAAAATCCGGTTAACGAAGAGCAAGCAGGCGGGGAGGAACGTATGGAAAACTTCACCACCAATCTTAATCAGCTTGCTCGCGTAGGCGGTATCGATCCGCTGATCGGGCGCGATAAAGAGCTGGAACGCGCTATTCAGGTACTGTGCCGTCGTCGCAAAAATAACCCGCTGTTGGTGGGTGAATCGGGCGTGGGTAAAACCGCGATTGCCGAAGGTCTGGCCTGGCGTATTGTGCAGGGCGACGTGCCGGAAGTGATCAAGGATTGCACCATCTATTCGCTGGATATCGGTTCACTGTTAGCGGGTACTAAATACCGTGGTGACTTTGAAAAACGTTTTAAGGCGTTGCTGAAACAGCTGGAGCAGGATACCAGCAGTATTCTGTTTATCGATGAGATTCACACCATTATTGGTGCGGGCGCGGCATCAGGCGGCCAGGTTGATGCGGCTAACCTGATCAAACCGCTACTGTCGAGCGGCAAAATTCGCGTGATGGGTTCGACCACCTATCAGGAATTCAGCAATATCTTTGAAAAAGATCGTGCGCTGGCGCGTCGTTTCCAGAAGATCGATATCACTGAGCCGTCGATCGATGAAACCGTGCAGATCCTTAACGGTCTGAAGCCGAAGTACGAAGCGCATCATGATGTACGCTATACCGCCAAAGCGGTGCGGGCGGCGGTTGAGCTGGCGGTGAAATATATCAATGACCGCCATCTGCCGGACAAAGCGATCGATGTGATCGATGAAGCCGGTGCGCGTAGCCGTCTGATGCCGGTAAGCAAGCGTAAGAAAACCGTCAATGTTGCGGATATCGAATCGGTGGTGGCGCGTATCGCGCGTATTCCTGAGAAAAGTGTCTCAGCTACCGATCGCGACACGCTGAAAACGCTGGGCGATCGCCTGAAAATGCTGGTGTTCGGTCAGGATAATGCCATCGAGGCATTAACCGAAGCGATTAAAATGAGTCGTGCTGGCCTCGGTCAGGATCGTAAACCGGTCGGTTCATTCCTGTTTGCTGGCCCTACCGGCGTCGGTAAAACCGAGGTGACCGTTCAGCTGGCGAAAGCGTTGGGGATTGAACTGCTGCGTTTTGATATGTCTGAATATATGGAACGTCATACCGTCAGCCGTTTAATCGGTGCGCCTCCGGGCTATGTTGGTTTCGATCAGGGCGGTCTGCTGACGGATGCGGTAATCAAACATCCGCATGCGGTGCTGCTGCTGGATGAAATCGAGAAAGCGCACCCGGATGTGTTTAACCTGCTGTTGCAGGTGATGGACAACGGGATGCTGACCGATAACAACGGCCGCAAAGCGGATTTCCGCAATGTGATCGTAGTGATGACCACGAACGCCGGAGTGCGGGAGACCGAGCGGAAATCCATCGGCCTGATCCAGCAGGATAACAGCACCGATGCGATGGAAGAGATCAAAAAGATCTTTACCCCGGAATTCCGCAACCGTCTCGACAATATTATCTGGTTCAAACACCTGTCGGCAGAAGTTATCCATCAGGTGGTCGACAAGTTTATTGTTGAACTGCAGGCGCAGCTGGATGCGAAAGGTGTGTCGCTGGAAGTCAGTGATGAAGCCCGCGAATGGCTGGCCGTGAAGGGTTACGACAAGGCGATGGGCGCACGTCCGATGGCACGTACCGTGCAGGAAAGCCTGAAAAAACCGCTGGCTAATGAGCTGCTGTTTGGTTCGCTGGTCGATGGTGGCTCAGTGTCAGTGGCGCTGGATAAAGAGAACAACCAGCTCACTTATCACTTCCTGAGCGCGCAGAAGCGTAAAACTGAAGGGACGGTGCATTAATCGCATCATCATCCCTGGGGAGCCGTTATCGGCTCCCACAAATAATGAAGGCCGGATAATAAAATTATCCGGCCTTTTTTTACGGGTGTCGCTGGCTTAGCGCATCGACACTGAATGGGGCAAATCAGCGACTACGGAAGACAATGCGGCCTTTGCTCAGGTCGTACGGGGTCAGCTCTACAGTGACTTTGTCGCCCGTCAGGATGCGGATATAGTTTTTGCGCATTTTACCGGAGATATGAGCGGTAACCACGTGCCCGTTTTCCAATTCAACGCGGAACATGGTGTTAGGTAACGTATCAAGTACGGTACCTTGCATTTCAATATTGTCTTCTTTGGCCATCGAATCCTCTGGGTGGACTACCTTAGTTTTGAACCGGCAAGATAATGCCGAATTTCAAGTATTATGTAAACAATTGTTGGTGAAGTCACCAGCACTTGCTGCTAATGATGAGATTTACACCGTAAGCAGCAGGCGAATAAATATCGGGTGTGATGACGTCAGCGGGGGAATAGCGGGCTAAGAATCTGCTTTAAGTCGGCATCATTCGCACAATTAAAACAGTTCTGAAACGGTGCGTTGAGAGATTCCCAGCCTGGTAATTCCGGCTCGCTCATGGTGCAGCGAACGGCGGACGACATACCAAACGCGCATATTATAGCACTGTTATCTGCAAATGCGTGGAAAACCTCATTTCCGGTTGTTAAAAAAGCCGCTGTCCGTGCCAGCAGCTCTCTCTGACCGGCTGTTGTGCCAGTGTATTCAGCCATGCCAGCCAGTCTGCACGCGGGATCTCTTTCGCTCCTAATGAGGCGGTATGAGAATTTAACACCTGACAATCAATCAGTTTGCCGCCTTGCTGGCTAAAATAGTGGCTGAATACCAGTAACGCGGTTTTCGAGGCATTTTCGCTACGGCTGAACATCGACTCGCCGCAAAAGATTTGCCCCAGCGCCATGCCGTAGAGGCCACCGACTAACTGCTCATCCAGCCACACTTCCACCGAATGGGCATGGCCCATGCTAAATAATTTCAGCCACGCCTGCTTCACCTGCGGCGTGATCCACGTTCCCTCCTGGCGTTCGCTGGCGCATCCCTCAATCACCTCTGCAAATGCCTGATTCAGGGTGACGCGATAGGGGGAACGGCGATGAAAGCGCTTCATGCTGCGACTAAGGTGAAACTGCTCGGGAAACAACACCGCACGCGGATCGGGCGACCACCAGAGAATCGGGTCGCCAGGTGAGAACCACGGAAAAATCCCGCGCTGATACGCATTAAGCAGCCGTGCAGGGCTGAGATCGCCGCCCATTGCCAGTAAGCCATTCGGCTCCTTCAGCGCCATTTCCGGCGGCGGAAAATTCAGCGAATCACGTGAGAGTTGAATCAGTCGCATGGAATATTCTCAGCGGACAAGAAACTAACACTATAGCGCAAAGCGCTGGTGAAAATGCCAGTAACGACCGCGACTGGCGATTAATTCCGCATGATGGCCCTGTTCGAGAATCTCACCCTGATCCATCACGTAAATACGGTCGAGCTTTTCCAGCCCCTGCAAACGGTGAGTGACCATAATCACCGTCTTACTGGTGTCGAGCTGCCACAGCAGTTCGAGGATCTGGCGTTCAGTTTCGGCATCCAGCCCCTCGGTCGGCTCATCCAGCAGCAGTAAATCGCCGTTATGCAACAGCGCACGGGCAATACCGAGACGGCGTAATTCACCGCCGGAGAGCTGACGTCCGCCTTCACCCACCCAGGCATTTAATCCTTCTTCATTCTCCAGCAGCTTGCCGAGGCCGACCTGCTGTAATACCGCCGTCAGCATCTCATCACTGCTGGCGGGCGCGGCGAGTAGCAGGTTGTCGCGCAGCGTCTGGCTGAACAGGTGCACGCGCTGGCTGACCACGCTGGTGCTGGCACGCAGCGAGGCTTCATCCCAGTCGCGCAGCGGCAGTCCGGCCAGACGGATTTCACCGGCTTGCGGGTCCCAGGCGCGGGTCAGCAATTGCAACAGGGTAGACTTGCCACAACCGGTGCGGCCGAGCAACGCAATCTTTTCACCGCGCGCAACCGCCAGCGATACACCGCTAACCGCCGGACGGCTGGTGGAAGGGTAACTAAAGCTGACGCCTTCCAGCGCGACGGCCATGCCAGCCTGCCGGGCAGCGTGTTGCTGCGAAAAACTGACGGCTGCGGGTTGATCAATAATCTGGCTAACGCGCACCGCAGAGGCGACAACCTGGCCTAAATGCTGGAAAGCTGCCCCTACTGGTGCCAGCGCTTCAAACGCCGCCAGCGTGCAGAAGACAAACAGCGCAATCAACGCGCCAGGCTGCGTCATTTCCCCGACGCCTGCGGCGCTGAGCCACAGCAATAAAGTGACGGTAACGCCGCTAATCAGCAGAATCATCGCCTGTGACAGCCCGCCCAGATTCGCTTGCTGGCGCTGCGCCTGCTGCCACTGTTGTTCGGTCTCATCCAGCCGCGCACGATACGCGCTGGCAGCACCATAAATCTTCAGTTCCGCGCTGCCTTGCAGCCAGCGAATCAGTTGCAGACGATACTGACCGCGCAGCAGCGTAATGGCTTCACCTGCCGGGCGACCGGCGCGATAAAACAGCGGCGGCATCACCAACAGTGTCAGCAGCATAATCAGCCCGAGCGTCAGAGCCAGCTGCATATCCAGCCAGCTAAGGGCAAAGCTCACCACCAGGATAACCATCAATGCGCCAACCAGCGGTGAAATCACCCGCAGATAGAGATGGTCGAGCGTATCAACATCCGCCACCAGCCGATTGAGCAGTTCTCCCTGACGAAAACGCGCAATACCGGCAGGGGAGAGCGGCAGCAATTTACTGAAGGTAAATACCCGCAGATGTTGCAGCACGCGGAAAGTGCCGTCGTGACTGACCAGGCGTTCAAAATAACGTGCCGCAGTACGGGTGATGGCCGCGCCGCGCACGCCAGCCGCCGGTAGCATATAGTTAAACGTGTACAATCCGGCAAAGCCCGCCAGCGATGAGGCGGCGAGGAACCAGCCTGACAGCGTCAGTAAACCGATACTGGCCAGCAGAGTGACGATGGCCAGCAGTACGCCAAGCGTTAAGCGGCCAAGGTGCCGACGATAAAGTTTCAGAAATGGCAGAAGGGCTTTCATTCAATCGCTCCCTGGCGCTGAGATAACAGTTCGGCAAAGGGCCCATCCTGCGCCACCAGCGCATCCCAGCAGCCTTGCTGAATCAGCTGGCCCTGGCGCATGACCCAGATCTCATCCCACTGTGTCAGCTGATTCAGCTGGTGAGTCACCAGCAGCGTGGTTTGTTGATGTGAAGCCTGAACCAGCGCATGCATCACATGACGTTCGCTGTCACTGTCGAGGCTGGCACCCGGTTCATCAAGCAACATCAGTCTGGCCGGTTTCAGCAGCGCCCGTGCCACCGCCACACGTTGCGCCTGACCTACCGACAGCCGCGCAGCATGTTCGCCTGTCTCGGTATCCAGTCCTTGCGGCAACTGGGCTAAAAACTCATCGGCGCCTGCCAGCTGGATAGCGTGCTGCAATTGCGTTGTATCCTCTGACGGCAGATTGTCGCGCAGCGTCATCGCCGGTAACTGCGGGTTTTGCCCGACCCACGCCAGCTGCTGCTGCCAGTGTTCCGCGTTGAGTTCGCGCAGCTCAATACCATTTACCGTTAGCGAACCCTGATAGGGCAGAAAACCAGACAGCACATTCAGCAGCGAGCTTTTACCTGCACCGCTTTGCCCGACCAGCGCCACCCGCTGCCCAGGTTGTAGCGTAAAAGTCAGCGGCCCGGCGAGAACCGAACCGGCAGGAGAGAGAATCACCAGTTGACTGGCGCTGAACGTCAGCGGCACACCGTCGCTCAGCGTCTGGCTGCCGTGTGCCACGGTGATTTCATCGGTCTGGCTGAGGAAGGTATGCAGCGCATCGGCTGCCCCTACGGCCTGAGCTTTGGCATGATAAAAGGTGCCGAGATCGCGCAGCGGCTGGAAAAACTCCGGCGCAAGGATCAGCACCAGAAAACCGGCAAACAGCGTGACGCCAGTAGCGTAATGACCGAAGTTCAGTTCGCCTAAATAAGAGAAACCAAAGTAGACCGCCACAATGGCGATAGAGAGTGATGCGAAGAATTCCAGTACCGCCGACGAGAGGAAGGCGAGGCGCAATACTTCCATGGTGCGCTGGCGAAAACTCTCTGAAGCGCTGTTGATATTGTCGGTTTCTGCGGCGGCGCGATGAAACAGGCGCAATGTCTCCAGACCGCGTAGTCGGTCGAGAAAATGGCCGCTCAGCCGCGACAGCGCGAGAAAGTTGCGGCGATTCGCATCCGCCGCGCCCATTCCGACCAGCGCCATAAACAGCGGGATCAGTGGGGCGGTGACCAGTAAGATCACCCCGGCTGCCCAGTTAATCGGGAAAATGGCAATCAGGATAAAACAGGGAATCAGTGCCGCCAGCGACATCTGCGGCAGATAGCGTGCATAGTAATCCTGCATCTCTTCGATCTGTTCCAGCAGCAGGGTGGCCCAGCTACCCGCCGGTTGACCCTGAATCCACGCCGGTCCCAGCGCATCCAGACGATCTAATACCGTTTTACGCAGTGTGCGGCGGATCGCCAGCCCACAGTAAAATCCAACCCGCTCGCGCAGCCAGCTGATCACTGCCCTGGCAATAAAGCAGCTCAGCAATAGCAGAAAATCGGGGACTAATTCGGTGCGGGGAAGAGTAAGCGCAATCAGCTGATGTAACAGCGATGCCAGCAGCCAGGCTTGCGCAATAATCAACAGTGCGCTGGCAAGGCCGAGCAGAAAAGAGAGGCGTAACCAACGGCGCGCATGCACGCTCTGTTGCTTCAGCCAGCGGGTAAGTTGTTGTTGACGCGTCTTGTTCATCAGTTACCGTTCTTGCAGAAAAACGAAACTGGCAGCCACCGGGCAGTGCCACATAAATGACCCAACGATAAGTCGCTGGCAATGGTACAGGGCAGAATGAAAAAAGGCGACTGATGAGCAGTCGCCTTGGGAAAGTTCGATCAGCTTTTTAACAACTTACTTATCGTTCTTAACCAAACCGTCAAGATAACGTTCAGCGTCAAGTGCGGCCATACAACCGGTACCGGCAGAGGTAATCGCCTGACGATAGATATGGTCCATCACGTCGCCAGCGGCAAATACACCAGGGATACTGGTCTGGGTGGCGTTGCCATGAATACCCGACTGAACCTTGATATAACCGTTTTCCAGCTCCAGCTGACCGTTAAAGATGGCGGTGTTCGGGCTGTGACCAATTGCCACAAACAGGCCGGCAACATCCAGCTGCTCAATCTCTTCGCTGCCGGAAACCGTGCGCAGACGCAGGCCGGTTACGCCCATTTGATCGCCGACCACTTCATCCAGCGTGCGATCGGTATGCAATACGATATTGCCGTTTTTCACTTTTTCCATCAGCCGATCGATCAGGATCTTTTCGGCACGGAAGCTGTCACGACGGTGAATCAGATGCACTTCCGCCGCGATATTCGCCAGGTAGAGTGCTTCTTCAACCGCAGTATTGCCGCCGCCAATTACCGCAACCTTCTGGTTACGATAGAAAAAGCCGTCGCAGGTCGCACAGGCGGAGACGCCTTTACCTTTGAACGCTTCTTCAGAAGGCAGACCAAGATAACGGGCAGAGGCGCCGGTGGCGATAATCAACGCATCGGCGGTGTACTCGCCGCTGTCGCCGGTCAGGCGGAACGGACGGTTCTGCAGATCGACAGTATGAATATGGTCGAAAAGAATCTCGGTATTGAACTTCACCGCGTGCTCATGCATACGTTCCATCAGCAGCGGGCCGGTTAATTCGCTTGGATCGCCTGGCCAGTTCTCAACGTCAGTGGTGGTGGTCAGCTGACCGCCTTTTTCCAGACCGGTAATCAGCACCGGATTCAGGTTAGCGCGCGCCGCATAGACCGCAGCGGTGTAGCCTGCTGGACCAGAGCCCAGAATTAATAATTTACTGTGTTTGGCCGTGCCCATGAGACCCTCATTTGTTAACTGGCAAACATACTTTGCGATTGTAGGGAATTTAACGCCGCAAAAAAAGCGTTCTGAGATTTTGTTAACAATCGATGCAACAGTTTTAACCGATGAAGCGGCAGCGGTCGGCCAGCTGAGTGAAAAGCGAGCAGCTGGCGGCAACATCGCACAGATTAATGGGAAAATACCCATTAAAAAACAGTCGTGCAGCAGGGCATATGGCATGTTGTACTGATTTTGTTTGTTTTACTTTGACAATCGGCTGCGCTTTTGCGAAAACATTGTAGGAAGCAGAGGGTATTTAGGGCAGCAGAGCAGGGTTTAATGCCATGTTTCGCGCATTACTCCGAATAAACTCAGTCTGTCATTTGTCATGACGCATGGTGTGGACAGACAACATGCGTCATATGGATGGCGCTTATCAGGCAACAGACTCAATGTCTTCACTTCAGACAACCCTGTTACATTGATTTGTTCAGGGTGTGGCAGGTAAAGGGAAGGAATTAAGAGAGACAATAATAATGGTAGACAATAAAAAACGCCCCGGTAAAGATCTCGACAGAATCGACCGTAATATCCTTAATGAACTGCAAAAGGATGGTCGAATTTCTAACGTCGAGCTTTCCAAACGGGTTGGCTTATCACCAACGCCGTGCCTAGAACGTGTTCGTCGTCTGGAGCGTCAGGGTTTTATTCTTGGCTATACCGCGCAGCTGAACCCGCATTATCTTGATGCTTCACTACTGGTTTTCGTTGAGATTACTCTGAATCGTGGTGCGCCCGATGTGTTTGAGCAATTTAACGCCGCAGTGCAAAAACTTGAGGAAACTCAAGAGTGTCACCTCGTTTCTGGCGATTTCGACTATCTGTTGAAAACGCGCGTTCCTGATATGTCGGCTTATCGTAAATTGCTCGGTGAAACCTTGCTGCGTCTGCCTGGTGTGAATGACACACGCACCTATGTTGTGATGGAAGAAGTGAAACAAAGTAACCGCTTAGTGATTAAAACGCGGTAACACAGGGCAGGTGCAAAACCTGAGAGATTTCGGTACACTCCTGTGAATTCATACAGGTTCAGCGTCGGGCTTGCCCGGCGCTGTTGCCTTCCAAGTTTACAGGCCCCTGGAGAGTACTCTTGAGCCAGGAATACACAGAAGATAAAGAAGTTACCTTGCAGCCGCTGAGTAGTGGACGTCGTTTGCTTGAAGCGCTGTTGATTATTGTTGCTCTTTTCGCCGTTTATCTGATGGCAGCACTGTTGAGCTTCAACCCTTCCGATCCCAGCTGGTCACAAACCGCCTGGCATGAACCGATACATAACCTCGGTGGCGCGCCAGGAGCGTGGCTTGCCGACACCTTGCTGTTTATTTTTGGCGTGATGGCCTATGCCATTCCTCCGGTTATTCTTGGCCTCTGCTGGATCACTTTCCGCCAGCGTGACAGCCAGGATTACATCGACTATTTTGCTGTAGCTTTGCGTCTGATCGGCGTGCTGGCGCTGGTGATCACCACCTGCGGTCTGGCGGCGATTAACGCGGATGATATCTGGTACTTCGCCTCTGGCGGCGTGATTGGCAGCCTGGTCAGCAACGCGATGGCACCTTATTTCAGTGGTGCGGGTGGCACATTAACCCTGCTGTGCGTCTGGGCGGCGGGTTTGACCCTCTATACCGGCTGGTCATGGCTGATGATTGCCGAGAAAATCGGCGGCACGGTAATGGGCGTACTGACCTTTGCCAGTAATCGCTCACGTCACGACGATGAGTGGCATGAAGAAGAAGACGAGCCACCCCGTGCCGCGCCGGTACTGAAAGCGGCTGCGCATGATGATGATGACGTATTGCTGTCGGCACCGAAGCTCATCGCCGATGACGAAGAGCAGGTCGAAGATGACGACAGTGAATCGCAGGACCCGCTGTTAGCGAAAGCGGCAGCGGCGACCACGGCTGCGCTGGCGGCTACCGCTACCGCCGCGCAACGTGCGCCGGCACCAGAGGTTGCGGCTACGGCTGCGTCCCCTGCGGCAGCGCGCCCGGCTTCCGCGCCGGTTGCGGCACCGACGGTCAGCCCGCCTGCGCCGGTAAGTCCCCCTGCGCCACAGCCTGAAGCGCCGCCGGTGTATCGTTTCGAATTACCGGAAGAGACGCCAGCACCCGATTATCCGCTGGAAGATGAGGACGATGCTCCGCAGATGGGCAACTGGCGCGACACGCCATCCTCTTCGGCTTCACCGTTTGATTTCTCTGCTCCACAAACTGAGCCGACGGCGATTGCTGCAAATCCGTCGCGGGCGGGCAGTGTTGCCGATGCGGCGAAGGTGGCAGCCAGCGCAGCAGCATTTATGCCAGGTTTCACGGCTACCAGCGGCAGCGACAGCAATCCGCAGGTGAAACAGGGTATCGGTCCTGCGTTACCGCGTCCGAATCCGGTGAAGTTACCGACTCGCCGCGAGCTGGCTTCCTGGGGCATCAAGCTGCCATCGCAGCGCATTGCGGAAGAGAAAGCCAAAGAGCAGGAGCAGCAGCAAGCGTCGCAACCTGCTGCCACGGCTTTCCAGACGGATGAAGAGCAGCAGGCGATGGTGCAGGAATCTCAGCTGCGTGAAGCCTTTATGGCACAACAGCAGCAGCGCTACGGCGAAGAGTTTGCGCCGGAACAAGAGGATGAAGAGGCGCTCCAGCAGGCGATGCTGGCGCGTCAGTTCGCAGAGCAACAGCAGCAGCGATATACCCATGAGCAGCAGCCCGCCGCTGAACCGGCGACGCAGAGCTTCTCTCTGGACACCTCGCGCGCTTTTGACTTCTCACCAATGGATGATTTGATAGACGATGGCCCGACTGAGCCGCTGTTTACCCTCGATGCGACGCCGGAGCCGGAAGCTCAGCCTTACCATCAGGTTGAGCCACAGCAGCCGGTTACGCCATCCTGGCAGCAGCCAACGCCTGCGGCACAGCAGTCTGCTCATCAGTCGGTGGCGGCACCTGCGGCATCACAGTATACGCCACAGCCTGCTCAGCAGCCGGTAGCGGCTGTCGCCGTGCCGAAACCAGAGGAACCTGCTGCCGACAGCCTGATTCATCCGTTCCTGATGCGTCACGAACAGCCGTTGCATAAACCTGCAACGCCGTTACCAACCCTGGATTTGCTGACCTCACCGCCAGCAGAAGAGGAGCCGGTCGATATGTTTGCGCTGGAGCAGACTGCTCGTCTGGTTGAGGCGCGGCTGGCGGATTACCGTGTCAAAGCGGAAGTGGTCGGGATTTCGCCAGGGCCGGTGATTACCCGTTACGAGCTGGATCTGGCGCCAGGAGTGAAAGCGGCGCGTATTTCTAACTTGTCCCGTGACCTGGCGCGCTCGCTGTCAGCAGTGGCGGTGCGTGTGGTGGAAGTGATTCCGGGTAAACCTTATGTTGGTCTGGAACTGCCAAACAAACATCGTCAGACGGTTTACCTGCGTGAAGTGCTGGACTGTGCAAAATTCCGCGACAATCCGTCACCACTTTCCGTGGTGCTGGGGAAAGACATTGCCGGTCAACCGGTGGTGGCTGATTTAGGTAAAATGCCGCACTTGCTGGTGGCCGGTACAACCGGTTCTGGTAAGTCCGTCGGCGTTAACGCCATGATTATCAGCATGCTGTATAAAGCCACGCCGGAAGAAGTGCGCTTTATTATGATCGACCCGAAAATGCTGGAACTGTCGGTGTACGAAGGTATTCCGCATCTGCTGACGGAAGTGGTTACCGATATGAAAGATGCGGCCAATGCGCTGCGCTGGAGTGTCGGTGAAATGGAGCGTCGCTATAAGCTGATGTCGGCGCTGGGTGTGCGTAATCTGGCCGGTTACAACGAGAAGATTGAGCAGGCTGCGGCGATGGGCCGTCCGATTCCCGATCCGTTCTGGAAGCCAGGCGACAGTATGGAAACCACTCCGCCGGTGCTGGAGAAACTGCCTTACATCGTGGTGATGGTGGATGAATTCGCCGACCTGATGATGGCAGTGGGCAAAAAAGTGGAAGAGCTGATTGCCCGTCTGGCACAAAAAGCCCGTGCGGCAGGTATCCACCTGGTGCTGGCGACACAGCGTCCGTCGGTGGATGTGATTACCGGCCTGATTAAGGCGAACATCCCGACACGAATTGCCTTTACCGTATCGAGTAAAATCGATTCGCGTACCATTCTCGATCAGGCGGGTGCGGAATCGCTGCTGGGGATGGGTGATATGTTGTATATGCCGCCGAACTCCTCGATCCCGATCCGTGTGCACGGCGCATTTGTCCGTGATGAAGAGGTTCATGCGGTGGTGCAGGACTGGAAAGCGCGTGGTCGTCCACAATATATCGACAGCATCACCGCCGGTGAAGAGGGCGAAGGTGGCAGTCTGGGGCTGGATGCCGATGAAGAGCTGGATCCGCTGTTTGATCAAGCGGTGGCATTTATCGTTGAGAAACGTCGTGCTTCGATCTCGGGCGTACAGCGTCAATTCCGTATCGGCTACAACCGGGCGGCGCGAATTATCGAGCAGATGGAAGCGCAGGGGATTGTGTCATCGCCTGGCCATAATGGTAACCGTGAGGTGCTGGCTCCGCCGTCTCATGAGATGTAATCAATCGCATAGTATTGGCACGGGAGCGGTTATCGCTACCCGTGCCAATGATTTCTACGGCTCGTAATGACGGGATTTATATATGAAAAAATTATTACTCTCTTGCTGCCTGTTGACCGCGCTGACTTCGGCAAATGCACTGGCTGATGCTGCCGGTGATTTGCAGCAGCGTCTGGATAGAGTGAAAAGCTTCCACGCCAGCTTTACGCAAAAAGTCACCGATGCCAGCGGTTCTTCCGTACAGGATGGTGAAGGTGAACTGTGGGTACAGCGCCCGAATCTGTTTAACTGGCATATGACTGCACCGGATGAAAGCGTGCTGATCTCTGACGGTAAAACCCTGTGGTTCTACAATCCGTTTGTCGAGCAGGTCAGCGCCAGCTGGCTGAAAGATGCCACCAGCAACACACCATTTATGCTGATTGCGCGTAACCAGTCCAGCGACTGGAAGCAGTACAATATCAAAAAGCAGGGCGACAATTTTGAACTGACGCCGAAAAGTGCTGCCGGTAATCTGAAGCAGTTCACCATCAATGTTTCCTCTAATGGCACCATTAATCAGTTCAGTGCCATTGAACAGGACGATCAGCGCAGTGCTTATACGCTGAAAACCCAGCAGAACGGGTCAGTAAGTGCGGATAAGTTTAGGTTTACTCCGCCAAAAGGCGTGACGGTGGACGATCAGCGTCAGTGAGGTTTAAGTGAGTAATCTGTCTCTGGATTTTTCCCATAACGAGTTTCAGCCGTTAGCCGCGCGTATGCGGCCCAACACGCTGGCGCAGTATATCGGCCAACAGCATTTGCTGGCAGCGGGAAAACCGTTGCCGCGTGCGATTGAGGCTGGTCATCTGCACTCGATGATTTTGTGGGGACCGCCAGGGACCGGTAAAACCACGCTGGCGGAAATCATTGGTCATTACGGTAATGCGGATGTTGAACGCATTTCTGCCGTGACCTCCGGGGTGAAAGAGATCCGAGAGGCGATTGAGCGGGCGCGGCAAAACCGCAACGCCGGTCGGCGTACCATTCTGTTTGTCGACGAGGTGCACCGCTTCAATAAAAGCCAGCAGGATGCCTTTCTGCCGCATATCGAGGATGGCACCATTACCTTTATTGGTGCCACCACCGAAAACCCTTCGTTTGAACTGAACTCGGCGCTGCTGTCGCGTGCGCGCGTCTATCTGCTGAAATCACTGACCACTGCCGATATTGAACAGGTGCTGGAACAGGCGATGAGCGACAGTGACCGGGGTTATGGTAGTCAGAACATCGTGTTGCCCGATAACACCCGCGCGATGATTGCCGAGCTGGTCAATGGCGATGCGCGACGTGCGCTGAATACGCTGGAAATGATGGCCGATATGGCCGAAACCAATGCGCAGGGCAAGCGTGAACTGACGTCGCAACTGCTGAATGAGGTTTCCGGTGAACGCAGCGCCCGCTTCGATAATAAAGGCGACCGCTTTTACGATTTAATCTCGGCGCTGCATAAGTCGGTGCGCGGCTCGGCACCGGATGCGGCGCTCTACTGGTATGCTCGCATTATCACCGCTGGCGGCGATCCGCTGTATGTTGCCCGGCGTCTGCTGGCGATTGCGTCGGAAGATGTCGGCAATGCCGATCCGCGCGGCATGCAGGTGGCGATTTCTGCCTGGGATTGCTTTACCCGCGTGGGTCCGGCAGAGGGTGAACGTGCGATTGCGCAGGCGATTGTCTACCTTGCCTGCGCGCCGAAGAGCAATGCGGTGTATACCGCATTTAAAGCCGCGATGCGCGATGCGCGCGAAAATCCCGATTACGATGTGCCGGAACATCTGCGTAACGCGCCGACCAAACTGATGAAAGAGATGGGGCTGGGTGCCGAATATCGTTACGCACACGATGAACCCAATGCCTATGCCGCAGGTGAAAACTACTTCCCGCAACAGATGGCACAAACGCGCTATTATCAGCCGACTTCCCGAGGTCTTGAGGGCAAAATTGGCGAAAAGCTCGCCTGGCTGACCGGTCAGGATCAAAATAGCCCGACAAAACGCTACCGCTAATTCAGACGTTGCGGTAAGGTTAGCAATGAATTCAACGCATTTGCCGGATGTGCGGATGTGTCCCTCGAATATATTACCCAAAGTTATTGGCGTTGCTGCCAGGCGGCGATTCAACCAATCACGATAAGCTGACTGCGGTCAGTGGTTTGGATCGGTGAAGGCGGCTGAAACTGCAACAACCCTGGGTCTTACTTAACCACAATAATCACAGGATTAGCATGCTCGATCCCAATCTACTGCGTAACGAGCCAGACGCAGTCGCTGAAAAACTGGCACGCCGAGGATTTAAACTGGATGTTGACACGCTGCGCTCCTTAGAAGAGCGTCGTAAAGTGTTGCAGGTCGAAACTGAAAATCTGCAGGCAGAGCGTAACTCCCGATCCAAATCCATCGGTCAGGCCAAAGCGCGTGGGGAAGATATCGAGTCGTTGCGTCAGGAAGTGAATACACTGGGCGAACGTCTCGACGCCGCCAAGTCTGAGCTGGATGCACTGCAGAATGAAATTCGCGACTTCGCGCTGACCATGCCAAACCTGCCGTCTGATGAAGTTCCGCTGGGTAAAGATGACAGCGAGAATCAGGAAATCAGCCGCTGGGGCGAGCCACGTAAAATCGATTTCACCGTGCGTGACCACGTTGAGCTGGGCGAAATGGCACAGGGGCTGGATTTTGCTTCTGCGGTCAAACTGACCGGTTCCCGCTTTGTGGTGATGAAAGGTCAGATTGCGCGTCTGCATCGTGCGCTGAGCCAGTTTATGATCGATCTGCATACTGAGCAGCACGGTTATCTGGAAACTTATGTGCCTTATCTGGTTAACCACGCCTCGCTGTACGGTACCGGTCAGCTGCCGAAGTTTGGTGAAGACCTGTTCCATACCCGTCCGCTGGAAGAAGAGTCAGAGAGCAGCAACTACGCGCTGATTCCAACCTCAGAAGTGCCGCTGACCAACCTGGTGCGTGACGAGATTGTGGAAGAAGAGTCTCTGCCGCTGAGAATGACGGCGCACACGCCATGCTTCCGCTCTGAAGCCGGTTCTTACGGTCGTGACACCCGTGGTCTGATCCGTATGCACCAGTTTGATAAAGTTGAGATGGTGCAGATCGTTCGCCCGGAAGACTCCATGCAGGCGCTGGAAGAACTGACCGGTCACGCCGAGAAAGTGTTGCAGCTGCTGAATCTGCCCTACCGTAAAGTGCTGCTGTGTACCGGCGATATGGGCTTTGGTGCGACTAAAACCTACGATCTTGAAGTCTGGCTGCCAGCGCAGGATACCTATCGTGAAATCTCTTCATGTTCCAACATGGGTGATTTCCAGGCGCGTCGCATGCAGGCACGTTGCCGCAGCAAAACCGAGAAGAAACCGCGTCTGGTGCATACCCTGAACGGTTCCGGTCTGGCTGTCGGTCGCGCACTGGTTGCGGTACTGGAGAACTATCAGCAAGCTGATGGTCGTATTCAGGTGCCGGAAGTGCTGCGTCCTTATATGAAAGGTCTGGAGTTTATCGGCTAATCCCGATAAGCGTTCCATCAAAAAATAGCCTGGCAACGATAAGTTGTCGGGCTTTTTTTATAACTATGAATAAATTTTATCAGCAATAAAAATCATAGATCTCAGCTGGCGATTTTTTAGCGAAAATTAGATAAATCATAGGGATAATTCACTTTATGCTGGCTGCCACAATTGCCCTTAAGCCGTTGTAGATAAAAAAATTAAATCGGTCTCAGGCAAATCGTGCGGTGGTCGATTTTTGCGCGTTGACATTAGCATTAGTAATGGCAATATGCGCGCAAAATCTTCCTGCTATTTTGGCCGTTTCATCTATGTCCACCTGGTCTCGCCCTGTCATCTTGCTGCTCTGCGGCTTATTACTGTTGACGGTCTCTATTGCCGTGCTCAACACCTTAGTTCCACTTTGGTTGACGCACGATCGGTTGCCTACCTGGCAGGTCGGGCTGGTAAGCTCATCCTTTTTCACCGGTAACCTGGTGGGAACGCTGGTGGCGGGCTGGCTGATTAAACGTCTCGGTTTTAACTACAGTTACTATCTGGCGACCGCGGTATTTGCACTGGCGACCGTCTGGTTAGGAATGAGCAGTGGGTTTATGGCGTGGAGCCTCGGCCGTTTTGCTGCCGGTATGGGTTGCGCGCTGATCTGGGTGGTGGTTGAGAGTGCACTGATGTGTAGCGGCACGGTACGCAACCGTGGGCAGCTGCTGGCAGCGTATATGATGGTTTACTACCTGGGCACGGTCGTCGGCCAGCTGCTGGTGAGTAAAGTCTCGACAGAGCTGATGAGCGTGCTGCCGTGGGTCACCGGCGTGATGATTGCCGCGATTCTGCCGCTGGTGTTTACCAAAGTGAATAGCGGTGGTGAGGAAGAAGAGGCGCCAGGTCGCATGTGGTCGATGCTACGCCGTCGTAGCGCACGTCTGGGTATCAACGGCTGTATTATCTCCGGCGTGGTGCTGGGTTCACTGTACGGCCTGATGCCGCTGTGGTTATCGCATCAGGGAATGAGCGATGCATCAGTGGGCTACTGGATGGCGTTGCTGGTCAGTGCCGGTATTATTGGACAGTGGCCGGTAGGGCGTCTGGCAGACCGCTTTGGCCGCTTGCTGGTGCTGCGTGTGCAGGTGTTTGTGATGATCGTCGGAGCGATTGCGATGCTCAGTGATGCGGCCATGGGGCCAGCGCTGTTTGTTCTCGGCTGCGCCGGCTTTACGCTCTATCCGGTGGCGATGTCGTGGGCCTGCGAGAAAGTCTCACGTCATGAATTAGTGGCGATGAATCAGGCGCTATTGTTGAGTTACACTATTGGCAGCCTGGCAGGGCCAACCATGACCTCAATGCTGATGCAGCATTATTCCGACAATCTGCTGTTTGTAATGATTGCGACGGTAGCGCTGGTGTACCTGGTGATGCTGCTGCGTAAAGCGGATCAGCACGCTACGCCAATTGCCCATGCCTGACTGCGTAGCGGGCGGCGTTTTCGCCGCCCGTATCAATGATTTGTATCGTTCATCCTCTTCGCGCCGACGTTATCAGTACATCACCTTGTGACCATAGCCCTCAAGAATATGCTTTACGCGGTCCATGGTGTCGGCTTTCGGCGGCTTAACGCCGTCCAGTTTGTACTCTTCGCCCATCGCAATCCATTTATGTTTCCCCAGCTCATGGTAGGGCAGCAGTTCGATTTTTTCGACGTTACCCATATCGCGGGTAAATTCTCCCAGCTTATGCGCTGAATCATCATCATCCGAATAGCCCGGCACCACCACATAACGAATCCAGGTGCGGATGCCGCGCTTGGCTATATAACGGGCAAAGTCCAGCGTGCGGTGGTTAGAGACGCCGACCAGGTTCTGATGAATATCATCATTCATCTGCTTCAGATCCAGCATTACCAGGTCAGTCACATCCAGCAGTTCATCAATCACCGGATCATAGCGGCGCACAAAGCCGTTGGTATCCAGACAGGTATGAATACCTTCTGCATGGCAGGCGCGGAACCAGTCGCGCACAAACTCCGCCTGTAAAATCGCTTCGCCACCCGAAGCCGTCACGCCACCGCCGGAGGCATTCATAAAGTGACGATAGGAGACCACATCCTTCATCAGCTCTTCCACGGTGATCTCTTTACCGCCATGGGTGTCCCAGGTGTCACGGTTATGACAGTAGAGACAGCGCATCAGGCAACCCTGAAAGAAGGTGATAAAGCGGATGCCGGGACCGTCTACAGTTCCGCAGGATTCGAACGAGTGAATACGACCGATAGTTGACATTGCGATGAGTTCTCCAGGGTGAACCTGCCAGTGACAGGTTACGCAGTCTTTACGTGCTGCGTTAGGTGAGTCTGTTTTGCCAGCGACCCGAAGATCAGATGGCGGGCAAAAGAGGCTTTTAGTAAAAAGGCTCCACGGGTGGAGCCTTTGATTAGCCCTGAGGCTAGGAAGCGTTACAGCGATTGAGTAAAGGTACGGGTGATCACGTCTTTCTGCTGCTCTTTGGTCAGCGAGTTGAAACGCACCGCATAACCCGAAACGCGAATGGTCAGCTGCGGATATTTTTCCGGATTGTCCATCGCATCCAGCAGCATCTCACGGTTCATCACGTTGACGTTAAGGTGCTGACCGCCTTCGATGCTGGATTCATGATGGAAATAGCCGTCCATCAAACCTGCAAGGTTGGTTTTGCGCACATCGTCATCTTTACCTAACGCGTTTGGCACGATAGAGAAGGTGTAAGAGATACCGTCTTTCGCGTAGGCAAACGGCAGTTTCGCCACGGAAGTCAGTGAGGCAACGGCACCTTTCTGGTCACGGCCATGCATTGGGTTAGCACCGGGGCCGAATGGTGCACCGGCGCGACGACCATCCGGCGTGTTACCAGTTTTCTTACCGTACACCACATTCGAGGTGATGGTCAGTACTGACTGGGTTGGCACCGCATTGCGATAGGTTTGCAGCTTCTGAATTTTCTTCATAAAACGTTCAACCAGGTCGCAGGCCAGTTCATCAACGCGTGAGTCGTTGTTACCGAACTGCGGATATTCACCTTCGATTTCAAAATCAACGGCCAGGCCATCTTCATCACGTACCGGTTTAACTTTGGCGTATTTAATTGCTGACAGTGAGTCCGCCGCCACCGACAGACCGGCGATACCGCAGGCCATGGTGCGATAAACATCGCGGTCATGCAGGGCCATTAATGATGCTTCGTAGCTGTACTTATCATGCATATAATGGATGACGTTCAGCGCAGTCACATACTGTTTCGCCAGCCAGTCCATAAAGTGATCCATCCGATCCATCACAATATCGAAGTCCAGCACGTCATCCATAATTGGCGCTTCTTTCGGGCCGACCTGCATTTTCATTTTTTCATCAATGCCGCCGTTGATGGCATACAGCATGGTTTTCGCCAGGTTAGCGCGGGCACCAAAGAACTGCATCTGTTTGCCGACAATCATTGGGCTGACGCAGCAGGCAATCGCATAGTCATCATTATCAAAATCCGGGCGCATCAGATCATCGTTTTCATACTGGACTGATGAGGTATCGATGGACACTTTCGCCGCGTATTTTTTGAAGTTCAGTGGCAATTTTTCCGACCACAGAATGGTCATATTTGGCTCAGGTGATGGCCCCATGGTGTACAGCGTATTGAGGAAGCGGAAACTGGTTTTACTGACCAGCGTGCGTCCATCAACACCCATACCTGCCAGTGACTCGGTTGCCCAGATTGGGTCACCAGAGAACAGCTCATCATACTCTGGCGTACGCAGGAAGCGCACCATACGCAGTTTCATCACCAGGTGATCGATGAGTTCCTGCGCTTCTTGTTCAGTGATCTTGCCGGCTTTCAGGTCGCGTTCAAGATAGATATCGAGGAAGGTCGAGACACGACCAAATGACATTGCCGCACCATTTTGCGATTTAACCGCCGCCAGGTAGCCAAAGTAGGTCCACTGTACCGCTTCCTGCGCATTAGTGGCCGGGCCGGAGATATCGCAGCCATATTTTGCCGCCATCTCTTTAATCTGCGCCAGTGCATGGTGCTGGTCAGCAATCTCTTCGCGCAGACGGATAGTGGCTTCCAGATTGACGCCATTTTCCATATCGCTTTGCAGTGAGGTGAACTGAGCGAACTTGTCTTTCATCAGGAAATCGATGCCGTACAGGGCAACGCGACGGTAGTCACCGATAATGCGTCCGCGGCCATAAGCATCTGGCAGGCCGGTCAGTACGCCAGATTTACGGCAGCGCAGGATATCCGGGGTATAGACGTCAAATACGCCCTGGTTATGGGTTTTACGATATTCGGTGAAAACTTTTTTCAGTGATGGATCCAGCTCACGGCCATACACTTTACAGGAGCCTTCCACCATCTTGATGCCACCAAACGGAATCAGGGCGCGTTTCAGCGGGGCTTCAGTTTGCAGACCGACGATTTTTTCCAGTTTCTTATTAATGAATCCGGCATCGTGGGAAGTGATGGTGGATGCCAGGTCGGTATCAAAATCAACCGGCGCATGGGTGCGGTTTTCAATTTTGATGCCTTCCAGCACGCTGTCCCACAGTGCGGTAGTCGCTTCGGTTGCACCGGACAGGAAAGACTCGTCGCCTTCATAAGGCGTGTAGTTTTTCTGAATAAAGTCGCGCACGTCGACGGCATTCTGCCATTCGCCAGCGGTGAACGTTTCCCAGGCGGTGGATAATTTTTGATTAAGCTCGGTCATGTGATACCTACCTTATTTTATGAAGTTCTTTCGTCGATCCAGTCGATTAATACGGCGGCCAGATCCAGTATGCTTAAGCCCGGCGGTTAGTGTTGGTGCTTATCGCCGCCGCGCAGATAGATGACCCAATAGGTGAGTCCGACCAGAATACCGCCGCCAATAATGTTGCCGAGGGTGACCGGAATCAGGTTGTCGACAATAAAGTTGCTGACGGTCAGGCTGGAGAACTGTTCGGCGCTGGCGCCTGCGGCTTGCCAGAACTCGGGTGATGCGAAATCGCGGATAACAATAGCCATCGGAATCATAAACATGTTGGCGATGCTGTGTTCGAAACCGCTGGCGACAAACATCGCGACCGGCAGAACCATCGCTAACATTTTGTCTGTCAGGGTGCGGCCGGAGTAACTCATCCATACCGCCATGCAAACCATCAGGTTCGCCAGAATGCCAAGGCAGACGGCCTCGACAAAGGTGTGATGCATTTTATGGTCAGCAGTTTGCAACACGTTAAGGCCCCATGCGCCATTAGCCACCATATGTTCACCGGAAAACCAGATAAGGCCGACAAAGAACAGCGCGCCAAACAGGTTGCCGATATAGACGTTAATCCAGTTGCGGGCCAGTTGCAGCCAGGTAATGCGACCGCTGGCTTTTGCCACCACAATCAGTACGGTAGACGTAAATAAGTCCGCGCCGCAGATCACTACCAGCATTAATCCCAGAGAGAAACAGATGCCGCCGACCAGTTTTGCCAGACCATAAGGTACCGCGCCGGTGCCGGTGGTCACGGTGATATAAAAGACAAAGGCAATTGAAATAAATACGCCAGCAGTGATAGCCAGGAAAAAAGTGGTAAGCGGTTGTTTAGTTGCTTTATAGACTCCCGCTTCTTCCGCGACTTTGGCCATGGCGGCAGGTAATAATAGGTCGAACGGATTGTCAGCTTTCACTAACGTTCTCCTGAAATTTGTCAGCAACGAGATACTAACAAAGGAGTATAGGGCAGAAATTGACATGGATCATATCAGATAAGATTATCGTCTTAAAAACCCTGCAAAAAGTGGTGTTAAATGGATTATCTTATTGATTTTTATTAAATAAATTTATTTGAAAATGTGCGATAAAAGTTGAATAGCACACGTTTTGCTAAAGCGCTGAGGCGGAAATTAACCGGGAAGTTATATATAAATTGATGCCAGCGCATTAATTTACGCCTAAAAGAGGTGTTATTCAGTTTATTTTTGATAGTGATTAAGAGGACGGAATGCGGCAGAAATAAAAAACGGGCTATTTCACACGATGGTCAAATCGCTGAAATAACCCATTAATATTATTTCCAGTACTGACGTTTAGCGCGCTGTAATTTCTCGTACGCCGCCAGTAAAGACTGATGCGCCGGGAAAGCGACTAAATCGCTGTCGACCGCTTGCAGGCCGTAGAACGGTGCCTCACCGCTCAGTGCTGCTGATGCCGCTTCAACCGCAGCGCTGCCGTACATACGGACGAAAGCGTTGTGATATTGCAGCGGATCGCGCTGATCTTCCTGTGATAACAACAGCAAGGTTTGCAGGCAGCGATAGTAGTTGGCGCGTTCCGGGGTAAAGATTGAGCTGTTGAACTCCATGGTCCACTCAGTCCAGATGAGCGCCTGATCAAGATCGCCACCCGCCAGTGCCAGCATTGCTTTCAGTTCGCCAATGCGCAGGGTATACCAGCCGTTATCTTTACCGGTAGCCATGCCCAGCAGCTCACGCACGCGGGTAAAGTCATCATGACCTTCTTCGTCCAGCTGGGCGATCAGGGCAAGATAATCCTCTTTCTCCCACTGGCTTGATGGCAGTGACAGCAGGGTTTCACGCAGACTGCTTCCCATATTGTTATTCGCCAGCAGCAGGTCTTCCGCCGGATAGATATCCGACATGCCCGGTACAATAATACGGCAGGCGTAGACGTCGAGATGCTGATAGTCGGCGATATACACGTCTTGATCTTCTGCTTTAAAGATCGCCATCAGGGTGGCGAACTCTTCTTCAGTGGAACCACTGAAGCTCCAGTCAGCGAACGGATAATCGGCATCATCTTTAAACATATCCCAGGAGATCAGGCCGCTGGAATCGATAAAGTGGGTTTCGAGGTTGGCGTGTTCGGCCACTTCTTCGTCATCGAAGGTGGGTGGGGTAAACACGTCGAGATCTTTCAGGCCACGGCCCTGCAACAGCTCGGTAACGGTACGCTCCAGTGCGACGCCAAAATCAGGGTGCGCGCCGAACGAGGCAAAACAGGTGCCATTTTCCGGGTTAAACAGCACCACGCAGATCACCGGATATTTACCGCCCAGTGAGGCATCGTAAGAGAGAATCGGGAAACCTTCCGCTTCCAGGCGAGCGATGGCTTCAACCACGCCAGGATAACGGTTCAGCACCTCGGCCGGAATTTCTGGCAGGCTGATGGATTCGGCAATAATACGGTTTTTAATGTAGCGCTCAAAGACTTCTGACAGGCCCTGGACGCGTGCTTCATTGGCCGTATTACCGGCAGACATGCCGTTCGACACATACAGGTTACCGATGATGTTCATCGGAATATACACGGTCTGGTTATCTGACTGACGGCTGAATGGCAGGGCGCAGATACCGCGATCGGCATTGCCGGATTGCAGATCGATCAGATCGCTGGCGCTCAGTTCGTTTTCCGGATCGTAGAATTTACGCAGGCGTGCATCGAGAATGCCTTCCGGTAAGCTCTCATCTTCGGTCAGCGGGAACCATTTCTCGTTAGGGTAGTGGACAAAATCCCCGTTGGCGATGGAGTCACCTAACCAGAAATCGGCGAAGAAATAGTTGGTAGAGAGACGTTCGAAATATTCTCCCAGCGCAGAAGCCAGCGCTGCCTTTTTACTCGCGCCTTTACCGTTGGTAAAACAGAGTGGGCAATCGCGATCGCGAATGTGTACTGACCAGACGTTAGGGACAGGATTCAGCCAGGAAGCTTCTTCAATATTGAAGCCCAGATCCTGCAATTTTTGCTGAAAACGTGCGATGGAGTCTTCCAGCGCGGCGTCTTTGCCAGGGATATAAGTTTGAGTCATGTTGCCCACTATTTTTGATTGTGCGTAAAGCGCGCAATGATACGGGTTTTGCGCTCTAATCGCCATCAGGGCGCAATAATTTCCTGCGGGAGGTCAATGCGCGGACAATTAGCGCTGAACAGGGGAATTTCAGTAAGCACGGCTACCTGGGCGGCGTTCCCATCCTCCGTTTCGAATAAAATAGCGTGGTTATTTGCAATAACCCTACAAGCTGTTGCGGCGCGCCCGGCAAAAACGTGATCCAGCCCGGATAAATGATTGCAGCATCAGGGGCGCAGTGATAAAACCGATAGCAGATTCATAACCGATAGATCTGACAGTGGTGAGGGGAAATGACTCAGGTTTTTAATTTTAGCTCCGGTCCGGCAATGCTGCCGGTAGAAGTGCTTCGTCGTGCAGAACAAGAATTGTGTAACTGGCAAGGTTTAGGCACCTCCGTGATGGAGATTAGCCATCGCAGTAAAGAGTTTATTCAGGTCGCAGAAGAAGCAGAACAGGATCTGCGCGATCTGATGAAAATCCCCTCCAACTATAAAGTTTTATTCTGCCACGGTGGCGCACGTGCACAATTTGCTGCCGTGCCGTTAAATCTGCTGGGGCCGGCGAAAACCGCCGATTATGTCGACGGTGGCTACTGGGCACAGAGCGCGATCAAAGAAGCGGTGAAATATTGCACACCTAATGTGATTGATGCCAAAACCACGCTGGACGGTTTAGCGGCTATCACCCCAATGAACAACTGGGCGCTGAGCGATGATGCGGCTTATGTGCACTATTGCCCGAATGAGACCATTGACGGGATCGCCATCAATGAGCAGCCGGACTTCGGCGACAAAGTGGTGGTGGCCGATTTCTCCTCGACGATTCTCTCTTCTCCCATCGATGTCAGCTGCTATGGCGTGATTTATGCCGGTGCGCAGAAGAATATCGGGCCGGCAGGGTTAACGCTGGTTATCGTGCGTGAAGATTTGCTGGGTCAGGCGCGCAAAGAACTGCCGTCGATTCTTGATTACAAAGTGCTGGCCGACAACGAGTCGATGTTTAACACACCGCCAACTTTTGCCTGGTATCTCTCTGGTCTGGTGTTTAAATGGCTGAAAGAGCAGGGTGGCGTCAGCGAAATCGATAAACGTAATCAGGCGAAAGCTGACCTGCTGTATGGCGTAATCGATAACAGTGATTTTTACCGCAATGGCGTGGCGCCGGCAAACCGTTCACGGATGAACGTGCCTTTCCAGCTGGCGGATGCTTCACTGGATAAACTGTTCCTGGAAGAGTCGTTCGCCGCCGGTCTGCACGCGCTGAAAGGTCATCGCGTGGTTGGCGGCATGCGTGCTTCCATCTACAATGCGATGCCGCTGGAAGGGGTGAAAACTCTGACCGACTTTATGGTGGACTTCGAACGCCGTCACGGTTAATGACCCGCGTCAGTTCGGGTCACTATTGATGACTTAAATACTGAAACCTCGCTTGTCGCGAGGTTTCATTGCAATTGTTTTTTGGAGAATAAGTTTCGCATGCTGGAATCCCTGACGTTACAACCCATCGCACGCGTCGACGGCACCGTTAATTTACCGGGCTCAAAAAGCGTTTCTAACCGCGCTCTGCTGCTGGCGGCGCTGGCAAAGGGCACCACGCGTTTGACCAATCTGCTGGACAGCGATGACGTCAAACATATGCTTAATGCATTAACCGCGCTGGGTGTGAATTATACGCTGTCTGCCGATCGTACCGTTTGTGACGTTGTCGGTTGTGCCGGACCGCTGCATGCGGATAACGCCCTTGAACTGTTCCTCGGTAATGCAGGCACGGCGATGCGTCCGTTAGCGGCGGCACTGTGCCTCGGCAGCAATGACATTGTGCTGACCGGCGAGCCGCGGATGAAAGAGCGCCCAATTGGTCATCTGATTGATGCGTTACGTCAGGGAGGGGCGCAGGTTGACTATCTGGAGCAGCAGGATTATCCACCAGTGCATATCAAAGGCGGTTTTGTCGGCGGTGAAGTGGCGGTTGATGGTAGCGTCTCCAGCCAGTTTCTGACGGCATTGCTGATGACCGCGCCGCTGGCACCGCAAGATACGCAGATTGTGATCAAAGGCGAGCTGGTTTCTAAGCCGTATATCGATATTACGCTGAACCTGATGAAGACCTTTGGCGTGGAAGTGGAAAACGATCATTACAAAACGTTCCATATCCGCGGCAAACAGCAGTACCAGGCACCAGGCGAGTATCTGGTTGAAGGCGATGCCTCTTCCGCCTCGTATTTCCTCGCGGCGGCAGCGGTAAAAGGCGGCACCGTGCGCGTTACCGGTATTGGTCGTAATAGTGTACAGGGTGATATTCGTTTTGCTGATGTGCTGGAAAAAATGGGCGCAACCGTGGAATGGGGCGATGATTATATCTCCTGTAGCCGTGGCGAGCTGAATGCCATCGATCTCGATATGAACCATATCCCGGACGCCGCCATGACTATCGCCACCGCCGCGCTGTTTGCCAAAGGCACCACGGTGATGCGTAATATCTACAACTGGCGAGTGAAAGAGACCGACCGTCTGGCGGCAATGGCGACTGAACTGCGTAAAGTGGGCGCGGAAGTGGAAGAAGGGCATGACTATATTCGCATCACGCCACCGGACACTATCCAGTATGCCGAAATCGGCACCTATAACGATCACCGTATGGCGATGTGTTTCTCGCTGGTGGCGCTCTCTTCGACCCCGGTCACCATTCTCGATCCCAAATGCACCGCGAAAACCTTCCCGGACTACTTTGAGCAACTGGCCCGCATTAGCCAGCTGGCCTAAACTGTTACGTCCGTCGCAATCGTTGGCGACGGACGGCTTTTTTCTCTTCATTTTGCCACTGTTGTCGCAGCACGTTGTTATCAGCCTGTTGATTATTTTGCCCGGGGCTATGCTTAAGGGTAACGATCACGACTATTGCAGCGTATAATGCGCGGCGATATTTGTCTGACGAGCAGGCAGTCACGGAAAATTTCCAGCAACAGGAGTGAAAGATGACGGCAACAGCCCCGGTTATCACTATTGATGGGCCAAGTGGTGCGGGTAAAGGCACGCTGTGTAAAGCAATGGCAGAAGCGCTGCAGTGGCATCTGTTGGATTCAGGCGCAATTTACCGCGTTTTAGCGCTTGCTGCTCTGCATCATCAAGTGGATATCGAGTCTGAAGAGGCGCTGGTCCCGATTGCTGCCCACCTGGATGTGCGATTTGTGTCGACCAACGGTGAACTGGAAGTGATTCTGGAAGGCGAGGATGTTTCCGCCGAGATTCGAACGCAGGATGTCAGTAACACCGCATCGAAAGTTGCTGCTTTCCCGCGCGTACGTGAGGCATTACTGCGTCGCCAGCGTGCATTTCGTGAAGCGCCGGGCTTAATTGCCGACGGCCGTGACATGGGAACAGTGGTATTTGTTGATGCACCAGTGAAAATCTTTCTCGATGCCAGCTCGGAAGAGCGTGCGCACCGCCGCATGCTACAGTTGCAGGAGAAGGGCTTTAGTGTTAACTTTGAACGCCTTTTATCTGAGATAAAAGAGCGCGACGATCGCGATCGTAATCGGGCAATTGCGCCTTTAGTCCCTGCTAAAGATGCTCTGGTACTGGATTCAACCAGTATGACCATTGAGCAAGTGATTGAAAAAGCGTTACACTACGCCCGGGAAAAGCTCGCATTGCCGAATAATTAATTCGGTAAATCACGCGCAGATGAATTCCTTAACCCTGTGATATGGACGTCATGGGGCATGTGAAACAACCCCACCCGGCAGGAAGTCAGGTGGACGTTAAATTGAAGAATCCATAAGATTATCAATATGACTGAATCTTTTGCTCAACTCTTTGAAGAGTCCCTGAAAGAAATCGAAACCCGTCCGGGTTCCATCGTTCGTGGTATCGTTGTCTCTATCGACAAAGATATCGTTCTGGTTGATGCGGGCCTGAAATCTGAATCTGCAATTCCTGCAGAGCAGTTCAAAAACGCAGCCGGCGAACTGGAAATCCAGGTTGGTGACGAAGTTGACGTTGCTCTGGACGCAGTAGAAGACGGCTTCGGTGAAACCCTGCTGTCCCGTGAAAAAGCTAAACGTCATGAAGCTTGGATCACGCTGGAAAAAGCTTACGAAAACGCTGAAACTGTTACCGGTGTTATTAACGGCAAAGTCAAGGGCGGCTTCACTGTTGAGCTGAACGGTATTCGTGCGTTCCTGCCAGGTTCTCTGGTAGATGTGCGTCCGGTGCGTGATACTCTGCACCTGGAAGGCAAAGAGCTTGAATTCAAAGTAATCAAGCTGGATCAGAAACGTAACAACGTGGTGGTTTCACGTCGTGCGGTTATCGAATCCGAGAACAGCGCAGAGCGCGATCAGCTGCTGGAAAACCTGCAGGAAGGCATGGAAGTTAAAGGTATCGTTAAGAACCTCACTGACTACGGTGCATTCGTTGATCTGGGCGGCGTTGACGGCCTGCTGCACATCACTGACATGGCATGGAAACGCGTTAAGCATCCAAGCGAAATCGTCAATGTTGGCGATGAAATCAATGTCAAAGTACTGAAATTCGACCGCGAGCGTACCCGTGTTTCACTGGGTCTGAAGCAGCTGGGCGAAGATCCATGGGTTGCTATCGCTAAGCGTTACCCAGAAGGCACCAAGCTGACTGGCCGCGTGACCAACCTGACTGACTACGGCTGCTTCGTTGAGATCGAAGAAGGCGTTGAAGGTCTGGTTCACGTTTCAGAAATGGACTGGACCAACAAAAACATCCACCCATCCAAAGTTGTTAACGTGGGTGATGTTGTGGAAGTTATGGTTCTGGATATCGACGAAGAACGTCGTCGTATCTCCCTGGGTCTGAAGCAGTGCAAATCTAACCCATGGCAGCAATTCGCAGAAACCCACAACAAGGGCGACCGTGTTGAAGGTAAAATCAAGTCAATCACTGACTTCGGTATCTTCATCGGCCTGGACGGCGGCATCGACGGCCTGGTTCACCTGTCTGACATCTCCTGGAACGCTACCGGAGAAGAAGCAGTTCGTGAATACAAGAAAGGCGACGAAATCGCAGCTGTGGTTCTGCAGGTTGACGCAGAGCGCGAGCGTATCTCCCTGGGCGTTAAGCAGCTGGCAGAAGATCCGTTCAACAACTACATCTCTCTGAACAAGAAAGGTGCAATTGTTAACGGTAAAGTGACTGCAGTTGACGCTAAAGGTGCTACAGTTGAATTAGCAGACGGCGTTGAAGGCTACCTGCGTGCTTCTGAAGCTTCACGTGACCGCGTTGAAGACGCAACTCTGGTTCTGAATGTTGGCGACGATGTTGAAGCTAAATTCACCGGTGTTGACCGTAAAAACCGCGTTGTCAGCCTGTCTGTCCGTGCGAAAGACGAAGCTGACGAGAAAGATGCCATCGCTACTGTTAACAACAAACAGGAAGAAGGTAATTTCTCCAGCGCTATGGCTGAAGCGTTCAAAGCTGCTAAAGGCGAGTAATCGACCTGACTATCCGGGTGGCGTGAGTCGCCCGGACTCAGTAGTAAGCTGTCAAAACCTTTTCCATTAGGGATTAACCGGAGGATTTATGACCAAGTCAGAACTGATCGAAAGACTTGCAGGCCAGCAGACTCATATTCCGGCGAAAGTCGTTGAGGATGCGGTTAAAGAGATGCTTGAGCATATGGCCAATACGTTGGCTGCAGGTGAGCGCATCGAAATCCGGGGATTCGGCAGCTTTTCTTTGCACTACCGTGCACCTCGAACTGGCCGTAACCCGAAAACGGGTGACAAAGTGGATCTGGAAGGTAAATACGTTCCCCACTTCAAGCCAGGTAAAGAGCTGCGCGATCGCGCAAATATCTACGGTTAAGCAGCCGCGAAGCGGATACGATAAAACGACACCTCAGGGTGTCGTTTTTTTTGCCTGCTATCCGCGTGTTGCGTGCCATCTCACAGCGTTTTGTCGTCCGATGTCGCGCTGAATGAATTCTCTGAAGCCGCTTCCCGCTAACGCGGAACCACGGCTGCATCACTGAACCACTTCCGTCACACTCCTTGCTCAACCGGACAAGGAATGACGATGGTGAAATCCCTTACTCAGTTCTCATGGATGATTATTTGTGCGACCCTGCCGCTTTGCTGGCTGCCGGTGCTGCCGCCCAATCATTATCTGACGCTGACTGGCGTCGTCGCACTGGTATTGCTGCTCATCCGCTGGCGAACGTGCAGAGTGCTCGGAATGGGACTGCTGCTGTTTATCTGGAGCTGTAGCGCCGCTCGTCAGACGACAGAGCAGCTGTCGCAACTCAGCGCTGAGCCTGTTGATGTCAGGATAAAAATTGACAGCCTGATTAACGGCGGAGAACGTCTTAAAGTACGCCTGCTTTCCATTGAGCAGCGTCCGCTGTTTCCGCCGGTGTATGCGATTATTCACTCTTCACTGCAAACAGAAAATGCCTGCGCCGGTCAGCACTGGCAGATGACCCTGCGCTTAAGGCCGGTTCATGCCCGGCTCAATCAGGGGGAGTTTGACCGGCAACGACAGGCGCTGGCCAGCCAGACCCTTTTCAATGGCCGTGTGCTGGCTGCCCGGTTAGTGCAGCGCGAGTGCAGCTGGCGGCAAAAAATTATCGACCGCGCGCAACCGCATTATCAGCAACTGCCATGGCAGAGTGTGCTCACTGCGCTGGCGTTTGGCGAACGTGGCGAGATGGCTGGCGACATCACCCGGCTATTGCGCGAAACCGGCACCGCTCATCTGATGGCGATCTCGGGGATGCATATCGGACTGGCGGCAATGTCAGGCTGGTTGCTGGCGCGTGGCCTGCAATTCTTGCTGCCGGCGCACTGGATTGGCTACCGTATGCCATTAGCCGTCAGTCTGCTGGTGGCGCTGCTTTATACCTGGCTGTCGGGCGCAAACCCTCCGGCGGTAAGAGCAATGCTGGCGCTGGCGTTATGGTGCGGCCTGCGGCTGGCCGGATTGCGTTGCAGCGGCTGGCAGGTATGGAGTTTATGCATTGGGTTGATTCTGTTTTTTGATCCATTAACCATCCTCTCCGACAGTTTCTGGCTGTCGGCACTGGCGGTGGCGGCGTTGCTGCTCTGGTATCAGTGGTTTCCGCTGCCCGCCCGCTTTATGCGTGACCAACGCTGTTTAATACTGCAACTGCTACATCTGCAACTGGGAATGATGCTGCTGCTGATGCCGGTTCAGGGCTTTATTTTCCATGGCCTCAGCCTGAGTGCGCTGGTCGCCAATTTAATTGCTGTACCGGTGGTGTCGTTTATCAGCGTGCCGTTAATTCTGTTCAGTATTCTGACATCATTCAGCAGCTTGAGCGCGCTGAGCTGGTGGCTGGCAGATCGTTCGCTGGCGCTGGTTATCAATAGTTTACAATTGTTGCCCTCGGGCTGGCTGACGCTGAGCGAGACACAAGCACTGGGTTGTCTGCTGTGCTGGCTGGCACTGGTGGTATGGCGATTTGGCTGGTGGCACGCTTCGCCGATTACCGTTATCAGCCTGCTGCTGACGCTGATCGGGTGGCGACAGGCATTACCGCAGCCGGACTGGCGTATCGATATGCTGGACGTCGGGCATGGTCTGGCGGTGGTGATTTCCCGCCAGGGGAAAGCGGTTATCTATGATACCGGCAATCGCTGGCCGGGGGGCGATGCAGGCGAGCGGATTATTGCACCCTGGTTGCGCTGGCATGGAATTGAGCCGCAGCATATTATTTTGAGCCACATTCATCTGGATCATACCGGCGGTACCACCAGCCTGTTGCACGCCTGGCCGCAGCTGACAGTGCGTAGCGCGCTGGGACAGCCTGGCCATTTGCCCTGTTACGCCGGTGAACGCTGGCAGTGGCAGCAACTGAATTTTCAGGTGTTATGGCCGGAAAAAGGCAATCAGCGCGGCCAGAATAATGATTCCTGTGTACTGCTGATTGATGATGGCCGACATCGGGTACTGCTGACCGGCGATCTGGAAACGGCGGGTGAAAGAGCACTGGTGGCACGCTATAAAACCGCATTGCAGGCCGATATTATTCAGGTGCCGCACCATGGCAGCAGCACATCCTCTACGGGGCTGTTACTGCGCAATGTTAAAGGGGCGGCAGCACTCGCCTCAGTGGCGCGCTTTAATGCCTGGCGCTTACCGTCGACGCAAATTATTCAGCGCTATCAGGATAATGGCTATCAGTGGCATGATACCGCGCTTTCCGGGCAGTTGAGTGTGCAATTTATCAACGAAAATTGGCAGGTCAAAGGGTTAAGAGAGCAAATAATGCCCCGTTGGTATCATCAGTGGTTTGGCGTCCCCAGGGAATCCAGGTAGAATGAGCGGCTACTTAAGTCTAAAGCTGGTTATATAATGCATCTGGATAAAGATCTCTCGACATGGCAGACATTCCGTCGCCTCTGGCCGATGATCGCGCCGCACAAAGCAGGTTTGGTGGTGGCAGCGATTGCACTGATCGTTAACGCGGCTGGCGATACCTTAATGTTGTCACTGCTGAAACCTTTACTCGATGATGGTTTTGGTAAATCGGATAGCTCCGTGCTGATGTGGATGCCACTGGCCGTGATTGGCCTGATGCTGATGCGTGGTGTTTCTGGATTTATTTCCAGTTACTGCATCTCATGGGTTTCCGGCAACGTGGTGATGAATATGCGTCGTCGCCTGTTCAGCCATATGATGGGGATGCCGGTCTCCTTCTTCGATCAACAATCGACGGGTACCTTGCTGTCGCGTATCACCTACGACTCAGAGCAGGTTGCCTCCTCCTCTTCCAGTGCACTGGTTACCGTAGTGCGTGAAGGGGCATCGATTATTGGTCTGTTTATCATGATGTTCTACTACAGCTGGCAGCTGTCGCTGATTCTGATTGTGCTGGCACCGATTGTCTCCTTTGCGATACGTCAGGTTTCAAAGCGTTTTCGTAATATCAGCAAGAATATGCAGAACACCATGGGTGAAGTGACCACCAGCGCAGAGCAGATGCTCAAAGGGCATAAAGAAGTGCTGATCTTTGGTGGTCAGGAAATCGAAAGCAATCGCTTTGCAACGGTCAGCAATAAAATGCGCCAGCACGGTATGAAGCTGGTTTCCGCATCGTCGATTTCCGATCCTATCATTCAGCTGATCGCTTCAATGGCACTGGCATTTGTGCTGTATGCGGCCAGCTTTCCGAGCGTAATGGAGACGTTAACGGCCGGTACCATTACCGTGGTGTTTTCCTCAATGGTGGCGCTGATGCGTCCGCTGAAGTCACTGACTAACGTCAACGCACAGTTCCAGCGCGGTATGGCGGCCTGTCAGACGCTGTTCTCGATTCTGGATAGCGAGCAGGAAGTGGATACCGGGAAGCGTCAGATTGAACGCGCTAAAGGGGATATTGAATTCCGCAACGTGACCTTCACCTATCCGGGACGCGAAAACCCGGCGTTACGCAATATCAATTTAGCCATTCCGGCCGGTAAAACGGTGGCACTGGTGGGGCGTTCTGGTTCGGGTAAATCGACCATGGCCAGCCTGCTGACGCGTTTTTATGATATTCAGCAGGGCGAAATCCTGATGGATGGTCACGATCTGCGTGAATATACCCTGAGTTCATTGCGTAATCAGGTTGGGCTGGTGTCGCAAAACGTCCATCTGTTTAATGACACCATCGCCAATAACATCGCCTATGCACGCAGCGATGAGTATAGCCGTGAACAGATTGAAAAAGCGGCGACCATGGCGCACGCGATGGACTTTATCAGCAAAATGGACAACGGTCTTGATACGGTGATTGGTGAAAATGGCGTGCTGCTTTCTGGTGGCCAACGTCAGCGTATTGCCATTGCCCGTGCTCTGCTGCGCGACAGTCCGATTCTGATCCTCGACGAAGCGACTTCAGCACTGGATACCGAGTCAGAACGTGCGATTCAGTCGGCGCTGGATGAGCTACAGAAAAACCGTACTTCGCTGGTGATCGCTCACCGTCTGTCAACCATCGAAAAAGCCGATGAAATTGTGGTGGTGGAAGATGGATGTATTGTTGAGCGTGGCTCCCATGAGCAGCTGCTGAACGAGAAAGGTGCCTACGCTCAGTTGCATAAGATGCAGTTTGGTCAATGATTGAGCGTATCTGGAGCGGACGTTCGCCACTCTGGCTGCTGCTGTTGCCGTTTAGCTGGCTGTATGGGCTGATCAGCAACGGCATCCGTCTGAGTTATCAGCTTGGCTGGCGTAAAGTGTGGCGCGCCTCCGTTCCGGTGGTGGTGGTAGGAAATCTGACCGCCGGTGGTAATGGTAAAACGCCGGTAGTAATTTGGCTGGTGGAAGCTCTGCAACGTCAGGGCCTGCGCGTCGGTGTGGTGTCTCGCGGATACGGCGGTAAGGCAGAACGCTACCCGTTGCTGCTGGATGCCACCACCACCACTGCGCAAGCCGGTGATGAACCGGTGTTAATTTTTCAGCGCACCCGTGCGCCGGTGGCGGTTTCGCCGGTGCGCAGTGAGGCGGTTCAGGCTTTGCAGGCGGGCGGTAATATCGATGTGATCATTACCGACGATGGCCTGCAACATTATGCGCTGGCGCGTGATTTCGAAATTGTGGTGGTGGATGGCGAGCGTCGCTTTGGTAACGGCTGGTGGCTACCGGCAGGACCGATGCGTGAACGCGCCGGACGCCTGAACAGTGTCGATGCGGTGATCGTCAATGGTGGCCGCGCCAGCGGTAATGAGATTGCCATGCAGCTGCAACCGGGTGCGGCGATTAACCTGAAAACCGGCCAGTCGCAACCGCTGGCGGCGTTTGATCAGGTGGTCGCGATGGCCGGAATTGGTCACCCGCCGCGCTTTTTCAATACGCTTGTGCAGCAGGGAATCACGCCGGTTAAACAGCTGGCTTTTGCCGACCATCAGGCGTACAGCGAAGCGGAGTTGCGCGCGCTGACCACGGCAAATCAGGCATTGATGATGACGGAAAAAGACGCGGTAAAATGTCGCCACTTTGCTCAGGATAACTGGTGGTATCTGCCGGTTGATGCGCAGCTGACTGCGGCACCCGCCGCCGAACTGCTTGATAAAATTCAATCTCTTTGTCGGTAAAACTTTCGGCAGCGGATATTTAGCCGCTAAACTGAAGGCATCTGCTGATTCAGGATGCCATGATGCCAGTCACTGAACTCTCGCTTAAAACTGCCCGCAAACTGCATCTGGCAGCCCAGAACCTGCTCAGGTCTCCACCGCGTAAGGCGCAATATGATGATGTGGCGGCAGCTATCCGCCACATGTCGCTGCTGCAAATTGATACCATTCATGTGGTGGCGCGCAGTCCTTATCTGGTGCTGTTTAGCCGACTGGGCGCGTTTTCGCCCGAGTGGCTGGAGATGACGCTGGCCGAAGGCAAATTGTTCGAGTACTGGGCGCATGAAGCCTGTTTTATCCCCACCGAAGATTACAAATTACTGCGCCACCGCATGCTGACGCCAGCCAGTTTGGGCTGGAAATACAATGCCGACTGGATGCAGCAGCATCAGCAGGACATTCAGCAACTGATACTGCATATCGAGCAGCAAGGGCCGGTACGTTCGGCTGACTTCGCCAGCGCAGCCGCCCATAAGCCAGGCTGGTGGTCATGGAAACCCCATAAGCGCCACCTGGAAAACCTGTTTACCGCCGGTGAAGTGATGGTGACTGAACGGCGTAATTTTCAGCGCGTCTATGATCTGCGTCGACGGGTAATGCCGGACTGGGATGATGATTTGCATATGCTTAGCGAGCCAGAAGCGGTGCAGCAGATGCTGCGAAACAGCATGCAGAGCCTTGGGATTTTCCGTGCTGAATGGCTGGCAGATTACTATCGCCTGAAACGTGCGCCGGTTAAGCCGCTGTTAGCACAGGCGCTGGAGCGCGGCGAGGTGGTGGCAGTAAATGTGGAAAAACTCGGCGCGATGTATCTCCATCACCGTCTTCTGCCGCTGCTGGAGCAGCCACTTCGGGCGACGGCCAGCGCGCTGTTATCGCCATTTGACCCGGTCGTCTGGGATCGTCGTCGTGCGCTGGAGCTGTTTAACTTCGATTACCGGATTGAATGCTACACGCCAGAAGCCAAACGCAAATTTGGTTATTTTGTGTTACCCATCTTACATCGTGGCGGGTTAAAAGGGCGGCTGGATGCCAAAATGCAGCGTAAAGAGCAGATACTGCAAATTAAAGGGCTGTGGCTGGAGGCCGGAGTGACGGTTAGCGCAACACTGGTTCGCGATCTGACCCGCACGTTAAATGACTTTGCCCGCTGGCAAGGGGCTAATCAGATAGTTGTTGATCACGCCCCGGCCGATCTCAGCGCTTGCTGGGGGCGTGGCTGGCGTTGTGAATGAGCACTTTGCGGCGGAACCAGGCGATCGATACCACTGGCAATAACCGCTCACCAGCTGGCTGTGATATGCTTGGATTCCTGATGAAATCGGGTCCATTACGGAGGAACCATGGATCACCGTTTACTCGAAATTGTGGCTTGCCCAGTCTGTAACGGCAAACTCTACTACAACAAAGAACAGCAAGAACTGATCTGCAAGCCAGATGGTCTGGCCTACCCGGTACGCGACGGTATTCCGGTGCTGCTGGAGGTTGAAGCGCGTACCATGACGCTGGAAGAGACCCATCCATGAGTTTTGTGGCCATTATACCGGCGCGCTTTGCATCGACACGTTTACCCGGTAAACCGTTGGTGGATATCCATGGTAAACCAATGGTAATCCACGTGATGGAGCGGGCGCTGGAATCGGGTGCTGACCGTGTTATTGTCGCCACCGATCATCCCGATGTCGCTGCGGCAGTGCAAGCTGCCGGTGGCGAAGTCTGTATGACGCGTGCCGATCATCAATCCGGTACCGAACGACTGGCGGAAGTGATCGATCATTATCGGTTTTCTGATGATACGGTAATCGTCAATGTGCAGGGTGATGAACCGTTGATCCCCCCGGTGATTATTCGCCAGGTTGCGGAGAATCTGACACGCGCATCCGCCGGAATGGCGACGCTGGCGGTGCCGATTGACAGCGCTGAAGAGGCGTTTAATCCCAACGCGGTCAAAGTGGTGATGGATGCGCAGGGTTACGCGCTCTATTTCTCCCGTGCGCCTGTTCCCTGGGATCGCGAGCGTTTTGCCAAATCACGTGACACCATTGGTGATACTTTCCTGCGCCATATCGGTCTCTATGCCTATCGCGCCGGTTTTATCCGCCGCTATGTCACCTGGGAACCGAGCCAGCTGGAGCAAATTGAACTGTTAGAACAGCTCAGAGTGCTGTGGTATGGCGAAAAAATTCACGTCGATGTGGCGCAAGCCGTCCCAAGCGTCGGCGTGGATACGGCGGAAGATTTGCAGCGGGTCCGCGAGGCGATGCAGTAATATCTTCGGCATGGGCGGTGTTCTCGCCGCCCGTGCCGGGGGGGTGCACGCCGCATTCCCTCAGGACGGGAGCCGAAAACGGCTCCCTGCATTATTCCTGCACCTTATCGCCTTTCAGCCATTGCCATACCAACCCCAGTGACTCATACCACGCGCGATCGCTATGGCCGAGATATAGCGGGGAAGGCAGCACTTGTTCCCACCAGTTTAACGGTGAATCAATCGCCATCTGATTAGCCGGCGCCGCGATTGGCGTCAGTCCCTGCGCATGGAAGAAGTTCATCGCCCGGCGCATATGGTTCGCCGAGGTCACCAACAGGAACGGCTGGTTGCCAATGGCCCGTTTCACTTCCTGCGCCTCTTCTTCCGTATCTACCGGTTTCTCCAGCCTGATAATCGCCTCATCCGGCACACCTAAGGTTTTGGCTACCCGCGCCCCGGCTTCAGCGGTACTGACCGGATTACCCTGTGCCGCGTAGCCGGTAAAAATCATTTTCGACCCTGGATTGTCGCGCCACTGGCGCACGCCTTCCACCAGCCGCGGCAAACTGTTATTGATCAGATTAGAGCCGGGCGCCCATTCCGGGTTCCAGGTATAGCCGCCACCGAGTACCACCACGTAATCCACTTTCTGGCCGCCATTCCACGTCGGATAAGGGTTTTCAAGCGGTTTCAGCAGCCGATCGGCCACCGGTTGTAAGCTGATTAACAGCAGGATTAACCAGGCAGAAGAGAGTATAATTTTGCCGGTTTTCTGCCAGCGACTGAACCAGAGCAGAAAAATGCCGATTGCCATAACGGCAAGCAGGAAAGGCAAGGGCAGCAGCAGGCCGCCAACCACTTTTTTAACGGTGAAAAGCATTAAAACGGACTCCTTTTGTCCGAAAAAACATCATCTAAAAGCGAAGCGATGAGTGAAAGGTTCATTCTCTGCCAGTGTATGCCAAAATAGCCGTTTACTTAACGGCAGTAACCGCGGAGCCGAGCCATGCAGGATCGTAACTTTGATGATATCGCTGAGAAATTCTCGCAAAACATTTACGGTACCACCAAAGGGCGTATCCGTCAGGCCATCTTGTGGCAGGAGCTTGAGGCGTTATTAACTACGCTGCCACAGCGTCCGCTTTCGGTACTGGATGCCGGCGGCGGCGAAGGGCAAACCGGTTGTGGCCTCGCTGCGCGCGGACATCAGGTGCTGCTGTGCGATCTGTCCGGCGAAATGTTACAGCGTGCACGGGCTCATGCCGAAGAAAAAGGTGTGAGCGATAACATGCAATTCAAACAAATTAGCGCCCAGCAGGTTGGCCAACATTTGGATAAGCCGGTTGATCTGGTATTGTTTCACGCTGTGCTGGAGTGGGTGGCGCAGCCACAAGAGGTTCTGGCAGCGCTGTATGATACGCTGGCACCTGGTGGCGTATTGTCGCTGATGTTTTACAATTTGCATGGCTTAACCCTGCGCACGCTGACACTCGGTAACTTTGGCTATCTGCAGGCCGACTTGCGTAAGCGCAAAAGGAAAACCTTATCGCCTGATTATCCGCGCGATCCGGATCAGGTGTATGGCTGGTTAAAGCAGCTCGGATTTGTCATCGAGCAGCGGGCGGGAATCCGCGTTTTCCATGACTATATGCGCGATAAAGAGAAGCAGAGCGAAAGATTCGAGGAAGTGCTGGCAATGGAGCAACGTTATTGCCGGCAGGAACCATTTTTAAGTTTAGGGCGTTATATCCACGTCACAGCGCGGAAACCCATTCAGAAGGACGAACTATGAGTGAATTTTCCCAGACTGTACCGGAACTGGTTGCCTGGGCGCGAAAAAACGATTTTTCCGTCTCATTACCGACCGAACGTCTGGCATTTTTGCTGGCCATTGCCACCCTTAACGGCGAGCGCATGGACGGTGAAATGAGTGAAGGCGAACTGATCGACGCGTTTCGCCATGTCAGCAAAGCCTTCGAACAAACCCATGAAACCGTGCTGGTGCGTGCCAATAACGCCATTAATGATATGGTGCGTCAGCGTCTGCTTAACCGCTTTACCAGCGAAATTTCTGAAGGCAATGCCATCTATCGTCTGACGCCGCTGGCCATCGGCATTACCGACTACTATATCCGTCAGCGCGAGTTCTCCACATTACGCCTGTCGATGCAGCTGTCGATTGTCGCGCAGGAGCTGAAGCGTGCGGCAGATGCTGCCGATGAAGATGGCGATGAATTTCACTGGCATCGTAATGTCTTTGCCCCGCTGAAATATTCCGTGGCGGAGATTTTCGACAGTATTGATATGACACAGCGCATCATGGATGAGCAGCAGCAGGCGGTGAAAGATGACATCGCGCAACTGCTGAACCAGGACTGGCGTGCGGCAATCTCCAGCTGTGAACTGCTACTGTCGGAAACCTCCGGCACGCTGCGTGAATTGCAGGATACGCTGGAAGCGGCGGGCGATAAGTTGCAGGCTAATCTGCTGCGTATTCAGGATGCCACCATGAGCAGCCCGGATCTCGGCTTTGTCGATAAGCTGGTCTTCGACCTGCAAAACAAACTCGACCGCATTATCAGTTGGGGGCAGCAGGCAATTGATCTGTGGATTGGCTACGACCGCCATGTGCACAAATTTATTCGTACCGCCATCGATATGGATAAAAACCGGGTGTTTGCTCAGCGTTTGCGTCAGTCGGTACAGAACTATTTCGACAATCCATGGGCGCTGACGTATGCCAATGCCGACCGTCTGTATGATATGCGTGACGAAGAGTTGACGCTGCGCAGCGAAGAGGTCACTGGTGAGCTGCCTTCGGAACTGGAATACGAAGAATTTAATGAAATTCGTGAGCAGCTTGCAGCGATGATTGAAGAAGCGTTGCAGATTTACAAAGCGCAGCAAAAACCGCTCAATTTAGGCGCGGTAATGCGCGATTATCTGGCGCAATATCCACGGGCCCGTCATTTCGACGTGGCGCGGATTGTTGTCGATCAGGCCGTGCGTTTAGGCGTGGCCGAAGCAGATTTCTCAGGCTTGCCAGCAGAATGGCAGGTCATTAATGATTACGGAGCCAAGGTGCAGGCACATGTCATCGACAAATATTGAACAAGTGATGCCGGTTAAGCTGGCCCAGGCCCTGGCTAACCCGATTTTCCCGGCGCTGGACAGCCAGTTGCGTGCCGGGCGTCATATCGGCATTGAAGAACTGGATAATCATGCTTTCCTGATGGACTATCAGGAGTTTCTGGAAGAGTTTTACGCGCGCTATAACGTCGAGTTAATTCGCGCGCCGGAAGGTTTCTTCTATTTACGTCCGCGCTCCACCACCTTGATCCCGCGTTCGGTACTGTCTGAGCTGGATATGATGGTAGGCAAGATCCTCTGCTATCTCTATCTCAGCCCGGAGCGCCTGGCCAATGAGGGTATTTTTACCCAGCAGGAGCTGTATGACGAGCTGCTGAGTCTGGCGGATGAAAACAAACTGCTGAAGCTGGTTAACCAGCGTTCCACCGGTTCCGATCTCGATCGTCAGAAACTCCAGGAAAAAACGCGTGCCTCATTAAACCGCCTGCGCCGTCTGGGTATGGTGTGGTTTATGGGGAACGACAGCACCAAGTTTCGTATCAACGAATCTGTCTTCCGCTTTGGTGCCGATGTGCGCAGCGGCGACGATCCGCGCGACGCGCAGTTGCGGATGATTCGTGACGGTGAAGCGATGCCGATCGACACCGGTACGGCGCAAAATGATGAAGCCGATGAAAACGATAACGATGCAGACGGCAATACGTCAGACAATGCGGAGGATGAACAGGCATGATTGAACGCGGAAAATTTCGCTCGCTGACGCTGATTAACTGGAACGGCTTCTTTGCGCGTACCTTCGATCTCGACGAGCTGGTCACCACGCTGTCGGGCGGCAATGGTGCGGGTAAATCCACCACCATGGCGGCCTTTATTACGGCATTGATCCCCGATCTGACCTTGCTGCACTTCCGCAACACCACCGAAGCGGGCGCAACTTCAGGTTCGCGTGATAAAGGTCTGCACGGTAAGTTGCGTGCCGGCGTCTGTTATTCCACGCTGGACGTGGTGAACTCGCGCCATCAGCGCGTGATTGTTGGTGTGCGTCTGCAACAGGTTGCCGGTCGTGACAAAAAGGTCGATATCAAGCCATTCAGTATTCATGGCCTGCCATCGTCGATGAACCCGACGGAAATTCTGACTGAAACGCTGAATGAACGTCAGGCACGCGTGCTGCCGCTGAACGAACTGAAAGATCGCCTCGAGGCGATTGAAGGCGTGCAGTTCAAACAATTTAACTCGATTATCGACTATCACTCGCTGATGTTCGATCTGGGCATCGTGGCGCGTCGTCTGCGTTCTGCGGGCGACCGCAGCAAATATTACCGTCTGATTGAGGCCTCGCTGTACGGCGGTATCTCCAGCGCCATTACCCGCTCTCTGCGCGACTATCTGCTGCCGGAAAACAGCGGCGTGCGTAAAGCCTTCCAGGATATGGAAGCGGCGCTGCGCGAAAACCGCATGACGCTGGAAGCGATTCGTGTGACGCAATCCGACCGCGACCTGTTTAAGCACCTGATCTCTGAAGCCACTAACTATGTGGCGGCAGACTATATGCGCCATGCTAACGAGCGCCGCATTCATCTTGATGGCGCACTGGCGCTGCGTAACGATCTGTTTACCAGCCGCAAACAGCTGGGCGCAGAGCAGTACCGTCATATCGAAATGGCGCGTGAGCTGGCCGAGCACAACGGTGCGGAAAGCGATCTGGAAACCGATTATCAGGGTGCCAGCGACCACCTTAATCTGGTGCAAACCGCGATGCGTCAGCAGGAAAAAATCGAGCGCTATGAAGCCGACCTCGATGAGCTGACTTATCGTCTGGAAGAGCAGAATGAGGTAGTCGCAGAAGCGCGCGAGGTGCAGGAAGAGAACGAAGCCCGCGCCGAAGCCGCCGAACTTGAAGTCGATGAGCTGAAAAGCCAGCTGGCCGATTACCAGCAGGCGCTTGATGTGCAGCAAACCCGGGCGATTCAGTATCAACAGGCGTTGCAGGCGTTACAGCGTGCGCAGGAAGTCTGTCGCCTGCCGGAACTGTCGGTCGATAATGCGGAAGAGTGGCTGGACACCTTCCAGGCGAAAGAGCAGGAAGCCACCGACAAGCTGTTAATGCTGGAACAGAAAATGAGCGTGGCGGCTGCCGCGCACAGCCAGTTTGAGCAGGCTTTCGAACTGGTCAATAAAATTGCCGGACCGGTAAGCCGTAGCGAAGCCTGGCAAACGGGTCGCGAGTTGCTGCGCGATGCGGCCAACCAGCGCCATCATGCGGAGCAGCTACAATCGCTGCGGATGCGCCTGAGTGAGATGGAGCAACGCCTGCGCGAGCAGCAGGATGCCGAGCGTTTGCTGAATGAGTTCTGCAAACGTCAGGGGCAGCAGTACGACGCCCACGAGCTGGAGTCGTTACAGCGTGAGCTGGAAGCGCAGATCGAGCAGCTGTCGCAGAGCGTCTCCGATGCCGGTGAACGCCGTATGATGATGCGTCAGGAGCTGGATCAGCTGCGTGAACGCATTAATAACCTGACGGCGCGTGCACCGCACTGGCTGGCCGCGCAGGAGATTCTGACTCAGCTTAGCGAGCAGACCGGTCAGCCGCTGGAAAACAGCCAGCAGGTCACCGAGTTTATGCAGCAACTGCTGGAGCGTGAACGCGAAACCACCGTGGAACGCGACGAAGTTGCCGCGCGTAAACGTGATATTGAGAAACAGATCGAAAGGCTGAGTCAGCCAGGCGGTGCGGAAGATGCACGCCTGAATAACCTCGCCGAGCGTTTCGGCGGCGTGCTGCTGTCCGAAATTTACGATGACGTTACCCTCGACGATGCACCTTACTTCTCGGCGCTGTATGGCCCGTCACGCCACGCTATCGTGGTGCCGGATCTGTCGCGGGTGCGTGAGCAGCTGGATGGGCTGGAAGAGTGCCCGGAAGATCTCTACCTGATCGAAGGGGATCCGCAGTCCTTTGATGACAGCGTGTTCAGCGTGGAAGAGCTGGAAAAAGCGGTGGTGGTGAAGGTTGCCGAACGCCAGTGGCGTTACTCGCGTTTCCCGAAAGTCCCGCTGTTTGGCCGTGCGGCACGTGAAAACCAGCTGGAACTGCTGCATGCCGAGCGCGAACAGCTGGCGGAGACTTACGCCACGCTCTCATTTGACGTACAGAAAACGCAGCGTCTGCATCAGTCATTCAGCCGCTTTATCGGCAGTCACCTGGCGGTGGCGTTTGAGGCCGATCCGGAAGCACAGATTCGCCAGCTGAATGGTCGTCGCACCGAAATTGAACGTGCGCTGAACAGCCATGAAAATGACAATCAGCAGCAGCGTCAGCAGTACGAGCTGGCGAAAGAGGGCGTGTCACAGCTGAACCGTCTGCTGCCACGCGTGACCCTGCTGACCGATGACACGCTTCAGGATCGCTGTGAAGAGATTCGTGAGCGTCTCGACGAAGCGCATGAAGCCTCGCGCTTTATCCAGCAGCATGGCAACAGCCTGACGCGGCTGGAGCCGATCGTATCCGTATTGCAAAGCGACCCGGAGCAGCACGAACAGCTGAAAGCTGATTATCAGCAGGCGCAGCAGATTCAGCGTGATGCGCGTCAGCAGGCGTTTGCCTTAACCGAAGTGACGCAGCGTCGCGCCCACTTTGGCTATGTTGATTCCGCCGGCATGCTGACCGGTAACAGCGATCTGAATGAGAAACTGCGTCAGCGTCTGGAGCAGGCGGAGTCTGAACGTGCGCGTGCGCGTGATCAGCTGCGCCAGCATCAGGCCCAACTGACCCAGTATTCCCAGTTGCTGGCCTCGCTGAAAAGCTCATATGACGCCAAGCGTGACATGCTGAAAGAGTTGCATCAGGAGATGCAGGATATCGGTGTGCAGGCTGATGCCAGCGCGGAAGAGCGCGCGCGACTCCGACGTGATGAGCTGTACAGCGCATTAAGTAATAACCGCGCGCGTCGTAATCAGCTGGAGAAACAGCTGACGTTTTGTGAAGCAGAAATGGATGCCTTGCAGAAAAAACTGCGCCGCCTGGAGCGTGACTACCACCAGAATCGTGAGCAGGTGGTGTCGGCAAAAGCCGGATGGTGTGCGGTTATGCGCATGGTGAAGGACAACGGTGTCGAGCGCCGTCTGCATCGGCGTGAGCTGGCCTACCTCGGTGGCGACGAGCTGCGTTCAATGTCGGATAAGGCGTTGGGTGCGCTGCGTCTGGCGGTGGCTGATAACGAGCATCTGCGTGACGTGCTGCGCCTGTCGGAAGATCCGAAGCGCCCGGAACGTAAGATTCAGTTCTTTATCGCGGTTTATCAGCATCTGCGCGAGCGCATCCGTCAGGATATTATCCGCACTGACGATCCGGTGGAAGCCATCGAGCAGATGGAAATTGAGCTGAACCGCCTGACTGAAGAGCTGACCGCGCGTGAGCAGATGCTGGCCATCAGTTCACGCAGCGTATCGAACATTATTCGTAAGACGATTCAGCGTGAGCAGAACCGTATTCGTCAGCTGAACCAGGGTTTGCAGGCCGTCAGTTTTGGTCAGGTTCGCAGTGTGCGTCTTAATGTCAATGTGCGCGAGGCGCATTCCACACTGCTGGATGTGCTGTCAGAGCAGCATGAGCAGCATCAGGATCTGTTTAACAGCAATCGCCTGACCTTCTCTGAAGCGCTGGCGAAACTTTATCAGCGCCTGAATCCGCACATCGATATGGGGCAGCGTACGCCGCAGACTATCGGTGAAGAGCTGCTCGACTACCGCAACTATCTTGAGATGGAAGTCGAAGTTAACCGTGGTTCAGACGGCTGGCTGCGTGCCGAAAGTGGCGCACTGTCGACCGGTGAAGCGATCGGTACCGGGATGTCGATTCTGGTTATGGTTGTACAGAGCTGGGAAGAGGAGTCGCGGCGTTTGCGCGGTAAAGATATTTCTCCGTGTCGCTTGTTGTTCCTTGATGAGGCTGCTCGTCTGGACGCCAAATCCATCGCCACGCTGTTTGAACTGTGCGACCGTCTCGAAATGCAGCTGATTATCGCCGCTCCTGAGAACATCAGCCCGGAAAAAGGCACCACCTATAAACTGGTGCGTAAAGTGTTCCAGAACACCGAACACGTGCATGTGGTTGGGCTGCGCGGCTTCTCGGCTGAACCGTCTCCGGCCAGCAATTCGCCGCAGAACAGTGATGCTGCGGAAGTGGATGCAGAAAAATCACGGGCGCAAATGTAGTAAAAAATTTGCGCTCGGATTACTCTGACAACGGCATTTGCCCTAATACGGGCAAATGCCGTTTTTAGTTTCTATACTTATAACAATGATTAATAGCCCAGCGGGTAAGCGTTTTACTTGTTGCAGCTCAACAGAATTCACAGGGGGCAAAGGATGTTGCTGGCAAACCGAGTTAATTTAAAAAAAGCGTCCTTAGGGTGTTGTATCGTGCTTTGCCTTGCCCAGGTGTACAGTGCTACCGCTGCGATAAATTCTCCACTGCCGGCTTCGTCGGCCAGTAGTATTATGACGGCCGCGCAGAGCCAGTCGCAAATCCTTGCGGCGCTGCCGCATTCCGTCAAACCCTTCTATCTGGGCTCGCTGGCATCCCTCTATGCCGCACGTGATATGCAGCCGTTGTGGCAGGATCGTGAAGCGGTACAGCAATTTCAACAGCAGCTGGCAGAAGTGGCTATTTCGGGCGTGCAACCGCAGTTTACCCAATGGATACAACAGTTAACCGATCCTGAAATTACCGGGCTGGCACGGGATATCATTCTGTCTGATGCGATGCTGGGCTATTTGCAGTTTGTCTCCAGCGTACCGGTTCAGGGAGAAAAGTGGTTATACAGTAATGTGCCCTACAAAATGACGCTGCCGCCGGTTTCAGTCATCAATCAGTGGCAGACGGCCGCTGATGCCGGGGGGTTAAATACCTTTGTGGTGTCACTGGCTCCACAGCATCCGCAATATACGCGTATGCATCAGGCGCTGAAAACCATGCTGGCGGATAACCGGCCCTGGCCGCAGCTGAGGGATAAGCAGACCTTACGACCAGGCCAAATCAGTCAGGATGTGCCGGCACTGCGCGAAATTTTGCAGCGCACCGGTATGCTGAGTGATAACGCGGAACCCCCACAACCGGTTGATCAGGCCGCGGTTGCTGTCAGCCCATCAGCCACTAATGTGGCCGATTTGCCCGTCAATACGCCGGAACAAAGCAGTAATCTTCTGCCGCAGGCTACCAGTACCACGTCGGCCAATATCTATTCGCCGGAACTGGTGGAAGGGCTGAAGCGCTTTCAGCAGTGGCAGGGTTTAGCGTCTGATGGCGCGATTGGTCCACGTACCCGCGAGTGGTTAAATGTCTCGCCGCAACTGCGTGCTTCGCTGCTGGCACTGAATATTCAGCGCCTGCGACTGCTGCCGGATGATATGCATAACGGCATCATGGTGAATATTCCTAACTATTCACTTATTTACTATTCAGAAGGCAATGAAATTCTCTCTTCCCGGGTGATTGTCGGTCGGCCAGATCGAAAAACCCCGTTAATGCGCAGCGCGCTGAACAATGTGGTGTTAAACCCGCCGTGGAATGTGCCAACATCGTTGGTGCGACAGGATATTATTCCAAAGGTAAAACGCGACCCGTCTTATCTCTATAAACACGGTTACACGCTGTTATCGGGCTGGAGCAATGATGCTGAAGTTATCGACCCGTCAATGATTGACTGGAGTATGGTATCGGCTGCCTCGTTCCCTTACCGCCTGCGCCAGGCACCAGGCAGCGCAAACTCGCTGGGACGCTATAAATTCAATATGCCAAGTTCAGATGCTATCTATCTGCATGACACGCCGAACCATAACCTGTTCCAGAAGGATATCCGCGCGCTGAGCTCCGGCTGTGTGCGAGTGAACAAGGCGTCTGATCTAGCCAATCTGCTGTTGCAGGATGCAGGCTGGAACGATAGCCGTATCTCCAGCACCCTGAAAGAGGGGAATACACGCTTTGTCTCTATTCGTCATCGTATTCCGGTCAATCTCTATTATCTGACCGCCTGGGTTGCCGATGACGGTAAGCCGCAGTTTCGTACAGATATTTACAATTATGATGCCACTGCGCGTTCCGGCTCTCAGGTGCTGGCGCGTGCCGGGCAGCTGTTACTCTAATAGTTGAAAATTCAGCAACAAACAGAGCCGGGCAATGTCCCGGCTTTTTACTGTCTGCGCGGTGCCGGGTGAATACTCCTCGCAGTTTACTGGCTGGTGGGTTGACGGATGGCTATACGGCGGTTATGGTTCGGCCTTGTGTGGTTTTTGCACGTTTTCGGTTTTTACATTCAGGTAACAGCATTTCATGGATAAATTCGATTCTCAACGCCGTAAGTTACTGGCATTAGGCGGAGCAGCTTGTGGTTTAGCGCTGCTGCCAGGTCAGGCATTTGCTACGCTTTCCACCCCTCGTCCTCGTGTGCTTACCCTCAGTAACCTTCATACCGGTGAAACGCTTAAAACTGAGTTTTTTAATGGTAAAAGCTACGACAAAGATGAGTTATCGCGTCTGAATCACTTTTTCCGTGATTATCGGGCGAATAAAGTGAAGAGCATCGATCCTAAACTCTTTGATCAGCTCTACCGCCTGCAGGCGATGCTGGAAACCCGTAAACCGGTGCAGCTGATTTCCGGTTACCGTTCGCTGGCGACCAATAATGAATTGCGTTCGCACAGCAAAGGGGTGGCAAAACACAGCTATCACACGCTGGGTCAGGCGATGGATTTCCATATTGAAGGCGTTTCTCTAAGCAATGTACGCAAAGCGGCATTAAAAATGCGCGCAGGTGGTGTAGGATACTACCCCAGCAGTGACTTTGTGCACATTGATACCGGGCCGGTAAGAACCTGGTAATTAAGAGAAATTCCGGCAACCCTGTGTTGGCCGGTAACGGAGTGTTATGGATTATCACATTATTCCCGTCACGGCATTCGCTCAGAACTGCTCGTTGATTTGGTGTGCGGAAACGCAACAAGCCGCTATTGTCGATCCGGGCGGTGACGCTGAGAAAATTAAGCAAGCCGTGGCTGAGCAGGGCGTAACCGTCACGCAGATTCTACTGACTCATGGGCATCTCGACCACGTCGGTGCCGCTGCTGAACTTGCCGCGCATTATGCGGTGAAAATTATTGGCCCACAAAAGCGCGATGCTTTCTGGCTGGACGGTTTGCCTGCGCAGAGCCGTATGTTTGGCCTGGCAGAGTGCGCGCCTTTGGCGCCGGATCGCTGGCTGGAAGAAGGCGAAACGGTCGAAGTAGGGCAGATCAGGCTCGATGTCCTGCATTGCCCGGGGCACACGCCGGGTCATATTGTATTCTTTGATGCGGTGGGTCGTCTGCTGGTTTCTGGCGATGTGATTTTCAATGGTGGTGTCGGCCGCAGCGATTTCCCGCAGGGCGACCATCAGGCGTTAATTGATTCCATCCGGGATAAGCTGCTGCCGCTGGGCGATGATGTGACCTTTATTCCAGGCCATGGACCGATGTCGACGCTCGGTCATGAACGAGTCAGCAATCCTTTCCTGCAATAGCTGTCCCGCTGATTTTACGTAGGGGCGCCGTTTTCGGCTCCCGTCCTGATGGCATGCGGGATGCTAACCCTCAGCACGGGCGGCGTTCTCGCCGCCCCTACTGTTCGGCACGGGTGCGGCGACAGCGCCGCCCCTGGGTATTATTTACAGCACCGCCACAATCGCTTCGCACAGTGGTGCCATATTATCTGGCGTCATACCGGCAACGTTAACGCGTCCGGAATTCACCGCATAAACACCAAACTCTTCACGCAGGCGCACGACCTGATCTTTGGTCAGGCCGCTGAATGAGAACATACCGTTTTGATTGATGATAAAGCTGAAATCACGATCTGCCCCTTTCTCTTGCAGGGTATTTACAAACAGTTGACGCATACGGTGAATACGCTGACGCATATCGGTCAGTTCCTGCTCCCAGATGGCGCGCAGAGCGTCATTACCGAGGATAGTGGCAACCACTGCCGCACCGTGAGCCGGCGGGTTAGAGTAGTTGGCACGAATGGTGGCTTTTACCTGGCTGAAGGAGACATCAGCAATGGCCGCATCGGCCGCTACCAACGTAAATGCACCGACGCGCTCATTATACAGACCAAAGTTCTTGGAGTAAGAGCTGGCAACGATCAGCTCCTGATGGCTGGCGGCGAAAATGCGCAGGCCTTCAGCATCTTCTTCCAGTCCACGCGCAAAGCCCTGATAGGCGAAGTCAAACAGCGGTAACCAGCCACTGGCCTGTGACAGTTCCGAGAGCTGCGCCCACTGTTCTGCGGTTGGGTCGATGCCGGTTGGGTTATGGCAGCAGCCGTGGAACAGCACCACGTCACCCGCTTTCGCTTCACGCAGGCTGGCAACCATACCGTCGAAATTCAGCTGATGGTTTTCCGCATCGTAGTAATTGTACTCACACACTTCCAGGCCAGCAGATTCGAACACATTTTTATGGTTCGGCCAGCTCGGGTTACTTACCCAGATGCGTTTAACGGCCGTCTGGTTAGCGAGGAAGTCTGCGGCCACACGCAGCGCACCGGTACCGCCAGGGGTTTGCGCAGTGCGCGCACGTTTGCTGGTGATAATCTCGTTGCCTTTACCAAACAGCAGCTCCTGAGTGCAGTGACCGAAATCAGCCAGGCCATCAATGCTCAGGTAGTTTTTAGTGGTTTCGTTTTCCAGCAGATACTGTTCCGCTTTCTTCACGCTGGTCAGAACAGGTGTTTTTCCGGTTTCATCCTTGTACACACCAATGCCGAGATTGATTTTATTGGGACGGTCGTCGGCACGGAAAAGATCGGCTAAACCAAGAATCGGGTCGGCGGGTGCAGCTGCAATGTTTTCAAACATATGAGAGGGTCCGTAAGCTTAATCTAAAGCGAATTGAGTTCTCAGGTTAACGCCAGAACGGGCAAATGCCAACCGTTTGCGACAAAAAGAACTACGCAGATCTCACCGTGATTTTGGGTTTGACCCGGGAAGCGGGAGCGGTGGTCAAATCAGGCGGGTGAACCTTATTGCAGCAGGCTCTGAGGCAAAGCGTGATAAACAAAAACGGAGCCTTTCGGCTCCGTTTTTTTATCCAGCTTGCGATAAATTGCAGGCAATCAGAACTGGTATACCAGACCCAGGCCTACGATATCGTCGTCAGCCAGACCCAACGCGTTGTCGTTTTTCAGCAGGTTGATACGGTAATCAACATAGGTAGACATGTTTTTGTTGAAGTAGTAAGTGGTACCTACAGAAACATATTTGTAGATATCTGCATCGCCAATGCCTTCTACGTCTTTAGCTTTGCCCTGCACATATGCCAGGGATGGGCGCAGACCGAAATCGAACTGGTACTGAGCAACCGCTTCGGTAGTGATGGATTTGTTAGCAAAACCAGAAACCTCGGTACCGTTGCGGGTGCCGCTGATTGGCGTTGCGTTACGGCCTTCACCGTAGGTTGCTGCCAGGTAGATGTTGTTCGCGTCATATTTCACGCCAGCTGCCCAAACTTCTGCACGGTCGCCACGACCAAGAGTGGTTGCACCGGTGTTCTGACGCTCGGTACGATCCTGGCTTGAGTATGCACCCACGATGCCAACACCGACTGGAGAAACGTAAGAAGAGGAGATACCCCAGCCATCACCATTCGCACGACGGATGTCTTCACGGTCGTTTTTACCCTGGTACTGTACTGCGAAATCCCAGCCATCAACCAGGCCGAAGAAGTTGGTGTTACGGTAGGTCGCCACGCCGGTAGTACGGCTGGTCATGGTGTCGGAGAAGCCGAAATCACCACCGAATTCTGGCAGCATGTCAGTCCATGCGATGGCATCATAAGCGACGCCGTAGTTACGACCGTAGTCGAAAGAACCCGCGTCGCCGAATTTCAGACCGGCAAAGCCCAGACGGGTTTTGTTGCCGTCTTGTGCATCAGAGCCTTCAGAGTTGTTAGCCTGAACGTTGTATTCCCACTGGCCGTAACCGGTCAGTTGGTCAGAAATCTGAGTTTCACCTTTGAAGCCGAAACGAACATAAGAGTTGTCGCCGTCATTACCGTCATCTTTAGAGAAGTAGTGCAGGCCAACTGCTTTACCGTACAGATCCAGTTTGTTGCCATCTTTATTATAGATTTCTGCTGCGTTTGCTGCGCCTGCAGCCAACAGAGCTGGAATTACCACTGCAAGAATGTTGCGCTTCATCATTTATTATTACCCTCATTGGAGTTTATTCGGACACCTGCCACTGCCGTCAATAATTCTTTACAGAACTACGAAGAGAGTTTGGTGTCTTCCTGTGTCTGCAGGCATCTTTCCATTCAAAGCACGGTTAATCCACCTCGAAAATGCTACTAATCTCCTAATCTGGTTACAAAAGGAAAATATGTATTACAAAATGTAAAATATACGGAACTTTGTGAGACAACTCTAAAATTACAAAAATAAAAAAAGGTCAGCGAGGCTGACCTTTTTATATATATGAATTTCTTATATTTAATGCCGAAAATCAGAAGCTGGCGTTACGTGGTGTACGAGGGAACGGGATAACATCTCTTACATTTTGTACGCCGGTGACATAAGCGATTAAACGTTCGAAACCTAAGCCAAAACCTGAGTGAGGCACGGTGCCATAGCGACGCAGGTCGCGATACCACCAGTAATCTTCTTTATTCAGGCCCATTTCTTCGAGACGCGCATCCAGCACATCCAGACGTTCTTCACGTTGTGAACCACCGATAATTTCGCCAATACCCGGTGCCAGAACGTCCATCGCGGCAACTGTTTTGCCATCTTCGTTCAGGCGCATATAGAAGGCTTTAATGTCCTTCGGATAGTTTTTCACTACCACTGGCGCTTTGAAGTGCTGCTCTGCAAGGTAACGTTCATGTTCAGAGGAGAGGTCGATACCCCAGGAAACATCGTTCTCAAATTTCTTGCCGGAAGCCAGCAGAATATTGACGGCATCGGTGTAATCCACCTGAGCGAAATCCGTAGTGACAAAGCGTTCCAGGCGAGCTACCGCATCTTTATCGACGCGCTCGGCAAAGAAGGCCATATCGTCGGCACGCTCTTCGAGCACCGCTTTAAACACATACTTCAGCATCGCTTCTGCCAGTGCTGCGGCATCGTTCAGATCGGCGAAAGCGATTTCCGGCTCCAGCATCCAGAATTCAGCCAGGTGACGGCTGGTATTGGAGTTCTCAGCGCGGAAGGTTGGGCCAAAGGTGTAGATCTTAGACAGCGCACTGGCGTAGGTTTCACCGTTCAGCTGACCAGAAACCGTCAGGAAAGCTTCTTTACCAAAGAAGTCTTCGCTGAAATCCACTTTACCCTGCGGGTCGCGCGGCAGGTTTTCCAGGTCCAGCGTCGATACGCGGAACATTTCACCGGCACCTTCGGTATCGGATGCAGTGATCAGCGGAGTGGACACCCAGAAATAGCCGTTCTCATGGAAGAAGCGATGCAGTGCCTGCGCCAGCGTATGGCGTACACGTGCAACCGCACCGATCAAGTTGGTACGCGGGCGCAGGTGCGCGACTTCACGCAGATACTCGATGCTGTGGCGTTTTGCCGCCATCGGATAGGTATCCGGATCGTCAACCCAGCCGACCACTTCTACCGCCGTCGCCTGAATTTCAAAGCTCTGGCCTTCACCCGGCGACGCCACCACTTTACCGGTGACAATCACTGAGCAACCGGTGGTCAGGCGCAATACTTCTTCCTGATAATTATTCAGAGAATTATTTACGACAGCCTGAACGGGATTAAAGCAGGAACCGTCATAAACGGCGACAAAGGAAATACCGGCTTTTGAATCTCTTCGGGTACGCACCCAACCACGTACGGTGACTTCGCTGTCAACCGCGACACGGCCGTGCAGTACATCCGCTACAGGCACTACGCTCATAAATTTCTCTCTTTATTAGTTTCTGATTTGAAAATTAATAACCCCCGGATCTGAGGGTATTGCTATGTTACTTGCCGTCGGGCAGGACACAAGAAGAATTCGCGGTAGCAGATGAGATTTATTCACTAAAGCGGGGAGTTCGGGGACGAAGTGGCACGTCCCCGGAAGTTCTTAGCTGGCTTTTTTGACCAGCGGCAGGTCAAAGGCTTTACGTAACGCGCGGACAAACGCCTGATCCTGACAGATGGTTTTACCCGGACTGTCGGAAAGTTTGGCTACCGGTTTGCCATTACACTCAACCAGTTTGATCACGATATTCAGCGGCTTAACCTGCGGGATATCACAGGTCAGGCGCGTGCCGATACCGAAATTCAGATTCACGCGCTGGCCAAAGTGGCGATAAAGGCTGACCGCTTTTTCCAGATCGAGGTTATCGGAAAACACCAGCGTTTTGCTGAGTGGGTCAATATCCAGCCGCTGATAATGCGCGATAGCTTTCTCGCCCCATTCAACCGGATCGCCCGAGTCATGACGCAGCCCCTGATAGCGGCTGGCGAAACCCTTACCGAAATCACGCAGGAAAGCGTCCATGGTGATGCAGTCGGTGAGCGCGATACCCAGCTGATCATCATACTCTTCCAGCCACGCCTGCAGGGCGGCACGCTGACTGTTAGCCAGTACCGGGCTGATTTGCTGATGCGCCTGGAACCACTCATGCGCCTGGGTGCCCACTGGCGCGATATCGAGTTTGCGGGCTATTTCATAGTTGCTCGAACCCACCAGCCACGGGAACTGCTGCTTCAGGGTACTGACGATAGCCAGTTGCACCTCACCAGAGAAGCGGCGACGGGTGCCGAAATCCATCAGTCTGAAGCGCGACAGATCAATATCCGCCGTCAGACGGTTAAACGCCGCCAGTTTGCTGTGCAGATGTTCCACCGCCATCTCTGTGGTCACCTGCGGTGAACGGTGGCGATGCACCACTTCACTGATCAGCGCCAGTAGCGGAACCTCCCACATAATCACTTCGCGCCACGGGCCGGTGATACGGATATCCAGTTTGCCCTGGTGATTGCGCACCCGCACTTGCGTCGGGTCATAACGGAAGTCGCGCAGCCAGTCGAGATAGTCCGCTGTGAAGAACGGCAGTGAGGCGAGGTAGTTGTACTCCTCGTCGCTCAGCGCCAGCGCGGACATCATCGCGATCTGTTGAGAAATTTCATCTGCATAAATGCCCAGCAGGTCGTCACCACGGCAGCGAAACTCCGCCGCGACGAAAACGTCGTTATAGCGATGAAACACGGCTTGCTGCATATGAAGCTTGTAAGCATCAGTATCAAGCAGCGTGGTCAATATCGGGGAAGCGTGTCGTGTCATGGTGCGTTTCAGCATCCTCTCGCGCGCGGAGCGTTTCCTTGGTGTAAGTAAAGTGTCTCAATCAAGAGCCAGAAGTATAACCGGATTACTTATTTATTGAACCCGATCACAGCACAATTCAGACCGTCAGGTCGAGGGTAAAAAGTGCCATTGTTAATAGAATGTGTAATTTGCTGCGAATCACGGTGATTCATCGTGGCAACCTTTGCGCAACAGGAATAGACTTGAACCGATTAACTTTTTTCTGAAGACGTGAGAAGAATTCTATGACGCAACAGCCTCAAGCTAAGAATCGCCATGATTATCGTGCGCCTGATTACACCATTACCGATATTGATCTGACTTTCAACCTTGATGCCAGCGTGACACGCGTGACAGCGGTCAGCCGCATCAAACGGTTAGGTGCCAGTGATGCTGCATTGCGCCTTGACGGCGAAGATTTGACGCTGATTTCGCTGGAGATTGACGGCCAGCCGTGGAGCCACTATCAGTTGCAGGAAGGCGCGCTGATCATCGATCAGCTGCCGGAAAACTTCACGCTGAAGATTGTTAACGATATCCACCCGGACCAGAATACCGCGCTGGAAGGGCTGTATAAATCGGGTGAAGCGTTATGTACCCAGTGTGAAGCGGAAGGATTCCAGCATATTACCTGGTATCTCGATCGTCCGGATGTGCTGGCGCGCTTTACCACCACCATTATTGCTGACCAGGCGCGCTATCCTTTCCTGCTCTCTAACGGTAACCGCCTGGATGGCGGCAATATGGAGGATGGTCGCCACTGGATGAAGTGGGAAGACCCGTTCCCGAAACCTTGCTACCTGTTTGCGCTGGTGGCTGGTGATTTTGACGTGCTGCGCGACAGCTTTACCACCCGCTCAAACCGTGATGTGGCGTTAGAGATCTATGTTGATCGCGGCAACCTTGATCGTGCTGACTGGGCGATGACCTCGCTGAAAAACAGCATGAAGTGGGATGAAGAGCGCTTTGGCCTCGAATACGATCTCGATATCTTTATGATTGTCGCGGTCGATTTCTTCAATATGGGGGCGATGGAGAATAAAGGCCTGAACGTCTTTAACTCAAAATATGTGCTGGCGAAAGCGGAAACCGCGACTGACAAAGACTACCTCGGTATTGAGGCGGTGATCGGTCATGAATATTTCCACAACTGGACCGGTAACCGTGTGACCTGCCGCGACTGGTTCCAGCTCAGCCTGAAAGAGGGGCTGACGGTGTTCCGCGATCAGGAATTCAGTTCGGATCTCGGTTCCCGTGCGGTAAACCGTATTGATAATGTGCGCGTGATGCGCGGTTCCCAGTTTGCTGAAGATGCCAGCCCGATGGCGCACCCGATTCGTCCCGAGCAGGTTATCGAGATGAATAACTTTTATACTCTGACGGTCTATGAGAAAGGGTCGGAAGTGATCCGGATGCTGCACACGCTGCTGGGCGAAGAGAATTTCCAGAAGGGCATGCAGCTCTATTTTGAGCGCCATGACGGCAGCGCGGCGACCTGTGATGATTTTGTGCAGTCAATGGAAGACGCTTCTAATGTTGACCTGTCGCAGTTCCGTCGCTGGTACAGCCAGTCCGGTACGCCAGTGGTTTCGGTGCGTGATGACTACAATCCGGAACTGGAACAGTACACGCTGCATGTGACGCAGATGACGCCACCGACTGCCGATCAAAAAGAGAAGCAGCCGCTGCATATTCCGCTGGATATCGAGCTGTACGATGGTGAAGGTAAAGTGATCCCGTTACAGCACAATGGCCATCCGGTACATAACGTGCTGAATATCACTGAAGATTTCCAGACGTTTGTCTTCGATAATGTTTATTTCCAGCCGGTGCCGTCACTGCTGCGCGAATTCTCTGCGCCGGTGAAACTGGACTACAACTGGAGCGATGCGCAGCTGACTTTCCTGATGCGTCATGCCAGCAATGATTTCTCCCGCTGGGATGCGGCGCAGAGTTTGCTGGCAACCTATATCAAACTGAATGTCGCGCGTCATCAGCAGGACCAGCCACTGTCGCTGCCGCAGCATGTTGCGGATGCCTTCCGCGCGGTGCTGCTGGAAGAGAACAGCGATCCGGCACTGACCGCGCTGATTCTGACATTGCCGAGTGAAAACGAAATCGCTGAACTGTTTGAAACCATCGATCCGGAAGCCATCTCTTCTGTACGCGATGCGCTGATGCGTACGCTGGCGACGGAACTGGCTGATGAGCTGCTGGCGGTTTATTACGCTAATCAAAGCACGGAGTACCGGGTTGAACATGCGGAGATTGGCAAGCGTTCGCTGAAAAATGTCTGCCTGAGTTATCTGGCACTGGGTGATGCGACGCTGGGCGAGAAGTTAGTCACCGCGCAGTATCAGCATGCCAACAATATGACAGATGCGCTGGCGGCGATGTCGGCGGCAGTTGCTGCACAGCTGCCATGCCGTGAAGCCTTACTGGCGGCCTTTGACGAGCGCTGGCACCAGGATGGTCTGGTAATGGATAAGTGGTTTATCTTGCAGGCCACCAGCCCGGCGGCGGATGTGCTGTCGCGGGTGCGTGAACTGCTGAACCATCGCTCGTTCAGCCTGAGCAACCCAAACCGTACGCGATCGCTGATTGGCGCGTTTGCCTCGGCCAACCCGTCAGCATTCCATGCCATTGATGGCAGTGGCTATCAGTTCCTGGTGGAGATTCTGTCCGATCTCAATACGCGTAACCCACAGGTTGCCGCACGCGTGATCGAGCCGTTGATTCGGCTGAAACGTTATGATGCGACGCGTCAGGGATTAATGCGTAAGGCGCTGGAGCAGCTGAAAGGGCTGGATAAACTCTCTGGCGATCTCTACGAGAAAATCACCAAAGCGTTAAACGCGTAAGCAGCATCTGTTGTAGGGGCGTCGTTCTCGACGCCCGTGTTGAGGGTATGCAGGTTGTATCATCCTGGCACGGGCGGCGAGAATGCCGCCCTATGCCTAAATGCCTGATATTAATCGTGATTAGTACTATTATCACTGTGCGTAACGTTTTTCTGCTGCCGGTTGTGCCGGCGCGCGTTTCATCACCCGATCCAGTACTTCTGCCTCCAGCTCTGCCAGCCTGACCGATCCGCGACGCCGTGGACGCGGCAGGTCGATGGTTAAATCCAGCCCGACATTACCTTCCTCAATAAGCAGCACCCGGTCGGCCATCGCCACCGCTTCGCTGACGTCATGAGTGACCAGCAACACAGTAAAATGATGCTGTTGCCAGAGTGACGCGATCAAGTCTTGCATCTCAATACGGGTTAACGCATCCAGCGCACCTAACGGCTCATCCAGCAGCAACAGGCCTGGACGATGAATCAGTGCTCGCGCCAGCGCCACACGCTGTTTCTGTCCGCCCGAGAGGGCAGCGGGCCATTCGCTGGCGCGATCGGCCAGACCCACCGCATCCAGTGCTTCCAGCGCCGCGTTACGCCACGACTTGCCGCGTAAACCCAGCCCGACATTATCAATCACACTTTTCCACGGCAGCAGACGTGCATCCTGAAACATCAGGCGGGTATCATCACGCGACTCGCTCAGCGGCGTACTGCCTGCCAGTAACTGGCCGGAGCTGGTGGTTTCCAACCCGGCCAGCAGGCGCAGCAGAGTACTTTTACCGCAACCGCTGCGGCCAACCACCGCGACAAACTGTCCGGAAGGAATATGTAAATCGATATCGTTCAGAATGGTGCGACCGCTGTACTGTTTACTGACACCATTTATCACCAGCGGCGTGCCGGTATTGAGACGCGCCGGAGAAGGGGGTAACTCGCTCATGCGTTTTCCTCTTTCAGTTGATAAGCCGGATGCCAGCGCAGCCAGACACGCTCAAGCAACAGCGCACTGACGTCAGCCAGTTTGCCAAGCAGGGCATAAAGAATAATCGCCACTACCACGATGTCTGTTTGCAGGAATTCGCGGGCGTTCATCGCCAGATAGCCAATACCTGAGTTAGCTGAAATGGTTTCCGCGACAATCAGCGTTAGCCACATCAGGCCGAGTCCAAAGCGCACGCCCACCATAATCGACGGCAATGCACCCGGCAGAATCACCTGCACAAACAGGCTCCAGCCGGATAAACCATAACTGCGCGCCATCTCCACCAGTCCACGATCGACATTACGAATACCGTGATAGGTATTCAGGTAGATCGGGAACAGCGTGCCGAGCGCCACCAGAAAAATTTTCGCGGCCTCATCAATGCCAAACCACAGGATGACCAGCGGGATCAGCGCCAGATGCGGCACGTTACGCAGCATCTGTACCGAGGTATCCAGCAACCGTTCACCCCAGCGCGACATACCGGTAATCAGCCCCAGTAACAGGCCAATCGATCCGCCGATGCTGAAACCTATCACCGCGCGCCAGCTACTGATGGCCAGGTGCTGCCACAGCTCACCGCTGGCGGAGAGCCGCCAGAAGGTGATCACGATATTTTCCGGTGAAGGCAGAATGCGTGTCGACAACAGTCCGGTTTCAGAAGCGATTTGCCACACCACAATCAGCAGTACTGGCAGCGCCCAGGGAGCAAGCTGATTAGCGAGTCGATTCCATCGTTTGCTCATCGTGACCTCTTAGCTCTGTGACACTTTCTGCGGAGCAAAATCGTGCGCGACCGCTTCACCATGCGCCGCGACTTTGCGCGGTTGCGGGATTTCCGGCACGTTCAGGTCAAGATGCGGGAACAGCAGCTCGCCGACGCGGTACGCTTCTTCCAGATGCGGATAGCCGGAGAGAATAAAGGTCTCAATGCCGAGATCGGCATACTCCTGCATCCGCGCGGCCACGGTTGGGCCATCGCCAACCAGCGCAGTGCCGGCACCGCCACGCACCAGACCCACGCCTGCCCACAGATTCGGACTGATCTCCAGCTTGTCGCGACGACCGCCGTGCAGTGCCGCCATCCGTTGCTGACCGACGGAGTCGGTGCGGGCCAGCGCCTGCTGTGCTTTGGCGATGGTGGCATCATCAAGATGCGAAATCAGTCGATCCGCCGCCTGCCAGGCTTCTTCATTGGTTTCACGCACGATCACGTGTAAGCGAATGCCGAAGCGTACCGTACGGCCCTGGGCCGCTGCTTTGGCGCGCACCGTTTCAATTTTCTCTTTTACCTGCGCCGGAGGCTCACCCCAGGTCAGATAGACATCCACCTGCTCGGCGGCCAGATCCTGCGCCACATCCGATGAACCGCCAAACCACAGAGGGGGACGGGGTTGCTGTACCGGTTTGAACATCAGGCGCGCACCGCGCACATGGACGTGCTTTCCTTCGTAATCGACAGTTTCACCTTCCAGCACCCGACGCCAGACACGGGTAAATTCAGCCGACTCGGCATAACGCTCACGGTGGTCGAGGAACACGCCATCGCCCGCCAGCTCTTCCGGATCACCGCCGGTCACCAGGTTAAATAAGGTGCGCCCATTGGAAAGGCGATCGAGCGTGGCGGCCTGACGGGCAGCCTGCGTCGGCGAGATCACGCCCGGCCGCAGCGCCACCAGGAAACGCAGGCGCTGAGTAACCGGAATCAGTGATGCCGCCACCAGCCAGGCATCTTCGCAGGAGCGACCGGTCGGGATCAGTACGCCGCCAAAGCCGAGGCGGTCAGCCGCTTGCGCGACCTGCTGTAAATAGCCGTGATCGACCGGACGTGCGCCTTCTCCTGTGCCAAGATAATGGCCGTCACCGTGAGTAGGCAGAAACCAGAAAACGGAAAGACTCATGATGTGCTCCTTATTGATGTGCTGGCGCGTCGTGCCAGATGCGATCGGTGATATCGACTTTCACCGGCATTAAACGATTTTGATAAAACAGATCGGCAGTTTGTTGCTGCGCTTTGGCGGTTTGCTCACTGACCGGCGTAATCACGGTCGGCGGGCGATGGCTGAGGTAGGTGGCGACCACCGGTTTCGGCAAGCCAATCGCTTTTGCCAGCAGGTCGATACTCTGTTCGGTATCGGTACGGGTCAGCGCATCGGCCTGGCTGAACGTCTCCAGCACCTGGCGAATAAAGCCGCCGTTGGCTTCGGCAAAGCTGCGTCCGGCGAGATAGAAAGAGCCGGTCAGATTCATATCGGTGCCATCTTTTAATACCCGGACATCGCCCTGCAACAACGCGGCAGAGTAGTAAGGGTCCCAGATGGCCCAGGCATCGACATCGCCCTGCTGAAAGGCGGCGCGGGCATCGGCTGGCGTCAGATACGTTGCTTTGATATCGCTAAAGTTCAGACCCGCCTGTTGCAGCGAACGCAGCAGCAGATTATGGGAGCTGGAACCTTTCTGGAAGGCGACTTTACGGCCTTTCAGATCGGCAACGCTTTTCAACGGGCTATCTTTCGGCACCAGAATCACTTCGGCCTTGGGTTTGGCGGGTTCTGAACCGACATACAGCAGATCGGCTCCGGCAGCCTGAGCAAACAGCGGTGGAATATCGCCGGTGCCGCCGAGATCGATACTGCCGACATTCAGCGCTTCCAGCAGTTGCGGGCCAGCCGGAAACTCGACCCATTTAATGGTGGTGTGAGGAAACTGCTTCTCCAGCAGCTGATGCGATTTTGCCAGCACCATGCTGACCGAACCTTTCTGGTAGCCAATCCGAAACTGTTGCGGAGATGAGGCATCGGCACTGGCGCTGCCGGTAAAAGCCAGCAGAGCCGTCAGTGCAGTACCGGATAACATATGGCGGAGTCGTTTTATCATGATTTTATCCTCAGACCGCGGCAGCCAGTGGGCGATGACGACGCGACAGCGCGTGGAAGAACGTCTCCAGTGCATCATCGATGCGGGCGGCCAGCACCTGGCTCAGCTCGGGGTGACGGTCGTAATGGGTGATTTGCGTATCATCGGCAAACACGCCGTGCAGCACTTCCTGCGCTTTCAGCGCGTTCAGTACCGGCTTCAGGGCGTAATCGACCGCCAGCATATGCGCGATGGTGCCGCCGGTTGCCAGTGGCAATACCACTTTATGTTCGAGAGCGCGTTCCGGCAGCAGGTCCAGCAGGGTTTTCAGCGCGCCGGAGAAAGAGGCTTTATACACTGGCGTGGCCACGATCAGGCCATCGGCGCTGTCGAGATCTTCCTTTAATGCCAGCAGTGCCGGAGAGTCAAAACGCGCGTAAAGCAGATCTTCAGGCTGGAAGTTATGCAGGTTCCATGGAATCACGTCGACTCCTCGTTTTTCCAGTGCCGCCTGGCAAAGGGTTAACAGCGCCGTAGAGCGTGAAGGATAGCGAGGGCTTCCCGCCAGACTAATAACGCGCATAAACACTCCTTATAACTAAAAGTTATTGATTAAACTTAATTCAGAACAGATGGAGCTATCCTGACAGAGCAGGGAGGGGCGTTTAAATGATTTATCCGGCAAATCTAAGCCAGTTTTCAGATAAGGAGAGCAATCCACGGCGCGGGGAGGGAAAACGTTTGCCTTTATTTCGTCTGATTGGTTTCAGATGCTGTTTTTTCTGTTATTTATCCCGGATAATACTGCCCCGATTTGCATCGGGAATTCAGGAGAGTGCATGTACTATCCCATCGTTCGTAAAGCGTTGTTTCAGCTCGATCCAGAGCGAGCGCATGAACTGACCTTTCAGCAGTTGCGCCGACTGTCCGGCACCCCTTTTAATGCCATTATCCGGCAGAAATTACCGAATAAACCGGTAAAGTGCATGGGACTGACGTTTAAAAATCCACTGGGGCTTGCCGCCGGACTGGATAAAAACGGCGAGTGCATCGACGCTTTTGCTGCGATGGGCTTTGGTTTTATCGAGATCGGCACCGTAACGCCGCGCCCGCAGGCGGGCAACGACAAGCCGCGCATGTTCCGGATTGTTGAGGCCGAAGGGATCATCAACCGCATGGGATTCAATAATCTTGGCGTTGATCATCTGGTAGAGAACGTCAAAAAAGCGCATTTCGACGGCATTCTGGGTATCAATATCGGCAAGAATAAAGATACCCCGGTTGAACAGGGCAAAGACGATTATTTAATCTGTATGGAGAAGGTTTATCCCTGGGCTGGTTATATCGCCATCAATATCTCCTCACCGAACACCCCAGGTTTGCGCACGCTGCAATATGGTGAAGCATTAGACGAGCTGTTGGATGCGATCAAAATAAAGCAGAAGGAACTGGAGAAAAAGCACCATAAATATGTGCCTGTGGCGGTGAAGATCGCGCCGGATCTTTCTGAAGAAGAGTTGATCCAAATAGCGGAAAGTTTGCTGCGCCATAATATTGATGGCGTGATCGCCACCAATACCACCCTCGACCGTTCGTTAGTTGCCGGATTAAAACATTGTGACGAAGCGGGAGGGTTAAGCGGTCGTCCGGTGCAGTTACGCAGCACCGAAGTGATTCGCCGACTGGCGCAGGAGCTGCAAGGCCGTATCCCGATTATTGGCGTTGGCGGTATTGATTCCCTGGTTTCGGCGCGGGAAAAAATTGCTGCCGGGGCCACGCTGGTGCAAATATATTCTGGTTTTATCTATAAAGGACCGCCATTAATTAAGGAAATAGTGTCACAACTGTGACCTGCCTCTGATACTATTCTCCGCTAAATCAGCCAGGGGCTTTATTTCTGCCGCTGGCTCGTTTATATTTTATCCCGATTAGTCATTATTTAGTCTATATTCATTTTGCCGCTACGTTTCACCTTCGGCTACCGCAGAGGTTTCGAATACAAAACTCCAGGCAAGAGTCATAATCTTTTTTTCTTAAAGGGCGTACCATGAGAATCAAACCTGACGACAACTGGCGTTGGTTTTTTGACGCAGAGCATGACCGCATGATGCTCGATCTGGCAGATGGTATGCTGTTCCGTTCCCGTTTTCCGCGCAAAATGCTCACCCCGGATGCTTTCAGCGTCTCAGGTTTTTGCGTTGACGATGCGGCGCAGTTCTTCAACTTTGACGAAAAATGCCGCCTGGCCGGACTGAAAGCCGATCAACGCGCGGAGCTGGTGCTGAATGCGCTGGTGGCGACCCGCTTCCTTAAGCCGTTAATGCCGAAAAGCTGGCATTTTGAAAGTTATCACCATGTTGAATGGCGACCGGGTGAAGGCGATATGGTGAAGGTTCAGCTGTGCGAGAATGGCGAGCAGGCGCGTCTGCTGGTGGTCGAAACCGGTGAGAATGCCGCACTGTGTCTGCTGGCACAAAGTCAGCTTACGCTGGCCGGGCGCAGTATGGCGCTGGGCGATGCGATTAAAATTATGCACGATCGTCTGGTTCCGCATGTGCAGAAAGAGTCGCTGAGTTACGATCAAGCGGTTTAACGCTGGCGTCATCCTGACGACTCACCCATCAATATCCCCAAACCAGAACCCTGAATGTCCTTGTGACGACGACAGGCAGGGGTAGGTGCTGCTTTTAAAAAATCCTCAGTGAAATAAATTGAGCAATACCCCTGTCTTTATTGACTAAAAAGCCTGGTGTGCAACGGATGATGTTTACCGTTGCGCTTTCGCAGCGGTTAGTTTAAAACAACGCAAGGCAGCATTCTGCAAATCGAAAAACCGTGGCTAGCGGTAAAGTATCGGGAATGCGCATTGTGTCCTGCCCGTAAAAGATATGAATAGTGACTCCCTGAAGGATCAGGTGAACTCCCCGTAGCAGGGGTAGTGAATTATTTTATGGATGAAACGTTATGCATGAACGCATTTCTGTACAGTTTCCTGTCGAAGAACTGCTTTTCTGGAAACTCACCGGCACTGAGGAGCTATCGCGCTCCTATTCGCTGGATGTCAGCCTGCTCAGTACCAATGCACGCCTTGACCGCAAAGCGATGCTGGGCCAGCCAATTACCCTCACCATTCCCACCCAGGGACTGCTGGCCACACCGCGCTATCTCAATGGGAAAGTCACATCGGTAAATGTGCAGAGCACCGAGCTTAATGGCATGCGTTACGCGGTGTACAAGCTGGTTATGGAGTCGGATTTGTGGCCGATGTTACGCGACCGCAATCAGCGTATTTTCCAGAACCAGCGGGTGCCGGATATTATCAAAACGCTGCTGGGTGAGTATGGCGTAAACATTGAAGACAAGCTGACCGGCGAGTATCGCAACTGGCAATACTGCGTGCAGTACCAGGAAAACAGTTACAGCTTTATCTCCCGCCTGATGGAGCTGGAAGGAATTTACTATTTCTTCCGCCATGAAGCGGACAAACATACGCTGGTATTGATGGATAGCGCGCAGCAGCACCAGCCGTATCAGGGTTACGAGGTGATCCCTTATCACGTCAGCGAGTCGGGCGGTAGCACCAGCGAGCAAGGAATTGGTCAATGGGCAATCAGCGAATACGTGATGCCGGGCATCTACAGCATTGATGATTACGACTTCCGTAAACCGAATGCCTGGCTATTTCAGGCGCGGCAAAATCCATCTTCACCGTCGCCGGGGCAGATTGATTACTATGAGTGGCCGGGGCGTTTTGTTGACCACAGCCACGGCGAATTTTATGCACGCATTCGTCAGGAAGAGTGGCTGGCGAAGCATCAATGCATTGACGCCGTCGGCACCGCGCTGGGAATTGTGCCGGGTTATACCTTTACCCTTAGCCAGCCCCCTTATCCCTGTGACAGCGGTGATTATCTGGTGGTAAAAGCTTCCTACGCCTTGCAGGAAAACACCTATGCCAGTGGCGGCGACAATGACAACCGGCATCAAATCAACTTTGTGGTGATTCCGGCGGATGTGACTTTCCGCTCGCCGCAGCGCACCGGGTGGCCGCGTACTCATGGCCCTCAGACTGCGCGGGTAGTGGGGCCGAACGGCGAATCCATCTGGACCGATAAATACGGGCGCGTGAAGGTGAAATTCCATTGGGATCGTCTGGCAAAAGGCGACGATACCAGCTCCTGCTGGGTACGCGTCTCAAGTGCCTGGGCGGGTCAGGGCTTTGGCGGCGTGCAGATCCCTCGCGTCGGTGACGAGGTGGTGATCGACTTTATCAATGGCGATCCGGACCGTCCGATTATCACCGGCCGCGTGTATAACGAAGCCAGTATGCCGCCGTGGTCGCTGCCTGCCGCTGCAACGCAAATGGGCTTTATCAGCCGCAGTAAAAACGGTACGCCGGATAATGCCAACGCCTTGCGCTTTGAAGATAAGAGCGGTGAAGAGCAGCTGTGGATGCAGGCTGAGCGGAATATGGATACCCGTGTCAAAAATGATGAAACCCATTCTGTTGGCGGTAATCATACCCTTAGCGTGGAGAAAAGCTTCGAAAGCAAAGTCAGTGGTCAGTACGCCCAGCAGACGCAATACGCCCGCAGTGAGTTAGTCGGTACCGATTATATATTGAAGTCGAACAGTAACATTATGCTGGCGGCCAGCAGCGGTATTACTTTTGTCACCGGTGACAGCCTGCTGAACATGAATCCCAACGGCACCATTTCACTACAGTGTAAAAACTTTCAGATTAACGCCTCAGGGCAGGGTGAAATTAACACCGGCGGAATACTGGATTTGAATATCAACCAGCCCGTTCCGGTCGCAGCGCCCTCGCCAAGCCCGACAGAGATTGCCGCAGAAGTCAGCAAGGTGTTCATCATTAAAGATGCCGGGAGCAACCTGTGAGCCAGACAGTGCAATATGCCTTATCAGAGGGCATGCTTACTCTGCCTGACGCAGTTCAGGAACAGAGTGTGACCGTGCTGCCGCTGGCCAGTTTAGGCGCGACGCTGGTGGTGACCCGCGACTGGCAGATCACGGTCGATCAGCTGGATACCTTTTTGCAGCAGCAACTGCAAAAGGTGAAGCGCGATATGAAAAAGTTCAGCGCGCAGTCGCCTGAGGAGAGCATGCTGGGCGATCTGCCTGCGCAGCAAGTGGCGATGCGCTTTGAAAATCAGGGCGTGCTGGTCGATCAAAAGCTGCTGGTGGCATGGTGCAGGGATCATTTACTGGTAATCACGTTCAGTACTGCAGGCCAGTTTAATGAACAGCAACTGCTGGCATGGCAGGCCATCCGCCAGACGTTTTCCCCCGCAGTGGCGGAGGCCTGAACCATGGCCGATTACGTTGCCGCCAGGCTTGACGATCCGCTGGTACACAGCTCGTTACTGAGTGATTTTGTCAGTGGGCTGGTGGAGGGCGCGATCTACGCCGGGGTTTTCATCGCCAGTACCGCCATGGTGGCAAGCGGTGCGGGGATCGCGCTGGGGACTGGCCTTACGGTGGCCGCAATTGCCAGCGGGTTTCCTGAGCGCTGGGGCAATGCTGCCGGCGCGGCGGCAGACGGCCTTGTCGGCGCACTTGGCCTGACCGGGCCACCGGCGGCGGTGATCACCAGCGGTTCCGCCAGCGTCCGTATTATGGGCAAGCCGGCGGCGCGCGCGGCGGGTACGGTCGATCGCGCCTTTCTCAATGCGCCTGCTGCTGACGGCGATGAGCAGGAGCCGTCAGCCTGGGAAATCGCGGCCGCCATGGCCGCCGGTATCGCCGCAACCGTTGCCCGTCCGGGCGATTTTTTCGCGGCCCTGGGTAAGCAGGTCAGCGACCTGTCCGCGGCGGATATCGCTGATTTTTTCACTTATCTCCGGCAGGACATCCTGCAGCCGACGGTCGCCGCGGCCGCGCCTTACAGCACCCCGGCCAGCAT
>NZ_JRXE01000001.1:2147-2557 GCF_001267535.1 Winslowiella iniecta | reverse complement strand
GTTGCCCGTCCGGGCGATTTTTTCGCGGCCCTGGGTAAGCAGGTCAGCGACCTGTCCGCGGCGGATATCGCTGATTTTTTCACTCATCTCCGGCAGGACATCCTGCAGCCGACGGTCGCCGCGGCCGCGCCTTACAGCACCCCGGCCAGTACGGACACGGTGAAATGTAAAAAATCGCACCACATCGGTGGCCCGATTTTTCTCGCCGAAGGGTCGAAAAAGGTCTTTATCAATGGTCAGCCGGCGGCGCGCAGCGGCGATCGCAGCACCTGTGAAGCGAAAATCAGGATCGCTGAGGATCCGCGGGTGCGCATCGGCGGTGACGCCGTCGTGGTGCAGGATATCCGCAGCGGCAAAAACTTTTTTGCCTGGTTTACCGGCGGCATGCTCGGCGGCGGCGAACTGAAGCA
>NZ_JRXE01000001.1:1799-2096 GCF_001267535.1 Winslowiella iniecta | reverse complement strand
GCGGCGGGCGACGCGGCGGGCGGCATCGCCGCGCGCGCCGTTCAGACCGCCCGCCCGGTGAATATTGCCACCGGTGCCAAAATCCTCGCGGGCGCTGACGATCTCGATTTTGTGCTGGAGGACCGCATCCCGCTTTACTGGCAGCGTGTTTACCACAGCCGCAATCCGGCGGCCGGCATGCTGGGACAGGGCTGGATGCTGCCGTTTGAAACCCGGCTGATCCGCTATTGCGCGGCGAACGGCGAGCTGCATTTTCGCTGGCGGGATATGACCGGCCGTGAAATGGAAATGGGGGCG
>NZ_JRXE01000001.1:1484-1760 GCF_001267535.1 Winslowiella iniecta | reverse complement strand
GACTATGAGGGCGTGCATGGCCGCCTGTGCGCGGTGCATCAGCGCACCGGCAGCGGGCGTCACCGGCTGGCCTGCTATGGCTACAATGACCGCGGGCAGCTGGTCAGCGTGACCGATGCGGATGACGTCACCACCCGCCGCTTCAGCTGGGACTGCGCCAGCGATATGCTGGCGGCCCACTGTGATGCCCGTGGCCTGACGGTCAGCTACGACTGGCAGCCCGCAGCGGATAAAACCGTCTGGCGCGTCGCCGGCTATCGGGTGCTGGACGAGCGT
>NZ_JRXE01000001.1:0-1474 GCF_001267535.1 Winslowiella iniecta | reverse complement strand
CGCGGGCAGCTGGTCAGCGTGACCGATGCGGATGACGTCACCACCCGCCGCTTCAGCTGGGACTGCGCCAGCGATATGCTGGCGACCCACGGTGATGCCCGTGGCCTGACGGTCAGCTACGACTGGCAGCCGGCAGCGGATAACACCGTCTGGCGCGTCGCCGGCTATCGGGTGCTGGACGAGCGGCAGCAGATGCTGGAAAGCTGGATCATTGACGCTGATGAGCAGGCGCGCCACGCCACGGTAACCTGCCTTTCCGGCGGCAGCTCTTTTCATCAGTGGGATGCGCGCTGCCGCATCACCGGCTGGCGCGATATGTACGGTGCCGAATGGCGCTATGAGTGGGCGGAGCAGGATGAACTGCTGCGGGCCGTCACCGGCCCCGACGGCGGGCGCTGGCAGTATGGCTATGATGCGCGCGGCAATCTCACCACCGCGTGCAGTCCGGCCGGGGAGACCCGGCTGACGGTCTGGCATCCGGTCTGGTCATTGCCTCTGCAGGACGTGCTGGCCGACGGGGCCGCCTGGCGTTATCAGTATAACGCACCGGGCGACGCGGTGGCGGTGACCGATCCGCAGGGGGGCGTCACGCGGCTGGAATGGAACCCGCAGGGTGATCTGATCGCCACCACCGGCCCGTCGGGCACCACGCACCGTTTCTGGTGGAACGGGCGCGGGCAGCGGGTTCGTGACGAGGACTGCTCGGGTTACCGCAGCGATCGGCAGTATGACGAAACCGGCCGGCTGGTCAGCGTCACCGACGCGGAGGGGAACACCACCTGCTGTCGCCGGAGTGCGGCCGGGCGCATCCGGACGGTTATCCGCGCCGGCAACCGTGAAACTGACTATGAGTACGACGCGCACGGGCAATTGTGCGGCGAAACCGTCGACGGCTTCACTGACCGCCGGGTGCGGCGCAACGTGCGCGGGCAGGTGATTTGCCAGACCGACGCGGCCGGCCACTCCACCCGCTATGATTATGACCGTTTCGGTCGCCTCACCCGGCTGGTTAATCCGAATCACGACAGCTGGCATTTTGCGTGGGACAACGGCGACCGCCTGCTGGCGCAGACCGACTACGCCGGGCGGCGGGAAAGCTATGGTTATGACAGTCATGGCCGGGTCGTGTCGGTTTCGCAGCAGCCGCTGAACGACGGGCAGCCGCCGCTGATTTCCACGCTGGAATATGACCGGGCGGGCAGGCTGGCGGCGAAAAGCAACGGCGAGAATTATACGCGGTATCAGTATGCGGCGCGCAGCGTCACGCTGAAGCGCACCAGCCTGGCAAAATATCATGCCGCGCAGCGGGCCGCCGTGGAGCCGGAGTGGGAGGAAGAGCTGTGCCTGACGCGGGACGCCCTGGGCCACCTGCAGAGCGAACAGAACCACAGCGGCCTCTGGCAGTACCGCCACGATGCGCAGGGAAACCTGCTGCAAAGCCGCGGGCCGGACGGCAGCACGCAAAATTTTCTGC